>CAWGLJ010000008.1:0-756412 GCA_963823415.1 uncultured Gammaproteobacteria bacterium | reverse complement strand
TCACGCCCGCAGACCACGACGTGCCCGCACCGCGGCTCTGGAACGCGGCGACGGGAGAAGTGCGTCGCTTCGCCTGGACGGCGAAGCCGGATGACGCGCAGCTCGGCGCGTGGCTCCGCCAGTTCTCGAAGCGGCTTCATCGTTTCAGCGGCGTCCGCCGGGGGCCAGGCCGGGCGCGCTGTTCGACGTGGGCGGACCTGTTCGGCTTCACGCGCGAGACGAATTTCGGCGCGCCCTCGACGTGGCGCTCGACGGCGACGCCAGCGACCCCGCCTACACGATCGCTGCCGTCGATCCCGACACCGACGATCCCTACCGCGACCCGGTGCCCGGCAGGCAGTCGCCGTACCGCCCTCGCAACGAGACCTCGGGCGGCTCTCGACACTGGTCGACGGCTTCGCGGTGGCGCGCGCCCTCAGTTGCGCGACCCCGAGGCCTTCGGCGCTGCTGTCAACGACGCCGGTCCGCTTCCGCTACCAGGAGCGAGCAACCGAGCGGTCGCGAGCGCGGTGCCCATCGAGCTGGACGCGCAAGGTGGGGGTTGGCGGCGATCTCACTTCAGTCCGCGCCTGGATCTCGTCCCGTTGCGGCTGCCGGGCGAGCTGGCACGCCTACTACCGTGCGCGCCGGGCTTTCGATCACCTGCTGCGCTCGCCGGAATTCGAGATTCGCTTCCTGCTCGCCGCGGGCGAACTCCTGATGATGGACAACCGGCGGCTGCTGCACGGTCGCACGGGTTTCGACCCGGGCGAGGGCGTGCGCCACCTGCAGGGCTGCTACATCGACATCGACGGTCCCCGCAGTCTTTACCGGGTCGTGCGCCGACGGCTCGCCGCGGAGGGCCGACCATGAAGAAGATCGTCAGTTTTCGCCGGATGGAAGACGGCACGCGCGAGGATTACCTGCTGCTCGACGAGTCGGAGCGCGACTTCGCGGCGGGATTGCCGGATCGGGTGCTGGCGGCGCTCGGCAAGCTCGACAACTCGCTGAAGGCTATCCCGTCACGCGACTCGAGCACTCGCTGCAGGTGGCGACGCGTGCGGAAGCTGCAGGCGCCGACGAGGAACTCGTGCTCGGGGCCCTGCTGCACGATATCGGCGACGAACTCGCCCCGTACAACCACGCCGAGGTCGCGGCCGGGATCCTGCGCCTACGTGCGCCCGGAAGTGACCTGGATCGTCGAGCAGCATGGCCTGTTCCAGACCTACTATTACGTCCACCACCTCGGCGGTGACCGGCACCAGCGAGAGCGTCTGATGGGCCACCGCTGGTACGACGCCTGCGTTGCCTTCTGTGACTGGGACCAGGCCTCTTTCGACCCCGACTACGCGACGCGCCCGCTCGCGCACTTCGAGCCGCTCCTGCGGCGCATCCTGTCCCGACCGGCGCACGATCCCCGCTACGTCTCGGCCGAAAGCTGAAAATCGATGTCGACCGTCGATGTACCCGACGTGACTGCCGGGAAACGCCCGGTGTGGGCGGAGCTGCGCGACGCCATCCGCGGCACCAACGCCGACTACACGAAGATCCCGCTGCGGCGCGCCGTGTTCCTGCTCGCGGTGCCGATGGTGCTCGAGCTGGTGCTCGAGTCGACCTTCGCGGTCGTCGACATCTGGTTCGTCGCCAAGCTCGGCGCCTCGGCGGTGGCGACGGTCGGGCTGACCGAGACGTTCCTGTTCCTGCTGTACGCGATCGGCATCGGCCTCGCGATGGCGGTGACCGCCGTCGTCGCGCGGCGCATCGGCGAGGGCGAGCCGCGACGAGGCCGCCGTCGAGCGCCGTGCAGGCGATCTGGATCGCGGTGCTGGTCTCGCTGCCGTTCGCGGTCGCCGGCATCGTCTGCGCGCGCGAGCTGCTGCAGCTGATGGGCGCCGACGCCTGGACGCTGACGCACGGCGTGCGCTACATGCAGTGGATGCTGGGCAGCAACGTCGTCATCATGCTGCTCTTCGTCTGCAACGCGATCTTCCGCGGCGCCGGCGACGCGGCCGTGGCGATGCGCGTGCTGTGGGTGGCCAACGGCCTGAACATCGTGCTCGACCCGATCCTGATCTTCGGCCTCGGGCCGATCCCGGCGCTGGGCGTCGAGGGCGCGGCGATCGCCACCGTCATCGGCCGCGGCGTCGGCGTGGCGATGCAGCTGTGGATCCTGCTGCGCGGCAGCCAGCACATCGCGTGTCGCGCATCGCAGCTCGATCTGGCACGCGGCGACCCTCTGGAACATCGTGCGCACCTCGCTCGGCGGCATCGGCCAGATGATCGTGGCCATGACGGCGTGGATCTTCCTGATGCGCATCCTCGCCGCCATCGGCAGCGAGGCGGTGGCCGGCGCGACGATCGCGATCCGCCTGATGATGTTCACGCTGATGCCGGCCTGGGGCATGTCGAACGCCGCGGCCACGCTGGTCGGCCAGAACCTCGGCGCCGGCGAGCCCGGCGCGCGCCGAGGCCGTCGGTGTGGCGCATCGGCTGGTACAACATGGTGTTCCCGCTCGTGCGTGTCGGTGGTGTTCTTCCTGCCCGCGCGAGCTGATCGGCATCTTCACCACCGACGCGCGCGGTGGTCGACATCGGCGCCGAGTGGCTGCGCATCCTGTCGTACTCGTACTTCGTCTACGGCTGGTGGATGGTCGCGGTGCAGGCCTTCAACGGCGCCGGCGACACCGTCACGCCGACGAAGATCAACCTCGTGTTCTTCTGGCTGATCCAGATCCCGCTGGCGTGGCTGCTCGCGCTGCAGCTCGACCTGCAGGCCACCGGCGTGTTCTGGGCGGTGTTCGTCTCCGAGACCTCGGTCGGCCTGTTCACGCTGTGGCTGTTCACGCGCGGGGGGTGGAAGACGGCGCAGGTCTAGGCATGGCAAATGACAGGCGCGTGGCGGGCGGGTAATCTCCGTTGGTCATGAAAATCAGCTCGATCAAGGCCTACCAGGTTGATCTGCCGCTGCACGAGGGCAGCTACAACTGGTCTGGCGGGAAATCGGTCGCGGTGTTCGACAGCACGGTCGTCGCCGTCGAAACCGATGCCGGCCTGACGGGCTATGGCGAATCCTGCCCCTGGGGCCGGTTTACCTGCCTTCTTACGCCGCCGGCGTGCGCACCGGGCTCGCGGAACTGGCGCCTCGGCTGATCGGCGCGGATCCGCGGCAGCTCGGCCCGCTCAACCGGCTGATGGACTCCCACCTCAAGGGCCATCCGTACGTGAAGTCCGCGATCGACGTCGCCTGCTGGGACATCCTGGGGCAGGCGACCGGCGAGCCGGTCTGCAACCTGCTCGGCGGCCGTTACGGCGAGGACATCACGCTCTATCGCGCGATCTCCCGGCAGTCTCCGGAAGCCATGGCAAAGAACGTTGCCGCCTACCGAGCCGAGGGCTACACGCGGTTCCAGCTCAAGGTCGGGTTCGGTGCCGATACCGACATCGAGCGCATCCGGGCCGCATCGCGGATGCTGTCGGCCGGCGACCGCCTGGTTGCCGATGCCAATACGGGCTGGCTGGCGCATGAGGCGCTGCGAGTCGTGCGCGCCGTGCGGGACGTGGATGTCTACATCGAGCAGCCATGCCTGACGTACGAGGAATGCCTCGGCGTGCGCCGGCGCTGCGATCACCCGTTCGTGCTCGACGAAGTCATCAACGACGTCGACACGCTGGTACGCGGCAAGGCCGACCTGGCGATGGATGTCGTGAACCTGAAGATCAGCAAGTTTGGCGGCCTCACGCGCACCCGGCTGGCGCGCGACCTGTGCGTGGAGCTCGGAATCGCGATGACCCTCGAGGACACGTGGGGTGGAGACATCGTTACAGCCGCCATCGCACACCTCGCGCACAGTACACCCGAAGAGTTCCGTTTCACGAGCACGGACTTCAACAGCTACTGCACCGTCAGCATCGCAGAGGGTGCGCCGCGGCGCGTGGGCGGCAGAATGGCTGCATCCACTGCGCCGGGCCTCGGCGTCCGCCCACGTCTCGATATCCTCGGTGAGCCGGTCCTCCACATCGGTGCGAGCGACCGGTAACGCCGCCGCCTGAGCCAGCACGGCCTCAACAGGGCGTCATTGCCAGTCGGCCGGGTTCAGACGGTAAAGGCCGGTCAGGGCGTGGTAGAGCGCGGGCATCTCGCGCGCGAACAGCGCCGGCTCCTCGAAGAAGGCCTCACTTGCGACTGCGAAGAACTCGCTGCGGTCTTCCGCCGCGTAGGGATCGAGGAAGCTGCGCTCGCCGGCCTCCGCCTGCGCACGCAGCCGTTCCAGTTCCTCGTCCAGCAGCTGCGTCCAGCGGCGCCGCGCGTCACCGCCTTCGATCCACGGTGCGCCGCCGGATTCGTGGTCCAGGTAGTGCGCGAACTCGTGGAAGACGACGTTGTAGGCCTCCCCGGGCGCGCCGCGGCTGTCCACGTCTTCCCAGGACAGGATCACGCGGCTGACGTCCCACGATTCTCCCGCGAGCACGCGCGATTCCTCGGTCACGACGCCGTCCTCGTCGTGCCATTCGCCCGGCACCACGAACTGCGACGGATAGACCAGCACGGAGCGCAGCGACTCGTAGGGCGGGCCTTCATGCCCGACCGCCAGCAAGCAGGCCTGTGCCGCGATGGCAAGCCGCATCGGCGGCGTCACGGTGAGGCCGCCGCAGCCGATGAAGTCCTTCTCCGCGAAGAATACGGCCGTCAATGCGTCCAGCCTCGGTGCGAAGGCGGGCGGCACGTGCGTGTAGCCGGGCCAGTATTCCGCGAGCAACGCGCGCTCCGCAGCGGGAAGCGACCGCTCGACGAGCTTCCCGCGCCGGCGTGCGGCGAGCATCGGCGGCAGGAGGATCCACGCCAGCACGGCGAGGCCGCCGGCGAGTGCGAGCGCGAAACCGGTGCTCATGGCCTGAGGCCGGCGACAAGATACTGCAGTGGTCGGTGAGACGTCTTCATCTGTTTTGGCGCTCGACAAGCCCGACGTGCGCGTCGACATGCGTTTGAACTTGAGCCTGTCCGTGTGAAGCGCGATTCACGTGAGGTGTGGGTGATCGAAAAACGTCTCCGCGGAAACGTCGGCTGTCAGCCACGCACGATAGCGCCGCTACGACGCCAACGGCAACATGGTGAAGCGCGGCGTCGAACATCACGTACGCGTGCTCCACCGTTCATCGATCCGCCAGGATACGTGCGGCACCGTCCCGAGGCGACGCTGCTGTACACGCTGGTCGAGCAGCATTACCCTGCGCTGGTCGCGGCGCGCGAAGCGGCCGGCCAATCATTACCGCGCTACGGCTTCTGTCCGAGCTGCGGCGCGCGGCGATGACGGAGAGCGCCGCGATGCTGGCCGACGAGGTGTTGCCGCAGAAGCCGCTGCGTCAGTGGGTGCTGTCGCTGCCGTTCGCACTGCGCTTCCTGCTGGCTACCCGTCCCAAAGCGCTGACCTAGGTTCACGGCATCGTCTACCGGACGATCTCGGCGCACGTCCTGAGGAAATCCCGTCTCACGCGGGCGACCGGGCCGCGGAGCCGAGGCCGGGCGTCGAGCAGTGTGCGGGGGGCGCTACACTCGCCGGCAACAGAAAGGCCTTTTACACGTACTATCCGCAGATCGTGCTACTCATGGCCTGACCGCGCGGAGGTAAGCAGTGCCGACCGAATGGGCCGCAGATACGGGCAGCTTCCTGCTCCTCGCCTTCCCGGCGCTGTTCTCCATCATCAACCCGCTCGGCGGCGCTTTCGTATTTCTCGCCGCGACCAAGAAGCTGTCCGAGGAGGCACGCACACGGCTGGCACGGCAGATCGCGATCTACAGTTTCATCATCTTGAGCGTCTCGATGACGGTAGGCGTTTATGTGCTCAAGTTCTTCGGTATTTCCATGCCGGTGTTGCGCCTCGCGGGCGGCATCATCATTGCATTGTCCGCGTGGACGTTGCTGAACGCCGACGATGAGGGCAAGGACCGGGGCGCCGCATTGGAGACCACGGGCAGCCGCGACGTGACCAATCAAGCGTTCTATCCTCTCACCATGCCGATCACCACGGGGCCGGGGACGATCTCGGTGGCCATCGCGCTCGGGACCGGCGGGGCGTCCGACGTCAATCCGCTGATATTCGTCCTGCAGACAGGGGTGGCGACCACCCTGATGTGCCTGCTCATCTACTTGCTCTACCGGTCTTCCAATCAGATCTCGCGGGCCATCGGCCCCAACGGGACGTCGATCGTCGCCCGACTGTCGGCTTTCCTCCTCTTCTGCATCGGCATCCAGGTGATGTGGACTGGTATCGCCGAGCTCGTGGCCAGCCTGCCTGCAAGTTCGTGACCCGGAGGAAGTCGATGCTGGTTTGGCTGGTTACGGCGAGTTACATCGCAGGGGCGATCGCAGCGGTCGACGCGATCATGACCGCCCGGACCGAACAAGGTGCGATCGCCTGGTCGGTCTCACTCTTGTCCATGCCATTTGTCGCCTTGCCGGCCTACCTCGTGTTCGGACGCAGCAAGTTCGAAGGCAGGATGGTTGCCTACGAGCAGCGCAAGCAGGAAATCGACGCACTCGTCGCCACGATTCGGGAGAACCTGCGGCCGTGGAATGTCGCCAGCGAAGATGGGCCAGGCGCTTATCGCGCCGTACAGAAACTCTCGGGAATGGATCTCACCAGGGGGAACCAGGTCGAGCTGCTGATCAACGGCTCCGCCACTTTCGACAGCATCATTGCCGGGATCGCGCAGGCGCAGCACTACGCGCTGGTCCAGTTCTACATGATCCACGATGACGGTCTCGGTCGGCGTTTGCAGCAAGCGCTCATCGAACGGGCGCGCGTGGGCGTTCGTGTGTACCTGTTGTATGACGAAGTCGGCAGCAACGGCCTGTCGACTGCCTACCTGGACGAGTTGCGCGCTGCCGGTGTCGAAGTATCGTCATTCAAGCCGACCCAGGGAGTCGGGAACCGTTTCCAGCTCAACTTCCGCAATCACCGCAAGATGGTGGTCGTGGACGGCGTGAACAAGGGCCGTATTGGGCGAACCGCGACGAGATCCTCGGCTGGACGAAGATCGGCGCGATACCCACGTACGAATCGTCGGTCCGGCGGTGCTGCAACTCCAGGCGACGATTCTCGGCGACTGGTACTGGGCGACACGCAATATCCCGGATCGAACCGGAAGCCTGAAGCCGCGGGGGTGGGGACCAGCAGGTCATGATCGCATCCTCCGCCCCGACCGAGGAGCTGGAAGACCGCGGGCTTGTTGTTCGTCACTGCCTTGAACTCCGCCGATGACCGATTCTGGGTTTCTGCACCCACTTCGTCCCCGACGAAGCCGTGATGAAGGCGCTGATGCTGGCGGCGCTGCGCGGTGTAGACGTTCGCGTGATCACGACCGGCAAGGGCGACAGCCTGCCCGTGCAGTTGGCCGGCTTTCATTACATCCACAAGTTGCGCGGCCTTGGCATCCGGTTGACGCCTACGAACCGGGCTTTCTGCACGAAAAGGTCATGCTCGTGGACGATGACGTTTCGGCCGTTGGAACGGCCAACTTTGACAACCGCTCGTTTCGACTCAATTTCGAAGTGACTGCCGTGATCGTGGACCGTGACTTCGCCACGCGCATGGAGGCGATGTTTGAGGACGACTTCGCGCACGCGAAGCCCATCGACCCCCTGGAATTCGATCGCAAGCCGTTCTGGTGGCGTTTCGGCGTCAACCTGTCGCGACTGGCGTCACCGGTGCTGTAACCCGGTCGAAGCATTCGGGTCGCGGCTGAACGTCTCCTTGCCGTCGCTCAATTGCAGGCCGCCATCGCCGGGGTCACCTGCCAGGCGTGCTGCCCCGTCGTCTGCACGTCAGCCACGTCGAGCGCGGATCGAGGTTGTAACTGCCGACGAAAAGCCGTTTCCCGTCGACCGTGAAGGCCTTCGTGTGCAGGCTGGCGCCGGACGTGCCAAGGAGGCTCGAGGCCTGCGTGCCGCCTGACGTGGGCTTGAGCTCCCAGAGCCGGACGCCACCCTTCAGCAGCCGTTTGCGGTAGCGCGAATACCCGCCGTGCACGGCGGCGACGTCGTTGGCGACGAGCGAGTTGGTCAGGACGCGGACCTGCCTGCCCCCGCCTGCCGCGCGCGTAAGCCCCGCCGTCACCTTATCGCCGGGCACGAAGTAAGGAGAGACGATCGTGACCCGCGCCGCAGCACCCTCCAGCATCGGCGCGAGCGCGACGCCGACATGCGTGCGCTTGATGTCGCGCTTCTTCATCGTGACCTTCGCCGGGTCATCCGCCACGAAACCGGTAGTTCGCCGACCACTGCATCGGCCAATCGCCCGCGATCATGCGCCGCACGAGATCGTCGCCGCGCAGCGCCTCCGCGTAGGCGTTCGCGCCCATTTCCACGGTCAGCTTCGCGAGCCTTCGCCGAAGTCGCTCGAGCGCCTCGTCGTTGACCCCTTCCGGGTCGAGCGTCTCCATCGGGTAGGCCGACGGGGAGTTCCAGTAACTGCGCCATTGCGCGCGGCGGTTGCAGCGGGTGTTCAAGATCGAGATCGAGCAGTGCGCGCGCTGCGGCGGGCGGCTCGAGGTGATCGCGAGCATCGAAGACCCGGGGGTCATCGCGCGCATCCTGGCGCACCGGCGGGAGCGGGGCGCGGAGGATCTGCCGGTGGCGTCGCTCGGCCCTCGGGCGCCACCGCCGGGCATGGGGTCGGGATCGCTGTTCTGAACCGGGTGGCCGTCGGCGCGCTCTGGGAGGCGAGCGCGGGGAGGGGTGCCACGCGCGACGCAGGAATTCTCGCCGGCGCCTCCCCGTCCACCATCCGGCGCTACACTCGCCGGCAACAGAAAGGCCTTTTATACGTACTATCCGGGCAGCACGCTGATCGGATTCCTCAACGCCGACCATTGGGCGATCGCCGTGCCGGTGAGCCGCTCCCACCCGGTCATCAGCCGGTCCCTGGTCAACAGGAATGACTATCCGCGCGAGGCCTTGCTCGAGGCCGTGCTGCGTTTCATCGAGGAAGACCTGTCGGGCGCGGCCCCACCCCTAGGTACAGGGACAGCGCATGGGCCGTCGCGCTAGGATGCACCGGTTAAGCCGCCTTGCCGGGAGAGTTGACATGACGACACGCGATCAGCGCTGGACGGTCGGGTTCATCGCGGCGGCATGGGTGATGGCGATGGCCGCCACGGCCCAGCAGCCGGCCGCCCAGGCGCCGGCGGCAGTCCCGGCGACGCAAGCGACGCGGCCGCGGGATTCTCGAAGGAACAGCTCGAGCAGATCGTGGCGCCGATGGCGCTCTATCCCGATCCCGTGGTCTCGATGATGCTGATGGCCTCCACCTATCCGCTCGAGATCGTCCAGGCGGCGCGCTGGGTGAGGGCCAACCCGGGACTCAAGGACAAGGCCCTCGAGGAGGCGCTCAAGCAGCACGACTGGGATGCGAGCGTGAAGTCGATGACCGGGTTTCCGGACGTGCTCAAGCAGATGGACGAGAACCTGGACTGGACCCAGGACCTGGGCGACGCCTTCCTGGCCCAGAAGACGGAACTGATGGACACGATCCAGCGGATGCGCGGCAAGGCCTACGACTCCGGCAACCTGAAGACGACCGAGCAGCAGGTCGTCACGCAGCAGCCCGACAAGATCATCGTGGTCGAGCCCGCCGACCCGCAGGTCATCTACGTGCCGACCTACTCGTCGACGGTGGTCTACGGCGGCTGGTCCTATCCTTATTACTACTACCCGCCGATGTACGTCGCGCCGCCCTACGGCTACGGCGCGATGGCCTTCACCGTCGGCGTGATGTGGGGGGCTGCGGTCTGGGGCGGCGCCAACTGGGGCTGGGGCAGCAGCGACGTCGACATCGACATCGACCACCACAACAATTTCAACCGCAACACCAGCATCGACGGCGGCCGGGGCAACCTCAGCGACAAGGCCGGCGGCAAAGCAGTCGTGGCAGCACGATGCCTCGCACCGCGGCGGCGTCAACTACCGCGACAACAAGACCGCGCAGCAGTACGGCGGGCAGACGGGTTCGAGCCGCGTCACGCGCGACCAGGCGCGCGGCTACGATCGCGGCGGTGCGGGCGGAGCCTCGGTCGGCGACAGGTCGGCGGGCGGCCAGCGCGGTCCCAGCGCATCGACGGGCGCGGTCGGTGGCCGGCAGCCGAGCCAGACGCCTTCCGCTTCGACCCGTGATCGCTCGTCCGCTTCCCGCGGCAGCGCGAGCAACACCGCGTGGAGCGGCTCGCGCAATTCAGGCATGGACCGTTCGGCGAGCAGCCGGGGCGGGATGAGCCGCGGCGGCGGGATGAGTCGCGGCGGCGGCGCGCGGCGGCGATGAGCACCGGGAGAATGACGATGCAGACGAACCGTTGGCTGCGAGCCTTGCGCCCGGCCCTTGCCGGCGTCATGGTCCTGGCGGTGATGGCCGCCTGTTCCCCGGCGCCGCCCGGAACCTATGCGACGCCGGAAGAAGCCGTGCAGACGCTTGGAAAGTTCGCGGGATCCGGTGATCGGCAGAAGACGGAGGAAATGTTCGGGGCCGCAGGGGCGGAGCTCTTCGAGTCGGGCGATCCGGTCGCCGACCGCGAGGACGCGTTGCGCGTCAAGGCGATGATTGCCGAGAAAGTGGCGTTCGCGGATCTCGACGCGACGACCAAGGCCGCCGTGCTCGGCCATGAAGAATGGTGGTTCCCGCTGCCGCTGGTATTGAAGGACGGCCGCTGGCGTTTCGACGTGGAAGGCGGCCGTGAGGAACTCCTGAATCGGCGCGTCGGCCGGAACGAGTTGCTCGTGCTCGCGAGCCTGCATGCCTATGTCGATGCGCAGCGCGAGTACCTCGCAGGCGGATGGGCGGGCAAGCCGCCGGCCTACGCGCGTCGCTTCCGGAGCAGCGAAGGCGCGCGCGACGGTCTCTATTGGACGGCTGGCGAGGGCGACGAGGAAAGCCCGCTCGGACCGCTGTTCGCCGAGGCCGCACGCTCACACGCGCAGGAATGCCGGCCCGCAGCCATTTCATGGCTACTATTTCCGCATTCTCGAGGCCCAGGGCCCCAGCGCCCCGGGCGGCGCGCGCAGCTACCTGGACAAGAAGGATCGCCTGACGCGCGGCTTTGCGGCCATCGCCTGGCCCTCCAAGCACGGCAACTCAGGGGTCATGACTTTCCAGGTCAACCAGCAGGGAATCGTCTTCCAGAAGGACCTCGGGCCGGAGACAGAGACGGCGGTCGCGGCGATCGAAGCCTACGACCCGGACGAGAGCTGGCACCCGACCGGCGACTAGCGCTTGCTCACCACAGGCCGCCCAGCGCGACGGTGATCGCCTCGCCGTTCACGCCGCCGGCCGCATCGCTGCACAGGAACGCGATCACCTCCGCGACCTCGCGCGGTTGCAGGACGCGGTTCTGCGGGTAGAGGGCGGCGCGCTCGCGCCAGACCTCCTCGACGCTGATGCCGCGTTGTTCGGCCTGCGCCTTGGCCGAGCGTTCGGCCATTGCGGTCTTCACCCAACCCGGCAGCACGGCGTTCGACGTGACCCCGAACGGCCCGGCGTCCTGGGCGACCGCCCGCGCGAGCCCGATGACGCCGTGCTTGGAAGCGGAGTAGGCGCTGCCGGAGCGTTCCGACTTTCTCGCCGGCGGTCGAACTCGTGAACACCAGCCGGCCGTAGCCCCGCTTGCACATGCCGCCCACCGTCAGGCGCGCAAGCTCGAACGGGCCGTCGAGGTTGATGCGCATCGTCTCGCGCCAGACCGCCGGATCCTGCTCCCACACCAGCCGCTCGTGGGCCGAGCCGATGCCGTGGTTCACGACCAGCAGGTCGATCGGCCCGAGCCGTCGTTCGGTCTCGGCCACTGCCTGCGCGCATCCTTCGGCCGTGCCGAGATCGGCCACGACGTAATCGAGGCCTGCGGAGGCGAGTTCCGCTTCGCTGCGCGCGGTGATCATCACGCGCGCCCCCGCCGCCGAGAGCAGCAGCGCCGCCTCGCGTCCGATCCCGCGGCCACCGCCCGTGACCAGCGCCACCCGTCCTTTCATCGCTCAGCTCCCGACAGCCAGGTCTCCATCGCTTTCAATCCGGTCGGCAGGTTCGCCCGTCCAAACCCGATCCGGAACCGGTCCCGCGGCGTCTCCGTCAGTTCCGACCGATAGATACTGGCGGGGAGCAACAGCACGCCCGCTTCCTCGACCAGCCGCTGGCAGAACGCCTCCACGCCCTCGGGCCCCAGGTAGCGGGGAAATGCCACGCACCCGCCCTTCGGCGCCTTCCATTCGAACAGCGACTCGAACTGCGCAAAGAAGGCATCGAGCCGCTTCAGGTTCTCGATGACCAGGCCGCGATTGCGGGCGATCAGGGTTTCCCGCGCCTTCAGCGCGATCTCCGCCAGCACCTCCGACGGCGCCGAATTGCAGATCGACAAGTAGTGCTTGTATCGCTCCATGCGGGCGAGCAGGGCGCGGTCCCGACAGGCGATCCAGCCGATGCGCAGGCCCGGCAGGCCATAGGCCTTCGACATCACGTTCAGGGAAATCCCGCGCTCATAGACCTCGGCCGCCTGCGGAATGCGGTCGGCATCGGAACGCTCGAGCCCGCGGTAAACCTCGTCGCTGAACAGCCAGATCCCGTGCTTGCGGCAGAGTTCGACCAGGGCCTCGAAAGCCGCCCGCGTCGGCACCGCGCCGGTGGGATTGTTCGGGAAATTGATCGAGATGAGCCTGGTGTTCGGCCGCACTGCGGCCCGGATCGCGTCGACGTCCAGCGCCCAGTCCGCCGATTCCACCAGCGGCACGCCGGTCACTTCGCAGACTGCCAGCGGCAGCGTTTCCGCCGCCTGGTAGTTCGGCGTCATCACGATCGCGTGGTCGCCCGCTTCCAGCAGCGTGCGCATGCAGATGTAGATGCCTTCTTCGGCGCCCGCAAAGCACAGGATGTCCGCTGCCGGGAGGCCCGAGTACGTCGCGGCGATGGCCTCGCGCAGGGTCGGGGACCCGAACGTCTGCGTGTATCCGAGGTGCAGCGCCATGAAGCGGTCGCGATCGGCGGGCGTTGCCAGTTCGAGCAGGCGCGACAAGGTCACGCTCTCGGCATCCGACGCCGTCAGGTGATGACGCGCCGCGAACTCCCACTTGGAAAAGAACACCTCTAGCGAGAAATCGCGCATGGCCGGGTCATGGTAGCTTCGACACTTGGCAAAATACACGACCTCCGGTGGAACTGACCGCAAGGCCAGCCCTCCAACGTCAATAACAGCCGCAATCGCCCGATTGCGCGGAGAAGCCCCGATGAACCTCAAGATGCGGTCGAGCGCACTGGCGCTGTGCCTGAACTTTGGCCTGGTCGCCGCGGCGCAGGCGGCGGAACCCGGCTGGTACGTGCTCGGATTCGCCGGGGAATCGAGTGCCTCCGGGCTCAGCCAGGGGCAGGTGGACGACAACCTCGCCGCGATCTTCGAATCGGTCGACGTGGAGGTCGTGAGTTTCAGTTCCGTACTCGACGACTCGGACACCGGCTTCGGCGTCGGCGGCGGCTATCAGCTCAACGACCACTTCGCCTTCGAGTTCGCATATGTCGACCTGGGTTCGATCGGCTACCGGGCCGAGGGCACGGTGACGGATGGGGTCGATACGTTCGACGCGGACGCGGTCTTCGAAAGCTCGGCCGACGGGCCTGTCGTGTCGGTGCTGGGCATCCTGCCGATTGGCGAGCGCTTCTCCGTGTTCGGCCGCGTCGGACTCTCCTTCCTGAACGCCAAGGGCACGGCACGGATCACGGTCGATGGCGAGGAGGGGCGGGCCAGCCAGTCTTCGCAGAAGAGCGACCCGATGTTCGGCGTCGGCGTCGAGTACGACCTGACCAAGCACTTCGCGATCCGCCTGGGCTGGGACCGCTACCTCGACGTGGCCACGGAGAATGTCGCGGGCGACACCGACGCTGATCTTTACAGCCTCGGCGTGCGCATGGGCGTTGGCTGGTTTAACTAATCGCCGTTGAGCCGCCGCTCCTCCAGGGCTCCGGTCAACGTCTCGTCCCCGAGCGAGACATAGAGTGTGTGGTCCGAGACGGTGAGATCGATGCTCATGCGCCGGTCGAGCCGCGCCACCAGCCCGGAGAGCAACTCCGGGTCCACGGCGCGCAGCCGGATCTCCGCGGCGCGGTGAATCCGCGCGCCGTCGAGGCGCGCGATGAGCGAGTCGAGACCGCGGTGGCAGTAGACCGCGACATCCGGCGCGGCCTTGGCCGCCCGGTGCAGGCGGTCCGCATCCGGTGATCCGATTTCGATCCAGGACTTCAGGACGCCCGTCAGGTCCCGCACGGAGATCGCGGGCTCATCCGGATCGGACAGGCCCTTCGAGAATGCGATTCCCTCGGTGTACTCGAGGCAATAGGCCAGCAGGCGCGTCACGAGGTACTCGGGAGTCTCGGACGGATGTTGCGCCACGCGAAGCGTCAGCGTTTCGTTGACGGCGCGATCCGCGTCCGCCAGCCGGACGTCGAACACGTACATCGTCGCGCCTAGAGCCAATCGAGCCTCCCGTGCAGGGCTGCGAGATTAGCATCTTGGGCGCTAGAACCCGTCGAAGTACGACTTGACGGCGCTCAGGCAGAACGGCGCCACGAGCCCCGCGTGATAGTTCTCCAGCACCTCGGTATCGCCGCCCGCCAGCTCCACGAGTTCCTTCGCAACGGCGAAAGCTGTCCTTCTGCGATCTCGTACGGATCGCCGCTCGCGACGGCCGAATCGATGTCGAGCACGGTGACGGTCGTCGCCGACGACCAGTAGTTCTGCATCAGCTCGGTGTTGAGATAGAGCACGGCGGGATCGCCGTTGCCCGCGCACAGCAGCATCGGCGACGTCGGCGTCCACGCGCGCTGGTCATTGGTCTTCAGCGCCTGGCGAAACGGGTGCCCGGGAGTCGGCGGGCGGCAATCCATCCGTCAGTGTCGGGAAGCCGCCGTCCGGATTGGCGTCCGCATCCTGCAGGTACGCGAGCCGGAAGGCGTTGGTCAGCAGGTGGTCGGTGCCGAAGCCGAGGGCGAAGACGGGCGCGAGGTTCGCCGGCGTCGTCGCCGGCGTCATGGCCGCGTAGGCGGCATCCGGCGGCGTGCTGCTGAAGATCGCGTCGTCGGGCAGCTTGCCCTGGTGCCTTGAGGTCGCCCAGCGACGTCGTGCTCGGCAGCAGCGTTTCGATGTCCGTGGCGTACTGCGGCTCGTACGACGTCCGTCGTGCTCGCGTAGATGTTGCCGTACGCGTTCTGGTAGCTCGTGAGCAGCAGCGTCAGGTTCACCGGCGAGCCGCCCGTCACCTGTCCCTGGAAGATCGCGTCGGCAAAGGCCGAAAGCGCATACGGCCCCGACATCGGCGCGGACGCGGTGACGGTTTCGCCCGGCGTCCTGCAGCGCCCGGTGCGTCGCCATGGCGACGTAGCCGCCCTGCGAATAGCCCGTGACCAGCAATTGCCCGCCGTCCGTCGTGTCGGGCGCATCTGCCGTGGGCAGGGCGCTGCGCGCGGCCGTCAGCGCATCGATCATGTCCTTCGACTGCTGGTCGCCGTTCAGGTAGGGGTGGTAACCGAGCGTCGAGGTGTCGTAGCCCGCGTAGTTCGGCGCCACGACGATGTAGCCCTCCGCCGCGAACATCGCGGCGATCAGGAGCGCCTCGGTGTTGTTCGAGGACTCGAGGTCGGCCATGTTGAAGGCTGATGTCGGTGTTGGTGCCGTGGGCATACAGCACGATCGGACGCGCGCCCTGGCACTGGGTTGCCGAATCGTTCGGGCACCATCAAGGCGGCCGGAGGCCGGGATGAGGTTGCCCGCCGGGTCCACCGTCTGATACTCGATGTGATAGACGTCGATCCCGCAGTCCGGCGACAGGATTTCCTCCAGCAGCAGTTGCGTCACGTCGTCGGTGGCGGCAATGGCCAGCAACTCGTCGGGCGTATAGGACGCCACCAGCGCGGCTGCGCCGATCAGGTCGCCCCGCTGCGCCACCGGGTCCGGATCCGGAGGCGGGGGCGGAGGAGGGTTGTCGTCGTCACTGCTGCTGCATGCGCGAGAGCAGCAACAGGACCAGGGGCAGGACACGAAATCGAAGCTTGGCGTGCAAAGGGATATCCGTCGGTGGCGAGTGTGGGCCTTCGTCATCTTGTGCCGGGGCAGTGCCGGACAGCACAGGCTGCCGCCACCGTGAAGCGCCGTCAGACAGTACTGACGTGGTTCTCCGACGCGCATTGACCATAATTTACGCGAGAAGCCTGGAATGTGCGCTCACGCACATGAGTTTTTTGCCTGTTCCGAGGCGCGCGAGGTTTACTTCGCACATGACGCCGCAGATGCAACAGGCTCTCCGGCTGCTCAAGCTGCCCGCGAGCGAGCTTCACGCCCAGGTCCAGCAGGCGCTCGAAACCAACGTCATGCTGGAACCGGACGCGGAGTTCGACGCGACGTGGGTGCTGGACAGCACGTCGGAAACGCCCGCGACGCAGCCTGAGCTCGCGAGGCCGCACGATCCGGCAGGCACGCTCCAGGAGCACCTCGCGTGGCAGCTCCAGCTGGCGCCCCTGCCCAACGGCCCACTCGCGATCGGTCGCGCGCTGATCGACACGATCAATGATGACGGCTACCTGCCCGAAACGCCGGGCGCGATCGCCGACCGCGTCGCGGTCGAGGTTCGGGCCGACGCCGGCGTCGTCGAGAGCGTGCTCGCCATCATCCAGAAGTTCGACCCGGTAGGCGTCGGCGCGCGCTCGGTTTCCGAGTGCATCGGGATTCAGCTTGCGCAGCTCGATCCGGCCACGCCTGGCCTGGATGCGGCGCGGAAGATTGCCCGTCACCACCTCGAGCTGGTGCCGGATCCGCAGGTCAAGGACTTGCGACGCCTGACGGGCTGCAGCGGACCTGACCTGGAGGCGGCACTCGCCCTGGTCGGCAACTGCGACCTGAAGCCGGGCGCCGCATTCCGGTCGCCGCGCGCCGAGTACGGGATCCCCGACCTGTTCGCCCGGCGCACGCCCGCGGGCTGGGAGGTCGAACTGAATCCGGCGTCTGTCGAACGCATCCGCCTGAATGAGAAGTACGCCGCCATGGTCACACGCTCGGATGACCAGATGGCGTTGCGGGTGCAGTTGCAGCGGGCCCGCTGGCTGGTGCGAAGCCTCGAGATCCGCAACGGCATGATGCTCGGCATCGCGCGTGCCCTGGTTGCCCGGCACGGGGACTTCCTTGACCGCGAGGATGAGTCGGTGCGGCCCATGACCCTGGGCGACCTGGCCGATGCCGTCGGGATGCACGCGGCCATCGTCTCGCGGGTAACCACCGGCAAGTACCTGCATACGCCGCGCGGGGTCTTCGAGTTCCGCTTCTTCTGTGCGGGCCCGATGCAGGCCGCTTCCAGCCTCGAGTCGACCGGCACCTGGCTTTCGAGGACGCGTCCCCTGCCTTCCGCCGGATGATGCGGCGAGGGGTCAGTAGGCGTTGCGGTCCGACAGGACGATACGGACGGTCTTGATCAGGATCCGGACGTCGAGGCCGAGCGACCAGTGCTTGAGGTACTCGAGGTCGTAGCGGACGCGCTGGCTCATCTTCTCGAGTTCCCGCGTCTCTCCGCGCAATCCGTTGACCTGCGCGAGCCCGGTGATTCCCGGCCGCACCTTGTGGCGCAGCATGTAGCCGCTGACGAGCTTGCGGTAGTACTCGTTGTGCGCGAGGGCATGGGGCCTCGGGCCGACGAGGCTCATGCTTCCGGCCAACACGTTGAGCAGCTGCGGCAGCTCATCGAGCGACGTGCGCCGCAGGAAATGGCCGACACGCGTGACTCGCGGATCCTCGCGGGTGGCCTGGCGCACGTCGCCGTCCTCACCCACGGTCATGGTGCGGAACTTGTAGACGGTGAACTCGCGTCCGTCGAGGCCGCAGCGCCGCTGCCGGAAAAGCACCGGTCCCGGCGACGAGCGCCGGACGAAAATGGCGATTGCGGCCGACAGGGGCAGGACCAGGGGCAGCATGGCCGTCGCAAGCGCAAGGTCGCTCGCCCGCTTCAGCACTCCCGACATGCCGCAGAACGGCGTCTCGCGGACGGCGAAGAAGGGCATGCCCCGGACCTCGCCGAAGCGCGCCTGCATCAGGTCGAACGGCGACAGGTCGGGTACGAAGTAGATCGAGGCCGTCGTGTCGCCCAGCGAGTCGAGCAGCCTGCGGATGCGGGGACGACCTGAAATCGGCAGGCAGACGTAGATGACGTGGACGATGTTCCGCCGCGCGTATTCCGGCAGGTCCGCGAAGTGGCCCAGCAGCGATGAGCGGCACTCGCGAGTCAGTCGCTCCACCCGGCGATCGTCAAAGAATCCCGCGAATCCGCCCAGCCAGGGCTCCTCCTTGAGGCGCGCGGCCAGCTCGCAGCCGATTCGGTTCGCGCCGACGATGACCAGCCGGCGCTGGGCGACGGCCCGCCGCATCATGCGGCCGGTTACCTTGCGCGCCGCGGCATGTGCGCCGGCGAGCGTGAAGGGCGTCGCGATGAACCAGGCCAGGATCAGGTTCCTCGGGAAACTCCCGGCAATCTCGAGCAGGTGGCCCGCCAGCAGCAGTAGCGCGGCGACACAGGCCCACTCGATCGTCCGGTGGCGCAGCACGCGACCCCAGTCCAGGTCGTCGTCTGCACGTTCGAGCCGGGGCTTCGTCATGAATTGCAGTGTCATGCCATAGGCGATGGCGGCAACGGCGAGCAGCGGCCCGCTGATGCGGTGGCCGAAAGCCGGCGTGGCCAGCAGCAGCGTTGCCGCGACCACGGCGGAATTGAGGTGGTCCTTGACGAGCGCGATGACCGGCGGCTCGCCGGCGCCTTGACGCACCCAGCCTCCCGCGCGCGGGGGACGAAGGCGCAACGCGTCGTGCGCGGCGGAGTGCGCTGATAGGCGAGCGGCCTGGAGAGTGGACATCCTGAGTCCCGTAACGCACATCCGTGTGTCAGTACGGAATGTAGCGAATGCGTCGTGCGTTGCGGGCAGTGTTGACATAACCGCGCCACTCTTCGCCATGTTAGGATCCGTCGCCGCAAGGGGGAGGAGAACTTCATGCATGCCGGTCGACTGACCTTCGCTGCCGTTGCAGCGATTTCGGGTTTCGCAATCCTTTCACTGGGCGGCTGCTCCAGGGATTCCGAACCGAAGGCAGGGGAGTCCGACTCGACCGCACCGGGCGCGACCGCGGCGCTGCCGGCGCCCAACCCCGACCGGAATGCCTACTTCGGCGCCGTGCACGTGCACACCGGCTGGTCGTTTGACGCCATGACCAATGGATCGCAGACGACGCCGACCGACGCCTACGCCTGGGCCCAGGGCAGGGAGATCACCAACAGCGGGGTCGGCGGCAAGATCCAGATCCGCACGCCGCTCGACTTCTACATGGTCTCCGACCATGCGGAATACATGGGCGTCTTCAACCAGATGTCGAATCCCGACAGCCCGATCAGCAAGACCGAGATCGCCAAGGGTGTCACCTCGCCGGATGCCAACGTGCGGCTGCAGACCTTTGCCGGCGTCCTGCGCGACATGAGCGCCGGCAAGAGCGACCCGGCGCTGAGCGATCCCGTGCTTGCCCGGTCCGTCTGGTCCGACATCGTCAAGGCGGCGGAAGAGAACTACCAGCCCGGCAAGTTCACGACCTTCGCCGGCTTCGAGTGGACCTCGAACCCCAACAAGCGAAACCTCCACCGCGTCGTCGTGTTCCGCGACACGAAGACGCTGCCCGAGATGGCGCTCTCGGCGCTCGACTCCGACGATCCCGAGACCCTGTGGAAGTGGATGGGCCAGCAGCGCGAGCGCGGCTCGACCCTGCTCGCCATCCCGCACAACGGCAACGCGAGCGACGGGCGCATGTTCGAGCTCGTCAAGTTCGACGGCAAGCCGATCGATGCCGCGTACAACGCGACGCGCGCCGCGAACGAGCCGCTGTACGAGATCACCCAGATCAAGGGCACTTCGGAAACGCATCCCGCGCTGTCGTCCACCGACGAGTTCGCGGGCTTCGAGCTGTGGGACTACACGTTGAGTGCCGACGCCGAGCGGCCGACGCACCGCGAAGGCAGCTTCGCCCGCAAGGCGCTGCTCGACGGCCTGTCCCAGGAGCAGGCGGGCCGGGGCAATCCGTTCAAGTACGGGTTCATCGGCGACACCGACACGCACAATGCGGCCGCCACCAATGAGGAATTCAACTACACCGGCAAGTTCGCGTTCGAGAACGACGCCAAGCATCGCCTGAACGGACTGGAAGGCCAGCCGCCCGAGCAGCTCCTGCAGATCCAGGAATTCAGCAGCGGCGGACTCGCCGGCGTGTGGGCCGAGCAGAACACGCGCGAGGCCATCTACGACGCGATGCTGCGCAAGGAGACCTTCGCCACGTCCGGTCCGATGATCAAGGTGCGGCTTCTTCGCGAGCTGGGACCTCGGCGCCGATGCCCTGGCGCAGCCGGACTTCGTCAAGCAGGCCTACGCCGGCGGCGTGCCCATGGGCGGCGACCTGCGTCCGTCCGCGGACGCCGGCAAGGCGCCGACCTTCTTCGTCACCGCGCTGAAGGACCCGGAGAGCGGCAACCTCGATCGCGTGCAGATCGTGAAGGGCTGGCTCGACGCGAAGGGCGCCCAGCAGGAGCGCGTTTACGACGTGACCTGGAGCGGCGACCGCAAGCCCGGTGCGGACGGCAAGCTGCCGGCCGTCGGCGATACCGTGGATGCCGCCAAGGGCAGCTACACCAACAGCATCGGCGCGCCGCAGCTGTCAGCGGCCTGGACCGACCCGGAGTTCAAGCCGGGCGAGCGGGCGTTCTACTACGCGCGCGTGCTCGAGATCCCGACGCCGCGCTGGAGCACGATCGACGCCGCGAGGCTCGGCGTCGCCGTGCCGAAGGGGCTGCCGGTCAGCATCCAGGAACGCGCCTGGAGCTCGCCGATCTGGTACGCGCCGAAGTGATCAGCGCGCGTCGCGCGCCTCGAATGCCACGGCGGCGTTGCATGCGACCTTCGTAGCCAGCAATCGGGCTGATGCACGGCTCGAGTGAGGGGCAGGACGAGGGTCTGATCCGCGTGATCGGCCCCCGTGCATTGACGCTGAACATCATCAACATGGTGGTCGGTGGCGGCATCTTCGTCCTGCCCGGCCTCATTGCGGTTCAGCTCGGGTCGGCGGCGATCGTCGCCTATCTCATCTGCTCGGTCGCGGTGGCGCTGGTATTCCTGTGCTTCGCCGAGACCGGGAGTCGCATCACGCGAAGCGGCGGTGCTTACGCCTACATCGAGGAGGCGTTCGGCCCATTCGCGGGGTTCATGGCATCAATGTTGTTGTGGTTCGGCTGGAATGTCCTTTCCAACGCGGCGATTGCCGCGGCCATGGTCGAGGCAATCGCGATTCCGTTTCCTGTGCTGGCCGAGCCGGTACCAAGAGCGGCGTTCATCATCACCCTGGTCGGAACTCTCGTGATCGTGAACATCAGGGGCGTCCAGCGCGGTGTCAGGCTCTTCGAGTTCAATACCGTCATCAAGCTGATTCCGCTGTGCCTGCTGGTGATCGTCGGCCTGGGCAAGATCGAGCCTTCGAATCTGGCCATTGCGGGCTGGCCCTCGCCCGAGAAGGCTGGCGCCGGCGCGCTGCTGCTGTTCTTTGCGTTCGCCGGAGTGGAATCCGCCTTGAGCTCGAGCGGCGAGATCCGCGATCCGCAGAAGACTGTGCCACTGGGGCTATTGCTGGGGCTCGTCAGCATTCTGTTCCTTTACATCGGCCTGCAGACCGTCGCCCAGGGCGTGCTGGGCGGCGCACTCGCGCAAAACACCGAGTCGCCTCTCGCCGCCGTGGCGGAGCAGGTATTCGGTGGCTGGGGCGGCACGATGCTGCTGGTCACCGCCGTCGTGTCGATCTACGCAAACATGAGTGGCGACATGCTGAATACGCCGCGCGTGCTGTTCGCGTCCGCAAGGGACGGCAACCTGCCCCGGCTGCTGGCCAGGGTGCATCCCCGCTTCAGGACACCCGTACGTCGCGATCATCGTGTTCGCGGCGATGATCTGCGTGTTCGCACTGACAGGAGCGTTCAGGCCGCTTGGCGATCGTTGCATCGGGTTCCATACTGCTCGTGTACCTGGGCGTCAGCCTGGCGACGATCCGGCTGCGGTTTCGCGACGGCACGCCGGGACCCGGCAAGTTCGCCATTCCCGGCGGGCATGTCCATTCCGGTGCTGAGTTGCCTGGTCATCGGCTGGCTCCTCCTGCGGCTCACCTGGGAAGAGGCATACCGGGCTCGGCGTGCTGTGCGGCGCGTCGGCATTGCTGTACGCGCAGGAATCGTCGTCCGCCGTATGGCACGATCGCAGGAGAACATGAACCCGCTGCACCTGGAAACACCGCTGTTCGAATCGCAGGCGCTGAGCAGGGTCTCGGGTCGTCCCGATCTGGCTGAAGCTGGAGGCCGTGCAGCCGCCCGGGTCGTT
This sequence comes from uncultured Gammaproteobacteria bacterium, assembly GCA_963823415.1. Classification (GTDB taxonomy): domain Bacteria; phylum Pseudomonadota; class Gammaproteobacteria; order Steroidobacterales; family Steroidobacteraceae; genus SCUD01. The sequence goes on along the minus strand of CAWGLJ010000008.1, from coordinate 733,984 downwards.
CAAGATCCGCGGCATCGGCCTTGCCTGCCAGGAGTACGCCCGCCGCGGCGCCAGGCGCTTCATCTCGTCGTCCGGCGGCAACGCGGGCATCGCCGTCGCCTACGCCGGGCGCAAGCTGGGTGTTCCGGTGGTCGTCGTGGTTCCGCAGACGACGTCCGAAACCGCGAAGGCGAAGATCCTGCAGGAAGGTGCCGAAGTGATCGTCCACGGTGCGACCTGGGACGAGGCCAATGCGCGGGCGTTGTCGATGGTCGGTGAGTCGGACGCGTTCCTGCACCCGTTCGACGATCCGCTCATCTGGCAGGGACACTCCACGATGGTGGACGAGATCGTCCGCTCCGGCGTGCGACCCGCGGTCATCGTGCTGTCCGTCGGCGGCGGCGGACTGCTGAGCGGCGTCGTCCAGGGTCTGCATCGGCATGGCTGGAACGACGTGCCGATCATCGCAGTCGAGACCGTCGGTGCGGACTCGCTGGCCCAATCCCTGCAAGCCAGGCAACGCATCAAGCTCGATCGCATCACCAGCATCGCCACCACGCTCGGCGCCCTGCAGGTCTGCGAACAGGCCTTTGCCTGGTCACAGCGGCATCCGTTGCTCAGCGTGGTGGTTTCGGACCGGGCAGCCGTTTCAGCATGCCGGGCATTCATCGCCGACCACAGGATCGTCACGGAGCCCGCATGCGGGGCGTCGCTGGCGGCGATCTACGACAGGGCCGCTGAGGTCGAGCGCTACGAATCGGCGCTGGTGATCGTCTGCGGGGGAGCCGGCGTGAGCGTCGAGCAGCTGCAGCGCTGGTCCGATGAACTTCCCTGAGCTTGCCCGGGTCGCGGCGGTCCTGGCGCTTGCCGCCGGTTGCAGTGTGCCGAGCACCGCAGCCGCACCGGCGGAGGTCGGTTCCGACACGCCGCCGGTCGATGCCCTGTTCGCTGCCTGGGACCGGCCGGGTTCACCCGGTTGCGCCCTGGCCGTATCCCGCAAGGGCGACCTGATCTACTCGCGCGGCTACGGCTTTGCCAATCTCGACTACGGCATTCCGGTCACGCCGCAGACGGTATTCGACGTCGGTTCGGTCACCAAGCAGTTCGTTGCTGCCAGCATCAGCATGCTGGAACTCCAGGGGAAGCTGTCGCTCGAGGACGATGTCCGCCGGTGGCTTCCCGAACTGCCCGCATACGAGCGGCCGATCAGGCTGCGCCACATGATCCACCACACGAGCGGCCTGCGCGACTACCTGACGCTGTTTCCGCTCGCCGGACGGGACCATTACTTCCCCATTTCGCTGTCCCAGATCCTCGACATGATGTCGCGGCAGCGTGCGCTCGTGTTCCTGCCGGGCGAGCGCAGCGAGTACAGCAATACGGCGTACATGCTGCTGGCGCTGGTCATCGAGCGCGCCAGCGGTCAGTCGCTCGCCGAGTTCGCCGAGCAGCGCTTCTTCGCGTCGCTGGGGATGGACGCAAGCCTGATGTACGACGACCACGAAGCGATCATTCCGCGCCGCGCCACGGGCTACGATCGCCGCGGCGACGACGACGTCCGCATGGTCCATAACTTCAACTTCGACGTGCCCGGCGACGGGCAGCTCTACACGACGGTCGAGGACCTGCTGCGGTGGGACCAATACCTTCACGGACCCGAGCGCCCGGCCATCCATTCGCTGATGCTGACCGAGGGCGCCCTCGACGACGGTGAACCGCTCGGGCGGGCCCGCGGCCTGTATCTCGGCGAGTACCGCGGATTGCGGACCATTCATCACACCGGCAGCTCCTGGGGATCACGATCCGTGCTCATGCGTTTCGTGCAGCCGGATGTGGCCATCGCGATCGCCTGCAACGACGGCATGGCCGACACGCTGGCGCTGGCGTACCGAGTTGCCGACCATTACCTGGCCGACGCGCTGGCGCCCGCAGGCGGCGATGAGGGCCACGAAGAGGAATCTGAGGCCGAGGAATCTCCGGCGTCGATTCCGCTCACCCCGGAGCAGCTGACGGAGTTCACCGGCGCTTTCTTCTCGCCCGAACTCGATGCGATATATCGCTTTGCAGTGGTCGACGGCGGCTTGATCGTGCGCATCGAGCAGGAGTCGCCGCTCAAAGTCATTCCCATCGGCGACGACCGGTTCTGGTTCAGCTTCAGCGACCAGGCCTACTCAGGCGTGGTGTCAGCCAGCCTCGGATTTCGCCGCCGCGCCGACGGCACCCTGGCCGGCTTCGAACTCGGCTCGGGCACGGAGCAGGGCATCGTCTTCGAAAGGCTGCAATGACCCTGGACCTGGAGGATTGTCGATGAGCAGAGTCGTCGTCGCACTGCTGTCGGGCCTCGTGTTCGCCAGCCACGCATCCGCCGCGGGCGAGCCGCCCGGCATCGTGATCGTCAATGCACGCGTGATCGACGGCAGCGGCGGGCCGTCGCGGAGCGTGAACGTGCGTGTCGTGGGCGAGCGAATAGCGGCCGTGGGGGATTTCGCACCGCCAGCCGGCGATGCCGTGGTGGATGCCGGCGGCCTCGTGCTGGCGCCTGGGTTCATCGATGCACACAGTCACCACGAAGTCGGTCTGTTCGAAGCACCCGAGGCGCGCGCGGTCGTCAGCCAGGGCGTCACGACCGTCGTGGTGGGACAGGACGGCGGGCATCCGTATCCGCTGGCGGAGTTCTTCAGTCGACTTGAAGCGTCTCCCGCGTCGATCAACGTTGCATCCTTCGCCGGCCACGGAACGATCCGCGGCCAGGTCATGGGGGACGATTTCCGCCGTCCGGCGACGCCGCAGGAACTGACCGCCATGCAGGCGCTGCTGGCGGCCGAAATGGAAGCCGGCGCCCTCGGGCTTTCATCCGGGCTCGAGTACGATCCGGGCTCCTATTCGACGCCTGCCGAGGTTGTCGAGCTTGCCCGGGTGGCGGCCTCACAGGGCGGGCGCTACATCAGCCACATTCGCAGCGAAGACCAGTATTTCTGGGAGGCCGTCGACGAGGTCATCAACATCGGGCGGGAGGCGCGGCTGCCGGTCCAGGTGACTCACATCAAGCTGGCGATGACGCGCTGGTGGGGGCAGGCCGATCGGCTGAAGTCGAAACTGGATGCGGCGCGGGCGTCGGGCGTCGACATCACGGCGGACATCTATCCGTACACGGCGTGGAACTCCGACTTCAGCTGGCTGGTGACGCTGTTTCCGCAGCGTGACCTGGATCGGCGCGACGGCGCTGACTACATCCTGCGGGACATGCTTTCGCCGGAGGGAATCCTGCTTCCCGACTTCCGGCCGGAGCCGGCCTATGACGGCATGACGATCGCCCGGATCGCCGAGATTCGCGGGACGCGATCCGGCGACCACCCTGATTGAGCTGCTGAAGGCGGATGCCGAGGCCGGCGGCGGGTCGCCGATGCTGGGATTCGCGATGTCCGAGCCCGATATCGAGGCCATGATGGCCTGGCCGCATACGGTGATCGGCAGCGACGGCGAGCTGGCGGGCCCGCATCCGCGCGGCTATGGCGCCTTCACGCGTTACCTCGGCCACTACATCCGCGAGCGTGGTGTCCTGAGCCTCGAGGAAGGCATCCGCAGGATCAGCGCGCTGTCCGCCCGGCAGGCGGGAATCGCCGATCGCGGCCTGATCGCGCCGGGGCATTATGCGGATCTGGTGCTGTTCGATCCGGCACGAGTCGCCGATCGGGCGACCTATGAAGATCCGCACCTGCCGTCAGTAGGAATCGCCCGGGTGTGGGTCAACGGGATCCCGGTGTTCGAAGGCGGGCAGGTCACCGGCAACCGGCCGGGCGCCGTGATCCGTCGTCCTCGCCAGACGCGCTGACTGCGGTTTCAGGGGCTGGTCGCGGCCGTCACGTGCTTCGCGAGCCACGCCAGGTAGCGTTCGTAGAGATCGCGCTCGTAGGACGGTACGGACAGGCTGTGGTGCTCGCCCGGATAGACGACGAGCTGCGTCGGCACGCCCCGGCGCCTCAGCACCTGGTACAGCTGTTCCGAGTTCAGCACGGGCATGTTCCAGTCGTCCTCGCCGCAGACGATGAGCGTCGGCGTGGTGACCTTGTGGAGTGAGTAGAACGGCGAGATGTGGTCCCAGCGGCGCCGGTTCTCCTCGAGCCACGGCAGCCCGAATTCCTCCTCCCAGAGCAGCTGCCATTCGTCGTGGCCGTAGTTGGCTGCGACCAGCGTTTCGCCGGCGCCCGAGATCGCGGCCTTGAACCGGTCGGTCTTCGTGATGATCCGGTTGGTCAGGTAGCCGCCGTACGACCAGCCATACGTCGCCATGCGGCTCGCCGTCGACCCAGCCCTTGTCGATCGCGAAATCCATGGCGGCCATCACGTCGCCGTAGTCGATTCCACCCCAGTCGCCGACCAGCGCTTCGGTGAATGCCTGCCCGTAACCCCATGAGCCGCGGGGGTTCGGCATGATGACCACGTAGCCTTGCGCCGCGAACAGCTGCGATTCGGAGTTGAATCGCCAGTCCCACTGCGCCCAGGGCCCGCCGTGAATGTGCAGCACGGCCGGGTAGCGTTTGCCCTTCTGGAATCCGGGCGGGAATACGACAAAGGTTTCCAGTACCGTGCCGTCCTCGACCGTGTAGCGGTGCTTCTCGACGATACCGGTCTGCGTGCCCGCCAGCAGTTCCCGATTGACGGCCGTGAACGGCTGCAGGCCTCGCTCCTCGAGGCGGTACACCTCGGCAGGCGCCCGGGGACGGGAAACGACGGCGAACAACCGGCCGTCGTGCGCTGCATCGAACTCGGTGACGACGTCCTCGCCGGCAATGATCCGCTCCGCTGCACCGGAGGCGACATCGACCCGGACGAGTGGCTGCTCGCCGCGGTACTCGGTAACGGCGAGGATGCTCCTGCCGTCCGCCGAGTAGCGGATGTTCAACGCCTGAATCTCGGCGAGTGACTCCACGCGTCGCGTTGCGCCCGTCGCGACATCGAGGATGGACAGCTGCGGGATCGCGTACACCGGCAGCCCGGCGCTGACGCTGGACGTGTAGGCGATATGCCGGCCGTCCGGGCTGTACACGGGGCTCGAGTCCGCGTAAGGCGCGGTCGTCAGCTGCTCGGGACTCGCCTGCTCGCGGGTGACATCGACCCGCCACAGGTCCGTGTTCCGGTTCATGTCGGGCTGTTCGCTGCGATTGCTGACGAAGGCGATGTGCCTGCCGTCCGGTGACCAGGTCGCCTGGCTGTCGTCGTAGTCCCCGAACGTCACCTGGCGAACGCCGCGATCGGCGATGTCGATGACGTAGACGTGCGTGCGCCGATCGTCGAGATAACCGACATAGTCCTGCTTGAACTGGAGCCGGTCGATGACGTAGGGGCGCGGATTGGGGCGCGGCTCTTCATCGAGGTCGGCGGGCGCAGGGATCCTGCACGACCAGCAGCATGCGCGTGCCGTCCGGCGACCACTCGTACGACCGGACGCCCTGCCTGAACTCGGTCAGCTGCGTGGCGTCGCCGCCGCGCCGGTCGAGCAGCCACACCTGCGTGCGACCCTCCTTGCGGTCGGACAACACGGCCAGGTAACGGTTGTCCGGACTCCACTGCGGCGACCATGCAGCGCTGTCCGCGGTCGTCATGCGAACGGGTTCGCCGCCTGCCGTGGGCTGCATCCAGACGGCGCTCTTCGACCCGTCCATCTCGAGGTCGTAGTGGGAAACGGTATAGGCGAGAAACGCGCCGTCCGGGCTGACGGCGATTTCCGATACCTGCTTCATGGCCAGGTGGGTATCGATGCCGTACGGGCGGTCCGCGGCGCCGCCGGCCGGGAAGGCCATGAAGAATGCGGTACCGAGGACGATCAGTCTTGTCATTGCGATCATGCACTGTCCTCCGAGGCGCGTACGCCGTGCCTGCTACTCGAACTCGCGAGGCATGAATTGTACCCGGCGCACTGCCGTCGTTCTCCCAGTCCGCCGCCGATAGGGTAGATTCCAGTCTGCGTTCCGCCGCGGGAGAGCCAGCCGATGTCGTTCGAGATTGCTGTCGGATGCAACGTCCGCAAGTCGCCGTATTTCGACGCCACGGTAGCGGACGGCGTCCGCTCATTTTCGATCTACAACCACATGTATGCGCCTTCGCATTTCGGCGATCCTGCGGGCGAGTACCAGGCGCTCGTGACCGGCGTGGTCCTGTGGGACGTGTCCTGCGAGCGCCAGGTGCAGCTCGCCGGCCCTGATGCAGAGCGACTGGCGCGATACCTGACGACGCGTGAAATCGGCGGCATGGCGGTCGGGCAGGGCAAGTACGTGCCGCTCTGTGACCACCAGGGCCATCTGATCAACGATCCGGTGCTGCAGAAACTCGCCGACGACTGCTTCTGGCTGTCGATCGCCGACAGCGACATCCTGCTCTGGGCGCAGGCCATCGCCGCCGAACGCGGACTGGACGTGCAGGTGACCGAGCCCGACGCGTCGCCGCTGGCCGTGCAGGGGCCGCGGGCGGAAGACGTCGTCGCCGGACTGTTCGGCGACTGGGTGCGCCAGCTCAAGTACTTCTGGTTCCGGGAAACCGAACTCGACGGCATTCCGATCCTGCTCGCCCGGTCAGGCTGGTCGAAGCAGGGCGGCTTCGAGCTGTACCTGCGGGATGCTCGCCGGGGCGGGGATCTGTACTGGAGGGTGAAGGAGGCGGGTGCGCCCTACGGCATCGTGTCGAGTGCGCCCAGCGACATCGAACGGGTCGAGAGTGGCCTGCTGTCCTACGGCGCCGATGCCCGCCCGGCGTCAATCCTTTCGAGGCGGGCCTGGGCGCACTCGTTCACCTGGACCGGCCCGACGATTTTGTCGGCAAGGCGGCGCTCGGGAAGATCCGTCAGACCGGCGTGCGGCGACGCCGCGTGGGATATGTCATCGGCGGCGAGCGAATCCAGGGCATCACGGACTGGCGAGAAGTGTTCCTGGGAGCCGAGGTCGTCGGCACGGTGACGGAAGCCGTCTATTCGCCGCGGCTGATGCAGAACATCGCGGTCGGCATGCTGTCGACGGGGATTGCCGACGAAGTCGGCGGCCTGGAGGCCGGTCTTGCAGATGGGCGTCGGCCGGCGAGAGTCGCGTCCTTGCCGTTCATGCGGAAATGATCGACTTCGACGGCTATCGAGTCGCAAATCCGGACGAGCTGCCGACGCCGGCCATGCTCGTGTTCCGGGATCACCTGCGCCACAACATTCGAAAGCGTCTGCGAGGTGGCGAACGGCGGCCAGAACCTGTTCACGCACGTGAAGACCCACAAGTCGGACGCCGTCACCCGCCTGCAGATCGAGATGGGCATCGACCAGTTCAAGTGCGCGACGCTGGCCGAGCTCGAGATGGTCCTGCGCGCCGGCGCACGAAAAGCCCTGCTCGCCTACCCGCTGACTCAGGCGCTCAAGATCGAGCGGCTGCTCGCACTGGCCGCGCAATACCCGGATCGGTGGGTGGCCACGATTGCCGGTTCTCCGGTTCATGTCGAAATGCTGGGAGACGCCGCCACAAAGTGCGGGCAACGGCAGCCGGTGATGCTCGACCTGGACGACGGCATGCACCGCACGGGCATGCGGATGGATCGCGATGCGGTAGCGCTGTACCGGGAGATCGACCGGCATCCGTTCCTCGAGGCAGCCGGTCTGCACCTGTACGACGGTCACGACAGCTTTCGCGAGGTGAACCTGCGCGCGGAAGCGGCGCTGCGCCACGTCGGCGCATTGAAGCAGTTCCGGCAGCAGATCGAATCCGCGGGAATGCAGGTACCGCTCATCGTCGGAGGCGGCGCCTACTCGTTTCCATACTACGCCCGCACGGAAGGCATGTGCGGCTCGCCGGGGTCGTTCATCTACTGGGACGCACGCTGTCAATCGGACATGCCGGACATGCCGTTTCGCAACGCCGCCCTGATTCTGACCCAGGTCGTCGACCGGCATCCTGGGCTGGGTACCTTCACCACGGATCTCGGCTACAAGAACATCTGTTCCGACCAGCCCATCGAGGCGAGAGTCCGCCTGCTCGGCCGCGAAGCGGCGACCCTCGTCTTGCACAATGAAGAATACGGCGTGTTTCGTGTCGCCGGCGACTTGCCGGCAATCGGAGAGTACCTGCTGGCCGTTCCGGGCCACATCGGGCCGACGACGGTCCGCTATCCGGGCAGTTACGTGGTGGATTCAGCGGGTGCCGTGGTCGACTACTACGACCACACGGCGCGCGATCGGCTTTCTCATCGTGCGGATGTCCGGTAGGCTTGCCTCGCGTGACCCACCGCGCTCAACTGCGCACCTTCCTGGAGCCAAGACCATGCCCGAAATCAGCAGTCAGCATCAGTGCGCAGCGCTCGCGGACCTGGTCGCATGCGAGTCGTTCGGCGTGCCGATCGGCGCGCTGCCGAAACAGACCAATTCCAGCTTCTTCCAGGAAGGGAACCTGACGGCGGGCACTTGGGAGTGCGGGCCGGGCACGATGCAACTGGACCTGGAAGTCACTGAGTTCTGTCACCTGCTGAAAGGACATTGGGTCCTGACGTCCGAGTCCGGCCAGGTGACCGAGGTCAAGGCCGGAGACAGCTGGGTCTTCCCGCGCGGATGGAAAGGCACGGCCCGGGTCGTGCAGACCGTCCGCAAGGTGTACCTGATCGTCAGCTGACGCGCCCGAGGGGCTCGTGCCTGTGGAGTGCGGCACCCGGCGTCGTTGCGAGCAGCGTGCCGATGCCGATGGCGATCAGCGGCAGGAAGGGCTCGAACGGCCAGAACGGGAGCCAAAGCACCAGGTTCTCCGACCAGTCGGGCGCCGTCAGAAAGGCGCTGACCGCTTCCCGCCAGCGTAACCCGGTGCCGGCGGCCAGCAGGCCGCTGACGATGATCGCGCTGCCCACGATCCTGTACCCGACCGGCGTGGCAGCCTGCCCGCGCTTCTTGCCCCAGGCCGCGATCCTGAGTGCGAAAGCGATGAGGCCGCCCCAGTAGAACGCGTAGTCGATGGGTTCCGGGTCCGGATAGTAGAAAAGGTCCCACCAGTAGACGCTGAACGGATAGGCCCACAGGAAGTACACGCCGCTCCGGTGCAGCAATTTCCACTGTTTCGCGCTCAGGTGCCTGCGGCCGAAATCGAATGACGTCGCCACCATGGCCGCAAGGAAGATGTAGCCCGTACTGCCTTCGATCTCGTCGCGCAGGAGGAATATTTCCTCGAAGTAGTACTCGCGGTGGAAGTTCGAGACCAGGAATATGAACAGGCCCTGCCACGCCATGGCCACCGCGAAACACAGGCCGATGAACTTGCGGTTGCGCAACAGCCACTTCGAGGGCGGCCCCGGAAACAGCGTGTGCAACGCGGAGGCGGCGGTGACCAGGTAGATCAGCGGCACGGCCCAGCGCACCGAGAAGGAAATCATGTGCGTCACGCCGGAAGCCGCGGACAGGTCGGTGCGCAGCATCTCCAGGACCATCGCGACGGACATCGGAATGGATACGAGCCAGAACAAGCATCCACTGGTTCATGAAGGGATGCTTCAGCAGGGCGTCCAGGCCAAAGCTCATTCGCGGATGCTAGCATCCACGTGTGTTGGACAGGATGAAGGCAATAGGCCGCTCCGTCATCGAAGGCGCGCTGACGGTCGCGCCGTGGGTGGCGTCGATGTACGTCTTCTACCGGCTCGATTCCAGTCAGGTCTGGACCAGCGAGACCCCGCATCGCGGCAAGCTCTCGGTTGCCCTGCTGGGCGGTGGAATGATTCTTTCGTTTCTCGTCAGGTCATATCTTTCGCAGCGCCGGCGCAACTGACGCTTCCTTGACCTTGCCGGGAACCGTGCGAGCGTTCATCCCCATTCATTGAATTGCCTGAGATCGTCGTTGATCTCGTGCCACGGCGCCTTGGATCCGACCCATGCGTGATAGCCGGCGGGTCGCGGGGGATTCCCGTCCACGGCGCCCATGCTCAGGTAGAGACGCGCGGGCTCGTTCTTCGGGTCGACGAGGATCGGCGACCCGCAGTGTGCGCAGAAGACACGATCATTGCGCGTCGACGAAGAATAGACCCGGACATCAGCCTCACCCGTCAGGTAGCGAAAGCGCGACCGCTCCACGCCGGCAAAGGTCGCGTAGGCCGCGCCGTGCAGCCGGCGGCAGATCGAGCAATGGCAATGGCCATAGTCCAGGATCTCCCCGTCGACCTCGAATTGCACCCGCTGACAGGCGCAGTAGCCGCGTATCAATGACTGACTCCGGGACGTCTGGCTGCATGGCCCGACCGGCAGATCATATAGGCTCGCTGCGTCAACGAGAATCCTCGGAAGATCGAAGGCGGGTCCGGCGGGCCGACGCGCGTCGTGGCGCTAATGCCGCGCGAACAGGCGGGCGAGTCCAGTGACCAGTGCGTTTCCTTCGCCTACCTGACCAATAGCGCCGTGGACGTCCGCTCCGCCTTCGCACCGGAAATCCCGCCGTAGCCGAAGTTGTTGTTCCACATGAAGAAGCTTCCGTCCGCCGCAACGAATGCGGTGAGCGGATTCGCGGTATCACCCTCATAGACCACGGTGGCGATGCAGTTGCGCGTGATCGTGTAAGTCGCGGTATAGGTGGTCGTACTCTGGGTGACGCCGTCGCTCGACAGCTGGTAGCCCTTCATATTGCCCTGTCCATCGAAGGACTCCATGCCGCTGGCCGAGTAGGGCCCGGAATTGATGTTCGTGGCCACCACGAACCACCCATACGTGCCGCGCAGCGAGTCGAGTGAGCACCTGTTCGGCGAGTTTTGTGCGGACGCGGGAAGGGCGCTCTGCGCGAGCACGAGCGTTGCCGCGACCGAAATCAAAGTCTTGTTCATGCAGTCCCCCTGGTTCGAAATGTGGAAATTCGAACTTCGAGGGTATGGGTACGGGCTGCACCTCGCATCACCCGTTCGGGTGAGTGCGAAGTGTCGCGGCGCGGACGCGCCTAGAAGGGCGGGGCCTTCTCCGGCGGCGCCAGCCGCGGAATGTCGAGCCGGCCGTCCCGGACCACGACGCGGCCATCGACCATCACCGTGCGCACTTTGGCGAGGTCCTCGTTGTTCTCGTCCGGCCGGCCGTCCACGACGACGAGGTCCGCCAGCTTGCCCGGCTCGATCGTGCCGAGCTTGTCCGCCATGCCGAGGATCTCGGCGCTCGTGCGGGTGGCCGCGATGAGGGCCTGTTCCGGCGTGTAGCCCACGCGCTGGAAGTTGCGCAGCTCCTGGATGTAGTACTCCGGCAGGCGCCGGAACGAGTTGAGGATCAGGTCGGTGCCGACACCCAGCTTCACGCCGGCATCCTTCATCTTCTGCACCATCTCGAACATGCGAGGCTCGTCGAGGGTGAAGCGGCGCGACGTCGAGCCGTAGTATCCGCCCCATTCCTCGAGGATGATCTGATAGGTGACGATCGTCGGGACCGAGGCCACGCCGCGCTCGGCCATGAGCCGGACGGTCGCGTCGGAACGCGGCAGCGGGTGCTCGATGCTGTCCGCGCCGGCCGCAACCGCCATGTCGTTGAACACCGTCTCTGCATCCACCGTGACCCGGATGCCGAGCCGGTGCGCCTCGTCGATGGCCGCGCGCAGCTCGCTGTCGTCGAAGTGGCTCGCCAGCTTGATCCAGTCCGCGCCCGCCTTGAACTGCTCCCGCACCGCGGCGCGCCAGTCCTCCGCTCCGTTTGCTTCGCGCACCATCGCGTCCGCGAACCCGGGCGCCGTCCGGAACAGGAAGCCTTCCGTCGCGTGCCCGCCCGTGGCCGTGATGACCTGCCCGGTGGCGAACACGCGCGGCGAGGGGATCCGGCCCTCTGCGGCCCACTGCTTGAGGATGAACGGCGCCAGCCCGTGGGAACCCGTGTCGCGGATGCTCGTGATGCCGCTGTCGATGTAGTAACGCAGCCGCTCGGCGCCGCGCAGCGCTGCGTCTGCCTGGCTGTCACTCGTGAGCGCGGGCGTTCCGTCGAAGCTGTGCACGTAGGTCACGTGCGTGTGCAGGTCCACCAGGCCCGGTATCAGGGTCCCGCCGCCGGCGTCGAGGACCTGCGCGTCCTGCGGCCACTCCGTCGCGTCCGGCGGCAGGATCGCGGAGATCGTGTTGCCGACGACCACGACCGTAGCCGCGCGCGCCGGGGCGCCCGTGCCGTCGAAGAGGCGGGCATTGCGGAACACGAAGCTCGTCTTCGGCACGCCCGCGCCGGCTTCGACCGGGACGCGGCGCAGGTCGTTGCTGGTCGCGGCTCCCGGTGCGAAGTGCGCGGACCGGTCCGACAGGCGGCTCGGCTCGTTTGCCGCCGGTTTGTCGGCGGCGAATGCCGCGCCGCAGGCCGAGCCGGCGAGCAGCGCAAGTCCAAGGGCCGCGCAGGTCTTCGTGTGCTGGCGCATCCGCATCTCCCCGGGTCAGCCGATGACTTCCGAGAACACGCGCAGCCAGTTGCCGCCCAGCACCTTCGCGATCTGCTCGTCGTTGTAGCCGCGCTTCAGCAGGCCCGCCGTCGCGTACTTCCACTTGTGTTCGTGGTTGAGGCCATCGACCGCGAGCGGGTAGCGGAACCGATAGGTGTCCTTGAAGTAGGGCTTGCCGTAGAAAGCCAGGAACTCCTCTTCTTCCTTCGGATCCGTCGGCCACCCCGTCATGGACATGTCGCTGCCGAAGCCCACGTGGTCGATGCCGACGAGCTTCACGATGTGGTCGACGTGGTCGAGGTAGTCCTCCAGCGTCACCGGCAGGTCGCGCTTCACCATCACGTTGACGCAGGTCAGCCCCATGACGCCGCCCTTGGCCGCGAGCGCGCGGATCTGCTCGTCGCTCTTGCAGCGCGGGTGGTCGTTGAGCGCGCGGCAGTTCGAGTGCGAGATGATCGGCGTCTTCTTCGAGTACTGGATCGCGTCCAGGGTGGTCTGGTAGCCGGAATGCGAGGAATCCACGAGGATGCCGAGCTCGTTCATGCGCTCGACCGCGGCGATTCCGAAGTCGCTCAGGCCCGCGTTGGTCCGCTCGGTCGAGCCGTCGCCGAGCAGGTTGCGTTCGTTGTAGGTGACCTGCATCGAGCGCACGCCCATCGCGTGGAACATGTCGAGGTTGTCCAGGTCGTCGCCGATCGGGCAGTTCTGGAAGTTGAACATGACGGCGGCCTTGCCTTCCTGCTTGGCGCGCCGGATATCGTCAGCCTTGAGCACCGCGACGAGGGCCGCCGGGTTCGCGGCGATGAAGCGGCTGTGCGCCGCGCAATCCTCGACTGCGGCCTCTGCCGGGAAGGCGCGCAGCATGTACGTGCCCTCTGCCTTCTCGGGCTTGCGCACGCCGAGCGTCGGGCTGATGCAGGTAACGCCGCTGTCCTTGATGATGCCGAGTCCCTTCTCATCCAGTGATGTCTCGCTCACCATGTCGATGACGATCGACCGGCGGTAAAGCTCCTCGGCGTCCTTCATGAGCGGCGGCAGGTCTTTCGCCTGGCCCAGGGCCGGGCGCGCCCACGCGAATGCCATCGCCGATGCGAGCGCGGACGCGCTTCCCTGCATGAATTGCCGCCGTGTCGTCATGTCGATTTCCTCTGTTTCCAGGACCAGTAAGCCGGTACGCCCAGCGCCACGAGGCCGATGCCCACCGCCGCGCGGCCGGGATGCAGCCAGACCGTGTTCACGACCACGGCGGCTCCCATGCCGATGAAGAGCCACGGCGTCCAGGGATAGCCGGGCACGCGGAACGGCCGCGCGGCATCCGCTGCGCGCCCCCGGTACCAGAAGATGGACGCCGCACCCAGGGAATAGAACGCCCAGCCGACGAACACGACGTACGTCAGGAGCTGCTCGAAGGTGCCGCTCGCGGCCAGGACTGCCGCCCAGGCGCAGCTCGCGACGATCGCGAAGGCGGGCGTCTTCCAGCGCGGATGAATCGCGGCCATGCGCTTGAAGAACAGGCCGTCCTGCGCCATCGCGTAGTACACGCGCGTCCCGCACAGCACGGTGGCATTCGCCGCGCTGAACATCGACACCAGGATCGCGACCGCCACGAGCTTGCCGGCGCCGGGTCCCAGGATCTCCGTCACGGCCTCGGAGGCGATCCGTTCCGACGACATGCTCCGCTGCATGCCGAGCGCGGCGACGTAAGCCACGTTGGCGAGCAGGTAGATGGCGATCAGGGCCGCCGTGCCGATGATGATGCCGCGGGGAAAGTTCCTCTGCGGGTGGACGACCTCGCCGGCCGAGAAGGTGACGAAGTGCCAGCCTTCGTAGGCCCACAGCACGCCGAGCATCGCCGCGCCGACGCCCAGCAGGAGCGAGGTCTCCCCGCCCGGCGGCGCAACCTCGATGTCACCCAACGCGCGGCCTCCCGCGACCAGCAGCACGCTCATCACGAGGATCGCGATGACCTTGATGGCCGTGGTCCAGTTCTGCAGGTTCGCGCTGCGGCGCGTCCCGAGGGCGTTGACGATCGCGAGGACCGCAATCATTCCGACGGCGACCGCCTTGGCGGCGAGCGGGGAGAGCGGCACGAGTTCGCGCAGGTAGGACGCGAAGGCGACCGCCAGCGTCGCGACCGTCGCGCTGCCGATGACCAGGAACAGGGCCCAGCCGTAGAGGAAGGCCGGGAAGCCGCCGAAGGCATCGCGAATGTATATATAAATGCCCCCGGACTCCGGCTTCATCGCGGCGAGCTCGGCATAGGTGAGCGCGCCGAGCAGCGAGAGCAGGCCGCCCACCGCCCAGACGAGCAGCGCCGTGCCGAGTCGGCCTCCGGTCTGCGTGAACACGAGCGCCGGCACGATGAAGATCCCCGACCCGATGACCGAGCCGAGGGTCAGCGAGATCAGGTCGAACTTGCCGAGTACGCGCGGCAGGGATTCGCTCATGGGGACTCCAGCAAGGCGTCGACGGCCGCGTAGGGATCGAGTGACTTGTCCACGACGCGCACCGCCATGTCGTCCAGGCCCTGCTTGTCCAGGCGGCTCGCGAGGTCGCGCAGGACCCGCTCGCGCAGCAGCGCCTGGATCTCCGAGCGCATGGCGTCCACCGAGCGCCGCCGCGCCTCGCCGCTCTCGGCGGCCCAGGCCCGGTGCTTCGCCGATCGCGTCCATCAGCTCGGGGATGCCGGTGCCCTCGAGGGCGGCCGTCTGGACGATCGGCGTCTTCCAGCCGGTGCGCGCGGCGCCGAGCGACAGCATCTTCGAGAGGTCGCGCGCCGCTTCGTCGGCGCCCGGGCGATCCGCCTTGTTGACGACCAGGATGTCGGCGATCTCGATGACGCCGGCCTTGATCGCCTGGATGTCGTCGCCGGCGCCGGGAATCGTCAGCAGGCACACCGTGTCCACGACCCGCGCGACCTCGATGTCCTGCTGGCCGACGCCGACCGTCTCCACCAGCACGACGTCGAAGCCGAGCGCGTCGAGCAGGCCCGACGACCCGCCGCGTGGCGCGCGCGAGGCCGCCGGGGACGCCACGGTTCGCCATGCTGCGGATGAAGACGCCGGTGTCCAGGAAGCGATCGCGCATGCGGATGCGGTCGCCGAGGATGGCGCCGCCGGTGTAGGGGCTCGAGGGATCCACGGCGACGACGGCGACGCGCGCGCCGGTCTGCCGGTAGGCCGCGGTCAGCGCGGAGGTCAGCGTGCTCTTGCCTGCGCCCGGCGGACCGGTGAGTCCCACCAGCGTCGCTCGGCCGGAGTCGGCGTAGGTCGAGCGCACGATCTCGTCGGCTTCTGGCTCCTCGTTCTCGACCAGCGACAGCAGCCGCGCGATGTCGGCGATGCGACCTTCGCGCGCGTTGGCGAGCAGCTTCTGGACGTCGCTCATCGTGCCTTGCGACGCTGCTTGTCCACGGGGACGACGGCGACGCCAGAGGCCTTGAGCACCAGGACCGGCTGCGCCAGGACGTCCGCGGCCGAGTCGTCCGGGCGCAGGAGCGAGACGACCTTGTGCGCGGTGCACTCGAAGTGTCGCGACGAGTTGCCGATCTTGGTCAGCCGGGCGCGCAGTTCGATGAAGTCGCCGCCGTGCACCGGGGCGAGGTTCTCGCTGGTCATGATGCGCGTCAGGCCCTCGTCGCCGTCGTGGATGATCAGCAGTTCCGTGACGGCATCGCCCACCAGGTGCAGCAGGTGCGCGCCGTCCACCAGGTTGCCGCCGTAATGTGCATCGCCCATCGACATGCGCACGCGAATCAGGCTCTCGACGGGATGGTCCATGGGTCTATTCCGCTTTCTGTGCCAGGGCAGTATTGCGAACCAGGCGGCGTGCGATCTTGCCGATGCCGGTTCGCGGCAGCTCGGCCACCAGGTGAATGACTTTCGGGCGCTTGTAACCGGCGAGCCGTTCGCGGCAGAAGGACTGCAGCTCCGTTTCCCGGGTCGCGGCACCCTTCGAGAGCATCACGAAGGCATGCACGGCCTCGCCCCATTGCTCGTCCGGCACGCCGACCACGGCCGCGTCGCTCACGTCCGGGTGGCCCATCAGCACGCTCTCGACCTCCGTCGGGATGACCGTCACGCCGCCGGACTTGATCAGGTCCTTGATCCGGCCCTCGAGCACCAGGTAGCCCTCGTCGTCGAAGCGCCCGCAATCGCCGGTCCGCAGCCAGCCGTCCGGCATCACTGTCGCAGTCGCGGCTTCGTCCTGCCAGTAGCCCGCGAACAGCGTCGGGCTGCGCGCGACGATTTCATGGCCGCGTGATTCGTCGACGTACAGCTCGGCGCCGAGCATCGGCCGGCCGACGGTCTCGATCTTGCGTACCTGGTCCGTGGCGTCCAGCACCGTCAGGCAGAGCTGCTCCATCATGCCGTAGAACTGGACGAAACCGGTTTTCGGCATGCGCTCGACCAGCGCCGCCGCGACCGCGGGCGGCATGCGCTCCGAGGCGTAGGAAACGAGCCGCAGCGAGTCGGGGATCGAGGCGGGCGCCGCGGCCAGCAGTCGACGCAGCGTCGTCGGCACCGCGTCGAAATGCGTGACGCTTGTATCGGCGCACGGTCTCCCAGGCCGCGGGCGCGTCGAATGCCGGCAGGACGACGTGCGTGGCCCGCGCGAGCGTGAGCGGAATCAGGTGTTCCATGCAGGACGAGAACAGCGGCAGGAAGTGCAGCGTCCGTTCGCCGTCGCGCAGGCCCAGTTCGATGCTCATGATCAGCGCCGCCGAGACGAGGCTGCCATGCGTGTGCACCGCGCCCTTCGACCGGCCGGTCGAGCCGGAGGTGAAGAAGACGACGGCCGGGTCGGCCGACGGTGACCGGCACGCTCCGGCAGCTCGCGGAGGCCGACTGCAAGCTGCTCCGCATACGCGACGAAGGGGCGGCCTTGCGGCGACTCGTCCAGGCACAGCACGTGCTCGACGCCGGCTCCTTCCAGCTGGTCGCGGTGGGCGGCCATCGCGGCCGCCTGGGAAGCACCCGACGATGACCACGCGCGGCCGGATCTGTTCGAGCGCGGCCTGCGCGTCGCTCCAGGTCCACCAGTAATCGAGCGGCGAGGCGAGGGCGCCGAGCTTGGGCACGCCGAAGATGAACTCCAGGAACTCCGCGCGATTGCCGGCCCAGAGCGCGACCCGGTCGCCTTTCTGCACGCCGAGCGCCGCGAGCGCATTCGCGAGCCGGCTGGCACGGTCGTGCACCTGCGCATAGGTCCAGGTGCTGTCGCCGAAGACGACCGCTTTTCGTTCGGGCGCCGTCCGGGCCGCCCGCTCCAGCAGGGCGTCGAGGCGCAGCGTGCCGCCGTGATCCGCTGCGGTCACCGGGCCTCGGCCCAGCGATTCGACGAAGCCGACGATGCTGGCGGTCGGCGTGCCCGGGCCGAACACCTCGGCGACGCCGGATGCCTTCACTTTCGGGATGTCCGGCGGCGGCAGGATGCCGCCCATGACGACCAGCACCTCCCGGGCCGCCTGCTCGCGCAGCGCCTTGCAGATCTCTTCCGCGAAGTGCAGGTGTGCGCCGGAGAGGATGCTGAGTCCCAGCACGTCGGCATCCTCCTCGACGACCGTGCGCACGATCATCTCCGTGGTCTGGAAGATGCCGGTGTAGATCACTTCCATGCCGGCGTCGCGGAATGCGCGCGCGATGATCTTGGCGCCGCGGTCATGCCCGTCGAGCCCGGGCTTCGCCACGACCACACGCAACGGACGTTTCATGATTCGTTCCCCCGCGACTCGGCTAGAAGATGATCGGCGCGCGAAAGCCGCCGTAGACTTCCCGCAGCACGTCGCACATCTCGCCGACCGTCGCCTGCGCCTTGATGCCGCGCACGACCGCGGGCATCACGTTGTCGCCGTTGATGGCGGCCTGCTTGATTTCCTTGAGCGAGCGGCCGACTTCGGCCTGGCCGCGGCTCTTGCGGACGCCCTGCGTGCGCCGGATCTGGCGCTCCGCCAGGTCCGGGTCCAGCTGGAACGCCTCGAACGGCAGGTCCGTTTCCTCGTCGACGTGCACGTTGACCCCGACCACGTACTCTTCCTTCGCTTCCAGCGCCTGCTGGAAGGCGGCCGAGGTGTCGGCGATCTGCCGCTGGATGAAGCCGTCCTCGATCGAACGCACCATGCCGCCGCGGTCCAGGACCTCGCGCAGCAGCGCTTCCGCCTCGGCCTCCAGGCGGTCGGTGAGGTGCTCCACGTAGTACGAGCCCGCCAGCGGGTCGACGACGTCGGTGACGCGGTTCTCGAGCGCGAGGATCTGCTGGGTCCGCACGGCGATCTTGATCGCGCCCTCCGACGGTATCTGGAAGGCTTCGTCCTTCGAGTTCGTGTGCAGCGACTGCGTGCCGCCGAGGATTGCCTGCCAGCGCCTGCACGGCGGTGCGCGCGATGTTGTTGTCGGGCTGTTGCGCGGTGAGGCTTGCGCCGGAGTTCTGCGCATGCGCGCGCATCATCCACGAGCGGGGGTCCTTCGCACCCACCCAGTCGCGCATCATGCGCGCCCAGAGCCGCCGCGCCGCGCGGAACTTGGCGATCTCCTCGAAGAAGTCGTTCTGGATGTTCCAGAAGAAGGACACGCGCGGCGCGACGAAATCGGCCGACAGGCCGCGCTTGACCGCCTCGGTCACGTAGCAATGCCCCGCGCCCAGCGTGAACGCGAGTTCCTGGATGGCGTTCGATCCGGCATCGCGGATGTGGTAGCCGGAGACGCTGACCGGGTTGTAGCGCGGCATCGTCTTCGCCGCGTACTCCATCGTGTCGACGACCAGCTTGACGGCCTGCGCCGGCGGATAGATGTATTCGTTCTGCGCCGTGTATTCCTTGAGGATGTCGTTCTGGATCGTGCCCGTGATCAGGTTGTCCGGGACGCCCTGTTCCTTCGCGACCACTTCGTACATGCCCATCAGCACGAAGGCGGAGGCGTTGATCGTGTACGAAGTGGACACCTGGTCGAGCGGGATGTCCTTCATCAGCAGCCGCACGTCGTCGATCGTGTCCACTGCCACGCCGATCTTGCCGATCTCGGGTACTGCGATCGGGTGATCCGAGTCGTAGCCGAGCAGCGTCGGCAGGTCGAAGTCCGTGGACAGGCCGGTCTCGCCATGCGCGAGCAGGTACTTGTAGCGCTCGTTGGTGTTCTCGGCGGTTCCGAATCCGGAGACCTGCCGGATCGTCCAGTGGCGGGCGCGGTACATCGTGGGATGCACGCCGCGCGTGTACGGGTACTCGCCCGGAAAGCCGATGCGCGGGTCGGTGCCGCCCGCGCTCGTGTACAGGTCGTCGATGGGGATGCCGGAGAGCGTCGAGAAGGCCGGCTTGCGCTGCGGCATCTTCTTCAGGCTCGCGGCAAGCGTCGTCCGGCGCCAGGTTTCCAGGTCGTTGGCCTTGCCCACCTCACCCCCTCGCGAAAGCAGGTCCACTTGTCCGCCGGGCGATTCTAGCCAGCGCCAGACCCCATGAGTAGCTAATAGAACTGAAGGCGATCATAAGATGAGCCTAATGTCATGCCGAGCCCTCGAGCCCGCGCTGCTCGGCGTCATGCCAGCGCTGAACGGCGTGGAGTGCGGGGACCAGCGCCAGTCCGCTCTTCGAGTCGGGCGAGACCGCTTCGCGGGAGACGGCCACGTCGACCACCGCCGGCAGCCGGGCGAGGGCACGCTCGAGCGCCCCGCCGAGCTCCAGGGGACGTTCCACGCGCTCGCCGTGTGCGCCCAGTGACGCCGCCAGCCTGTCATAGCGGCAGGGTGACAAAGTGGTGCCGAGCTCCTGCCCTGGGTAGCGCGCAAGCTGGTCATGCCGTTCGATGTTCCAGGCGTCGTTGTTGGCGACCACGAACAGGGCGCGGGCACCGAGCCGGACGGCAGTCTCGATTTCCATCGCGCTGAAGCCGAAGGCTCCGTCTCCCGTGATTGCAATGACACGACGATGCGGCAGGGCCAGGGCGGCTGCGACTGCATAGGGAACACCGGCCCCGAGGCAGCCGAAAGGGCCCAGGTCGAGGTAGGCGCGAGAGCGCAGGCCCACGCGCGCGAAAGACAGGATGTCGCCGCCGTCCACGATGCAGACCGTGTCCTTGTCGATCTGCTGGTTGACCGCGTGGATCAGTGCGTAGGGGTGCATGCGTTCGCCCGGCGCCGCTGCGTGCGCTGCCATCGCGGCGTCCAGGTTCCGGACGTTCCTGGAGTTTGCATCCAGCAGCCCGCTTCGCCACGCATCGTCCGGCGCCGCCGGGCGCGCATCACTGGTGACGAGCGCCTCGAGCGCCCTGTCGACGTCAGCGCAGATCTCGACGTCGCCGCCGCGATTCTCGCAAAGCTCGTCCGCGGTGCGGCCGATCCGAATGAAGCGCGCGGCCTCGGAATACACTGCGGCGGATCCATAGGCCAGTTCGAAATCCAGCCTTTTTCCGAGGGTGATGACGAGGTCGGATTCGGCAATGGCGCGCGACCTGACGGATGGCACGGCATGGGGACTGTCGGGCGGCAAGCCCCCGCGGCTCTCGCGCGTATCGATGTACAGGCATCCGGATGAATGCAGGAAGCGCTGCAGCGCGTCACCGGCCACATGGACACCGTGTCCGCCAATCGCGATCGGCCGCGCGGAACTGCGCAGGAGCGCTGCGGCGGATTCGATGGACGCGGGGTCAGGAAAGCGGTTGGGCCGGACGATGCGCCTGAATCGATGCGCGGCGACGTGCCAGTCCGCGATGGGTTGATTCAGCATGACCGGGTCGAAATCGACGTAGGCCGGGCCCGGCGCGCCATCGACGCCGAGCGCCGAGGCCACTGCGAGCGACAACGCAGGCAAGACGTGCCGCGGGTCGGAGACCTCGCGAACGGAGCGGCAAACCGGACGAACGAGGTCCGCCTGCGGCACTTCCTCGAGCGCGCCCATGCCGGCCTGCGCGTCCGGCACGCGCGCGGAAAGCAGGAGCAGCGGCATCCGCGCGAGGTGCGCGCTGGCAATCCCGGTGACGGCATTCGTGAGGCCGGGTCCCGCGGTCACCAGCGCGACGCCGGCCTGGCCGGTGAGGGCCGCCTCGGCATGCGCCATGTGGACGGCCGCACATTCATGCCGCACCGAGACGACGCGAACGCCGGCGCGATCCAGCTCACTCCAGATCGGCTTGACGTGGCTGCCGGGCAGCGAATAGACGCGCTTCACTCCCTGGGAGACGATGAACTGAGCAATGGCCGCTGCGACGGTAGGCACGATGGCGCCGCTGCAGCCGGCCAATCAGCCGGCCGGTTCGACGATGGGCAGCCAGACCGCCGACGGCTGCGCGGCCGTCCGCAGGACCGTGACCTCGGCCTTCACGTAATCCGCGGGCCTGGCATCGAAGATGCTGGGCACGAAGGTCTGCGGATTGCGGTCGTACAGCGGAAACAGCGTCGACTGGACCTGGATCATGATCCGGTGGCCGGGCATGAACACGTGATTCACGTTCGGCAGCTCGAAGCGGTACTTCTGCGGTTCATTCGCGGGTATTGCGCTCGGATGCTCGAAGCTCTCGCGATAGCGCCCGCGAAAGATGTCCATCGCGATCGGCAGCTGGTAGCCACCCAGCCCGGGATTCGCCGGATCGATGTCGGGATAGACGTCGATGAGCTTCACGACGAAGTCCCCGTCGCTGCCCGTGGTCATCGCGCGCAGGTCCGCAATCGGCACGCCGCTGACCTGGACCGGTGCGGTGAGCACGTCCGTCCGGTAGGTCAGCACGTCGGTGCGACCGTCGACGAAGCGCTGGTCCTGCACCAGCCACTTGCTCCACGGTTCGTACGGCGAGCCGAGCACGCCGCTCCCCAGGTTGGCGAAGGGGTCGATCACCGGCCGCGGCAGGAACGGTACCGGCTTCGCAGGGTCGCTGACGTACGAATCGCCGGCAGCTTCGTCCCGCGGCCGGTCGAACGACAGGCCGGACGCCGGACCGAGGTACAGGGGCGACAGGCTCGCGCGGCAGCCGCGGTCACAGGCTGCTGGCCAGCTGGAGAATTCCTCCCACTGTTTCCTGCCGGTATTGAAGACCGTGACGCGCGCAAGACCGGCGGGAGGGCCGCCCCTCAGGTGTTCATCCAGGAAGGGGAGGAGCATGTCGCGGTGGTATTCATGCGAGGTGTTCTCGTGCCACTGCAGCGGTCCGAGCGAGAATCCCGTGGTGTTGACCTGG
Source organism: uncultured Gammaproteobacteria bacterium (assembly GCA_963823415.1). Lineage (GTDB taxonomy): Bacteria > Pseudomonadota > Gammaproteobacteria > Steroidobacterales > Steroidobacteraceae > SCUD01. The sequence continues at coordinate 711,465 of CAWGLJ010000008.1, read as the reverse complement.
ATGTGATTCCACGGACCGAGCACGAGCCAGTTGTTGTCGCCGTGTCCCGCCGACACGAGCGCACGCCACGCGTGGTTCGCGCCCCACATGTCTTCCTGGTCCCAGAGTCCCTGCGTCCAGAGCGTCGGCACGGACGAAGGGCGCGCGGCCAGCAGCCTGTCGAGCGCCTGCGCCTGCCAGTAGGCGTCGTAAGCGGGGTGCGCGATCGTCCTTGCGATCCACGGCAGCTTGTCGAGACCCCACGTGCGGATATAGTCGCCGGTGGAGCCCGCCTCCAGGAATTCCTGGTACTTGTCGTCGGTATTCGTCGGCGTGATGGCGCCTTCACCGCGCTGCCCGGTCTGCATGTGGATGTAGCCGAGCATCAGGTTGCGGAACGCGCCGTAGTGAAACCAGTCGTCGCCCATCCACGCATCGATGAGCGGGCCCTGCGGGACCGCGGCCTTCAGTGCCGGGTGGGGATCGAGCAACGCCATCGCGGTCGTGAAGCCCGTGTACGACGATCCGATCATGCCGACCCGGCCGTTCGACTCCGGAACGTTCGCCACCAGCCACGCGATCGTGTCCCATGCGTCGGTCGCGTGGTCGACGTCGCCGGAATTCAGCGGGCCGCGCGCCGGCCAGGTCACGACGTAATCGCCCTCCGAACCGTACTTGCCGCGAACGTCCTGCACGACCCGGATGTAGCCTTCGCGCAGGAACCTGTCGGCCGCGATCCGCTGGTCGGCGAGTGACGCGTTGTAGGGCGTGCGGGTCAACAGCATCGGCGCATCCCGGGCGCCGTTCGGCACGAACACGATCGTGTGCAGCTTCACGCCGTCGCGCATCGGAATCATCGCGACGCGCCGGTCGAAGGCCTGCCGCGCCGGCGTGGCGGCGAATTCCTCCGGCACGTCGCTCGCGGCGAGGGCGAGGTTCGGCATGCCGGCGAGGGCGGCGACGAGGAGCGCGACGCGCATCGACGCAGTCTAGGGACCGCGGCAAATGCGGGGATAACTAAACTTTCTAATAGTGGCGATAAGCGGAACTTATCGCGAGGCGGAACCGGCTACAGGGTCGGCAGCACCGAGCGGACATGCGCCTCGAAGTGATTCAGGAGCGTGGACGAATTGCGCGGGCCCGTCTTGACGGTAATGCCGACGAACGGAAGCTTGGGCAACCCGCTCGAGCGGGGAAACACCTGCAGGTCCGGCAGGTACTGCCGTGCGGGTCAGCACGGTGATCGCCTGGCCGGAACGCACGACCGCCGTCAGTCCCGCGATGCTCCCGCTCGCATACGCGATGCGATACGGACGCCCGGCGCGCTGCAGGCCTTGCGTTGCGGCCTGGTGGTCCAGTGTGTCGAGGTCCGAGAGTGCCAGCTGAAGCGGATCCGACTTGTGGGCGTCGCCGCCCCTGGCGCCGACCCAGACCAGGGGTTCGCGACGCAGGAACTGGCTTCGCTGCGGGCTGTCCGGCAGTGAAATGATCGCGATATCGAGCGCGCGCGCGGCGAGCTTCTCGAGCAGCCGGGGCGTCGGCGCGCAGATCACCTCCACCAGCACCTGCGGGTGCTGGTGGGCGAAGCTTTGCAGCAGGGGCGGAAGGAAGATGCGTGCATAGTCGTCCGGGCAGCCGAAGCGCACGTTGCCGAGCAGCCGCACGCCCATGAGTTCGCCGACCGCCTCGTCGTGGGCCCTGAGGATCTTCTGGGCGTGGGCGAGCAGCCGCTCGCCATGCGATGTCAGCGTGACGCCCCGGCTGGTCCTGACCAGCAGCGGCTGCTGGAGTGCCGTTTCCAGCTTCTTGACCTGCTGGCTGAGCGCCGCCTGGGTGCGACCGACACGCTCGGCGGCACGGCTCATCACGCCGGCTTCCGAGATGGCGGCGAAGCTTCGCAGGAAGTCGATGCTGAGCTGCAGCTTCATGCTGCCATTACGTTAGCTTATTCTCCTCGAATCGGAACCATTACCCCGGCTTAGGTGGCGGTTTCGTCGCGATGCCTCCACAGCCACACGCCGATCAGCGTGCGCGCCAGCGGCTGGATCAGCGGGTAGAGCCAGAAACCGACGGCGTCGGGCACGAAGGACGTGCCGCCGACTTCCACGTAGATGATCTCCAGCGTCAGCGCGGCCGCGGCGGCGTAGAAGGCGCCGACGACACGCGACAGGCCCGATCGACGCCACATCGCCGCCGCGTAGAGCGAGTTGGCGATGAAGAAGCCGACGATCAGCAGGAAGTACATCGCGTTCCACAGGCCGTCGTAGAAAGCGGCGCGCAACTCCATCGTCGCCTGCACCGCCGGGTCGCCGGCGAGCCAGGCAAGGCGCCAGGGATTGAACGCGAACAGCGTCAGCGCCTGCTGGCCGGCTTCCGTCGCACCCCAGAGGCAGAACGCGAGCAGGCCCGGGATCACCAGCGACGCCGCCTCGCGGCGCAGGCGCATCGCGACGCCGAGCGCCGCGGTCACGACCAGGAAGGGGTGCGCGAAATAGACCCACGCGTACAGTGCGATACACGGGGTCGTTCACGCGCGCCATGCGGCCGGCGAAGTCCTCGGCCGGCGGAAACATCCCCGGCAGGAAGATCAACCCCAGCGTCGTGACCGCCGAGGCGATCGAGCAGAGGGCCGCGAAACGGTAGAAGGCAGGCGTGAAGTGCATGGGCTGCGAGCCTACCGCCCGGCGCAGCGACGCGCAGCACCCTTGCGACCAGTCGGCCCGCGCTCGCGACAATCAGCCCTGAAAAGCAGAGGGGCATGCCGCCCCTCTGCCCGGTTCAGAGGTCTTGCGGACTTAGCGCGGAACGCGCCTGCGAATCAGGTTGACGATGAACAGCAGGATAATGGCGCCCACGAGCGAGACGAAGAGGCCCGGCAGGCTGAAATCGCCCTGGTTGAGCGTTCCCGCACCCACCATTGGCGAGAGCAACCATCCGCCGATGAAAGCTCCGACGATCCCGACAACGACGTTCAGGATGATCCCCTGCTGCCCGTCGGTCTTCATGATGATGCTGGCTATCCAGCCGATAACTCCGCCCACTACCAACCAGATGATCAAGTTCATGGAATGCTCCCGCAACTGGATTGTTGCTGGAGCGAGTAGATGCCGCCAACGCGTACTGCCACAATCAGTGCTGCACCGACGCCCGTGTAGGACGCCAGCCTGATTCCGGAAGAAGAAACCCCGGCGCGAGGCCGGGGTCCCTTGATCAACGCAGATCGACGGCCGGTCGTTACCGGATCGTCATTTCCTGCAGCAACGCGTCGCTCAGGACCTCGCGATACTCCGCGCGGTTCCCGCTCTCCGTCTGCATCTGCGCGATCGTCTTCTTCTTCCAGGCCTGGTAAGCCGTCGAAGCGCTTGTCGCCCTCGGCCGCGGACACGATGCTCTCGGAGATCGTGACCAGGTAGAGGTCCGGCTCGCCGGCGCGCGCGTGGACGTTCGAGAAGAGCTTGTAGCCCTTGATCCATCCCTGGGACTTCGAGAACTCGAGGTTGTCCTTCCACTCGCTGGCCAGCCACTGGGCGTAGCTCAGGCCGCCACCGTCCTTGATGTCGATCCCCGTCACTTCCCAGTAGTCGCCGAACACCAGCGGCCACTTGTCCTGGGCGGTCGCGACAGCACTCATCGTCGCTGCGGCGGCGCTCAGGGCCAGAACAGACACTATCTTTCTTATGGACATGATTCGCTCCCTGTTGGGCAGGCTGGAATGCCTGACCGAGGGCGCGAACGTAGCACAGGCTGGCAGGCACCATAGAATGCGTGCACCATGAGCCGGCACGGAGGAATTCTCATCAATGCGCGCAACTTCTCGCCGCAGCTCGTTGATTCTTTTCGCAATGCTTGCGCTGACGGGCATGCGGATCGCGCACGCGGACCCGGCCCGGGAAGCCGTGGACCGTCTCGTGGCCGACTACATCGGCCTCTACGCCGGACCCACCCTCGACCGCTGGCAGACGCTGTTTCACCCGGCGGTCGTCGTCGCCTTCCCGGCGGACGACGGATCGATCACGACGCGCGGGACTCGACTGAGTTCGTCGAGCGCCAGCGGAACTACTTCGCGACCGGGCGGAAGATCACCGAGCGCCTGGAGAATGTGCGCGTCGACATGGGCCGGCGCATCGCGCGCGTGAGCGCCGATTTCATTTTCATCGACGAAGGCGAGGAGCGCGCCGGCAAGCTGGGCCTGCACCTCGCGCAAGGGCAGGACGGCTGGAAGATCGTGGCCGTCCTCTTCGCCTACGACGAGGAGTGAGAGATGCACACCATGATTCGCACCCTGATTGCAGCGGCTGCCGCGACGCTCGTCGCGGGTTGCGCTTCGACCCCTCCGGCACCCCAGACGCTGCGCGAAGCGCAGGCCGACTTCAGCGGCTACAGGACCTTCGGCTGGCACGCCGCGGCGGGCAACGACGGTGGCGGAAAGCCCGCGTCGATCGTCGACGGCTACGTCCGCACGGCCATTGCCAACGAACTGAAGGGCAAGGGCTACGTCGAAGCGCCCGCAGGTACGGCGCCGGACCTCACGGTCGCCTACGAAGGGGGCGAGCGCGGAGAAGCTCAAGAACAATCCGTTCCGGATCGGGATCGGCGTCGGCAGCTACGGCAGCAGCGGCGGCGGTTCGGTCGGCATGGGCAGCCCCGGGGTCAAGAGCGTCAAGGAAGGCTCGCTGGTCGTCCACGTCATCGACCCGGCGCGCGAGACCGAAGTCTGGCGCGGCAGCATCGAGCGCGAACTGGGCAAGGAAGGCGTGCAGCCGGCCGTCGTGCAGGGCGCGGTGTCCGAACTGATGCGCGATTTTCCGGCCCGCAGCGCCAAGCCCTGAATGGATTCGCTCGCGGCCGAACGGCGCATCCGGGCCCACGTTCGCGAGACGCCCCTGCAGCTTTCGCGGGCGCTCGGCGAGGCGACGCGCGCCCGCGTATTCCTGAAGCTGGAGAACCGGCAGGACACCGGCGCCTTCAAGCTGCGCGGCGCGGCGAACAAGCTGCTGTCGCTGCCGCGCGAGGCCACCGCGCGCGGCGTCGTCGCCGCCTCGACCGGCAACCATGCGCTCGCCGTCTCGACGATCGGCAGGAAACTCGGCATCCCGGTCGAGATCTTCGTCGCCGCGAGCATTCATCCGTACAAGCGCGGGAAGATCGAGGCCCTGCAGGCGCGCGTGAACGCCGTCGAGGGCGACGCGCTGTTCGCGGAACTGGAGGCGCGCCGTGAGGCCGAACGCTCCGGCCGCCCCTATGTCTCGCCCTACAACGATGCGGACGTCATTGCGGGGCAGGGCACGGTCGCCGTCGAGATCCTGCGGCAGATCGGCGAACAGTCGGCGGGAAGTCTCGATGCCATCTTCGTCGCGGTCGGCGGCGGCGGCCTGATCGGCGGCATCGGCGCGCACCTGAAGCTCGTATCACCGCAGACCGAAGTCGTGGGCTGCTGGCCGGAGAACTCGCCGGCGCTCCATGAATGCCTGCGTGCAGGAGCGATCATCGACGTGCCCGAGCAGCCGACCTGGTCCACCAGCACGGCCGGCGGTGTCGAGCCGGGCGCGATCACGCTCGAGCTCTGCAAGCGCGTGATCGATCGCGAGATCCTGGTCACGGAGTCGGAGATCGTCGACGCGGCACGCCGGCTGCACCGCGAGGACGGCGAGCTCGTCGAAGGCGCCGCCGCGGTCCCGGTCGCGGCGCTCCTCAAGTCGGCCGGCGATTACGCAGGCAAGACCGTGGCGATCCTGATCTGCGGGGCCAACGTCGAGCCGGAGTTCGAAGCGAAGATCAGGGAGAATTGATCGATGCGATGCGCACTGGCGGCTCCCGATGCTGATGATCCTCGCAGCCTGCGGCGGCGAGACCGCCGCGCCCGTCGAGCCTACCCGGGAATATCTCTACCTGTGGACTGCGGCGGAAGGCGGAAAGCAGCCGGATTTCCTCGCCGTCCTTGACGTCACCGAGGACGACGGTCGCTATGGCCGCCTGGTGACGACGGTCCCCGTCCCTGGCCTTGGCAACGGCAACCATCACACCGAGCACGAGATGCCGGCGGACGGCCAGCTCTTCGCCAACGGATTCGAGAGCGGGCAGACTTTCGTCTTCGACCTGCGCGAGCCGGAGCAGCCCCGCATCGCCGCCCAGTTCGGCGACGTCGAGGGCTACGCGCACCCGCACACGTTCGTGCGCCTGCCGAACGGCAACGTGCTGGCGACCTTCCAGATGCGGCACGGGCACGACGGCGGCATGCGCACGGGCGGCCTGGTCGAGATGACGCCGGCTGCCGCGACGGTGCGCTCGAAGTCAGCCGACTTCGAGGGCGCGGACCCGGCGCATGCGCGTCTACAGCGCCGCCGTCGTTCCCGCGTTCGACCGCATCGTGACCACGACGACCGACATGCACGGCGATTCGCCGGCCTCGCGCAACATCCAGGTCTGGGGCCTCGGGGATCTCGCGCTGCAGCACACGTTTCCGCTGCCGGACGGCCCGGTGGGCAACGAGGGCCTGCTCACGGCGGAGCCGAGGCTGTTGAAGGACGGCAAGACCGTGCTGGTATCCACCTTCCGATGCGGCCTGTACCTGCTGGAAGGGCTGGACGGCGACGCGCCCTCAGGCCGGCTGGTCGCCTCGTTCCCGCAGATGGAAGGAGAGTTCTGCGCGATCCCGGTGATTGCCGGCGACTATTACCTGGTGACCGTCCCCGCGTGGAACGCGGTGGTCAGCCTCGACATCAGCAACCCGGCGGCGCCGCGCGAAGTCAGCCGCGTCACCTTGCAGCCCGATGACGTGCCGCACTGGATCGCGATCTCGCCGGACCAGCGCCGCGTCGTGGTGACCGGATACGCAGGCATGCAGCACCAGGTCTTCATCGCGCGCTTCGATCCGGCGAGCGGCCAGCTCGCGCTCGACGAACGCTTCCGCGAGGAGGGCGCCGCCGAGGCCGGCTTCCGCATGGACGACAAGACCTGGCCGCACGGCGGCGACGCGAAGGGCATCCCGCACGGCGCGGTGTTCAGCCGGCCTTGACGGCCGGGGATCCGAGGTTCGGTTTCCAGAACAGCCAGCCGATCAGGAGCAGGTTCGCGATTCCGAGCGGCGCCAGCATCGGGAACACGACCCAGCCGCCGTAGAGCGGTTTCGCCACCGCGATCATCTGGGAGATCGACGCCAGCATGCCGAGCACCGCGAGCCAGCGCGGCACGAGCTGCAGGCGAAACAACGATGCGTACATCGCAAGCAGCATGCCGCCGCCGGCCAGGAGAGTGACGAGGTGCGCCCAGTTTCGCTGGGCACCGACCACGCCGCGCAGTCCCTGGTAAAGAGCCTCATCGGTCCCGCCGGCCGCGACGTAAGCCTGGCTCAGCGACAGCATCGACAGCATCGCCGTCATTTCGACCCCGGCCAGCGCGATGCCGGCCGCGCCCAGGATGGCCAGGCCGACGGCCAGGCGCTCGCACTGCGGCCGCAGCACCGGCCAGAGCACGACCGCGATTCCGGCCGACAGCACCGCGAGCGCGAAAGACAGGAGTGCCGCCGATGCGAGTGCCGCGGCGTGCGGCGCGGCATTCACCAGGAAACCGCCCGGGCCGCCAAACACGTCCCCGACCAGGACGAAACTCGCGATCGGCGCGACGACCAGCTGCGTCAGCAGCAGGACCGCCAGCCAGCGCGAGGCAGTACGCAATCCGTTCATCGAGCTTCCCCCTGCACGGCCGAGGGCGCGTGCGATTTCCTGAAGTTCAGCCGCCACAGCCAGTAGAAGAGCACCGCCAGCACGGCCAGCACCGGAATCGACAGGAACACGAAGTTCCGCAGCGGCTCCGGGATCACCTTGGCCTGGCCGAGGAAGAATGACCCCGTCGCTATCCAGAGCGCAAACGTCATCCGCCACAGGTGCCGGAGCAGGCGCTGCGCGCCGGCAATCGAGCCGCGCGCCAGCATCCGCAGGTCCGAGGCGCCGGTCGCGAACGCGATCGCGGCGATCACGAAATCTCCCCGCGACGGCCCCCCGGCGACCGTTGCCGCCGGATCCACCGAGGCTTGCACGCCGCCGACGATCGCCAGGGCGCCCAGCAGGAATGCGAATGCCGCGAGTCCCCTCGTGATGCCCCGCACCTGGTCCACGCGCCGCGTGACGGTGAGCAGGGAGGTGACGACAAGGTAGATCGTGAGAAGCGCGCCGATGCCATTCGAGCGCTTGTCGACGATGAAGAACGCCATGAACGCGGCGGTCCCCAGCATCGCGAGCATCGCCCCGACGAAAAGCCGCCCGCTGCGCCGGTGCAGGTATCCGCCCTTGCGCGAGAACAGCGCGACGAAGCCGGCGAGCAGCGCCAGCAATCCCGCGACGAAGTGGAACTCGACCATGCGTGCCAGTCTGGCGGGCTGGGCTCGGCCGGAGAAGGGCGCTGCGACGGAGCGCGGCAGGCTCGGACGAATGGCGGCAATGAAGGGGTCCACGCCCCTCCGCTGGCCCTACATCTGCTTGAACAGGTGCAGGTAGTTCCGGCTCACCGGCAGCACTTCCGCGCGGCCTTTCAGGTGGATGTCCGCGGTCTCGTTGTCGCCGCGGCGCACGTGGTCGATCGCGCGCAGGTTCACGACGATCGATCGGTGCACCTGCGCGAACTGCGCCGGGTCCAGCCGCGCCGCGAGTTCGCGCAGCGGCGTGCGCACCAGCGCCTCCGCCGGCTTGCCGTCGTCGCCCTTCCAGGCGATCAGCGTGTACTTGCTGTCCGAGCGCAGGTACACGATGTCGTCCGTCGAGATCAGCCGCAGCGTATGGCCGACCTGGGCGCGGATCCAGCGCAGCGGCTCGGTGCCCGAGGAGGTCTGCAGGCGCGCGAGCTGTTCGGTGAGCTGCGCGAGCAGGGATTCGGTATTCATCGCCGGTTGCGAGTCCTGCAGGCGTTCCTTGAGACGGGCAACGGTCTCCGCGAGTCGCGCGAGTTCCACCGGCTTCACGATGTAATCGAGCACGCCCTGCGCGAATGCCTGCACGGCGTAATGGTCGAAGGCCGTGACGAAGACGAGGTGCGCCTGCCGGCCGATCTGCCGCGCCGCCTCGACGCCGTTCATGCCCGGCATCTGCACGTCGAGAAAGCAGATGTCGGGCTTCTTCGCCTCGAAGAGTTTCAGCGCCTCGCGGCCGTTCCTCGCCTCGGCGACGATCTCGAGCTCGGGCCAGGCCTGCGCGAGCTGGCGCGCCAGCGCCTCGCGCAGCAGCGGCTCGTCGTCCGCGATCAGCGCGGTGGGGCGGGTGGCGGTCATCGCGTCGCCTCGCGCGCCGGAAACTCGAGTTCCGCCACCACGCCGCGCGGCTCGCGCGCCCGGATCCTGAGCGAGGCCGCGTCGCCGAACACCAGCGCGAGCCGCTCGCGCAGCGCCGTGAGCCCGGTGCCGAGCCCGCGGCCCGAGGCCTGCAGCCCGGCGCCGGAATCGGCAACGCGGATCCAGCAGCGTCCTTCCGTCACGCGCACGTCGATGGCGATGCTGCCGCCTTCCTCGGCCGGGTCGATGCCGTGGCGCACCGCGTTCTCGACCAGCGTCAGCAGCGTCATCGGCGGGCAACGCAGGCCTAGCGCCGCGTCCGCCGACGTTGAGCTCGAACGCGAGCCGGTCCGGCAGGCGCATGCGCATCAGTTCGAGGTAGGCCCGCACGAGCTCGATCTCCTGGCCCAGCGTCGTCACCGGATCGTTGAGCCGCGGCACCGCGGCGCGCAGGTAGGCGACGAGGCTTCGCAGCACTTCCGGCGCCTTCGGCGAACCCGCTTCCACGAGCGCCTGGATGTTCGCGAGCGTGTTGAACAGGAAGTGCGGCGCCACCTGCGCCTGCAGCAGGTTCAGCCGCGCGTCGAGCGCCAGCCGGTCCGCCTCGCTGCGCGCGAGGTCGAGCGCCAGCGCCTGTTCGCGCGCCAGCGCTTCCTTCTGGCGCACCAGCGCGCCGAGCGCGATCCAGGGTGACAGGAAGACGCCGAGGCCGGTCAGGGCGGCGAAGCCCTCCATGCGGTCCGGCACCTCCCAGAATGGCGGGGCGCCGGTGTCCGTTGAAAGCGTATAGATCACGAAGGTCACGATCGGCATGCTGACCGCGACCGCGATCACCTGGATCATCCATCTCGGCAACCAGCGCGGCAGGCGACGCGGCCACTGCTCGAAGAAGCCGAAGACGAGCATCGCGGAGAAGCCGATCGCCACGACCCGGATCACCGCGGACCACCATCCCGATTGCCAGTGGATGCCGATCAGGGCGCCGATCGTGAACGAGAAGAGGAACGTGAACAGGACGCGACGCCATCCGAAGGCGAGCGCGAGGCCGCGAGGCGGGGTTGGCAGCGACACGGCGGACATGGCGGGAGAATAGTCCACCGACCGGGTGCTGTCCCGCGCGCGCAGGCTTGCCGCGACGGACGGCGGATGGCGGCGACCGGGCGCGGATGCGTCGGATGAGGGGCGTGGCGTGCGGACGTCGTACCCCGCAAGATGACGCCCCCGATACGAGAGATTCATGAAATGGCAACGCTTCGCCGCCGGATCACGCTGTCACTGCTGGGTGTCGTGGCCCTGGCCATCGCCGTATTCGCTTACGCGCTCAGCCACGAGTCCGCCTGCGAGCCCGCGCCGGCGCTGGCCCCGGGAGCCGCGACGATGAGGGCCGTCGTGCGGCGCTGCTATGGCCCGCCCGAGGTGCTGGCCGTGGAGACGATCGAGAAGCCCGTGCCCGCGGATGACCAGCTCCTGGTCAGGGTCCATGCAGCGAGCATCAATCCCGTCGACTGGCATTACATGCGGGGTGAGCCCTACATCATGCGGCTCGACGTCGGCTTCGGTGCGCCGGAGAACCCGCGCGTCGGCACCGACTTTGCCGGCACGGTCGAGGCCGTCGGCAAGGCACGTCACGAAATTCAAGCCGGGTGACGAGGTCTTCGGCGGCAGGAACGGCGCGCTCGCCGAATACATCACGATCACGGAAGGCGGCAACCTGGCGCTGCAAGCCGGCCGGCGTCAGCTTCGAGCAGGCCGCGGCCGTCAACGTCGCCGGGCTCACGGCGCTGCAGACGCTGCGCGACCGTGCGGCGCTCAAGCCCGGACAGAAAGTCCTCATCAACGGGGCCTCCGGCGGCGTCGGCACTTTCGCCGTGCAGATCGCGAAGTCGCTGGGCGCGGAAGTGACGGGTGTATCCAGCACGCGGAACCTCGAACTGGTGCGTTCGCTCGGCGCCGACCACGTCGTCGACTACACGCAGCAGGACTTCACGCAGGGCGGTACGCAGTACGACGTCGTGATGGACAACGTCGCGAACCGCGGCATGCTCGAGGTCCGGCGCGCGCTCAAGCCGGAGGGCAAGCTGATCCTCATCGGCGGCGGCGGCCCGGACGCCAGCCCCTGGTTCGGCGCCTTCAAGGCGCCGCTCAAGGCGCTGTTCGTGTCCTGGTTCGTGGACCAGGACATGGCCATGTTCATCTCCCATCACAGCGGCGAGGACCTCGCCACGATCGCGCGGCTGATGCAGGAGGGCAAAGTGCATGCCGGTGATCGACCGGACCTACCCGCTCGCGGAAACCGCCGAGGCGATGACCTATCTCGAGACCGGACGCGCGCGCGGCAAGGTGGTCGTCGTCATGGAGCCCGGTTCGAACTAGCGCGGTCAGCGGATGCGGGACCCCGGGGTTTCGGGTCTAATGCCTCTCTCCGGGGAGGGTCCATGACACATCTGAGCCGACGCAATTTTCTCGGCCTGGCCGCCGCTGGCGCCGCGCTGGCAGCCGGATTCCAGGCGCATGCCGCCGACGTGCAGGCGGCCGGCGGCGCGAAATTCGCGGGCGCGCCGCCGATCACGCCCGCCGAGCGCGCCGCGCGCATCGCCAAGGTCCAGTCGCTCATGCAGCGCGACCGGATCGCCGCGCTCCTGGTCGAGGCCGGCTCCTCGCTCGAGTACTTCACCGGCATCCGCTGGTGGCGCTCGGAGCGGACGACCGCCGCCCTGATCCCGGCCACCGGCAAGACGATCGTCGTCACGCCCTTCTTCGAGGTGCCCTCGGTCCAGGAATCGCTGCAGGTCGAGGCCGACGTCCGCCCCTGGCACGAGGACCAGAGTCCCTTCGCGCTGATCGCGGATGCGATGCGCGCGAATACCGCCGCGGGACCGCTCGCCATCGAGTGGACGACGCGGTTCTTCATCGTCGACCACACCCGCGCCGTCCCCGGCTTCGGCCGCGAGATCGTCTCCGGCGAGGCGCTGGTCAACGCCTGCCGCATGATCAAGTCGCCGGCCGAGCTCGCGTTGATGCAGTCGTCGAACGACATCACGCTGGCCGCGATCCGCCACACGCACGCAGAGACGAAGGTCGGCATGACCGCCGACGACATCCGCGCGGTCCTCGAGGGCCGGATCCGCGAACTGGGCGGCGCCGAACCTTTCTCGCTCGTGCTGCTCAACGAGGCGAGCGCCTATCCGCACGGCACCGAGAAGCCGCAGGCCGTGCGCGAGGGCTCGGTCGTGCTGATCGACACGGGCAGCAAATGGCACGGCTACGCCTCCGACATCTCCCGCACCTGGGTGCACGGCGGCGAGCCGACCAAGCGCCAGCGCGAGGTGTGGGACACCGTCAAGCGCGGCCAGGAGATCGTGCTTGAGACCGCGAAGATCGGCGCGCCGGTCGGCGACATGGACATCGCCGTGCGCAATTACTACGAGGGCCTCGGCTGGGCGAAGGACTACGGCCTGCCCGGGACTTCGCACCGCGCGGGCCACGGCATCGGCATGGACGGCCACGAGCCGCCGAACCTGATGCGCGCCGACCGCACGCCGCTCGCGGCCCACATGTGCTTCTCCAACGAGCCCGGGATCTACATCCCCGGCGAGTTCGGCGTGCGCATGGAAGACATCTGGCACATGACGGAATCCGGCCCGAAGCTCTTCACGCCGCTCGCGAAGTCGATCGACGAACCGATCTGACCTGTCCGGAATAGTTCCCCAACTCGCGTCGCAAACTGATTATCGACAGTAGGTCGCCCGACCGCCGTTTTGCCCATTAGTATCACGCGATGAATTCGAAACTCGCTGCGCTCGCGCTCGTCGCGGGGCTTTTCCTGTTCGTGTCGGTCGGTTTCGCATCGCTTCCGCCCGGCTGGCGACTTGAAAACCAGGAGCTCGTCTGGACCAGCGACGCGCCGCTGCGCATGGGCGGCGCGCGCTACGAATTCCGCTCCGGCGAGCGCCTGCTCGGCTATCCGGTCCAGGATGGCAACCGCCTGAGGCTGCGGCGTGCCGTCCGCCGATCCGCTGACCGATCTGTCCGTGTGGGCGGCGGCCGGCGCATCGACGCGGCAAGTCGCGCAGGTGCGCATCGCCTCGCCGTCGCGCCGCCCGCGGAGCCGGCACTCGCGGTCTCGGCCGTCGATCCGGCGGCACCCGGGCGGTTCGCGACGCGGCGCCTGCGCTACGCGCTGCCCGACCTCGCGGTGCCGGAGTTTGCCGCGCCGGTCGAAGTGCTCGCGGAAGTCACCGAGCCTGTCGGCGACGCGGGTCGCATGCCGCTCGTGCTCTTCCTGCATGGCCGCCACAGCACCTGCTATCGCGGCGGACCGGACGGCGAGGCCTCGGGCGACTGGCCCTGCCCGGAAGGCTGGCGACCGGTGCCGAGCCATACCGGCTACCGGTACATGGCAGACAGGCTTGCCTCGCAGGGTCACCTGGTCGTCTCGATCTCGGCGAATGGCATCAACGGGCAGGACGGCCTGTTCCTCGACGGCGGTGCCTTCGCACGCTCGCAGCTCGTCCGTCATCACCTGGCGCAATGGGCGGAGTGGTCCGAGCACGGTGGCGATCCCTGGGGCGGCCGATTTCGCGGTCGCGTGAATCTCGACCAGGTCGTACTCGTCGGCCACAGCCGCGGCGGCGAGGGCGTGGAGCGCGCGGCGATCGATACCTGGCCCGAGGATCCCTGGCAAATCCAGGGACTGGTGCTGATCGGGCCGACGGCCTTCGGCCGGCAGGTCGCCGCCGGCATCCACACGGCGGTGATCCTGCCGTTCTGCGACGGCGACGTCTCGGACCTGCAGGGCCAGCAGTACGTGGACGTCGGGCGCGACCTCACCCGTGACCGCGCGCTGCGCGCGTCCGTGATGGCCATGGGCACCAACCACAATTACTACAACACCGAGTGGACGCCGGGGCTGTCGAAGTCGCCGGCCTGGGACGACTGGTTCGATGCGGGCGACGTGCAGTGCGGCGAGAACCGGACGCGGCGCTTGTCGCCCGCTGAACAGCAGGCCGTCGGGCTCGCCTATACGGCCGCGCTGGTGGATGTCGCGCTGCGCGACGATCCGCACTCGCTGGCGCTGCTCGACGGCACGCGCACCAAGCCGCGCTCGATCGGTCGCGCCAACGCCTTCGTCCACGCGCTCGGCGGCAACAAGCAGCTGCTGTATGCCGCGGGCCGCGGCGGGGCCGTGCAGGCCAGCGGACTCACGGCAAGGGTCTGCCGCGGCTACTTCGCTGGCGGGTCCGTTCGACCTGCGTCCCGGGGTGCACGCCGGATCACTACTTCGAGCTGATACCGCACTGGTCGCCGATGGCCTTCGCCGAGACGGCGCCCGGCCCCGCGTGCGCTCAAGGTCGAGTGGCAGCAGGCGGGCGGGCGACTATGGATTCCGGTCGAGGCCGGCTCGCTGCCGCGCCGACACGCTCGATTTCCGCATTGCCGGTGAGCCCGGTGCGCCACCGGTCGAACTGGACGTGCGCGTGCGGGAGGCGAATGGCAGGTGGACGAAGCTCGGGCACGAATCCGCTCGTGCTCCGCTCGTATCACGGGCCGAGTCCGCTCGGAAAAGTGGTCGCGCGCCAGTTGCGCGCGAACCTTCGCGGCCGCGGGGATCGCCTTGCGCGACGTCACGGACATCGAGCTTCGTCCGCGCACGCCGCACGGCCGGTTCTGGCTGCTCGACATCTCGGCGCGCGAACAGAAGCTCGCCGCCAGCGATGCGATCCATTTGCCGCGCGTCAGTGTCGGCGACCTCGTCGTCCCTGAGGGCGACGCCGGCACGTTCACCGTGGACGTGCCGATCGCCATCGATGGCCCGGTGACGCGGCGCGCAAGACTATGGGTGCAGTTCACGGACTACGCAGACTTCGAGCAGCCGACGCGCGGCGTGCCGCTCGTGCTGGAGCCCGGCGCGACCTCGGCGACCGTTCCGTTCACGTTCACGGCCGACGACATCTACAACCCGTATCCGCGCCTCGCGCAGGTCACGCTCCTCGCGCAGAGGAATGCGGTGACCGGGGACTACGATGGATCGGTGCAGGTCGCGGACGATGAACCGCCGCCGTCGCTGACGGTCGATGCGGCCCAGGTCACGACGGAGGAGGGCGGCACGCTCGCCTGGACCTTCCGCCTGTCGGCGCCCTTGGCCGACAGCGCCTTCTGGTCGATCCAGTTCCTGCCGGCCGCAGGCCGGTTCCCGGAACTCGACACGGACGACGTCCCGGCCTCGTACCTGGAGCACTTCGGCATCGTCCCGCCGGACCCGGCCGTGCCGCTGTCCGAACTGGGCCTCTTCCTCGGCATCGAGTTCGCGCCCGGCGCCACCGAGGTCACGGTCTCGATCCCGATCGCCGTGGATGGCCTCGCGGAACCGACGGAAGGCGTCGCGCTGCTGCTGGACGGCTTCGGCGACCCGGTCGTGCCGCTGCCGATCGAGCTGACCGGCGAGGTTCCCGGCAGCTAGCGCCCCGTCTCGGCGAGGGCGGACGCCTCGCGCAAGATCGAGGCCGCGCGATCGAAGGCCGCCACGATCTCCTGCTCGTGCGCCGGGATCGCGGCACGGTCGTTGCGGTCGATGTCGTCCCAGATCCGCGGCAGGTAGGCGCTGCGGTAACTCGGCTGCGGCGCCACGAGCAGGTGGCGGATGAACGGCCGGCCGCGCTGCCCGGTCGGCTCGACCAGCGCGCGCTCGACGGCCATCAGCTTTTCATTGACTGCGCGCGCCGCCTCCGGCGTGAGCGATTCGTACGTCAGCCGGCGCTCGAAATCCGTCGCCGCCGCTTCCCAGCGCGCGGCGGCCGCGCGCGCGGCCGCGAGCTTGAGCGGCTGTTCGCTGCCCGCGTGCTTCTCCGCCGTCTCGATGTAGCCGACCGCCGCGCGTGCGTAGTCCGAGTAGCGCATCGGCAGGACCTGCGTGTCCGCGAGCCGCCAGGCCAGCACGCTCCAGAGCCGGGCGAGGCCCGTCCCGACCTTGAAGCCCGGGTCGACGACCGTGCTCTGGCGGAAGTAGTTGTCGTACATCGAGTGATAGACGCCGTACGGGCCGTCGAAGTACATGTCGATGCAGGAGACGCCGAGATACTCCTGGAACGCCGTGTAGTCCGTCGCGCCGACGATGGTCGCGACCTGCGGCACGTTGTCTTCCGATTTCGATGCCCAGACGTCGTGCAGCGGCCGGTCCGAGAGCGGGTGGTTCACCGCCTTCGTCACGTCGCGCAGGAACGCCGCGAGCGCCGGCGTCGCGCCGCCGACGAAGTCGCTGCCCTGGACGCCCGTGTCGACGTTGATGTAGGTCACCGCGTTCTTGCGCAGGTCCTCCGCATTGTCGAGCGCCCATTGCGTCGAGCCGCCGAGCAGTGCTTCCTCGCCGTCCCAGACCGCGAACACGATCGTGCGCCGCGGCCGGTGGCCCTTCTTCAGCGGCCTCGCCGAGCGCGCGCGCGACCTCGAGGATCGCCGCCGTGCCGCTCGAGGGATCCACCGCGCCGTAGATCCAGGCGTCGTGGTGATTGCCGAGGATCACGAGCTTCTCGGGCTCCTCGCGACCGCGGATCACGCCGATGACGCTGCGCATCGGCTCGACGCGCTCATCGTTCGCGACGTCCATCTCGAGCGTCACCGGGCCGGGCCCGATGCGGTAGGTGATCGGCATCCCGCCCTGCCAGTCGTCCGGTGCGACTGGTCCGCCCATGTGCTTCAGGATGGCGACGGCATTGCGCTCGTTGAGCGGCATCGACGGGATGCGCGGCAGCTGCTTGTCGCGCACCGGGCCTTCGGCCCAGCGGCCGTCCGGCTGCTGTTGCCAGTGGAACGTGAACGGCTCGCCCTGGCCGAGCCAGTCGTAGAGGATCGCGCCCCACTGGATGTGCGAATCCGGGCCCCAGGGGCCGTCCGGGTACACCGTGCCCAGGCGCGAGCCGTCCTCGGCGGGATCCGAGTAGATGATCGTGCCCGCGGCGCCGCGCCGCTCGGCCTCGTACACCTTGTAGCCGCGGTACGAATAGGGGTTCGAGTACCGCATCAGCACGATCTTGCCCTTCAGGTCGATGCCCATGCGGTCGAGGAGCTGGAAGTCCTCGGGGCTGCCGCCGTTCGCGTACACGACCTCGGCGCGCACCTTTCCCGAGGGCGCATAGCCGTGGTACGCCACCTGCGTCGGGTCGTCGTAGAGCTTCGAGTCCTTGTCGGCCGGGTGGGGGTCTTCGGTGAGGTCGAACACCTGGTCGACCGGCTGCCGGATGGCGAGCGACGCGGACTTCGGGAAGCTGAGCAGCGCCGGGAACTCGTGGTAGCTGACCTCGTCCAGGCCGTATTCGCGGAAACGGTCGCGCACGTACTCGGCGACCGCGTAGTTCCGCGCCGTGCCCGACAGGTGCGGCTCTTCGGTCAGGAACAGCAGGTGCTTGCCGTAGGACTCGCCGGACGGCGCTGCCGCGAGGATCCGCTCCACCTCGTCGCCCAGTGCGGGTGCAATCGCGGTGAATGACGCAAGAACGAAAAACGCAATGCGATGTCTGATGCTCATGCAGCGAAGTCTATCAGTGCCGGCACGAATTGCCTTCCTGCTGGCGCTCCACCTCTCTGGGCTGCCGACGGCCGTCGCCGACGACGCCGCGCGCATCAGCCGGCTCGAAACCGAGATCCAGCAGTTGCGCACGCTCGATCAACGAACAGGCGCGGCGCATCCAGCGGCTCGAAGACGAGCTGAGCCGTCGCGCCGGCTCGTCTGAACCGCAGCCGCGTCCGAGGCCGCGCGTCGGCGAGATGCGGACCGACGCGCCGCTGTCCGCCGCGCGTCAGCCCTGGCATGGGGCTGCGGCCTGGGACGCGCGTGGCGGCGGGCATGAGCGCGCAGGAGGTCACCGCAGATCCTCGGCGAGCCGACCTCCGCGGAATCGGTCGGGGTATTGAAGACGTTGTTCTACCGCGGCGCTGCGCCCGGCGGGCCGCCGGTCAGCGGGCACGTCAACTTCAAGGATGGCGTCGTCGTCGCGGTCAGCAAGCCCGCGTTCTAGGTAAACTATCGTGATGAACAAGACGCTGGCGATGCTGTGCCTGTCATTTCTCTTCACGAGCGCCGAAGCCGACCCGCATTCCCACGCCGAGCCCGGCAAGTTCCTGGTCCGGCACGTCGACCTGGACCTGCGCGCCGACTTCGACGCCCGCCGGCTCGAAGGCACGGCCGAGCTCACGGTCGAGCAGGTGGACCCCGACGCGAGCACCCTGGTGCTCGACACGAACGGCCTCGAGATCCGCACTGTCCACCTCATCGAGATGAGCGGACACGCCAAGGTGCTCGCGTTCAAGCTCGGCGACCCGGACCCGATACTCGGGAGCGCGCTGACGATCGAGTTTCCGCACTGCTGCGCGGCGACGTCCGAGATGCGGATCCGCATCGACTACCGCACCTCGAACGAGGCTGCCGCGCTGCAGTGGCTCGAGCCCGCGCAGACGTCGGGCCCGCACCCGTTCATGTACACCCAGGGCCAGGCCATCCTTGCGCGGAGCTGGATCCCGGTCCAGGACAGCCCGGGTATCCGGATGACCTACAGCGCGCGCATCAGGCGCCGCCCGCGCTCGTCCGCCGTCATGAGCGCGGCGCGCGTGGAAGATCCGGCAGCCGCGCCCGGCGAGCACCGGTTCGAGATGAAGCAGCCGATCCCGGCCTACCTCATCGCGCTCGCGATCGGCGATCTCGCATTCCAGCCGCTCGGCGACCGCGTCGGCGTCTGGGCCGAGCCGTCGCGGCTCGCCGCGGCCGCCTACGAGCTCGCGGACCTGCAGCGCATGCTGGAGACCGGCGAGCGGATGGCCGGTCCGTACCGCTGGGACCGCTACGACGTGCTGATCATGCCGCGTGCCTTCGCCTACGGCGGCATGGAGAATCCGCGCATCTCCTTCGTCTCGCCGTCCATCATCGCGGGCGATCGCAGCCTCGTCTCGACGGTGGTGCACGAGCTCGCACATTCCTGGTCCGGCAATCTCGTCACGAACGCGACCTGGGACGACTTCTGGCTCAACGAGGGCTTTACGAGCTACCTCGAGCGCCGCCTGGTCGAGGTGCTCTACGGCGAGCGTCGCGCGGACATGGAAGACGCCATCGCCTACGAAGGCCTCGTGCAGACCATCGCCGACCTGGAGGCCGCCGGCCTCGGCCAGGACACCGACCTCAAGCTGAACCTCGCCGGCCGCGACCCGAACGAGGGAACCTCGGACGTCGCCTACGACAAGGGCGCGCGGTTCCTGCGCTTCCTCGAGGGCCGGTTCGGCCGGCCCGCGTTCGACGCCTTCCTGCGCGAATACTTCGATGCGCATGCCTTCCGGAGCATGACGACGGAAGCATTCCGCGCCGAGCTGCTCGCGCGACTGGAGAAGCCGGGCGCGCCGCGCATCACGGTCGAGGAGATCGACGCCTGGATCTACGGCCCGGGCCTGCCGCCGACCCTGACCGCCGTGCCGCAGGGCGTGTTCGAGTCCGTCGATCGTGCCGCGGCCGACTGGCGCGCCGGCAAGATCGCGACGGCCGACCTGCCCGTCAAGGACTGGGTGCCGCAGGAGTGGGTGCGCTTCCTCGACCAGCAGCCGGCGGACCTTGCCGACGCGAAGCTCGGCGAGCTGCGCTCGACCTTCCGCCTCGGCGCCGACGGCAATGCCGAGATCGCGCTCAGCTGGCTGCAGCTCGTGATCCGCACGGGCTACGAACCGGCCTATCCCGACCTCGAGAAGTTCCTGCTGGCCACGGGCCGCTGGCGGCTGGTCGAGACGCTGTTCCGCGACCTCGCGCGGACCGAAGCCGGCGTCGCACTGGGCCGCGCAGATCTACGCGAAGGCGAAACCCGGCTACCACGCGAGCATCCGCGAGGCGGTCGAGCGGCTCCTGTATCCGCAGGCGGGGAGCGCCGCCTCCTAGTAGTCCGTGCCGTAGCCCGCGAGCTTCAGGACCACGGCGAGCCACGGCGAGCGTCGCGAACGCGAGCACGAGGAGGAGGCTCCCGGCTTTCGCCGCCCAACGGCGTTCGGACCAGCCGCGGCTCGCGTCCCAGACGGCCGCCGCCAGCCCGCCGCCGCAGAAGATCGCGGTCGCGAGTTTCAGGACGACGAACCAGGCGTCGAACGCCGGCGAGAACGCGAAGAGGTTGCCGTTGAGCTGCGCGAAAACGGCGATCCAGGCAGCGACCGCGGCGAGGGCGCCGGCTGCCGCGATGCGCGAGATGCGCCAGACCCGGCCCGGTGCGCCGGCGTGCGTGGGCCACAGGCGATAGTGACGGCGGAGCAGGGCGGTGGCCGGCCAGGCCAGCAGCGCGACGAACAGGACGACGATGGCGCCGGCAAGCAAGGGCGTAAAGATCGCCGATGACTTCCACCAGGGCGCAGGCAGCATCACCAGGAACGGCGAGACCGAGTCGACGCTGAAGAGCGCGACGCGGCCGTCCTCGATCCGCGCGGCGAGCCGTTCCTTGCCGCCGACCTGCTGCCAGACGAAGGGCGCCACTTCGCGCCACCGCATCGGCTCGCCGTTCACGTCGCGCAGCGCGGGCACGAGCAGGCCGCCATCGGCGTCGCGCGTCACCCGCAGCTGCGACAGGAAGCCGAGTGCGCTGAAGAAATTCGACGTCTGCCCGCGCGAGCTCATGTAGGTGCCCGCCATCAGCCGGACATGCTCCGCTGCGGTCGCCGGCGGACCTCACCCTCGACGGCCTTTTCCGGGAAGTACCGGTCGGCGAACTCGCTCATGAAGCTCGCGCGCACCGTGCCCGCGGCGCCGTCGCGGCCCGTGCTGTTCACGACCAGGTACACGCCCACGCCTTCGTCCGGGTACAGGTTCAGGGAGCTGTGGAAGTACTGCGAGTCGCCGCCGTGGCCGACGATGCGGCGGCCACCGTAGCCCTGCTCGAAGAATCCGAGCAGCATGCTGTTGAGCGGCGGCACGATCGGCAGGCGGGTGGCGAGCGTCCGGCGGGCCGTGTCCGCCGCGAGGATGCGCTGGCCTGCCGAGCTCGCCGTCCTGCAGCCACGCGATCATGAACTTCGCCATGTCGGCGACCGTGGTCGTCGCCCCGCCGGCCGGGGAGACGCCGAACAGCTCGAAGGGGTACGCGGGCCCGGAGCCCAGCAGGTAGCCGCGCGACATCCGTGCGCGGAATTCCTCCGGCAGCACCTGGCGGGTCGTGGACGACGTCATGCCGAGCGGCACGAACACGTGCCGGTCCACGTAGTCGTCGTAGCGCTCGCCGCTCACCCGCTCGACGAGGTAGCCGGCGAGCGTGACGCCGTAGTTGCTGTAGGCGGGCACTTCGCCCGGCGGATAGATCCGCGCGGGAACCCAGGCCTTGAGGTACTCCTCCGGGGACGCGAGCCGCTCCGGGCCGGTCGGTGACGAGGCGCTTGATCGCTTCCTCGAACCCGGGCGTGTGCGTCATGAGGTTGCGCAGCGTCACCGGCTGCCCGTCGCGCGGCGGGATCCGGAAGTCGAGGTAGTCGTTGACGTCGCGGTCGAGGTCGAGCCGGCCGGCCTCGACCTGCTGCATGACCGCCGTCCAGGTGAAGAGCTTGCCGACCGAACCGGTGCGGAACAGCGTGCGCGCAGGATCGACGCGCGTCCCGGCCGCACGGTCGGCGAAACCGTAGCCGCGTGCGGTGAGCACCTCGCCGTCCTTGACGATGACGACCGCGGCGCCCGCGATGTCGCCCTGCGCCAGCGCGAAGGGGAGGAATCCCTCGAGCCAGGCCTCGGCGTCGGCGCGGGTCAGCGCACGCGGCGACTCCGCGGAGCGCGCAGGCGTCGTGCCGGCGAGCAGGGCGAGGATCAGGACGGCAGCGGTGATGCGCATGGCGGATTGCCTCTGGACCTACAGTGTAGGTTTGCTGTAACCTACAGTGTAGGTAACCGGTCGTCAAGGAGTCCCCGCGATGATCAGCCCGCGCCTGTCACGCGAGAACATCGTGGCCGTCGCCATCGAGATGGCGGACGAGGCGGGCCTGGCGTCCGTGACGCTGCGCGGCATCGCCGAGCGGCTCGCCGTCCACGTGACCTCGCTCTACAACCACGTGCCGACCAAGGAAGCCGTGATCGAGGGCATGGTCGAGGCGCTCATCGCCGAGGCGCGGCTGCCGAAGGGCCGGATCGGCTGGCAGGACTGGGTGCGGCAGTTCGCCGCGGGAATGCGCGCGCTCGGCCGCAGGCACCCCGGCGCGTTCGAGGCGTTCCACCACGGGCCCGCGAAAGGCGAACGTGCGGCCGAGCCGATCGAAGCCGGTTTCGCCGCGTTCCGGGCCGCGGGATTCGACGTTCCGACGACCTACAGCGCGGTCAAGGCGGTCACCCTCTCCGTGCTCGGCCACGTGCTCGAGGACACCGTGCCGCAGCGCAACCGCAAGGTGGCCCGCACCGACATCCGCGAGCTGCCGGTCGAACGCTTCCCCAACGCGCACGCGCTCAACCGCGTGGCGGGGAAGACCGACACCTTCGGCTACCTGATCGAGGTGCTCATCGCCGGTTTCGAGGCGACCCGCAAGGTCCGCAGGCGCCGCAAGGCCGTTTCAGATTGACCGATTTGGTCGGACAGGCCGGACGGGCCTATAGTCGGGCTGCCAGGGACAATAAAGGGGAGAAGGGCATGAATTTCGTCTGGTTCATCATCGTCGGGCTCATCGCGGGCTGGCTGGCGGGCGTCATCATGAAGGGCGGCGGCTTCGGCGTGATCGGCGACATCATCGTCGGCATCGTCGGCGCGCTGATCGGCGGCTGGCTGTTCAGCACGATGGGCGTATCGACCGGCGGCGGGCTGCTCGGCGCGATCATCGTTGCGCTGATCGGCGCAATCATCCTGATTTTCCTGTTGCGCCTGATCAAGCGCGCCTGACCCGACGGCAGGCGGCACCGGCATCCGGCGGGAATCCCTTCCCGCCGGATGTCGTAGAATTGCGTCCATGAACCGGTTCGTCGCGTGGACGATTCTCGCCCTGCAGCTGGGTGCCGCCGGCGCCGCGCGCGCCGCCGAACAGGCGCCGGCTGCGGCCGAGCTGACCGCGCTGCTCGAATACTTCCTCGACGGCGCCTCGCGCAACGACGTCGCGGTCCACGACCGCTTCTGGGCGGACGACCTCGTCTACACGCGCTCGGCCGGCGTGCGCACGGACAAGGCCGAGATTCTCGCCGGCCTGAACGCGGGTCCGGATCCCTCCGAGCCGCCGACCACGTACTCGGCCGAGGACATCCGCATCCAGCAGTACGGCGACACGGCCATCGTCGCGTTTCGCCTGGTCGGGAAGGTCGGCGGCGAGCATCCCGAGACGCTCCAGTTCCTCAATACCGGGACCTTCCTCAGGCGCAACGGCGAGTGGCGCGCCGTCGCCTGGCAGGCGACGCGACGAGGCCGAGCCGGACGGCCGAGCCGGCGCAGGAGGCGCCCGTCAACCTCACGCCGGGCGCCGTCGCGCGGCCGGGTCTCGCCGAAGAGATCCGCGCGGCCGACGCGGCGTTCTTCAGGGCATTCTTCGACACCTGCGACGTCGAGGCGGTCCGCGCCGCGCTCACGGACGACTTCGAGATGTTCCACGACAAGGGCGGGCGCGTCGCGACCTCGGGTGCGGCGTTCGTGAAGGACACCGAGGACAAGTGCAGGCGCCAGGCCGAGGGCACGGATTTCCAGTCGACCCGCAAGCTCCTGCCGGAGACGATGAAGGTCTTCGCGATCAACAATTACGGCGCGATCTCGACCGGCACGCACGAGTTCTTCGCCGTGAAGGCGGGTGAACCCGACCGCCTGACCGAGACCGGGCAGTTCACGATCGTGTGGAAGGAAGAGGACGGCCGGTGGAAGCTCGCGCGGGCGCTCAGCTTCGACCACGTGCTGGCGCCCCAGGCCCGATGCCAGCCTGACGCGGACCGGCCGAATGAGGGGAGGTGCTGTCACCGCGGCGATGCTTTGCCTCGCCGCCGCACCGGCGGCGGCGGACGAGCCGCCGCGCAAGTCGGTCGCCGCGCACCGCGCGGTCGCGCCGCCGGTGCTCGACGGCGATCCTCGATGACGCGGTCTGGAAGCGAGGCGTCGTTCGTCGAAGACCTGCACGTCGTCGTGTCGGACGAGTACGGCAAGCCCGGCGAGCGCTCGCGCGTCTACGTCGCCTTCGACGACGACAACCTCTACTTCGCGGCGCGCTTCCACGACTCGAAGCCCGAAACGATCGTCGCCAAGGTCCTGAGCAAGCGCGACGTCTCCTTCGGCGAGGACGGCTTCTCGATCACGCTCGATCCCTTCGACCAGGCGCGTACCGGGTACATGTTCGACGTCAACCCGAACGGCATGCGCAGCGAAGCGATCTACACGGACAAGGACCAGCAGAACTGGGACTGGGAGGGCATCTGGGATGCCGCCGCGCAGATCGACGGCGAGGGCTGGACCGCGGAAGTCGCGATCCCGCTCAAGACCCTGTCCTTCGATCCCGCGCGCGATGCCTGGGGCGTGAACTTCACGCGCTGGCACGGCTACGACAGCGAGCAGTTCGGCTGGGTCTCCTACAACCGCTCCCAGGACCTGTCGCGCACCGGCCTCGTCACCGGGCTCGAGGGCCTGCACCAGGGCCGCGGCCTCGACGTCGTCCCGGGACTGCGCACGGGCGTCACGCGCGACCACGTGCTGGACGAAGACGACGATTTCCTCGAGCCCTCGCTCGACGTGTTCTGGAAGATCACGCCGTCGCTCACCGCGGCCGCGACCCTGAACCCGGATTTTTCCGGCACGACGGCCGACACCCGCCAGATCAACCTGACGCGCTTCGACCTGTTCTTCCCGGAGCAGCGCGCGTTCTTCCTGCAGGACTCGGACATCTTCGAGTTCGCGGGCCTGCGGGAGCAGAGCGGCATCCCGTTCTTCTCGCGGCGCATCGGACTCGACGAGGACGGCGCGGCGCTCACGCTCGACGCCGGGCTCAAGCTCGCCGGGCGCGCGGGCCCGGTGAGCGTCGGCGTGCTGGGCGTGCAGCAGGACGCGGCCGCCGGCCAAGGCTCGACGGAACTCTTCGTCGGCCGCGCCGCCGTGAACGTGCTCGAGGAGTCGAGCCTCGGCGCCATCGTGACGAGCGGCAACCCCGACCCGACCATCGACAACAGCCTGGTCGGCGTCGATTTCCGCTACCTCAACACGCGCCTCGGCGACGACCGCAGCATCGAGGCGACCGCCTGGTTCCAGCAGACCGACACGGAGGGGCTCGACGGCGACGACGCCGGCTACGGGTTCAGCTTCGCGATGCCGAACAGCGAGGGATGGAGCGGCGAGATCGTCTTCAAGTCACTGCAGGAGAACTACAACCCCGCGCTCGGCTTCGCGGCCCGCACCGATTTCGAGGCGGCCTTCGGCGGCCTCGGCTACACCTGGCGCCCGGAGAACAGCTGGATCCGGAGCGTCGAGACCGAGGTCGGCGCCGAGTTCGTCGAGCCGATCAACGGCAGCGACCGCAACCACGAGATCGAGGTGAAGCTCTTCGAGGTGGAAAACCAGGCGGCGGACCGCCTCGAACTCGAGTACCTGTTCCTCGAGGAGGAGTTCGCCGACCCCTTCGAGATCTCCGACGGCATCGTGATCCCCGGGGGAACGTACAACTTCGACCATGCCTGCGTGACGCTCTATACGGGCGAGCAGCGCGTGCTCGCCACCGAGTCGACCGTGTGCGAGGGCGGTTTCTACGACGGCAGCATCCTGCTGTTCGCGACGAGGACGACCTGGCGGCCGAGCAAGCACCTGAAGGTCATCTTCGGCGGCGAGTACAACGACGTGAACCTGCCGCAGGGCGATTTCATCACGCGCCTGGCGACGCTGAACCTGGACGTGTCGTTCAGCACCGCGCTGTCCTGGGAGAACTTCATCCAGTACGACAACGTCTCCGAAACGGTCGGGGTCAACAGCATCCTGCGCTGGATCCCGCGGGCGGGCCAGGAGACGGTGCTCGCGGTCAACACGCTGCGCGAGGATTTCGACCGCGACGGGCGATTCCGGTCCTACGCTTCGGACCTGACGCTCAAGTTGAGCTATACGTTCCGGTACTGACGCTCACGCCAGGCCGCCGCCGTCGATCGGGAGTGCGGCGCCGGTGATCTGCCGGGCCTCCTCCGAGGCGAGGAAGGCGACGACCGCCGCGACTTCTTCCGGTGTCGTGACACGGCCGCTGCGCGACTCGGCGTTTGCTTCGCGCAGCGCCGTCTTCGCGTCGGCGCCGCGGGTCGCGCCGCTGCGATAGAGCATCGGCGTCTCGACGTCGCCGGGGCAGACGGCGTTCACGCGGATGCCCTCGGCCGCATGGTCGATCGCCATGGCGCGCGTCATCAGGACGAGGCCGCCCTTGCTGGCGCAGTACGCGACCGCGTTCGCGCCGCCCTTGAGGCCCCAGTCCGAGGCGATGTTGACGATGGAGCCCTTGCGCTTGCGCAGTTCAGGGAGCGCGGCACGGCTCAGGTAGAACGGCATCGAGAGATTGATGGCGATCGTCCGCTGCCAGGCATCGTCCGTGGTCGACTCGGCGTCCGCGATCTCGTAAATGCCGGCGTTATTGACGAGCAGGTCGAGCCCGCCGAAGGCCTGGACGCAGTCGGCGACGAGGCGGTCCGCATCGGCCGAGGTCGCGAGCGCACCGACCCAGGGGCGGATCGTGGACCCGGCGGCTGCCAATGCGTTCGTGCGCGCGGCATCGCGGCCAGCCGCGAAGACCTGCCAGCCGTCACGCGCCAGCCGGTGCGCGATGGCGGCGCCGATGCCGGAGCTGGCGCCGGTAACGAGGGCGATGCGTTGCGTCATGGCGGCATTGTAGGGGCACGCGCCGGGGGTATTGCTTCAGAAAAATGGGAAGGGAACCTTCACATCTGGCGCAGATGCGAAGGTTCCCTTCCCTTTTTTCTGTACCCAAGGGGTTGTGCGGCCTGTGGCAGACTGACGACCGAAGCAGGGGGGTAGGTGATGAACCGACTGTCGAGGCGTGCTTTCGTGGCGGGCGGGACTCTTGCCGCCGTTTCACTGGCGCTGCGGATGCCGGCAGCAGGCCGCCGCGGGCGACGTCTTTCGCAGCGTCGATCGTGATCGACGGGCTCGGCGGTCCGGGCAACTCGACGGGCGAGGACGGCGTGCCGCTGAGCGAGGCCTTCCTGCAGGACATCCGGAACTCCGGCCTCACCGCCGTGCACGTGACGATCCTGCCGGTCGGCTCGACGCCGCCGGACGCGGCCTTCACGGAGGCCGTGATGGGCATCGGCCGTTTCGAGCGCGAGATCGACCGCAATCCCGGCGTACTGAGCCGCATCCGCACGGTCGCGGACCTGCAGGCCGCGAAATCCGCCGGGCGGACGGGTTTGATCTACGGATTCCAGGACGGCGTCGCGTTCGAGACCGACCTGTCCACGGCTCGAGGAGCTGCACCGGCTCGGCATCCGCATCGTCCAGCCGACCTACAACCGGCGCAACCTGCTCGGCGATGGTTGCCTCGAGCCCGCGAATGCGGGCCTCAGCAAGGCCGGCGTCGAGGCCGTCGCCCGGATGAACGAGCTCGGAATCCTCGTGGACCTCAGCCACTGCGGGCGGCAGACGGCGGCCGATGCGATCAAGGCGTCAACCCGGCCGGTCGCCTTCACGCACACCGGCAGCGCGGCGCAGAACGATCACCCGCGCAACCGTACGGACGCGGAACTGCGCGCCGTGGCGGAGAAGGGCGGGGTGTCGGGAGTATTCTTCATGCCGTTCCTGAGCGAGGGCCGGCAGCCGACGGCGGCCGACGTGATCCGCCACCTCGAGCACATGATCCAGGTGGCGGGCGAGGAACACGTCTCGATCGGCACGGACGGCGGGATTTCCCCCGAGGTGGTGACGCCGGAGTTCCGCGAGCGCCACGCCGGGTTCGTGCGCAGGCGCCGCGAGGCCGGCATCTCGGCGCCGGGCGAGACCGAGGACGGCTTCCTGTTCGCGAACGAGCTCAACACGGCGCGCCGTCTCGAGACGCTGGCCGGCATGCTGTCCGTCGCGCGGCCACTCCGACGCGCGCATCGAGAAGATCCTCGGCGCCAACCTCGTCCGCGTCTTCACCGACACCTGGAAGGGATGAAGCACCGCGGCACGGACGGGCAACGCGGAGCCGTATGGCGTCGGGCCGCCTTTCTCGCGCTGCTGTGCATCGCGCTTGCGGCGCTCGCGACCTCGACCGACCTACACCGGGCGCTGCTCGAGGTGCTGGAAGCGAGCCGCGAAGTCATCGTCACCCGCCCGGTGTCGGGCGCACTGCTGTTCGTGCTGCTGGCGGCGATTTCCGCGATGTTCGCCTTCGTGTCGATCGCCGTGGTCATCCCGCTCGCGGTGTACGTGTGGGGCAATGCACTCAGCCTGCTGCTCCTCTGGATCGGGCTGGATCCTGGGTGGCGCGGCCGCCTACGGCATCGCGAGGTACCTGGGCCGGCCGGTCGTACGCTGGCTGACCGACCGCACGCTCGGCCGCATCGAGCGTTTCATCGGGCCGGCAGATGCCATTCCGCTTCGTCCTGCTGTTTCAGCTGGGCCTGCCGTCCGAGATCCCGGGCTACGTGCTCGGGCTCGTGAGGTATCCGTTCGGCAAGTTCATGCTGGCGCTCGCGCTCGCGGAGCTGCCCTACACCATCGCCACGGTCTACCTCGGCGCCGGTTTCATCGGCGCGTCGAAGCGGCATCGTGCTGGTGGTCGGGTTCGCGATGGCCGGTCTCAGCGTCGGTGCCTTCTACCTGCTGCGCCGGCACATGCACGCGAGGGGGCGCCCGTAAGCTACTGGTAGCCGCGAGCCTGGAGTTCGAACAGGCGGGCGTAGTGGCCATTCGCCTGCACGAGTTCGGCGTGGCTGCCGCGCTCGACGATGCGGCCGTCCTGCAGGACGACGATCTGGTCGGCCATGCGCACGGTCGAGAAGCGGTGCGAGATCAGGATCGCGATCCGGCCCTTCGTCAGCGCGCGGAAGTGCTCGAAGATCGTCGCCTCGGCCGCGGCGTCCATGGCGGCGGTCGGCTCGTCGAGCACCAGGATGTCGGCTTCGGTGCGCATGAAGGCGCGCGCGAGCGCGATCTTCTGCCACTCGCCGCCGGACAGGTCGCGGCCCTGGTTGAACCACTTGCCGAGCGGCGTGTGGTATTTCTCCGGCAGCTCCTCGATGATCGCGGCCGCCATGCCCTTTTCGGCCGCTTCGCGCCAGCGCGACTCGTCGTCGAGATAGCGCACGTCGCCGGTGCCGATGTTGTCGCCGACGCGAGAGCTGGTAGCGCGCGAAGTCCTGGAAGATGACGCCGATCCGCCGGCGCAGCGTTTCCTCCTCCCAGTCGGCGAGGTCGATGCCGTCGAGCGTGATGCGCCCGGAAGTGGGCCGGTAGAGGCGGGTGAGCAGCTTGATGAGCGTGGTCTTGCCGGAGCCGTTCTCGCCGACCAGCGCGAGCGACGATCCCGGCCGGATGTGCAGGTTGACGCCGGTGAGCACCGGCGCGTCGGAGCCGGGATAGACGAAGCCCACGTCCTCGAAGCGGATGCCGTCCTCGGGTCTGGGGCCGCGCACCGCCTTGCCCTGGCGCGGCTGTCCACCGGCGTTTCGAGGTACTCGTACAGGGTCGCGAGGTAGAGGTTGTCCTCGTACATGCCGCCGATCGCGGCGAGGCTCGCGGAAACCGCCGCCTGGCCCTGGCGGAACAGCATCACGTACATCGTCATCTGGCCGAGCGTGATGCGCGCGGCGATCGTCGCGACCGCGACCCAGGCGTAGGCGCCGTACAGCGTCGCGGTGCCGATGAGGCCGAGCGCGAAGCCCCAGGAGTCGCGGCGGATCGTGAGGTCGCGGTCCTCGCGGTAGAGCTTGCGGAAGATGTCGCGGTAGCGCTGCAGGAACAGCGGTCCCACGCCGAACAGCTTGACCTCCTTCGCGTGGTCCTCGCGCGCGAGCACGGTCTCGAGGTAGTGCTGCATGCGCGTCTCGGGCGAGCGCCACAGGAACAGGCGGAACGCCGTGCCGGAGAAGCGCGCCTCGGCGAGGAAGGAGGGGAGCCCGGCGAGTACCAGCACGGCCACCGCCCAGGGCGAGAAATGCGCGAGCAGCGTGCCGTAGCTCACCAGCGAGACGCCGTTCTGCGCGAGGCCGAAGGTGCGCATCACGAGCGACAGCGGCCGGCTCGAGGCCTCGCGGCGCGCGCGCGTCAGCTTGTCGTAGAACTCGGAGTCCTCGAAGTGCGCGAGCTCGAGCGTCAGCGCCTTCTCGAGGATCATCGCGTTGACGCGCTGGCCGAGCTGCGCGCGCAGCAGCGACTGGCACAGCGAGATGCCGCGCTGGGCGCCGGCGAGCGCGGCGACCAGGCCGGCCTCGGCCGCGACCAGCAGGAGCGCGTGGCGGGTCGCGGCCTCGCGCGCGTCCGGTGCGGCCTGGATGGCGGCGATGACCGCGTCCACGATCAGCGCGCCGACCCAGGCGACGGCCGCCGGCAGCATGCCGGCCGTCAGCGTCAGCAGCCCGAGCGCGATGCTGAGCGCCTTGTTCGTCGTCCAGACGAGCTCGAGCGCCTGGCGGCTGTAGCGGAAGACGCCGAAGAACCCGCGCGCCAGGTTCGGCGGCGCAGGTTGGCTGCGCCTTCTTCAGTTGTCGAGGAGTGCTGATACCCGCTCCGGCGGCCGCCCGATGACGGCGCGCGAACCCGCGATGACGATCGGCCGCTCGATCAGGACGGGATTTTCGACCATGGCGGCAATCCACTGGTCGTCGCCGAGCGTCCGGCCGGCGAACTTCGCCTTGTAGACGTCCTCGCCCTTGCGCACGAGCTGCTCGGGCCGGATGCCGAGCTTGCGGACGATCTCGGCGAGCTCTGCAGCGCTCGGCGGATCTTCGAGGTAGCGGACGATGCGCGGCGTGAGGCCGCGGCCCTCGAGCAGCGCAAGGGCCTCCCGGCTCTTGCTGCACCTCGGGTTGTGGTAGATCGTGAGCGCGCCCACGTCAGTCGGTGGCGCCTGTCCTCAGACGCTCGAGGTAACGGTCGCGCAGCTCCGTCTGGCGCGAGCGCATCGCGACGGGATTGCCCGCGATCCAGACCTGCTCGGCCACCGTCGTGACCTCGAGCGGGTCGCCGCTCCAGAGCACGAGGTCGGCGGCCTGTCCCGGCTCGATGCGGCCGCGCGCGGCGCCGACGCCGAAGATGTCCGCCGGGGCCGAGGTGATCGCGGCCAGCGCCGCTTCCCAGGGCAGGCCATGCGCGACGGCGTTGCCGGCAAGCTGGCGGTTCTTGCGCAGGTGGAAGCTGTCCGTCTGCGAGAACGCGATCCGCACGCCGGCCTCGTGCAGCAGCTTCGCGTTGTCGAAGCGCGCGCCGAGCCTGTCGAAGTCGTTCGGCAGGTTCTCGAGCGGGTCGAGGATGACCGGCACGCCGGCCTCGGCGAGCTCGCGCGCGACCACCCAGGCCTCGGCGCCGCCCGCGATCACCGGCTTCATGCCGCGCGCCTTCGCGAAGCGCACGACCTCGCGGATGTCGCTGGCGCGCTCGACGTGGAACACGACGCGACCGCCGGCGAGGTAGGCCTTCAGCGCGGCGCGTCCTTCGGGCAGCAGCAGGGCGGCGGCGCCGCTCGAGCCGGGCTCGCGCACCTCGCGGATCGCCTGGTCGAACAGCATGTACTGGGCCGCGCGGCTGCCGCCGGAGGCGTCGTGTCCGGCGCTGCCCCAGTTGACGAACAGCGTCTGGCTGCCGGGAAGGGCGGCGTCGTAGCGTCCGTCGAGCGTGACCGCGCCGCCCTGGCCGATGACGAGGCTGTCCGCCGCGAGCGGCGCGATCGTGCCCCAGGTCACGCCCTCGACCCGCATCACCGCGAGCACGATCGAGCGGCTGTTGAAGGCGGGCGTGACGTCGAACTCGGGGCGCCACATGTGCTGCCAGGCGGGCGCGGCGAGCTTCAGCTCGGCGTCGTAAGTCGAGGGTTCCTGGTTCACTTCCTCGAGACCGACCTGCGAAACCCCGCCGAACAGGCCCGGCGTCAGCGGCCGGCCCTTGGCCTCGATGACGGTCGCGCCGGCGGGCGCAGCGAGGTTGCTGCCGACCGCCGCGATGCGCCCGTCCTGGACCAGGACGTCGGCATTCGCGAGCGTGCCGGCGGCGGCTGCCGTGTGCACGCGCGCGCCGCGGACCAGGACGTCCTGCGCAGCGCCGAGCGCGGGCGCGAGGAGCAGGACGGCAGCGGCGAGTGCGAGTTTCTTCACAGCGAGAAATCCGACCGGGGCTTGGCCGCGGGATTCGCGCGGTCGAAGAGCAGCACGCCGTCCACGAACACCTGGTCGGCGAGCGCGTAGACCGAGAACGGCGTGCCGTTCCAGATGACGACGTCCGCCATCTTGCCGGCCTCGAGCGTGCCGGTCTGGTCGAGGATGCCGAGCGCCTTCGCGGGATTCGCGGTGATCCAGCGGATCGCGCGCTCCGGTGCGATCGCGAAGCCCGCGAGGTTGCCGCGCGTCATCGCCTTCGCCGCTTCCTGGTTGAGGCGCTGGATGCCTTCCTCGGAGTCGGAATGCACGATCGCGCAGCCGCCTTCCGGCGCATCGACGATCGCGATGTTCTCCTGGATGCCGTCGTAGGCCTCCATCTTGAAGCCCCACCAGTCGGCCCAGAGCGCGCCGCAGACGCCTTCTTTCGCGAGCCGGCCGGCGAGCTTGTAGGCCTCGACGCCGTGGTGGAAGGCAGCGATCCGGAAGCCGAACTCCTGCGCGACGTCGAGCATCGTCGCCATTTCGTCGGCGCGGTAGCAGTGGTTGTGCACGAGGATCTCGCCGCGCATGACCTCGGCCAGCGACTCGAGCTGCAGGTCGCGCTTCGGCGGCTGCGGCGGCGTCGCGTCCTCGTCGCCGCCCGCCTTGTCCTTTTCGTACTTGGCGAGCTTGGCGTCGTACTCCTTCCAGTCCTCGATGTAATCCTGCGCGTCGGCGAAGGCCTGGCGGTAGCCCGCGACGTTGCCCATGCGCGTGGAGGGCGCATGGTTGCGGCGCCCGTAGACGCGCTTCGGATTCTCGCCGCAGGCCATCTTGAGGCCGTGCGGCGCGCCGGGGAATTTCATCGCCTGGTAGGTCGTCGCCGGCACGTTCTTGACCGTGACGCCGCGCCCGCCGATGAGGTTCGCGGAGCCGGGCAGCATCTGCAGCGAGGTGACGCCGCCCTGCAAGTGCCGCCTCGAGTCCCGGGTCCTGCGGCCAGACGCTGTGCTCGGCCCAGACCTCGGCCGTCACCGGGTCGGTCGCCTCGTTGCCGTCGCTCGCGGCGTTCGTGCCCGGGCTCGCGTACACGCCCATGTGCGAGTGCACGTCGATCAGTCCCGGCGTCACCCAGCGGCCGCTGGCGTCGATGACCGTCGCGCCTTCGGGCGCGGCGAGCGACTGGCCGACCGCCGCGATGCGGCCATCCACCAGCAGCACGTCGCCGCCGTCGATGCGCTCGCCGGTGCCGGTCAGGACCGTCGCGTTGCGGATCAGGGTCGGGGCGGAGGCGGGCGCCGCATACGTGGATGAAAACGGCTCGCGCCCGTCCGCTTTGTCGGCGGCCGCGGGCGCCGGTGAAACCGGGTCGGCCGGTCGTTGCGGTTCCGTGGCACAGGCCGCGGTCAAGGCGGCCACGGCCGCCAGCAGGAGGAGTCTGGACGGATTCACGGCCACATTCTATTCGCTGAGCGCCTGATGTACGAATGCGATCGAGACCGAGCCTTCCCCGACCGCCGAGGCGACGCGCTTGACGTTGCCCGCGCGCACGTCGCCCACCGCGAATACGCCGGGCAGGGTCGTCTCGAGCAGCTGCGGGCGCCGCGCCAGCGGCCAGCCGGCCGACTGCAGGTCCCCGTCGCTGAGGTCGGGCCCGGTCTTGATGAATCCCTTGCCGTCGAGCGCGAGGCATCCCTCGAGCCAGCGCTGTCGAGGGCTGTGCACCGGCCATCACGAAGACGTGACGGATCGCGTGCGAGCTGACGTTCGCCCGTTCGCCGGTCGACCCAGTCGACGCGTTCGAGGTGGCTGTCCCCCTCGAGGGCCGCGAGCTCGGTGCGCGGGTGCAGCTCGATGGCCGGATTCTCCTCGATGCGGCGGATGAGGTAGCGCGACATCGTGTCGGCGAGGTCCTCGCGGCGCACCAGCAGGTGCACGCGAGCGGCCGTCTGGGCGAGGAACACGGCCGCCTGGCCGGCCGAGTTGCCGCCGCCGATGACGATGACCGGCTCGCCGCGCGCGAGCTGCGCTTCCATGAAGGTCGCCGCGTAGTAGACGCCCGCGCCTTCGAATCGCTGCAGGTTGGCGACCGACGGGCCGCCGATAATCCGCGCCCGTGGCGATGACGATCGTGCGGGCGCTGATCGCCTGGCCCGCCGACGTCGAGGGTATAGGGTCGCCGCACGCACTCGAGCCGGCTCGCGCCCTGCGCGACCATCACCTCCGCGCCGAATTTCTGCGCCTGCGCATAGCCGCGGCTGGTGAGCGCCTGGCCGGTGATGCCGGTCGGGAAAGCCGAAGAAGTTCTCGATCTTGGAACTCGCCGCGGCCTGTCCGCCCGGCACCGAGGACTCGAGCACCAGCACGTCGAGACCTTCCGAGGCGGCGAACACGGCGGCCGCGAGTCCCGCAGGGCCGGCACCGATCACCACGAGGTCACGGACCTTGCGCGCCGTCGATGCCTTCGTTGAAGCCGAGGCACTCGGCGATCTGCGCCGCTGTCGGGTCGCGCAGGACCAGATTGCCGCGGCAGATCAGCACCGGGATGTCGTCGGCCGAAATCTTGAAGCGGTCCAGCAGGACCTGCACGTCCGCGTCGCGCTCGAGGTCGATGTAGGCGTAGGGATGGTTGTTGCGCGTCAGGAATTCCTTGACTGCGGATCGTGCTTGCGCAGAAGTCGGAGCCGATCAGCACGACGTCGCCGAGGCCCTGGTTGATCAGGTTGACGCGCCTCAGGATGAAGGCGCGCATCAGGATCTCGCTGAGCTCGGAGTCCGTCTGCACCAGCGCAAGCAGCGCATCACGGCTGAGCTCCACCGCTTCGCCCGACTCGGCGACCTGGGCGCGTACCAGCGGGCGGCGCCGCGCCAGCAGGGCGACCTCGCCGGTGAACTGGCCCGGCCCGAGCGAATGGATCAGCGTGTCGCCCTCGATGGCCGGCCGGACGATGTCGACCCGACCCTGCAACACCACGAAGAATGCGGCGTCGGCCGCGCCGGCCTCGAACAGCCGCTCGCCTTGCGTAATCGGGCGCACCCGGCCGTGCCGCCGCGCGCGCCCGACCTGCGCGGGCGTGAGCGCCGGAAACATCTGCTCGATGCGGGGATGGGCTGCCAAGCGGCAAATGTTAGCGCAATGGGGCCCGATGCGCGGCAGGCATGTAGAATCGCCGCATCACCATGACCCCCGAACAGATCATTTTCGTCCTGATCGTGGTCGTCACGCTGATCCTGTTCATCAGCGAGCGGATCCGCATGGACATATCCGCGATGCTGACGCTGCTCGCGCTCGCCGCGACCGGCATCCTGACGCCAAAGGAGGCGCTCTCCGGCTTCGCGAGCGAGCCGGCCATCATCGTCGCCTCGGTATTCGTGATCTCGGCCGCGCTCACCCAGACCGGCATCACCGAGCGGATCGGGGCCGGCATCGCGCGCGCCGCCGGGTCGCGGGAATGGCGCGCGATCCTGGTCGTGATGCCCGCGGTCGCGGCGCTCGCCGCCTTCTCGCATCACCTCATGATCACGGCGATGATGCTGCCGATCATGATGCGGCTCGCGCGGGTGCAGAACCTCTCGCCCTCGCGCCTGCTGATGCCGATGTCGCTCGCCGCTTCCCTCGGCACGACGCTGACGATCTTCAGCGCCCCGGCCTTCCTGCTGATGAACCACCTGCTGCTGACCGGCGGGCAGGAGACGCTCGGCGTGTTCGGCATCACGCCGATCGGCATCGCGCTGGTGGTCATGGCGATCGCCTACATGTTCCTCGCCCGCTGGATCCTGCCGAAGCGCAAGGCAAGGGCCGACGAGGCCGATTACCTGCGACTCGACCGCTACTACACCGAACTCGTGATCGAGGAGGACTCGCGCTGGATCGGCAAGCCGATGGCCGAGTTCAACCGCTACTACGACACCCGCCTCGAAGTCGCCGAATGGCTCCGGAACGGCGTGCCCCAGCACAACAAGGGCAAGGAGTCGCTGCTGGCCGCCGGCGACGTGCTGTTCGCGAGCGCGACGCCGGACGAGATCGCGACGGTCGAGGGCGACCCGGGGCTGTCCCTGCATGCGGTCAAGAAGTACGGCGGCACCGGCGGCAAGGCGGACGAGGGCACGCACCAGCTCGTGCAGGTGGTCGTCGCGCCGCATTCGCCGTTCATCGGCGAGACCATCGGCAGCGTGGACTTCCGCAAGTCCTTCGACGTGCTGGTGGTCGGGCTCTGGCGCCGCCAGGAGTGGATCCGCGACAAGCTTTCCCAGGTCAGGATGCGCGAGGGCGACCTGCTCGTGCTGCGCGGCACGCCGGAGCGCTTCGCCGAGCTCTCCTCGCACCACGGCTTCCTGATGATGGTGCCGTTCTCGGCGAACCCGCGCCGGCGCCAGTTTGCGACGCGCACGCTGCTGATCGTCGCGGCGACCGTATTCGCGGCGGCATCCGGCGTGTTCCCGCCGCAGATGGCCTTCCTGGGCGGCGCCGTCGCGCTGGTGCTGACCGGTTGCGTCGCGGTCGACCAGGCCTACCGCGAGATCGACGTGCGCATCTACGTGATGATCGCCGGCGTGATCCCGCTCGGCCTCGGCATGGAGAAGACCGGCACGGCCGCATTCCTCGCCGACCAGCTGCAGATCATGACGGTCGGCTGGACGCCGCTCGCCATCATGCTGGCGCTCTACTGGGGCGCGGCGCTCGTCACGCAGATCCTGTCCGACGCGGCGACCACCGTGCTGCTCGGCCCGATCGCGCTCGCGCTCGCGCTCGCGCTCGGCCTGCCGCCGCAGCCGTTCATCGTCTGCACGGCGCTCGGCGCCGTCACCGCCTTCCTGACGCCGATCGGCCACCACGGCAACCTGCTGATCCTCAACCCGGGCCAGTACACCTTCGGCGACTTCTTCCGCGTCGGCATTCCCCTCACGATCGGCATCAGCCTCGTGAGCGCCTGGCTCGCGCAGTGGCTGTGGCTCGGCGGACCGCTGCTGCCGGCCTGGCTCGCTTCGTAAGAACGGCCTCGGTCAAGCGCTCATATAGATGTATAGGCGTGAGGTGCCGACCGGTCATGATGCCGCCCGGTTCTCAGCATATGCCGCAAAATCATCGGCGCTTCGGCTTGCCCTGACAGTGCCGATCCGGTAAACACTTTCGATGAATCGCATTGCCATCATCGGCGCGGGAAACGTCGGCGGCGCGCTGTATCGCAGCCTGAAGGGCGACGTCGGCGACGACGCGCTCGTCGTCTGCGATACGCACGAGGCACTGCTCGCAAGGCTCGGCGCCCGGCACGCGCTCGGCGACGCGGACGCGGCGATGCGCCTCGCCGATACCGTGATCGTCGCCGTCAAGCCGCAGCAGTTCGCCACGCTCGTGGGCTCCGTCACGGCGCCGCTCGAGGGCAAGCTGGTCATCTCGGTCATGGCGGGCGTGACGCTCGCCAAGGTCGCCGAGGCGCTCGCGCGCCCGGGCCGTCGTCCGCTGCATGCCGAACCTCGGCGCGCAGATCGGCCGGGGCGCGACCGCCTGGATCGCCGCGCCGGCCTGCACCCCGGCCCAGGTCGAACTCGCGCGGCGGATCTTTCGTGCGACGGGCATCGAGATCGAGGTCCGCGACGAGGTCGCTGCTCGACGCCTTCACGGCGCTCGGCGGCACCGGGCCGGCCTATTTCTTCTACCTGGCGGAGCTGCTCGCCGAGAACGCGGTGGCAATGGGGTTCGGCGTCGAGCAGAGCCGCCTGCTGGCGCGGGAGGTCCTCTCGGCCAGCGCGCGGCTGCTCGAGACCGGGCGAGCGCTCGGCCGCGGACTGGCGCCTGGCCGTCACGACGCCGGGCGGGACGACCGCGGCCGCGATGCAGGCCTTCGGCGAGCACCAGTTTGCCGAGGCCTTCCGCGCCGGGATCGAGGCCGCCCGGCGAAGATCGGCAGCGCTCAGCCAGAGCTGACGCGCAGGCCGCGCAGGAAGGCGGCGGGATCCTCGCCGCGCTCGAGCACCTCGACCAGCGCCGAGCCGACGATGACGCCGTCGACGTGCGGGGCAAGCTTTGCCACCTGGCCGCCATTGCGAATCCCGAATCCCGCGCAGACGGGGACCTTCGCGTCGGCCTTGAGTCGCGAGAGGTACGCGAGCGTCGACTCCGGGAGCGCAACGTCCTTCCCGGTGACGCCGTTCATCGTCAGCGCATAGACGAAGCCCTCGCTTGCCGCGCACAGGCGTGCCGCGCGGGCGGGCGGCGTGGTCGGCGCCACGAACTGCACGAGCGCGATGCCCTCGCGCGACAGCGCGTCCTTGAGTTCGTCGCTCTCCTCGAGCGGGAGGTCCGGCACGATGAAGCCGCTGATGCCCGGCACACCGCGCCGCGGCCGGCAGCGCGTCGAGGCCGAAGGCGAGCAGGGGATTGAAGTAGCTCATGAGCAGCAGCGGTGCCGAGATCGTGTCGCGCGAGCCGGCGAGCGCTTCCAGGAGCCATTCGAGCGTGACGCCCTGGCTCGAGGGCGACGCGGCTCGAACGCTGGATCGTGAGGCCGTCCGCCATCGGATCGCTGAACGGCACCCCGATCTCGACGACGTCCGCGGCCTCGGCGACGGCCCGGAGCGTCGCGAGGAAACTCTCGCGTCGGGGAAAGCCCGCCGTCAGGTAAGCGACGATGGCGGGGCCATCGGCCCCGGCTGCCCGGATTGCATCCGCGATGCGATTCATCCCGGCGCGGCCCCGCCCGCGAGCAGGGTGCCCTCGAGCGTCTTGAGATCCTTGTCGCCGCGTCCCGAGAGGCAGACGAGCACGGTCGCCCCGGCATGCGACCGCGCCCAGCGCTTCACGCCGGCGAGCGCATGGGCGGACTCGATCGCGGGCAGGATGCCTTCCGCGGCGCAGCACTCGGCGAGGGCGGCGAGCGATTCATCGTCGCCGACGGCCTCGTATCGTCGCGCGGCCGGTGAGCGCGAGCAGCGCATGTTCCGGTCCCACCGACGGGTAATCGAGCCCGGCCGACACCGATTGGGTCTCCTGCACCTGGCCGTGCGCATCCTGCAGCAGCTGCGAATAGCAGCCGTGCAGCACGCCCGGGCGGCCGAAGGCGATCGATGCGGCGTTCTCGCCGAGACCGTCGCCGCGCCCGCCGGCCTCGAAGCCGAGCAGGGCGACGTTCCGGTCGCCGATGAAGGCGTGGAACAGGCCGATCGCGTTCGAGCCGCCGCCGACGCAGGCCGCCGCGGCGTCCGGCAGGCGGCCGGCGGCAGCCAGCACTTGCCGGCGCGCTTCCTCGCCGATGACGGACTGCAGCTCGCGAACGATGAACGGGTAGGGGTGCGGGCCGATCGCGGAACCGAGGCAGTAGTAGGTGCCGTCCGGGTCGGAGACCCAGTCGCGCAGCGCCTCGTCCACGGCGGCGCGCAGCGTACGGTCGCCGTTCTCGACGGCGACGACCGTCGCGCCGAGCAGCTTCATGCGGCCGACGTTGGGGGCCTGCCGCTGCATGTCGAGCGCGCCCATGTAGACCGTGCAGGGCATGCCGAGGCGGGCGCAGGCCGCGGCGGTCGCGACGCCGTGCTGGCCGGCGCCGGTCTCCGCGATCACGCGCCGCGCACCGAGGCGCTTCGCCAGCAGCACCTGGCCGATCGCATTGTTGATCTTGTGCGCACCCGTGTGCGCGAGATCCTCCCGCTTCAGCCAGACGTCGATCCCCCAGCGCTGCGAGAGGCCGCGCGCGTGGGTCAGGGCCGTCGGACGGCCGGCCCAGGTGCGCAACTCCGCCTGGAACTCGTCGAGGAACTGCGCATCGCGCAGGAGCCCGGTCGCCCCCGCCAGCCGCTCCAGCGGCGCGATGAGCGTTTCCGGCACGTAGCTTCCGCCGAACGGCCCGTAGCGGCCGCGCCGATCCGGATAGCGCCCGGCGATCGTGTCCTCGAGCATCGCCGCAGGGGAGTTCTCGAGCTGCGCATTCATAGTGCGATGACTCCGTTCATGGATCGCGCGGCCCGGACGAAGCGCCGGATCAGGTCGAGCCCCTTGATGCCCGGCGCGATCTCGACGCCGCGCGAGACGTCGACGCCGAACGGCGCGAACGAGCGCACCAGCATCCCGACATTGTCGGCATCGAGCCCGCCGGCGAGGACCAGCCGCGTCCGGCGCGACAGGCCGCGGATTCCCGCTTCGTCCCAGCCGGCGCCGTCGTCCGCCGGCGGACGCTCGAGCAGCAGGCTGTCAGGCAGTTCATCGGGCGCCGGCACGCGCGTGCTCGCGACCGGCAGCACCTCGAGCGTGCGCGGGAGTCTCAGGCCCGCGAGTTCGTCGATATCCACCTGGAGCATGTCGGGGCGCAGCACCTGCAGGATCTCGTCCACCTGCGCCTGGGACGTGCGGCGCACGACGGCGCAGCAGGCGACCCGCCCGCGGATCGGCGACGCGAGTCGATAGGCGTGCTCGGGTGTCACCCGGCGCGGCGATTCCGCGAACACGAAGCCGATCGCATCGGCGCCGGCGCCCTCGGCCGCGCTCACGGCCTCGGGAGTCGTGACGCCGCAGATCTTGACCCAGGGCCCGCTCATGACGCGCGACCCGCCTCGACCATCTCGCGCACCAGCGCCTGCGGGTCGGCGGCACTCCATCAAGGCGGTGCCGACGAGCGCGATGCGATAGCCGGCACGCGCGACCGCGCGTGCATCCTCGGCCGAGCCGATGCCGCTCTCGGCGACGCAGGGAACGTTCGTCGGGAGCATCGGGACGAGCTCGAACAGGCGCTCGGGCCGCACCTGCAGGGTCGCGAGGTCGCGGCTGTTGACGCCGACCAGCAGGCCCTGCGTGCCCAGCGCCTCGATCAGCGCGCGCGCCGTGCCGAGGTCCCCCTCGTCGAAGGCCTCGAGCAGCAGGAACAGATCGAGGCTGCGCCCGACCGCGATGAGTGACTCGAGTTCCGCGCGCGTGAGCAGGCGCAGGATCAGCAGCGCGCCG
Organism: uncultured Gammaproteobacteria bacterium; assembly: GCA_963823415.1. Taxonomy (GTDB): domain Bacteria; phylum Pseudomonadota; class Gammaproteobacteria; order Steroidobacterales; family Steroidobacteraceae; genus SCUD01. The sequence goes on along the minus strand of CAWGLJ010000008.1, from coordinate 670,098 downwards.
CCGGCGCCCGCAGCCCGCGCCTCGACCAGCTGGTAGGCATCGACGATGAAGTCCTTGCGCATCGCGGGCAACCCGTGCGCATCGAGCGCGCGCGCCGCGCTCGCGAGGTGGACGATCGAACCGTCGAACCGGCTCGGCTCGGTGAGCACGGAAACCGCCGCGGCGCCGCCCGCTGCATAGGCGGCCGCGCGCGCCGGCAGGTCGTCGATCGCCCGCGCAGGTCCGCCCGCCGCAGGCGAGCGCAGCTTGATCTCGGCGATCACGTCGAAGCGCGGGTGCAGGCGCAGCGCGGGCGGCTTCGGGGTCTGCCGGGCGCGCAGGGCGAGCGTGTCGTAGGACACCTGCCGGCGCGCCTCGTCGGCGCGGCGCCGGCTCGACGCTGCCATGACCTGCAGGAAATCGGCGCTCAAGCGCAGAAGTCCGCGAGTGAACCGAGCACGCGGCCCGCCGCGCCGCTGTCGATGGCGTGCGTGGCGCGGGCCATCGCCGCCTGCGGCGCGTCCTCCTCGCCCGCAACCTCGAGCGCCAGCGCCGCGCCGAGCAGCAGGCAGTCGCGGTAGGGATTGCGGGCGCCGTCCATCAGCACGCCGCGGATCGCGCCCGCATTGTGCGAAGGATCGCCGCCGGCGAGCTCGGCCGTCGTGCAGCGCCCGAGGCCGAAGTCCTCCGGGGAGCGCGTGCCGACGCTCACTTTGCCTGGCCGCACGTCGTAGAGCGTGAAGGGACCGACGGTCGTCGGCTCGTCCCAGCCTGCGGCGCCGTGCACGACGAAGGCGCGCTCGATGTCGAGTCCGGAGATCGCATCCGCCATCAGCTTCGCGGTCTCCTGGCTGAATGCGCCGAGCAGGTGGAAGGGCGGCCGTGCGGGATTCGAGAGCGGCCCCAGGATGTTGAACACCGTGCGCACGCCGAGCGCGGCGCGGATCGGGGCGACCGCCTTCATCGCCGGGTGGTAGTAGGGCGCGAACAGGAACGTGAAGCCGGTCGCCGCGAGGCAGTTCGCGGCGGCGCGCTCGTCGAGCGGGAGCTTCAGCCCGAGCGCGGCCAGCACGTCGGCGCTCCCGGCGCGGCTCGAGACCGAGCGATTGCCGTGCTTGACGACGGGCAGCCCGCAGGCGGCGGCGACGATGGCCGTGCCGGTCGAGATGTTGAGGCTGTTCGATCCGTCGCCGCCGGTGCCGACGATGTCGATCGACGGCAGTCCCGCCGGCACGTCGGGCCGCAGCGCGAGCTTGCGCATGGCGCGCGCGAAGCCGCGCAGCTCCGAGGCCGAGACGCCCTTGCTGCGCAGCGCCGCGAGGATCGCGCCCGCCATCGCCGGCGCCTCCTCGGCGTTCGTGAGCAGGATCAGCAGGTTCTCGGCGTCCGCCTCCGCCAGGTCGCGGCGTTCCAGCAGGCATTCCAGGTGTTCACGCAGCGGCGACATGGGAAACCCCGTTCAGGAAGTTGGCGAGCAGCCGCGGCCCGTCGGGCGTCAGGATGCTCTCGGGATGGAACTGCACGCCCTCGGTGGGATGGCGACGGTGGCGCACGGCCATGATCTCCCCGTCCTCCGTGCTCGCCGTGACCTCGAGCGAATCCGGGAGCGCGTCCGGCACGGCGATCAGGGAGTGGTAGCGGCCGACGACGCAGGCTTCCGGCAGGCCCGCGAACAGGCCGCTGCCGTCGTGCCGAAGCACGGAGGTCTTGCCGTGCATCGGCCGCGCCGCGCGCGTGACCTCGCCGCCGAAGACCTCGACGATCGCCTGGTGGCCGAGGCAGACGCCGAGCACCGGGATGCGCCCGCTGAAGGCGCGGATCAGTTCGCGGCTGATGCCCGACTCCCGCGGGGTTCCCGGGCCCGGCGAGATGCACAGGTGCGTCGGCTTGCGAGTCGCAGGGCCTCGCGCAGGCTCAGGGCGTCATTGCGGTGTACCTGCACCTCTGCGCCCAGCACCTCGAAGGCCTGCACCAGGTTGTAGGTGAAGGAATCGTAGTTGTCGATCAGCAGCAGGCGCGCGCTCACAGCCCGGCCTCCGCCGTCTCGAGTGCACGCAGCATCGCGGCGCTCTTGGCCAGGATCTCCGCGTGCTCCGCGGCCGGGTCGCTGTCGGAGACGATGCCGGCGCCCGCCTGGTAGCTGTAGCGGTCGCCCTGCAGGACCAGCGTGCGGATCGCGATCGCCTGGTCCATGTCGCCGCGCAGGCCGAAGTAGCCGACGGTGCCGCCGTACAGGCCGCGGCCGGTCGGCTCGAGCGCGTCGAGGATCTGCATGGCGCGCACCTTGGGTGCGCCGACCAGCGTGCCGGCGGGGAAGGCGGCGGCGAACAGGTCGAAGGCGTCGCGCCCGGGCGCGAGGCGTCCGCGCACGCCGCTGACGAGGTGCATCACGTGGCTGTAGCGCTCGATCGAGCGGTACGGCTCGACGCGCACGCTGCCCGATTCCGCGACCCGGCCGAGGTCGTTGCGCGCGAGGTCGACCAGCATCACGTGCTCGGCGTTCTCCTTCGCGTCGGCGAGGAGTTCGCGCTCCAGCGCGAGGTCGTCGTGCACGGTGTCGGCGCGCGGCCGCGTGCCGGCGATCGGCCGCAGTTCCGCGACGCCTCCGTTCAGCTTGACGAGCGCCTCGGGCGACGAGCCGATGACGGTCACGTCGTCCAGCTCGCAGAAGTAGAGATAGGGCGAGGGGTTGATGGCGCGCAATGCGCGATAGACCTGGAACGGGTCGAGCTCGTGGCGGCCCTCGAAGAGGATCGAGAGCACGAGCTGGTACACGTCGCCGGCGGCGATGTGTTCCTTGGCCTGCAGCACCGCTGCGAGGAAGCGGTCGCGCTCGAGGCCGGCGCGCGGGCGCGAGAAACCGCGGCTCGCGCGCCGCTCCGGCAACCCGCCCTGCAGCGCGCGGCTCACCTCCTGGCGCAGCTGCGTCACGCTCGGACTCGGGCCCGGCGTGCAGGAGTGCGATTGCGTGCGTGACGTGATCGAAAACCAGCAGCGAGGCGGGCGCCACGTAGTGCAGCAGCGGCGTCCCGTCCGCCGGCCGGCGGGAGGGCAGCCGCTCGAACAGGCGCACGATGTCGAAGCTGGCGTAGCCGACCAGGCCGCCGGCGAGCGGCACGCCGGCGCAGTCGGGCTGCGGCCGCGGCGCCGCCGCGAGTGCCGCGCGCAGCACCGCGAGCAGCTCCGCGCCGTTGACCGGCGCCGGGAGCCGCCGCCCGTCGAGCGCGAGGCCGCTGGCGTCGAGCTTGATGTCGAGCGCGTCGCCGAAGCCGATGAACGAATAGCGGCCGAGCCGTTCGCCGCCCTCGACGCTTTCGAGCAGGAATCGCGGCCTGAACGGCGCAAGCTTCAGGTACGCCGAGACCGGTGTGTTGAGATCGCCCGAGATGTCGAATGGTGGTTTCATTTCTCGCACGCAATAAAAAACCCGTCCCGGTGTGTGCCGGAGACGGGTTCTGGAATCCCTTTGAACGACTAGATGATCAGGTCAACAAAAGTCCCAGCGCCCTCTCCTCAGGAGTGGCGCCACCAGCGACGGGCAATGCGGGACTTGCTGAGCATCGGCTGCAGTATTGCGGGGTAATCGCGCCGGCGTCAAGTCGCGGCTGCGGAGATGGCCGGGCCGGCCTTGCGGAGCCGCTCGTCGTGCCGCCGTTCGAGCTCGGCCACCAGCGCGGCCAGCGACAGGCCGCGCTCCTGCAGGAGCAGGGCCAGGTGATACAGGAGATCGGCGCCTTCCGCGACGACCTCCGCATCGCTGCCGCCGGCCGCCGCGAGGGCGAGTTCGAGTCCTTCCTCGCCGACTTTCTGTGCCACGCGGCGCAGACCCTCGGCGTGCAGGCGCGCGGTGTAACTCGAATCCCGCGGCTCGGCGATGCGGGCGGCGATCACGGCCTCCAGTTCGGCGAGGAACCCGAGCCGCGCGGCGCCGGGGGCGGGCGCCGATGCAAAGCAGCTCGCGGTTCCCGCGTGGCAGGTCGGGCCGTCGGGCTGCGGCCTGGACGAGGATGGCGTCGCCGTCGCAGTCCGCGCCCAAGGCGCGCAGGTGCAGCCGATTGCCCGAGGTCTCGCCCTTCACCCAGAGCGCGCGTCGGCTGCGGCTGTAGAACGTCACCAGGCCGGTCGCGAGCGTCTGCGCGAGCGCCTCGCGATTCATGTAGCCGAGCATGAGGACGCCGCCGCTCGCCGCGTCCTGGACGACGGCCGGCAGCAGGCCGTCGCCCTTCGCCCAGTCGAGGCGATCCGATGTCACCGGGGTTCATGGGCGCACCGCGATGCCCTGGTCGAGCAGCTGGCGCTTCAGCGCCGGGATCCGGATCGAGCCGTCGTGGAAGGCGCCGGCGGCGAGTGCGGCGTCCACGCCCGCGCGTGCAAAGACGTCCGCGAAATCGGCGGCCGTGCCCGCGCCGCCGGAAGCGACCAGCGGGACGTCGCAGTGCTCGCGGGCCGCGGCGAGCTGCGGGATGTCGTAGCCGGCGCGTGCGCCGTCCTGCTCCATGCAGTTGAGGACGATCTCCCCGGCGCCGCGCTCCTGCACTTCCACCAGCCAGTCGAGCATGTCGCGGCCCGCGTCGCGGATCCGGCCCGGATCGCCCGCGTACTGGTGCACGCGCCAGCGGCCGGACTCGCCGCGGCTGTCGATGCCGACCACCACGCACTGCGATCCGAACCGGCGGGCCAGTTCGTTCACCAGCGCAGGACGCTCGAGGGCGGGCGAGTTCACCGAGATCTTTTCCGCGCCGGCGGCGAGCACGGCCTCGGCGTCGGCGACGCTGCGGATCCCGCCCGCGACGCAGAACGGGATGTCGAGCAGGACGGCGACCCGGTGGACCCAGGCGCGGTCGAGCCGCCGTCCCTCCGGGCTCGCCGTGATGTCGTAGAAAACGAGTTCGTCCGCGCCCTCGTCGCGGTAGCGCGCCGCCAGCGTCCTCGATGTCGCCCGCGACGCGATGGTCGCGAAAGCGCAGGCCCTTGACCACCTGGCCGTCGCGCACGTCCAGGCAGGGAATTATGCGGCGGGCAAGAATGGGGCGAACTCCTCGGGCGCGATGCGGTCCTCGATCAAGCGCGCGGCCGCTGATGGCCGCCGCGACCCCGGTGCCGGCGAGGGCGTGCAGGTCCGCGCCGTCCCTCACGCCGCCGGAGGCCTGCCAGGCGATCGCCGGAAAGCGGCGCACGCACTCACGGTAGAGCGGAGGTTCGGGCCGGCGAGCGCGCCGTCGCGGCCGATGTCCGTGCACAGCACGTGACGGACGCCGAGCGCCGCGAGCCGCCCGGCCTGGTCCCAGAGCGTGACGGACGAATCGCGCAGCCAGCCGTGGGTCGCGAGACGCGGCAGCGGCATCGTCGCCGATGCGCACGTCGAGTGCGGCGACGAGGCGTTCAGCGCCGAAGCGCCGTACCCAGTCCGCGAGCGTGTCCGGCGATTCGACGGCCACGCTCCCGACGACCACGCGATCGGCGCCATCGGCCAGCACCCGCTCGACGTCGGCGGTGCTCCGGATGCCGCCGCCCGCCTGGATTCGCGGCCCGCCCGTCGCGGCGAGCGAGCGCAGCACGGCGTGGTTGGCGGCGACGCCGTCGCGCGCCCCGTCGAGGTCGACGAGGTGCACGCGCCGCGCGCCGGCGGCGGCGAAGCGCTGGAACAGCTCCGCCGGCGATTCCAGGGCGCGGGTCTCCCGCTCGAAGGCCCCCTGGAAGAGGCGCACGGCGCGGCCGCCGCGCAGGTCGATGGCGGGCACGAGTTCCATCAGCCGAGTCCCAGGAAATTGGCGAGGAATCGCGAGCCGAGCTTTGCCGAGCGCTCCGGGTGGAATTGCGCCCCGAAGAAATTGTCGCGGCAGGCGACCGCCGTGAAGGTCTCGTCGTACTCGCAGGCCGCGACCGTGTCCGCGCCGAGCGGCGCGCAGTAGCTGTGGACGAAGTAGGCGAACTCGCCGTCGTCCAGGCCTTCGAGGAGTGCGTGGTCGCGCCGGAACTCGACGCGGTTCCAGCCCATGTGCGGGACCGGGCGGCCCGGGCCGGCCGCATGCGGCGCACGCGACCGGGAATGACGCCGAGGCAGCGCGTGCCGCCTTCCTCGCTCGCCTCGTAGAGGAGCTGCATGCCGAGGCAGATGCCGAGCACCGGCTGCCGCAGGCGCGGAATCACGCTGACGAGCCCGGCGCGCTCGAGGCGCGCCATCGCGTCCGCCGCGGCGCCGACGCCCGGCAGGATCACGTGCGAGCCGCGCTCGATCTCGGCCGCGTCGGCCGAGAGCGTGGCGGGCCGGCCGAGGCGCTCCATCGCGATCTGCAGCGAGGCGATGTTGGCGCCGCCGGCGTCCACGATCACCGGGCCGCTCACAGGACGCCCTTGGTGCTCGGCAGCGCCTCGCCCTCGATGCGGATGGCCTGGCGCAGCGCGCGGCCGAGCGACTTGAAGCAGGCCTCGACCATGTGGTGCGTGTTCTCGCCGCGCACCTCGAGGTGGATCGCGGCGCCGAGCGCGTCGCCCAGCGAGCGGAAGAAATGCGGCACCAGCTCGGTCGGCAGTTCCCCGACGCGGTCGCGGGCGAACTGCCCGGAGAACGCGAAGCTTGCGCGGCCGGACAGGTCGAGCACGATGCGCGCCTCGGATTCGTCCATCGGCAGCACGAATCCGTAGCGACCGATGCCGCGCTTGTCGCCGAGCGCGGCGCGCAGCGCCTCGCCGAGGGCGAGCGCGGAATCCTCGACCGTGTGGTGCTCGTCCACGTGCAGGTCGCCGCGGCAGGCGAGCGTGAGCGAGAAGCCGCCGTGGCGCGCGACCTGCTCGAGCATGTGGTCGAAGAAGCCGATGCCGGTCGCGATCGTGACCGGTTCGGGCGCGTCGAGGTCCGCTTCGACCTCGATGTCGGTCTCGCGCGTCCTGCGGGCGACGCGGGCGCGGCGCGGGGCGCGCGCGGCCAGCTCGGCCGCGAGTCGCGGCCAGGCGCCGGCATCGCCGGGCCTCGATGCGGATGCCGGCGATGCCGAGGCGGGCGGCGAGCTCGAGGTCGGTCGCGCGGTCGCCGATCACGCGGCTGCGCGCGGGATTCATCGGGCTGCGGGCCAGGTAGCCGTCCACGAGGCGGGTCGCGGGCTTCCTGCAGTCGCAGCCGTCCGCTTCGCGATGCGGGCAGACGAGGACGGCGTCGAAGACGATGCCCTGCGACTCGAAGAGCTGCAGCAGCATGTGCTGCGGACCCTCGAAGCTCGGCGTCGGGAACGACGCCGTGCCGAGGCCGTCCTGGTTGGTGACCATCACGAAGCGGAAGCCGGCGTCGCGCAGGCGCAGCAGCGCGGGAATCACGCCGGGCAGGAGACGGAGCTTCTCGAACGCGTCCACCTGCTCGTCGGCCGGCTCCTCGATGAGGGTGCCGTCGCGGTCGATGAACAGCGTAGGCAGCGGTCGCGTTCACGCCCGCTCCAGCGCAGCCAGCAGGCGGTCGTTCTCCCCGCGGCTGCCGATCGTGATCCGCAGGCACTGGGCGAGGCCAGGCTGGCGCGAGAAGTCGCGCAGCAGGAAGCCACCCGCGGCCGCGGCGCCGAGCGCCCGCGCGGCGTCGGCGAACTCCACCAGCAGGAAGTTTCCCTCGCTCGGGAAGACGCGCGCGACGACGGGCAGGGCTCGCGAGCGCGGTACCGAGCCGCTCGCGCTCGACGACGATCTCGCGGATCCGTGCGCCGGGTGCGCGCGAGGCGCTCGGGCCGGAGCGCATCGAGCGCCGCCGCGACGGTGGGGCCGGGCATCGCGTACGGCGGCATGATCCGGCCGAGCAGCTCGACGAGCGCGGGCGCGGCGATCGCGACGCCGCAGCGGGCGCCCGCGAGGCCATGCGCCTTCGAGAGCGTGCGCAGGATGACGAGCCCGGGATGCCGCGCAAGGGAGCCGAGGAAGCCCGGCTGCCCCGAGAATTCGAGGTAGGCCTCGTCGATCGCGACGATCGCGCGCCCGGCGAGCGCCGCGAGCACGCGCTCGACCGAGTCCGGCGCGAGGGCATTGCCGGTCGGATTGTTCGGCGAGCACAGGAAGACGACCTTGACGTCGGGCGTCCAGCGCCGGATGAGGGCCTCGTCATCGAGCCGGAAATCGTCGGCGAGCGGAACCGCGAGGACGCCCGCACCCTGGACCTCGGCGGAGAAACGGTACATGCCGAAGGTGGGCGGGCAGACCAGGATGCGATCCTCGCCGGCACGGCAGAAGGCACGCACCAGGAGGTCGATCGCCTCGTCGCTGCCGCGCGTGACGAGCAGCGAAGCCGGATCGACGCCGTAGTGCGCGGCGAGGGCATCCACCAGCGCCTGCGGCTGGCCGTCGAAGTACCGGTTCAGCGCGGTCGGCGAAACGTCGGCTTCGTCGGGCCAGGGGTTCTCGTTCGCGTGCAGGCGCACCGCCGCCGCAGTGCGCCTGCGTGTGCGCGGCGGCCGGGACGAGGGCGCGGATCTCCGGCCGCGCGAGCGCGAGGATGTCGCTCACGCGACCGCCGCCTGCGCATCCGCGAGGCGCACGGCAACCGAGGCCGCGTGGGCGTCGAGTCCCTCGAGGGCGGCGAGCCGCTGGGCCACGGGGCCGAGCGCTTCGAGGCCAGCGCGGCTCGCTTCCTGTACCGTCATCTGGCGCATGAAATCCTCGACCGAGAGGCCGCTCGCGGTGCGCGCGTAGCCGTGCGTCGGCAGCACGTGATTGGCGCCGCTGCAGTAGTCGCCGAGGGCCTCGGGCGTCCAAGGGCCGAGGAACACCGAGCCCGCCGCGCGGATCGCGGGCAGCAGGCCGCGCGGGTTCGCGACCGCGAGGATCAGGTGCTCGGGCGCGTACGCGTTCGCGACTTCCGCGGCGGCATCGAGGTCCGGCACGTGGATCGCGCGGCTCTGGCGCAACGACGACTGCAAGGCGGCAGCGCGCGACAGTTGCGGCAGCGCGCGCGCGATCGCTGACTCGACGGCGCGGATCAGTTCCCGCGAAGGCGAAACCAGCAGCACCTGTGAGTCCGGCCCGTGCTCGGCCTGGGCGAGCAGGTCCGCGGCGACGAACTCAGGGCTGCGCCGAATCGTCCGCGATCACCATCACCTCGGAAGGGCCCGCGGGCAGGTCGGCTGCCGGCCCGCCCGGCCCGCCGCAGAGCAGCTGCTTCGCCGCCATGACCCAGGAATTTCCGGGGCCGAAGATCTTGTCGACGCGCGGCACGGAGGCGGTGCCGTGGGCCATGGCCGCGATCGCCTGCGCGCCGCCGGTCTTGAAGACGCGGTCCACGCCGCAGGCGCGCGCGACGTAAAGCACGGCCGGTTCGCAGCTCCCGTCCGCGCGCGAGGGCGTGCACAGCACGCGCAGCCGGCAGCCGGCGATGCGCGCCGGCACGGCGAGCATGATGGCCGTGGAGGGCAGGGGCGTCGTGCCGCCCGGGACGTAGAGCCCGACGGCGTCGAGCGGCCGCTGCACGCGCTCGCAGGTGACGCCGGCGACGGTCTCGACCCGAAGCGGCGGGCGCAGCTGCGCGGCGTGGAAGCGCTCGACGTTCGTGATCGCCGCATCGAGCGCCCTGCGGTCCGCCTCGGCCAGCCGGTCGGCCGCCGCATCGAACTCTTCCTCGCGCACGACGACTGAATCGAGCGCGGCGCCGGTGTGCTGGCGCGCGAGCTCGATCAGCGCGAGGTCGCCCTGGGCGCGAACCTGCTCGGCGATCGCGCGCACGGCGTCGTGGAAGGCCTGCAGGTTTCCGCTGCGCGGACGCGCGAGGAGCCGCGCGCGGTCGAGAACCGAGGCGGATTCCCAGTCGGCGGCGGCAAGGTACGTCGTGCTCACGCCAGCATCTTCTCGACCGGCAGCACGAGGATCGAGGTCGCGCCCGCGCCCTTCAGGCTCTCGAGCGTCTCCCAGAACACGTTCTCGCGGCAGACCGCGTGCAGCGCCACCTTGTCGTCGGTGCCGTCGAGCGGGAGGATGGTCGGGTGCTCGCTGCCCGGCAGCAGCGCGGTGATGCGCGCGAGGGCGGTGCGCGGCGCGTGCAGCATGATGTACTTGCTGCCGTCCACTTTCTGGACGCCTTCGATGCGCTGCAGGAGCCGGTCGAGCCACTCGGCCTTCTCGGGCGCAATCGGCACCGGCGTGCGGATCACGGCGGCGCGGCTCTCGAACACCATCTCGACTTCGCGCAGGCCGTTGGCGGCGAGCGTCGCGCCGGTCGAGACCAGGTCGCAGATCATGTCCGCGCGCCCGAGCCTGGGCGCGATCTCGACCGCGCCGGTCTGCGCCACGATGTCGGCGGTGAGGCCGCGGTCCGCCAGCCAGCGGCCGAGCACGCGCGGGTAGCTGGTGGCGATGCGCCGGCCGCGGATCGAATCGAGGCCCGCGTACGCGGACTCGTCCGGCACCGCGATCGCGAGGCGGCAACGGCCGAAATCGAGCGCCGTCACTTCCGTCGGCGCCGCGCCGCCGTCGGGAAGCGCGAGGCCCTTCTCGGCGATGACGTTCTGGCCGACGATGCCGAGCTCGCAGGCGTCTTCCTGGACCAGTCCCGGGATGTCGTCGTCGCGGACCAGCAGGATGTCGAGCGGCAGGTTCTCGCCGAAGCAGACGAGCTGGTCGCGCGCGCGGGAGAAGCGCAGGCCGCAGCGCGCGAGGAGATCCAGCGAGTTGTCGGTCAGCCGGCCTGATTTCTGGATCGCAATCCGGAGGCGCGGCGTGGAGCGGGAGCTCACCGATGGCCGGCGGCGCGTCGCGCCGCGGCGATGGAGTAGCCGCCATGGCCGGCGTGCAGGTAGCGCGCGACCCGGCCGATGGTCGTCACGCTGACGCCGGTCTCGCGCTGCACCTCCCGGTAGGGGACCTGGTCCTGCAGCCGCACGGCGACCGCCCAGCGGTCGGTCAGGGCCTGCAGTTCCGCGGGCGTGCACAGGTCGCGGAAGAAGGCGCGCAGCTCTTCCGGCGTGCGCAGCGTGAGGATGGCCTGGTAAAGGGCCCGCTCGTTGAGCGCTTCCTGGCGCGGACTGACCTGGCGATGGGCTTTCATGGCTGTCTACGTTGTAACAATGCGCTAATACGCTATTACATTGGAACGGCGCTTGCAAGCCGTCTTGACTGCCGCTCGATGCCCCCGCTAGACTGGCCGCGCTCATCTAGACCGGTCGAGGGTTCAGGCCCGAAGACACCGGGGCAACCACCGAAGATGCTGTTCGGCACGGTGCCAAGTCCTGCGGTGGACGGAGAATCGTCCCCGACAGATGAGTGGTCGCAAGGCCTCCCGCCCTGGCGGGGTCCGGCATGCAACCAGCCCTTACGGGCTCCCCGCAGGACGACGGCCATGGCCGTTTGGCGAGGAGGGCCCGGATGCCGGAATCGAACATCGTGCGACTGCGCAACCCTGCGCGTGCCGCGCCCGCGCGCGCACCGTCGCCGCTCCCGTTCACGAGCCAGGGCCTGCTCGGCGTCGCGCGGCTGCCGTTGCACGGCGGCGGCGCGCTCGAGCGTGCCGTGGTCGCCTGGCGGCTCGTCGGACCGGCGGGCGCGCCCGTCGTCGCCGCGCTCGGCGGCATTTCCGCGCGACCGCGCGGCCTGCGATCTCGAGAATCCCGGCCGGGGCTGGTGGCGCGAACTCGTCGGTCCCGGGCGCCCGCTCGACACCGACCGCTACGCGGTGCTCGGCATCGACTGGCTCGGCGGCGCGGGCGCGAGCTCGGCGCCGATGCCGGGGCAGGCGGATTTCCCGGCCATCGATGCGCGCGACCAGGCGGCGGCGCTGCTCGCGGTCTGCGACTGGCTCGGCATCGCGCGCCTGCACGCCGTGGCAGGCGCTTCCTACGGCGGCATGGTCGGCCTGTCGCTCGCCGAGATCGCGCCGAAGCGCGTCGGGACCGTGCTCGCCATCAGCGCCGCGCATCGCAGCCACGCGCTCGCGACCGGCTGGCGCAGCGTCCAGCGCGCGATCGTCCGGCATTCCCTCGCCCTGGGCGACGGCCCGGGCGGGCTCGCGCTGGCGCGGGCGCTCGCGATGACCACCTACCGCACGCGCGCGGAGCTCGAGCGCCGCTTTCCCGTGCAGGGCACGCCGACGCCGCGCCCGGAGGACTTCGCCGTCGAGCAATACCTGCTGGCCCGCGGCGCCGCCTACGCCGAAGCGACCCGGCCGGAATGCTTCCTGTGCCTGTCCGAATCGATCGACCGGCTACCGCGTCGATCCGGCGCGCGTCCGCGTGCCCGTGCACCTGGTGGCGATCGCCGAGGACCAGCTCGTGACGCCCGCGGAGATCCGCGAACTCGCCGGCCTGCTCGCGGGTCCCGCGGTCCTGCACGAGCTGCAGTCCGAGTACGGCCACGATGCGTTCCTGAAGGAAACAGAACTGTTGGCGCCGGCATTCCGCGCGGCGCTCGAGGGAGAGACGACATGACGATTACGGTCCAGCCCGAGACGATCGCGGTGCGCGCGGGCATCCAGAGCGACGACCAGCACGGCGCCGTCGTGCCGCCGATCCACCTGTCCGCCAACTACAGTTTCGCGGGACTCGGCCGGCCGCGCGCGTACGACTACTCGCGCTCCGGCAACCCGACCCGCGACCTGGTCGGCGAGGCGCTCGCCGCGCTCGAAGGCGGTGCGGGCGGCGTCGATCACCGCGACCGGCATGGCGGCGGTGACGCTCGTCGCTCGCGCTCGTGCGCCCCGGGCAGCGCGTACTCGCGCCCTACGACTGCTACGGCGGCACGCACCGCCTGCTGTCGGCCTGGCAGCGCACCGGTCGCATCGAGGTCGACTTCGTGGACTTCACGGACTTCACGGCCGTCGCCCGCGCGCTCGAGCCGGGGCCGCGGCTGGTGTGGATCGAGACGCCGAGCAACCCGCTGCTGCGGATCACCGACATCGCCGCGGTGAGCGAGCTCGCGCACCGGGCGGGCGCGCTGGTCGCGGTCGACAACACCTTCCTGTCGCCCGCCTGGCAGCAGCCGATCGCGCTCGGCGCCGACATCGTCGTGCACTCGACGACCAAGTACATCAACGGCCACAGCGACGTGGTGGGCGGCGCGGTGATCGCGCGCGACCGCGCGCTGCACGAGGAGCTCGCCTGGTGGGCGAACTGCCTCGGGCTCACCGGCAGCCCGTTCGACGCCTACCTCACGCTGCGCGGCCTGCGCACCCTGCATCCGCGCATGCGCCAGCACGCGGAGAATGCCGAGGCCATCGCGGCGCGGCTCGACGCGCACCCGGCCGTGCGCCGCGTTTTCTACCCGGGCCTTCCGGGCCACGCAGGCCATGCGCTCGCCGCGCGCCAGCAGCGCGCCTTCGGCGCGATCGTCAGCTTCGAGCTGGCGGGCGGGGAGCCCGCGGTGCGACGCTTCGTGGAGGGTCTGCGCTGCTTCTCGCTCGCGGAATCGCTCGGCGGCGTCGAGAGCCTGGTCGCGCACCCGGAGACCATGACGCACGCCGGCATGGACCCGGTCGCACGCGCGGCCGCAGGCATCACGCCGGGACTGCTGCGCCTGTCGGTCGGGATCGAGGCGGCGGCCGACCTGCTCGCGGACCTGGACGCGGCGCTGCTGCGCGCAGCGGCCGCGGACCGGCGCGCGGAGCGCGCCATCGCCGCGGTCGAGCCGGCTGCCGCGACGGGCTGAGGTCCGCCTCAGTACGCCGGGACGTTGACCGGGCCGAGCGCCGCCTGCGTGCCCGCCGCGTCGCGCGCGCGCAGCGCCTGGTCGACCAGCTTGCGCGTCAGGTGCGGCGCGAACAGGCGGATGAACTCGTACATGTAGCCGCGCAGCAGCCGCCCGCGGCGCACGCCGATCCAGGTCACCGACTCGGGGAACAGGTGGGCGCCGTCGATGGCGACGAGGTCGCGGTCCTCTTCCTCCTCGTAGGCCATGCTGGCGACGATGCCGACGCCGAGGCCGAGCCGCACGTAGGTCTTGATCACGTCCGAGTCGCGCGCGGTCAGCGCGACGTCGAGCTTGAGGCCCTCGCGCTCGAAGAGCCACGAGAGCGAGGAGCGGCCCGTGAAGCTGAACACGTAGCTGACGATCGGGTAGGCGCTGATCTGCTTGAGCGTCGGCCTTGCGACCGTCGCGAGCGGGTGGTCGCGCGGCACGACGATGTCGCGATGCCAGCGGAAGCAGGGCAGCAGGGCGAGCGTCGGGAAGAGTTCGTCTGAACCGGTCGCGATCGAGAAGTCCACGCGGTCGGCCGCCGCGAGGTCGGCGATCTGCTCGGAGGTGCCCTGGTGCAGGTGCAGGTCGACCTTGGGGTACTTCGCGCGGAACTGCTTGATGACGGGCGGCAGCACGTAGCGCGCCTGCGTGTGCGTGGTCGCGATGGTCATCGAGCCGCGGCTCTCGTCCTGGAAGTCCGCCGACAGGCGCCGGATGTTCTCGGCTTCCTCGAGCAGCCGGGTGGCGTGCTCGACGACCGCCTGGCCGGCGGCCGTCACGCGCGTGACGTTCCTGCCCTCGCGCTCGAAGATCTGGAAGCCGAGTTCCTCCTCGAGCAGCTTGACCTGCTTGCTGATGCCGGGTTGCGACGTGTGCAGCGCGCGCGCGGCGGCCGTGATGTTGAGGCCGTTCTGCACGATCGTGACGAGGTAGCGGAGCTGGTGGAGTTTCATGGAGTGCAGCCACGATACCGGCTGGCGCGGCGCTTGGGAAAGTCCGGCGGGCTCAGGCGGTCTTGCGGATCGCCTCCACGAGCGGCGGCGACCCGTACCAGCCGAGGCGTGCCGCCTCGGCTGCCGCCTCGCCGATGATGAGCAGGGCCGGCGACTGGACGCCCTGCGTCGCGACGGCGGAGGCGAGGCCGGCGAGGTCGGTCAGGAGCACGCGCTGCCCCGGCAGCGTGCCGTTCTCCACGACCGCCGCGGGTGTCGCCGGCGACAGCCGCGCCGCGAGGAGTTTCTCGCTGACGCGTGCCGCGGCGGCGACTCCCATGTAGACGACCAGCGTCTGCTGGCCGCCGGCGAGCCGCCGCCAGTCGATGCGATCGGCCGCTTCCGCGCCATGCGCGGTCACGAAGTGCAGTGTCTGTGCGTACCGCCGGTCCGTCAGCGGAATGCCCGCGTAGGCGGCGCAGCCGAGTGCGGCGGTGATGCCCGGCACGATCTCGAAGGGAACGCCGTGCCGCGCGAGCCAGGCGGCTTCTTCGCCGCCGCGCCCGAAGACCAGCGGGTCGCCGCCCTTCAGCCGCACGACGCGCCGCCCGCGCCGCGCATGGTGCACGAGCAGGCGGTTGATGCGCTCCTGGGATGCGCCCGGGCCGCGCGCGGTCTTGCCGACGTCGACGACCTCCGCCTCGCGCCGCGCGCGGGCCAGGATTTCCGGGCCGACCAGCCGGTCCGTCAGGATGACGTCGGCGGATTGCAGTGCGCGCAGCGCCTTGAGCGTGAGCAGGTCCGGATCCCCGGGTCCCGCGCCGACGAGCGAGACGAATCCGCGGGGCAACGGACGCCTCGGTTGCGAGCGCCGCCTCCAGGAGCCCGTCTGCCTCCGGCTCGCGTCCGGCGCGCACCGCCGCGGCCACGGGACCCTCGAGCAGCCACTCGTAGAGCCTGCGGCGCGCGGCGATCGCGGGCCGTCGTGCGCGGATCGCCTGCCGCCAGCGCTCGGCGAACGTCGCGAGCCGGGCCCAGGAGTGATCGAGCATGGTTTCGATCCGCGCGCGCACGGCGGTCGCGAGCATGGGCGCGACGCCGCCGCTCGAGACCGCGACCAGCAGCGGCGAGCGGTCGACGATCGCCGGCAGGATGAAGCTCGAACGCGCGCCGTCGTCGGCGACGTTGACCGGAATGCCCGCCGCGCGGGCGGCCTGCGCGACCGCCTCGTTGGTGGCTTCGTCGTCGGTCGCGGCGAACACGACGCGTGCCCCGGCAACGTCCCCCGGCTCGAATTCGCGCGCATGCCAGGTGAGCTCGCTGCGCTTCGCCTGCTCGGCGACCTCCGGGCAGGCAGTCGGTGCGACGACGGTGACGGTCGCGCCGGCGGAGCGCAGCAGCGCAAGCTTGCGCGCGGCCACGCGGCCGCCGCCGACGACGAGCGCCGGCGCCGCCTGCAGGTCGAGGAAGACGGGCAGGTGGCGCATGTTCAGCGACCGGCGCCGATCTGGTGCAGGCCGCATTCGCGCTGCAGGCCGAAGAACCGCGTGCCCTCGGCGTCGTCGCCGACTTCCGCCAGCGAGCGCGTCGTGTGCCAGTCGCCGACGGAGACGTAGCCGCGTTCCCAGAGCGGGTGGTAGGGCAGGGCGTGCCGCGTCAGGTAGTCGTACACGTCCCGGTCGGTCCAGTCGAAGATCGGGTGAACCTTGTAGCGGTCCGGGCCGATGCGCTGCACCGGCTCGATGGCGGCGCGGGTCGTCGACTGCTGGCGTCGCAGTCCCGCAAACCAGGTGCCGACGCCGAGTTCGGCGAGCGCTCGCTGCATCGGCTCGACCTTGTGGATCCGGTTGTAGCGCTCGATGCCGGCGGCGCCCTGTTCCCACAGCTTGCCGTGGCGCGTCTCGATCCAGGCCGGCGACGACGCCGGGCCATAGATCTTGAGGTTGAGGCGCAGTCGCGACGTCAGCTCATCCACGAACCGGTAGGTTTCCGGGAAGAGGTAGCCGGTGTCGATCAGGACCACCGGAATCCCGGGCAATGCCCGTGCCAGGAGGTGCAGCGAAACCGCGGCCTGCGCCCCGAAGGAGGAGGACAGGATTCGGGCCTCGGGCAGGAGCTCGGCCGCGCGCTCGACGCGTGCCTCGGCGTCGAGTGTGCCGAGCTCCGCGTTCAACGACTGGAGGTCGATGCCGCGCGACGCAACCTGGCGTTCGCGCAACACGCAGCTCATGACAGCCGCCCGCTGCGATGCAGGAAATCCCCGAAGGGCTCGCCCGGCGTGCGCCCGGCCGACCAGGCCGAGAACAGGCCGTCGAGCACCGCGAGGATTTCCGTCTCGTCGAGGTTCTCGCGGTAGAGCGGGGCCAGGCGCCGGCCGTCGCGGCCGCCGCCGAGGTGCAGGTTGTAGCGTCCCGGCGCCTTGCCGACGAGCGCGACTTCCGCCAGGTAGGGACGCGAGCAACCATTGGGGCAGCCGCTCACGCGCAGCAGCAGCGGCTCGCCGCCGAGGCCGTGCTTCTCCATCAGCGCGTCGATGGCCGCGGTCACCGACGGCATGTATCGCTCGGCCTCGGCCATTGCGAGCGGGCAGGTCGGCAGGGCGACGCAGGCCAGCGACTCGAGCGCGATCGGACGTGACTTGCGGTACGCGTCGAGGCCGTAGCCCGCGATGAGCGCGTCGATCCGCCAGCGATCCTCCGCGGCGACGTCGGCGATGACGAGATTCTGGTTCGGCGTCAGCCGGAAGTGCCCGCGATGCACCTGTGCAATGCGCGCAAGTCCCGAGCGGAGCCGTGCGGTCGCCGGTGTCGGCGACCCGGCCGGATTCGATGCGAAGCCCAAGGTGCCAGCGGCCCTCGGCGTCCTCGCTCCAGCCGAACTGGTCGCCGGTGGTCGTGAACTCGAAGGGGCGTGGACCCTCCAGCGCAAAGTCGAGGCGACGCTCGAGCTCCGCACGGAACCAGTCGAGCCCGCGATCGGCGATGGTGTACTTGAGGCGGGCGTGCTTGCGCTCGCCGCGATCGCCGAAGTCGCGCTGCGTCGTCACGACCGCCTCGGCAACGGCGAGCAGGCGGTCCGGCGTGAGGAAGCCGACGAGGTCCGCGAGCCGGGGGTAGGTCTTCGCGTCGCCGTGCGTCGCGCCGAGACCGCCGCCCACCGTCAGGTTGAAGCCGGCGAGGCGACCGGCCTCGACGACGGCGATGAAGCCGAGGTCCTGCGCGAAGATGTCGACGTCATTGACCGGCGGCACGGCGATCGCCGCCTTGAACTTGCGCGGCAGGTAGTTCGCGCCGAGGACCTTCTCCGCTTCCTCGGCCGGCGCGACCTTCGCGCCGTCGAGCCAGATCTCGTGGTAGGCACGGGTACGCGGCAGCAGATGAGCGGAGAGCTTCTCGGCCCAGGCCTGCGCCTCGGCATGCGCAGGCGAAGCTGCCGGACCCGGGCTCGCGAGGACGTTGCGGTTGACGTCGCCGCAGGCGGCGATCGTGTCGACCAGGGCCGCGTTCATCGCCGCGATCGTGGGCTTGAGGTCGCCTTTCAGCACGCCGTGCAGCTGGAAGGCCTGGCGCGAGGTCAGTCGCAGCGTGCCGTTGGCATGACGCGTCGCCAGCGCATCGAGCGCCAGCCATTGCGCCGGCGTGCAGTAGCCGCCGGGCAGGCGCGTGCGGATCATGAAGCTGAACGCCGGTTCCAGCTTTGCGTGGCGACGCGCGTCGACACTGTCGCGGTCGTGCTGCTGGTAGGAACCGTGGAACTTCAGCAGGTGCTGGTCGTCCTCGGCGATTCCGCCGGTCACGGGGTCGGCGAGGCTTTCCACGATCGTGCCGCGCAGGCCCCGGCTCGCGGCCTTGATGCGCTCGACGGCGCTCGGGTGCGCGGCGCCCATCAGTAGACGTCCCGCAGGTATCGGCCGTCGGCGCCGAGCCGGTCGAGGCGCTCGCGCGCGGACTCGAGCGACAGCCCGCCGTGCTTCGCGATCGCCCCGGCGAGCGCGGCATGGACGTCGGGCGCCATGCGCGTGGAATCTCCGCAGACGTAGATGGTCGCGCCGTTCTCGAGCCAGTCATGCAGCGCCGCGCCCGCCTCGACGATGCGCTGCTGCACGTAGGCCTTGCCGCCGGGATCGCGCGAGAAGGCCAGGTCGATGCGCGCGAGCGCTGCCGCGCTTCTGTGCGCGCTGCCACTCGAGCTGGTAGAGGAAGTCGCGCGCGAAGTGGCGCGCGCCGAACAGCAGCCAGTTGCGGCCCCGCGCCCCGCGTGCCGTGCGTTCCTGCAGGAAGGCGCGGTACGGGGCGATGCCGGTGCCCGCGCCGATCATGATCACGTCGCGCGAGTCGTCGGCGGGCAGCCGGAAGCGGGGGTTGGGCTCGACGAAGACCGGGACCGTCGCGCCTTCCGCGCGACCCGCCAGGAAGTGCGTGGCCGCGCCGGGCCTGCCCGACCCGCCGCCCGTGTCGATGCGCGCCGCGGCGAGGTGGACTTCCTCGCCGACTTCCCGGGCGCTCGAGGCGATCGAGTACAGGCGCGGCGCGAGCGGGCGCAGCGCACCGGCGAGCGTCGCGGCATCCCAGTCGGCCGGATAGCGCTCGAGCAGGTCCGCGAGCTGGACCCCGGTCATGAGGGCGCGCAGTTCCGTCTCGCGGCCCGGCTGCAGGAGGGCCGCGAGCCCGGGGTGCGGGCCGCGCTCCGCGAACTTCGCGAGCAACGGGCGCGTCACCAGGGTGATCTCGAGTCCGGTCGCAAGCCACTCGGCGAGCGTGCGAGGCCTGCCATCGCGTTCGACCGTCTCCGTGCCGTCGAGCCGCGCGGCGGCGAGCACGGCGGCGACAGTCTCTTCCGGATTCACGGGCACGATGCCGATCGAGTCGCCCGGCTCGTAGCGGATCCCGGAACCCGCGAGCGAAAGCTCGACGTGGCGGACGTCGCGGACGCCCTCACCCCAGGTGATGCGCTGGTTGGCGAGTACCTCCGCCGCGAACGGCCGCTCGCGGCTCGAAGCGGGTGCGCTCGCGACCGGCCGCAGCACGGCGACGCGTGCGGGCGCCGACGTGTCCGCCGGCAGCTGCTCGACCCAGGCATCGACGCGCGCCTGCCAGTCCGAGGCCTGCGTCTCGTAGTCCACGTCGCAGTCGATGCGATCGAAGATTCGCCGGGCGCCGAGCTCTGCGAGCCGCTCGTCGATTCGCCTGCCGATCTCGCAGTACTTCGGGTAACTCGAGTCGCCGAGCGCCAGCACGGCGAATTCCAGCGCGGGCAGGGGCGACGCACGCCGGCCGAACAGGAACTCGGTGAGCGGACGCGCATCGTCCGGCGGGTCGCCGTCACCATGCGTGCTCATGACCACGAACAGCCGTCGTTCGCGCGCGAGTTCCTTCGGCGCGTACTCGCCGGCGCGCGCGACCCGCACCCGCATGCCGCGCGCCAGCAGCCGGTCGCCGAGCGCCTCGGCGATGCGCCGGCCGTTGCCGGTCTGCGAGCCGTAGACGATGGTCGCGGCCCAGGGCGCGTCGGGATCGGCGGCAGGCGCGGCGGCGGCGGGGAGCGCAGCCGCGAGGCCCGCGGTGTACCCCGAGATCCACAGCAGGCCGGGTGCATCGAGGCCGCGGACCAGTTCCGCGAGCTGGTCTGCCCGTCGGCATCGATCGGAAAGCCCTGGGACGCCGGCAATGGGAGGGAAGCCGCCATGGAGCCGATCCTACGGAGCAGGGCGGCGGCCACGGAAAGACTGGTTCGTCATGACCTCATAACCGATCCGGCCGCGATTGACAGGCGGCGGCCCGCCGTGGTGCTATGGACTCGATGAAACAGTCCATCGCGCTTCTTGGCCTTCTCCTGCTTACCTCAACGAGGTGCGGGACGACGGGCTAGTACCCGAAGTAACCTGAGATTCAGGAACCCCGCACCGGCCCAGGCCGCTGCGGGGTTTCTTTTTTTGCGCGGGAGAGAATCCATGCAGGACCGAGTGAAGATCTTCGACACGACGCTGCGCGACGGCGAGCAGTCCCCCGGATGCAGCATGACCCGGGACGAGAAGCTGCGCGTCGCACGCGCCCTCGCCGAGCTCGGCGTCGACATCATCGAGGCCGGGTTCCCGGCCGCCTCGCCGGGCGACTTCGAGTCGGTCGCCGCCGTGGCGCGGGAGGTGCAGGGACCCGTCATCTGCGCGCTGGCGCGCTGCACGCGCTCGGACATCGATGCCGCCTGGTCGGCGCTCGCCGGCGCCGCCAGGCCGCGCCTGCACGTGTTCCTCGCGACCAGCGCGATCCACCGCGAACACAAGCTCAAGATGGCGCGCGAGGAAATCGTGCGCCTCGCGGCCGAGGGCGTGCGCCACGCGCGCTCGCTGTGCGAGGACGTCGAGTTCTCGCCCGAGGACGCGTCCCGCACCGAGCTCGAGTTCCTCACCGAGGTCGTGCAGGCCGCCGTCGACGCCGGCGCCACCACGATCAACGTCCCGGACACGGTCGGCTACACGACGCCCCAGGAATTCCACGAGACCTTCACGCACCTGCGCCGCCACGTGCGCGGCATCGAGGCGGTCACGCTTGTCCGTCCACTGCCACGACGACCTCGGCATGGCGGTTGCCAACAGCCTCTCGGCCGTGCGCGCGGGCGCGAGGCAGGTCGAGTGCACGATCAACGGCATCGGCGAGCGTGCCGGCAACTGCTCGATGGAAGAGATCGTGATGGCGCTGAAGGTCCGCGAGCAGGCCTTCGGCGTCGCGACCTCCATCCGTGCCGAGCGCCTGTACCCGACCTGCCGCCTGGTCTCGACGATCACCGGCATGCCGATCCCGCGCAACAAGGCGATCACCGGCGAGAATGCCTTCGCGCACGAGTCCGGCATCCACCAGCACGGCATGCTGAGGAACGCCGCCACCTACGAGATCATGCGCCCGCAGGACGTCGGCCTCTCGCGCAGCCACCTGGTGCTCGGCAAGCACAGCGGCCGGCATGCATTCCGGGAGCGGGTGCGCGAGCTCGGGTTCGAGCTCGACGAGGCGGAATTCAACGCGGTCTTCGCGCGCTTCAAGGCGCTCGCGGACCGCAAGAAGGAGCTGTTCGACGGCGACATCGAGGCGCTCGTGCTCGACACGGAAGGCGGCAGCGATGGCCCCTGGTCGCTCGCGCGGCTGGCAACCACCGCAGTCACCGGTGAAGCGGCACGCGCCGAGGTCGAGCTGGCGCACGGCGACGGCCGGCGGCTGAAGTCGGCAGCGAGCGGGGACGGCCCGGTGGACGCCGCGCTGAAGGCCATCGAGCAGGCGATCGGCCTGCCGCTCCGGCTGCGCAAGTTCGAGGTCCGCAGCGTCACCGAGGGCGAGGACGCGCAGGGCGAGGCCCTGGTCACGGTCGACTGCGAAGGCCGCACCTACCGCGGCAGCAGCGTGAGCACCAACATCGTCGAGTCGGGCGTGCGCGCCTTCCTCGATGTCGTCAACCGGATCGAGACGTCCCGGCAGAGTGCGCGCCGGCCGCAGGCGGCGTTCGCATGAGTCCACGGTCCCTGTTCGAGAAGATCTGGCAGGCCCACGAGGTCGTGCCGGAAACGGCCGAGACGCCGGCGATCCTCTACGTGGACCTGCACCTCGTCCACGAAGTCACGACGCCGCAGGCCTTCACGGCGCTCGAGGCGCGCGGCCTGCCCGTGCGCCGGCCCGGCCGGACGCTCGGCACGCTCGACCACTCGACCCCGACGGATGCCGCGCAGCTCGTCGGCCGCATCCCGATCCGCGACGAGTCCGCCGCGGCGCAGGTCGCGGCGCTCGAGCGCAACGCCCGCGTGCACGGCATCGAGCTGCTCGGCCTCGGCGATGCGCGGCGCGGCATCGTGCACGTGATCGGCCCGGAGCTCGGCCGCACGCAACCTGGCATGACGATCGTCTGCGGCGACAGCCACACGAGCACGCACGGCGCCTTCGGCACGCTCGCCTTCGGCATCGGCACGACCGAGGTCGGTCACGTGCTCGCGACGCAGTGCCTGCTGCAGCGCAAGCCACGCAGTCTCGAGGTCTTCGTCGAGGGCCGCCTGCAGCCCGGCGTCGGGGCGAAGGACCTCGTGCTCGCGATCGTCGGCCGGCTCGGGGTCGACGGCGGCACCGGTCACGTCATCGAGTACCGGGGCGAGGCGATCCGCGCGCTGTCGATGGACGAGCGCATGACGGTCTGCAACATGTCGATCGAGGCGGGCGCGCGCGCGGGGATGATCGCGCCGGACGGCGACGACCTTCGAGTACCTGCGCGGGCGGCCCGGCGTGCCGGCGGGGGAGGCCTTCGAGCGCGCGGTCGAGCGGTGGCGCGAACTGCCGGGCGATGCCGGCGCCGTCTTCGACCGCAAGCTGACGCTCGATGCGCGCGAGGTCGAGCCGATGATCAGCTACGGCACGAACCCGGGCATGGTCGCCGCCGTCGGCGGCAGCATTCCCGAGCGCGGCGACGACGCGTTCATGAAGGCGCTGCGCTACATGGGCTTCGAGCCGGGCGAGCCGGCTCGCCGGCAAGCGCGTCGACCTCGTGTTCATCGGCAGCTGCACGAACTCGCGCCTGTCGGACCTGCAGGCCGCGGCAGCGGTCCTGAAGAACCGCAAGCTCGCCAAGGGCGTGCGCATGCTGGTCGTGCCGGGATCGCAGCAGGTCAAGCGCGAGGCGGAACGCGAGGGCCTCGACGCGATCTTCACGGCCGCCGGCGCGGAGTGGCGCGAATCCGGCTGCTCGATGTGCATCGGCATGAACGGCGACATCGCCGCGCCCGGCCAGTACGTCGTGAGCACGAGCAACCGCAACTTCGAGGGGCGGCAGGGCGCCGGCACCCGCACGCTGCTCGCCGGTCCCGCGACCGCCGCGGCCGCGGCCGTCACCGGCCGGGTCACCGATCCCCGCGAACTGGCGGCCTGAGCCATGGACACCATCCGATCGCGCACCGTGGTGCTCGCGGCCGACGACGTCGATACCGACCAGATCATCCCCGCGCGCTTCCTGACGACGACGCGGCGCGACGGCTTCGGCGACGCCCTGTTCGCCGACTGGCGTTTCGATGCCAAGGGGACGCCGCGACCCGGATTCGCGCTCAACGATCCCGCGACCCGCGACGCCGCGGTGCTCGTTGCCGGCCGCAACTTCGGTTGCGGCTCGTCGCGCGAGCATGCCGCCTGGGCGCTGCGCGACTACGGGTTCCGCGCCGTCATCGCCGCCTCGTTCGCGGACATCTTCCGCAACAACGCCCTCAAGAACGGGCTCGTGCCGGTGGCCGTCGGCGCCCCGGTGCTCGCCTGGCTGACGGCGAACCCCGGCGTCGAAGTCACGCATCGACCTCGAGACGGCGACGCTGCGGCTGCCCGGGCAGGAGCCCGTGCCCTTCCCGATCGAGTCGTTCGCGCGCTACCGGCTGCTGAACGGCATCGACGAGCTCGGCTACCTGCTGTCGCATGCGGCGGACATCGACGCCTTCGAGCGGAATCGCGGCGAATGAAGGCGCGCATCGCCGTCCTGCCCGGCGACGGCGTCGGCCCGGAAGTCACGGCCGAGGCCGTGCGCGCGCTCGCCGCGATCGCGGCGCGCTTCCGCCACGACTTCGAGTTCGTCGAAGCGCCGGTCGGGGCCGCGGCCATGGACGCGGGCCAGGAGCCGCTGCCGCCGGCGACGCTCGCGCTCGCCAGTGCGGCCGATGCCGTGCTGTTCGGCGCGATCGGCTCGCCGCGCCATTCGGATCCCGCCGCGAAGGTGCGTCCGGAGCAGGCGATCCTGGGCCTGCGCCAGGCGCTCGGCCTGTTCGCCAACCTGCGGCCCGTCCTGCCGCAGCCTGCGCTGTACCACGCCTCGCCGCTCAAGGAATCGCTGCTCCAGGGCGTCGACCTGCTGATCGTGCGCGAGCTGACCGGCGGGATCTACTTCGGCCGCCGCGTGCGCGAGGCCGATGCGGCGAGCGACGAGTGCCGCTACACCGTCGCGGAGATCGAGCGGATCGCGCGCGTGGCATTCCGCCTCGCGGGCGCGCGGCGCGGGCGGCGTGACGTCGGTGGACAAGGCGAACGTGCTCGAGACATCGCGGCTGTGGCGCGAGGTCGTCGCGCGCGTCGCGCGCGAGGAATTTCCCGCGGTGGGGCTGGAGCACCAGCTGGTCGATTCGGCCGCGATGCTGCTGCTGACGCGGCCGGCGAGCTTCGACGTGCTGGTCACCGAGAACCTGTTCGGCGACATCCTGAGCGACGAGGCGGCGGCGCTCGCCGGCTCGCTGGGACTCATGCCCTCGGCATCGCTCGGCGAAGGACGCCGCGGCCTGTACGAGCCGATCCACGGTTCGGCGCCGGACATCGCGGGCCGCGGGATCGCGAACCCCTACGGCGCCATCGCGAGCGCCGCGCTCCTGCTGCGCCATTCGCTGGGGCTGGAGCGCGAGGCGGCGGCACTCGAGAACGCCGTCGCGGGCGCCATCGCCGCCGGCGTGCTGACGGCGGACATCGCGCCGCGCGGTGCGTCGCCTGCCGGAACGCAGGCCGCCGGCGGCGCCGTGCTCGACCGGATCTGAGGAGGAAAGACATGGACGCTGCAACCACCACGGGTGCCCGCCAGGGCTACCGCATGCGCTGCCTGCGCGACATCTGGGTCGAAGTCACGGTCGACCTCGACCGGGAAGGTCCCGTCGAAGTCGTCACGGACTTCGACGCGCTGAGCGAGTCGATCGCGCGGATCGCCGTCGGGCGGCGGCTTCGCGCTGCGCCTCGCCTGCGAGGGCGGACCGTGCGCGGACGCAGACCGCGTCATTGAAGACTGCGCGCTCGAACTCGGTGCGGCGCTGCGCGAGGCCCTCGGCCCCGCGGCGTCCGGCGTGGACGTTCGGCGGCGCACCCGGGCTCCGATGCGGCCTTCTTCGAGTCACTCGGCCGCGCGCTCGGTGCGCGCTTCGAGCTCGAGTTGCGCGGGCAGGACCCGCAGGCCGCGTCGCGGATTGCTTCGCGGGCGTCGGGCAGGCGATCCGCGCCGCTGCGCGATCGCGCGAGGCGATCAGCCGTCGGTGACCGCGCCTTGCGCGGCGCTGCCGACCAGGCGCCGGTACTTGGCCAGCACGCCCGGCGGCACCTCGCGCAGCGGTCGGGGTAAAGGACTTGCGCCGGGCCGCGAGCACGCTTCGTCCGCATGCAGCCGCAGCTCGCGCGCCTCGGCATCGATCGTGATCTCGTCGCCTTCGACGACCAGCGCGATGGGGCCGCCGTCGGCCGCTTCGGGCGTGACGTGCCCGACGACGAAGCCATGGCTGCCGCCCGAGAATCGTCCGTCGGTGATGAGCGCGACGGAGTCCCCGAGCCCGCGGCCCATGAGCGCCGCGGTGGGCGAGAGCATCTCGCGCATCCCGGGCCCGCCCTTCGGGCCCTCGTTGCGGATGACGATGACGCTGCCCGGCGCGATGCCGCCGTCGAGGATCGCCTGCAGGCAGGATTCCTCGGACTCGAACACGCGCGCGCGGCCGGTGAACCGCAGGCCTTCCTTGCCGGTGATCTTGGCGACGGCGCCGGTCGGGGCGAGGTTGCCGTACAGCACGACGAGGTGGCTGTCCGGCTTGATCGGGTCGTCGAATCCGCGCACCACCGTCTGGCCGGCCGGATAGGGGCCGGTATCGGCGAGGTTCTGCGCGAGCGTCTTGCCCGCTCACCGTGAGGCAGTCGCCGTGCAGCAGTCCCTTGTCGAGCAGCATGCGCATGAGCGGCGTGATGCCGCCGACGGCGACCAGTTCGGACATCAGGTACTTGCCGCTCGGCCGGAGGTCGGCCAGCACCGGCACGCGGCGGCCGATGCGCGTGAAGTCGTCGAGTTCGAGCGGCACGCGCGCGGCGCGCGCGATCGCGAGCAGGTGCAGGACGGCATTCGTCGACCCGCCGAGCGCGATGACGGTCGTGATCGCGTTCTCGAACGCCTCGCGCGTCAGGATCGCGGAGGGCCGGAGCCCGCGCTCGCGAGCAGGCGCACGACCGCCTCGCCGGCGCGGCGGCAGTCGGCGAGCTTGTCCGGCGACACGGCCTCCTGCGCCGAGCTGTTGGGCAGGCTCATGCCGAGCGCCTCGATCGCCGAGGCCATGGTGTTCGCCGTGTACATGCCGCCGCAGGACCCGGGTCCCGGGATCGCGGTGCGCTCGATCTCGTGCGAGGCCGGCGTCGTCGAGGTCACCCTTGGCGTGACGCCCGACGGCCTCGAACACGCTGACGATGTCGCGGCGCCCGGCGCCCGGCCGGATCGTGCCGCCGTAGACGAACACGGCCGGCCGGTCGAGGCGGGCGAGCGCCATCATGCAGCCCGGCATGTTCTTGTCGCAGCCGCCGATCGCGACCAGTCCGTCGAAGCCCTGGGCGCCCGCGACGGTCTCGATCGAGTCGGCGATGACCTCGCGCGACACCAGCGAGTAACGCATGCCGGGCGAGCCCATCGAGATGCCGTCCGACACGGTGATCGTGTTGAACAGCACGTCGCGTCCCCCGGCCTCGCGCACGCCGCGGGCGGCGGCCTCCGCGAGCTCGCCGATGTGCAGGTTGCAGGGGGTCACGCGGCTCCAGGTCGAGGCGATCCCGACCTGGGGGCGCCCGAAATCCGCGTCGGTGAAGCCGACCGCGCGCAGCATGGCGCGGTTCGGCGAGCGCTCGGCGCCGTCGACCACCTGCCGCGAGTACTTGCGTGGATCTTCGTTTGCCATGTGCGGCCATCCTGTCGCATGGCGGCGGCGGTTGACAAGGCGGGCGCGCCGCCCGGAAGATGAGCCCATGAACCGCCGCAGCTTCGCCGGCTTCTTCTTTAGGACCGCACAGGGGTACGGGCCGACGGACTAGCTGCGCACACGACGACCCGATCTGAAGAACCCCGCACCGGAAGACCGCTGCGGGGTTTTTGTTTACAGGGGGCACGAAAATGGACGACAAGACGGACCTCGGCGAGATTCGCCGCCGCATCGACGGCATCGACGAGGAGATCCAGCGGCTCATCGCCGACCGGGCGCGCCTCGCGCGCGAGGTCGGCGCCAGCAAGAAGGCGGGCGCGGCCGTCGACTTCTACCGCCCGGAACGCGAGGCGGAAGTGCTGCGCAACGTCGTCGCCCGCAACCGCGGTCCGCTCAAGGACGAGGAGATGCTGCGGCTGTTCCGCGAGATCATGTCGGCCTGCCTCGCGCAGCAGGAGCCGCTCAAGATCGCCTTCCTCGGTCCGGAGGGCACCTACACCCATGCGGCCGTGTCGCGGCATTTCGGGCACTCGGTGCGGGCGCTGCCGCTGCCGGAGGTGGAGAACGTGTTCCGCGAGGTCGAGTCCGGCAGCGCCGACTTCGGCGTGGTGCCGATCGAGAATTCGACCGAAGGCACCGTGCGCCACTCGCTCGACATGTTCCTGTCCTCGCCGCTGAAGATCTGCGGCGAGGTCGAGCTCGCGATCCGTCACCACCTGCTGGCGCGGGCCGGAGGCCTCTCTGCGGTGCGGCGCATCTGCGCGCACGCCCAGGCCATCGCGCAGTGCCGCGCGACGCTCGATGAGCTGCTGCCCGGCGTGGAGCGGATCGCGGTCGCGAGCAATGCCGAGGGAGCGCGGCGCGCGCGCGACGAGTCCGGCACGGCCGCCATCGCGAGCCAGGCGGCCGCGGAGATCTACGGCCTCACGACGCTCGCCGCCGAGATCGAGGACCGGCCGGACAACACCACGCGGTTCCACATCATCGGCCGGTCGCTGCTCGCGCCCTCCGGCTGCGACAAGACGACGCTGCTGATGTCGATGGCCGACACCGAGTCGCCCGGCGCGCTGCACCTGCTGCTCGAGCCCCTGGCCCGCCACGGCATCAGCATGACGCGCATCGAGTCGCGCCCTTCGCTGCAGCGCAAGTGGCACTACGTGTTCTTCGTCGACATCCTCGGCCACGCCGCGGACCCGGGCGTCGCACCCGCGCTCGAGGAACTCGGACCGCACCGCGTCGCTGTTCCGGGTGCTCGGCGCCTACCCGCGCAGCGTCTGACGTCCCAACGAAAGCCTGGTGAATTCAACGCGTTACCGGAGGGGACAGTCCCCTTCGTCCAAAGCGACGAAGGTGACAGTCCCCGCGACCAAGGGCATCCCTCTAGGTCTCGCGCGTATCGCCTTGACTCGCCTCGACGATTCACAGAATATCGACCGAATGTCACGTTCCGCGCGCAACACGACCGCCCTGCAGACGAGCCCCGGCTCGTCGCTGGTAATGCGCGCGACCCTCGTATCGATGCTTATCGGTACGGTACTCGTCGTCCTTATTTGGGGACCACGCGGGGTTACGTGAACTGACGGCAAAGCCGAACGTAAACAGAACCCCGCACCGGAAAAACCGCTGCGGGGTTCTTCGTTTCTGGGCCTTCGATCTCCAGGAGTGCAGGCGATGAGAATCTACTTTGAGGAAGATGCCGAACCGCAGGTGCTGAAGGACGGGCCGATCGCGGTCCTCGGTTATGGCAGCCAGGGACGCGCGCATGCGCTCAACCTGAGCGACAGCGGCTACCCGGTCGTGGTCGGCCTCAGGCCCGACGGCAAGAGCGCCGAGCGTGCCCGGGCAGAAGGCCTCGAGGTCAAGACTCCCGCGGAGGCCGTCGCGGGCGCGACGCTGGTCGCCTTCCTGACGCCCGACATGACGCACCGCGCGCTGTTCGAGCAGGTGAAGGATCGCCTCGCGCCGCGCGCGACGCTGCTGTTCGCGCACGGCTTCAGCATCCACTACGGCCAGGTGCAGCCGGGCAAGTCGCACGACGTCGTGCTCGTCGCGCCGAAGAGCCCGGGCGACCTCGTGCGGCGGCAGTACGAAGCGGGGCAGGGCGTGCCCTGCCTGCTCGCCGTCGCGCAGGACGCGACCGGCCGCGCCAAGGCGCGCGCGCTCGCCTACGCGCACGCGATCGGCGGCACGCGCAGCGGCGTGCTCGAGACCAGCTTTGCGGAAGAGACGGAGACGGACCTGTTCGGCGAGCAGGCCGTGCTCTGCGGCGGCGCGACCGAGCTGGTCGTCAAGGGTTACGAGACCCTGGTCGAGGCCGGCTACCAGCCGGAAGTCGCCTACTTCGAGTGCCTGCACGAGCTGAAGCTGATCGTCGACCTGCTGTACGAAGGCGGGCTCGCGAAGATGCACCAGTTCGTGAGCGAGACCGCCAAGTACGGCGACCTGACGCGCGGGCCGCGCATCATCGACGGCCACGTGAAGGCCGCGATGCGGCAGGTCCTCGAGGAGATCCGCTCCGGCGAGTTCGCGCGCGAGTGGATCGCCGAGAACGAGAGCGGCCAGCCGCGCTACCGCGAGCTCCTGCAGCGCGACCTCAACCACCCGATCGAGCGCGTCGGCAAGACGCTGCGCGAACGCATGGCCTGGCTCAAGCGCCAGGCCGCGGCCTGAAGCGGCCGGTGCGCGGGCGAGCAGGGAGGCCCATGAAAGGCGCGCGAAGCACTGCTGGAGGCCCTGCGCGACCGCGGCGTCGATACGTCGTCTTCGGCTATCCGGGCGGCGCGATCATGCCGCTCTACGACGCGCTGCTCGGCTCCGGCATCCGGCACGTCCTCGTGCGCCACGAGCAGGCGGCCGCATTCGCGGCCGACGGCTACGCGCGCGCGTCACGGGACGGCCGGGCGTGTGCATCGCGACCTCGGGCCCGGGCGCCACCAACCTCGTGACCGGCATCGCCAACGCCTTCCTCGACTCGGTGCCGATGGTCGCCATCACCGGCCAGGTGGCGACGCCGCTTCATGGGCACGGACGCCTTCCAGGAGGTGGACATCTTCGGCATCACGCTGCCGATCGTGAAGCACAGCTACATCGTGCGCGCACATCGAGGAACTGCCGCGCATCGTGCACGAGGCCTGGGACATCGCGGCGAGCGGCCGGCCGGGGCCGGTGCTGATCGACCTGCCGAAGAACATCGCGGCAGGCGAGGCGCACGGCGCCGCGCGCGTGCACGAGCCGCGCCCGTCGCCGGCGCGCGCGGAGGCGGCGCTGCTCGACGCGCGCGGCGGCGATGATCGCCGCCGCCGAGCGGCCCGTGGTCTACGCGGGCGGCGGCATCGGCATCGGCCGCGCGGTGCAGGCGTTCCGCGACTTCGTCGCGGCGACCGGCATCCCGGTCGTCAGCACGCTGAAGGGCCTCGGCGCGATACCCACGGACGATCCGCTGTTCCTCGGCATGCTCGGCATGCACGGCTCGCGCGCGGCGAACACGGCCGTGCAGCAGTCGCGACCTCCTGATCGTCGTCGGCGCGCGCTTCGACGATCGCGCCACCGGCAAGCTCGACGGATTCGCGCCGGGCGCGCGCGTGATCCACCTCGACATCGACCCCGCGGAGATCGGCAAGCTCCGGCGCGCGGACGTCGCGCTCGCCGGCGACCTCTCGTCCTCGCTCGCCGCGCTCGCGCAGCACCGGCCGCGCATCGGCGCCTGGCGCCGGCACTGCCTGCGCGCTCAAGGCCGAGCACGCGCTTCGCTACGACGCGCCCGGCGACGGCGTCTACGCGCCGGAGCTGCTGCGGCGGCTGTCGGTCGCCGCGGAGGGCGAAGCGATCGTCACCTGCGACGTCGGCCAGCACCAGATGTGGGTCGCGCAGCATTGCCTGATCCGCGCGGCCGGAGCGGCACCTGACGAGCGGCGGCCTCGGCGCGATGGGCTACGGCCTGCCGGCCGCGATCGGCGCGCAGCTCGCGGACCCGGCGCGCACGGCGATCGCCGTGAGCGGCGACGGCTCGATCATGATCAACATCCAGGAGCTCGCGACGCTCAAGCGCTACGGCCTGCCGGTCAAGGTCCTGCTGATCGACAACCAGTCGCTCGGCATGGTGCGGCAGTGGCAGGAGCTCTTCTTCGAGCGCCGCTTCAGCGAGGTCGACCTCTCCGACAACCCGGATTTCGCCGCGGTCGCGCGCTCCTTCGGCATCGACGCGCTGACGCTCGACGACGAAGGGGCAGGTGGACGAGGCGATCGACGCGCTGCTGCACCATCCCGGGCCCGCTCTTCGTCCACTGCCGCATCGACCCCGCCGCCAACGTCTGGCCGCTCGTTCCGCCGGGACACACCAACGCCACCATGCTCGAGGGGAGCACGCAATGAACCGCACCATCGAAGTGAACCTGACCCACGCGGAAGGCGCGATCGTGCGCACGCTGGGCCTGATCGAGCGGCGCGGCTTCGTCGTCCACGGCGTCGAGACCGCGAGCGACCCGCACGGCGGCGCGCTGCGTGCTGCGCGTCGAGGTGGGATCGCGCGGGCGTCCCTTCGACGTGCTCGTGCGCCAGATCCTGCGGCTGTTCGACGTGCGCCACGCATTCCTGGTCGAGCAGCAGGCCGGACAGCGGCTCGTATGCTGAGCGAGACGCCCTCCGTCCCGGCCGGTCCCGCCGCAGGTCCAGCCGCCGCTGCCCGCGCTGGGTGGTGCACAAGTTCGGCGGCTCGAGCCTCGCGGATGCCGACTGCTTCCGGCGCGTCGCGGGCATCGTCGTCGGATCTCGCCGAGCCGAGGGTGGCGCTGGTGCTGTCCGCCTGCCGCGGCGTGACCGACGCCCTCATCAACCTGGTGACGGCCGCCGAAAGCGCGCGGCTCGACAACTGCCGCGCAAGCCTCGCGCGCCTCGAGGCGCGTCACGTCGGAGATCGCCGCCGAGCTGCTCGGTCCCGCCGACCGGCAGGCCTTCCTCGAGTCGCTGCAGTCCGACATCGGCGACCTCGAGCGCCTGCTGCAGGCGGTGGCGCTGGTGCGCTCCGCGGGCCGCGACATCCGCGACCGCGTCGCCGGCTTCGGCGAACTGTGGTCGAGCCGGCTGTTCGCCGCTTACCTCCGCGCGCGCGATCCGGGCCGCGCCGTGCGCTGGCTGGATGCGCGCGACGTGGTCGCGGTGGAGTGGGGACCGCTGGGTCCCGGCGTGCAGTGGAGCGCCTCGCGCGAGAACGCGTCGCGCCTGGTCGCGCCGGACGAGGCCGGCGTGCTGGTGATCCCGGGCTTCGTCGCGAGCGACACGCGCGGCCTGCAGACCACGCTCGGGCGGAACGGCAGCGACTTTTCGGCCTCCATCTTCGGCGCGCTGCTCGGCGCGCGCGAGATCGTCATCTGGACCGACGTCAGCGGCGTGCTCTCGGCCGACCCGGGCCAGGTGCCGGACGCGAAGGTCATCGCGCTCGCTCTCGTACAACGAGGCCATGGAGCTCGCCTATTTCGGCGCGAAGGTCATCCACCCGCAGACCATGGCGCCCGCGGTCGAGCAGGACATCCCGATCCGCATCCGGAATACCTTCGCCCCGTCCGACGCCGGGACCACCATCGTCGCCGCGCCGGAGCCGGGCGAGCAGGTCAAGGGCATCACCAGCATCCGCGACGTCGCGCTCGTCAACCTCGAGGGCGCCGGCATGATCGGCGTCCCGGGCACGGCGCACCGCCTGTTCGGCGCGCTGCACGAGGCCGGGATCTCGGTGATCCTGATCTCGCAGGGCAGTTCCGAGCACTCGATCTGCTTCGCGGTCCCGGCCGGCCAGGCGACGCTCGCGGAGCGCGCGGTTCGCCGCGCGTTCTCCGCGGAGCTGCGCGACGGCCAGATCCAGAGCGTCACGGTCGACTCCGGCTGCGCGATCATCGCCGTCGTCGGCGACGGCATGGCCCACCACCACGGCATCGCCGGCAAGCTGTTCCAGGCCTTCGGCGCAGGCGGGCATCAACCTGCGCGCGATCGCGCAGGGCGCCTCGCAGCGGAACATCTCCGCGGTCATCGACGGGAAGGAGACGTCGAAGGCGCTGCGGGCCGTGCACGCGGCCTTCTACCTGTCGCCGCACACGCTGTCCATCGGCCTGGTCGGGCCCGGGGACGATCGGCAGCGTGCTGCTCGACGCAGCTCGCCTCGCAGTCGGAGCGGCTGCGCCGCGACTTCAACCTCGACCTGCGCGTGCGCGGGCATCGCGACCTCGCGCCGCATGCTGCTCGCGGAGCAGGCGATCGACCTCGCCGACTGGCGCGCGCGCCTCGAGCGCGACGGCGAGCCGCTCGACCTGGACCGCTTCACGGCGCACGTCGCCGCGGAGCACCTGCCGCACCGCGTGATGATCGACTGCACGGCGGATGCGCGCATCGCGGCCCGCTATGCCGACTGGCTGCGGGCCGGGCTGCACGTCGTGACGCCGAACAAGAAGGCGAACAGCGCCGCGCTCGCGGAGTTCCGCCGCATGCACGAGGCGAGGCGGGCGGCCGGCGCGCAGTACTTCTACGAGGCGACCGTCGGCGCGGGGCTGCCGATCATCCTGACGGTGCGCGACCTGCGCGAGACCGGGCGACCGGATCCGCGAGATCGAGGGCATCCTGTCCGGCACGCTCGCCTACCTGTTCAACGTCTTCGACGGCAAGGTTCCCGTTCTCGGAGGTCGTGAAGGACGCGAAGGCGCGCGGGCTCACGGAGCCCGACCCGCGCGACGACCTCTCGGGCATGGACGTGGCGCGCAAGCTCGTCATCCTCGGCCGGGAGATGGGCCTCGCGCTCGAGCTCGACGACGTCGAGGTCGAGAGCCTGGTGCCGGCGGCGCTGCGCGACTGCAGCATCGATGAATACCTCGAGCGCCTGCCGGCTGGCGACGCGGCGATGAACGCGCTGCTGGCCGAGGCGCGGCGGGACGGCCAGGTGCTGCGCTACGTCGCGCGCCTGACCGCCGCCGGCAAGGCGACCGTCGCCCTCGAGCGGCTCGGCGCGGGCCACGCGTTCGCCAACATCGCGCTGACCGACAACGTGGTGCGCTTCGTGACCGACCGCTACTGCGACAACGCGCTCGTCGTGCAGGGCCCCGGGGCCGGCCCGGCGGTGACCGCGGCGGGAGTCTTCAGCGACCTGCTGCGGCTCGCCTCCGGCATCGGCGCGCGGATCTAGGCTCGCGCCATGCCGGTACATGGCGGCAACGGCGTTCGCGCCGGCGACGGTCGGCAACGTCGGCGTCGGCTTCGACATCCTCGGCCACGCCTTCGGCGTGATCGGCGATCGCGTGCGTGCCGAGCGCGCCGAAGAGCCGGGCGTACGCATCCGCGGCGTCACGCGGCGTCGTGGAAGACCTGCCGCTCGAGCCCGCGCGCAACACCGCGGGCCAGGCCGTGCTGTCGCTGGTCCAGGCCGCGTCTCCTGCGTTCGGCATCGAGCTCACGATCGAGAAGGGCATCCCGCTCGGCTCGGGCCTCGGCGGATCGGCGGCCTCGGCCGTCGCCGCCGTCGTCGCCGCCAACGCGCTGCTCGATGCCCCGCTCGCCGCGATCGAGCTGCTGCCGCACGCGATCGCCGGCGAGGCGGTCGCGAGCGGGGCGCGCCACGCGGACAACATCGCGCCGGCGCTGTTCGGCGGGCTCGTGCTCACGGTCGGCATCGACAACCCGCGCGTGAAGCAGATCCCGGTGCCGCCGTCCGTCCGCTGCGTGCTGCTGCACCCGCGCATGTTCCTGTCCACGCGGCAGGCGCGCGGCATCCTGACGCGGCTCGTCGACCTCTCGGACGTCGTGTGGCAGACGGCGAACCTCGCCGGGTTCCTGGCCGGCTGCTATACGAACGACCTCGCGCTCATTCGCGAGGCCTTCGAGGACGTGCTGATCGAGCCGCAGCGTGCGAAGCTGATTCCCGGGCTTCATGCCCGCGAAGCGCGCCGCCGTCGAGGCCGGCGCGCTCGGGTGCTCGATCTCGGGCGCGGGGCCGAGCGTCTTCGCCTGGTGCGAGGAGGGCAGCGCGGAGGCGGTGCGCGACGGCGATGCTGGGCGCGTTCCGCGGCGAAGGGCTCGACTGCGACCACTGGATCGCGCCGATCGGCGGCGACGGCGCGCGCATCGTGGAGCGCCGGTGAAGTACACCAGCACCCGTGACCCGGAGCGCACGACGACGCTCTCCCAGGCGCTCGTGGACGGGCTTGCGCCCGACGGCGGGCTGTACGTCCCGCAGGCGATGCCTGCTATGACGCGCGTCGTCGACGCGGCAACGCTCGAGGGCGCCGCGGCGCTGCACGAACTTGCGCCGAGGCTGCTGGCGCCGTTCTTCGCGGGCGATGCGCTGGCGCGCTCGCTCGCGGCGATCTCGGTCGAAGCCTTCGATTTCCCGGCGCCGCTCGCGGGCATCCAGGGGAGCCCGGAGCCCCTGTCCGTGCTCGAGCTGTTCCACGGTCCGACCGCCGCGTTCAAGGATTTCGGGGCGCGGTTCCTGGCGGCCTGCCTCGCGCGACTGAACGAGCCGGACGGCCGGACCCTCACCGTCCTCGTGGCGACCTCCGGCGACACGGGCGGCGCGGTGGCCGCGGCGTTCCACGGCCGCCCGGGTTTTCGCGTCGTGCTGCTCTACCCGGAGGGCCGCGTCTCGCCCATCCAGGAGCAACAGCTCACCTGCTGGGGCGGCAACGTGACGAGCCTCGCCGTGCAGCGGCAGCTTCGACGATTGCCAGCGCCTCGTGAAGCAGGCCTTCGCGCAGCGACAGCTGCGCGAGGACTTCGCGCTCACCTCGGCGAACAGCATCAACATCGGGCGCCTCCTGCCGCAGCTGGTGCTGTTCGCATCCGCGGCGCTGCGGATCCAGGGCGGGCAGGGCGCCCGCGCGAACTTCGTCATCCCTTCCGGCAACCTCGGGCTCGCGACGGCCTGCACCTGGGCGCGCGAGATGGGCCTGCCGATCGGCGAGATCGTGCTGGCGCACAATGCGAACCGGACCGTTCCGGACTTCCTCGCCGATGGACAATGGCGGCCGCGCGCGAGCGTCGCGACGCTCGCCTCGGCGATGGACGTCGGCGACCCGAGCAACATGGAGCGGCTGATGGCGCTCTATCCCGGACCGGGCGAACCTTGCGGGCCGCCTGCGCGCCGTGTCGATCGACGACGCGGCGATCCGCGCCTCCATCCGCGCGGAATTCGCGCGTGCGGGACTCGCGCTCTGCCCGCACAGCGCCGCGGGACTCGCGGCCTATCGGAGCCTGCCCGCGGACGACCGGCGCCGCGGCCACTGGGTCGTGGCGGCCACGGCGCACCCGGCGAAGTTCCCGGAGACCGTCGAGCCGCTGCTCGGGCGGCGCATCGAGCCGCCGCCGGCGCTGGCGGCGCTGCTCGGACCGGCCGAGCCGCAAGACGCGGATCGACGCCGAAATCGGCGCGCTCGCGGAGCAGATCGGGGAGGCGGCATGCACGCGCTGACGCGCGCGGAAGGCGCCGCGCCGACGATCGCCGACGTGCACGCGGCCGCGGAGCGGATCCGCGGCCAGGTGATCGCGACGCCCTGCCTGCATTCGCGGACGCTGTCCGCGCTCACGGGCGCCGAGATCTACGTCAAGTTCGAGAACTTCCAGTTCACCGCCTCGTTCAAGGAGCGCGGCGCGCTCAACAGCCTGCTGCTGCTCGGCGACCGCGCGCGTCGCCGCGGCGTCGTGACGGTGTCCGCCGGCAATCACGGCCAGGCGGTGGCCTATCACGCGCGCCGGCTCGGGATTCCCGCCACCGTCGTGATGCCCCGGCACACGCCGTTCGTCAAGGTCGAGCAGACGCGCGCGCACGGCGCCGAGGTCGTGCTCGAGGGAGAGACGCTGGCGCAGTCCTTCGAGCACGCGCACGGACTCGCCGCGGCGCGGCGCCTGACGCTCGTTCATCCCGTTCGACGATGCCGACGGTGATCGCCGGGCAGGGCACGGTGGCCCTCGAGATGCTGGACGCCGCGCCCGCGCTCGACACGCTGGTCGTGCCGGTGGGCGGCGGCGGCCTCATCGCCGGCATGGCGATCGCCGCCAAGGCGCGCAAGCCGAAGCTGGAGGTCGTCGGCGTGCAGACGTCGAGCTATCCGTCGATGCGGGCCGCGCTGCACGGACGGGCGATCGCCGGCGAGCGCAACACGATCGCCGAGGGCATCGCGGTCAAGTCCGCGGGCAAGCTCACGCGGCGCCTGGTGCGCCGGCTGGTGGACGCGATCGAAGTCGTCGAGGAAGCCGGGATCGAGCGCGCCATGACGCTGTACCTCAACGTCGAGAAGACCGTGGCGGAAGGCGCCGGGGCGGCGGCGCTCGCGGCGGTGCTCGCCGATCCGGACCGTTACCGGGGCCGCAGGGTCGGGCTCGTGCTCTCGGGCGGCAACATCGACCCGAACCTGCTCGCGTCGGTGATCGTGCGCGACCTGGTGCGGCAGCAGCGCATCGTCAGCATGCGCATGACCATGCCGGACCGGCCGGGCTACCTCGCGCGCATCAGCCAGATCGTCGCCGACCTGGGCGCGAACGTGCTGCAGGTCGACCACCGCCGCCTGTCGGTGTCGCTGCCCGCGCGATCGGCGACGCTGGAGCTCACGTTCGAGGCGCGCAGCGCCGCGCACGCGGAGGAAGTGGTCGCGGCACTGCGCCAGGCCGGCCTCGATCCCGAGATCCTGCCGCCCTGAGGGGCCGCGGGCGGGGATCGGCTAGTGCCGGGTCCGCCGCCAGGCGCCGCCCTCGCCCCAGGACGCGCCCAACACATTTAATATGAGTCGCCCGGCGGCGATGCAGGTGAGCCCGTTCGCGAAATCGTAGGACGGCGCGATCTCGACGATGTCCATGCCGACGATGCGGTTCCGCCGCGCCACCGTGCGCAGGAGCGGGGCGAGCTGGCGGTAAGTAGATGCCGCCCGGCGTCGGCGCCATGACGGCGGGCATCTCGGTCGGGTCGAGCCCGTCGGCGTCGATCGTCAGGTACACGGCCCGGCCCTCCGGGATGGTCGCGAGCACCGGGTCCATGCCTTCGGCGTGGATCTGCTCGGCGCCGAACAGATGCGAGCCAAAGGCGCGCGCGGCCTGCCACTTCCCGCTGCCGGGCGCTGCCGATGGCGCGCAGCCCGATCTGCGTCATGCCGGACACGGCCTTGACCTTGCTCGCCCATTGCAGCGGGCTCGAATAGCCGCGCCGCACGCCGCCGACTTCCTCGCGCCAGTCGAGGTGGGCGTCGATGTGCAGGATGTGCACCGGTTCGCCGATGGCGTCGAGCGCGTCCACGACCGGGATGGTGACGCCATGGTCGCCGCCCAGCACGATGAGCTGCGCGCCCTGTTTCCAGACGTGCCGCACGCGCGCGGTGACGTCCGCGGCATAGGCGCCGTAGTCGCCGCCGTCGAAGGCGACATTGCCCATGTCCACGTGCGAGGGCAGGTTCGAGGCGAGATCGGCGCCGACGTCGAAGTCCCAGTGCGCCGCGTTGTAGCAGAAGCTGTGCGACATCGCGCGGATCGCATCCGGCGCCTTCGACTGGTCGTTCGGGAACGGGTCGTGACCGTAGGGCTCGCTGTGGCGGATGCCGAGCACGGCGACCTTCGCGTTCCAGCCGGACGGGTCCGTCGCCACCGGCCAGTCGAGGAACGGGCGCTCGGGCTTGGTCGTCGATGGCAGGTTCGTCACTTTCTTTCTCCGCGTCCCGGGTTGATGGTAAGCCAGAGCAGCGCCGCCACGAGAGACGTGACGACGCCGGTCGTGAACACGAGGTCCCAGCGGCCCTTGGCCGACAGCGCCGCGACGATGAACGTCCCGATGACGCCGCCGAGGTTTCCGCCGGTATTCAGTGCCGCCGTCGAGGCCATGGAGTCGCTCGGGGCGAGCCGCATGGCGACGCCCCAGTAGTTGCCCTCGTTCAGCTCCACGCAGGCGAAGCCGAGGCAGAGTGCGGCGATGGCCGGGTAGGGATTCTCGAGCGAGACCGTCAGGTAGAGGAAGAAGGCCGCGAGCGGCAGCGTGACGAGCGGCAGGATCCGCGGCCCGGTGCGATCGCCGAAGCGCGCGCGCAGCCCGTCCGCGATGCGACCGCCCGCCGCGGCGGCAACGCCCGCCACGACGAAGGGCAGCGCGCCGAGCCAGCCGCTCTCCAGCACCGAGAGCTTCCGCTCCTGCACCAGGTACAGGAAGCTCCAGAAGGTCACGAGGTAGAAGACGTAATTCATGACGAGGTACGACAGCGTGACCCGCAGGATCTGCGGGTCGCCGAGGACACGCGACACACGCGGCGTGCCGTGAGCGGAGCGGCAGCGTCGAATGGCGGGTTGCCGCGAAGCTCGGCGAGTTCCACGGCCGCGACCCGCGGGTGATGCTCCGGGAAGTCCCGCACGATGATCCACCACAGCAGGACGAGCAGCAGCGACGGCACGCTCGTCAGGAGAATCGCGGCCTGCCAGCCGTAAGCCAGCATGAGTGCCGCGACCAGCGGCGAGGCGATCGCCGCGCCGGTCCAGAGCCCGGTGACGAGCAGCCCGAGCATCGAGGACCAGCGCGTGACCGGGTACCAGTGACGGATCGTCCCGGCCTCGACCGGGAACAGGCCGCCGTGCGCGACGCCGAGCAGCGCGCGCGCGACCAGGAGCGTCGTGAACATGAAGGCGCCGGTTGCGATGAACGGCGCCGCCGCGGTCAGCACGCTCGCGAGCACGGACAGGATCCCGATCGCGACCAGGGTCCGGCGGGCACCGAAGCGCTGGCCGAACAGCGCGCCCGGTATCTGGAAGATCGCGTAGGTGATCAGGAAGGCGTTCATGAGCCAGCCGACCTGGACCTGCGTGAGGCCGAGCTCCGGCATCATCCGCTCGGCCGCGATGCCGATGCCCTGGCGCTGCAGGTAGCTGGCCACCGCAAAGCCGAAGATCAGGACGAAGACCAGGGAACGGACGCGTGGGGCGGGCATCGCGACAGCTTACCCGGTGGCTGGCCGTCGCGGCGGTCGCCTGTAGTCGTGCCCCGTCAGGCGACGTCGAGCCCGAGATCCAGCGAGCGCGCGGAGTGCGTGAGCCAGCCGAGCGAGATGGAATCGACGCCGGTCTCGGCGACGGCGCGCACGTTCGCGAGCGTGATGCCACCCGAGGCCTCCAGGTGGCAGCGGCCGCTGCGCGATCGCGACTGCGCGGCGCAAGCATGTCCGGCGCCATGTTGTCGAGCAGCACGGATTCGACGGCGCAGTCCAGCGCCTGCTCGAGCTGGGCGAGCGTGTCGACCTCGACCTGGACCGGGAGGGCCGTCGCCACGGCGCGCGCGGACGCGGTCGACCGCGCCGGCGATCGAGCCGGCGACGCCGATGTGGTTGTCCTTGATGAGCACGGCGTCGTACAGCCCGAAGCGATGATTGACGCCGCCGCCGACGGCGACCGCGTACTTCTCGAGCGCGCGCAGTCCGGCCGTCGTCTTGCGCGTGTCCTTGATCGCGACGCCTGTGCCTTCGACGGCGCGCACGACGGCCGCGGTCGCGGTCGCGATCCCGGACAGCCGGCCGAGGAGGTTGAGCATGACGCGCTCGCCGGTGAGCAGCGTCCGCGCGGAGCCGCTGAGCGTAGCGACGACATCCGCCTGCCGCGACATCGGTTCCGTCGGGTGCCGCGACGCTCGCGCGTCGCCGCTTCGCTGAACTGCGCGAGCACGAGCGGGATGGCGTCGCTGCCCGCGATGCGGCCGGGTTCGCGGCTGCGGATCACGGCCTGCATCGGCGTACCGGCTGGCACGACGGCTTCGGTCGTCACGTCGCCGCGGTCGCCGAGGTCTTCGGCGAGCGCGCTGCACGACGCGGCGAGGCACGGGTGAGTCCTCACGCGACGCGGTGCGGCCGGCCTCAAGCGACGCGACTCGCCGTGACGGGATGCGGCGTGCCGCGCATCGGGTAGTCCGTGCGGTAGTGCGCGCCCCGCGACTCGCGGCGCTCGAGCGCGGCACGGAGCAGCAGCCGGGCGACCGTCGCGAGATCCTCCTCGACGCAGGATTCGGGTGCGACGCTGGCAACCTCGGCCAGGGCTGCGGAGAGGGCGCGGCCGTTCCTGACCGGGCCGAGGCTTCGGCCGACGAGCCTGCGCAGCGCCAGGATCCGCTCCGGATCGGCCGCAGCAGTCGCCGCTGCGGCGCGGCAAGTCGGTGCGCCCGTCGGCATCGGCAGCTTCGCGGCCCGCACGGCGCTCGCGATGCGCGCACCGAACACCAGGCCCTCGAGCAGCGAATTGCTCGCGAGGCGGTTGCCGCCGTGCAGGCCCGGTCGAGGCGACCTCGCCGCAGGCCCAGAGCCCGGGCATGGACGTCGCGCCCTGCGCGTCGGTCGCGATGCCGCCCATGTGGAAGTGCGCCGCCGGCGGTGACCGGCAGCAGATCGCGGGTCGGGTCGAAGCCGGCGGCGCGCGCGATGGCCGTGGCGCCGGGGAAATCGCGCGTCGAGTCCCGGCGACCTGCGTCGCGTCGAGCAACACGGGTTCGCCGGCGAGCCGGCGCAGCGCGATGGCGCGCGCGACGACGTCGCGGGGCGCGAGCTCGGCGTCCGGGTGGATCGCCGGCATGAACCGGCGACCGGACCCGTCGAGCAGCACGGCGCCGGCGCCGCGCAGCGCCTCGGTCAGGAGCGGCAGGGGATCGCCCGCGACGTCGAGCGCGGTCGGGTGGAACTGCACGAACTCGAGGTCGGAGAGCGTGACGCCGCGGCGCGCGGCGGCGGCGAGGCCCGCGCCGCGTGATGTCGCCGGGTTCGTGGTGCGGTCGAAGCAGGCGCCGATTCCGCCGGTCGCCAGGACGACCTGCGGCGCGACCACGGCGAGGCGCGAGCCGTCGGCGGCCTCGAGCAGGACGCCGCCGCGCGCGCTGCCCGCAGCCGATGATGTCGACGAGCTCGAACCCCTCCAGCCGCCGGATGTCGGGCCGGCGCAGCACGGCCTCGCGCAAGGCCTGCATGACGGCGGCGCCGGTGCGGTCGCCGCCGGCATGCACGATCCGGTCGCGGCCGTGACCCGCTTCGCGACCGAGCAGCAGCCTGCCCATCGACGTCCGCATCGAAGTGGACGCCCAGCTCGCGCAGCCAGGCGATCCGGCCGGCGGCGGATTCCGCGACCAGCGAGGCCACCGCGGGATCCGCGATGCCCGCAGAGACGCGCAGCGTGTCCGAGGCGTGCAGCGCCGGCGAGTCGCCCGCGCCGAGCGCCGCGGCGATGCCGCCCTGCGCGAGGCGCGAGGAACCGCCGCCGACGGGCTCGTTGGCGACGAGCGTGCAGCCCTCGAGCCCGAGCGCGGCCGAGAGCCCGGCGATGCCGCCGCCGACGACCACGACCGGCGCGGTGATGAAATCCGGGCTGCGTCACGGCCTGACTGCGAGCATCCGCGTCACGGCCGTGCGCGCGCGCTCGGCGACCGCGGCCGGCACCAGGACTTCATGGCGCATGTACCGCAGGGAGTCGGCGATGCCGGCGAGCGTGATGCGCTTCATGTGCGGGCAGAGATTGCAGGGCCGGACGAACTCGACGTCGCGGAACTCGGCCGCGACGTTGTCGGACATCGAGCACTCCGTGACCATCACGACCCGCGGCGGCCGGTTGCGGTCGACCCAGGAGATCATGCCCGCGGTCGAACCGACGAAGTCGGCCTCGGCCAGCACGTCGGGCGGGCACTCGGGATGGGCGATGACGCGGATCCCCGGATGGTCCGCGCGGTAGTCGCGCAGCTGCTGCCCGGTGAACCGCTCGTGCACCATGCAGCTGCCTTCCCAGAGGATCACCTCGACGCCGGTCTGCGAGGCCACCCAGCGGCCGAGGTACTGGTCCGGGAGGAAGATGACGCGCGGCCGACGCCGAGCGACTCGACGACGGCGACCGCGTTGCCCGAGGTGCAGCAGATGTCGGACTCCGCCTTGACCTCGGCGGACGTGTTCACGTAGGTGACGACCGGCACGCCGGGATAGCGCTGGCGCAGCAGTCGCACGTCCGCGCCCGTGATCGACTCGGCGAGCGAGCAGCCGGCGCGCAGGTCCGGGATCAGCACGGTCTTCTCCGGGCTGAGGATCTTGGCGGTCTCGGCCATGAAGTGCACGCCGGCCATGACGATGACGTCGGCGTCGGTCTCGGCCGCCCATGCGGGCGAGGGCGAGCGAGTCGCCGCGCAGGTCCGCGACGCCGTGGAAGATGTCGGGCGTCATGTAGTTGTGCGCGAGCACGACGGCGCGGCGCTCCTTCTTGAGCGCCTCGATTTCCGCGATGAGCGGCTCGATCGTGGCGATCTCGACATCCGGCAGGATCCCGGCCAGGTTCCTCACGGCACTCACTCCATTTATGCTCGGAGTGAGTATTATAGGTCAGTAGAGCCGCGCGCGCACGACCTCTTTGCGAAACCGGAAAAGCTTTGCGGGACGGCCCCTTACGGGCCTTTCGAGCTTGCGCGTCGGCTCCAGGAAGCGGCCATTCTCGACCAGCCGGCGGAAGTTCTGCTTGTGCAGCAGCATGCCGGTCAGGGCCTCGACCGTGTGCTGCAGCTGCAGCAGGGTGAAGGTCTCGGGCAGCAGCTCGAAGACCACCGGGCGGTACTTCAACTTGCCGCGCAGCCGCCCGAGCGCGGTGGCGACGATGCGCC
This sequence comes from uncultured Gammaproteobacteria bacterium, assembly GCA_963823415.1. Lineage (GTDB taxonomy): Bacteria > Pseudomonadota > Gammaproteobacteria > Steroidobacterales > Steroidobacteraceae > SCUD01. The sequence goes on along the minus strand of CAWGLJ010000008.1, from coordinate 626,255 downwards.
GGTGGTCGAACGCCAGCTCGAGGCCGGCGCCCGCGCGCGCCGGCGATGCCCTTGTCGCGCTGGTACTCGGGCACGAGCCCGGTTTCGTACAGGAGTTCGTAGCGCTCGAGGACGCGGATCGGGTCCCAGGCGCGCGGGTCGCCGAAGTTCGCGTGCACGCGATGCCTGCGCGCGGCGTCGCGCCCGGCCCAGCGCGCGAGCGCCGGCCGCAGCGATTCGCCGACCAGTGCCGGCATGCCGGCGCGCCGATCCTCCCAGGGAAGCAGGCCGTAGGCGTCGATCCACGCGGCGCCGGGCGCGGGCTGCGCTTCCTTCACGAGGCCGAGGTAGGCGACCGAGAGGTCGCGCGTGTCGCCCCCCGTGCGCTGGCGGTCGCGATCGCCGAAGGTGTAGAGCTGCTCCACGTAGCCGACCGAGAGGCCCGTCTGCGCGGAGATCCAGCGCCGCAACCCGAGTTCCAGGGTGGCATCGCCGTCCTCGTCGAGCAGGCCCGAGGGCAGGGCGGGAACGCCGGTGCCTGCCGGCGTGGCCGTCAGGATGCGCGGCCGGCCCTCCGTGACGGCCACGACGACGGCATCGAGGCTGAGCGAAAGTCGGCGCGGCATGCCCCGATGATGCCACAGGGCGTGCCGCGCCGACGGCGTCAGCCGGCTCAGTGCCGCGGCGTTTCCCAGTAGCGCGGCGCCTTGTAGTAGTCGAAGGCCCGGTTGCGGAAGTCCTGGCCGTCGTTGCGGGACAGCTCGTCGATGCGAACCCGCGGGCGCGGCCTCGAGCTGTTCCTTCGTGAAGTTCGACGACGTAGCTGTCCTTCGACTTGTCGAACTTCAGCGAGGACCAGGGCAGCGGGTGGTACTTCTCGGCCATGCCGAGGAAGCCGCCGAAGGAGACGACCGCGAACATGATGTTGTTCGACAGCTTGTCGAGCATGATGTCCTCGATCTCGCCGATCTTGCGGCCGGAGGCATCGTGGACGTCGGTGCCGGTGACCGTGGTGGCGCGGATGGCGGACGTGTGGCCTGAAGGCGTGGGCATGGCTCGATTCTCCTGGTGGTCATGATGGACGAAGTCCAGACCGTAACCGCGTCCGCCGGACGCCCGCAACTGTCTGTGAATCGCGCGAATGGATCTGTCGGACGGCCGATCGAGGTAGCGTGGGCTCATGAGCCGGGCATTCGTGAAGGAATCCGACGGCGCGGACGGCGAGGAGCTCGCCGAGCTGCAGGTCAGCCCGCACCGCAACCTCGTCACCGCGGAAGGGCTGGCGCAGATCGAGCGGAACGTCGAGCGCCTGCGTGTCGAGCAGAGTGCGGCGCGCGCGCGCGGACGACCGCGCGGCCGTCAAGCGCATCCAGCGCGACCTGCGCTACTGGGCCGAGCGGCAGCGCAGCGCGGAGCTCGTGCCGCCCGCGGCGCCGGGCGGCAAGGCCCGCTTCGGGTCGGTCGTGAGGCTCGCGAAGCCGGACGGCGGCGAGCTCGAGTACCGGATCGTCGGTGAGGACGAGGCCGACCCGGCGCGCGGCAAGATCTCCTACGTATCGCCGATCGCGCGCCGGCTCATCGGTGCGGCGCTCGGCGAGGAAGTCGTGCTTCCGGACGGCGTCGCGGAGATCCTCGGGGTCGGATAGCCCTCAGTCGCCCGCGGGGCGCAAGAGCAGCCGCCCGAGCAGCAGGCCGGCCACCGCCGCTCCCACGGATCCTGCCAGCACGCCGAACTTCGCGACCGCGAGCAGCGGCGATCCCTCGAAGGCGAGCGCCGCGATGAAGATCGACATCGTGAAGCCGATGCCCGCGAGGCAGCCGATCACGGCGATTCCCGCGGGCGTCACCCCGTCCGGCAGCCTGCACAGGCTGGCTCTGCACCGCGAGCCAGGCGGCGACGACGATACCGAGCGGCTTGCCGAGGAACAGGCCGAGCGCGATGCCGCCGGCAAGCCCTTGCGCGAGCGTGCTGGCGAGGTCGAGTCCCTCGAAGCGCACGCCGGCGTTCGCGAGCGCGAACAGCGGCATCACGCCGAAGGCGACCCAGGGGTGCAGTGCCGATTCGAGCTGCGCGGCCGGCGGCTCGGCGTCGGGACCGCGCGGCCGCATGGGCACGAGCAGGCCGGCGGCAACACCGGCGAGTGCGGGGTGGATGCCGGCCAGCTGGAACCCGTACCAGATCACCGCGCCGGTCGCCAGGCAGGCGACCCAGGCATTCACGCCGGCGCGGTGCGCGACGCAGGCCCGCGACGGCGCCCGCGGCCGCGAGTGCGACGCCGCCCGGCGCAATGCCCTCGGCATAGAAGAAGGCGATGATCAGCACCGCGGCGATGTCGTCGGCGATCGCGATCGCGAGCAGCAGCACGCGCAGCGCAGGATTCACGCGCCGCCCGAGCAGCGCGAGCACGCCGACGGCGAAGGCGATGTCGGTCGCGGTCGGGAATCGCCCAGCCGTCGCGGACCGTCGGATCCGCAAGCCAGCCGTAGATGATCGCCGGCGCGATGATTCCGCCGGCCGCCGCGACCAGCGGCAGCGCCGCCTGTGCGGGCGTGGACAGTGCGCCGTCATGAATCTCGCGCCGGATCTCGAGTCCGACCACGAGGAAGAAGACGGCCATCAGGACTTCGTTGACCACGAAGTGCAGCGACAGGCCGCCGGGCAGGCGCGACGCGTCCCAGAGCATGTTCGTACGCGAGCATGCCACTGCGAGTTGGCGAGCACGAGCGCAACCGCCGCGGCGACGAGCAGCACGAGGCCGCTCACCGTCTCGACCCGCAGGAACTCGTCCAGCGGCTTCAGCAGCGCGCGCGATGCGGGTCACGGGGCCACGAAGGCGCGCACCAGCGCCATGCCGGCCAGGAAGCCGACGATTGAAAGCACGACCGACCCGGCCGCATAGGCGGCGGCCGTCAACGCCTCGCCCCGCTGCCAGAGCGCGACCGCGTCGAGCGCGAAGGCCGAGAAAGTCGTGAAGCCGCCCAGCAACCCGGTGGCGAGGAACAACTTCATCGACGCGTCGATTCCCGTGTCGCGCCAGGCGAGCCATTCCACCAGCGCGCCCATGAGCGTGCAGCCGAGCAGGTTCACGACCAGGGTGCCGAGCGGGAAGTTGGGCCCGGCCACGGCGAGTGCGGCACGACCGACGCCATAGCGCAGCGCGCTGCCGATGCCGCCGCCGAGGAAGACCCAGCCGAGGTGCACGAGTGTCCGCATGTGGTTTTGATGATAAACGCTACGGAAGCTTGCTGCCCGTAATCGGCTGGGCAAAAGGAGCGACTGAGAATCGTTATTTATTAAGCAATTGGCGCTATCAACTCAATGTTGTGTCGAGCGAGCGAAGCACCCCATCCGCCGGTCGGGACAGGCGTAGGACTACTCGGAAGTACGGGAATTGCGCCAGCAGTGTAAATTAGGCGCTGCAAGTTTCTGATCGAGTTCTGGATTCTGCCCGTGACGCTCTGGACGGGCGTATTCCTATCTAACGTGGAGGATTCACATTGAATAGTAAGAAGTGCGCGTTGCTTGTCACCGCGCTTGCCCTGCCTCTGTCGATCGGCGCGGCATTTGCTGCCAAGCCCATCGATCCGTCCAAGCTCCCCAAGGTTGAGTGCTCGGCGCTCAAGTACAGCGAAGCGTTCCTGGCCCGGTTCCCGCAGGCACCTGCCGCCTGCATCGAGGCGCGCGAACACAATGGCAAGCGTTATGCCAAGTTTGACGCCAAGGTGTACCTCACCGGTCCCGAGATCACGACCGTGAACCTGCTGAACACGAAAGGCGACGTGGTTGATACGTTCAGCCTGAAGCCGGGCGGGACACAGATGATCAGGATCAACGGCAAGGACACCAAGTTCTCTGACTTGAAGGTCGGCGAGAAACTTACCTTCTGGGTCTCCGAAGATCGCATGGAGGCCGCTGAGCTTCCGGGTGCGACCGAGAATACCTGGGCGGTCATGCCGCCGCCGAAGCCCTGATTCAGCTTCGCTGAGACTGCAAAGAGGGGCCGCCAGAAGCGGCCCCTTTTTCTTTATGCCTTTTAGGTGGTTGAAATCAACAATTAAAGTGTTTTCTAGCGCGCGGCCCCGCCTCGGCGTCCCAGTGCTGCCGAAATCGGGGCAAGACACCCCGAAGGCGATGTAAATTATGCGGTTGAAGGGACGTTCGTTTTCGACATCTGGATGGAGGATATAAATTGAACAGCAAGAAGTGCGCGTTGCTCGTCACCGCGCTCGCCCTGCCTCTCTCGATCGGCGCCGCGCTCGCGGGCGAGACGATGGAGAAGGGCACGCAGATCGCCTGCACCGAAGTGAAGTACAGCTCCGAGTTCCTCGCGAAGTATCCGGATGCCCCGGCCGCGTGCCTCGAAGCGCGTGACACCGACGGCAAGCGCTACGCGAAGTTCAACGCCCGCGTGTTCCTCAACAGCGCGGATCGCACGACGGTCGAGCTGCTGAACGTCAAGGGCGATCGCCTTTCGACCTTCAGCTTCAAGCCGGCGCCCGAAGCGGGCGTCAGCATCGACGGCAAGAAGGTCAAGTTCACGGACCTCAAGAAGGGCGAGACGATCACCTTCTGGGTGTCCGAGGACCGCATGACGGCGTCTGAACTGCCGGGCTCGACGGAAGAGTCCTGGGCCGTTCTGCCGCCGCAGTAATCCTGGCGTAAAGCGACTGCTAAAGGCCCGGCGCTACTCGCGCCGGGCCTTTTTTTTAGTCGCCGGCAGGTGCCGGCGGCGCCGCGACCGGGGTGAACTCGAGGTCGTGGTAGTCGAAGCTGAAGTCCGCGACCGGCGAGTAGGCCTTCATCGTGATGCGCGCAGGCTTGCCTGCGGCATCGAGCGCGAACGTGACGAACGCCGGTTCCATCAGCGGGTCCGGCCAGCGCGCGACGAAGGTGTCGTAGGCCCAGTGCTCGAGCGGGCCGACCATGCCGGGCGTCTGCCTGAAGTCGATCGTGAGCGAGCCGTTCGCTTCCGTGATCGCGATCGGTCCGTACCACGGGTCGGCGTACGCGCCGGCATAGGCCGCGAGCGGCAGTGAAGGCGAGGACTTGGGACGCTCGGAGACCGCGGCTCGCTGCGCTTCGAGGCCGGCGGCGTTGCGGGCGTCGAAGAAATCCCTGAATGCCTTCGGCCAGTCGCGCTTCGGCAGCCCGAGGTAGTGGTCGAGCAGCTCGTAGTGCAGGCCGACGGTGAACTCGTTGTCTTCAGAGTTGATGGCGATCGCGTAGCCCACGTTCTTCTCGGGAATCAGCACCACGATCGCCCGGAATCCCAGTGTGCCGCCCCCGTGCTGGATGATCTTGTGCCCGCGGTAGTCCTGGACCGACCAGCCGAGCGCATAGCCGCGGAACTGGGGAGCGGCGTCCTCGAGCGGCGGCGGGAAGGGCGTTACCGGAACCGGAATGACGGGCTGCCACATTTCGCGGGCCTGACGCCTCGCTGAACAGGCGTTGCTCCGACCCGGGGATCTGCCCGGCGGCGAGCTGGACCTGCAGCCAGCGCGCGATGTCGTTGGCACCCGTGGCGATCGCGCCTGCCGGGCCGACGTTCGCGCCGAGGGCGACTCTCTTCTCGTCGAAGACCTGTTGCGTGCCGACGCCGCGCAGTTCGCCCATGCGGCCGTGCGGAAAGGCGCGGTTCGGCGCGGAAAGCCGGTCGACGTCGTTGGTCACCGCGGTCTTCATGCCGAGCGGGCGCGAAGATGCGCGCCTCGACGAATTCTTCCCAGGTCTGTCCGGAGATTTCCTCGACCACCTGGCCGGCGACGGCGTAGAGCACGTTGTCGTACGCGTACGCCGAGCGGAAGCTGGTCTTCGGCTTGAGGAACTGGATCCGCCGCACCAGGTCCGCGCGGCTGATGTCGGTCGAAGGCACGAACATCAGGTCGCCCTGGCCCGGACCGAGGCCGCTGCGATGCACCAGCAGGTCGCGGACCGTGATCTCGCGCGTGACCCAGGGGTCGTACATGCGAAAGCCCGGGCAGGTGATCGATCACCCGGTCATCCCAGCCGAGCTTGCCGTCCTCCACGAGGATCGCGAGCGCGGCGGCCGTGAATGCCTTGGTCGTCGAACCGATCTGGAACAGCGTATCGGCGTCGACGGACTCCGCGGAGCCGAGCGCACGGATGCCGTAGCCGCTGGCAAGCGTGACCTTGCCATCCTCGACGATCGACACCCAGGCGCCGGGGACGCCGGAGTCCTTCATGACGGACTCGACGCGTGCGTCGAAGCCTTTCGGCGGGGCCGCGGCGGCCAGGACAGGCAGGGCGGCAAGCAGTGCAATGAGGACGAGGCGCATCAGGTTTGCCTCCGATTCTTGAGAAGACGCCAGACGCCGACGGTGAGCAGCGGCAGTACGAAAAAGGCGATGAGCATCCAGGCCAGCGCCCGGTAGCCCTTTGCGATCAGCGCGACGAGGCCGAACTGCTGCGCCGCGAAGATCGCCAGTACCAGCAGCAGGGCCGTGCAGGCGAGCCGTTGCACGGGCGGAAAGCTGCGGCCGCGTTCCGCAAGCACGCCGGCGATGCGCTCGTTGACCGCGTGCACGGAGCTCACGCTGCTCTGCAGCAGCGCGGCGAAGATCATGAGCTGGAAGGCCGCGTGCAGGAGCGGCATGCCCATCTGCCGGAGCATGAAGTCAGCCGGCAGTACCTCGCTGCCGATGCCGGGATAGAAGGCCACCATGCACAGGAAGAAGAGCAGCGCCGGGATGATCGCGAGCGGGCCCGCGAGCAGGCCGGCGACCACCGCGTCGCGGTCGCTCGTAAGGTGCCGCAGCACGGGCAGGATCACCGCCGCGCCGATGGCGTTGTAGCTGGCATAGGTGATGCCGGCGCCGATCCAGCCGTCCGTGCCGGAGGCTCGCTCGAATCCCTCGCCGATCTGCGGGCCGAAGCGCTGGAAGGCGAAGACCACGAACAGCGCGTAGACGCCGTACAGGAAGAACGAGGCGTACTTGAAGAGCCACTCGACGCTGCGGTTGCCGAAGGCGGTGAAGGCGGCGATGGCAGCCATCAGGATCAGTACGCCCGCCAGCGTCGGCCAGCCGAACATCGCCGTGCCGAGCGCGCCTGCCGCTGCGCCGTAAACCGCGAGGATCAGGATGAAGAAGAAGAAGTACGAGGCCTCGAAGGCGATCCAGCCCGGGCCCAGCAACGCGCGGAAGAACGGGCGGTAGTCAAAGCTCCCGATCGCGCGCGCGAGCAGGAACGTCACGACGCAGATGAGGCTCCAGAGAACCATCGACGAGTGCCATGGCGGCGATGCCGCCCCAGGGCCCGAGCGGCACGAAGAACTCGGCAATTTCCCGCCCGGTCGAGTAGCCGCCGCCGATGACGACGGCCTTGAACGCGAATCCCGGCAGCAGGAATCGCTGGAACCAGGACGCGCGGGCCATCAGGCGAGGCAGGCCTCGACGAGCCGCTCGAAGGCGGCGCCGCCGCGCATCGGGTCGGCGACCGGCATGCCGAGCGACTGCGACGTGCGCTCGAGCAGTTCCTTCGCCTCGGCGGGCCCGAGCGTCGCGGTGTTGAAGCTGACGCCGGCGCAGCGGATCTTCGGGATTGGTCAGCGAACCCATGCCGAGGTGCAGGGCAATCGCCTCGGGCAGCGCGGGCGTCGGGAAATCCGGGTAGCCGAGGAGATGCGAGCGGCCCGGCTCGTGGCAGAGCACCAGCACGTCCGGCTGGCTGCCGTGCAGCAGGCCGAGCGAGACGCCGGCATAGGCGGGATGGAACAGCGAGCCCTGTCCCTCGATCACGTCCCAGTGGTCCGGCGCGGCATCCGGGCTCAGGACCTCGGCGGCGCCGGCGATGAAGTCGGAAACGACCGCGTCCATCGGCATGCCGCTGCCCGCGATCATGATCCCGGTCTGCCCGGTCGCGCGGAAATCAGCTTCCACGCCGCGGCGCCGGAATGCACCCGCCAGCGCGAGCGCCGTGTACTTCTTGCCGAGCGCGCAGTCGGTGCCGACCGTCAGCAGGCGCTTGCCACTGCGCTTGCGGCCGGTTCCGACCGGGATGTGGGCCGGCGGCTGGCGGACGTCGATGAGGCGCCGGCCGAGTCGCTCTGCGGCAGCTTTCGATTCCGGCGAAGACGCGAGCCGCCCGTGCATGCCAGAGACCACGTCGAGGCCCGCCTCGAGCGCGTCGACGAGGCCCGGGATCCAGCTCGGCTTCAGCACGCCGCCGGTGTTGGCGACGCCGATCACGATCGAGCGCGCGCCCTTCGCATGCGCCTCGCGCGGCGTGAGCCGCGGCAGGCCCGTCGTGACCGTCGCCTCGGGCATCGCGAACTCGCCGACGCAGAGCTCGCGCGCCCAGTCGCGCAGGCCGAAGGCGGTCTTCGCGTAGCCGGCCTCGGTGACGTCGCCGAGGAACAGCAGGTAGGGCGCCGGCAGGGCGACGACGAGCGACGCCGGACCGGCGCCCGGGGCGCCCGCGTTACGGACTGCCGACATGGTCCCGTCGTTCCGGCCGGCCGTCAGAACCGCACGCCGAGCGCGAGGCCGAACGTGCGCGGCCGGATCACTGCGATGCCCGCGGCGCCGTTCGGGAGGGTGCCCGGCGACTCGAAGGCGGTGATGCCATCCTCGTCGCTGACGTTCTTCACGTACAGTTCGAGCGACCACTGATCGCGAATCACCCCGCCGCGCAGGTCGACGGTCGTGTAGCTGTCGAGCTCAACGCAGCGCCGAGGTGGGGTCGGTGAGATCGACGCGGTCGGCGAAGCCGGCGGTCCGATCGCCCGTGTAGGAGACCTGGGCGCCGACATAGGCCGTGCTGTCGCCGAAGACGCTCCACTCGTAATCGCCGCTGAGCCCGAGCGTCCACTCGGGCACGAACGGCAACGGGTCGCCGTCGAAGCCGCCCACGAGGTCCGGGATCGGGCCCGCACCGTCCGGGTCCGTGTCTTCCGTCAGCTCGGCATCGATGTAGGCACCCGTCAGGCTGAAGCTGAGCCCGTCAGTCGCGCGCGCCGTCGCGGTGAACTCGATGCCCTTGCTCTCGGCGGTGCCGCCGTTGGCATTGACGCCGAAGTCGTTGACGACCTGGAACAGCTGGATGTCCTCCCAGTCGAGGAAGAACGCGGCGACGTCGAGCGAGAAGCTGCCGCTTCCGTTTCCGGTCCTGATGCCCGACCTCGTAGTTCGTCAGCTCGTCGGAATCGTACGTCGCGGGTGCGCCGGAGTTCGGCGGCAGCACGTTGGGGCCGCCCGGCCGGAAGCCGGTCGCGACGCGCAGGTACGCCGAGGTCGTGTCGCTGAACTCGTAGCGAGGCGAGAACGACCAGGTGACCGGGCTTTCAGACGACTTGAGATTGTCGAAGTTCTGCTCGATGACGCCCGGCGGGCCGATCAGGAACTCCGGAAGCCGAATCGTGACGGATTGCGAAGCATCCTGGTCGTTGTCGCTCCAGCGCACGCCGAACGAGAGGTCGAACCTGTCGCTGATGTGCCAGGTCGCGTTCCCGAACAGCGCAAGCTCTTCGTAGGTGGAGTCGATTCCGACGTCCGCGTACTCGGGTATGTCGGCCACGACGTCGTTCGTGGCGGGTGTGACTGCAAGAGCTTCCTGGTGGATGAGGGAATCCTCGTCCGTGTAGTAAGCGCCGAGCAGCCACTCGAACTGGTCGCTTTCCGGGGAAACCAGGCGGAACTCCTGCGTGAACTTGTCGGTACCCGTTTCCTGGAAAAGCACGCCAGACAGCAGCCTGTCAGTCGTTCCGGGGGTGCTGTAGGCGAAAGTCAGGAGTTGTGCAGTTCCAAGCCCCGTGCCGATGAGGTCAAGCGTGGCGACGTCGAGCTCGAAGTCCTGCAGGAACTCGCTGTAGCTGGTCACGGACTGCAGCGAGACGCCGCCGAGGTCCCAGTCGAGCGTCGCGCTGTAGAGCCGGTACTCGATGTCGGTCGGCTCGTTGTGGTAGCGCGAGGCGACGCGCCGGCCGCCCGGCGGACTGCAGCGTCGCCGGGTCGACCTCGAAGGAGCCCTGGTTGTCGGAGTTGATGTCCTGGAAGTGCACGGACAGGTCGAGCGAGAACGTTTCCGACGGCGTGAACAGTGCGGAGACGCGGCCGCCGACGACCTCGCTGTCGTTGATGTCGCCCTCGACCAGCGTCCCGTCGACGATGTTGACGCTGGGATCCTGAAGCGCGGGAATCGGGTTCGTGCCGATCGAGTCGATGTAGCCGCCCGTGGTCCGGTAGAAGCCGCTGGCACGCACGGCGAAGCTGTCGCCCATCGGGATGTTCACGACGCCGGTCAGCCCATAGCCCAGGCCCGCGTGCTCGACGTTTTCGACCGAGCCCTGGAGGCGCCCTTCGAAGCCGGCCGTCGAGGGCGCATTGGCGACGTACTTGATCACGCCGCCGAGGGCGCTCGCGCCGTACAGCGTGCCCTGCGGGCCGCGCAGCACCTCGACGCGCGCCATGTCGAAGGTGTCGATGTCGCCCGAGAGGATCGCGGCATTCGCAAGTCCGCTGCTCGAGCCGAACGGCACGTCGTCCAGGTAGATGCCGACCGTGGAGGCGACGCCGCCGGTGTTGATGCCGCGCATCGTGACGCGGGTGACGCCGGGCGTGGCCGAGACGAGGCTGAGGCCCGGGACCAGCGCCGCGAGGTCCTCGAAGTTCTCGACCCGCTGCCCGCTCGAGCGTATCGCCCGCCACGACCGAAACCGACATCGGGATGTCGGCGAGCGCCTCGCTGCGCTTCTGCGCGGTCACGATGACCTCGCCGAGGCTCGTCGATTCCGCCGTCTGCGCGCCGGCCGCGGCCGCCGCGAGGGCGAGGGCCACTGCGCCCGCCACCGTCAATGTATTGCGTCCGCGATGCGTGTTCATGCTGCTTTTTCCTCTGCTGTCTTGGCCGGAGCCGGGACCCATACGGTGCCCAGCAGCCGCCGGAAGTTGCCGCCCAGCACGGACTCGATGTTCGAGTCGCCGTAGCCGCGACGGATGAGTGCCTCGGTCAGGTCGAAAATCTTCTTCGGATGGTCGAAACCGTCGGTGTCGAGCTTGTCGCGGAACGCGTAGCTCGACTTGTACGAATCCATCAGCATCTTGCGCTGGTCCGCCGGCATGTCGTCGTAGCCGTCGAGGTCGGCGTCGGTGCCGATGCCGACGTGCTCGATGCCGGCGAGCTTCACGACGTGGTCGATGTGGTCGACCACGTGCTCGATCGTGGTGGGTTCGCGGTCGCGCACGAAATTGCGCACGCCGGTGATGCCCATGACGCCGCCCTTCGCGGCGAGCTTCGTGATCGCCTCGTCGGTCTTGAGCCGCGGGTGGTTGTTCAGCGCGCGGCAGTTCGAGTGCGTGATCGCGACCGGCCGCTGCGAGATCTCGATCGCGTCGAGCGTCGTGCGGTCGCCGCAGTGCGAGGCGTCCACCAGCATGCCGGCGTCGTTCATCGCCGCGATGATCTCCGCGCCGAAGTCGCTGACGCCGCCGTCCACGCGGTCCGTGCTGCCGCTGCCGAGCAGGTTCTGGCTGTTGTAGGTGAGCTGCGAGCAGCGCTGCCCGAGCTGGTGGAAGGCCTTGACGTCCTCGGCCTTGCGGAAGTGCTCGGAGTTCTGCACGCCCATGATCACCGCGCACTTGCCCGCGGCCTTGGCGCGGTCGAGGTCCGCCGCGCGGTCGACGACGCAGAACAGGTCCGAGTGCCGCGCCGCGAAGCCCTGCCAGGCGGCGAGGAAGGTGAGCGTCTCCTCGACCACGGACGGTCCGCCGGTGCCGACCGCGTTGTGGAAGCCCGTGATGCCGCTGCCGCGGAATGCCGCGATCGCGGCCTCGTCGAGCGGGGTGGAGTAGGCGGTCGGGCGTGAAGTCGATCTTGAGCACGCCCAGCATGTCGATGACGAGCGACCTGCTCGACCAGGTCGACGGCGCGCGCGGAGTAGGTGGCGCGCGCTGTCGGCGAACAGGCGGAAGGAGGCGAAGTTGAGCATCGGGAAGCCGATGCCGAGCGCGGCCGATCCCGCCGCGCCCTGGAGCAGGCGGCGCCTGGAGACTCGACGCGCCCTGGAAAGCCCCATCGTATCCTTGCCGGGAAAACTATCCCGGATCGGAGATATTAAGCCTGATCAGAGAATTGTCAATTCAGGCGGAAATCGCCGCTCAGGACGGGCTGCCCCAGCCGCCGTCGGGATAGGAGACCTTGCCCTGGTCGAAAGCCATCGCCGGCACGCGGTCGCGCGAGATGAACAGCGTGCCGTCGAGGTCGTTGATGTCGCAGAGCTGGCCGAGGATCCAGGCCGGGGCCATGGCGAGGCTCGTCCCGACCATGTTGCCGACCATGACGCCGAGGCCGTGGCGGCGCGCTTCGGTCGCCATGGCCAGGCCCTCGGTCAGGCCGCCGCACTTGTCGAGCTTGATGTTGACGATGTCGAAGCGCCCGACCAGCGGCTCGATGTCGGCGAGTCCCTGCACGCTCTCGTCCGCGGCGACCGGGATCGGGCAGCGGAATCCGTCGAGGTCCGCTTCGCGCCCGCGCGCGAAGGGCTGCTCGACGAGCTTGACCTTGCAGGCGACGAGGTCCGGCATCAGCGCGGTGAGGCTCGCCGGCGTGAAGCCCTGGTTGGCATCGACGCCCATCCAGGCGTCGGGCCGCGCCTTGCGCACCGCGCGCACGCGCTCGGCATCGAGCGGCAACTCGCCCGTGAGCTTGAGCTTCAGCGACTTCGCCTGCGCGTACTCCACGGCCTTTCGCCGCCATCGCGCCCGGGTCGTTCGCCGGCAATCGTGAACGTGGTGAGCAGCGGCCGGGGGCGCTCGAGCCCGGCGATGCGCCAGACCGGCTGCCCGAGCCGCTTCGCCTCGAGGTCCCAGAGCGCGCAGTCGAGCGCGTTGCGCGCGCCGCCCGGCGGCAGCAGGCGACGGAGCGACTCGCGATCGACTCCGGCCTCCACGTCGCGCCGCACGTTCTCGAGCGCGGCGCACATGCGGTCGGCGTCGTCGCCGAGATAGTAGACGCCTGCCGCCTCGCCTTCGCCTGCCGCGCCGCGCTCGGTGACGCGCGCGACCACCACGGTCATGTCCGTGAAGGTGTAGCCCGTGATCGTGAACGGGGCCGACAGCGGGATCAGTTCCCGCGTAACTGTGAGCTGCATCAGTAGTTCGTGCTGATGCCCGACCAGGTGGTAGGCGACCGCGACCCAGACGCAGACGGCGGTCGCCAGGACGAGCACGACCGCCCAGATCTTGCCGAGCCAGCGCTTCGGCGCCTGCCACACGACCGACAGGTGCCAGAGCGCGAGCGCGAAGCCCGCGAAGACCGCGATCGTGCCGAGGACGTGCAACGCAAGCACCACCCAGTCCATCCCGGCGGTCAGCAGCTCGAGCTTGCTGAACATCAGGAGGATCGTGCCGATCCAGCCGCCGATCGCCGCGAGCGAGGCGAGCGCGCCGATGCGCACCCAGCGGTAGGCCTTCGCCTCGCGGCCCGCGAAGGGCAGGGGCCGCCTGTAGTGCCGGCGCACGAGTGCCGCGACCGGCCAGAACAGCACCGTGAGCGTGAGCGCTGCGAGGCTCGCGATCAGCGCCGGCATCAGCCAGCCGACGCCCTTTGCGCCCGAGGAACGCTCCATGTACATGAACGGCGAGATCCACTCCGCCGTGAAGCGAATGACCTTGCCGTCCTTCACCTCTGCCGCGAGTCGCGACTTGCCGTCGACCTCGCGCCAGACCCAGGGCGCGACCTCGCGCCACTTGGTCGGTTCGCCATTGAGGTCGGTGAGTATGCGGGAACGAGATCGTGCCGTCTTCGTTGACGACGATCTTGGCGGGCTGCAGCAGGTTGAGGATGCTGAGGAAGCTCGATTCGGCGCGGCGCGAGCTGATGTAGCTGCCCGCGATCGCCGCCGCGTGCTGCTTCGCCGTCGCCTCGTCCACGGTGCCCTCGACGCGCAGGGCCGGGGAAGTAGCGATCCGCGAAGTTGCGGAAGAACGCCTCGCGGATGCGCGCCCACCGCGCCTTCCTTGCCCGAGCTGTTGAACGAGATGAAGTAGCCGACGCCGTCGTCGAGGAACAGGTGCAGGTCGCTGTGGAAGTACTGCGTGTCGCCGCCGTGCGAAATGATGCGGCGGCCGTTGGTGTCGGTCTCGTAGAAGCCGAGCACCATCCGGTTGACGTTCGGGAGGATCGTGAGCGGCGTGCCGTGCATCTTCTTCGCGGTCTCCTCGGAGAGGATGCGCGCGTCGCCGAGCGCGCCGTGCTGCAGGTGCGCAATCATGAACCGCGCCATGTCGGCGCCGGTCGCGGCGAGCGAGCCCGCGGGCGAGAGGTTGATGAGCTCGTAGCCCTGCGGCTTGCCGGTGGCATCCTTGTAGCCCTGCGACATGCCGGCCATCAGCGCCTCCGGCAGCGGCTGGCGGAACGAGGACTGCGTCATGCCGAGCGGCCCGAAGATGTGCTGGTCGAGGTAGTCGTCGAACGAAAGGCCCGAGACTCGCTCGACGATGTAACCCGCCAGGGCAGTGCCGTAGTTCGAATAGGCGGGCATCGTGCCGGCCTTGAAGATGCGATCCGGCACCCAGTCCTTCAGCGTCGCCTCGATCGTCCGGATGCGCGCCGGGTCTTCGGAGATCAGCTCCTTGACCTGTTCCTCGAAGCCCGCCGTGTGCGTCATCAGGTTGCGCATCGTGATCGGCTCGCCGTCGGGGCCCGGCGGAATCTTGAAGTCGAGGTACTGGTTGATGTCGGCGTCGAGGTCGATCTTGCCGCGCTCGACCAGCTGCATGACCGCGGTCCAGGTGAAGAGCTTCGAGACCGAGCCCGGACGGAACAGCGTCTGCTCCGGGTCGACAGGCAGCTTCTTCTCGACGTCCGCGTAGCCGAAGCCCTTCTGCAGCAGGACCTGGCCGTCCTTCACGACCACGACGATGCCGCCGGCGACGTTGCCGCGCGCGAGGGCATAGGGCAGGAAGCCGTCGAGCCAGGCTTCGAGGTCCTCGCGCGTGAGTTGCGGCGCCGCAGACGCCGGCACCTGCTGCGGTGGCTTCCGCCGCGGGCGGCGCAGCGGCTTCGAGCGGCGTCTGCGGTACCTGGGCCTGCGCCATGGCGCAAAGCAGGGAAGCAGACAGGAAAGTCGCGAGCGGAGAAATGACGCGCATGCGTAAGCCCCGGGTATTTATCCTGATAAGGCCATGGTAGTCCTAATTGGAGAATGACGTCAAAGGGGCGCAGACCGTACAATCGTCGGCGTGACACCGACCCGACCGCGCCGCCCGACGCTCGGCAGCCTGCTGCGCGGTCTGCGCCTGCAGGAACCACTGGACGCTCAAGGAGATGAGCGAGCGCACCGGCATCCCGCTCTCGACCATCGCCAAGGTCGAGCACGACCGGCTGACGCTCACGTACGACAAGCTGCTGCAGCTCAGCCAGCGCCTCAACATCCGCATGTCCGACCTCTTCAGCGAGGCCGACGCGACGCCCGAGGCTCCCGATCACCGCGCGCCGCTCGATCGGCCGGCTGGGCGACGCCATCCGGGTCAATACGCCGAACTACGAATACTTCTATATGTGCCCGGAGCTGCGCCGCAAGCGCATGGTGCCGACGGTGACGCGGGTACGTGCCCGGAGCATCGAGGAGTTCGGCGAGCTGGTGCACCACACGGGCGAGGAGTACATCTACGTGCTCCAGGGCCCGGTCGAGATCCACACCGAGTTCTACGAGCCCGTGGTCCTGGAGACCGGCGAGTCCATCTACATCGACAGCACGATGGGCCACGCCTACGTCGCGCCCAAGGGTCACGACGAGGCCCTTCTGCTCGGCATCTGCTCGAGCGCGGACGACGACCTCATGGACTCCCTGCTGGCGATGCATGGCGACGCGCCTTCGGCGAAAGCCAAGGGGATCAAGCGGCTGACGGCGAAACGCTGAAGCCGTGCAGCACCTCTACGCCGGAATCGCCGTCTTCCTGTTGCTGCCCTGTCGCCGGAATTGCCGCCGTCTTCATGTCGCTGCCGCGCATGGCTGCGGAGCCGGCTGCCGCGCCGGCCGTCACGCGCTGCCCGGAGGAGGCGACGTCCAGCCGCGTTTTCTCGTTCGTGCTGGCCGGCAATCGCGCGGGCTATCACCTCGAATGCCGGATGCCGGACGGATCCGGCCACTATGTCTTCGAGTTCAACGACCGCGGGCGCGGCCCGTCGCTGCGCTCGCGCATCACGCGCGACGCAGCCGGGATCCCGACCGCAATCACCGTCGACGGCAATGACTATCTCAAGAACACGATCAGCGAGCGCTTCGCCGATCGCGAACGGCCAGGCGTCCTGGACCAACAAGGTGGAGAAGGGCGAGAAAGCGGTCGCGGGCCCCGCGTTCTACCTGAGCCAGTCGGGCACGCCTGCGGAAATCCCACTGCTCGTGAAAGCGGCGCTGGCCGCGCCGGACAAGACGCTCGCGCTCCTGCCTTCCGGTGAGGCGCGCGTCGTCGCACTCGACGTGCAGACGGTGAAGCTTGCAGACGTGTCGAAGGACGTGCGCCTGTACGCGATCTACGGCCTCGGCTACCAGCCGACGACCGTGTGGCTCGATGCAGACGGTAGAATTCTTCGCCAGCCTCGACAGCTGGGTCACGCTGATTCCGGAGGGCTGGGAGGCCGTGGCGCCAGAGCTCCTCGCCGTGCAGGAAGCGCGGCTCACCGGGCTGCGGCAGGAACAGGCAGCGCGAATCGCGCGGCGGCCGGAGGGGCCGCTGCTCATCGAGCACGCGAACCTGTTCGACGCCGAGGCGCGTGCGATGCGGCCGGGCACGAGCGTGCTCGTCGACGGCGACGTCGTCCGCGCCGTCGGGCCGGACGGTTGCGATTCCGGTGCCCGAGGGCGCCGTGCGCATCGATGCCGCGGGCCGCGCGCTGCTGCCGGGACTCTGGGACATGCACAGCCATCCCGAGCCGGCGGACGGCTTGCTGCTGCTCGCGGCCGGCGTGACCGGCGTGCGCGACATGGCGGCGGAACCCGCAAAGCGGGACCGCATGCGGACCTGGGAAGGCGAGACGCTCGGACCGCGCATCGCCTTCGCGGGGATCGTGGACGGTCCGGGGCCGTTCCAGGGTCCGACGCAGGTGCTCGTCGCCGACGAGGCCGAGGCGCGTGCCGCGGTCGACGCGATGGCGGATGCCGGCTTCATCCTCGTCAAGGTCTACAGCTCGGTGAAGCCGGAGCTCGTGCCGTTCATCGTGGACGAGGCGGGCAAGCGCGGGCTGCGCGTCGGCGGCCACGTGCCGGCGGGCATGACGGCCGAGCGCGCGGTGCGCGCGGGCTACGACGAGATCCAGCACATGAACATGGTGTTCCTGAACTTCATGTTCGACCGGGCGCCGGATACGCGTACCCCGGCGCGGCTCACCGTGCCCGCCGAGCATGCGGGCGAGCTCGACTTCGATGCGCCGGCGACGAAGGACTTCATCGCGCTGCTCGCGGCGCAGCACGTGACCGTCGACCCGACGTTGCAGCTGTTCGAGAACCTGATCCTGGACCGCGCGGGCGAGATGGCGACCGCCTACCGGCCGATCGCGGACCGCTTGCCGCCGGTCGTGCGCCGCGGCCTGCTCGACGGCGGCCTGCCGGTATCCGGACCCGAACAGCAGGCGCGGTTCGAGGCCTCGTTCAAGGCGATGCTGAGAATGCTGAAGGCGCTGCACGCCGCCGGCGTGCCGATCGTCGCGGGCACGGATTCACTCGGCGGATTCTCGCTGATGCGCGAGCTGGAGCTGTATGTGCAGGCCGGCATCCCGGCCGCCGAAGTGCTGCAGATGGCGACGCTCGGCGCCGCGCGCGCCAGCGGTCTCGGCGACCGGCTCGGCTCGATCGCGCCGGGCAAGCTGGCGGATTTCATCCTCGTCGACGGCGACCCGAGCGCCGACCCGGGTGCGCTGCGCAACCTGCGCCTCGTGGTCAAGGACGGAGTGCCGCTCGATCCCGAAGCGATGTGGCGCGAGCTCGGGATCCTGCCGCTGCCGCGCTAGTGCGCGACGTAGCCGGAGCGGCAGGCGGCCGGCAGGTGCTTGTCCTGCAGGCTCGTCACGCCCAGGTCCGACTCCAGGGTCGAGGTCGGGTCCGCGTCGTCCGGCAGTTCTGCATTGCCGCATAGCCAGGCGATTTCGCCTGCTGGCGTCAGGTGTGGTTGGAGCGAAAGCAGGTAGTCCCGGATCACCGGGCTTGCACCGCGGCCATACGTGATCGTGACTGTGCCGTTCGACACTTCGATTGTCTGCACGTACCGGCTGTTGTTCACCCGCTTGAGAAGGTCGAAGCGGTTGTCCAGGTCCGTCAGGTCCGCCGGCCAGCGGCCTGTAGTATCGAACACGTCCTGCACCGCGCCCTTGTAGTCGTGCGCAATCACGAGGCCTTCGGTGACCTGCGACCGAATCGTGTAGTCCTGGTAGGCGGGAATGGCGATCGCCGCCATGATGCCGAGCGGCACGAAGGCGCCGAGCAATACAAGGCCGGCGATGGCCCAGCCGGCCATCGGCTTTGCGGGCTGAGCGTCTCCGATGTGCGCCGGTTCCGCGTCCGCGGCGACCACGAGTGTACTGGCGATCATGTCGTGCAGGGCCTGGCGCTTTTTCGTGAAGGCGACCATCACGTAGCCGACACCGAAGGTCATGCCCGTGATCCACTCGGCGAAATAGCGGCCCGTTGCACGCCCGAAGCTGAGGCGACGGCCCTCCAGGTCGGTGACCTTGATCCGTACGGCGAGCTTGCCCGGCGTCGCCTGGCGTGAGCTGCTTTCGAACAGCGCGTTGTACAGCCAGGGGATGGCCAGCCATGCGATCCAGATCAGCAACAGGTTGCCAAACGCAGGCACCGCTGCGTCCGGCGGGTCTCCTGCGCCGAGCATCAGACCGACCGCGCCGAGGGACACCACGACCATGATCACCATGTAGCCGGCGGTCAGGATGACGGCATCAATGACGACGGCGGCGACCCGCAGCCAGAAACCGGCGAACACCGCGGGATCCGCCGCCGGCGGCGCGGCGAGCGCCCGTCCGCACTGCACGCAGAAGCGCGCGTCCGCGCCATTCTCCTTGCCACACTGCGGACAGAACATGCGGCGACCCTCTTGCTGCTTCAGGTGAACAGGTTCAGGAACAGCGTGATGATGATCGCGTTGGTGAAGTCGATGAAGAATGCGCCGACGATCGGCGCGACGAGGAACGCGCGCGGCGCCGGCCCGTAGCGCTCGACCAGCGCGCGCATCACCGCCATCGCGTTGGCCGTGGTGCCGAGCATGAAGCCGATGAACCCGCCGCTCATCACGGCAGCCTCGTAGTTGCGGCCCATCATCCGGAAGACCGGGCCCGCCGCGAGCGCCGCGAGCACGACCTGCACGAGCAGGATCACGACGAGGGGCAGGACGAGGCCGGTCAGTTCCCAGAGTTTCAGCGTCATCAGCGCCATGACCAGGAACAGCGTCAGCGTGACGATGCCGAAGCTGTTGATGAATCGGTGCGAGAGGCCGATCCAGCCGGTCACGTCGTCGAGGTTGCGGATCGCGGCGGCGACCAGCATCGCGCCGATGTAGGCGGGCAGCGTCATGCCGAGCGCCGCGAAGCCGCGTGCTGACCCAGTGGCCGATCCACATCGCGACCAGGATCGCGACCAGGTTCTCGCAGTATCGGCCAGGCGTCGTCCTCGTCGGTCGAGGCGTGGACGGTCGTCTCGGTCTCGACCAGCGCGACGTCGACGCGGCCGCCGCGCCCGCGGCGCGGCGTCTCGAGCCGGCCCCGCTCGACGAGTACGGTGCCGACCGGCCCGCCGACCAGGCCGCCGGCGACGATGCCGCCGATCGCGATGGCGACCGCGATCGACGACGCGCCGATGACGCCCGCTTCCTCGAAGAGCGGCGCGAAGGCGAGGCCGGTGGCGGGCCCGCCGGTGAGCGTGACGGAACCCGCAAGCACGCCGAACAACGGATGCAGGCCGAAGCCGAGCGGCGACCAGGATGCCGACGACGTTCTGCAGCACCGCAAACGCCGTCGCCAGCAGGAAGAAACGCAGCACGTCGGGTCCGCCGACCTTGAGCAGCGACAGGCTCGCGCCGAAGCCGATCGTCGTGAAGAACGCGATCATGAGCGGGCTCTGCAGCGTCGTGTCGAACTGCACGAGCGTCGCGCCCTGGCCGCGCGCGACGAGCACCGACGATGGCGACGAGCAGGCCGCCGAGCACCGGCGCCGGCAGGTTGTAGCGGGCGAGCACCGGCACGAGCCGGCGCAGGCCTTCGCCGAGCGAGGAGCGCGACGCCCGCGAAGGCGAGCGTCTGGACGAAGTCTAGTTCAAGCACCGGTCCAGCTCCCGCGATCAGCCGGTCCACCTCGTCCTTCGACGTGTAGTGCACGAAGGACAGCCGCACGGCGCCGTCGTCGGTGTCGATGCCGAGCGCGCGCAGCACGCGATAGGCGTAGAAGTTCCCGACGCCGACGCCGATGTTCGCCCGCGCAAGCGCGGCTCGCGATGTCGGCCGAACGCCGCCCTGGGCCGTGAAGGAGACGGTCGGCGCGCGCTCGGCGGCGCGCGTGCGGCCGATGAGCCGCACCTTCGGGTGACCTGCGAGGAAATCGAGCAGCGGCTGCAGCAGGGTCGTCTCGTGCGCGCGGAACAGCCCGCGCACGCCGGCAGCCCGTTCCTGCACGGACTTTCCGCGCCAGGCCGTGGCGGTCGGCGAACGCGTCCATGTAGTCGATGACCCCGTTGACGGCCGCGATCTGCGCATGGTCCGGGCCCGCCGGCGTGAAGCGCGCGCCGGGCTTGGCCGTCGTTGAAGAAATGTCCCTGGTTCGGCAGCGCGGCGTTGACTTCGCGCGCGAGGAACATCGCCCCGAGATGCGGGCCGTACACCTTGTAGAGCGAGAAGTAATAGGCGTCGACGCCGAGCTCCGCGAGGTCCGGCAGCCCGTGCGGCGAGAAGGCGACGCCGTCCACGAAGGCCCAGGCGCCGGCCCGGTGCACGAGGTCGGCGAGCTCGCGCACCGCGTGGATGCTGCCGACGACGTTCGAGCAGTGCGTGAACGCGACGAGCTTCGTGCGCGGGCCGAGCAGGGCCTCGAGGTCGCGGCGCTCGAGCTCGGCGGTCGCGGGATTCGACCTTCCATTCGCGCACGGTGATGCCGTCGTCCGCGAGGCGGGCGTAGGCCCCGACGTTCGCCTCGTGGTCCTGGTTGGTGACGATGACCTCGTCGCCGGGCTTCAGGTAGCCGGCGCAGCGCCTGCGCCAGCACGTAGGTGTTCTGCGAGGTCGACGGCCCGAAGTGGATCTCGTCCGGCGCCGACGTTGAGCCAGGCCGCCAGGCGCGACTTTGCCGCGTCCATCAGCTCGCCGGCGCGCGCCGACGGGGCGAAGGCGTAGTACGGCTGGACCTTGGTCTCGCGGTAGTAGCGGTCGAGCCGGGCGATCACCTGGCCGCAGGCGTAGGAGCCGCCGGCGTTCTCGAAGTGCGCGAAACCCGCCAGCGAGGGTTCGCCGAAGGCCGGGAACTGCGAACGGACGAAGTCGAGGTCGAGCGGCATGGCGTTTCCCCGGTGCGGATATCCCGCGATGATCGGCAACGGCGGGGCAAGGTCAACGTGAGGCTGCGCCGGCCCGGTGCGATCGATCCTTCGCGGATCCGCGTCCCGACCCGGACGATCGTGTTGATCACGGGGATCAGCTCGCGGCCGAGTTCGGAGAGCGAGTACTCGACCGAGGGCGGGGAAGTGGGCATCACCGCGCGCACGACGACGCCTTTTTCCTCGAGGTCCCGCAGGCGCGCCGTCAGCATCTTCGGCGAGATGCCCGGGATGTCGCGCATGCAGTTCGCCGAAGCGTCGCGGGTCGCCGGCCGAGCTTCCAGATCAGGCTCGGCGTCCAGGCGCCGCCGAGCACGGCCATGCAGGCCGCCATCGGGCAGCCCGGCGGGGGCGGCGGCGCCTTGCTCCTGCGGACCTTCAGTGCCATGCGCGAAGCTCCGGAAGCGGTTACCGGGAGGATAGTCGATTCTTCGTCTTACTGGAAGGTATCTACTATACAAAGGTAAGTACATTGGTAAGTTTCCTCACCACCAACGAAACCGGAGACACCGATGAAGCTGTACTTACTCACCCGGCGCCTGCTCGCTCTCGCCGCACATCGTCGCGAACGAGGCCGGCATTCCGCTCGACCTCGTCAAGGTCGACGTGAAGACCAAGACCGTCGCGCGCGACGGCGACTTCTGGGACGTCAATCCCAAGGGCTACGTGCCCGCGCTCGAGCTCGACGACGGCGAGGTCCTGACGGAGGGCCCGGCCATCGTCCAGTACCTGGCGGACCGCGCGCCGGAGGCGGCGCTCGCGCCGGCCAACGGCTCGCTTCGAGCGCGTGCGCCTGCAGGAGACGCTCAACTACCTCACGTCCGAGATCCACAAGTCGTATTCGCCGCTGTTCAAGCCCGACGTGCTGCCGGCCGTGCGCGAGGAGCGGCTCGCCTACCTGACGAAGCGCTACGCGCTCGATCGAGAAGCAGCTCGAAGGCCGCAAGTACCTGCTCGGCGACCGCTTCACGGTCGCGGATGCGTACCTGTTCACCCTCACGCGCTGGGCGCGCGTCGTGAAGCTCGACCTTTCGGGCTTCCCGAACCTCGAGGCCTTCCAGAAGCGCGTGGGCAGCCGCAAGGCGGTCCTCGAGGCGATGCGTGCCGAGGGGCTGATTCCCGGACAGCAAGGCCGCGTAAACTAACGGCTCGTTCGCGCGTCGAAGAACGGGGCCATGGGGCCCCGTTTTCTGGTTCGTCGCCAGGAGCAGCCGCATGTCGATGTACCGCTGGTTCGTCGCCGTCGCATTGCCGCTGGCGCTCGGCGTTGCCGCCGCTCGCCTGCGCAGGAGGCAGTCCCGCCGTCCGTGTCCGAGATCCCGGCGACGTTCGCGCCGAAGACCGACAGCTTCGATTTCGTGCGGCGCGACGAGATGGTGCGCGATGCGCGACGGCGTGAAGCTGCGCACGATCGTGCTGGTGCCGAAGGGCGCGCAGCGGCGCGCCCGATCCTGCTCGCGCGCACGCCCTACAACGCGAACGAGCGCATGGCGCGCGCCGAAGAGCCCGCGCCTCGCCGCGGTCGTGCCGCAGATGATGGATACGGCCGTGGAGGCCGGCTACATCGTCGCCTACCAGGACGTGCGCGGGAAGCACGGCTCCGAGGGCGACTACGTCATGAACCGCCCGCTGCGCGGCCCGCTCAACGCGACCGAGCACCGATCACGCGACCGACACGTACGACACGATCGAATGGCTGGTGCGGAACATTCCCGAGAGCAACGGACGCGTCGCCACGATTGGCGGCTCTTACGAGGGCTTCACGGTGCTGATGTCGACCGTCAATCCGCACCCGGCACTCAAGGCGGCGGTGCCTTTCGCGCCGATGGTGGACGGCTGGATGGGCGACGACTGGTTCCACAACGGCGCGTTCCGCGGCGAAGGAGCGCTCGAGTTCACCTACAACCAGCAGGCGACGCGCGGCAGCAGCGAGAAGTGGTGGAGTGACACCTACGACACCTACGAGGCCTGGCTGCGCGGCGGGTCCGCGGGCGACGATCGCGGCGTCGCGCGGCCTCGACCAGGCGGGATTCTGGCGCCAGCTTGCGGCGCACCCGGCCTACGACGCCTGGTGGCAGGAGCAGGCGATGGACCGCGTGCTCGCGAAGGAGCCGCTCACCGTGCCGATGCTGATCGTCGGCGGGCTGTTCGACCAGGAAGACATCTACGGTGCGCCCGCGCTCTACCGGGCGCTCGCGCCCAAGGACCCGGACGGCCGCTTCGTGCACCTCGTGCTCGGACCCTGGAACCACGGCCAGAGCCGGCGCGAGGGCCGCGGCATCGGCACGGTGCAGTTCGAGGGCGACACCGCGGGCTGGTTCCGGCGCGAGATCATGCAGCCATTCCTCGACCACCACCTCAAGGACGCGCCGGACCCCGGAACGCCGCGCGTCCTCGCCTACGAGACGGGCGCGAACGCCTGGCGGCGCTACGACGACTGGCCGCGTGCCTGCGCGGACGGATGCGCCACGAAGAGCCGCGGCCTGTACCTGCAGGCGAGTGGCGGGCTCGGCTTCGAACGGCGTCGGCGCGGCGCGCGGCGCGTTCGACGAATTCGTGTCCGATCCCGCGAAGCCGGTGCCGTACAGGCAGCGGCCGACGTTGAGCGGCAGCGACCCCGAGAACACCTGGGGCGAGTGGCTGATGGACGACCAGCGTCAATGCGGCGTCACGGACCGACGTGCTGGTCTACGAAACCGCCCCGCTCGACGGCGCCCCTGCGCATCGCGGGCGAGCCGCTGGCGCGGCTCTTCGCCTCGACGACCGGCAGCGACGCGGACTGGGTCGTCAAGCTCATCGACGTCTGGCCGGCCGAATACCCGCCGAACCCGAAGCTCGGTGGCTACCAGCAGATGATCTCCGCAGACATCCTGCGCGGCCGCTATCGCGAGGACTTCTCGCGGGCGAAATCCATCGAGCCGGGCAAGGTGCTTGAGTACCGCATGCGGCTACCGCAGGTAAGCCACACGTTCATGCCCGGCCACCGGATCATGGTGCAGGTCCAGTCGAGCTGGTTTCCGCTCTACGACCGCAATCCGCAGACCTTCGTGCCGAACATCATGTTCGCGCCGCCGGAGAGCTACGTGAAGGCGACGCACCGCATCTGGCGGACGGCTGGCGAGGCTTCGGCTATCGAGTTGCCGGTCGTTCCCTGAACGAACAGCGCGTCAACCGGCGACCGTCGCGGCGACCCTGAGGCTCGCGAACGCGAGTCCGCCGCCGAGCAACGCACCTGCGGCAACGTCGGTCGGGTAGTGCAGGCCGAGCACGACCCGCGAGAGCGCGACGAGGCATGCGAAGCCCGCGAGTGGCAGGGCGAGCTCCGGCAGGTAATGCGCCCCGAGCAGCGCGAAGCACACCGCATGCAGCGTGTGGCCGGACGGAAAGCTGTAGCGGTCGAGCGGCGCTACGGCGCAGCTGATTGCCGGGTGCGTGATGAAAGGCCGCTCACGCACGGCATGGCGCTTGATGAACTTGTAGGCGAGCGAGACCGACGCCGCCCGTCAGCGCAAGCTGCAGGGCGGCAGCACCGCCTCCGGGCTGCACGGCGAGCCAGGCGATCAGTGCGTACCAGATCCAGCCATCGCCGAGCCGGCTCACCACGTGGAAAAATGCCCGCGGCGTCGGCAGGCCGCTCGACCGGTTGAGGAAGCGGCAAAAGCGCAGCTCCGCCTGGTCGAAGTGCGCGAACGCGGTGGTGAACTTGCTGCCCATGGCGGCAAGGCTGCGCCCGGCATGTTGCAGTTCGGTGAAATCTCGATGACGTTATTGTTTCAGATCAAGCAGTTATGACGTATTTCACAAGCAAGATCTGACAGAATCCGGGCTAACCCTTCCAGAGCCTCCGGCTGGCGAGCCGCGCGCCCTCCGACGAGCGAGGCGAGCTTGAGGTAGACGATGTCCGGGTCCACCGGGCCGAAGCCGCCGAAGGTGCCGAAGCCGCAGTCGGTGCCGGCGATGACGCGCTCGCGCCCGACGATCTCGGCGAAGCGGACGATGCGCTCGGCGACCAGTTCCGGATGCTCGACGTAGTTCGTCGTCGTGCTGAGCACGCCGGGCACGAGGACCTTGTCGTCCGGCAGCTTCTGCGTCCTGAACACGGCCCACTCGTGCGCGTGCCGCGGATTCGCGGCCTCGAACAGGAGCGCCTGCGGCTTCGCCTTGATCACGACCGGCAGGAGCTCCTCGAGCGGCACGTCGTGGTGGTGCGGCCCCTCGTAGTTGCCCCAGCAGATGTGCATGCGCATGCGGTCGGCCGGGCAGGTTGCGCAGCGCGTGGTTCAGCACCTCGACGTGGCGCGCCGCGGCCTTCAGGAACTCGCCGACGCTCGCGTTGCGGTACATCGTGTGCCGGCCCATGCCGAGGTCCGGCGCGTCGATCTGCAGCAGGAAGCCCGCGCCGACGATCGCCTCGTACTCCGCGCGCATCGCCTCGCCGAGCGCCTCGAGGTAGGCATCCTGCGTCGGGTAGTAGTCGTTCGGCTGGAACAGCGCGAGCACGCCCGGCGATGCGGCGTTCATGAACGCCTCGACCGGCTTCGCCGCGTCCACCGCCCTGCGGAAGTTGGCGAGGTCCGTGTTGAGCGGTTCCGCATCCTTCAGCGCGATCTCGCCGATGCAGCGCGGGCGCCGGTACTTCGCGGTCGCGCCGCCCGCCGCGAGCTTCGCCATGAACCGCGGGAACTCCACCAGATCCTGTCCCGGCTCGCGCGGCGTGTCGCCGCCGAAGCCGGCGAAGCGGTCGGCGATATAGGTCGCGTAGCTGATCTTGTTGGTCTCGCCGTCGCTGACGACGTCGACGCCGGTCTCGACCTGCCGGCGGACCACGGCGGCGACGGCGTCGCGTGATCACCGCTGCCGCCGCGCGTCGGTCTGCGATCTCGCCCCGCTCGCGCGCGAACAGCACGTCGGTCACCGCCTGCGAGCGCGGCAGGCTGCCGACGTGGGTCGTGAGGATGCGCTCGCTGCTGCCCCTCATCGATACGTGTTGTTCGACTGGTGGTCTCCCGCGAGCCAGCGCTTGAGCGAGGCGTGCGCGTCCTTGCGGCGATCGGCGTTGATCTTCTCGACGCTCGGATGGTCGAGCGTGAACTCGACGATCAAGCCGTTCGGGTCGGTGGCGTAAACCGAGCGGCAGTACCCGTGTTCGAGCACGAAGGACTGCGGCTCCTTGTAGCCCGCCTTCTTCAGGCGCTCCTCGATGCCCTGCTGGGCTTCCTTGTCGACGTGCAGCGCGATGTGGTGGAACGGCGAGAACGGCATCTTCGGGCCGAACTCCTCCGCGTCCTTCGGGTCGGCGAACTGGAAGAAGGCGAGGGCGCCGCCGTCCGCCAGCCCGAAGAAGCAGTGGCAATAGGTGCGCTCGGCCCCGAACAGCACGTCCTTCTCGCACCAGGTCGCGAGCAGCGGCAGCCCGATCACGTCCTCGTAGAATTTCCTCGTCGCCTCGAGGTCCTTCGAGACGTACGCGTTGTGGTGTAGCCGGTTCGGTAGTTTCACTGCTGCCATGTCTGCTCGCTCCTTGTGCGCTTCGCCGGTCAGAAGCGGTACGTGAAGTCCACGCCCCAGACCTGCGGCTGCGCCTTGAACACGAAGTTGTTGGTGTACCCGGGGCTCGGGAAGAACTGCGGCCCGGGCGACCATTCCGCATTGTATTCCTCGTCCGTGAGGTTCCTCGACCAGGCGACGACCGACCACCTGTCGGAGTCGATGCCGGCCCTGAGGTCGAGGATCTCGACCGGCGAACGCTTGGTGAAGTTGTCCGGGTACCACCAGGTGTCGCCGATGATCCGGAAGTCCGGCCGGAATGAAGAAGCTGTAATCGCCCGCGGAACCGAACGGCACCCGGAATATGCCGCCCAGGTTGACCGTGTACTCGGAGACCAGCGGCGCCTGGTTGCCGACGTCGGCCGGGTCACGCTGCGATGCCTTGATCTCGCTGTCGGTCAGGCCGCCGCGCGCATACAGCTCGAGGTTGTCGGTCACCTGCGCCTGGAACTCGAGCTCGAGGCCCTGGTACTCGACCTCGTCGAGGTTGCCGAGATTCTGGGTGCTCGTGTTCGGGTCGAACACGAAGAAGTAGCGAGCCCTCGGCCTTCGGTGTGGTAGATGCTCGCGCTCGCCGTCATGCGGCCGTCCGGCGAACTGCGCCTTCGACGCCGATCTCGTAGGTATCCGCCGTCTCCTCGTCGAACAGGTCGTTGATGCCGGCGATGCCCGGCCGAGCCCGACGCCCGTCTGGTTGAAGCCGCCGCTGCGGAAGCCGCGGCTGTAGCTGAGGTAGGTCGTCGATGTCCTCGGTCGGCTTGTAGCGCAGCGTGGCCTTGGGCTGCAGCTCGTCCCAGGTTTCCTTGCGCACCTGGCCGGTGAACGCACATGGCACGGGCTGCGGCACGGTTGCGCAGCTGATCAGGGCCGGGATGAACTCCGTCGGCGTCTCGGTCGTGTTCTCGCGCTTGTCCTCGTCGTAGCGCAGCGCCACCGAGAGCTCGATCCGGTCGCTGATGTCGTAGGACAGCTCGCCGAACACGGCCCAGGCGAGGTTGTCCTGCGAGTCCGCGAGGAAGGTGAACTGCGGCGCGAACAGCGGCAGCGGGGTGCGCTTGACCTCCGGGACCACGCCCGTGCCGAGGTCGAACACGTTGCCGGTCGAGATGAACCGGTCGGTCGCGATCACGTAGGCGCCGAGCGATCCAGCGCAGCCGGTTCTCGGCCGGCGACGTGTAGCGGATCTCCTGGCTCACCGACTCGACGTCCAGCCACTGGTGCTGCGCCTGGTCGGCACCGAAGAACTGGAACAGCACGGACTCCGGGATCGGCAGGAAGTCGAACTGGTCGCCGGTCAGCAGCTCGTCCAGCTGGTCGTACGCGGTGATCGAGGTCAGCGTGCCGCCGCCCAGGCCGAAGTCGAGCTTCAGCGAGACGCTCGTCATGTCGCGCTCGTTCACGCCCGCGGTTGTTGACGCGCACCGGCAGGCTGGTGTCGTCGACCTGCTCGGTGATGTTGAAGTAGAGCGCCTGCGTATCCACCTGCGAGGTCGAGAGCCGGAGGTCCGCCGGAGAAGTTGTCGTTCGGCTCCCAGAGCAGCTTCACGCGGCCGGACACGTCCTTGAACGGGTCGGCCTCCTCGCCGAGGAACGGGTTGTCGATATAGCCGTCGGTGTCGAGGTAGGAACCGGAGAGCTGGAACTTGAAGGTATCGGAGGAACCGACGGGTCCGCCGACGCCGAACCGCGCGCGGTAGCCGGGACCGGAGTCGTAGCCGGCCATGACCGATCCCTCGATCTCGTCGCCCGGCTCGCGGGTCTGGATGATCACCGCGCCGCCGATGGCGTTGCGTCCGTACAGGGCGCCCTGCGGTCCCTTCAGGACCTCGATGCTCTCGATGTCGAACAGCTCCTGGTTGAACTGCGAGGGGTTCGACATCAGCACGCCGTCGATCAGTACCGCGACCGAGGGCTCGCTGTTGCGCGCCTGCGAGATGCCGCGGACGACGATGAACGAGGTGCCCTGGTTCTGCGTCTGCACCATCGTCATGTTCGGCGTCAGCGCGATGAAGTCCTGCGGCCTCACGATGCCCGCGGACTCGATCTCCTGCGCGTTGAAGGCGCTCACGGCGACCGGCACGTCCAGGAGCGCCTCGTCGCGCTTGCGCGCCGTGACGATGACTTCCTCCATCTCCGTGCTCTGCGCCATGGCCGGCATCGCGACCGCGGCGGCGAGGATGCCGCTCACTGCCGCCGAAAGGCACGTTCCGCTGGATTTGAACATGTAAGTCTCCGCGTTAAGAGTTCGATTGGATCCTGACGGGCCCGGGTGCGCGCGACATCTCCGCGCGGAGTATGGCGGCCCCGGCGACCATCGCCTTGAGCTTTCCGAATGCAACGTCCCGGCCCAGGTACTTCAGGCCGCAATCGGGCGCGACGATGACGTCCTCCGCGCGCACGAAGGGCAGCGCGCGCCGGATGCGCGCCGCCACGGTTTCCGGCGTCTCGACCTCGGGACTGCCGAGGTCGAGGACGCCGAGCATGATCTTCTTGCCTGCGAGTGACTTCAGGATCGAGCAGTCGAGGTTCGGCTGCGCGGTCTCGAGCGAGACCTGCTGGCAGCTGCAGCCCGCGAGCTCCGGCAGGAACGAGTAGGCGGTCGAGCGCGTGTGGATGATCGCGGCATAGCCGAAGCAGATGTGCACCGCCGTCGTGCCGGTGACGCCCTCGAGGGCGCGATTGAGCGCTTCCAGGCCGTACTGGCGAGCCTCCTCGGGCCGCGCCTGCATGTAGGGCTCGTCGATCTGGACGATGTCGGCGCCGGCCGAGAACAGGTCGCGGATCTCGGCGTTGAGCGCCTGCGCGTAGTCCGCCGACGCCAGGTGGCGGCTGCCGCCGTAGTGGTCGATCTGGGCCTGCTGCGACATCGTGAACGGGCCGGGGACCGTG
Source organism: uncultured Gammaproteobacteria bacterium (assembly GCA_963823415.1). Classification (GTDB taxonomy): domain Bacteria; phylum Pseudomonadota; class Gammaproteobacteria; order Steroidobacterales; family Steroidobacteraceae; genus SCUD01. Next base: position 596,294 of record CAWGLJ010000008.1, on the reverse strand, counting down.
ACCTTCACTTGCCGGGTCGTGTGGCGGCGCAGGAACTCGAGGTCGCGCACGCCCACCGCGTGCCGCCGGCGGATGGGGCCGGTCACGCGCGGCACCGGGTTCGGATGGCCGCTGCGGTCGAGTGCCGTGCCGGGATTGTCGAGGTCGACGCCGTCGAGCGCGTTCGCGAACAGGTTCGAGTAGCTCTCGCGCCGGATCTCGCCGTCCGTGACGATGTCGAGGCCGGCTTCCTCCTGCGCGCGGATCGCGAGGATCGTCGCATCGTCCTGCGCTTCCTGCAGGTGCTCGGCCGGGATCCGCCACAGCTCCCGCGCGCGCACGCGCGGCGGGAAACGGCCGGCGAGCTTCTGCCGGTCGATCAGCCAGTCCGGCTGCGGCATGCTGCCGACCAGGGTGGTGGGGAACAGCGCGGGAAGTTCGCGGGTCATGCGCTTCAACCTGCTGCGCGCCGGGCGGCGGGAGGCAGGGCGGCGGGCCAGCCGCCCGCGCGCGCGAGGGCGCCGCGGATGGCCTCGCCATGCTGGTCGAGGAGTGGGGCGGCCGTGACGGAAGTCGCGCGCCGGCCGTCGAACTGCAGCGCCGGCCGCACGGCTTCGCGGCCGCCCTCGATCGCGTCCTGCACGGGAACGATCGAGGCCCAGGTGCCGCGCCTGCGGGTCGTTCACGACCGCGTCGACGCCGTTGATCGGTGCGAACGGCACGTCGTTGCCGGAGAGCCGGGCCTCCCAGTGCGCGAGCGGTTGCCTGCGGAAGCGCGCATCGAGTTCCGCGCCGAGCGCCTCGTAGTTCTGGATCCGCAACAGCCGCTCGCGGAAGCGCGCATCGGCCGCGAGTTCCGGCGCCTCGAGCGCCGTCGTGAGCCCGGTCCAGAACTTCTCGAGCGACGAAAGATGGATCGCGAGCAGCCGCTCGTCGGCGGTGCGCAGGATGTAGGCCTGCGCGAGGCGCGGGCGGTCGCTGGACTTCGGCGCCTCGCCGAGCGCGAACCAGGCGGCAAAGGGCTCGACCGCGAAGTGCGCCATCGCTTCGAACATCGAGACCTCGACCAGCCGCCCCTGGCCGGTGGTCGCGCGTTCGAGCAGCGCGCCGAGCACCCCGTAGGCGGCGTATATCCCCGTGATCGCGTCGGCGAGCGCGGGACCGAGGAAGCGCGGCCGCTCCGGATCCACGACCACCGAGAGGAAGCCGGACAGAGCCTGTGCCACCGAGTCGTAGCTCGGGCGCTCCGCGTACGGCCCATCCGCGCCGAATCCGCTGATCGAGCAGTACACGAGCCGCGGGTTCAGCCCCTGCAGCCGTTTGACGCCCGCGCCCAGGCGCTCGGCCGTGCCGGGACGGAAATTCTGGATGTAGACGTCCGCATCCGTGACCAGCCTGTCGAACAGCTCGCGGTCCGCGGGCTGCTTGAGGTCGCAGGTCAGGCTGCGCTTGTTGCGGTTGTAAGCCTGGAAATGCGGCGAGTAGAGACCGCGCTGGTAGGCGCGATAGGGGTCGCCCTCAGGGCTCTCGACCTTGATCACGTCGGCGCCGAGGTCCGCGAGCATCATCGCGGCGCAGGGCCCCGTGATGAACGTGCCCTGTTCGACGATGCGGACTCCGCGCAGAGGCGACTGGAACATCAGGAAGTCGCGACGAATCCGGCAGGGGAGGGACCGTCGTACTCGATGGCGGCGCTGCCCTCGTGCGCCAGGATGAAGCCGATCGAACGATGTTGCTCCTCGAGCAGGTGCGCGATGAGGCCGGCGGTCCGGGCCAGGATCGGCACGCCCTTGACCGCGAGCAGCGGAAAACCGGCATCGAGCATGACGGCGGCGATGGCGCCGGAGACGTTCATGACGAGCGGCTTTCCGGTGACCTCCGGCAGCTTCTGCTCGATGAGCCTGGCGACCGCCACGTGGCGGCCGGCGATCGCCGTTTCGTCCGCGACTTCGAGCAGGCGCGCCACGCGGGGGTCCGCCTTGCGGTGCAATGGATGGCCGAATCCGGGGACGGCGCGGCGCGCGGTGCGCGCTTCGACGAGTGCGGCCAGCGTGGCGGCGCCGGTCTCGCGGATCGTGACGTTGCCCAGGATCCCGGCGATGAATCGCGCGGCCGATTCGGCCGAACCGAGGATGACCGAACCGCAGCCGAGGATGCCGGCCGCGACCGCGCCCTGGATCGCCTCGGGCGCGGCGGCGAGCGTCATGCGGGCGGCGGTGACGGAGGGCACGAGCCCGTGCTCCGCGATCGCGACCAGGGCGGCGTCGAGTACGCGGCGCTGCCCGGGTGTCGGCAGCTTGCCGGTGACCAGGAGCCAGGTATGGTCGGTGAAGCTCACCTTGCCGATCAGGTCGGCGCACAGGTCGTGGCCGCGCACGACGATCGCGTCCGGGTTCGACGCCGAGATCGCCGTCCGCTTCCCGTCCTGGGACCCGATTTGCATTTCGTATACCGAAAAGAGATTCGACTGTCGAACATGCTGAACGCGCGCCCGGCCCGGCGTCAAGTGCGCGCATCCGGCGCTTTTGCTTCTTCGCATATCGAAATAGACTTCGTCGATGCCGCGCCGCCTGACCACCGCCCCGCGCCGCGAGACCATGGGCGGCCTCGCCAAGGGCCTCGCCGTGATCCGCGCCTTCACGCGCGACCATTCCGCGCTCACCCTCAGCGAGGTCGCCGCCATCGCGCGCATGCCCGCCGCGACGGCGCGCCGCTGCCTGCTGACGCTCGAGGAACTCGGCTACGTGACGCGGCGGGGCCGGCAGTTCCTGCTGCGGCCGAAGGTGCTCGAGCTCGGCGCCGCCTACCTCGAGTCCATGGACATCGAGCACCTGACCAAGACCCACCTCGAGGAGCTCGCGCGGCTCACCGGCGACTCGGCAGCGCTTTGCGTCCTCGACGCCAACGACATCGTCTACGTGGCGCGCACTTCGGTGCGCACGCTGATGCGCCTGGAGGCGCACGTCGGCAGCCGCTTTCCCGCGCACGTCACCTCGATGGGCCGGGTCCTGCTCGCGGGACTCGCCCCGGAGCGGCTCGATGCCTATTTCCGTACCCAGCAGTTCGTCGCGCTGACCGACTCGACCGTCACCGACCCGCGCAAGCTGCGGACGCTGATCGAGGAGTGCCGCAAGGCCGGCTACTCGGCCGTCGAGGACGAACTCGCCTACGGCGTGGTCGCGGTGGCGGTGCCGGTGCACGACCAGTACGGGCGCGTCGTCGCGGCGCTCAACAGCTCGAGCCACTCCCGCAAGGTCACGAAGACGAGGATCGTGCGCGAACGGCTCGCCATGCTGCGCCAGGCCAGCCGCGAGATCTCGGCCGAGCTCGCGCGCGTCCCGGGCCTCGCGCTTTCCGCCCAGGTGTGACCGCACGCGCAGCGGCGCTTGACGGCCCCGTCGGGCGCTCGTAGCCTGAATGCGAACTTTTTTTCGGTATTCGAAACCCGATGCAGAGCCTCGGCGACAAGTGGCGTTCCGGTGATGCCTGGCTGCGGGTGCGCGACCAGGGCGCTGGCGCGCCCATCGTCTTCATCCATGGCTGGACGCTCGACCTCGATTCCTGGGAACCGCAGGCCGCCGCGTTCGCAGGTTCGCACCGCGTGGTCCGCTACGACCGCCGCGGCTTCGGGCTGTCGGAGGGCCTGCCGGGTCGCGCGGCGGACGCGGAGGATCTCGGGCGCCTGGTCGACCAGCTCGGGCCCGGCGCCGTGACGCTGGTCGGCGTCTCGCAGGGCGCGCGCGTCGCGCTCGCTATGCGCTCGGCCACCCGGAGCGCGTTTCGGCGCTGGTCCTGGACGGTCCGCCGGACGAAGTCGGCGATCCCGAGAACGCGGGCGACGAGGACTTCTCGATCGTCGAGTACCGCCGCCTCGTTGCGGAGCAGGGCGTGGACGCGTTCCGGCGCGCCTGGCGCGGGCACCCGCTGATGCGGATCCATTCCGCGACGCCGAGGCACGGGAGCTCGTCGCGCGGATGCTGGATCGCTACCCGGCGCATGACCTCGTGGGCGCGGCGGAACCGCCGCCGCCGCCCGCGGGCATCGAGGCGCTCGCACGCTTCCCGAAACCGGTGCTGGTGGTGAACGGGGAGTTCGACACCACGATCCGGCGCCGCGCCGGGGAGGCGCTCGCCAGGGCACTGCCGTTCGCGGAGCGCGTCGTCGTGCCGGGCGCCGGGCACCTGCCGAACCTCGATGCGCCGCGCGCCTACAATGAGGCGCTGCGGGCATTCATCCACAGACAGTCGCGCGCCGCCGCCTGAGACAGGGAGAAGCCGATGGCGAACATGCTCGTCCTCTATTACAGCAGCTGGGGCCACGTGGAGACGATGGCCTGGGCGCAGGCGGAGGGCATCGCGAAGGTCGGGGGCATGTCCGCCGACGTCAAGCGCGTGCCGGAGCTCGTGCCCGACGCGGTCGCGAAACAGGCCCACTACAAGCTCGACCAGAAGGCGCCATTCGCGGATCCGCTCGAGCTCGCCAACTACGAGGGCATCATCTTCGGCGCGCCGACCCGCTTCGGGAACATGTGCGCGCAGATGCGCAACTTCCTCGACCAGACCGGTCCGCTGTTCGCCGAGAACGCGCTGGTCGGCAAGGTCGGCAGCGTCTTCACCTGCACGCAGAGCCAGCACGGCGGCCAGGAGACGACGATCACGTCCTTCCACTCGACGCTCCTGCACCACGGCATGGTCATCGTCGGCATGCCGTACACGGCGCCCGGGCATCACCACGATGAAGGAAGTCACCGGCGGTTCGCCGTACGGCGCGAGCAGCATCACCGGCAAGGGCGACGAGGCGCGCATGCCGAGCGAACTCGAACTCGGCATGTGCCGGTTCCAGGGCGAGCACGTCGCGCGCATCGTGCGCGACCTGGTTGCGGGCCGCAGGGGCAGCCCGCAGTGACGACCGAGCGCGCGGCGCGGCCGCAGGCGGCGGGCGACGGACGCGACGCCGTTCCGCTTCTACGACAACCGCCAGAAGTACCTGGCGTTCGTCAACACCTGCAACGAGAAGTCCGCCGTCGCCCATCGCGCGGCCGCCGAACTGAAGCACATCCGCCCGACGCCGCCGGCGCTGCGGGTCTTCGACGCGGGCATGGGCGACGCGACCGTGCTCGCGCGCATCATGCGCCACGCCCACGCGCAGTTCCCGACCGTGCCGCTGATGGTGGTGGCCAAGGAGATCAGCCTCGAGGACGTGCGGCTCGGCCTCGAGAAGATGCCGGACCGCTTCATCGAGCACCCGGCGACGGTGCTCGTCATCACCAACCTCAACTACTCCGAGGCGCCGCGGCTGATGCCGCGCGACATCCAGGCGGCCGCCGCGCTCAACTGGCACGAGGTGCGCCTGAAGGGCCAGACCTCGGACGCCTACGCGGAGCAGATCGAGGAACTCTCGACCGACGCTCGCCTTCGGCTGGCAGACGAAGCCGAGCCCGAAGACCGGCAATCCCGTCTACGTGCGCCCGTCGGTGCTCGTCGTCTACCGCGAGGACCACAAGTTCCTGCTCGACCGGTGATCCCGAAGCCCGGCCAGACCTTCGAGTCCTACGACCTGATCCTCGCCTCGCAGCCCTGGCGCGCGCGCATGTCGGCGAAGTTCAAGGCCGAGAAGGTGCTGGCGCCGCTCTCGCGCAGCCTCGCGCCGAACGGCCGCCTGCTCGTGATCCAGTCCTACGGCCACGACCCGGCGCTCGAGATCATCCAGAAGCTGTGGCCGGACGAGAACCCGTTCCAGGTCGACCGTCGCCAGCTCCTGGCGGCGCTCAAGGCGCGAGCTCGGCCGCGACGCGGGCGACTTCTCGCTCGCGGTGCCGTCGGACGACAAGTCGATCTTCCGCTACGAGATGCACACGCTGCCGAACGAGATCGGCGACCGCATCGGCACCTCGACGCTGTTCGCGGCCTGGAACGCGGCGATCTACGTGAACCAGATCGAGGAGGAGCGGCTCGACGAGGTCGTCACGACCGGCGCCTATCTCGACGCGACCCAGGAAGTGCTGCAGAAGCACGGCGGCCTCTGGTTCAACGACGAGACCTTCGTCGTGACCCGGCGGCAGAAGTAGGGGCGGGAAGAATCATGGATACGACGGCGCTCCGCGAGCGCATCGCCGGGTTCGCCGGCCTCGCTTCGCTCGAGATCACGTCGGCCGACGGCGCACTGCCCGCTGCGCTCGCGGGCCGGTTGCCGCCTGGCACGACGCTCTACGTGGCGCACACGCCGAACGCGACGCTCGCCCAGGTGGCCGAGGTCGCCTGCGCCGCGCAGGCCGCCGGGTTCCAGGGCTGCCCGCACCTCGTTGCGCGACGCATCGCCTCGCGCGCCGAGCTCGGGGCCGCGCTCGAGCGCCTGCGGCACGGCGGCGTCACGCGCGCGCTGCTGGTGGCCGGCGACCTGACGCCGCCGGCCGGCGAGTTCTCGAGCACGCTCGAGGTGCTCGACTCGGGCGCGCTCGACGGCGCCGGCCTCGCCGCGCTCGGCGTCGCGGGCCATCCCGAGGGCAACCCGAACATTCCGCCCGCGGCGGCCTGGGACGCGCTCGCGCGCAAGCAGGCCTGGGGCGCGAAGACGGGCGTCGCCGTGCACGTCGCCACGCAGTTCGGCTTCGACACCGGCGCGCTCGCGACCTTCGACCGCGAACTCGCGGCGCGCGGGATCACGCTGCCGGTGCACGTCGGCGTCGCGGGGCCGGCCTCGCTGAAGTCGCTGGCGAAGTTCGCGGCGATGTGCGGCATCGGCGCCTCGCTCGGCGCGCTGCTGACGAACCCGGGCGCGCTCGGCGCCCTGAAGTCCCTCGTCAAAACCGTCGACGAGGTCTTCCCGGCGATCGTCCGCCTGCGCGAGGGCCCGCTCGCGAATCGGCTCGTGCAGCCGCATTTCTTCGCCTTCGGCGGCGTGATGAAGACCGTCGAATGGCTCGAGGCCGTGCGCGCGGGCCGCTTCGAGCTCGACGGCGACACGATCGCCCTGCGCACCTGAATTCACCCTGGGAGTCTCCCGAGTCATGAGCGACAGCTACTTCTTCACGTCCGAGTCCGTCGGCGAGGGCCACCCGGACAAGGTGGCGGACCAGATCTCGGACGCCGTGCTCGACGCGGTGCTGGCCCAGGACCGGACGGCGCGGGTGGCCGCCGAGACGCTGTGCAGCACCGGCCTCGTGGTGCTCGCCGGCGAGATCACGTCGAAGGCGGTCGTCGACTGGCAGGGCGTCGCGCGCGGCGTGATCCGCGACATCGGCTACGACAACGCGGAGTACGGGATCGACTACCGCGGCTGCAGCGTGCTGGTGACCTACGACGAGCAGTCGCCGGACATCGCGCAGGGCGTGGACGAGGGCCGCGGGCTCGACCTCGAGCAGGGCGCGGGCGACCAGGGCCTCATGTTCGGCTACGCCTGCGACGAGACGCCGGGGCTGATGCCGCTGCCGATCCACCTCGCGCACCGCCTGGTGGAGAAGCAGGCTGAACTTGCGGCATGCGCGGACGGCTCGCCTGGCTTCGCCCGGACGCCAAGTCGCAGGTGACGGTGCGCTACGACGGCGGCCGTGCCGCGGAGATCGACACCGTCGTGCTGTCGACCCAGCACGCGCCGGAAATCGATCACGCGTCGCTCACCGAGGCCGTGATCGAGGAGATCATCAAGCCGGTGCTGCCGAAGGACATGGTGTCGAAGAAGGTGAAGTTCCTCGTCAACCCGACCGGGCGCTTCGTGGTCGGCGGGCCCGAAGGGCGACACCGGCCTCACCGGGCGCAAGATCATCGTGGACACCTACGGCGGTGCGGCCCCGCACGGCGGCGGCGCGTTCTCGGGCAAGGATCCTTCCAAGGTGGACCGCTCCGCCGCCTACGCGGCCCGCTACGTCGCCAAGAACGTCGTGGCCGCGGGCCTCGCGCGCCGCTGCATGGTGCAGGTGTCCTATGCGATCGGCGTCGCCCGCCCGACCAGCGTGATGCTGACGACCTACGGCACCGGCAGCGTGCCGGACGCGAAGATCGAGGAACTGGTGCTGCGGCACTTCGACCTGCGGCCCAAGGGCATCGTCCAGATGCTCGACCTGCTGCGCCCGATCTACCGCAAGACCGCGGCCTACGGGCACTTCGGCCGGGACCTGCCCGAGTTCACCTGGGAGAAAACGGACAAGGCGGCGGTGCTCGCGGCCGAAGCCGGGCTCAAGGGCCGCGCCACCGCCTGAGCCGCGCCGCGCTAGACTGCGGCCATCGCGGGCGATGGCACGGGGCTGCAGTGGGACACGGGCTTTCTGCGGAGCAACTCGCGGCGTACCGGCGCGACGGCTTCCTCGTGCTGCCGGACTTCGCGGCGCCGGAACAGTGCCTTGCGCTGCGCGAGCGCGCGATGGAACTCGCGCGCGAGCACGTGCCGCCGCCCGAGCAGGCGACGGTCTTCACCGCGGACGGCGGCGCGGCACACGCGGCCGCGCGTTATTTCCTGGACAGCGGCGAGGCGATCCGCTGTTTCTTCGAGAAGGACGCCTTCGACGGCGCCGGACGGCTTGAAGGCCGACGCACACCTCAGCCTCAACAAGCTCGGCCACGCGATGCACGACCTCGACCCGGTCTTCGACACCTTCAGCCGCACGCCCGGGCTCGCCGCCGTGGCAGCTGACATCGGCATGCGCGACGCCGCTGCTGCTGCAGTCCATGTACATCTTCAAGCAGCCGCGCATCGGCGGCGAAGTCGTCTGCCACACGGATCACACCTACCTCTGGACCGAGCCGCCGAGCGTGGTCGGCTTCTGGTTCGCGATCGACGACGCGACCACGGAGAACGGCTGCATGTGGGCGCTGCCGGGCGGGCATCGCCTGCCGGTGAAGGCGCGCTCGCGGCTGAATGCCGCGCGCACGGCGACGGAGCTCGAAGTGCTGGACCCGGCGCCGTATCCGTCGGAGGGCCTCGTGCCGCTCGAGGCGAAGCGCGGCACGCTCGTGCTGCTGCACGGCGCGCTGCCGCATCTCTCGGGTCCGAACCGCAGCGACAAGCCGCGCCATGCCTATACGCTGCACGCGATCGATGCGAGCGCCGATTACCTGCCGGACAACTGGCTGCAGCGGCCGACGCTGAAGCCACGCGGATTCGCGGCCTGAGCATGCGCTGGACCTAGCCCGGCGACTCCGCGCTGTGCCACCACTCGCGGAACACGCGGCACTTGCCGGGTGCTGCGAACTCCGCCGAGAGCACGCCCTCGATGCGGACCTTGAACTGGTCAGGCAGGCGGGTGAAATCGGCGCGCCAGTTCGCCATGCCGGTGGACCCCGCAGACGCCGAATACGCTGAACGTGAAGCGGATGTCGCGCTGCTGGCCCACGGCCGCGTCCCACACGGCTGCGATCTCCGCCGGCCCCTTCTGCGGCGGCACGAGCGGCGTCCAGTGGTAGCGCGCGTCGTCGGTGAACAGGCTCGCCGCCGCAGCCGAGTCGCGGCCTTCCCAGGCGGACTGGTAGCCGCGCAGCCACTGCGTGAAGTGCTCGACCGTCGCGGCGTACTCGCCCATCCCGTGCTCCTTCAGCGTCGTTCGAGATGGTAATCGATGGAGACGCGGCCGGCACCCGCAATGGCGAGCCACAGGAAAAGCGCGAGATACATGATCTCCTCGAGCCCGACCAGCGTCAGGAACGAGTCGACCTCCGGCCACTGGACGGTCGCCACGGCGACGATCATCACGACGCCGAGCGCGCCTGCCGAAATCCGCGTGAGCAAGCCGACGATCAGCAGGATTCCCGCCGAAGAACTCGATGCCCGACGCGAGCGGCGCCAGAATGGCCGGTGCCGGGAATGCCCCAGCCCGCGAAGTTCTCGCGTCACGAGCGGCAGGTGCGTGAGCTTGCCCCAGCCGGTCCACAGGAAGACCCAGCCGGTGACGATGCGCGCGACGAGCGGCCCGAGCCAGTCGAGGTGGCGCGCCACGCTCCGCGGCCATTCGATCAGCGTGTTCACGAGTGCATTCATGTGCGTACTCCCTGTCCGATGCCAGCAGACCGGGCGCCGCGCGGGAATGTTACGGGCGCCGGTCGCCGCTCAGGCTCCCGCGAGGATGCGGTCGACGATCGGCGCGACCCCGTCCCGGATCGGGTCGCAGCAGGGCAGCGACACGCGAGCCGCGACCTCGGCCGCCGCGCGGGCGGCCGATCGCCGGATCGAGTTGCGAAGTGTTGAGGCTGACGCCCGCAAACCGCGCCGCCGGATTCGTCAGCCGCGCGGCCGCGAGATAGGCCGCGAAGCAGGCCTCGTAGGAGGGGATCGCGTAACCCTCGTAGTCCGCGATGCCGGTGCGCGACAGGTCATGGCACAGCACCAGCACGTCAGGCTGGCTGCCGTGGACGAGTCCGAGCGTCACGCCGGCGTAGGCCGGGTGGAACAGCGAGCCCTGGCCCTCGATGACATCCCAGTGTCCCGGCGCGGCGTCCGGCGAAAGCCACTCGGCGGCGCCCGAGACGAAGTCCGCCACCACCGAGTCGACGGCGATGCCGCGGCCCGAGATGAAGATGCCGGTCTGGCCGGTCGCACGGAAGTCCGCGTCGACGCCACGCGCGCGCATTTCCTTCTCGATGGCGAGCGCCGTGTACTTCTTGCCGACCGCGCAGTCGGTCCCGACGGTCAGCACGCGCTTGCCGCTGCGCTTCTTTCCCGTGCCGGGCATGAACGACTCGGCCGGCTGGCGCACCTCGATCAGGCGCCGGCCCGTGCGACTCGCGGCCTCCGCGATCGCGGGCACGCCGGCGAGCGGTTCGTGCAGGCCCGAGGCCACGTCGAGTCCCGCCTCCAGCGCGGCGACGATGGCAGCCACCCAGTGGGGCGCGATGAAGCCTCCGTCGTTGGCGATGCCGATGATGAGCGTGCGGATTCCGCGCGCGACCGCCTCGCGCGGCTCGAGGTCCGGCAGGCCGAGGTCCACGCGGCATCCGGGCAAGCGCAGCTGCCCGGCGCACAGCTCGCCGCGCCACTGCCGGATGCCGGCCGCGGTCTTGGCGGTGGCGATGTCCGGCGCGTCGCCGAGGAACAGCAGGTAGGGACTGTCGATCATGGAATTCCGTTGCCTGTGGCCGACAGTTTGAATGAAAATCGGAACCTTGTCCCGACGAGGTCCACCGATGAAAGCGATTCCGGCGCGCGCACTCGTTGTCTCTCGCCCTGGCGCTGACTGCCGCCTCGGCACTCGCCGCCGGGAACCCGGGCGATGAATTCATCTCCGGCGTCATGCAGAGGCACGTGCAAGCCCGGCGAGCCGGGCTGCACGGTCGGTGTCGTGCAGGACGGCGCGCTCACGCCATGCGCTCGCATTCGGCCTGGCGGACCTCGAGCGCGGGCGCGCGCTTGATCCGCATTCGGTCTTCAACCTCGCTTCGGTCTCCAAGCAGTTCACGACCTTCGCGATCCTGCTGCTCGAACAGGACGGGCAGGTTGAAGCTCGACGACCCCATCGCGAAGCACGTGCCGGAAGTCGCCGCAAGTTCGCAGGGCGTGACGCTGCGGCATCTCTTCCACCACACGGGCGGGATGCGCGACTACATCGAGATGCTCTACATGAAGGGCCGCGGCGATGCCGACGGCACGACCATCCACGAGGCGGTCCAGCTGCTCGGCCGCCAGACCAGGCCCAACGAGGCCCCGGGCGTCGAGTTCGACTACAGCAACACCGGCTACTTCCTGCTGGGCGTCGTGGTCGCGCGCGTGAGCGGACAGTCGCTCGCCGAATTCTCGCGCGAACGGATCTTCGCGCCGCTCGGCATGAAGAACACGAGCATCATCGACCGTTACCCGGCTGCCGATCCCGACGCTCGCGCGCGGCTACGCGAAGACGGAAACCGGGTTCCGCATCGACGAGACGGGCTGGGAGCAGGTGGGCGACGGCCAGGTGCACAGCGACCTGCACGACCTCGCGCTCTGGGACCAGAACTTCTACACCGGCAAGGTCGGCGGCCGCGAGCTGATCGCCCGGATGCACGAGGTCGGCCTGCTCAACTCCGGCAAATCCACGGGCTACGCGGCGGGGCTCAACGTCTTCGAGTCGCGCGGCTTCACCTGGGTGACGCACGGCGGGTCCTGGGTGGGATACCGCTCGAGCATCATGCGCGTGCCCTCCGAGCGCCTGTCCGCGATCGTCCTCTGCAACCGGGCCGAAGCGGACGCCGGGGCGTACGCGCGCGAGATCATGGAGCACTTCCTCGGCGACCGGCTCGGGCCCCGCCGAGCCCGAGGAGGCGGAGGCGCCGTCCGAGCCGGTCGTCGCGCAGTGGGATCCCGGCGACCTGTCGCGCTTCGCCGGCGCGTACTACAGCAGTGAGTCCGACGCGCGCTGCGTCATCGACCAGCGCGGGGCGCGACTCGTGCTCGAGACCTGCGCCCGTGGCGCGGTTCTCACGCCCGGCAAGCCGGGCGAGTTCGTGGCGGAAGGCGGCTCCGTGACATTGAGCTTCCCCGCCGCCGGCAAGGAAGCCGGCAGTTTCATCTACGGGTCGCCGGTCCTGCGCGGCCTGCCCTTCAAGCGGATCGAGGAGAAGTTCGAGTGATGCATTCACCGATCGTGCGCGCCGCAGCTTGCGGCGCGTTGCTGCTGTCCGGCCTCGCGGGCTGCGCGGACAAGAACGGCGAGGACACAAGCGCCACGTCGACGCTGATCGTCAACGCCTCGATCGTCGACGGAACGGGAACCCCGGCACGCGCGGGCGCGGTGCGCATCGACGGCGACCGGATCGTCGAGGTCGGCGAGCTCGAACCGAGGCGCGGCGAGCGCGTGATCGACGCCCAGGGCAGGACGCTCGCGCCCGGGTTCATCGACGTGCACAGCCACCACGAGGAGGGCCTGTTCGAGATGCCGGATGCCACGCCCGTGGTGAGCCAGGGCATCACGACGATCGTCGCGGGGCAGGACGGCTCGATGACGTACCCGGTGCGCGAGCTGTTCGAGCGCATGGAGAAGACGCCGGTCGCGATCAACGTCGCGACTTTCGTCGGCCACGGAAACCTGCGCGTGGACGCGATGGGCGAGGACGACTATCCGGCGCCACGCGACCGCCGGAAGAAGTCGAGAAGATGCGCCTCGGCGTCGAGGACGGCATGAAGGCGGGCGCGCTCGGCCTCGCCACCGGCCTCGAATACGACCCGGGCATCTACTCGGCGAGCGAGGAAGTCATCGACCTCGCCAAGGAAGCGGCGCGGCACGGCGGTCGTTACATCAGCCACGTCCGCAGCGAGGACCGTGACTTCTGGGCGGCGATCGACGAGATCGTCCGGATCGGCCGCGAGGCGAAGATCCCGGTCCAGGTCACCCACATGAAGCTCGCGATGAAGGACTGGTGGGGCCAGAGCGAGCGCCTGCTCGGAATCCTCGACAAGGCGCGCGCGGAGGGCATCGACCTCACGGGCGACATCTACCCCTACGAGTACTGGCATTCGGGCCTGACGGTCCTGTTCCCGAAGCGCGACTTCACGAACCGCGAGACTGCGCAGTTCGTCCTCGACCACGTCACGCCGGCGGACGGCATCATCCTCACCGACTTCAGCCTGGAGCCGGCGCTGGTCGGCAAGTCGCTGGCCGAGATCGCGGCCGCCAAGGGCACGGATCCTGCCGCCGAGCTGATGGACCTGATTGCCCGCTCGCAGGTCAAGGGCGCGACCGAGTCGATCATGGGCCGGGGGATGATCGAGAAGGACATCGACGCGCTCATCGCCTGGCCGCACGCGAGCATCTGTTCGGACGGCTCGCTCGACAGCCTGCATCCGCGCGGACGCGGCGCGTTCACCAAGGTGCTGCGGGAATACGTGCGCGAGAAGAAAGTGCTGACCCTCGAGGAGGCCGTCCGCAAGATGACCGGCCTGTCCGCGGCGAACATGGGCATCGCGGATCGCGGCGTGATCCGGCCGGGCGCGTTCGCCGACCTCGTGCTCTTCGATCCGGCGACCGTGGCCGACCGCTCGACCTTCGAGGACCCCAAGGCGCTGTCGGTCGGCATCGAGCGCGTCTGGGTCAACGGCGTCCCGGTCTGGCAGGACGGCCAGGCGACAGACGCCCGTCCGGGCCGGGGGATCAAGCGGCCATGAGAAGTCACACCGGTTCGCTGCTCGTCGCGGCATGGCTCGCCTGCGCGGCATGCGCGGCGACGGCGCAGGACCAGGCTCCGGCATCCGCGCCGCGGATGCTGACCTTCGAAGACCAGGAGGCCGTCCGGTCTCCCGGGCGACATCGCGATCTCCCGCGACGGCAAGCAGGTCGCCTATGTCGACGACGACCGCATCTTCGTCGTGCCGCTGGCGGGCGGAGAGCCGCGCGCCGTGACCTCGGCGGGTTCGGCGGCCTGGGATCCCTGGTGGTCGGCGGACGGAAGCGCGCTCTATTTCCTCTCCGACCGCTCGGGCGAGGGCCAGCTCTGGAAGCTGCCGCTCGCGGCCTTCGGCGAAGCCGGGCAGGTGACGACCTTCAAGCAGGGCATCGACCGCATCCGCTTCTCGCCCGACGAGTCGCGGCTTCTCCTGTCATTCACCGACGCGCAGCTCGCCGAGAGCCCGGAGGAGGACGAGGCGTCCGCGAAGAAGGACGACAAGGAAACCGCGAAGAAGCCCTTCGTCATCACACGGCTCGAGTTCAAGGAAGACGCCGGCGAGGGCTACCTGACGGGCGATCGCTCCGAGCACCTGCATGTGCTCGACCTGGCGACCGGCAAGCTCACGCAGCTGACCTCCGGCGCGTATACGGAATCCGACGCCGCCTGGTCGCCCGACGGCCGCCGTGTCGTGTTCGTCAGCAACCGGGAGCAGGAGTCCGATGCCAGTTACCGGACTGACCTCTGGGTCGTGGATGCCGGCAATACCGACCGCGGCGCGTCGCTCCTGCGACTGACCGACGACGAGCGGACCAAGAGCGAGCCGGCCTTCAGCCCCGACGGCGCACTGGATCGCTTTCCTGGTCGCGTCGGACGGCGTCTACGGCGCACCGCAGGTTGCCGTCGTCCCGGCGACGGGTGGCGAGGCGAGGGTCCTGACCGCCGCGCACGACCGCTGGGTCAACGGCTTCCGGTACTCGGCGGACGGGGAGTGGATCTATTTCACCTACGAGCAGCTGGGCGGCAACCAGGTCGCGCGCGTCCGGCCGCGGGACGGCAGGCTGGAGCAGGTGATCGAGGGCGAACGCGGAATGGGCGGCTTCGACCTCGCAAAGAACGGCGCGATCGTCGCCCGCGTCGAGACCGGCAACCGCGCGCCGGAGCTGCACGTCTTCTCGGGCGGCCGCGAGCGGGCGTTGACGCGCCTCAACGCGGACTTCCACGCGCGCGTCACGCTCGGCGAGAAAGTATCCGTCAGTTTCAAGGCTCCGGACGGCACCGAGGTGCAGGCCTTCGTCACGAAACCGCCCGGCTTCGTGCCGGGACGGCGCTACCCGACGGTCCTGCACATCCACGGCGGGCCGGTCGGGCAGTTCGGCTGGGGATTCGACTTCAAGCCGCAGTACCTGGCCGCGCAACGGCTACCTGGTCGTGGAACCGAACCCGCGCGGGTCGACGGGCCGCGGCGAGGATTTCATCCGCGCCATCTACCGCACCTGGGGCATCACGGACTACGACGACGTGATTGCCGCGGTCGACCACGTGATCGCGCTGGGCTGGGCCGATCCGGAACGGCTCGCGGTCACGGGCTATTCCTACGGCGGCTACCTGACGAACGTCGTCATCACGCGAACGGACCGCTTCAAGGCCGCGGCCTCCGGCGCGGGCCACAGTTACATCGTGGCCAACTACGGTCATGACATTTACCAGAAGTGGTACAACTGGGAGCTCGGGCCTGCCCTGGGAAAACCGCGAGAAGTACGATCGCCTGTCGCCGCTGCTGCAGGCCGGGCGCGTGACGACGCCGACGATCTTCCTGGGCGGGCGCGAAGACTGGAACGTGCCCTTGCTGAATGCCGAGCTCTTCTACCAGTCGCTGCGCAAGAAGGGCGTCCCGAGCGAGCTGATCGTCTATCCGGGCGTCCACCACGGCGGCTGGCCGAAGGAATTCGAGCGCGACTATCTCGAGCGTGTGAAGGCGTGGTTCGACCGGTACCTGAACTAGCGCGCGACCCGAGCGTCACTGCCGCGCTTCAGGCGCTTGCGGCGGGCGACGCGCCGCGCGCCGAAGCCGTCTGCCGCGAGCGTCTCGCACTGGCACCGGACTCCATCGAACACCTGCGTCTCCTTGGCCGGGCGTTGCTCGCGCAATCGCGCCTCGAGGATGCCGAGCAGGCGCTGCGACGGGTACTCGAACTTCAGCCGGGCCTGGCGCAGGCGCACGAGGACCTTGGCGGCGTGCTCGCGCTGCAGCACCGTTTCGAGGAGGCCGTCTCCAGCCTGCAGGCCGCGCTCCGGCTCGATCCGAGCCTGCCGTTCGCGGGCAAGAAGCTCGGCCAGGCGCTCGCGGCGCTCGGGCGCGGTGCCGAGGCCGACGCCGCATTCGAAAGCTGGTTCGAGCCAGGATCCCGGCCGTGCCGACGTCGCGCATCGCGCTCGATCATCTGCGAGGCGGCCGCAAGGACGATGCCGTCGCGACGCTGCGCAAGGTACTGCGCGTAAGAACCCGGACAACGTCGACGCGCTGCACACGCTCGCCCAGGCGCTACTGGGGCGACGAGCAGCAGCCGCTCGGACATCGAGGCCATGCTGCGGCGCGTGACCGCGCTCGCGCCCGGGACACGCCTCGGCCTGGAGCCTGCTCGGCACCCTGCTGCACGATACGGATCGTCCGGAGGAGGCGATTCAGTGCTACCAGCGCGTCGTCGATATCGAGCCGGGCAACGCCGTCGGCCTGGGCGGGCCTCGGCGCCGACTACGCGCAGGTCGGCGACATGGAGCGGAGCGCCGAGGCCTATGCACGGTCGATCGCGCTGCAACCGGGCCTGCCGGGCGTCCACATGAGCCATGCGCATGCCCTCAAGTCGCTGGGGCGGCAGGCGGAAGCCCTGCGCGAGTACCGCGCTGCCATCGCGCTGAAGCCGGAATTCGGCGAAGCGTACTGGAGCATGGCGAACCTGAAGGTCTTCCGCTTCGAGCCCGCGGAAGTCGCCGCCATGGAGCAGCAGCTGAAACGGCGAGGACCTGACCGAGAGCGCCGCCGTCCACTTCCATTTCGCGCTCGGCAAGGCCTGCGAGGATGCGGGCGACTACGACCGCGCCTGGAGCTACTACCAGGCCGGCAACCAGCGCCAGCGGCCGCTCGTTTCCTACGACCCGGTCGGGTTCGAGACGCGGCACGAGGAGATCGCGGAGGTCTTCAGCCGCGAGTTCCTGGAGTCAGCACGCGGGCCAGGGCTTCGAGTCGGACGCGCCGATCTTCATCGTCGGCCTGCCGCGCTCGGGCTCGACGCTGATCGAGCAGATCCTCGCGAGCCACAGCCAGGTCGAGGGCACGCTCGAATTGCCGACGCTCGGCGAGATCGCCGTGTCGACCGGGCGCTACCGGCGCGAGAACCGCGAGTATCCGGAGCGCCGTTCGCGAACTGCGGGGCCGCGACTTCGCGCGCCTACGGGCAGCAGTACATCGAGGAGACCGCGAGTCTACCGGTCGACGGCACGGCCGCGCTTCACCGACAAGCTGCCGAACAACTTCTCGCACGTCGGCTTCGCCCACCTGATCCTGCCGAACGCGCGTGTCATCAACGCGCGGCGCCACCCGCTCGACAGCTGCCTCGGCAGCTACAAGCAGCTGTTCGGCAAGGGCCAGCACTTCACCTACGACATGCACGAACTCGGGCTCTACTACCGCCAGTACCACGAGACGATGAAGCACTGGCATCGCGTGCTGCCGGGCAAGGTGCTCGACGTGCACTACGAGGACACCGTCGGCGACTTCGAGGCGCAGGTGCGCCGCATCCTGGCGCACTGCGGCCTGCCGTTCGAGGAATCCTGCCTGCGGTTCCACGAGACCGAGCGCACGGTGCGCACCGCGAGCTCCGAGCAGGTGCGCCAGCCGCTCTACACGCGCGCGCTCGGCACCTGGCGGCGCTACGAGAAGCACCTCGGTCCCTGGCAGGAAGAGCTCGCCGACATCATCGCGGAGCTGCCGGACGAGCGTCCGCAACGCCGGGCGCTAGTAGGGCCAGACCTCCAGGCCGTGGATCGCGTTCCTGACGTCCATCGTCAGGTTGACGGACAGCAGGCGCTCGTTCCGCGGCAGGTCGTAGACGGAAACCGTCGAGGGCGAGGAACCGCCGGCGACCAGCGTGTCGGACAGCACGGCGAGCCCGCGCGCGAAACCCTGGCGCGCGACGCCGCTCTGGTCGAGGTCGCGGTTCTGCAGCGACTCGGGCCGGGTAGGTCGGCACGCGGAACGCACGGTCCTCGGCGCCGTCGCGGCCCGCATAGCGCAACTGGTCCGCCTCCGTGTCGTTGAACAGGACCCCGTCGCGGAACGGGCGGGCGTTGTGCGTGCCGGGCGGCAGCTCGACCGCCATCTGGATCTCGCGCCCGTTGAACAGCAGCATGCCGCCGGTCTTGAGGCCGGCGAGGTACATGCCGCCCTTCGTGCAGTGCACGTTGTTGAGGTGCAGCTTGTTCAGCATCAGCGGGCCGTCATCCTTGCGCGGGTCGAAGCCGCGGCCCTGGAAGCGGAACTGGTGCGTGACGACGTGCATCGCCCAGTCGAATTCCTTGCGGTCCAGGTCGAAGCCGAGGATCGCGTCGAAGCCGGTGGAGGCGAGGAACAGGGTCCGCTCCCAGACCGCGATCTCGTGGCAGTGCTTGAGGTAGGGATTGCGCCAGGAGCCGATGCGGCCGGAAGTCGGGCGTGTAGGCGAACAACTCGTCGCTGGCGGCGATGTAGACGACCTCGCCGTCGAAGGCGATGCCGCGCAGGCCGCGGTCCCAGCCGCGGCCCTGCCAGTCGATGCCCGCCGTGTTCCAGTCGAGCGCCTGGCGGACCTCGCGCGCGTCGAGGTCGATCAGGTAGACGCCGCCATGGCTCTCGCCCTGGTGGCTGCCGCGCACCACCGAGGTCGTGACGAGCTTCAACTGCCGGCGCGCGCTCAGCCGACCCCGTCACCACCGCTTCGTGAACGACAGGCTGTAGCTGCGGGGCTGCTGCAGGTTCCGGACGTACCGCCAGCGCGGGTCGCCGAAGATCTCGCCGTAGTTGGTGCTGCTCAGGTAGGTGTAGCCACTGTCGTCGAAGACGTTGCGGACGATGAACGCCGTGTCCCAGCCGCTGTCGCTCGTGAACCCGAGCTGGAACGTGCCCGACTTCCACTCGGGTATCAGGAACTCCAGGGCCGCGTCCCGCTCGTCCGGCGTCTACCGCAGTCTCGAAGTCCTCGATCGCGGCCAGGCTGTCCCAGACCTTGCCTTGCCAGCTGTACGAGAACCGGGTCCAGAGGTCGCCCTGCAGCGGCAGGAAATCGGGGAAGGTGTACTCCACCGAGGCCCAGTACTTCTCCTTGGGCGAGATCGGCATCGTCCAGCCCTTCGGCGATGTACACCTCGTCCGAGTTCGGAACCAGGTGTCCTCCGTGAACTCCGGGCTCGCGAGGAACACGCTCGCACTCGATGCTGAGCCGTCGGTGGCGTACCACTCGAGCCGGCGAATTCCACGCCCTTCTGCTCGGCCTTGCCGCCGTTGATGTTGCCCTCGAGCCACCACGCGCCGTCGTCGCCGCCGCTGGTGCTGTCGAAGTGCAGCTGGATGTCGTCCCACTCCATGAGGAACAGGGAGCCGTTGAACTGCAGCCGGTTGTCGAACCACTGGCTCTTGATGCCGACCTCGTAGTTCTTGAGGGTGTCCGGCCCGTAGGTGGCCGGCACGAGGCCGGTCTCGGCGGCGCGCGGCGAATTGTCGCCGCCGAGGCGGAAGCCCTCGCTGTAGAGAGCGTAGGCCATCACGTCCGGCGTGAACTGGTACTGGGTCGCGAACTTGAAGGACGTGTCGCTGTCCGTGCTCTAGCTCGACCAGACCGTTCGCATCGGGGTCGCTCTGGACCGGCAGGCCGCGCGGCACCTGGTACTTGTCGAACATGTCGCGGTCGTACTCGAACCAGCGCGCGCCGCCGGTGACCGACCACTTGTCGGTCAGGTCGTAGGTCATCTCGCCGAAGAAGGCGAGCTGCTTGACCGTGTTGCTGTACTGGTTGAAGTAGTAGATGTCCGTCGGCGCGAGCGGGCAGACGATGTCCGGGACCGTGCCGACGAGGTCGAGGCAGTGCGCGTTGGCCTCGCGCCCAGGCGGGCGTGCTCTGCAGTCCCGGCACCTGCGCGCCGTACTCCCACCAGTCGTACACGTCCTCGAAGAACGCGCCCGCCATCCACTGCAGCTTGCTGTCGCCCTGCGACGTCAGGCGGGCCTCGTAGGACCAGCGCTCCTGCTTCTGCCAGTTGAAGGTCGTGCGAATGCAGCGTGCCCGTGTCGTAGAGGGCGTAGTACGCGGGGTACGAGCCGGACGACGTAGTACGACGAGCGCCACTGGGCGTAGTTGGTGTTGTCCCACTGGTAGTCGATCCGCCGGTCGAAGTACGAGCCGGTCAGCGACAGCTCCGCGAAGCCGAGGTCGCCCTTGAGCGTGGCGGATGCCGTGTACCAGGTGTCGTCGCGGCACTCGTCGAAGAAACGCGTGATCTTGTTGTCGCCGAGGAAGGGGTCGGTCTCCCAGCTGCCCATCGTGTCGCCACGCTGGTAGATGCCGGTCATCAGCGACGTTCCAGTCCTCGTTGACGGTCCACAGGCCCGACACGCGGCCGCCGGTCGTCCGGTAGACGTTCTGGTCGTCCTCGGCGACGTCCGCGTTCGTCGTGGCTGCCGTACAGGTCCGAGCCGAGGACGTTGTCCACGTAGCCGCCTTCCTCGGCCCAGAAGCCGACCGCGCGCAGCGCGAAATTGTCGCGACAGCGGGATGTTGACCCAGCTGCTGACGTCGTAGCTCATGTCGCCGCCGTCGAACTTGCCGACCTCGGCCGACACCTCGCTCGAGAAGCCGCTGATGTCCGGCTTGTTGGTGACGTAGTGGATCGTGCCGCCCTGGGCGCTCGACCCGAACAGCGTGCCCTGCGGGCCCGGCAGCGCCTCGATGCGCTCGATGTCGACGAGGCGGACGTCCGCCTGCTGCGAGATCGCGGTCATCGGCTGGTCGTCGAGGTAGACCGCGACCTTGCTGTCGATGCGGAATTCCGCCGGTGCCGCTCGAGATGCCGCGCATCACGATCACGCTCTGGCCCGGCACGTAGCTGACGAAGTTGACGGAGGGCAGTGCGTCGATCAGGTCGTAGGTATTGACCAGCGCCTGCTTCTCGATGAACTCGGTGGAAAGCGCCGTGACGCTCTGCGCGACGTTCTGCAGGTTCTCGGCGCGCCGCGTCGCCGTGACGGTGACGGGCTCGAGTCGCGGCGCCTCGACGGCCTTGTCCGCTTCCTGTGCGAGACCCTGCGACGCCGGATACAGCGTTGCGAAAATAGCTGCGGCCAGTGGCGTCTTCTGTTCGGTCATCAGTCGTTCCCCCAAGTTCGCGAATTCAGCGGGCCTGATCGTTGCAAGACATTGAACGAGCGTACAATAAGATCTCGCAGGAGCGTATAACAAGCAATGGGACTTTGCCAACCGCTTCGCTCAGTAGTTGTTTTCGCGCGACGACTGCAGCACGCCGTCCGTGGCCCGGAGCGTGTAGTCGATGCCGCCGGTTCCCTGCCAGCGCGCCAGGTCGAACTTTCCACCCGGGCCGAGGCGATAGACCGAGATGGCGGCGGTGGTGAGCGGCCGGCCCGGTTCGCAAACGGCCGGCGGACCCGTCGGTGACATGAAATAGACATAGGGCGTCGGGTGATCGGCGGTGGCGAATACCTCGGCCACACCGGTGGCCGGGTCGATGTGCAGCGCCGTTTCGCGGTCCGCAGCGATCGCCCGCGGCGCCTCGCGACCAGCCGTCCTTCTGCAGTCTCGCCAGCAGTGCGACCGTGCGGCCGATCCGGTCGCGCTCCTGCAGGTGCTGGTCGGTGATGATGTTCTCGAGTCCCTGCAGGGCGAGGAAATCCCGTGCGAGCGTCAGGTCGGCGGCAAAGGGATCGGCGAGCGCGGCCGCCGCAGTCAGGCTTTCCTTGCCCTCGGCCGAGTACACGAATTCGCCCATGACGGCCATGCCCGCGCTCGTACCGCCGATGGGCGCCGGCTTGGCGGCGACGTGGTTGATCGCGTCCTCGACCGGCGTGTCCTTCCAGTAGCGGATGTAGTTCGACTGGTCGCCGCCCGCGATGAAGATCGCCTCGGCGTTGCGGATGGTCTGGACCACGAAGGGGTCCGCAGTGCCGGCGCCCTTGTCGAAAACGAATGTCTCGACCGAATCGCAGTCGCACAGGTCGAAGATGTACGTGGTTGTAATCGTCGGCGCCGGAGGCGCGCAGCACGACGAAGTCGCCGCCGCCGCCGTAGGCGCCCATGCGGACGTAGTTCTCGTCCACGTCGTCGCCGCCGCCCTGGGCGACCCAGAGGCCGCGCGTCTTCCGCACGACGTCGTCGGCATTCCCGGTGAGGTAGTACTCGTATCCGGGGCCGCTCCGCGTCGGCCGGGTCCCGGCGCAGGCGGAAAGTGCCGCGACGACTGCGAGTGCCAGCGCCGCGACGCGCCAGGCGCGGTGGAAACCTGCGTCCATGGGTCCATCCGCGAAAGTCGTTAGTGTAACCTCGCGCTCGATGGAGGCCTCCCATGCGCACACTGTTCGCCTGCCTGGTCCTGTTGCCCGCACTTGCCGGCGCGCAGGAGATCCGCCTGCCGCCGGAAGTCGTCCGCCTCAAGCAGATGTCGGCGCGTTTCGCGCCCGTGGACATCCGCGTGGACGTCTCCGGCCTGCCGGAAGGCGAGCGGCGCGCGCTCGCGAGCCTGATCAAGGCCGCGCGCATGACCGACGTGCTCTTCATGCGCCAGATGTGGGCCGGCAACAAGGCGATGCTGCTGCGGCTCATGGAGGACGACTCGCCCATCGGCCGGGCGCGCCTCGACTACTTCATGGTCAATCGCGGGCCCTGGTCGCGGCTGGACGACAACGCGATCTTCATACCCGGCGCGCCGGCAAAGTCAGAAGCCGCAAACTTCTACCCGGCGGGCGCGACCAAGGCCGAGGTCGAGGCCTGGATCGCCGGCCTTGCGGAGGCCGAGCGCGCCGCGGCGACGGGTTTCTTCACGACCATCCGCCGCGACACGGCGGGCAAGTTCCGTGCAGTCCCCTACAGCCTCGAGTACCAGGGTGAGCTCGCGCTGATGGCGGAGCAGCTGCGCATCGCGGCCGCCGCGACGTCGGAACCGACGCTGAAGGCATTCCTCGAGTCGCGGGCCGACGCCTTCCTGTCGAACGACTACTACGCCAGCGACGTCGCCTGGATGCGGCTCGATTCGGCCATCGAGCCGACGATCGGCCCGTACGAGGTCTACGAGGACGGCTGGTTCAACTACAAGGCGGCGTTCGAGGCCTTCATCGCCGTGCGCGACGCGGATGCGACCGCGAAGCTCGATCGCTTCGGCAACGAGCTGCAGTGGCTCGAGGACCGGCTGCCGGTCGATCCGCAGTACCGCCGCAAGAAACTCGGCGGCCTCGCGCCGATGCGGGTCGTGAACGTGGTCTTCTCGGCGGGCGACGGCAACCACGACGTGCAGACCGCCGCCTTCAACCTGCCGAACGACGAGCGCATCGTCGCCGAGATGGGCTCGAAGCGGATGATGCTGAAGAACTTCCAGCAGGCGAAGTTCGACCACACGCTGGTGCCGATCTCGAAAGTCGCGCTCGCGGCGCCGGACCAGGCGCACGTCGACTTCGACGCCTTCTTCACGCACATCCTGATGCACGAAGTCATGCACGGCCTGGGTCCGACGAACACCGGCAAGCAGGGCTCGGGCGGCGGCGTGCGGCCGGCGCTCAAGGAGCTGTACAGCACGATCGAGGAGGCGAAGGCCGACATCTCCGGGCTCTGGGCGCTGCAGCAGCTGATGAACAAGGGCGTGATCGACCCCGCGGGGGAGCGTCGGATGTACACGACGTTCCTGGCTTCCGCCTTTCGTACGCTGCGCTTCGGCATGGACGACGCGCACGCGCGCGGCATGGCCCTGCAGGTGAACTGGCTGCTGGACGCGGGCGCCTACCGCGTGAACGCGGACGGCACGTTCAGCGTCGACCTGCGGCGCGCCAGGAAAGCCGTCGAGAAGCTCACGCGCGAGCTCCTGACGCTGCAGGCGACCGGCGACTACGAAGGCGGCAAGCGCCTGCTCGAACGGATGGTCGTCGCTGCGTCCCGAGGTGCAGGCCGTGCTCGGACCGGCTGGAGGGCGTTCCCGTGGACATCCGGCCGAGGTTCGTCACGGCCGACGCGCTGGAGCGCGAGTTTCCCTGAGGCGGTTTCCCTTGGCCAGCGGCCTTGGCAGCCGGGTCGGTGTGCGGGCACTGTAGTGCCATGAGAAACGCATTCTGGTTGGCCTGCCTCATGCTCGTCAGTGCACAGGTTTCGGCGGCGACGATGGAAGACGCGGCCCGTGATTTCGACGCGAAGCGCTGGGCGGCGGCGGCCGCCGCGTACCAGGAGATCGCGGCGCGCGAACCCGCGAATGCGCTGGCGCTCATCCGACTCGCGCGCTCGCGCGCGGCGAATGGCGAGGCGGCGGAGGCGCTGGCGGCGCTGGAGGCCTGGTTCGCGACCGGCTCCGGCGCCTACCAGGTGGCCATGCAATTGCCCGAGTTCGAGTCCCTGCGCGGCGACCCGCGCTTCACGGCGATCGTGGAGGCGAGGAAGCCGTGCAACACGCCCGAGTTCCGCCAGTTCGACTTCTGGATCGGGGACTGGGACGTGGAATCCGCCGCCGCCCCGGGGACGACCAGCCGCAACCTCATCACGCTGGTGAATGACGGCTGCACGCTGCGCGAGGAATACACGACGCCCGTGGGCTATGCCGGCACGAGCCTCAACTTCTACGACGCCGCCCGCAAACGGTGGCACCAGACCTGGATCGACAACCAGGGCGGGGCGCTGTCCCTGGAGGGCGGGATCGAAGGCGAGGCCATGGTGCTGCGCTCCGTCGGCGACGCGCAGACCGTGCAGCGCATCACCTGGACGAAGCTCGAGGACGGCCGCGTCCGGCAGCTCTGGGAATCGACGGTTGACGGCGGCAAGACCTGGACGATCGCGTTCGACGGCTACTACACGCGCAGGCCCGGCGGCCGAACCTGCGAGGCACGATCCGGAAATTCTGATACCGCACTTTGCGGTATCAGTTGCTGCCGGCACGAAACCGGCGTACAAGCCGCGCCAATGGGAGATCTCGGCATACACGTCTGGACCGGGCAGTCCGGCCAGAAATATCGCTACACCGTGTACATGTACGGCACGGCATTCGGGCCGGGTCCGGCCAACTACATCTTTGCCCGCGAGTCGCGCCCCGGCCAGTACCAGGTGCTCTACGTCGGCCAGGCCCAGGACCTGTCGGAGCCCTTCGACGACCCGGTCGCGCTGGAGTGCCTGAAGCAGGGTCGCGTCACCCACATCCACATCCGGCACACCGACTCGCGCGAGGAGATCCGGCGCGCGGAGCGTTCCGACCTGATCTCGGTTCTCACGCCGCCTTGCAACGCGATGCGCTGACGGCGAACGCGCGGGCTATTCGAGCGGCTGCATCAGCGCCTTGAAGCGCGGCAGTTCGCGCAGGGAAACCAGGTCCGGGTCCGATTCATACTGGGCGCGCCGCCTGACGCCGCTCGCGATCGCGCGCTCGATGCTGTCGAGCGCCGGGTCTGCGGCGCCCGACAGTGCGTGGGCGCAGGCGAGGTTGTAGAAGTCGACTCCCGTCCCGCCGCCGATCTCGATCGCCCGTTCGAGGCTTCGCACCGCCTCGGGGTATTTCTTCTGCTGGACCTGGCTCGTGCCGAGCCGGTTCCAGGCGAAGGCATTGCCGGGATTCGCGTCGAGATAAGGCGCGGTACGCGGACTCCGCTTCCGCCCAGCGGCCCGCGAGGTAAGGCTCCTCGGCGCGCATCAGGTCCGCCGTGAGCGGGCTTACGCCCGCGGGCACCGGGCTCACGGTGTCCATGACGATGCGCCAGGTGCCGCCGGCGTCCTTCTTCCAGACGCGCGCGAAATATCCGGCCTCCGGCGCATCGCCGCGCCGCTCGTAACCTCCCCACGAGTAACCCAGCTCGCCCGATCGCGCGACGTCCGCGAACAGCGGCTCGCCGCCGTATTTCGCGGCCTGCGCCGCGGACCAGTCGCCGAGCGCGGCCCGGCCGACGACCGGCATCGCGCCTGGCCGGTGGATCCGGGCTTCGTCGGCGAGATGGGCGGCGTAGGCTCGTCCCAGGCCTTCCGTGGCCGCGGTGTCGAGGAACGCCCGCTCGACCGCGAGCAGTTCCGTCCGCGCCGCGGCGACATCGATTCCTGCCGCCGCGCCGAGGCCGGGCCGCCAGGAGGAATGCGGCGGCTCGTCGAGCGGCACGACG
The DNA here is from genome assembly GCA_963823415.1 of uncultured Gammaproteobacteria bacterium. Taxonomy (GTDB): domain Bacteria; phylum Pseudomonadota; class Gammaproteobacteria; order Steroidobacterales; family Steroidobacteraceae; genus SCUD01. The sequence goes on along the minus strand of CAWGLJ010000008.1, from coordinate 569,885 downwards.
GCATTCGGCGTGTCCGTGCCGATGTCCAGCACCACCTTGAAGGTCCCGTCGGGCTGCCGCTTCCAGACCGAGAAGAACATGCCGTGGCGGTCCGGCTGGCCATTGCGTCCCGCGTACAGGAGCGGACCGGTGTTCCAGCCGAGATCGCCCGCCGCCGAGACGTCGCCGTACACGGGAGCCCAGTCGGCGCCCATCGGCGGCGGTGTCGGGGGCTGGTTCGCCAGCGCGATGCGCACGCGGAACGGGTGCGGATTGAACGCGATGCCGTCATCGGCGAAGTACGCGTAGAAGGAGTCACGGAAGCCTTTTTCCGCCGCAAGCCGCACGAAGGCCCGCTCCGTGTCGAACAGTTCCTGCTGGGCCGGTGGCAGCGCGGCGGCGAAGGCCGCGAACGGCAGGGCGGCGAGGCAGGCGATTGCGAACTTCATTCGGGATTCCTTGCGTCGATCCGTGGCCCCGCAGGCTAGCGCCGTACCGTGCCTGCCATCAATACGTGACTTTGGGATCGGTTAAGCTGCATGGCGAACGGAAGGCGCGCTACGCGCGGGGAGGTGTCGGATGCCTTGGTGGGCCTGGCTGGTATTGGGCATCGGCTTGCTCGGCGTCGAGATGCTCGTGATCGACGCGCAGTTCTACCTGGTCTTCATCGGCCTCTCCGCAGCCCTCGTCGGTCTCCTTGCTCTGCTAGGCATCGACCTTCCGCAGTGGGCGCAGTGGCTCACCTTCTCCGTCGCTCGCGATCACGGCGATGCTGACCTTCCGTCGCCGGATCTACGAATTGGTGCGTGGCCGCAGCGGCCAGGTGGATGAGCGGCTGACGGTCGGCGACAGGGTCGTGATCCCGACGCGCCTGGAGCCGGGCCAGAGCGGCCGAGTCGAGTACCGCGGCTCGAGCTGGTCCGCGCGCAATACCGGCGGGCAGCCGATCGAGGCCGGGCGCGAAGCGGTGATCGACCACGTGGACGGCCTGACATTGCACGTCAAAGCGGAGTAACCGGCATGGATAGCATGATCGTCGTCGGCGTGGTCGCATTTCTCGCGATCATCATCATCTCCAAGACCGCCGTCGTAGTGCCGCAGCAGAGCGCCTACGTGATCGAGAATCTCGGCCGCTACAGCCGCACGATCCAGGCCGGCTTCCACATCCTGGTGCCGTTCCTCGAACGCATCGCCTACAAGCACAACCTCAAGGAAGAGGCGATGGACATCCCGGAGCAGGTCTGCATCACCCGGGACAACGTGCAGGTCGGCGTGGACGGCGTGCTCTACCTGCAGGTGCTGGAAGCGAGCAAGGCCTCCTACGGCATCACGAACTACCGCTTCGCGATCATCCAGCTGGCGCAGACGACGCTCAGGAGCGAGATCGGCAAGATCGAGCTCGACCGCACCTTCGAGGAGCGCGCGACGATCAACGCCAACGTGGTCGCCGAGCTGGACAAGGCCTCGGCGCCCTGGGGCGTCAAGGTGCTGCGCTACGAGATCAAGAACATCAACCCGCCGAAGGACGTGCTGCAGGCGATGGAGAAGCAGATGCGCGCCGAGCGCGAGAAGCGCGCGGTCGTGCTGACCTCCGAAGGCGAGCGCGACGCGAAGATCAACCAGGCCGAGGGCGAGAAGCAGCGCGTCATCAAGGAATCCGAAGCCAACCAGCAGCAGCAGATCAACGAGGCCGCGGGCGAGGCGGCGGCGATCCTCGCGGTGGCGACGGCGACCGCGGAGGGCCTCAAGCAGGTCGGCGAGGCGCTGGCCGGCCGTGGCGGGGCCGAGGCGATGCAGCTGCGGATCGCGGAGGAATACGTCAAGCAGTTCGGTACGCTCGCGAACGAAGCGTCGAGCACGCTGGTCGTGCCGGCGAACCTCTCCGACGTCGCTTCCATGATCGCGCTCGCGACCAACGTGGTGAAGAGCCAGAAACCAGGTGCCTGAAATGCCCGGCCGCATCGCAACCCGCATCCTCGGCTGCGCGGCCGCGCTGTCCGCGGCGACCGTCCTTGCCGCCGCTGCGCCGCCAGCCCTGCTGCTGGAAGGCGGCACGATCCACACCGGCAATCCCGCACAACCGCGTGCCGGGGCGGTGCTCGCGATCGGCCAGAGGATCGCCTACGTCGGCGACGCGGCGTCCGCGCGCGAGCTGGCGCCCGCCGGCACGCGCATCGTGGACCTGGCGGGAAAGACCGTGCTTCCCGGCCTCTCGGACGCCCACGCCCACCTCGCGGACATCGGCTGGCGCGAGCTCGGCTTCGACCTGACGGGCGTCGAGAGCATCGCGGCACTGCAGCGTCGCCTCGCCGAGCGCGCGGCGACCGACGCTTCGCCGTGGATCGTCGGATCGAACTGGATCGAGTCGAAGTGGAAGCCTGCGGTCTTCCCGTCGCGCGGCGATCTCGATGCCGTGGTCAGCGACCGCCCCGTCTACCTCGACCGCGTCGACGGCCATGCGGCGATCGTGAATTCGAAAGCGCTCGAGATTGCCGGCATCACGCGCGAAACGCCCGACCCGCCCGGCGGGCAGATCCTGCGCGACCCGGCGACCGGCGAAGCCACCGGCATGCTGATCGACACCGCGATGGAGCTCGCCTGGCGGCACGTTCCGCCGCGCACCGACGCGGAAGTGGCGCGTGCACTGGAGGCGGGTGCTTCGCACTACCTGCAGCTTGGCTGGACCGCGATGCAGGAGGCGGGCACGGACTGGCGCGAGATCGAGCAGCTGTGCCGGCTGTATGCCTCCGGGCGCCTGAAGATCCGCGTGTACGCCGCGATCGGCGGGCCGTCCGCGGACGCCGAGAAGCTGCTCGCCGCCGGCCGCGATTACCGCAGCTGCGACCCGCGCCTGACCGTGCGGGCGATCAAGCTCTACATGGACGGCGCGCTCGGCAGCCGGGGCGCCGCGCTCGAGGAACCCTTCAGCGATGCGCCGGGCCACCTTGGCCTGTACGTCACCCAGCCCGAGGAGGTCCTGCGCATTGCGATCGCGGGCCTCCGGCGCGGCATACAGGTCGAGACGCACGCCATCGGCGATCGCGGCAACCGCGTCGCGCTCGACCAGTACGAAAAGGCGTTCCGCGCGGTGCCGCCCGCGGATCGGCGCGATCGCCGATCCGCGCTTCCGGATCGAGCATGCCCAGGTGGTCGCCGACGCCGACATGCCGCGCTTCGCGGCGCTCGGCGTGATCGCCTCGATGCAGACTTCGCATGCCATCAGCGACATGTTGTTCGCGCCCGCGCGACTGGGACCGGATCGCATCGGCGGCGCCTACGCCTGGCGCAAGCTCCTCGATGCCGGGCGCGAAGATCGCCGGCGGCACGGACGCGCCGGTGGAGGCCGGCGACCCGCGCGTCGAATTCTATGCCGCGATCACGCGCAGGACGCTCGAGGGCTTCGCCGGGCCCGACTGGGGGCTCGACCAGCGCCTGACGCGCGAGGAAGCGCTGGGGATCCTGACCGCGGGCTCGGCCTATGCCGCGTTCGAGGAGCGCGACCGCGGCACGATCGAGCGCGGCAAGCTGGCGGATTTCAGCGTCTTCTCGGCCGACTGGATGGAGGTCCCGGAAGCGGACGTCCTGCGATCGCAGGCGGTCATGACGGTGATCGGTGGCGAGGTGGTCTGGAGGGGTCAGACCCCTTGATATTCGGAGGGGACAGTCCCCTTTGCGCCAGAGCGCGCAAAGGGTCGACCCCTCCCCTAGGCGACCGAGCGGGTCCGTCCGTTGCTCGGCCACGTTGAAGCGGCCCGTCGCCGTCAGGCGGTCCGGCGAAGTCTGGGCGTTGCGCAGTTCCGCGCGGCGCGCGGCGAAGGGCATCGCTGACACGGCCTTGAGCGGACTCGAGCGCGCGAACAGGAAGCCCTGGGCCGCGACGCAGCCGAGTTCCAGCAGCTTCACGACCTGTTCCTCGTGCTCGACGCCCTCGGCGACCGTCTCGAGCCCGAGCGTCTCGCCCAGCATCACGACGGCGCGCGCGAGCTCCGGCCCGTCGCCCTGTTCGGTGAGGCGGCCGACGAACGAGCGGTCGATCTTCAGGATGTCGATCGGGAAGCGGTGCAGGTAGGACAGCGACGAGTAGCCCATCCCGAAGTCGTCGATCGCGAGGCGCACGCCGAGCGCCTTCAGCTCGCGGAAGCGCTCGAGGTTGACGTCGGTGTTGTGCATGATCGTGCTCTCGGTGAGCTCGATGACGAGGTTCTCCGGCTCGAGTCCCGAGGATTCGAGGGCGTTCCTGACGTCGGCCACGAGGTCGGCGTGCTGCAGGTGCCGGCCGGAGATGTTGATCGCGACGCGCAGGCCGTCGCCCGCGACGATGGTGTCGCGCCAGGCCCTGACCGCGCGGCAGGCCTCCTGGAGCACCCAGCGGCCCAGCTCGACGATCTGGCCGGATTCCTCGGCCGCCGGGATGAACGAACCGGGCATCACCAGGCCCTTCTCGGGGTGATTCCAGCGCACCAGGGCCTCGACGCCCAGCAGCTCGCGCTTGGCGAGGTCCACGACCGGCTGGTACTCGAGGAAGAACTCGCCGCGCTCGATCGCCCGGTTGATGTCCTCCTCGAGGCGCAGGCGTTCGCGCAGCTGCTCCTGCATGAGCGGCTGGAACACGACGAAGCGGGCCTTGCCCGCGGCCTTCGCGTTGTACATCGCGATGTCGGCATTGCGCAGCAGCTGCTCGGTGTCGTCCCCGGGTTCCGAGAACGCGATGCCGATGCTGGCGGCCATCCAGGTGTCGCTGCCGTCGAGCTGCAGGGGCTCGTCGAAGGAGCGCGTGATGGTCGCGGCGACCCGCTCGACGTCGATCGACTCGGCGATGCCCTCGAGCAGGATCGCGAACTCGTCGCCGCCGAGCCGCGCGACCGTGTCGGACGGCCGCGTCGACTTGACCAGCCGCTGGGCCGCGGCCTGCAGCAGCCGGTCGCCCGCGTCGTGGCCGAGCGAGTCGTTGACGTTCTTGAAGTTGTCGAGGTCGAGGAACATCACGGCGACCCGCTGGCGCGAGCGATGCGCGAGCGCCAGCGCGTGCTGCACGCGGTTGCGGAACAGGCTCCGGTTCGCGAGCAGCGTGAGCGGGTCGTGGAAGGCGAGCTGCCGCAGCTGCTCCTCGAGCGCCTTGCGTTCGCTCACGTCGCGGAAGTTGAGTGCCAGCCCGGCGATCGCCGGGTCGTCGAGCAGGTTGCTGCCGACGCTCTCGAGCGTGCAGCGGCGCGCGCCGTTGCCGACCACCACCTCGACCGGGCCGATCGAGCGGCCGCGCGTCGCGGCGACCTCGGCCAGGAATGCGGCCAGCCGCTCGCGGTCCGACTCGCCCCAGAAGTCGAGGAGGTTCCGGCCCGCCAGGTCGTCCGGGTGCATGCCGAAGGTCCGTTCGGCGGCCGGCGAGGCGAAGCGCAGCCGTCCGTCCACGTCGGCGATCATGATCACGTCGGAGGCATTCCTGATCAGCGACGCATAGCGCGCCTCGACGATGCCGGCGGCGCGCCGCTCGCGCACCAGCGCGTCGTCACGCGAGATCACGCTCTGGCGCAGCATGACGAGCAGCGTCAGGACGAAGATGATGACCGTCATCGCGGTCGCCGGGCTCGACATCGAGCTGCTCTCGACGTAGACGAGCACCAGGAAGGACACGAGCATCGCCACGTAGGGCATGCCCTGGACCATGGCGCTGCCGAGCGCGGTCGGCTCGTGCCGCGCGACCGGCGCGCCGCGCAGCTGCTCGCGGGCCGCGGCGATGAGGAACGCATAGCAGGTCAGGTAGATCGCATCCGACAGGCCGCCGAGCTGGTAGCCGCCCGTGACCTTGGCCATGGCCCAGACGATGTCCGCGAGCGACATCGTGGAGAACCCGACCGTCAGCAGGATCAGCGTGCGGCGCGCGATCGCGCCGGCGCCCGCGTGCATCAGGAGCACGCCGAAGGCGAGCAGCATGAGGCAGTTGAGCGCGATGTAGCTCTGCGTCAGGACGTACTTGATCACGTCCGGGTCGCGGTCCGCGGCGGCGGTCGGCGCGATCACGAAGAACCAGAAGAAGGCGCCGAAGCCGAGCATCAGGATGGTCGCGTCGAGCGCGAGGCGGCCCCAGTGGACGCGCAGCGAGTCGGCCCTGACCGCGGTCAGGATGCCGGCGAACAGGAAGCCGTAGAAGCCGGTGAAGAAGAAGTCGCCGATCGAGGGAAAGGGATCGATGCCGACCAGCCAGTAGGTCGAGTTCTGCAGGTTGCCGATGCTGTAGACGCCGATCGCCGCCGCGAACCAGGTCCAGGTGCGGCGCACCGCCGGGTCGGTGGCCTTGTACGCCGCGAATGCCGCGAGGATTCGCCGCGCCGATGCTGGCCGGGGAGTCCGAATAGAGCTGGAAGACTTCCAGGGAGCGACTCCCGGAGGTCCATCAGCGTGGTGATCAGGAGGGCGCAGGGAATATAGATGAAGAGGCCGAGCGCGAGCAGGCCGGTCCAGCCGCTGAAGAACGGCTGGCCCTTTGGTGTCGGTTCCGTGGTTGTCAGGGGGCGGCGACATGTAGTTAGGCACGAACTCCCGCGTCCGGCCTGCCTGCGGCAGGCTCCGAGTCGACATATGTAGCCAAAGGCGGTCGACTGTTAACTGTGAAGCGGGTCAGGATTCGCAGGCGGGGCGGTGACGGGGTGCACATTCTGCCCAGACAAAGCCCGTCATCGGGCCCTGCCGCCGCCTGCCGGGGCTACTTCCACACCGTGTCGGCGACGCGCAGCAGGTTTTCGCCCAGGATGCCGCGGATGGCCGCGGCGGGGTAACCGAGGCGCTCGAGGCCCGCGACGATCTCGGGAATCACCTCGGGCGGCGCGAAACCGGTGCCGCGTCCGTAGCCCCATTCGCGAGGCCACATCTCGTGCGCCGCCGCGCCCGGGGTCGTCGAGCTCCGAGCTCTTGAACATGTAGTCGAGCCCGAGGCCGACATGTTCCGCACCGACCAGCTGCGCGACGTAGTCGATGTTGCGCAGGATGACCTCGGCGGTCGGAGGGCCGGTGCCGAGGAAGAGGCCGACGCCGTTGATGCCGATCACGCCGTCCGTGGCGGCGCAGGCGCGGATCAGGTCGTCCGGAATGTTGCGCGGGTGGTCGCGCAGGCTGCGCGGATTCGAGTGCGAGAAGATGACCGGGCGGTCGCTCGAGTCGATGATCTCGCGCGCGGTGCGGTATCCCGCGTGCGAGCAGCAGCGGACCATGCCGACGCGGTCCATCTCCGCGAGCAGCGCGCGCCCCAGCGTCCGTCAGTCCCGTGTCGTCCGGGTCGTGACAGCCGCTGCCGGCGAGGTTGCGCCGGTTGTACACCAGCAGCATCCAGCGCACGCCGATCTCGTAGAGGAACTCGACCAGCGAGACCTGCGGGCCGAGCGCGTGCACGCCTTCGACGTCGAGGCAGACCGCGAGCCTGCCGCTCGATTTCGCCTCGCGCAGGTCCGCGGGCGAAAGTCCGAGCAGGTACTCGCCCGGATGCGCCTTGACGAAATGGCGGATACCGGCGGCCGTGCGGATCATCTGTTCGAGCGGCACGAGGCTGTCGCCGATGTTGACCGACACGACGTCGACGCCCGCCGCGCGGTAGCGCGCGAGCTGCGGCAGGAACTCCTCGACCTCACGCAGCGGCAGGCAGACGTGGTTGTCCCAGACCAGGCCGCGCTCGTTCATAATGCAGGCATTCTAGGCGAAGCGATCTGGAGCATACGATGAAGATCTCGATGTACGACGCGGCCGTGAAGACGAGCATCCGCATGATGACGAATCTCGCGGCCCTGCTCGAAAAGGCGGCGCAGCACGCCGAGGCGCGAAAGATCGATCCTGCCGTGTTCGTGGGCGCCCGGCTCGCCCCGGACATGTTCCCGCTGGCGCGACAGGTGCAGATCGCATCGGACACCGCCAAGATCGGCGCCGCGCGCCTCGCCGGCGTCGAGGCGCCCGCCTGGAAGGACGAAGAGCAGACCCTGCCGGAGCTGGCCGACCGGGCGCGCAGGACCGCGACTTACCTCGAGACGCTGCAATCGGCGCAGTTCGAGGGGGCCGAGGATCGCGTGGTGCGCTGGAAGTCACGATCGACGGAGCGCGAGATGGCGGGCCTGGCGTACCTGCTGCACCACCTGCTGCCGAACCTGCATTTCCACTGCACGACGGCCTACGCCATCCTGCGCCACAACGGCGTCGAACTCGGCAAGATGGACTACCTCGGGCGCGAACCGCCGGCGTGAGGCAGGAGGGGCCTACATCTGCCCGAAGCCGCCGCGCTGGAAATCGGCGAAGGCGGTCGCGATTTCCCGCTCGCTGTTCATGACGAAGGGTCCGTAGCCGACCACGGGTTCGGCGAATCGGTTCGCCGGCCAGGACGAGCGCCAGGAGTTCGCCGTCACCCTCGGCCGTGACCGTGAACTCGCCACCCTTGCGGTTCAGCTCGCGCGAGCTGCGCGGGGCCCGCGGCATGCGTGCCATTGACGACGGCGTTGCCCTTCATCGGCACGATCGCCGTCGTATGGCCCTCAGGGGTCTTGAGCGTGATCGTCTTGCCCGCGGCGACGCGCAGGTCCCAGACCTCGATCGGCGTGAACGTCTCGGCCGGGCCCCGGTTGCCGGCGTACTCGCCCGCGATCACGCGCAGGGTTCCTGCGCCGCCATCCAGCGCGACACGCGGGATGTCGCTTGTCCAGCAGCGTCTGGTAGCGCGGCTTTTCCATCTTGTTCCTGCGCCGGCAGGTTCACCCAGAGCTGCATCATCGACATGACGCCGCCCTCGCGCGTGAAGCGCTCGGAATGGAACTCCTCGTGCAGGATCCCGGACGCCGCCGTCATCCACTGCACGTCGCCGGGGCCGATGCGCCCGCCGTTGCCCGCCGAGTCGCGGTGCTCGAGTTCGCCCGCATAGACGATCGTCACCGTCTCGAAGCCGCGATGCGGGTGCACGCCGACGCCGCGCCGGTGCGGCGCCGGATCGAAGCGCCGCGGGGCGGCATAGTCGAGCATCAGGAACGGGGAAAGCTGTTCGCGCCCGAGTCCGTCGTAGGAAAACACCGACCTGACCGGAAAGCCGTCGCCGACCCAGTGGGGCGGGGCGGCGTCGTGCACGGCGATGACCTTGCGCATTCCTGCAGTCTCCTTCAGCGTGCGTCCCGCAGCCGCAGGCCCTTGAGGTCCGGTGCGACGAGCCGCGCGGCGCGCGCGCCACGGACCTCGCCGAAGCGGTCTCCCTCGAGCCAGTCGCGGGTCGCCTGTTCCATCTCGCCGTATGTGCGGGCGACGAAGTTCCACCACAAGAGGACTTCCTCGCCGAACGGCGCGCCGCCGACCAGCAGCAGGCGGGCCGCGGCGCCGGTCTCGACGTCGAGCCGTTCGCGACCCGGCCCGAAGTAGAGCAGGGCGCCGGCCGAGAGCGGCTCCCCGCCCACGGTGACTTCGCCCTCGAGGGCCATCGCGCCGTGCTCGAAGGCGGGATCGAGGGCGAGTTCCGTGCGCGCGGGGCCCGCCGTCGCGAGGTCGACGCCGACCAGCGGCGAATACACTGCGGCCGGCGCCCGTTCGCCCGCGAAATCACCGGCGAGCACGGTGATGCGGAACCCGCCGCGATCGAGGACCGGGAGTTCGGGGTAGTGATGGAAGGAGGGTTCCCGGTGGCGCTCGGCATCCGGCAGGGCGATCCACAACTGGGCGAGCTGGAAGCGGCCCGGCGCGTCTGCGGGCGACTCCTCCGCGTGCGAGATGCCCCGGCCTGCCGTCATCAGGTTGACCTGGCCCGGCTGGATCCACTGCCGGTAGCCGAGGCTGTCGGTGTGCAGGATGCTGCCTTCGATCATCCAGCTGAAGGTCTGCAGGCCGATGTGCGGGTGCGGGCCGACGTTGAGCCCGCGGCCCGCCGCGTAGTCCGCGGGCCCGGCGTGGTCGAGGAAGCACCAGGCGCCGACCATGCGGCGGCGCCGGTTCGGCAGCGCGCGGCGGATCTCGAAGCCTTCACCGACCGTCGCGCGCTGCGATTCGAGTCTCTCGATGTCCATCGGACGATGATGCAACGGCTGGCAGGCACTGACAATCGGCGTTAGTCTGCCGCGATCACGGAGGGTCTCCCATGACGCGCATCCTCGTCCTCGCGCTGTTGCTATCATCCCTGCCTGCCATGGCGAATCCCGCCGACACCCCCGAAGCGCGGCTCGCGGCCGCCGGCTACACGCTGCCGCCGCCGCCACAGCCGGTCGCGACCTACGTGACCTCGGTGCGTACCGGGAACCTGTTGTTCCTGTCCGGGCACGGCGAGTGCGGCGAGAAGTTCACGCGCGGCAAGGTCGGCCGCGACCTGACCGTGGAGCAGGGCCGGCAATCGGCCGAGAAGGTCGGGCTGTGCATGCTCGCGACGATCAAGGCGGCGGTCGGCGAGCTGTCGAGGGTCAAGCGTTTCGTGCGCATCCTCGGCATGGTCAACGCGACCGAGGACTTCAAGGACCACCCGAAGGTCGTCAACGGCTTTCTCCGACCTGATGGTCGTCGCCTTCGGCGACGGCGGGCGCGGGGCGCGCTCGGCAGTCGGGATGCAGTCGCTGCCGTCCAGACATCGCCGTCGAGATCGAGGCGACCGTCGAATTGCACGACGACTGACCCGCGTCAGGCTTCCGGCAGGGCGTCCACGAACTCCGCCATTCGGCGGCGCATGCCTTCGTCCGGGATCCGGCCCGCGCCGCCGCCGAGGTTGTCGGCCATGTTGCGCGGCCTTGCTGGTCGCGGGCGTCACGACCGTGACGGCCGGGTGGCCGAGCACGAACTTGATGAAGAACTGCGCCCAGCTCGCTGCATCGAACTCCGCGGCCCAGCCGGGCAGCGGCCGGTCGCCGACGCGCTGGAACAGGCGCGTACGGCCGAAGGGCACGTAGACCATCACGGCGATGCCGCGCTCGACGGCGAGCGGCAGGATCGTCTCCTCGACGCTGCGGTTGTCGACGGCGTAGTCCACGCCGATGAAGTCGAGCGGCTCCGCGCGCATCACGCGCGCGAGCTCGCCGTACTGCTCCTTGCTCGTGCTCGTCACGCCGATGTAGCGCACGCGCTTCGCCGCCTTGAGTTCCTTGAGGATCCCGAGCTGGACCGGCACGTCGCCGAGGTTGTGGACCTGGATGAGGTCGATCGTCTCGGTGCCGGCACGACGGAACGATTCCTCGATCTGCGCGCGCGCAGCCGCCGGATCCGCGGGTCCGCCGCCGCGCGGTGCGACGTTGACCTTGGTCGCCCAGAACAGCTTCCCGGCGAGGCCGACGGTCCTGCGCGAGCCGGCCCGCGACTTCCTCCGAGGCGCCATAGGACGGTGCCGTGTCGAAGACGGATGCCGCCGCCCTCGACGAGCGTCTTGAACACTTCGGCGAGGCCGGCAACGTCCTCGCCTTCCGCGACGCTGCGAAACGTGGCCGAACTGCCGAGGCCGATGACCGGGATCCGCTCGCCGCTGGAAGGAATCGGCCGCGCTGATCAGCGGCTGCTTCGCGGCGCCGAACGCGAACCTCGAGCCGAGGCCGAGGGTCGCGCCCGCACCGAGTGCCAGGCCCATCCATTGGCGGCGATTCATGTTCATAGTTGATCGAGCCCCGTACGGCGGTGAACAGCGGCCTGCAGCATCGCGAGCGCTTCGACCGACGACCGTGTCCTGGCCTTCATTCGTCAGGATCGTGAACCACAGCGTCAGCTCGCCGACCTGCAACGCCCCCTGGTTCATGAACCGGAACTCGTCGGGGCCGGGGTTGCGGTCGGTCGCCGCGAAATAGAAGCCCGTGCCATTGGCGCCGTCCAGCTGGCGCACCTCCAGGTAGGCCTCCACGGCCTGTGGCTGGGTGCGCTCCGCCATGTCGCGGACTGCGTCGCGCAGCGACGGCAGCTCGCGGATCTCCTTGGCGAGCGGGTCGGGCCACTCCGGCGTCACGAAAACCTGGCGCGGTCCGCCCTCGACGACGGCGATCTCGATGGTCGGCGCGCCGCCGCCTGCCGGCTGCTCGAGGTGTTCCACCCAGCCGGCGGGCAGGGTCAGTTCGAGCGTGTCGCGGTTCGGCAGCTCGAAGCGGCGCAGGCCGAGCATCGTCAGCGGCCGACGGACCCGCGCCGAACAGCACGGCGAGCGACAATCGAGGCGATGACGGACCGTGTCATGGCCCGCGCGCGGAGGGACTCCGCGTCAGGGTGCGGGCGCGGGTACCGGGGCACCCTCGCCGGAAACGAAGCCGACCTTCTGCAGGCCGCCCCGCTGCAGCGTGAACAGCACGTTCGCGACGTACACGTACGGCACGCGCCGGTGCGCGTCCACGTGGACTTCCGGCTGCGGGTCCTTCGCGTTCTCGATCGCGACGTAGTCGCGCAGTGTCTGCGCGTCGACCGGCGAGCCGTTCCAGTAGATGCGTGCCGTCGAACTCGACGAAGATCCGCACCACTACGGGCGGCGTCAGTCGGCGGATTCGGGTTGTCGCGCGGCAGGTCGATCTTGACCGCGTGGGTCATGACCGGGAATGGTGATGATGAAGATGATCAGCAGCACCAGCATGATGTCGACGAGCGGGATGACGTTCGGCTCCACCATCGGATCGCCGCTGTCGCCCTTGACCGAAATCGCCATGCATTCCCCCGTCGGCCCCTGTCTCAGGGCCTCGATCTTGAAGTCTTCCGGAGTTTGCCCGTCCCCCCGGGAGGGCGCAAGCCAGCCGGGGTCTTCGGTGCTATCCTTTTTGAAAAACCGGCCGGCATCGGACAGGCGGGGGACAGCATGGCGAAGAGCGACCGGCGACATCCGCAATATAGCCCTGCTCGGCCATGCCGGGGCGGGAAAAACCCTGCTGGCAGAGGCGCTGCTGTACGGCGCCGGCAGCATCCGGGCCAAGGGCAGCCTCGCCCGCGGCACCACGGTCGCGGACCACGATCCCCAGGCGCGTCGGCTGCTGCATTCGGTCGATGCCACCCTGTGCTGGCTCGAAACCGGGCAATGCCCACGTCAACCTGGTCGACACCCCGGGATTCCCGGATTTCATCGGCAGGGCCCTGCCGATCCTCGAGGCCGTCGAAACCGCCGCCATCGTCGTGAGCGCCGTGGCCGGCGTCGAGCCGATGGCGCAGCGGATGATGGATGCGGCCCGCGACCGGGGCCTCGCCCGCCTGGTCGTGATCAACAAGATCGACGCCCGCGAGGCGAATCCCGAGGCCGTGCTCGAGGAGATCCGCGAGCAGTTCGGCCGGGAATGCCTGCCGATCAACCTGCCCGCGGCCGGCGGCGCGACAGGTCATCGACTGCTTTTTCCATAACACCGGCGAGGCGACCGATTTCTCCTCGGTCCAGGAAGCCCACACGCAGATCATCGACCAGGTCGTCGAGGTGGACGACGACCTCATGGCGCTCTACCTCGAGCAGGGCGAGGAACTCGCACCGGAACAGCTGCACGACCCGTTCGAGAAGGCGCTGCGCGAGGGGCACCTCGTGCCGGTCTGCTTCGTTTCCGCGGAGACCGGCGCCGGCATCCCGGAACTGCTCGAGGCGATGGCGAGGCTGATGCCGAACCCCGCCGAAGGCAATCCACCGCCCTTCATGAAGGGCGAGGGTGCCGCGGCGGAGCGCGTCAACCTGGTCCCCGACCCCGGCCGCCACGCCATCGCCCACGTGTTCAAGGTCATCATGGACCCGTTCGTCGGCAAGCTCGGCCTGTTCCGCGTGCACCAGGGGACGATCCGCGCCGGCGCGCAGCTGTTCGTGGGCGACGGCCGCAAGCCCGTGAAGATGGCGCACCTGTTCCGGATGCAGGGCAAGGAGCACGCGGAGATGCCGCAGGCCGTGCCGGGCGACATCTGCGCCGTGGCCAAGCTCGACGAGCTGCATTTCGACGCCGTGCTGCACGATTCGCACGACGAGGACCACTTCCACCTGAAGCCGATGGCCTACCCGCCGGCGATGCTCGGCGTCGCGATCGAGCCCGAGCGCCGCGGCGACGAGCACAAGCTCGCCGAGGCGCTGCACAAGCTCGCGGCCGAGGATCCCTGCGTGCGCGTCGAGCACAGCGCCTCGCTCAACGAGACCGTGCTCTACGGCATGGGCGACCTGCACCTGCGCGTGATGATCGAACGCATGTCCGAGCGCTACGGCGTCGCGGTCAAGAGCCGCCCGCCCGTCGATCCCGTACCGCGAGACGATCACGCGCCCGGCCGAGGGCCACCACCGGCACAAGAAACAGACCGGCGGCGCGGGCCAGTTCGGCGAGGTGTACCTGCGCATCGAGCCGCTGTCGCGCGGCAGCGGGTTCGAGTTCGTGGACGACGTGGTCGGCGGCGCGATCCCGAACCAGTTCATCCCGGCGGTCGAGAAGGGCATCCGGCACGCGCTGACGGAGGGCGCCGTGGCGGGATTCCCCATCCAGGACCTGCGCGTCTCGGTCTATGACGGCAAGTACCACTCGGTGGACTCGAAGGAGGTCGCATTCGTGTCGGCGGGCCGCAAGGCCTTCCTCGACGCCGTCCAGAAGGCCGGGCCCGCGGTGCTCGAGCCGATCGTTCACGTCGAGATCAACGCGCCGGGCACCGTCATGGGCGACATCACTGCGGACCTTGCGACGCGACGCGCGCGCATCGACGGCAACGAGGCGCGCGCCCGCGGGCGCATCATCGTCTCCGCCTACGTGCCGCTCGCCGAGGTCACGGATTACCAGAACCGGTTGAAGGCACTGACCGGCGGAGAAGGGAGTTTCACCTTGCAGCTCAGCCACTACGACCCGGTTCCGCCGCGCAAGCAGCAGGAACTCGCATCCGCCTGGAAGCCCGCGGCGGGCGAGGAATGAACGCCAGCCCCCGGACCGACACCCGCATCATGGCCATGTTCTGCGACTTCGAGAACGTCGCGCTCGGCGTCCGCGACGTGAAGATCGCGTCGTTCGACATCAGGAAAGTGCTCGAACGGCTGCTGCTCAAGGGCAACATCGTCGTCAAGAAGGCCTACTGCAACTGGGAGCGCTACCAGGAGTACAAGCGCCCGATGCACGAGGCGGCCTTCGAGCTGATCGAGATCCCGCACGTGCGCCAGTCCGGCAAGAACTCCGCCGACATCCGCATGGTCGTGGACGCGCTCGACCTGTGCTACACGAAGGAGCACGTGGACACGTTCGTGATCGTCAGCGGCGACTCCGATTTCTCGCCGCTGGTCTCGAAGCTGCGCGAGAACAACAAGTTCGTGATCGGCTGCGGCGTCAAGCACTCGACCTCGGACCTGCTGATCAGCGGCTGCGACGAGTTCATCTACTACGACGACCTGGTGCGCGGCGAAGGCCGCGCCAAGACCGCGCGCAAGGAGAAGGTCGCGAAGACCTCGCCCAAGGCGGCTCCTCCGGCGCCGACGACCGCCGCCAGGAAGGCATCGAGCTCATGATGGACGACGGCCGAGGACCTGTTCGCGGAGCGCGACGCCGAGGAGAAGGTCTGGGGCTCGATGGTCAAGCAGGCGATCAAGCGCCGCAAGCCCGGCTTCAACGAGAGCTACTACGGCTTCAAGTCGTTCGGCAACCTGCTCGAGGAGGCGCGCGAGCGCAAGCTGATCGACCTCGAGTTCGACGCGAAATCCGGCGGCTACATCATCACGCGCGTCGCCGCCGCCTGAGAGGAAGCCGACGATGACGATGAGGATCCGCACGATGATTGTCACGCAGCCTCTTCCCGTTGTTGCTCGCGGCCGCCGGCACGGGCGCCTGCCAGGACGCCCCGCACGTGGCGCCGAGCGGCGACACGAAGGTCGCGGTCACGACCGTGGCGAAGGGGCTCGAGCATCCCTGGTCGCTGGCCTTCCTGCCGGACGGGCGCATGCTGGTCACCGAGCGGCCCGGGCGCCTGCGCTATCGTGACGCCGGACGGCGCGCTCTCGGAGCCGGTCGCCGGCGTGCCGGCCGTCGATGCCGAGGGCCAGGGCGGCCTGCTCGACGTGATCCTCGACCCGCGCTTCGCGGAAAACTCGACGATCTACCTGTCGTACGCCGAACCGGCAGCGGACGGGACGAACGGCACCGCGGTCGCGCGCGCGCGCCTCGACGGCGGCGCGCTCGCCGACGTCAAGGTCATCTTCCGCCAGCAGCCGAAGTTCAAGAGCAACCATCACTTCGGCTCGCGCCTCGTCTTCGCGCGCGACGGCAACCTGTTCGTCACGACCGGCGAGCGCAATTCGCAGCGCGACAAGGCCCAGGACCTCGGCACGCACATCGGCAAGGTCCTGCGCATCACGCCCGACGGCGGCGTGCCGGCGGACAACCCCTTCGTCGGCCGCGACGGGCGCGCTGCCGGAAATCTGGTCGTATGGCCACCGCAACCTGCAGGGCGCGGCGCTGCATCCCGGAGACCGGGCGAGCTCTGGACGCACGAGCACGGCCCGCGCGGCGGCGACGAGATCAACATCGCCGCGCGCGGGCCGCAACTACGGCTGGCCGGTCATCACCTACGGCCGCGAGTACAGCGGCGCCGGCGATCGGCGAGGGCACGGCCAAAGCCGGCATGGAGCAGCCCGTGCACTACTGGGTGCCGTCGATCGCGCCCTCCGGCATGGCGTTCCACGACGGCCGCGGCTTCCCGGCCTGGAAGGGCCAGCTCTTCGTCGGCGCGCTCGCGGCCGACGCAGCTCGTTCGCCTCGTCGTCGAGCCGGACGGCAAGGTGCTCCACGAGGAGCGCATCGCGCATCGGCAAGCGCGTGCGCGACGTGCGCGAAGGTCCGGACGGCGCGCTCTACCTCGTGACCGACGAGGACGCGGGCGAGATCCTGCGCGTCGTGCCGGCCGGCTGATTCCGTGGACCGGACCGAGCGCTTCTACCGCATCCGCCGGCGGCTGGTCGAGAAGGGCGCGCTGACGCGCCGCGAGATCGAGGAAGACCTCGAGATCTCGCATGCGACGTTCAAGCGCGACCTCGAGTACCTGCGCGACCGCCTGAACGTGCCCGTGATCTGGTCGCGCGAGCGGCAGGCCTACGTGCTCGATCCCGGCGCGGAGCAGACCGAGCTGCCCGGCGTCTGGTTCAGCCCTGCCGAGGTGTACGCGCTCCTCGAGATCGACCACCTGCTCGACACGCTGGGTTCGGGTCTGCTCGCGCGCCAGCTCGCGCCGCTGCGTACGCGGCTTGCCGCGCTGCTCGAGAGCCGGCGACCTCGGCCACCGCGAGATCCGCCGCCGCATCCGCGTGCTCACGCTCGGCACGCGGCGCGTGAACCGCGACGTGTTCGAGGCGCTGTCGCTCGCGCTGCTCGGGCGCCGCCAGGCGTTCATCCGCCACCTGCGTCGCGGCGACGGCGAGGTCACCGAGCGCACGGTGTCGCCGCAGCGGCTCGTGCACTACCGCTACAACTGGTACCTGGACGCCTGGGACCACGGCAAGGAGGCGCTGCGCACCTTCGCCGTCGACGCGGTCCTGCACGCGCGCGTGGAGGAAGCGGCGGCGATGGACCTGCCCGACGCCGAGCTGGACCGCGTGCTGGGCGCCGGCTACGGGATCTTCGCCGGCGCGAGGACACGCAGACGGCCGTGCTGCGCTTCACGCCCGAGAGCGCGCGCTGGGTCGCGGACGAAGTCTGGCACTCGAAGCAGGTCGGGCGCATCGAGGCGGACGGCAGCTACGTGCTCGAGCTGCCGTACAGCCGCGAGCCGGAGCTCGTGATGGACCTCCTGCGGCACGGCGCCGGCGTCGAGGTGCTGCGCCCCTCCATGCTGCGGACGCGTGTGGCGGAGGAGCTGGCCGCGGCCGCGGCCCAGTACGCTTGAAGCCCGCGTGAAATCCCGCGTTCCTGCGACGAGTCGTGCCTGCGGCGGGCCGAGGCCGTTGCGCGGCCCGGCTTCGTGTAAATAAGGTGGCCGGATGAATCTCGACCGCCTGCGCGGCAACCGCGACCTGCTGTTCTGGGGCCTGCACACGCTCGGCTGGAGCGCGTACGGCCTCGCCGCAGTTCGTGGGCTCCGCGGTCTACGGCAACGAGCCGGGCTACGTCGCAGGTCATCGCGATCGCGGCGGCCGTCCGGCTTCCTGCTCTCGGCCCCGCTGCGCTGGCTCTACCGCCGGCTCTGGGCCGCCGGACCGCGCGCGATGCTGCTCTGCTCGCCGATCGCCTGCTGGGTGATCGCGCTCGCCTGGCGCGCCATCATCAACACGGCCTACATGAAGATCGTCAAGCCGGAGTGGGCCGCTGGAGCACGCGCCGCAGCCGCTCGAGATCTTCGTCGGCACGCTGACCGCGACGGCGCTGCTGCTGTGCTGGACCGGCCTGTACTACGGCGTGAAGTTCTACGAGCGCCTGCAGCTCGAGCGCGAGGCGACGCTCAAGCAGTCCGCGCTCGCGCAGGAAGCGCAGCTCAAGATGCTGCGCTACCAGCTGAACCCGCATTTCCTGTTCAACACGCTGAACGCGATCTCGACGCTGGTGCTGGACGGGCAGAACCGCACCGCGAACCTCGCGGTCTCGCGCCTGTCCGAGTTCCTGCGCTACACGCTCGACCAGGACCCGATGAAGAAGGTGACGCTGCGCCAGGAGCTCGACGCCCTGAACCTCTACCTCGGCATCGAGAAGCTGCGCTTCGGCGACCGGCTGCGCCTCGAGTTCGACGTGGACGAGCGCGTCGAGTCCGCGCTCGTGCCCTCGCTGCTGCTGCAGCCGCTGGTCGAGAACGCGATGAAGTACGCGATCGCGCCGCGCGAGCAGGGCGGGTCGGTCACGATCATCGCCGGCGTCGAGGGCGGCGACGCTCCGGCTCGCCGTCGTGGACGACGGGCCGGGCCTGCCGCCGGCGCTCGCCAACGGCAACGGCCGCGGCGTCGGCTTGCGCAACACGCGCGAACGGCTCAAGGTGCTGTACGGTGACGCGCACTCGGTCCAGGTGGCGGACGCGTCGCCGGGACTTTCGCGTCGAGATGCGCCTGCCGCTGGAGGTCTAGGAACTGCCGGGATGGCCAGCGATCCGCGCAATCATCGTCGACGACGAGCCGCTCGCGAGGCGCGGGCTCGAGCTCCGCCTGCGCGCTTTCGACGACTTCGAGATCGTCGCGCAGTGCGCGAACGGGCGCGAGGCGATCGACGCGGTCGCCGCGCACTCGCCGGACCTCATGTTCCTCGACATCGAGATGCCGGGCATCGACGGATTCGAGGTGCTGCGCCGCATCCCGCAGACCAGCATGCCGATGGTCGTATTCGTGACCGCCTTCGACCGCTACGCGATCGACGCCTTCGACGCGCACGCGCTCGACTACCTGCTGAAGCCGCTGGTGGACGAGCGGCTCGAGCGCACGCTCGCGCACGTGCGCGACCAGTTCGCGCAGCGCCGGTCGCTGCAGCACCGCGAGCAGCTGGTCGCGCTGCTCGCGAGCGTCACCGGCGCCGGCCAGCTCGACGCGGAGGAACTCATCGCGCGCGGCGCCGGCGGGGATGCCGCGGCGGTTCCCGGAAGTGCTGCCGATCCGGCTCGGGCGCGAGACGGTGCGCCTGCCGGTGGCTTCCATCGAGTGGGTGGACGCGGCGGGCGACTACATGTGCGTGCACGCGGAGGGCCGCACCCACGTCGTGCGCGCGACCATGAAGCAGTTCGAGGAACGGCTCGACCCGGCCGACTTCCAGCGCATCCACCGCTCGACGATCGTCAACATCCGCCGCATCCGCAAGCTCAAGCCGCACACGAACGGCGAGTATTTCCTGACGCTCGACGGCGGGCACGAGCTCAAGCTGTCGCGCAGCTACCGCGACCGGCTGGAGCGCATCCTCGGGAAAGGCTGAGTGCCGATGCAGGGCGCGGAACCCGTCGTCGTCACGGCCGAGCTTGCGGCAACGCCGGCGCGGGCATTCGCCGCCTTCACGGAAGGCTTCGCCGAGTGGTGGCCGCTCGCGACGCACTCGCTGTCGCGGGATGCCGCCACGGGCTGCCGCATGGCGCCCGCGCCGGGCGGCGCCGTGGAGGAGTGCGGCCCCGACGGGCGCTGGCATCGCTGGGGCGCCGTCGAGTCGGTCGACCCGGGCCGGAGCCTGCGCTTCACCTGGCATCCCGGCCGCGACGCCGAGTCCGCCCAGTGGGTCGAGGTCGTGTTCGAAGCGGCGGGAGCGGGCAGCCGCGTCACGCTGACGCACGGCGGCTGGGAAGCGCTCGGCGAGATCGCGCCCATCCTGCGGCGCGAGTACGCCGCCGGCTGGAAGACCGTGCTCGGCGATGCTTCGCGAAGTTCGTCGCCCGGCGACTGAAGCGCGACTCAAGGCACGGGCATGACTGCCGTACGCACGCGCTCCGCCGTCCAGGCGAGCACCAGTTGTTCGCCCGCCCGCACCATCTGCGGAAATCCATTGGAGATCGGGGTGCCCGCCGGCAGGACCGTGACTGCCGCATCGCGCTGGCCGCCGGCCCTGACCCGGCGCACGCGCAGTGCGCTGCCTGCGGGAGTGGCTTCCAGCCAGCTGACCAGGGCGCTGCCGTCGTCGAGCAGCAGGACCTCCAGCGCGCCCCAGGGGATTGCCGTCGTCGATGATGACGGGTGTCCCGAAACTCGCGCCCGCGTCGGTCGAGAACGCCAGCTTGACGCGCGGGACGTCGTTCGCCGCGGTGAACCAGGCGACCGCCACCCGGTTGCCCGCGGCTGCGACCGCGGGACCGTTGACGGGGCAGCCATGCATCTCCCAGTTGTCGCTGGACACCGGCCGCGGTTCGGTCCAGCGTCCGTCGCGCAGGCGCACGATGGAGACGTCGCGCATCTCCCGGTCCGAACGGTCCCGGTAGACCACGACCGGGCCTTCGGCCGTCCGCGCCGCGGACGTCTGGCAGCAATCGCACACCCGCGCATCGAGCATGCGCTTCCTTGCTCAGGGCGCCGTCAGGTCCGATCGTCGCGTATCGCAGCGTCATGGCCCCGCCGCCATGCTCGTGCTCGTCGGCCGCCGGGTCGCGTTTCACGTCCGTCCAGCCAGACGGCCTCGAGCAGGTTGCCCGGCGCGGCGAACAACGACACGAACCCGTGCTCGGTCTGCGTGCCGTCCCGGTGCGGCACGAGCGGCTCGCTCCAGGTCTTCCCGCCATCGCCGGAGCGTGCGACGTTCACGTCGTACGCATAGGTGCCGGACCCGTCTTCACCAGCCAGTGTGCCGCCAGCGAGCCGATCCGGCAGGGCGATCAGCGACGGAAAGTCGGCCCAGTTGACGAACCAGCCAGCGCCTTCGGCGATATTCATGCGGCGCCGACCAGCCCTCGCCCTCCTTGACGGAGAAGCGCAGGGCGTGGCGACCCGCATCCAGCCGATCGATCCAGCTCAGGAATACCCGGCCATCATCTGCGGCGAAGAGACTCGGAGCCAGGCTGCCCGCCGCGGCAGGCGTCGGCAGCTCGCGAACCTGGGTGAATGCCTGCTGCGTGGACAGGATCCACGCCAGGACGGCCAGCGCGAACGATCGTTTCATCGCGTCAACCCTCTATTGCTTCAACACCCAGTCGATGACGCTGGTCTGGATCGGCTCGCCGATGCCGTTCTGCGCACCCGGGTGATTCACGAACACGACGACCGCGTAGGTCTTGCCGGACGTGCCGGTGACGTAGCCGGCGATCGAGCTGACGTCGCGCAGCGTGCCGGTCTTCATGCGGATGCGGCTCGGGTCGTCGACGTGCTGGAAGCGCTTCTCCAGCGTGCCGTCGAGGCCGCCGAGCGAGAGCGAGGTCAGGAACTCCGGCGCGAAGCGGCTCTGCGCGCGCGCCGACCAGCAGCTTCGCCATGCTGTCCGCGGAAATGCGCGCCTCGCGCGACAGCCCCGAGCCGTTGGCGATCACGAGTTCGGGGAACTCGAGCCCGCGCGTCTTGAGCCAGCCGACGATCGTGGCCTCGCCGGCGGCGGCGCGTCGCGGGCGTGCCGTTCATTTCGGCTGCGATCGCGAGCACCAGCGAGCGCGCCATCATGTTGCTCGAGTACTTGTTGGTGACGCGCACGATCTCCGAGAGCGGCTCGGACTCGTGGGTCAGCAGCAGGCGCGCGGTCGGCGGCGTCGGCGCGCGCAGCATGCCGCCCCGGAACTGCCCGCCGAGCTGGCGCCAGAGCGTCACGAACGTGCCCCAGGCAAATTGGGCGGGCTCCATGATCGCGAGCCGCTGGGTCTGCGGGCCGCAGCTCGCGGACAGCCGGCCCGTCGCGACCACGCGATCGGGCCGCGTCGGCTCGATCTGGTAGGACACCTGGCTGTTCTGGCCGACGCAGCGGCCGCTCGCGAGCCGCACGCGGTTCTCGACGACGAGTCCCTCGGGAAACGGCTGGATGCTGAGGTCGATGCCCTGGCCGTCGTCGGCGGGCCGGATCGTGAAGTCCGAGGACTGCCAGTTGACGAGGAGCGCATCCGGCAGGACGTTGTAGGTGCGCCAGAACTTGCCGTCGAAGTCTTCCGGGCGCTCGTCCTGGGTCGTGAACCGCGACTGGTCGATGACGATGTCGCCTTCGATCGTGCGCAGCCCGGACTGGCGCAGGTCGTTCACGAAACGCCACCAGCGTTCGATCGTCAGCAGCGGGTCGCCGCCTCCCTGCAGGTACAGGTTCCCCTTCAGCACGCCCTTGACCACGGGGGCATCCGCGTAGGCGCGAGTCTTCCAGGCATAGGCCGGCCCGAGCAGGTCGAGGGCGGCCCAGGTCGGCAGCAGCTTCATCGTCGAGGCCGGCGAGCGCGACATGCCGGGGTTCAGCTCGAGGAGGACGGCGTCGCCGGCGACGTCGCGCACGACGATGCTGACACTGGCTTCGGGCACTGACTGCCGCGTCAACGCCGCGCGTGTCGCGGGCGGCAGCGTGTCGGCGGCGGCGGGCGCCGCGAACAGCGCCGCAAGCGCAATGAACGGCAACGAGATTCTCATTTGGTGCAATACTAATGTGCATGGATGCAACTTGCAGGGCGTGCGGCTGTCAGAAGCGCAGCAGCGAATTTTCACCCCGGAGTATCCATGCACGCACCCATGCGCCGGCTCTGGCCGGTCGTATTGCTCGTTCTTGCCGCATCCTGCACCGAGCCGCCGTCGGCGACCGACGAATCCGGGGAAGCGGCCGTTTCCGGTCAGCCGGCTACCGCGCCTGCAGTCGCCTCCGCGGCGAGTCCCGCAGTCGGCGGGCGCGCTGCCGAACTTTTCGGCGCTGGTCGACGCCTATGGTCCGGCGGTCGTCAATGTCAGCACGGTCACCGGCGGCAGCGAGGCAAGCGGCGGCCGGCCGGAGCTCGCGCCCGACGACCCGCTCAACGAATTCTTCCGGGGTTTCGGTTTCGGCGGTCCGCGCGGCCAGGCCCCGCCCGCGCGCGGCGAGGGCTCGGGATTCGTCATCAGCGCCGACGGCTACATCCTGACCAATGCCCACGTCGTGGAAGACGCGCGCGAAGTCACGGTGCGCATGACCGACCGCCGCGAATATGGTGCAGAGGTCGTGGGCGTCGACCGGCGCACCGACGTCGCCGTCCTGAAGATCGACGCGAAGGACCTGCCCGTCGTGCGCATCGGCGACGCCAGCCGGCTCAAGCCGGGCGAGTGGGTGATCGCGATCGGCTCGCCCTTCGGCTTCGACAACACGGTCACGGCGGGCATCGTCAGCGCGATCGCGCGGTCGCTCGGCAATCCCGACACGTACACGCCCTTCATCCAGACCGACGTCGCGGTGAACCCCGGCAATTCCGGCGGGCCGCTGTTCAACATGCAGGGCGAGGTCGTCGGCATCAACTCGCAGATCTACAGCCGCACCGGCGGCTACCAGGGCGTGTCGTTCGCGATCCCGATCGACGTCGCGGTGGACGTCAAGAACCAGCTCGTGGCGACGGGTCGCGTCCAGCGCGGCCGGATCGGCGTCGCGATCCAGGAGGTCAACCAGGCGCTCGCGGATTCGTTCGAGCTTTCGCGGCCGCGCGGTGCGCTCGTCAGCGAGGTGGTGGAGGGCGGTCCGGCTGCTGCTGCGGGCCTCGAGCCGGGCGACGTCATCCTCGCGGTGGACGGCAAGGTCATCGAACGCTCCAGCGAGCTGCCGCCGCTGATCGCGGCGATCAAGCCGGGCAAGCAGGCGACGCTCGCGGTCTGGCGCAACAAGTCCGAGAAGAACCTGCGGGTCAAGGTCGGCGAGCTCGAGGACGAGCCTGTCGTCGCTGCCCGCGGCACGCCTGGCGACGGCGACACCGGCAAGCTCGGGCTTGCGGTGCGGCCGCTCACCGGCGACGAGCGCGAACGGCTGGACACGGCGGGTCGCCTCGTCGTCGAGGACGCCGACGGTCCTGCCGCGCTCGCCGGCGTCGAGCGTGGCGACGTGATACTCGCCGTCAACGGCGCCAAGGTGACGTCCCTGCGCGAGTATCGCTCGGCCGTCGATGCCGCCGGCTCGACGGTGGCGTTGCTGGTGCAGCGCGGCAACGCAAAGGTGTACGTGCCCGTGAGGATCGATTCCTGATGGCGCGCGCGGCCGCGACGCTGGCTCTCGTCGTGGCCGCGGCATCGTGGCAGGCGGCCGGCGCGGATGCCGAGCGCGAATCCGGGACCGCCTTCCGCGACTGCGACGACTGCCCGGAGATGATCGCGCTGCCGGCGGGCAGCTTCGTGATGGGCACTCCCGGCGCGCAGCCTGCCCGCGGCGCGGCCGCGGCGGAGGGCGAAGTGGTCCTGGTCGCGTTCGGGCAGCCATTCGCGCTCGGTCGCCGCGAGATCACGCGCGGCGAATATGCGCGCTTCATCGCGGACAGCGGCCATGAGCCGCAGCCGGGCTGTCGCCTGTGGGACGCGGAGCTCGCGCGTTTCAACGAGGACGGGCGGCGCGGCTGGCAGGACATCGGCGCCTCGGACGACTTGCCGGCGAGCTGCGTCTCCTTCGGCGACGCGCAGGCCTACGTGCAGTGGCTGTCGGAAAAAGCCGGCGCCCGTTACCGCCTGCCTTCGGAGGCGGAGTGGGAGTACGCGGCCCGCGCCGGCAGCCAGGCGCTCCGGCCCTGGGGCGACGACGCGGAAGATGGCTGCGACTTCGCGAATACGTATGACCTGGTCGCCGCGGCGCGCTTTCGACTCGGATGGCCCGAGGCCCGCTGTCGCGACGGCCACGCGGACCTCGCGCCCGTCGGGCAGTTCGCCGCCAACGCCTTCGGCCTGCAGGACATGATCGGCAACGTGCGCGAATGGGTGCAGGACTGCGCGACGGGCAGCTACGTGGGCCGGCCTCGTGACGGACGCGCCTGGGAATGGATCGGCGGCTGCGGCGAGCGCATCCAGCGTGGCGGCAGCTGGCTCACGCCGCCGGCCGAGAGCCGCAGTGCCTGGCGCAGTTCGGCGCCGGCCGGCGATCGCGCGGCGGATTCAGGCTTCCGCGTGGCGCGCGACCTCGCCAGCCGCAAGCAGGAAGAGCGATGAAGCACGGACTTGTCACCGCGATCCTGCTGCTCGCCGCAGCTCCGGCCCTCGCGCAGCAGGCGCCCGCGGGTGAGCCGCGCGATTGCCCGGTCTGCCCGGAGCTGGCGCTCGTGCCGCCCGGCCAGTTCCAGATGGGCTCGGCCCCCGATGCGCCCGAGCTCGAGCACGGCCGCGGTGAGTCGCCTGCGGTTGCGCTGTCCTTCGCACGACCCTTCATGATCTCGAAGCGCGAGATCACGCATGGCGAGTTCCGCCGCTTCGTGGAGGCGACCGGGGCAAAGTCGGCACCGGGTTGCCGGGTCTGGTCCGGCGGCCAGTGGATCCGGGACCTGGACCGGAACTGGCGCGATCCGGGCTTTTCCGCCGCGCCCCGCGACGACGAGCCCGTCGTATGCGTCAGCTGGGACGACGCGCGCGCCTACGCCGAGTGGCTGGCGGCAGAGAGCGGCAAGCGCTACCGGCTGCCCTCGGAGGCGGAGTGGGAGTACGTGGCGCGCGGCGGAACGTCTTTCCCGCGCTACTGGGGCGAGAACGATTCGCGCGAGGACCTCGCGCTGTCGCTCGCCTGCGAGCACGCCAACGTGTACGACGCCTCGGCCGTGGACGCACTGCGCCTGCCCTGGCCCAACGCGCGCTGCAGCGATCGCGCGACCGCGCTCGCGCCCGTCGCGCAATACAAGCCGAACGCCTTTGGCGTGCACGACGTCGTCGGCAATGCCCGCGAGTGGGTCATGGACTGCTTCACCGCGAGCTACGCGGGCCGGCCGCCTGACGCGCGCGCCTGGACCTGGCAGGGCGGCTGCGAGTTGAAGGGCGTGCGCGGCGGCTCCTGGGCGAGCCGGCCGAGGGACGCTCGCGCGCCCGCGCGCGGGTCCGAGCTCACGGGCCACCGCCAGTCCGATCTCGGCTTCCGCGTCGCCCGCGACTACTGAAAGAGGGGACGCACCCCTTTTCCAGTGGCGCGGCAAATTGGAAAAGGGGTGCGTCCCCTCTGTTCACAGCCGGATCAGCTTCCACGCGCCGTATTTCCAGCGCAGCCAGAGCGCCGTGCCGATCAACAGGACGTAGACCAGGATCGCGCTCCAGCCGCCGGTGGCGCCGAGCCCGAGTCCCGGGGCGCCTGCGAACCAACCCTGCCCGGGCGCAAAAGTCAGGTAATGCGTCAGCGGCAGGAAGACCAGCGTGCCGCAGGCGAGCACGATCAGTGCGGGGACGCGCGCGTCTCCTGCGCCGCGCAGGCAGAACGCGCTCGCGAAGTTGACCCCGTCGAAGAACTGGTACGCCGCGGCGAGCCAGAGCAGCGATGAACACAACGCGATCACCTCGGCTGCGCGCGGGTCCGCCGCGTTGACGAACAATGGCACCAGCCAGTCGCCGACCAGGGCGATGACGATTCCGATGCCGCCCATGTAGCAGGCGACGATCGCGATCACGCGGTTGCCGAGGCGTTCGGCCCAGCCGTGATCGCCGGCGCCGATCGCCTGGCCGACCAGCGTCGTGCCGGCGAGCGCAAGGCCGATGCCGGGCATGTAGGCCAGGGACGTGAAGATCGTGACGATCTGGGTCGCCGCACCGTCCACGACGCCGAACTGCACCATCATCAACTGGAAGAGCGCCGCGGCGCCGAGGTCCGCGGAGGCGGTCATCGCCATCGGCAGGCTGAGTGCGACGAGCGCGACGATGCGGCGCAAGTCCGGCCGCCAGGTGAGGTGCGGCGCGAAGCGCCGGGGTTCGAGCAGGAGGATCATGCGTATCGCGAGCAGGATGCCGATCAGTTCGGCCACCGTCGTTGCCCAGGCCGCGCCCGACATGCCCCAGCCCAGGCGGAAGATGAAGATCTCGTTCAGGACGGTGTTCGATGCCGAGCACGACCAGGCCGATGGCGAGCGTGATGCGCGTGCGGCCGATGCCGTTGAAGAATGCGCAGGCAGCCCAGAGCGCCGCCGCCAGCGGGCCGCCGATCATGCGCGGGATCCAGTACTCGATCGCGAGCGCCTCGACGTCCGGTGCGAGCCCGAAGGCGCGGATCATGGCCGGCCCGAACGCGATCGTCAGCCCGAACGCGGGAATGGAGAGCGCCGAGGCCCACAGGCCGAGCCAGGCGACGCGCGTCGCGCGCCGGTAGCGACCCGCGCCGAAGGCCTGCGCGGCCAGCGTCTGCACGCCCATCGCCACGCCGCCGATCAGGAAGACGGCGAGCAGTGCCAGCCAGTGGATGGATGCGATCGCGGCCGTCGCCGCGGTCGAAAGCCGGCCGACGAACCACGTGTCCGTGAGGTTCAAGCCGGCCTGCACGGTGCTGTTCAGCACCAGCGGCAGCGCGAGCACGGCCAGCGCGCGCATGTCGATGTGCCGTCGCCCGGCCGCGTCGAGGCGCAGGGCAGGCAGGGCGGCCTCGCGCCGCACGGCGGGTTTCGGGTCGGTCATGGCGGAGCGGTCCGCGAGCGTCTCGTGCCAGGCCCCGCCCGCACGTCCCGCGATCCAGGCGTGCAACTCGCCCGTGGCGGCGAGCGCGATCGCCTCCGGCGTGCGCGCGCCGATGTCGAGGCCGACCGGCGCACGCAGCCGGCCGTCGAGGCGCGCGGCCTTGGGTCCCAGCATCTGCAGCAGCCGGTCGCGCCGCGGCGCGGGCCCGAGCAGGCCGACGTAGCCGACGTGCGCGCAGTCGGCGAGCACTCCGAGGTAGGCGGCATCCGCCGCGAGGTGATGGCTCATCACCATGGCCGCGTCGCAGGTGCCGAGCACATCGAGCCGCGCGAACCCGTCGACCGGCTGGTTCAGCAGGCGGCAATCCGGAAACCGCGCGGCAGAAAGCAGCCCCGGACGGTGATCGCAGACCGCGACGTCGAAGCCAAGCGTTACGGCAAGTCGCGCCAGCGGCCGCGCGTCGTCCCCCGCGCCGCAGAGCACGAGCAGCGGCGGCGGCTGGACGGGCAGGAGAAGGACCCGCAGCACATCGTCGCCGGATCGCGATTCGAACAATCTTGCTGTCGTGCACGCCGTCCTGGCGGCCCTCACGTCGTCGGGTTCCGTCGGACCCGCGTTGCCGCCGCCGGGCCACCAGGCGAGCCCGGCACGAAGGGCCGTCCGCGACCAGGGCGAGCGCGCCGCGGCGCCTGGTCTCGACGAGTCCAGCGATGGCCTCGAGCGGCTGCCAACGCTCTTCGGCCCCGACCCGCTGCAGGAGCACGCGCATCGCACCTTCGCAGCCGCTGCCGATGCCGAACAGGACATCGTCCTCGCCGCGCATGTCGTAAGCCGTGAGCTGCGATCGGCCGGATTCCAGCACTGCGCGCGCGTGTTCCACGAGGTCGACTTCGAGGCAGCCTCCGGACAGCAATCCGCGCGGTTGGCCCGACGCCGTGATGAGCATCGGCGTACCCGCCTTGCGGTAGGTCGAACCCTCGGTCGCGACGATCGTCGCCAGCACGAACGGGCGCGTCTCCGTCTGCATCTCGCGAAAGTCGCGGACCAGCGGCAGGAGGGGCGTTTCCAGGGCGTGGGCCATGCGTAAGGTTATCATCGGGTAGAATTCCAGCGATGAGCGAAGCCGCGGCGCAAGGCGTCATCCACACCGAATGCGTCATCGTCGGCGCAGGCCCGGTCGGGTCTGTTCGCCGTCTTCGAGCTCGGCCTGCTCGGCATCAAGTGCGAGATCGTCGATTCGCTCGCGCATCCGGGCGGGCAGTGCACGGAGCTCTATCCGGACAAGCCGATCTACGACATCCCGGCGCTGCCGGTCTGCGGCGCCCAGGAACTCATCGACCGCCTGATGCAGCAGATCAAGCCTTTCGACGCCGGCTTTCATCTCGGCGAGGAGGTCGTCGAAGTCGCGCGCCAGGCCTCGGGGCGCTTCGACGTGCAGGACGGCCGCCGGCACGCGCTTCGACGCGGGCAGCCTCATCATCGCGGGCGGCCTCGGCTCCTTCCAGCCGCGGCGCCTGATGGTCCCCGACGCGGAGCGCTTCGAAGGCCGGCAGGTCCTCTACCGGGTGCGGCGCGCCGAAGAGTTCCACGGCCGGGACGTGGTGGTCGCCGGCGGCGGCGACAGCGCGCTCGACTGGACGCTCGAATTCTGCGGCAAGGCGCGCTCGGTCGCGCTGGTTCACCGGCGCGCGGAGTTTCGCGCGCAGCCGGCCTCGGTCGCGCGCATGAAGCAGCTGGCGGCCGAAGGGCGGCTGCGCCACCTCGAGGGCACGATCCAGGCGCTGCACATCGAGGGCGACCTGCTCGCGGGCGTGACGGTCCAGCACGCCGACAAGACGACCGTCGACGTCCCCTGCGATCTCGTGCTCGCCTGCTTCGGCCTGCACCCGAAGCTCGGGCCGATCGCGAACTGGGGCCTCGCGCTCGAAAAGAAAGCGCTCAAGGTCGACACCGAGAAGTTCCAGACCAGCGAGCCCGGCATCTTCGCGATCGGCGACGTGAACACCTACCCCGGCAAGAAGAAGCTGATCCTGTCGGGCTTCCACGAGGCGGCGCTCGCGGCCTTCGGCGTGCAGCACCACGTGTACCCGGAGAAGCGCCAGTTCCTCCAGTACACGACGACGAGCCCGATCATGCGCGAGCGTCTCGGCGTCGCGGCGCCGGAGTGAACGCGTTGACGTCCGCGCGCCTGCCGGAACTGCTGAAGATCCTCGACCTCGAGCGGATCGAGGACAACCTGTTCCGCGGCGACAGCCGCGATGTCGGCGCGCCGCAGGTGTTCGGCGGCCAGGTGCTCGGCCAGGCGCTGGTCGCCGCCTCGCGCACGGTCGAGGGGCGGCAGGTGCACTCGCTGCACGCCTACTTCCTGCGCCGCGGCGACCTCTCGGTGCCGATCGTCTTCGAGGTCGACCGCAGCCGCGACGGCGGCAGTTTCACCAGCCGGCGCGTCGTCGCGATCCAGCACGGACAGCCGATCCTCACCATGTCCGCGTCGTTCCAGGTCGCGGAGCCCGGGCTCGACCACCAGGCCCCGATGCCGGCCGCGCCGCCGCCCGAGTCGCTGCGGGACCTCGCCGTGGTCGAGGCGGAGGTCATCGAGCGCATGCCGCACAAGGTGAGCGGCTACTTCCGCAACCAGCGGCCCTTCGAGTTCCGGGCCGTGAATCCCGACGACTACCTGACGCGCGAGAAGCGTCCCGCGAGCAAGCTCGTCTGGTTCCGGGTCATCGGCGAGCTCCCGGACGACCAGGCACTGCACCGCTGCCTGCTGACCTACGTCTCCGACTACCACCTGCTCGCGACCGCGACGATGCCGCACGGCGTGAATTTCCTCGAGCTGCAGGTCGCGAGCATCGATCACGCGATCTGGTTCCACCGCGACCTGCGCGTGGACGACTGGATGCTCTACGCGATCGAGAGCCCGAGCGCCTCGGGTGCCCGCGGTTTCAGCCGCGGCGTCCATCTACGCGCGCGACGGCGCGCTGGTCGCGAGCGTCGCGCAGGAAGGCCTGATCCGCGAGCACAGCGGCTGGACGCGGCCGGCAGGCCAGCAGGTCTGAGGACACGCAGGGTCCCGCATGTCCCGCGATAATCCGCACCCGTCGGCCGGGGCGCTGCAAGGCGATGCGGCGCTGCTTCGGGCGATCGGGATGCTTGCGCTGACGGCGGCGGTCGTCAATTCCATCGTCGGCGGCGGCATCTTTCGCATGCCGTCCGCGCTCGCGACGCAGATGGGAGCGGCGGCGCCGCTGGCGCTGATCGCCGGCGCATTCGCGATCGTGCCGGTCGCGCTCTGCTTTGCCGCCGTCGGCAGCCGCGTCCAGGTCACCGGCGGCCCGTACAGCTACCTCACCGCGACCTACGGCCCATTCGCCGGATTCGTGGGCGGCGCGCTGATGTGGATCTCCAACGTCGCATCGAGCGCGGGCGTCGCCGCGGCCCTGGCGGTCCAGGTCGCCAATCTCGTGCCCGCATTCGCGTCGCCGCTGCTGCGTGCTCTCCTGCTCACCGCCGTCTACGGCGGGCTGTTCGCGCTCAATGCATTCGGGGTGAAGCTCGGCGCCCGCGCGATCACGGCGCTGGCGGCGCTCAAGTTGACGCCGCTGCTGCTGCTCGTGGCCCTCGGCATCTTCATGGTCGACTGGTCGCAGGTCAGCTTCGCGATCGACGAAGTGCCCTCGTGGGGCGCGCTCGGCGCCTCGATGGTGCTCGTCATGTTCGCCTATTCCGGCATGGAGACGGCGCTCATTCCGTCAGGCGAGATCAATGACCCCGCGCGCAACGTGCCGCGCGCGACCATGGCCGCCATCGCGCTGGTCGTGCTCCTCTATCTGGGGCTCCAGATCGTGGGCCAGGGCTTGCTCGGCGCCGGACCTCGCTTCGAGCGGCGTGCCCGTCGCCGACACTGCAGGATCGTTGTGGGCACCGGGGCGGACACTCCTGCTCGTCACCGCCTGTATCTCGATGGCCGGTTTTCTCATGGGAAACCTGCTCGGTACGGCGCGCCTCGTGTTCGCGCTCGGTCGGGACCGCTACCTGCCGGGCGCGCTCGGCACCGTGAGCGAGAAGCACCGCGTGCCGCTGCGTGCGCTGGCCCTGCATGCGGGTCTCGCCTGGATACTGGCGATCGCCGGCAGTTTCGACGTGCTTGCGCTCATCTCGGGCGGTGCGATCTGCCTCGTGTACGCGCTGGTCAGCCTGGCGGCCTGGCGCGCGCAGTCGCGGGATCTCCGCGAGCGCGGCGATCGTCCGTTCGACCTGCCTGGCGGCGCGCTGGTTCCGGCCGTTTCCGTGGCGGCAATGGCCGCCATCGTGACGACGCTCACCGCGCTCGAATGGGCGGCCATCGGCATCGCACTCGGCGCTGCTCGTCGTCGTCTATGTCTTCCTGCGGCTGCGGCGCCCGGGCGCGCCAACCGGCTGATCGCGAAGGACCTTGCCCGGATTCATGATGCCATTCGGGTCGAGCGCGCGCTTGATCGCGCGCATCACGTCGAGGGCGGCCGGGTCCTCGTAGCGCTCGAGTTCGCCGACCTTGGATTGCCCGATCCCGTGCTCGGCGCTGAAGCTGCCGCCGTGCGCGGCGACCAGGTCGTGCACGGCGCGCCGGATCGCCTCTGCCTGCCGCGCAAGCACGCCGCCGTCGCCGCCGGCCGGCTCGCTCAGGTTGTAATGCAGGTTGCCGTCGCCAAGGTGTCCGTAGGCGACCAGGCGCGCGCCCGGCGCCAGTCGCGACACGAGCGCCTCGCCCTCGGCGACGAAAGCCGGGAGGCGGCCCGGGTCCACCGAGATGTCGTGCTTGAGGCTCGCGCCTTCGTGGCGCTGCGCCTCCGGGATCGTCTCGCGCAGGCGCCAGAGCGCATCGCGCTGCGCGCCCGTCGCCGCCACGACCGCGTCCTCGACCTCCCGGCTTTCCATGGCTGCGGCAAGGACGGCCTCGAAGCGTGACGTGAATCCCGGGTCCTCGGCGCTGACCGCTGCCTCCACGAGCGCGTACCAGCGGGTGCGGCGACCCGAACGGATCGCGCGTGCCCGGCACGTGGCGGCAGACGAACTCGAGCGCGAGCCTGCGGCATCAACTCGAAGGTCGTGACGGAATCGCCGAGCGAGTCGCGCAACCGTGCGAGCAGGGCAAGCGCGGCCGCGGGCGAGGGCAGCGCCGCGAAGTGCCGTGGCAGTGGCACGCGGGCCGCGGGAACAGGCGCAGGCGTCGCCGCCGTCACGATGCCGAGCGTGCCCTCGGCCCCGATGAACAGCTGCTTGAGGTCGTAGCCCGTGTTGTCCTTGCGCAGGCTCGACAGCTGGTCGAGCACGCGCCCGTCCGGCAGCACGACTTCGAGCCCCAGGACCAGCGCGCGCATCATGCCGTAGCGGAGCACGGCCGTGCCGCCGGCATTGGTGGAGACGATGCCGCCCAGCGTCGCGCTGCCTTCGGAGCCGAGCGACATCGGCAACAGCCGCCCCGCAGCCGGCGGCGGCGGCCTGCAGCTCGGCGAGCACGCAGCCGGCCTCGGCCGTCATCGAGTCGCCCGCGGCGTCGACCGCGCGGATGCGGCGCAGGCGCCTCAGCGACACCAGGATCTCGTTGCCGGCGGGACGCGGCGTCGCGCCTCCGCAGTAGCTGGTGTTGCCGCCCTGCGGCACGATGGCGATGCGCTCGCGCGCGCAGAGCTCGACGAGTGCGGCCACCCGGGCCGTCGAATCCGGGAGCGCGACGAGCGGCGTCGGCCCGCGATGCAGGCCGCGGAAATCGGATTCGAAGGGTGCGCGGTCGGCGGGCGATTCCAGCCAGCCGCCGGGCCCCAGGATTTCCTTGAGCGCGCCGATCGCAGCGGCCGGCACCGGCTTGTCGGGGCGGTTCATGCCGGCCATCTTACTGAGCGGCGCGCGACGCCGCCGGGGTCGCGGCGGATCAGGCCGTGGCTTGCGCCTGCAGGGCCGCGATGCGTTCCTCGAGCGGCGGATGGCTCATGAACAGGCGCTTGAAGCCCTCGGCCCGGCCGCCCTTGATGCCGAAGGCCCGCATCTTGCGCGGCAGCTCCTGGTCCTGCCCGCGGCCCAGCGCCTGCAGCGCCGAGATCATGTGCTGGCGGCCGGCGAGGCTCGCGCCGCCGTGATCGGCGCGGAACTCGCGCCGGCGCGAGAACCACATGACGATCATCGTGGCCAGGAAGGAAAGCACGAACTGGGCGATCATCGTCGTGATCCAGAACCCCGGGCCCTGGCCGCGCTCGTTGCGGAACACGACCCGGTCGACGACCTGGCCGATCAACCGCGAGGCGACGAACACGAAGGTATTCACGACGCCCTGGATCAGCGTGAGCGTGACCATGTCGCCGTTGGCGACGTGGCTCACCTCGTGGCCCAGGACGGCCTCGACCTCGGTGCGGCTCATGCGCTGCAGCAGGCCGGTGCTGACGGCCACCAGCGCCGCGTCGCGGCGCGCGCCGGTCGCGAAGGCGTTCGGGGCCGGCGACTCGAAGTAGCCCACTTCCGGCATGCCGATGCCGGCCTGGCTGGCCTGGCGCCGAACGGTCTCGACCAGCCACATCTCCTGCTCGTTGCGGGGCTCGGTGATGACCTGGACCTTCATCGAGCGCTTCGCCATCCACTTCGACATCGCGAGCGAGACGAACGAGCCGCCGAAGCCGAGCACGGCGCCGAAGATCAGCAGCGAATTGAAGTTGATGCCGTTGGCATTGAGCCAGGGCTCGACGCCCAGCAGGCGCAGCGTGACGCTCGCGACGAGCAGGATCGCGAAGTTGGTCAGCACGAACAACAGCACTCTCATCGTCTGCGCTCCATCGGGTGGCGTGGCGCGGCTTTCATATGCCGCCGTCGGGTGGCGGATTCAAGGTCAGGGTCACTTCGGTGCGTCCGGCTTTTCGCCGTCGCCGGGTTTGCCTTCCTGCTTGTCTTCCTTCTTCGGTTTCGGAGGCGGCGCGCCGACGCCGAGCTCCATCCGGCGCTCATCCGAGAGCTGCTCGAGGCCCAGGATCCGGCAATCTTCGACCATGCCCATGCGTTGGTAGGCGATCGAATCGCGCCCGAAACCGCAGATCTGGCCATTGCCGTCGCCGTCCACCGGGGCGAGCGCATTCTGGTTGCGGACGTCGAGGCATCCGGCCGACAGGTCCGCCAGGTAGGCCTTGCGGCGGCCGCTGGCGAACAGGACGACGTAGCGGTCGTCAAGCGCCTCGAACCCGCTGATGGACGACTGGTACACGCAATCGCTCGTGCGCGACATCTTGATGCGTTGTGCCTGTCGATCCTTCTCTTGCGTGCCGAGCTTGGATTCAGGCCCCTGGCTCACGCAGGCCGCGAACAGCAGGGGGGCCATCAGGATCGCGATCCGGGGTTTCATGCGGCCATTCCTTGGAGGTGATGCCGCTTGGACCAGCCGCCGGGCCGAGGGTTTCCGGGCGCCGGGCGGTGGACGCCTGCGCGCCGGTCAATAGTCGTCGCGGTCGCCGTAGCCGTCGTCCTCATCCTCGTCTTCGTCTTCTTCGTCGTCCCAGTCGTCATCGTCGTCCTCATCCTCATCGATTTCATCCTCGTCGTCGTCATCGTCATCTGCGTCGGACCAGCCCTCGGGCTGTTCCGTGAGTTCGAGGTCGAGTTCCGTGCCAGGTCTCGTAGTCGATCTCCTCGACGTCGCCGTCCTCGTACTGCAGCTCGATGAGCTCCGCGTCCTCGTCCACGGAGAGGACCCGGAAGACCTCTTCGTCGTCGAGGCTTTCGTACCACTTGCCGGGTACAGGATTGTGATCGCGGCTCATGGACTCCCTCGCGTCGATGCGGTGGCGGACGCAGGGTCCCGCACCGGTTCCGATATTACGGGCGCGGGCGGATGCCTAGCAAACGGCCGGTGGGGCCGGTCCCGGCGGTGCGGGCCTTGAAACGCCCCTGGGCCGCTCCCATTCAGTTGACCGACGCCCGACGCGGGCAGAAGGAGACAGGAACATGACACTCATCCGCTGGGAACCGTTCAGGGAACTGGACGATGTTTTTTCGCGCTATAGCCCGTTCTTCAGCCGGCTGGCTGCCGCCCGGGCGGGGGCCGTCGAAGAGGGCGAGAACCCGGCCTGGACGCCGGTCGCCAACATCTCCGAGACGGAGACCGACTACCTCATCAAGGCCGAGTTGCCTGAGGTGAGCAAGGAGGACGTCAAGGTCACGGTCGACGAGAACGTGATCACGATCAGCGGCGAGCGCCGCAAGGAAGCCGAGCACAAGGACGAGAAGGTCCACCGTGTCGAGAGCTTCTACGGCCACTTCTCGCGCAGCTTCCGGCTGCCGGAGGACGCCGACATCAACGCCATCCAGGCGGAGAGCCGCAACGGCGTGCTGAAGGTCCGGGTGCCCAAGACCCCGGCTCCGAAGCCCCGGACGGTCGAAGTACAGGTAAACTGACGGGACCCGGGGCGGCGGCGGGTGCCGCCGCCCTCGTCAACCGAGGGTCCCATGCCGCACCGAGTTCGAAGCCGTCCGGCGCAAGCTGCTGCAGCAGAAGCAGGAATTGCTGGTGCGCGCCGCCAAGGTGCGGGCTGACATCACGCGTTCCTCGGGGCCGCTCGACAAGGATTTCGCCGAGCAGGTCGTGCAGATGGAAAACGACGCGGTGCTCGCCGGCATCGGCGAGGCGACCGCGGCCGAACTCGCGCAGATCAACCGGGCGCTCGCCCAGCTCGACGCCGGCAACTACGGAACCTGCAGCAATTGTGGCAAGCCGATCGGCGACGGCCGCCTCCATGCGCTGCCGTATTCAGACCGCTGCATCACCTGTGCCGAATCGGCAGGCTGACGACGCGTCTTTCGCATGCCCGGTTACAAGGTCCCGCTCCGCGAATTCCGGTACGTCCTGCACGAAGTACTCGGGGCGGAAGCGCACTATCGCGCGCTCGGCCGTGACGACGTCAATGCCGAACTGATCGAAGGCGTGCTCGAAGGCGCGGCGCGCTTCGCCGAAGACGTCATCGCGCCGACCAACGAGCCGGGCGATCGCATCGGCGTGCGTCGCGACGACGACGGGCGCGTGGTCACGCCACCCGGCTTCGTCGACGCGTACCGGCAATACGTCGACGACGGCTGGGCGGCCCTCTGCGGGCCGGTCGCGGCGGGCGGGCAGGGCCTCCCGGAGAGCATCGGCGGAGTGGTCGGCGAGATGCTGGTCTCGGCCAACATGTCGTGGAAGCTCTACAGCGGGCTCACCGACAGCGCCGTGCTGTCGCTCGACCACCACGGCAGCGGCGAGATGAAGCGCGTCTACCTGCCGAAGCTGGTGAGCGGCGTGTGGAGCGGCACGATGGTGCTGACCGAACCGCACGCGGGCACCGACCTCGGCCTCATGCGCACGCGCGCCGAGCCGCAAGCAGACGGCAGCTACCGCGTGACAGGCACCAAGATCTTCATCACGAGCGGCGAGCACGACCTGACCGAGAACATCGTGCACATGGTGCTCGCCAAGCTGCCGGACGCTCCGTCGGGTTCGCGCGGCATCAGCATGTTCCTCGTGCCGAAATTCCTGCCGGACGCGGCCGGCGCCCCGGGCGACGCCAACGGCGTCAGCTGCGCGAGCGTCGAGCACAAGCTCGGCATCCACGGCTTCCGCGACCTGCGTGATGAACTTCGACGGTTCGCAGGGCTGGCTGATCGGCGAGGTCAACGGCGGCCTCAAGTGCATGTTCACGATGATGAACCACGCACGCCTCTGGGTGGGCCTGCAGGGGCTCGCCCAGTGCGAGCGCGCCTGGCAGGCCTCGCTCGCCTATGCGCGGGACCGGCGCCAGGGGCGCACGTCCGAGGGCGGCAAGTCGCCGGCCGATCCCATCATCGGCCACCCGGACGTGCGCCGGATGCTGCTGACCCAGAAATCGCTCATCGAAGGCGCGCGCGTGCTGACCTGGTTCGCGGGCCTGCAGATGGACCGCGCGCTGCATCATCCGGACGCCGCGCGACGCGAGGAAGCATCGCAGCTCCTCGTCGCTGCTGACGCCGGTGGTCAAGGGTTTCGTCACCGGCATGTCGCTCGAGTGCACGAGCGACGCGATCCAGATTCACGGCGGGCACGGATACGTGCGCGAAACCGGCGTCGAGCAGTTTTTCCGCGATGCGCGCATCACGATGATCTACGAGGGCGCGAACGGCATCCAGGCCATGGACCTGCTCGGCCGCAAGGTGCTGGGATCGGGCGGGGCGCTCGCGCGCCAGCTCGGCGGGCTGATCGGCGGGTTCTGCGAGCGCCACTCGGAGTCCGGCGAGCACGCCGAGTTCGTCACGCGGCTCGCGGGACTCCTGAAGGAATGGACGGTGGCGACCGAGGAGGTGGCGCGGCGCGCGGCCCGCAATCCCGACGAGACCGGTGCCGCCGCGATGGACTACCTGCAACTGACCGGCTACCTGTGCCTGGCCTGGTCCTGGGCCTGGATGGCGACGGTGTCCGCGGCGGCGCTTCAGGTCAGGAACGCCCGAAGCCGCCTTCCACCGTGCCAAGCTCGCCACCGCGCGCTTCTACTTCCAGCGCATCCTGCCGCGCGCCGAGGCGCACCTCGACGCGATGGGCGCGGGTGCCCGCTCGCTCATGGAAATTCCGCCGGATCAGTTCGCTTTTGAGCCGGGCGGGGACCCTCGCTCGTTCAGCGCGGCGACCGCATTCACTCGCTCGGGTCCCCGCCCGGCTGAAACGCGAACGGCCGCGGCATCGCCCGCGCGCGCGGACTGGCCGCCGGGACCCGCGAGTGAGCGAATTCGGCGGAGCGAACGAGCGGAGTCCCGCGGCGATTTCCGCGCGCGCCGGAAATGCGCCGCTCGTTACCCGCCTGCGCGGCGAGCCCCCGCGCAGCGACCAGACGTTCGCGTGGCCGCGTGCGCGCAGGAATTCCGCGGCCGCGCGGCTGCGCACGCCGTGCGCGCAGACGAGCAGGTAACGGCTGCCCGGCTCGACCCGCAATCCGCCGTCGAGCAGGCGACCGAGCGGCAGCGACTGCTGGCCGCTGAGCGGCAGCGGCTCGAACTTGCACTCCATCGGCTCGCGGATGTCGACGACGCGATAGCCCGCCGCCGCGGCGGCCGCGAGCGGCAGTTCGACGTCCAGGTCGTCCGGGGCGCACTGCCCGGGACGCCGACGTCGATGCGCACGCAGCCGTCCCGGCACACCCGGGTTCCGCGGCGCGGCGAGGCGCCGCTGGCCGCAGGCCAGGAGGTCGACGAGCAGCAACTCGTCCTGGAGTTGCCCCGGTAGCCCGAGAATGATCTTCAGTACCTCCATCGCCTGCAGCTGGCCGAGGACTGCGGGCACCGGGCCGAGCACGCCGGCCTGTTCGCAGTTCCCGACCAGGCCGTCGCGCGTGGCCTCGGGCCACTGGCAACGCAGGCAGGAACCGCCGCGGTCGGGCCGCACGACCTGGAGCTGCCCTTCGTATTGATAGACGCTCGCGAGCACCGCGGGCACGCCCGCGCGCACCGCGGCGTCGTTGACCAGGAACTTGGAGGCGAAGTTGTCGGTGCAGTCGACGACCACGTCGGCTTCCGCCACGAGGGCGGCGCGCGGACTCGGCGTCGAAGCGGTGCGTGACTGCGCGGATCCGCAGCGTCGGGTTGTAGTCGAGCAACCGCGCCGCCGCTGCCTCCGCCTTCGGGCGTCCGGTGTCGGAGGCCGTGTACAGCGGCTGGCGATGCAGGTTGGAGGGCTGGACCGTGTCGTGATCCACGATCGTGAGCTCGCCGAGGCCCGCGCCTGCGAGGCTCGCGAGCACGGCGCAGCCGAGCCCGCCGGCGCCGACCACCAGTACGCGCGCCGCGCCGAGCCGCGCCTGGCCCTGCCGCCCCGACCTCGGGCAGTGCACGCTGGCGCGAATAGTCGAATGACGGCGCGGCGTGAGCGGGTCCCGGGTGCTCGCAGTTGACCCAGCCGCTGGCGCCTTCCGCGTAATGTTCCTTCTTCCAGATCGGCACGCGGTGCTTCACTTCGTCGATGATCTCGCGGCAGGCCGCAAAGGCTTCCGCCCGGTGCGGGGCGGCGACCCCGATCCACACCGCGATCTCGCCGATGCCGAGCCGGCCGAGCCGGTGCACGCAGCGCGCCGTGAGCGCGCCGTGGCGGCTCCGGGCCTCGGCGACGATGCGCTCGCCTTCCGCGACACCGAGCGCCTCGAAGGCCTCGTACTCGAGCCCCGTCACCGCGCGGCCGTCGTGGTGATCGCGCACGCGACCCTCGAAGCTGGCGAAGCCGCCCGCGGCGTCGCGCGCCAGCGGCTGCGCGAGCGCGGCCGCGTCGATCGGCGCCTGGGTGAACTCGAAGGCGCTCATCCGCCGGCCACCGGCGGGATGAAGACCACTTCGTCGCCGTCCGCGAGCGCCCGATCCCAGTCGCTGAAGGCCGCATTGACCGCGACCTTGAGTTGCGACGCGGGCAGCCGGAAGCCGTGGCGAGCCGCAAGTTCGGTGTACAGCGCCGCAGGTGTCGCGGCCGTCGTGTCGACGGTTTCGGACGAACGGCCGGCCTGCTCGCGCAGCAAGGCGTAGTAGTGCAGCCGCAGCGTGGGCATCAGGCGGCTCCCCGCGCGGCGAGTGCGGTGCGTGCCGCGGTCGCATCGTCCGGCGTGTTCGCGTTGTCGAGCGCCCGCGCGTGGCGGGGCGCGAGCAGGATCACGTCGTGATCCAGCAGGAACCTGCGCGGGCAATTTCGCCCGGAAGCGACCTGCGCGAGGATCGCGCCGCGACTCGCGGGCTCGTAGATCGCACACAGCGGTTCCGGCAGGCCGTCGTGCGCGCTTGCAAAGGCCGTGGCGAGCCGGCCGGGATCACGCCGCCTGATGAGGTCGTCCAGGGTCGCGTCGTCGAGCTGCGGCAGGTCGCAGGCGACGACCAGCCAGGCGGCCTCGGGATGCCGGCCCTGGGCCGCGACGATGCCCGCGATCGGTCCCTGGCCGAGGTCGCCGTCGATGATCTGCGGGAACGACGCGCGCAATGGCTCACTGGCCTGGTCGGCGCGCACCGAGATCCAGGCACGGTCGACGTGGCGGGCGACGAGTTCGTAGGCCTCCTCGAGCTGGGGCCGGGCGCCGTAGGCGAGGGCGGCCTTGTCCGCCTGCATGCGGGTCGAGCGACCGCCGGCCAGGACCAATCCGAAGAGCGCGGTCACGGTGGCGCTCCCCGCGGCGAAGTCGCCCTTGCCGCCGCTCTTCTCGAGCAGGCGAATCGACTCGATGACGATGCCGTGCGAGAGCGACTTGCACATGTCGTACACCGTGAGCGCCGCGACCGAAGCGCCGGTGAGCGCCTCCATCTCGACCCCGGTGCGGTGGTGCACCGCGGCCGTGCAGCGCACGGCGACCACGCACGCTGCCCGCAGGCTCGATCGAGATCTCGCAACGCTCGAGGCCCAGCGGGTGGCAGAACGGGATCAGCTCGTGCGTGCGCTTGGCGGCCATCGTGCCGGCCACGATCGCGGTATGGAAGACCGGGCCTTTCGCGGTCGCAAATCCACCGGCCTCGAGCGCGCGAAACGCGTCGGGCGGGAAGCGCAGCAGGGCCTCGGCGCGGGCAACGCGCAACGAAGGCGACTTGGCGCTCACGTCCACCATGGCGGGCGCGCCGTCCGCGCCGACGTGCGAAAACTTTTTCGCCTCATCCGCCAATGTAGTACATCTCGATCTTGCGCGGCTTCGCCGCAGCCTCCTCGAGGCTGCGCAGCTCGCTGTAGCGGTCCTCGCGCACGCGCCATACGCCGCGGATCATGCGGCGGAGTTCCTCGTCGCTGCTGCCTGCGCGCAGCGCCGCGCGGAAGTCCGTTCCCGCAGTCGCGAACAGGCAGGTGTAGAAGACGCCGTCGGAAGAAATTCGCGCTCGCGTGCAGCCCCCGCAGAACGGCTGGGTGACCGAGGAGATGAAGCCGATTTCGCCCGCACCGTCCGCATAGGCGTAGCGCTCGGCGACCTCGCCCGCCTGGGCGGGTGCGACCGGCTCGAGCGGCCAGGCGGCGGCGATCCGGTCGCGGAGTTCCTGCGACGGCACGACCAGTCCCGGTCGCCAGTCGTTGCGATTGCCGACGTCCATGTACTCGATGTAGCGCACGGTGACGCCCGTCCCGCGGAAATGCCGTGCAAGCTCGAGCGCATCGCCGTCGTTGACGCCGCGCTGCACGACCGCATTGACCTTGACCGGCGCGAGTCCCGCCTCGAGGGCCGCGCGTATGCCGTCGAGCACGCGGTCGAGCCCGTCGAAGCCGCCGCTCATGCGGCGGAAGGTTCCCGGATCGATGGAGTCGAGGCTCACCGTCACGCGCGACAGTCCCTGGGCCCGCAGTTCGGCGGCGTGCTGGGCGAGCAGGACGCCATTGGTCGTGAGCGCGAGATCCTCGATACCGGGAATCGAGGACAGTTCGCCGACCAGGTCGGCAAGGCCCGTGCGCAGCAGCGGCTCGCCGCCGGTCAGGCGGATCTTGCGCACGCCCTCGGCCGCGAACAGTCGGGCGAGGCGCGCGATCTCCTCGAACGAGAGGCGCTCGGCCGCGGGCAGGAATCGATAGCCCTCGCCGTAGGTCTCGCGCGGCATGCAGTAGGGACAGCGGAAATTGCAGCGGTCCATGACCGAAATGCGCAGGTCCAGCAGCGGCCGGCCGAGGGAGTCGGCGACGGCTCCCGGCGCGGCAATTGCCACCAGCTTTCCTGCCTTGCGTGAAGTCATGGCCTACCAGCGATGGAACGGAACAACGAGCCCGGCCGCATGCGTTGCGGGCCCCGGCGGCAGTTCCACGAAACCGTCGGTGCCCGCGAGCGCGATGAAATCGCCCGAACCGTGGGTCGGCCGGGGTTCAGCGAGCATCCGGCCCTGCTGATCGTAACCGAGCGAGACCGGCAGGAAACAGGTCAGGGCCTTGTCGAAGCGGTACTCCTGCGCCAGGACGGCCGGCCGGGGCGGCCGGGCAGGGGCGCCCACCAGGCGTCCGAGCGCCGGGATGACATATCGCGACAGGCACACGAGCACCGAGACCGGATTGCCGGGCAAGGCGAAAACCGCTTTCCCTGCCGCATTCGTGCCGAACCACATGGGCCGGCCCGGCCGCTGTGCGATCCCGTGGAAGTGTGCACGAACGTCGAGCGATGCCAGGACTCCCGGCACGTGGTCGTAGCGCCCCGCCGAGACGCCGCCGGACAGCACGAGCACGTCGTGCTCCGCGAGCGCCGCGCTCGAGCGCAGCCCGGATGACGTCCTCGCGGTCGGGCAATTGCAGGTCGGTCACTGGAGGAAAGCCGGCGAGCGTCAACGCCGCCGCAAGTCCATAGGCATTCGAGCGGCGTACCTGGTGATCGAGGATCGGCATGCCCGGCTCGACGAGCTCGTCGCCGGTGGAGATGACCGCAATGCGCGGTACGCGCGAAACCGGCAACGCTGCGAGGCCCGTCGATGCGGCGACGGCGAGCTCCGGCGCCGCGAGTCGTACACCGGCCTCGAGCAGGATCTCGCCCGCCTGCGCATCGGAACCGCGCCGGTGCACGTGTCTCCCGCGCGCAGGCTGGACACCCGCGAGCAGTTCCGCGTGACCCTCCGCCATGCGCAGGTCTTCCACCGGTACCACGGTGTCGCAACCGCCCGGCAGGATCGCGCCCGTCATGACCTCGAAACAGTCGTCGGCCGACCCGAGCGAGAGTGCCGGGCTGCCCGCAGCCTGGATGCCGGCGACGCGGAATCGCCGCCGGCTGCCGTCCTCGAGCCGGAACGCGATGCCATCCATGGCGACGCGGTCGAAGGGCGGCGCGTCGCGCTCCGCGCGCAGCGTCGCCTGCAGGATGCGGCCGGCGCAGGCCGGCAGAGGTGCCATTTCCTGCGACACCGGCGCCAGGGCGGCGGCGATCACCGCATCGGCCTCGGCGGGTGTCAGCAAGGGCGCTCCGGACGTCAGTCCTGCTTGTCGCGGGCCTTGAAGATGCGCAGCTGCTCGTTGAAGCGATCCGCAAGCGCCTGGACCTCGTCCACGGCCGCGTTGTTCTTCTTGGCCTGCATGGCGCGCAATTCCGCCAGCCGGTTCTCGTCGTATGTGCCGCTCTTCTCGAGCGTGGCCATCTCGAGGTCGAGGCAGGAGTTGTACGAGTCGATGTCGTCGTTGAACTGCCTCACCGTCTTCTGCGCGGCAGCCATCTCCTCGTAGGTCGCCGTGGACCCGTCGGGAACCTGTTCGGGCGCGCGCGGATAGATGCAGGTCGCTTCCGCCACCCCGGCGGCGGCGAACAAGGTCAGGACAAGCGTCAGACGGGTCATTGCGGCGGTCTCCCCTGCGAACTGGTCATCAATGGACAGCGCGAGGCTGCCCGGGTTCAGGACGGCGGGAATTCTAGCGCAGAAGCGGCCCGGAACAGGGGGCGGTCATGGCGCGGGCCGCCGTCAGCGGAATGGCCGAGTCGGCCTTGAGCGTCTCGAGTACGAGGCTCGAGCGGACGTCGCGAACGCCGGGAAACTTGAGTAGCTGGTGAAGGGTCAGGCGGCCCAGGGCGTCGAGGTCCGGCACGACGACGCGCAGCAGGAAGTCCATCTCCCCGGTCATGGCGTGCG
This sequence comes from uncultured Gammaproteobacteria bacterium, assembly GCA_963823415.1. Taxonomy (GTDB): domain Bacteria; phylum Pseudomonadota; class Gammaproteobacteria; order Steroidobacterales; family Steroidobacteraceae; genus SCUD01. The sequence continues at coordinate 525,580 of CAWGLJ010000008.1, read as the reverse complement.
CGGAAATGACTTCGGGCCTTTCGGCCAGCATCCGGCGGAACTGCCCGACGATCTCGTCCGTGTGGCGTTCGAGCTTGATCTGCACGAACGCGAGGACGTGCTGCCCGACGTGCCTGGGATCCACGAGCGCCGCGTACTTTGCGACCACGCCGCTTTTCTCGAGTCGACGGATGCGCCGCGCGCAGGGCGACGGCGACAGGCCGACCTTGGCGGCAATGTCGACGTGACTCATCCGGCCGTCGGATTGCAGCAGGCCCAGGATGCGAAGGTCCGTCCGGTCGAGCCGCTGGTTGGCCATAATTCACTATATCTGGCGAGATAATTGGCAATTATCCCCCTATAAGCCATCTCTGACCACGAGTTTTGCCAATTAACGGCTTGAGGCACCTTGTAGGATGCCCGGCAATCCCATGGGACCGAATACCGGATCGAGCCACCCCATCGACTGGCGGCGCGTACTGCGGACCGTCTTCGTTTCGCGTGCGCTCGATGCCCTCGAGGAATCGCGCCTGGTCCCTGACCGCAAGGTGCTGTACCAGTTCTGCGCCCGCGGTCACGACGTGACCCAGGCCCTGCTGGGCCTGCATCTCACCGGTCGGCGTGATGCCGTTTCTCCTTACTATCGGTCGCGGCCGCTCGCGCTCACGCTCGGACTGTCGGCCGAGGAGGCGCTCGCATCGACCATGATGCGCGCCGAAGGCATGTCGGGCGGCCGGGACGTCGGCGTGGTGATCAACCGGCCCAATCGCGACGGACCCAGCCTCCTGCCGGCCTGCGGCGGCGTCGGCACGCAGTACACGCCGGCGACGGGCTGGGCGCAGTCGCTCGTCTACCGCGCGCGCGTCCTGAAAGACGAGACCGTCGCCGGTTCCATCGCCGTTGCGCACGGCGGCGAGGCCTCGACGTCGACCAACGGTTTCTGGGCTTCGCTCAATATCGCGACCACCGAGCGCCTGCCGCTCCTCTATTACATCGAGGACAACGGCTACGGCATCTCCGTGCCCGCGACGCGCCAGACGCCCGGAGGCAACATCGCCGCGAACCTCGCGGCCTTCGGAAACCTGCAGATCCTGTCGGGCGACAGCCAGGACCCGGTCGCGGCGGCGGCGTTGATCGAGGCGGCCGTCAAGACCGTGCGCGCGGGCGGCGGCCCCGTCCTGCTGCACCTGCGCGTGCCGCGCCTGTCCGGGCACTCGGGGCAGGACACGCAGGCGTACAAGACCCCCGCAGAAATTTCGGCCGAGCGCGACCGGGACCCGCTGCTGGCCCTGCGTCGCCTGCTGGTGCCGGCGGAACTGGGCGATGCGGAATGGCTGGCGCTCGAAGCCGACGCGGAAGCTGAGGTGCAGGCGGCGCTCGCGCGGATCGAGGCGCGCGCCCCGATCGACGCCTCGACGGTGACCCGCTACGTGTTCACGGAGCGGAAGGCTGACGGCAGCCTCGAGCTCCAGTCGCAGGGCGGCCAGCGCGCAGCGGGCGTGATGCCGCCCGAGGGTGACCCGACGCCGCGACCGGCGGGCGCGCGCATCAACATGCTGACGGCGATCCGCCGCACGCTCGAGCACGAACTCGCCATCAACCCGCGCGTGCTCGTGTTCGGCGAGGACGTCGGCAGGAAGGGCGGCGTGCACGCCGCCACCCTGGGCTTGCAGGAACGCTTCGGCGAGGATCGCGTGTTCGACACGAGCCTCTCCGAGGAGGGCATCATCGGCCGTGCGGTCGGCATGGCGCTGGCGGGTCTCGTGCCCGTGCCCGAAATCCAGTTCCGCAAGTACGCCGAGCCCGCCGCCGAACAGCTGCATGACTGCGGCACCATCCGCTGGCGCACGAAGAACCGCTTTGCCGCGCCGATGGTGGTGCGCATGCCGGGCGGCTTCCTGAAGTGCGGCGATCCCTGGCACAGCCAGTGCAACGAAGTCCAGTTCCTGCACGCCATCGGCTGGCAGCTCGCGTTCCCGTCGAATGCCGAAGACGCGGTGGGGCTCCTGCGCACGGCGCTGCGCGGCAACGAGCCCGTGATCTTCTTCGAGCACCGCTACCTGCTCGACGGCGCCGCGGGACGCCGCCCCTGGCCGGGCGACGAATTCGTGCTGCCGTTCGGGCAGGCGAAGCGGCTGCGCGAGGGATCGGAACTCACCGTCGTGAGCTGGGGCGCGATGGTCGAGCGCTGCGAGCAGGCGGCCGAGGAATCGGCGATCGACGTCGAACTCCTGGACCTGCGCACGCTCGCGCCCTGGGACCGCGAGGCCGTGCTCGCCTCGGTCGCCAGGACGCGGCGCTGCCTGATCGTGCACGAGGACACGATCACGGCGGGCTTCGGCGCCGAGATCGCGGCGGTGCTCGCCGCGCACGCCTTCTTCGACCTCGACGCGCCGGTGGAGCGCCTCGCCATGCCGAACGTGCCCAGCCCGCACGCGCCCCGCCTGCTCGATGCGGTGGTGCCGGGTGTCGGTGATATCGTGGCGGCCATGCGCCGCATTGCGAGCATCTGAGCGATGAGCAAGGTCATCGACGTCGTCCTGCCGGCCGACCAGGTCGAGGGAACGCGTTCGCAGGTGCAGCGCTGGCTGATCGGCATCGGCCAGGCCGCGAAGCGCGACGAGCCGCTGGTGGAGATCGAGACCGACAAGGTGACGGTCGAGGTCCCGGCGCCGGCGGACGGCGTGCTGGTCGAGATCGTCGCGCCCGAGGGCACGGACGTCGCGCCGGGCGCGCTGCTTGCGCGACTGCAATCGGGCGTGGCGGCGGCGGCCGGCACCGCAGCGGCACGCGTGCACCGGCTGCCGTCGCGGCATCCAGCGCTGCCAGGCCTGCCGCGGTCGCGGCAACGCCGGCCGCTTCGGGTCGGCTGAGCCCGGCCGTGCGCCGGCTGCTTGCCGAACGTGGCCTCAGCGCGGAATCCGTCCAGGGCAGCGGGGAGGGCGGGCGCATCACGGTCGAGGATGTCCTCGCGACGGTGCCCGGCAGTGCGGTCCCCGCTGTTCCTGTCGCTGCCGTGCCTGCGACGGTCGACCGAGGGCGTTCGGCGTCTGCCTCACACGCCGATGCGCCGGCGCATCGCCGCGCACATGGTGGAGAGCCTGCTGCGCACTGCACCGCACGTCACGACCGTCTTCCAGGCCGACATGACGGCCGTGCTGGCCGACCGCGCGACGCGCAAGGCCGAATTCGAGCGGCGGGGTCACCCGCTCACCCTGACCGCCTATTTCGTCGCCGCCTGCGTCGAGGCGATTCGCGCGGTGCCGGAAGCCAATGCGCGCTGGTCCGAGGACGCGATTCTCGTGCACGAGCGGATCGACATCGGCGTCGGCACGGCGCTGCCGGGCCGCGGGCTGGTCGTGCCGGTGATCCGCGACGCGGGCCGCATGGACCTCGCGGGCATCGCCGCCACGCTCGGTGAACTGGTGCAGAAGGCGCGCGACGACGGCCTGACGCCTGCCGACCTGCAGGGCGGTACCTTCACGATCTCCAATCACGGCGTGAGCGGCAGCCTCGTCGCGGCGCCGATCGTGATCAACCAGCCGCAGTCCGCGATCCTCGGCGTCGGCAAACTCGAGAAGCGCGCGATCGTCGCGAGCGAGGGCGGCGAGGACCGGGTCGTGATCCGGCCCTGCTGCTACGTGACGCTCACGATCGACCACCGCGTGCTGGACGGGCACCAGGCGAACCAGTTCATGGACACGCTCGTCCGCCGCCTCGAGCACTGGAACTGACCCGCGGCCGCAGGGCGGACTGCCGTGCCAAAGCGGCGTTTCGTATGTCAAAGTGACGAGCGGCGACGGAACCATGCGGAGGCTTGAGCATGTACACGCAAGGCCTTGATTCTCTGGGCAAAGACTGCCTGGGCGACGAAGCGCAGGCGGGCGCCGCCCTGGAATCGCGATTCCAGGCGCGGGTGGACGCCGAAGAGAAGATCGAGCCGAAGGACTGGATGCCCGAGGCTTACCGCCGCACGCTGGTCCGGCAGATCTCGCAGCATGCGCATTCCGAGATCGTCGGCATGCTGCCGGAAGGCAACTGGATCACGCGGGCACCCTCCCTGAAGCGCAAGGCGATCCTGATCGCCAAGGTGCAGGACGAAGGCGGGCACGGCGCCTATCTCTACAGCGCAGCCGAAACCCTCGGCGTTTCGCGCGCCGAGCTGGTCGACCAGCTGCTGGCGGGCAAGGCCAAGTACTCGAGCATCTTCAATTACCCGACGCCGACCTGGGCGGACGTCGGCGCCATCGGCTGGCTGGTGGACGGCGCCGCGATCATGAACCAGATCCCGCTGTGCCGCTGTTCCTACGGGCCGTACGCGCGCGCGATGGTCCGCATCTGCAAGGAGGAGAGTTTCCACCAGCGCCAGGGCTACGAGATCATGCTCTTTCTCGCGCGCGGCACCGCGCGGCAGCGCGCCATGGCGCAGGCCGCCCTCGATCGCTGGTGGTGGCCCTCGCTCATGATGTTCGGGCCCTCCGACAGCGACTCGAAGCACAGCGCCCAGTCCATGCGCTGGAAGATCAAGCGCTTCTCGAACGACGAGCTGCGCCAGAAATTCGTGGACACGACGGTTCCGCAGGCCGATTTCCTCGGTCTCAAGGTGCCGGACCCGGCCCTCGCCTGGGACGAGGGCACCCAGCACTTCCGTTTCGGCGCGATCGACTGGACGGAGTTCGAACAGGTGCTCGCCGGACACGGTCCCTGCAACCGCGAGCGGCTCGAGGCGCGACAGGAAGCGCACGATGAAGGCCGCTGGGTACGGGAAGCGGCCGCCGCCTGGGCGGCGAAGCAGGAAGCCGCAGCCGCGAGTCGCGCCGCCTGAGGCGCCGGGAGTAACCGATGAGTGAATCGCAGAAAGACTGGCCGTTGTACGAGATCTTCATCCGCGCGAAGTCCGGCCTCGACCACAAGCACGTCGGCAGCCTGCACGCGACCGATGCACGCATGGCGCTCGAACACGCACGCGACCTCTACACGCGCCGGCAGGAGGGCGTCAGCATCTGGGCCGTGCGATCCACCGACATCGTCGCCTCCGACCCGTCGGAATCCGATGCCTTCTTCGAGCCGGCCCGCGACAAGGTCTACCGTCACCCGACCTTCTATGACATCCCGGACGAAGTGAAGACCCTGTGACGCCCCAGGTCCACTATGTCCTGCGGCTCGCCGACACGAATCTCGTGCTCGCGCAGCGCCTCGGCGAGTGGGTGGGCCACGCGCCTGCGCTCGAGGAGGACCTCGGGGTCGCGAACGTCGCGCTCGATCTCCTGGGCCAGGCGCGACTCCTGCTCGCGCACGCGGGCAGGCTGGAGGGCGAAGGGCGGGGCGAGGACGAACTCGCGTACCTGCGCGAGGAGTCCGAATACTTCAACCTGACCCTCGTCGAACAGCCGAACGGCGATTTCGGCGACACGGTCATGAGGCAGTTCCTGTTCGACGCCTGGCAATCCGGCACTGTATGAGGCGCTCGCCCGCTCCCAGGACGCCACGCTCGCTGCAATTGCCGCCAAGGGCCTCAAGGAGGCTGCCTATCACCTGCGTTACAGCGGCGGCTGGCTGGTGCGGCTCGGTGACGGCACGCCGGAGAGCCATGCACGCGTCGAGCGCTCGCTTCGCGAACTCTGGCCGTTCACGAACGAACTCTTCGACGACGACGAGACCGACCGCGCCGTTGCGGCAGCGGGGATCGGCGTGCTGCCTTCAGCGCTGCTGCCCGCCTGGTCCGCCCAGGTGGACGAGACGCTCGCGCGTGCCACGCTCGTCCGTCCGGCACCCGCGCAGTTCGCGTGGTTCGGCAAGCAGGGCCGGCACAGCGAGCATCTCGGCTACCTGCTCGCCGAGATGCAGTCCCTGCACCGCGCGCACCCCGGCGCGGCCTGGTAGCGCGCGATGAGCGCACAGACCCGCGTCCCGTCGACGCTGTCGCCGGAGTTGCTGGCGCGACTGCACGGCATCCTCGCCCAGGTGGCGGACCCGGAGATCCCGGTACTCTCGGTGCTCGATCTCGGCGTGATCCGGCACTTGCTCTACCGCAGCGACGGCCGGCTCGAGGTCGGCATCGCGCCGACCTATTCGGGCTGCCCGGCGAATGCGGTCATCAAGGCGGACGTCCTGCGCGCGCTCGCCGGCGCCGGATTCGAAGCAGTCGCGGTCGACGTGCTGGCTCCCGCCTGGTCGAGCGACTGGTTGAGCGACGAGGGGCGCCGCAAGCTCGAGGCCTTCGGCATTGCGCCGCCGGCGGGCCGCGCGCCCGCTGCATGCCCACGCTGCCGGTCGGAACGCACGACCCGGATCAGCGAGTTCGGCTCGACGCCCTGCAAGGCGCACTATCGCTGCGAGGCCTGCCTCGAGCCATTCGACTATTTCAAGTGCATCTAGTGCCGCGCGCATGCTGAAGTTCCATCCGCTCGCCGTCTCGGATCGCACGCCGGTCGCCGACGACGCGATCGCGCTCACGTTTGCCGTTCCGCCCCTGCTTGCCGGCGAGTTCCGTTTCAAGGCCGGGCAGCATGTCGCGATCCGCGGCATCGTCGATGGCCGCGAGGAGCGGCGGACTTACTCGATCGTCAATGCCGAGGGTTCGCAGTCGCTCACGATCGGCGTGCGCCTGCAGAAGGGCGGGCGGATGTCGGAGCACCTCGCGCGCCTCGCGCATCCGGGCGCGACGTTCGAAGTGATGACGCCGAATGGCAGCTTCCATGCCCAGGAACGTCAGGGGCCGCACCGCTATGCGGCCTTCGCGGCGGGCAGCGGCATCACGCCCGTGCTCTCGATCGCGGCGAGCGTACTCGCGCGTGATTCCGGCAGCCGCTTCCAGCTCTGGTACGGCAATACCGGCTCCGCGCGCACGATGTTCCTCGAGGAAGTCATGGCGCTCAAGGACCGGAACCTGGCGCGATTTTCCGTCGCCTTCGTCATGAGCCGCGAGCCGCAGGACGTCGAGTGGCTGAACGGGCGCATCGACGCCGGCAAGATCCGGGAGTTCGCGCGCCACGACCTCGACGTGCCGGGTACCGACGAGTTCTTCGTCTGCGGGCCTGGCACGATGGGCGAGGCGGTTCCCGCGGCGCTCGCCGCGCTGGGCGCGAGGGGCCGCATCCACGTCGAGCACTTCGCGCCGGTGGCATCGGTCGCCGGCGACCGCGGCTGCGCCGCCGGCCGTGGCGCGCGCGCGGCCTGCCGTCGACGGTGCGAACGTGGAAGTGACCGTCGTGATGGACGGCCGGCGCCGGCAGTTCACGATGGCGCGTGGCGGCGACGTGATACTCGATGCGGCCGGCCGCGCCGGACTCGACCTGCCGTTCTCCTGCCGCGCCGGCGTCTGCTCGACCTGCCGCGCCCGGCTGGTCTCCGGCAGCGCGGAGATGGAGCACAATGTCGCGCTCGAGGATTGGGAGGTCGAGGCGGGCTATATTCTCTGCTGCCAGGCGCGACCGACGAGCGCGGCGCTCGAAATCAGCTACGACGAGTGACTTTCCCGATGGGTTACCAGACGATTCTCTACGACGTCGCGGGCAGGGTCGCGCGCCTGACGCTCAACCGGCCCGACCGGCTCAACAGCTTCAATGCCGCGATGCACGCCGAAGTGCGCGACGCACTGGGTCGCGTGGCCGGGGACGGCGCGCGCGTGCTGGTCCTGACCGGGGCGGGACGCGGATTCTGCGCCGGCCAGGACCTCGGCGAACGCCAGGCCGCGGCGGATGGCGCGCGGCCTGATCTCGGCGAGTCCATCGAGCGCAACTACAAGCCGCTGGTGCTCGCGCTCGCTGCGCTGCCGGTGCCGACGATTGCGGCGGTCAACGGCGTCGCCGCCGGCGCCGGTGCGAGCATCGCGCTCGCCTGCGACCTGGTCGTCGCCGCGAAGTCCGCGGCCTTCATCCAGGCCTTCAGCAAGCTCGGCCTGGTTCCGGACGCCGGCGCGACCTGGCACTTGCCGCGCCTGGTCGGGCGGGCCCGTGCGCTCGGGCTCGCGATGCTGGGCGAGCGGCTGCCGGCCGAGCAGGCCGCGGCCTGGGGGCTGATCTGGCGCTGCGTGGAGGACGCGGAGTTTCCCGGACATGTCGAGCGGCTTGCGGAGGAACTGGCCGCGGCGCCGACCCGCGGCCTGGTGCGCACGCGCGAGGCGATGCTGGCTTCCGCCTCGCAGTCGCTCGCGGGGCAGCTCGATCTCGAGCGCGACTTCCAGCGCGAGCTCGGCTACACCGCGGACTACGCCGAGGGTGTCGCGGCATTCGCCGGGAAGCGCGCGCCGCGCTTCACCGGGCGCTAGACGCACGTATGAGCGGGAACCAGCCGGACAGGGACGACGAGGAACGGCAGCGCACGGCCGACCGCGCGGCACAGGCGCTCTGGAGCGGCGACGCGGCCTCGCGGCAGCTCGGGATGGCGGTCGATTCCTGCGGTCCAGGCCGCGCGAGCGTCTCGATGCGGATCCGCCCGGACATGGTGAACGGTCACGGGATCTGCCACGGCGGCCTCGTCTTCGCGCTCGCCGACAGTGCCTTCGCCTTCGCCTGCAATTCCTACGGGGACAACACCGTTGCGGCCGGTGCGTCGATCGAGTTCCTGGCCCCGGGACGCGAAGGCGACCTGCTGCGCGCAAATGCCGTCGAGCGCTGGCGCGCCGGACGTGCGGGCATCTACGAGATCGAGGTCCGTAACCAGCAGGGCGAGCTCGTCGCCCTGTTCCGCGGGCGCAGCCACCAGATAGCAGGGAGACTGATCGATGACTGAGGCTTTCATCTGCGACGCCGTCCGCACGCCGATCGGGCGCTACGGCGGCGTGTTGTCCGGCGTGCGCACCGACGACCTCGCCGCAATCCCGATCGCGGCGCTGATGCGGCGCAATCCTGCCGCGGACTGGCAGGCCGTGGACGACGTCGTGTTCGGCTGCGCCAACCAGGCCGGCGAGGACAACCGGAACCTGGCGCGCATGGCGGCCCTGCTCGCGGGCCTGCCGGTCGAGGTGCCGGGCGTCACCGTGAACCGGTTGTGCGGCTCCGGGCTCGATGCGCTCGCGATCGCGGCGCGGCAGGTGCGCTCCGGCGAGGCCGAGTTCCTGATCGCGGGCGGCGCCGAGAGCATGAGCCGCGCGCCCTACGTGCTGTCGAAGCCGGATGCGGCCTTCACGCGGACGCAGCAGCTGTTCGACACGACGATCGGCTGGCGCTTCGTCAACCCGCTCATGAAGCAGCAGTACGGCATCGACTCGATGCCCGAGACCGGCGAGAACGTGGCGGCGGAGTTCAAGGTCTCGCGCGCGGACCAGGACGCCTTCGCGCTCCGCAGCCAGCAGCGTGCGCTCGCCGCGCAGGCGAGCGGTCGCCTCGCGGCCGAGATCGTCCCGGTCACGCTTCCCGGCGAAGAAAGGCGAGCCGACGGTCGTCGACCGCGACGAGCACCCGCGCGAGACCAGTCTCGAGTCGCTGGCGAAGCTCGGCACGCCGTTCCGCGCGGGCGGCACGGTCACCGCGGGGAATGCCTCGGGCGTCAACGACGGCGCCTGCGCGCTCATCGTGGCGAGCGAGCGGGCCGCCGTGCGTCACGGCCTGCGGCCGCGTGCGCGCGTCCTCGGTGCCGCCGTCGCGGGTCTGCCGCCGCGCATCATGGGCATGGGTCCGGCGCCCGCCTCGGAGAAGCTGATGGCGCGGCTCGGCCTCGTCATCGGGGATTTCGACGTCATCGAACTCAACGAGGCCTTTGCCTCGCAGGCGCTCGCGGTGCTGCGCCGGCTCGGACTGCCGGACGATGCGCGGCAGGTCAACCCGAACGGCGGGGCGATCGCGCTCGGCCACCCGCTCGGCATGAGCGGCGCGCGCCTCGCGACGACGGCGACCCTCGAACTCGAGCGCAGCGGCGGCAGGCGTGCGCTCTGCACCATGTGCATCGGCGTGGGCCAGGGCATCGCGCTCGCCATCGAGCGGGTCTCGTGAACGCACCGGTTGCCGTCGCGCGCGACGGCGAGGTCGCGGTCCTCACCTTCGACAACCCGCCGGTCAACGCGCTCGCGCAGCCGGTGCGTGCCGCGCTGCTGGCGGCCATCGAGGCGCAGGACGGCGATGCGGGCGTGCGTGCGATCGTGCTGATCGGCGCGGGCCGCAACTTCGTCGCCGGCGCGGACGTCCGGGAGTTCGACCGGCCGCCGGCCGAGCCCTTCCTGCCGGCCATACTCGCGCGTCTCGAAGCCTGCGCCAAGCCGGTGGTCGCGGCGCTCAGCGGCGCGACGCTCGGCGGCGGCGCGGAGACCGCGCTCGCCTGCCACTATCGCTGCGCCGCAGGCGACCTGCAGCTCGGCTTCCCGGAAGTGAACCTCGGCCTGCTGCCGGGCGCGGGCGGCACGGTGCGGCTGCCGCGTCTCGCGGGCTGGCAGGCGGCGCTCGAACTGATGACCTCGGGCCACCCGATCGGCATCGATGCGGCGATCGAGCTCGGCATCGTGGACCGCCGGGTCGACGGCGACCTCGCTGCCGGCGCGATCGCCTGGGCGCGCGAGCTTGCGCGCGCCGGCGCGCCGCCGCGACGCGTCCTGGACCTGCCGGTGCCGGCCTCGCGCCCCGCCCAGTTCGAGGAATTCCTGCGCGCCTTGCCGGCGTCCTCCCTTCGCCTGCCGGCGCCGCCGCGGATTGTCGAGGCGCTGGCCTCGGCCGCGATCCTGCCCGCCGATGTCGCGCTGGCCCGCGCGCGTGCGTTGTTCCTGGAGTGCGTCGCGACCACCGAATCGCAGGTCCTTGCGTCACCTCTTCTTCGCGGAGCGCCGGCCGGTGCCGGACCGGGGCCTGGCCCGCGCGGTCGGCCAGGCGGCGGTGCTGGGTGCGGGCACGATGGGCTCCGGCATCGCCATCAGCCTCGCGACCGGCGGCATCCCGGTCGTCCTGGTCGATGCGAAGCAGGAGGCGCTCGATGCGGGGCTCGCGCGCGTGAAGTCGGCGATCGATGCCGCCGAGCGCAAGGGCCGGCTGGACGCGAACGCTGCCGAGGCTGCGCGCGGCCGCGTGCAGGGCTCGCTGACCCTCGCGGCGGCGTCGGGTGCGGACCTCGTGATCGAGGCGGTCTTCGAGAGCCTCGCCGTGAAGCGCGAGGTCTTCGGCCGGCTCGGCCAGCTCTGCCGCCCGGGCGCCGTGCTCGCGACCAATACCTCGACGCTCGACGTGGATGCGATCGCCGAGGCATCCGGCCGGCCCGCCGATGTCGTCGGCATGCATTTCTTCAGTCCGGCGAACGTGATGCGCCTCGTCGAGGTCGTGCGCGGACGCGACTCCTCGCGCGAGGCGATCGCGACGGCCCACGCGGTCAGCGAAGCGCATCGGCAAGATCGGCATCCCGGTCGGCAACGCCTTCGGCTTCGTCGGCAACCGCATGCTCTATGCCTACGGCCGCGAGAAGGAGCTGATGCTGCTCGAAGGCGCGCGGCCCGAGACGCTCGACAAGGCGCTGGTCGATTTCGGCATGGCCATGGGTCCCAACGCGGTCGGCGACCTCGCGGGACTCGACATCGGCTTCCAGGTGCGCAGGGAATGGCAGGAGAAGCCCGACGATCCGCGTTTCTACCGCGCCTCGGACCTGCTCGCGGAACTCGGCCGCTTCGGCCAGAAGACCGGGCGCGGCTTCTACCGGTATGACGGGCCGGGCGGCGAGCGCGTGCCGGACCCGGAAGTGACGGAGCTGATCCGCGCCGAGGCCGCGCGACTCGGCGTCGCGCCGCGCAGCCATTCGCCCAATGAGATCGTGACCCGCTCGATCCTGGCGCTCGTCAACGAAGGCGCGCGCGTCCTGGAAGAGGGCATCGCCGAGAGTCCCGCCGACATCGACGTGATCTGGTGCAACGGTTACGGCTTCCCGCGCCACCGCGGCGGCCCGATGTTCTACGCCGACACGATCGGCCTGCCCGCGGTGCTGGAGTCGATCCGCGCCCTCGGCCGCGAGCACGGCGAGCGCTACTGGACGCCGGCCGCGCTGCTGGTCACGCTGGCGGGCGAGGGCGCGACATTTGCGGCCTGGCAGGCGGCCCGGGCGCCGCAGGTCGATGGCACCGACGGGAGGGACTGATGCGATTGCAGAGCTACCTGGCGGGCAGCTGGCAAAGCGGCGACGGCCGCGCGGCCGTGCTGCGCGACGCCAGCACCGGGGCCGTCGTCGCGGAGGCCGCAAGCGACGGCCTCGACTTCGGGGCGGCGCTCGAATACGCGCGCACGGTCGGCGGGCCCGCGCTGCGGGGCATGACCTTTCACGAACGCGCTGCGCTCCTGCGCGCGCTCGGCAAGCGGCTGCTCGACTTCAAGGCGGAGTTCTACGCGCTGTCGCACGCGACCGGCGCGACCAAGGGCGATTCCTGGATCGACATCGACGGCGGCATCGGCACGATGCTCGTGTTCGCGAGCAAAGGCAGGCGCGAGCTCCCGAACAGCCGCGTCTACCTCGACGGTCCGGTCGAGGGACTGTCGAAGGGCGGCAGTTTCGTCGGACAGCACATCTGCGTGCCGCTCGAGGGCGTCGCCGTGCACATCAACGCCTTCAACTTCCCGGTCTGGGGCATGCTCGAGAAGCTCGCGCCCGCGCTGCTCGCGGGCGTGCCGGCGCTCGTGAAGCCCGCGACGGCGACCAGCTACCTCACCGAGCTCGTCGTGCGGCGCATCGTCGAGACCGGGCTGCTGCCGCCGGGCGCGCTGCAGCTGATCTGCGGCGGCGTCGGCGACCTGTTCGATCACCTCGGCTGCCAGGACGTCGTGTCGTTCACGGGCTCGGCGGCGACCGCCGCGAAGCTTCGCACGCACCCGGCGGTGGTGCGTCACGCCGTGCGCTTCGTCGCCGAGACCGATTCGCTCAATTCCTCGATCCTCGGTCCCGACGCCGGCCCGGAAACGCCGGAGTTCGGACTCTACGTGCAGGAAGTCGCGCGCGAGATGACGGTCAAGGCCGGGCAGAAGTGCACGGCCATCCGCAAGGCGCTGGTGCCGCGCCGCTTCCTCGGCGAGTTCGTCGCTGCGCTGCAGGCGAAGCTCGCCGGAACCGTGGTCGGGCGACCCGCGCACGCCCGGCGTCGGCATGGGGCCGCTGGCGAGCCTCGCCCAGCGTGACGAGGTGCTCGCGCGCGTCGCGGAGCTCGAGCAGGAATCGGAGCGCGTCGCGGGCGACCCGCGGCGTTTCGAGTGTCAGCGGCGGCGACCGCGAGCGGGGCGCCTTCCTGCCGCCGATGCTGCTCGTCTGCCGCGACGCCGCGCGCGCGCGCGCGGTGCACGCAGTCGAAGCCTTCGGTCCCGTGTCGACGGTCATCGCCTACGACACGCCGGCCGAGGCGATCGCGCTTGCGCGGCGCGGCGAGGGCAGCCTCGCCGGCTCCGTGTTCACCGCGGACGACGCGCTCGCGGCACAGTTCGTGCTCGGGCTCGCGCCGTACCACGGGCGCGTGCTGGTCGTGAACCGCCACTGCGCGAAGGAATCCACGGGACACGGCTCGCCGCTCGCGCCGCTGGTGCACGGCGGGCCCGGCCGCGCCGGCGGCGGCGAGGAGCTCGGCGGCATCCGCGGCGTGCTGCACTACATGCAGCGCACGGCGGTGCAGGGCTCGCCTGACGTGATCACGGCGGTCGGCGGCCGCTGGGCGCGCGGCAGCCGCGAACTGGACCCGGGCATGCACCCGTTCCGCAAGCCGTTCGACGCGCTCGCGATCGGCGACACGTTCCGCTCCGCGGAGCGTGAAGTGACCGTCGCCGACATCGAGCGCTTCGCGGACCTGTCGGGAGACAACTTCTACGCCCACATGAACGAGCAGGAGGCGGCGCGCAATCCGCTGTTCGGCGGACGGGTCGCGCACGGCTATTTCCTGATCTCCGCGGCGGCGGGCCTGTTCGTCGATCCGGACTACGGGCCGGTGCTCGGCAACTACGGCCTCGACGCGCTGCGCTTCGTCAAGCCGGTGAAGCCCGGCGACCGCATCCGCGTGCGCCTGACCTGCCGGGAGAAATCGCTGCGGCCGGACAAGGGCTGGGGCGAGGTCACCTGGGACACCGAGATCACGAACCAGGACGGTGAGACCGTCGCCGCCTACCACGTCCTGACCATGGTGAGCGTCCATGCCATCCCCGATCGGCCTTGAGGCGCTTCGCGCCGCGTTCCCGAGCCTCGCATTCGAGTCGCCCGCGGACGGCGTGCTCGAGCTCGTCATCGCGAACGAAGGCCGGCAGAACTCGGCGACCGAGGCGATGCACCGTGACCTCGCGAACGTCTGGCGCGCGATCGACGCCGAAGCGGGCGTCCGCGCCGTGATCGTGCGCGGCGCGGGCGAGCATTTCTCGTCCGGCGGCGACTTCGCGATGATCGAGCGGATGATCGAGGACGAGGCGACGCTGCTGCGCGTGTGGCGGGAGGCGAGCGACCTGGTCTACAACCTGGTCGACTGCAGCAAGCCCGTGGTGTCCGCCATCCGCGGCACGGCGGTCGGCGCGGGACTCGCGATCGCGCTGCTCGCCGACGTTTCCGTCGCCGGCAGGAACGCGAAGATCCTCGACGGCCACACGCGGCTCGGCGTCGCGGCGGGCGACCACGCGGTGATCATCTGGCCGCTGCTCTGCGGCCTCGCCAAGGCGCGCTACCACCTGCTGACCAACGAGCCGCTCTCGGGGGAGGAGGCGGAGCGCATCGGCCTCGTGTCCCTGTGCGTGGATGACGCCGAGGTCCGCGACCGCGCGCTCGCGATCGCCGTGAAGCTCGCGGCCGGGAGCGCGAGCGCGATCGCCTTCACCAAGCGCGCGCTCGGCAACTGGCTGCGCCTGGCGGGGCCGTCCTTCGATGCGTCGCTCGCGCTGGAATTCCTGGGCTTCCGGCTCGCCGACGTGCGCGAGGGGCTCGACGCCGTACGCGAGAAACGACCGGCGAGATTCACCGCCCCCGGGAAACCCACGCGCTAAGTCGCGAGTCCCTCGCTGACGCGCTCGAGGTACTCCCAGCGCTCGAGGTGCGTGCTCAATTGCCTCTCGAGCCCGGCGGCGCGCGCACGGTCGGTCCGCATGCGTTCGGCGCCGCTGCGGAAGTAGTCGGGACGGCACATCTCGGCGGTCAGGTCGCGCTGCTCCTGTTCGAGTGCCGTGATCTGCGCGGGCAGCTCCGCCAGTTCGCGGGCTTCCTTGAAGGTCAGTTTCCGGCGCGCGCCGGGTTCCCGGGTCGTCGCAGCCGGCGAATCCGGCATTCCGGCTTTCCGCCCGGCTGCATTCTTCGCCGGACGGCTGGCGGCGGTTTTCGGCGCGGGCCGCTGTGCCAGCCAGTCGCGGTAGCCGCCGGCATATTCCTGCCAGTGGCCTCCGCCCTCCGCGACCAGTGTCTGGGTGACGACGTTGTCGACAAACGTCCGGTCATGACTGACCAGGATCAGCGAGCCGCGAAACGACTGCAGGGAGGCTTCCAGCAGCTCGAGCGATTCGACGTCCAGGTCGTTCGTCGGTTCGTCGAGTACCAGCAGGTTGACCGGCCGTGCAAACAACCGGGCCAGCAGCAGGCGGTTGCGCTCGCCTCCGGAGAGCGCGCTCACCGGCGTTCCCGCGCGCTTCGCCGAGAACAGGAAGTCCTCGAGGTAGCCGCTGACGTGACGTTTCTCGCCGTTGACCTCGACGTAGTCCGAGCCCTCGCTGACCACATCCGCCACGGTCCTGTCGAGATCCAGCTGCGCACGCAGCTGGTCGAAGTACCCGATCTGCAGGTTGGTGCCGAGGCGCACCGAGCCCGCATCCGGGGCGAGCATGCCAAGCATGAGCCTGATGAGTGTCGTCTTCCCGGCACCGTTCGGACCCAGGAGCGCCAGGCGGTCGCCGCGCATGAATCGCAGGTCCAGGCCGGCGACCACCGGCCGGGTGCCGAAATTCTTCGTCACGCCGGTCAGTTCGGCGACCAGCCTGCCGGACCGCTCCTGCGAGTCGATCGACAGCTTGAGGTTCCCGGTGCGGTCGCGGCGCGCGGCGCGCTCCGCCCGCAGGGCCTCGAGGCGGCGTACCCTGCCTTCGTTCCGCGTGCGTCGCGCTTCGACGCCGCGACGGATCCAGGATTCTTCCTGGGCCCAGAACTTGTCGAACTTGCGGCGACCGACGGCTTCGGCGGCAAGCTCGGCCTCCTTCCGTCGTTCATATTCCGCGTAGTTGCCCGGGTAGCTGCGCAGCCACCCGCGGTCGAGTTCGAGGATGCGGTTCGCGACGCGATCGAGAAACCACCTGTCGTGCGTCACGCATACGAGTGCCGGTACCTTCTGCAGCAATTCCTCGAGTTGCTCGATCCCGGAGATGTCGAGGTGGTTGGTCGGCTCGTCGAGCACCAGGAGGTCGGGTTCCAGCGACAAGGCGAGCGCCAGCGCCGCGCGCTTGCGCTCGCCGCCGGAAGCCCTGGCCGGGTCGATGGTGCCGTCGACGCCGAAGCGCGTCGCGAACTCGACGAGCCGGGCTTCGCCCCGCCACCGTCGCCGCTCGTCGACGATGTCTTCCAGCCCGCCGCGCCGGCGCAGGCTCTCGAACAGCGTATCTGCCGGCGGCAGCAGAGGTTCCTGTTCGACGTTGACGATCCGCAGCCCGTCACGGCGCTGCACTTCACCATCGTCGAGGCTGATCTTGCCGGTCATGACGCCCAGCAGGCTCGACTTGCCAGTGCCGTTCCGGCCGATCAGGCCGATGCGATCACCCTCGTCAATCGTGCAGGCCGCCTGGTCAAGCAGGGGTGTCAGCCCGTAGGCGAGTTCGGCGGCGATCAGCGTCAGCAGCGGCATCGCGGAAGGATACCGGCCTTCCATTGCGACCACGAACCGGCATCGCTAGAATCACGGCGGCCTTGGGGTGGTCTCGAAGAGACCTGAGATGCCGGTACGACCGGCGAACCCGTTGAACCTGATCCGGTTAGGACCGGCGTAGGGAGCAGGCGTGTCGCTCAAGCCTCTGTCGTTTGTTCTTGCTGCTGCCAGGCGTGGCCGCGTCTGCCGGCGCCGCGCCGCCGCCGGTGCCGCTCGAGCCCGTGATCGTCACCGCGACCCTGCGTCCTGGGCCCGCGGACGCGCGACCCGGCGGGGTCTCGGTGCTGGGCAGCGACACCATTCGCGAAGCCGGCGTCGTGCACCTCGAGGAGTTGCTGCCGCTCCTGCCGTCGCTGTCCTGGGCGGGCGCGAGCTCGCGCCCGCGCTACTACCAGCTGCGCGGCATCGGCGAACTCGAGCAGTACCAGGGCGCGCCGAATCCGTCGGTCGGCTTCCTCGTGGACGAGATCGACTTCAGCGGCATCGGCATGATCGCCTCGCTGTTCGACGTCGAGCAGGTCGAGGTCCTGCGCGGCCCGCAGGGAACGCGCTACGGCGCGAACGCGCTCGGCGGGCTCATCAAGGTGAAGACGCGCGACCCCGTCGCCGAGCGCTCGCTCGACACCGAGCTGTCGGTCGGCGACGACGGCCTGTGGTCGGCCGGCGCCGCGGCCGGGGGGCCGCTGGCCGCCTCCGGCGCGCTCGCGGGCGCGTGGCGCGCGGCGCTGCAGCATTCGGCCAGCGACGGATTCCGCGCCAACCGCTACCTCGGGCGCGACGACACCAACGCCCGCGACGAGACGACCGCGCGCCTCAGGATTCGCCTGGGACAGGATGCGCCCTGGCGCGCCGACCTCGCGCTCCTGTACGCCGACTTCGACAACGGCTACGACGCCTTCGCGATCGACAACGGATTTGCGACGCTTTCGGACCGGCCGGGCCGCGACGCGCAACGCTCGAGCGGTGCCTCGCTCGACTTCGCGCTGCCGGTCGCGGGCGGGATGGAGCTGCGCTCGATCACGACCTTCGCGGACTCCGACATCGTGGCGAGCTTCGACGGCGACTGGGGCAACGACACCGACTGGGGTGCGGCCGGTCCCTACGACTTCTTCTCCGACACCCGCCGCGAGCGCCGCACGCTCGCCGAGGACCTGCGCCTCTCGGGAGCGGCCGGTGAGCGGCTGGACTGGATTGCCGGTGCCTGGCTGCAGCGACTCGAGGAGGACAACCACGTCGCGGACGACGGGCGCTACCTGGCGGACGCCTTCGTGCGCCTGCTCGACAGCCGTTACCGCGCGACCAGCGCGGCGCTCTACGGCCAGGCGGACATTGCCCTGTCGCCGGAAACGACGCTCACGGCAGGGTTGCGCCTCGAGGAGCGCGATGCGACGCTACGCGGACAGCGACGACGTCGCCTTCGACCCGCGCGACCGCATGTGGGGCGGCGAGGTCTCCGTGACGCACCGCCTCGACGACACGCAGAGCCTCTGGGCCTCGCTCGGTCGCGGCTTCCGCGCCGGGGGATTCAACATCGGCACGTCGGTGCCGCAGGACCGCCAGCAGTTCGCGCCGGAGTATCTCTGGTCGGTGGAGGCCGGGTGGAAGGGCCGCAGCGAGGGCGGCAACGCGCGCGCCGACCTGAACCTCTACTACATGCGCCGCGAGCACCTGCAGGTTGCCGCTTCGCTGCAGCTCGATCCCGAGGATCCGCTGACGTTCATCTTCCTGACCGACAACGCCGAGAGTGGCGAGGCATTCGGGCTCGAGTCCTCCGCGGGCATCCTCGCTGGGCGACCGGGTGACACTCGAGGCGATGCTGTCCTGGATGGACACCCGGTTCCATGGCTACGAATTTGGCGAGCGTGACCTCGAAGGCCGCGAGTTCGCGCATGCGCCGGAGTGGAAGGCGGCGCTCGCCGCGACCTGGCGCCATCCTGCCGGCTGGATGGCGCGCCTCGACCTGTCGGGCGAGGCGGGCTTCTACTTCGACACCAGCCACGACCAGCGCTCGGACTCGCGCTTCCTGGCTTCCCTGCGCACCGGTTACGAAGCCGAGCGCTGGTCAGTCGAACTCTGGGGGCGCAACCTGTTCGACGAGCGCTATCCGGTGCGCGGCTTCTATTTCGGGAATGAGCCGCCGGATTTCCCGACCACGCTGTACCTGCGCTGGGGCGACCCGCGCCAGGTCGGCCTGACCGCCCGCTATTCCTTCTGAGGTGATCCCATGCACGTCGCCGTCGAAATGAGCCTGTACCCGCTGACCGGGGAGTTCATCCCGCCGATCCTCGACTTCATCGAGCGGCTCCGGAAGCACCCGGGCCTCGACGTGGTCACGAACTCGATGAGCACGCAGGTCAGCGGCGACTACGAGCGCGTGTTCGACGCGCTGCGCGCCGAGGTCCGCGCCAGCCTGTCCGAACCCCATCGCGCGGTCTTCGTCATGAAGGTGCTGGGTGGCGCCGGCTGAACTGGTCGCGGCCGGATTCGGCTTCGCGTACATCCTGCTCGCGATCCGCCAGCATCGCGCCTGCTGGATCGCGGGCGCGATCGGCACTGCGATCTACGCGAAGGTCTTCCTCGACGCCGGGCTGCCGATGCAGGCGGCCCTGCAGGTCGTCTACGTCGCGATGTCGGCCTACGGGTTCTTCGCCTGGCGCAGGGACCAGGACCAGGCGGCGCCCGTGCGCCGCTGGTCCGTCGCGCGCCATCTCCTCGCACTCGCAGCCGTCGGGCTCGCGACGGCGGTGAGCGCGCCGCTCGCCGCGCGCCACGCGCTCTCGGCGGCGCCGATCGCGGAGTCGCTCGGGACCTGGGCGAGCATCCTCGGCGACCTGGCTGCTGGCGCGACGGGTGGTCGACAACTGGCTCTGGTGGATCGCCGATCGACGCGGGTCTCGCGGCGCTTTTCGCCACGCTGGGGCTTTCTGGTCGGCCGCGCTCTATCTCGCCTATGCGCTGCTCGCCATCGCCGGATGGCGCAGCTGGCGGCGCGGCATGGCAGCGTCTGATGAGCAGCGCTGCCGCCGGCATCGCGGCCGCGATCGACGCCCTGGGTCTGGCGCGTCCCGTGGTGACCCCGCTCGCCGGCGGCATCCTGAATCGCAGCTTTCGTGTGCGCGAGGGCGACGAGGATCTCGTCCTCAAGCTCGCCGGGGACGCCGCACCCGGACTCGGCGCGAGCCGCCGCTCGGAGTTCGCGATGCAGGCGCTCGCCGCCGGGGCCGGGCTCGCGCCGCCCGTCGTCCTCGCCGACGAGGCGCAGGGATTCATCGTCTCGCGGCACGCTTCCGGGCGCACGCCCTCGGCCGGCGACATGCACGACACGCGGCTGCTGGCGCGCGTCGGCGCCTGGATCGCCGCGTTGCACGCCTTGCCGATCGCCGCCGGGCTGGCAGTCGTGGATTTCGGCGAGCGGGCCGCCGGCTACCTGTCGCGGTTGCAGGCCAGTTCGCCCGGCGGATTCGCGGAGCGCCTCGCGGACGAGCTTGCCGCGCGTCGTGCCGCGCTTGCCGCGGCCCGCGCAGCTCGCGGCCTGCCACCACGACCTGCACCACCGCAACTTCATCGACGACGGGCGGAGACTCCTGGCCGTCGACTGGGAGTACGCGGGCCCCGGCGATCCCGCCGCCGACCTCGCATCCTGCATCGGCTACCACGGACTCCGGGACGACGGCGTCGACGCACTGCTTGCGGGCTACGGGCAGGACGGCGCAGGGTTGCGCGAACGGGTGGCAAAGCTCGCCTGGATCTTCGACTGCCTGTGGTTCGGCTGGAACGCGGCCGCGGGATTGTCGGGCCCGGCGCCGGACACGGACGAGCAGGCAAGACTCGCGGCGCGCCTCCTGCAATGAGCGGTTGCGCGGCAGCCGCCGCATTCGGCAAGATGCGCGACCCATGATCGAGATCACCGTAACCGACCGCGACGGCGGCGTGCATCGCGTGAATGCGCGCGAGGGCGCGAGCCTGATGGAAACGCTGCGCGAACTCGACTACGGGGTCGCCGCGATCTGCGGCGGCATGTGCTCCTGCGCGACCTGCCACGTCTTCATCGCGGAACCCTGGCTCGACAAGCTGCCGCCGCTCCAGGGCGACGAGAAGGAGATCCTGCAGGAGCTGGAGAGCTACCGCCCGCGCGGCTCGCGGCTGTCGTGCCAGGTGCCGGTCGAAGCCGGGCTGGCGGGGCTCGAGGTCGAGATCGCGCCGGAGGATTGAGGAAACGAAGGGGACGCTCACCTTCATATTCGCGAACGTAGCGGCACCACTTCGCGAATATGAAGGGGTGCGTCCCCTTCGTTTCCCTACTTCCGCTCGGCCTGGGCAGCGACGGCGCGCGTCGCCGCCGCGATCGCCGAGGCATCGCCGAGAAAACGCCGCGGCGCCGCCGGCCGCAATGTACCGTCGAGCTCGTACAGGATCGGCACCCCGGTCGGGATGTTGAACTCGACGATTTCCGCGTCGCTCATGCGGTCCAGCATCATGACGAGGGCGCGCAGGCTGTTGCCGTGCGCGACGACGAGCACGTCGCGGCCGGCATGGAGCAGCGGCGTGAGTCGCTCCTGCCACCAGGGCTGGACACGCGCGAGCGTGTCCTTGAGCGACTCGGTTGCCGGGAGCAGCGCCGGGTCGATGCCGCGGTAGCGGGCGTCAAAGCGGGGGTGGCGCGGGTCGTCCGCCGCGAGCGGCGGCGGCGGGATGTCGAAGCTTCGCCGCCAGACTTTCACCTGGTCGGCCCCGTACTTCGCGGTGGTTTCGGCCTTGTCCAGGCCCTGCAGCGCGCCATAGTGCCGCTCGTTCAGCCGCCAGTCGCGCTCGACGGGAACCCACATCCGGTCCATCGCGTCGAGCGTGATCCAGAGCGTGCGGATCGCGCGCTTCAGCAGCGAAGTGAACGTCATGCCGAACTCGAGGCCTTGCGCCCGCAGCAACTCACCGGCGGCGCGCGCCTCGTCCCGCCCCTGGGCCGTCAGGTCGACGTCGGTCCAGCCGGTGAACAGGTTCTCCAGGTTCCAGGTGCTCTGGCCATGGCGGAGCAGCACGAGCTTGCCGGGCATGCGTACGGCTCAGCGCTCGGCCAGCTGGCGCACGGCCTGCAGTGCGACCGAGAGGGTGGGGAAGTCGGCGCTCCCGGTCGCGCGCATCTCGCGCACCGTGTGGCTGAGGTTCTGGTAGGCCGCTCCACCCGATTTCAGCCAGGCGTCGATTCGTTTTGCGACGTCGCCCGACAGCTTGCGGCTCAGCATCTGGTCGGCGAGGCGACGCTGCAGCAGGTACGCTTCCTCGCGCAGCGAACCGCGCGCCAGGGCCTGCCAGTGTCCCTCGACCGGTAGCCGCTCGATCTCGCCGCGGATCCAGTCGAGACCGATGGCGGCGCCGAGCCCGAAGTAGACGCGCGCGGCCTTCGTGACCGGCGCACGCCTCGCCAGCGCGACCTCGACGATGTCGACGCTCGAGTGGATCGCGCCGAGACTCGCGACGCGGCGCGCGACGCTCGCCGGAACCCCGTCGGCGGAGAAGCGCTCCAGGCTCTTCGCGTACAGGTCGACCTCGATGCCCTCGATCAGGTTGGGCAGGTCGGACGTCATTTCCTGGATGCCGGGCCGCAGCCGCCTGACCGCGCGCTCGATGTCGAGGTTCGTGACGTTGCGCAGCACCCAGTAAGTCAGGCGCCTGAGCAGCCGCATGGACTCGTGGGACATCGCGTACTGGAGCGAGGCCGGGACCTTGTCGTCGAGCGCCTCGATGTCCGCCCACAAGTCGCGCATGTTGGTGATTTCGCGCGCGATCGAGTACGCCCGGGCGATGCTGCCGACGTCCGCGCCGGTGTCTTCCTGCGTGCGGATCGCGAAGCCCGGGCCCATGCGGTTGACCAGGCTGTTGGTGGTCGCCGTGACGATGATCTCCCGCGACAGCTGGTGGCGCAGGATCGCGCGCGGGTAGCGCCGCTGCACCGGCTTCGGGAAGTAGCGCGTCAGTTCGGCGCCCAGGTACGGGTCCTCGGCGACGTCGGTTTCCATGAGCCTGCCGGACAGCCAGATCTTGGAATACGAGAGCAGCATCGACAGTTCCGGACGCGTCAGGCGCTGGCCCTTGCGGTGCCGCTCGACGATCTCCTCGTCGGTCGGCAGCGCCTCGAGCGCGCGGTCGAGCGTGCCCGCGCGCTCCAGCGAGCGGAGCAGGTGCCCGAGCTCGAAGATCCGCTCGGCGGCCGTCTCGTGCAGGCCCGAGATCGCGAGGCACTGCAGGTAGTTGTTCCGCAGCACGAGACCCGCAACCTCGCCGGTCATGCTCTCGAGCAGGCGGTTGCGCGCCTTGCGGGTGAGTTCGCCGGACGCCATCAGGGGGTTGAACAGGATCTTGAGGTTGACCTCGACGTCCGAGCAGTTGACGCCCGCGGAGTTGTCGATGAAGTCGGTGTTGATGCGCCCGCCGGCGAGCGCGTACTCGATGCGCCCGCGCTGCGACAGGCCCAGGTTGCCGCCCTCGCCGACGACGCGGCAGCGCAGGTCCGCGCCGTTGACGCGCACTGCGTCGTTGGCGCGGTCGCCGATCTCCGCGTGCGTCTCGTCGGCGGACTTCACGTAGGTGCCGATGCCGCCGTTCCAGAGCAGGTCCACCGGGAGCCTGAGGATCGCGCGGATGACGTCGTTCGGCGGGGCCGCCGGCAGGTCGATGCCGAGCAGGGCGCGCGCTTCGATCGACAGCGGGACGGTCTTCTGCTGCCGCGAGTGCACGCCGCCTCCCTTCGAGATCAGGCGCGCGTCGTAGTCCTCCCAGCTCGAGCGCGGGAGCGCATAGATGCGCCCGCGTTCGGCAAAGCTGGCGGCGGCGTCCGGCGATGGGTCGATGAAGATGTGGCGGTGGTCGAACGCCGCGAGCAGGCGGATGTGCTTCGACAGCAGCATGGCGTTGCCGAACACGTCGCCGGACATGTCGCCGATGCCTGCGGCCGTGAAATCCTGGGTCTGCGTGTCGAGCCCGAGCTCGCGGAAGTGGCGCCGCACGGACTCCCATCCGCCGCGCGCCGTGATGCCCATCTCCTTGTGGTCGTAACCCGCCGAGCCGCCGGAAGCGAACGCGTCGCCCAGCCAGAACCCGTATTCCTCGGAGATCGCGTTGGCGACGTCGGAGAACTTCGCGGTGCCCTTGTCGGCTGCCACCACCAGGTAGGCATCGTCGCGGTCGTGCCGCACGACGCCGGGCGGGGCGACGACCTTGCCGCCGATGACGTTGTCCGTCACGTCGAGCAGGGCGCGGATGAAGATCCGGTAGCAGTCGGTGCCTTCCTGCAGCGCTTCGTCGCGGCCCTGCGGCATGCGGCGCGGAACGAAGCCGCCCTTGGCCCCGACCGGCACGATCACCGTGTTCTTGACGTTCTGCGCCCTCATGAGTCCGAGGATCTCGGTGCGGAAGTCCTCGCGCCGGTCCGACCAGCGCAGGCCGCCGCGCGCGACCGCATCCCATCCGCAGGTGCACGCCCTCGACGCGGGGCGAGTGGACGAAAATCTCGAACATCGGCTTCGGTTGCGGCACTTCCGCAACCTTGCGCGGGTCGAGCTTCAGCGCGAGGTACGGCCTCGATTCGCCGGCGGCGTCGGTGCGGAAATAGTTGGTGCGCAGCGTCGCGTCGATCGCCGCGAGGTAGGCGCGCAGGATGCGGTCGTCGTCGATGCGCGTGACCCGCGCGAGCAGCCGGTCGAGGGCGCGGCGCTGCGTGGTCTCGGCGCGCCGGCGCTGCGCCGCGGGAATCGCCGGGTCGAATCGCGCGACGAACAGTTTCAGCAGGTGCCCGGCCGCGGCGGGGTTGCTCGCGAGCGCCTCTTCCACGTAGGCCTGCGACAGCGGCAGCCCGAGCTGGCCGAACCAGCGGGCATAGGTTCGAAGCACCGTGGCTTCACGCCAGGTGAGGTCGGCCGCCAGCACGAGGCGGTTGAAGCCGTCGTTGTCGGCATCCCCGGCCCACACGCGCGCGAAAGTCGTCTTGAATCGCGGCCCGTCGGTCTCGAGGTCGATGCGGATGCCGCGCGGGTGCTCGAGCTCGAAGTCCTGGATCCAGAACGTGAGATCGCCGGAGACGACCTCGTAGGGCCGCTCGCTGATCAGCTTGAGCCCGAGGTTCTCGATCGTCGGCAGCACGTCCGAGATCGGGATGGGGCGCAGGCCGCGGAACATCTTGAACTGGACTTTGTGTGCGGGCTGGTCGTCCCGTCGGTAAAGGGTCATGGGCAGCGCATCGGACGTCGCCGCGAGTCGCTCGAGCGTCGCGATGTCTTCGACGGCCGCCTCCAGCTGCGTGTCTTCCTGGTAGGCGGCCGGGAATGCGTCGCCCCACACGCGGCTGAGCCGGAGCGCCGCGGCCTCGCCGAACGCGTCCACCAGGGAGTCCTTGAGCCGGTCCTGCCAGGTGCGGACCGTCTCGGTGATGTCGCGCTCGAGCTCGACGGCGTCCACCGGCCGGTCCGAATCGGGCGCCGTGCGCACGAGCATGTGCAGGCGCGCGAGCACGGACTCGGACAGCGTCACCTGCGATTCGATCGCGAGGCCGCCGAAGGCATCGAGCGCGAGGCGTCTCGATGCGCATGCGCGCCTGCGTGTTGTAGCGGTCGCGTGGCACGTACACGAGACAGGAATAGAAGCGGCGGAACGGGTCGCGCCGCACGAACAGGCGGACCTGCGCGCGCTCGTAGAGGTTCACGACGCCGCGCACGATGCGCACGAGGTCCGGCACGGTCGCCTGGAACAGCTCGTCGCGCGGGAAGGTCTCGAGCGCGTGCACGAGCGCCTTGTGGTCGTGGCTCGACGGATTGAGCCGGAACTGGCCGATCACGCGCTCCACCTTGTGGCGCAGGACCGGGATCTCGGAAGCGCTGCGGCTGTAGGCGGACGAGGTCCACAGGCCGATGAACCTCCGCTCGCCGGTGACACGCCCGGCCGCGTCGTAGGTCTTGACGCCGACGTAGTCGAGATAAGTGGACCGGTGGACCGTGGCGACCGAGTTCGCCTTGGTGATGATGAGCGGTTCCGGCGAACGCGCGAAACCGCGCACTTCGCCCGGTGAGCACGATCGTCTTCGGCTTGTGCGCGGCCCCGGCGCGCATGATCCCGAGTCCGGAACGCGGGCACCGGGACCAGCCGGTCGCGCCGCGGGCCGCGCCGCAGGCGGTATTCGCGGTAGCCGAGGAACGTGAAGTGGTTGTCCTCCATCCACTCGAGCAATGCCCGCGCCTCGCGCACCTCGCTCTTCTGGCCGCGCACGGTCGCCCGGCCGAGCCCGGACGCCGCGTCGAGCGCCTTGGCGCGCATCCGGCGCCAGTCGCCGGTCGCGGCGCGCACGTCAGTCGAGCGTGCGCGCGGATGTTCGTCTCGATCGCGGCGAGCCGCGCCGGGTCCGGTTCGCGGTCGATTTCGATGAGCTGCCAGGACTCGAGCTTGCTGCCTTCGGGCGGGGCATCGAGATAGACGCCCTTCAGCCGCCCGCGCCGGTCGCGAACCACCGAGAACACCGGGTGGGCGAGCAGGTGCACGGCCAGCCCGTTCTGCGTGCACACCATGTTCAGGCGAGTCGACGAGGAACGGCATGTCGTCGGTGACCACCATGATCACGGTATGCGAGCGAGGCAAAATCCGTCGCGCGCCGGATCCGGGTTGAACACGCGCACCAGCGAGCGGCCGCGCGGGCGCGCACGCGGCCGAGTTCGAACTCGGCGAGCGCGGCGCCCGCGAGATCGGCGGGCGGGCGCTGCACGAGATCGAGTTCGGAGACGCCGTGGAAGAAGTAGCGCGCGAACCGCTCGGGGGCGACGGGCAGGCGCGTGCGGCGCGCGCGGCGTGCTGCGGCCGCGACCTGGTCGATGATGGCCTGACGGGCGGCGGGAATCCTGCCTAGCATGCGTGGGTCACGGGGTCCGGGCGGTGGCGTGGCGGCGCGGATTATACACGTGGCACGCCGGCCCTTCCGGGAGCCGGTTCCGCTTCTTGAGCCGGGAATTCACACGTGGATTATAGTGCCGGCCATGGCGGACCTGTTCGACAACCCGATGGGCACCGACGGATTCGAGTTCGTCGAGTACACGGCGCCGGACCCCGAGCTGCTGCGCGGGCTGTTCGCGCGCATGGGCTTCCCCGCCAGTGCGCGCCACCGCAGCAAGAACGTGACGCTGCACCGCCAGGGCGACATCAACTTCGTCATCAACGCCGAGCCGGGCGGGTTCGGCCAGCAGTTCGCGCGCGCGCACGGCCCTTCCGCCTGCGCCATGGCATTCCGCGTGAAGGACGCGGCCGCGGCATTCAGCCGCGCAATCGCGCTCGGCGCGAAACCGGTCGAAACCGACGTCGGACCGATGGAGCTCCGGATACCGGCGATCGAGGGCATCGGCGGCAGCCACATCTACCTCGTGGACCGCTATGGCGAGCACACGATCTACGACGTCGACTTCGTGCCCGTGGCGGATGCCGCGCCGGGCCGGCGGCGCGGGGCTTGCGCTGATCGACCACCTCACGCACAACGTCGGCCGCGGCAACATGGACAAGTGGTCCGGTTTCTACGAGCGGCTGTTCAATTTCCGCGAGATCCGCTACTTCGACATCGAGGGCAAGAAGACCGGGCTGTTCAGCCGCGCGATGACGAGCCCCTGCGGCAAGATCCGCATCCCGATCAACGAGAGCCAGGACGACAAGAGCCAGATCGAGGAGTACATCCGCGAGTACCGGGGCGAGGGCATCCAGCACATCGCGCTCTCGACCCCCGACATCTATGCGACCGTCGACGCGCTGCGCGCGAACGGCGTCGAGTTCCAGGACACGCCGGATACCTACTACGAGGGCGTGGATGCGCGCGTATCCGGGCACCGCGAGTCGCTTGCCCGCATGAAGGAGCGCCGCATCCTGATCGACGGCAGCGTCACGGACGGCATCCTGCTGCAGATATTCACCAAGAACGCGATCGGGCCGATCTTCTTCGAGATCATCCAGCGCAAGGGCAACGAGGGCTTCGGCGAGGGCAATTTCCGCGCCCTGTTCGAGTCGATCGAGCTCGACCAGGAGCGGCGCGGGGTGATCTGAGGACCGGTTCACGGACCACCCGGCCAGGGGTGGACGCACTTCACAGGTTTTGCAGTTCGTCATGCGGCGGGTTCCCCGTCGCATGAAACTCCGGTTTTACAGATGTCGGCAGGTCGAGGCATGAACGTCGGCACGGCCACGGGTCATTTCGGGGTCACCACCCGCATCACGCGAGTCGGGTTCGCCGACGGCTGGACGGGCGCCGTGGCGATCGGCGTGATCGTGTACGTCGTGGCGGCGATCTGGGTGACCATGGCCAGCCTGCCGCCGTCGGCCGCGCTCGATTTCTACCGCCTCGTCTCGGACCAGCCGGCCGCGATCGCGGCGACGCTGCTCGCGATCGTCGCGGCGCGCGTCGACGCACCAGCCGGCGGCCCGCAAGACCTGGCAAGTTCCTCGCCGCCGCGATCGTCACCTACAACCTGGGCAACCTGGTCGACGCGTTCCTCAGGATCGCCGACCTGACGCCATTCCCGTCGCTGGCGGACTTCTTCTACCTCGCCTTCTTCCCGATCCTGATCGCCGGGATCCTCGTCTCCCTGCGGGCGAGCTCGCTGCGCGCGTCCTGGGGACGGCTGCTGCTCGACTCGCTGATCCTGGTGCTCGGCTTCGGGACCTTCTTCTGGTTCTTCGTGATCAGCCCGGCCGCCGCGGCGAACGAGGAGGAGCTCGCGCGCTTCGTGCTGACGCAGGTCTACATCGCGCTCGACTGCCTGATGGTGATGGCGATCGGCGTGCTGCTCATGAACAGCTCGAACTGCCCGCTGCGCAAGACGACGATCGCGCTGCTGGCCGGGGGATTCGGGCTGATGTTCCTCGGCGACATCGTCTGGGCCGCCTCGGTGGTCGTGGACCAGTACATCTCCGGCGACAACTTCTCGGACGTCCTCTACCTCGCCTGCTACGCGGGCCTCGCGGCCGCCGCCCAGGTGCAGATCCGCGACAAGTCGCGGCCGGAGCGGCAGCGGTCGGCGGGCGCCGGCGCGCTGACCCAGGGCATCGCCTACGCGGGCCTCGGCCTGTCGTTCTTCGTGCTCGTGTACTTCGCGGCCAGCGACGGCAGCAGCCCCGTGACGATCATGACCGTGGCGATCTTCGTGCTCGCGATCCTGGTCATGGCGCGGCAGAGCGTGATCCTGCGCGACGACGCCCAGGAGCGCCAGCGCAAGGCCGTGGACCTCGTCGAGGCGCGCTTCGCCTCGCTGATCCGCAATGCATCCGACGTCATCATGATCGTCGACGCGGACGCCCGCATCGAGTACGCCTCGCCCGCCGTGCAGCGCACCTTCGGCCTGTGGCAGGACGACCTCGTCGGGCGGCGGCTCGGCGAGATCTGGCGCGAGGCCGACAACGACCGCATCGCGGCCTTCCTCGCCGAGGTCACGGCGACGCAGGGCATCTCGATCGGCCCCGTGGAGATCCCGGTCGGCACCAAGACCCGGCGCTTCATCCTGGAGTGCGTCGGCAGCAACCTGCTCGACGACCCCGCCGTGAAGGGCCTCGCGCTGAACCTGCGCGACGTCACCGAGCGCAAGGCGCTCGAGGACCAGCTGCGCCAGCTCGCGTTCCACGACCCGCTCACCCTGCTCGCGAACCGCAGCCTGTTCCGCAACCGCGTCGAGCACGCGCTCGCGCTGTCGCGGCGCACGCAGGAGCGGCTCGCGGTGCTCATGATCGACCTCGACAACTTCAAGAACGTCAACGACTCGCTGGGACACGACGTCGGCGACCGCCTGCTGCAGACGGCGGCGCAGCGCCTCGTCAAGTGCACGCGCGCCGCCGACACGGTCGCGCGCCTCGGCGGCGACGAGTTCGCCGTGCTGCTCGAGGGCGTCACGACGGTCGAGCAGGCCGAGCGCATCGCGACCTCGGTCACCGAGGCGTTCCGCGTCCCGATCTCGATCGACGGCAACGACATGCTGGTGACCGCCAGCATCGGCGTCGCGTTCTCCGCGCCCGGGCGACGACACGGAGAACGTGCTGCGCAACGCCGACATCGCGATGTACAACGCGAAGTCCGCCGGCAAGGCGCGGCACGTCGTGTTCCACGAGCGCATGCAGGAGCAGTTGCGCGAGCGGCTGCGGCTCGAGGACGACCTGAACCAGGCGTTCATCGAGGGGCGAGTTCTTCCTGGAGTTCCAGCCGATCATCGACCTCAAGACCACGCGAGCTGCTCGGCGTCGAGGCGCTGGTGCGCTGGCAGCACCCGGTGAACGGGCGCCTGCTGCCCGGCGCAGTTCATCCCGATGGCCGAGGAGACCGGGCAGATCATCGCGCTCGGGCGCTGGGTGCTCGAGGACGCCTGCCGGCAGGTGCAGGAGTGGCGCCAGCGCAATCTCGGCGGGCGACGGGCTGCGCGTCGCCGTGAACATCTCCGGCCGTCACCTGCAGCAGGGCGACCTGATCGGGGACGTCCAGCACGCGCTCGAGGTCTCCGGACTGGATCCCGCAGAGCCTGCTCATCGAGCTGACCGAGAGCACGATGATGCACAACTCCGAGGCGAACCTGATCAAGCTGCAAGCGAGCTCAAGGCGCTCGGCGTGCGGCTCGCGATCGACGACTTCGGCACCGGCTATTCCTCGCTGTCCTACCTGCACCGCTTCCCGATCGACATCCTGAAGATCGACCGGTCGTTCGTCAGCCGGCTGACGGAATCGAGCGAGGGGCCGAAACTCGCGCGCGCGGTCGTGATGCTGGGCGAGACGCTCGGCCTCGAGACCGTGGCCGAGGGCGTCGAGGTCGACGACCAGGTGGCGCAGCTCCTGCAGCTCGGCTGCGTGGCCGCGCAGGGCTTCCTGTTCTCGCACGCGACCTCGCTCGACGTGGTCGCGGCGTCGAGCTTTGCGCTGCGCCGCGAGCAGCTGCGGGTCGCGCACACGGGCTACGACCGCCTGACGGCGACCGGCCGCTACCGTGTCGCCGACATGGTCCGCAAGCGCGGCGCCGCCTAGGAAAAGGGGACGGCACACCTTTTCCGCGAATGCCCTCGTACCGAAGCCGAACGAGACCTATTGCGGAAAAGGTGTCTGTCCCCTTTTCCTAGGGGCGGTGCGGCCTCGCGAGGTAGTCGCGGCCCTGCATCTCGTGCAGCCGGCTCGACGGCGCGACGGAACTCGAACGCGAGGCGCTCACCGCGGTACAGGCCCTCCGGGCGTGTCGGCGGCCGCCGACACGAAGAGCTTCACGCCGCGGTCGTAGAACTCGTCCACGAGCGTGACGAATCGCCGCGCGGCGTCATCGGCGCGGTCCTGTCCATCACCGGCACGCCGGCCAGGAACACGGTGTGGTAGCAGCGCGCGATCTCGACGTAGTCCGCCGCGGAGCGCGGCCCCTCGCAGAGCTCGCCGAAGTCGAACCAGACCACGTCCTCGGCCTCGCGACGCGCGCGCACGCGCGGCCCGCGATCTCGACCTGGGCGTCGCGCCTGCCCGGCGCCGCCGGCGAGCCGTTCGAACTGGCGGCCAGCCTTGCACTCGGCGTCGGGTACGCCGGGCCCGAGCCAGGGCGTCGCGCGTTCGAGCTGGCCGCAGGCGGTAGTCCACGCCGGCGTCGAGCTGCATCACGCGGCAGTGCCTCTCGATGAGCGCGATGGCCGGCAGGAATCGCTCGCGCTGCAGCCCGCCCGTGATAGAGCTCGGCGGGCGGGAGGTTCGAAGTCGCGACGAGCGTGACGCCCCGCCGGAACAGGGCCTCGAGCAGCGTCCCGAGGATCATGGCGTCGGCCACGTCGCCCACCACGAACTCGTCGATGCACAGGATGCGGGCGACCGGCGCGATGTCGTCCGCGACCCCTTCGAGCGGCGAAGGCCGGTCGCGGTGGCGCCCGCAGGCGTGCGTGCACGTCCAGCATGAATCGGTGGAAGTGCTCGCGCCGCTTCTCGCGCAATCGGCAGCTCCGCGAAGAAAGCCTCGACCAGGAACGTCTTTCCGCGCCCGACGCCGCCCCACAGGTAGAGGCCGCGCAGCGGCGAAGCGCGCGCGCGGCAGGAGCCGGAGGCTGCGCGCCAGCAGGGAGTTCGCGCGCCAGCACGCGGCGCCGCAGGTCCTCCAGGCGCGCGAGCACCGCGCGCTGCGCCGGCGTCCGGCGCGTGGCCCTGGGCGGCGAGCGCGGCCTCGACGCGGGCCGTGACCGGCCTTTCGCTCGCGGGGCTCAGCCGGACAGCTCCGGCCGGTTGCGGAAATGCTCGAGCGCGGCGGGATTCGCGAGCGCGTCGGTGTTCTTCACCGGCCGCCCGTGGACCGCTTCGCGCACCGCGAGCTCGACGACCTTTCCGCTGAGCGTCCGCGGAATCTCCGGCACCTGGAGGATCTTCGCCGGCACGTGCCGCGGCGTCGTGTTGGCGCGGATCTGGCGCCGGATGCGCTCGGCGAGCGCCGCGTCCAGCGCGAGACCCTCGCGCAGGCGCACGAACAGCACGACCCGCACGTCGTGGCCGGTCTCCTGGCCGATGACCACGCTCTCCTGCACCTCGGGGACCAGTTCGACCTGCCGATAGATCTCGGCCGTGCCGATGCGCACGCCGCCCGGGTTCAGCACCGCGTCCGAGCGGCCGAGGATCACCAGGCCGCCGCGTTCCGTCAGCAGCGCATAGTCGCCGTGGTGCCAGACGCCCGGAAAGCGCTCGAAGTAGGCGGCGCGATAGCGGGACCCGTCCGGGTCGTTCCAGAAACCGAGCGGCATGGACGGGAAGGGCGCCGCGCAGACCAGCTCGCCCTTCTCGCCGGTCACCGGCCTGCCGGCTTCGTCGCGGACCTCGACCTTCATGCCGAGCCCGCGGCATTGCAGCTCGCCGCGGTAGACGGGCAGGAGCGGGTTGCCGAGCGCGAAGCAGGACACGATGTCCGTGCCGCCGGAGATCGAAGCGAGCTGCACGTCCGGTCCGATGGCGGCGGCGACGAAGTCGTACTGCTCGGGCCCGAGCGGCGAGCCGGTGGACAGCAGCGTGCGCAGCGTCGCGATGCCGTGCCGCTCGCGCGGGCGGTAGCCGGCCTTCTCGAGTGCTGCGAGGTAGCGGGGACTGGTGCCGAAGATCGTGACGGCTTCGTCCGCGGCCATCTGCCAGAGCACTTCCGGCCCCGGGTGCAGCGGCGAGCCGTCGTAGAGCACGATGCGTCGCTTCCGAGGCGAGCGCGCTCGCCAGCCAGTTCCACATCATCCAGCCGCAGGTCGTGAAGAAGAACAGGCGGTCGCCCGGCTTCACGTCCGTGTGCAGCAGGTGCTCCTTCAGGTGCTGCAGCAGCGTGCCGCCGGCGCCGTGCACGATGCACTTCGGGACGCCCGTGGTGCCGCTCGAGTACAGGATGTAGAGCGGATGGTCGAAGGGCAGGCGCTCGAAGCGCGCGGTCGCGCCACGCTCGCCGTAGTCGGCGAAGCGCAGCGAGCGCGCCGGCGTCGCCGGCGCACTCGGCCGCATCCACGTACGAGACGACGACGACGCGCTCGACCGATGGCAGCGGACTCCAGCACGCCCGCGATCGGCGCCAGCGAGTCGACGGTCTTGCCCGCGTAGAAATAGCCGTCCGCCGTGAAGAGTACTTTCGGTTTGACCTGGCCGAAACGGTCGAGCACGCCCTGGATGCCGAAGTCCGGCGAGCACGAAGTCCAGGTCGCGCCGAGGCTCGCGGTCGCGAGCATGGCGATCACGGCCTCGGGGAGGTTCGGCAGGAATCCGGCCACGACATCGCCCGGACCAACCCCGTCGCGCGAGAGTCCCGCGGCGATTCGCGCCGACTCCGCGCGCAACTCCCCCCAGGTGAGCTCGCGCCGGTCGCCGCGCTCGTTGCGGAACACGATCGCGGGCTCGGCGTCGGGCCCACGCAGCAGGTTCTCGGCGAAATTGAGCCTGGCGCCCGGGAACCAGCGCGCGCCCGGCATCCTCGCGCCGTCCACCAGCGCGGGTCCCGCGCCGCGCTCGCCGACGACACCCGCGAACTCCCACAGTGCGTCCCAGAACGCCGCAGGTTCCTCGATCGACCAGCGATAGAGCGCATCGCAATCGGAGACAGGCTTCCCGCGGGCGCCTGCGAACGCCATGAAGCGGGTGAGGTTCGCGTCGGCGATGCGAAACAGCGAGGGCGTCCAGATCGGCGATTCGGCCGTCACCTAGAGCCCCTGGTAGTTGGGTCCCGAGCCCCCTTCGGGCGTGGTCCAGGTAATGATCCCGTAGGGATCCTTGATGTCGCAGGCCTTGCAGTGCACGCAGTTCGCCGCATTGATCTGCAGGCGCCGCCCGCCCGCGCCGTCGTCCACCATCTCGTAGACGTTTGCCGGGCAGAAGTTCTCGCAGGGATTGCCGAACTCCGTGATGCAGCGCGTGGCGCAGATCGAGGTGTCGGAGACGAGCAGGTGCACGGGCTGGGCCTCGTCGTGCACGTTGCCGGCGTGGAAGACCGCGGCGAGACGGTCCCGCGGCGGCAGTGTCGCGCGTCACCCAGCCGCGGTCCACGGGCGGCAGCGTCTTCGAGGCGGTGCAGGGCGAGATGGTTCTCGCGGTGCGACAGCGTCCAGGGCGCGAGCCCTGCGGTCGCCGTCTCGAAGGCGCCGTTCGCGAGGCCCCACCAGAGACCGCGGTGGAACCCGGGCTTGATGTTGCGCACGCGCTTCAGTTCCTTCCCGCCGGCCGATGCGCGCCAGCGCGCCTCGAAGCCCGTCGTGTCGCCGGTTTCCGCCAGGTGCTCGGCCGCGAGCACGCCGCAGCGGATGGCCTGGTGGACGCCCTTGATCTTCGGCACGTTCAGCGTGCCGGCCGCGTCGCCGACCAGCAGCAGGCCCGGCGCTTCCATGCGCGGCAGCGACTGCCAGCCGCCGGCGGCGATCGTGCGCGCGCCGTAGGCGAGCAGCTCGCCGCCGTCGAGCAGCGCGCGGATGCGCGGATGGTGCTTGAACTGCTGGAAGGCCTCGAAGGGCTTGAATCGCGGGTCCGCGTAGTCGAGGCCGGCAACGTAGCCGACGTACACGCGGTCGCGGTCGAGGTGATACAGGAAACTGCCGCCGTAGGTCTTCGAGTCGACCGGCCAGCCGACCGTGTGCTGGATGAGTCCGGGCTCGACGCGACCCGGCGGAAGCTGCCACAGCTCCTTGATGCCGAGGCCGTAGGTCTGCGGCTCGCGCCCGTCGGCGAGGCCGAGCCGCGCGATGAGCTGCTTGGTCACGCTGCCGCGGCAGCCCTCGGCGAGGATCGTCGTGCCGGCGCGGATGTCGGCGCCCGGCGCGTAGTTCGGACCGGGCCTGCGGTCGCGATCGAGCCCCATGTCGCCGATGCGAACGCCCGCGACGCGGCCGTCCTCGACGAGCGCCTCCGCGGCGGCGAAACCCGGGAACACGTCCACGCCGAGCGCCTCGGCGCGCGCGGCGAGGATGGGTGCGAGCTGGCCGAGCGAGACGATGAAGTTGCCGCGGTTGTGCATCTGCGGCGGCGTCGGCAGCCGCGTGCCGCCGTTCCTCGTCAGGTACCAGAATTCGTCGCGCGTGGCGGGCACGCAGATGTCCGGCGGCGTCTCCCGCCAGCCAGGTACCAGGACGTCGAGCGGGCCCGGTTCCAGTGCGCAGCCGGAAATCAGCTGCGCGCCGATCGCGGAGGCCTTCTCGAGCACGCAGATGCTCGCGTCAGGCTTCAGTTCCTTGTAGCGGATGGCTGCGGCGAGTCCCGCCGGGCCGCCGCCGACCACGACGACGTCGTACTCCATGACGTCGCGGTCGGTCACGGCATGCGTGCCCTCGCGAACTGGGGCAGGGCCCGCACTGCGTCACCGATCTTCGCGACGTCGCCTGCGACCACGACCGTCATCCGCTCGGGGAGGATGAACTGCCGCGCCATCGCGCTCACTTCGGCGGGCGTCACCGCCCGGATGCTCGCGACCCAGTGCGTCAGGAAGTCGTCCGGCAGGCCATGCAGGTCCATGAAGGCGAGCTGGCCCAGGACGCCGTTCGGCGAGGAGTTCGAGATCACGAAGACTCCGGCGCGGTAGTTCTGGACCGGCGTGAGTTCGGCGTCGGTGGGCGCTTCGCGCTGGAGCCGCTCGATCTCGCGGAAGATCTCGGTGAGCGCCGCGGCCGTGTGCTCGCTCGTGACTTCCGCCGAGAGGACCCACAGCGCCCCGCCGCGGCGCGCGCTGATCGAGGAGTCGGGCGAGTAACTGTAGCCCTTGTCCTCGCGGATGTTGGTCGTGATGCGCGAGCCGAAGGTGCCCCCCAGCAGGCTGTTCATCAGCGTGGTCTGGAAGTAGAGGGCATGCGAGGGATCCGGGACCGGCACGGCGATGCGCACCGAGGACTGCGGCGCGCCCGGGCTGTCGACCAGCGCAAGCTGCGCCGTCTCGCTCGGCCCGCGCCGGCAGGTCTGAAGGTGCCTCGCCGCGACGCCAGTCCTGGAACGCGCTGCGCAGCGCCGCCTCGAGCGCCGGCCGGTCATAGCGGCCGGCGACGTAGACGTGCGTGCGGCGCGCGCCGAAGTTTCGCTCGTAGAAGTCGCGCAGCTTCGCGATGTCGTAGCCCGCGAGCTGGCCCTCCTGCGGCAGGATCCGGCCGAAGGGATGGTCGCCGAAGACCAGTCTCGCGAGCGCTTCGTCCGCGAGCGACTGCGGGTCCGAGCGCGCGACCGCGAGGTTGCGCTCGAAGTTGGCGCGCACGCGCGGCAGCTCCGATTCCGGAAAGCGCGGGTTCCTGCAGCACGTCGGCGAGCAGCGCCGCCGCCGCCGCGGCGTGCTCCGAGAGCACGGAGAGGCTCGCCGTCGTCTGCTCCGCCCCGGCGCCGATCGAGAGCGCGCCGCCCATGCCGGCGGAGGCACGTGCGATGTCGGAGGCCGAGCGCGTCGTCGTGCCTTCCTTCAGCATCTCCACCGCGACGTCCGCCAGCCAGGTATCGCGACCCTCGTCGATGTTGCCGGTGCGCACGACCGCGAACAGCGTGACCTTCGGCACGCTGCCGTAGTCGATGAAGGTCATCGCGAGCCCGTTGTCGAGGCGCAGCGTCTCCCTGGCCGGCAGCGTGAATTCCGCCGGCGTGCCGGGCGCAGGCGGCAGTTCCCGCTCCTGTGACGCGGCCGGGAAGGCGAGGCAGGCGGCGAGCAGGGCGGCCGCGCACCTCACGGCGCACCTCCCGCGGCCGGCGGCTGCGGCGCGGCCCGGCTGGACGACCTGGATGGTCCGTCGCTCGGGCGTCAGGTAGGTGCGTGCCACTTCGCTGATGAGTTCAGGCGTCACCTTGCGGAAGTTCTCTTCGAGGCGGTTGATCCGTTCCGGGTCGTCGTCGAACAGCGCGAACGACGCCAGGAGGTCGAGGAGGCCGAAGCGCGTGCTCGAGCCCGCGAGGTCGTAGAGCGAAGCGCGCAGCTTGGTCAGCGCGCGCGCGAGTTCTTCCTCGGTGGGCGGCTCGGCCTGGATGCGCGCGATCTCGGCATCGACGTCGGCGATGATCGCTTCCGGCGTCGCGGCGGGGTCGTGGATCAGGTAGAGCATCCACAGCATCGGGCCGTCGTAGGTGAACTCGTTGCCGAGCAGGTTGATGCCGCCGCCGAGGCCGCCGGCATAGCCGCGCTCCTGCACCAGCTTCTGGTGCAGCCGGCTGTCCTCGCCCTGCAGGAGGATGGTGTCGAGCAGGCTGAAGGCGTAATGCTCCGGCGTGTTGCGCTCGGGCACCTGCCAGGCGAGCGCAAGCGCCGGACGCGGCGCCAGGCGGTCGACGTAGGAATCGCGCTTCCCGGCCTGCTGCACGGGCTCGGTGAGGTCCGGGCGCTGCGGCTGCTCGCGCGCCGGGATGGCCGCGAAGTACCGCTCGATCCAGGCGCGCGCGGCCGCAGGCTCGAAGTCGCCGGCGACGACGAGCACGGCGTTGTTCGGCGCGTAGTAGGTCTGGAAGAAAGCCCGTGCGTCCTCCAGCGTCGCGGCGTCGAGGTCCGCCAGGTCGCCGTAGAAGTTGTGCGCGTTGTACCAGTTGGTGTTCGCGACCTGCGGCATCGTGAGCCAGGGAAAGCCGCCGTACGGCTGGTTCAGGACGTTGTCGCGCACCTCGTTCTTGACCACGCCCTGCTGGTTCTCGAGGTTCGCCTGCGTGATCTCGAGCGCCTTCATCCGGTCGGCCTCGGCCCAGAGCACGGTCTCGAGCACGTGCGCCGGCACGATCTGGAAGTAGTTCGTGAAGTCGAAACGCGTCGACCCGTTCACCACGCCGCCGTTGCCTTCGACGAGGCGGATGAATTCCATCTTCCCGAGGTTGCCGGAGCCCTGGAACATGAGGTGCTCGAACAGGTGCGCGAAGCCCGTGCGCCCCTGCGGCTCGATCCGGAAACCGATGTGGTAGTAGACGCCGACCGTCACGGTCGGCGCGGTCGTATCCCGCAGCAGCACGACCTTGAGGCCGTTGTCGAGCCGGTAGTACTCGATCGGGAGATTGATCGCGGCCGCCGGCGCTTCCGCGGGCGTTGCCGCTACGCGACTTCAGCTGGCCGTTCCCGGGTGGCGTTGAGCGGCTGCGCGACGCAGCCGGCCATTGCCGCGGCAATGCACCAGCCCGCTCCAACGCCTGAGATGCTGTCCCATTGCCGCACCCTGCCAGTCATTTGGGGGACATGCGGATGGCGCCGTCGATCCGGATCGTCTCGCCGTTCAGCATCCGGTTCGTGACGATCGCCGCCACCAGTTCCGCGTACTCCTCCGGCCGGCCGAGCCGCGGCGGAAACGGTACCTGCCTGCCGAGCGAGTCCTGTGCCTCCTGCGGCAGGCCCGCCATCATCGGCGTGCCGAAGATGCCGGGCGCGACGCCGACCACGCGGATGCCGAAGCGGGCGAGTTCGCGCGCGAGCGGCAGCACCATGCCGGCGACGGCGGCCTTCGACGTCGCGTAGGCCACCTGGCCGATCTGCCCTTCGAAGGCCGCGACCGACGCGGTGTGGACCAGGAGTCCGCGCTCGCCGTCCTCGCCCGGCGCATTCCCCTGCATGATCGCGGCCGCTGCGCGGTCGAGCAGGAAAGTCCCGAGCGTGTTGATCGCGAGCACGCGCTGGAAGGCGGCGACGGGCAGCGGGCCGTCCTTGCCGAGCAGCTTGCCGGGCGTCGCGACCCCGGCGCAGGAAACGGAGACGTTGAGTCCGCCCATGCGCGTGGCTGCGGCCTGGACGGCGGCATCGACGCCGGATTCGCTGGTGACGTCGCAGTGGTGGTAACTCGCCGCGGCACCGAGCGCCGCCGCGGCCTTGCGACCGGTTTCGTCCTGGACGTCGAGCAGGGCGACGCTGCCGCCACCTGCGACGAACCTTGCGGCCGTTGCAAGGCCGAGTCCTGAAGCGCCGCCGCTGATGACGGCCTTGACCTGATCCAGTTTCATGGGGTCCCCCGGACGGACAAGTCTACAGGCTCGCGGCGGTCAGAGCCTCAAGCCGCCGTCCACCTCGAAGACCCGGCCGGTCACGAAATCGTTCTCGGCGATGAAGACGGCCGTGGCCGCAATCTCGGCCGGCTCGCCGAGGCGGCGCAGGGGAACCGCGGCCTTGACCCGTTCGACCATCTCCGGCTTCATCGCCGTGAGGATCTCCGTCGAACAGAAACCCGGGGCGATCGCCGCGGCGCGGATTCCATAGCGGGCGAGTTCCTTGGCCCAGACCACCGTCATCGCGGCGACTCCGGCCTTCGCGGCCGAGTAGTTGGTCTGTCCGGGGTTGCCCTCGCGGGATATCGACGAAATGTTGACGATGAGCCCGCCATTGCCGCACTGGATCATGCGTTCCGCGGCTTCGCGCCCGCAGAGGAAGACGCCGGTCAGGTTGACGTCCATGACGGCCTGCCACTGGGCCAGCGTCATCTTCGACTGGATCGCGCCCTCCTGGGCCTTGACGAGGAGGGCGTCGCGGGTGATGCCCGCGTTGTTGACCAGGATGTCGAAGCGGCCGAAGTGCAGCGCGACCTCATCGAAGCAGCGGATCACCTCGGGCTCGGACGTCACGTCGACGACGAAGGCCTTTGCCCGGACCCCGAGCGCCGCACATTGCGCGACCGTGTCGGCGAGCGCCGCGCCGTCGCGATCGAGGGCCGCGATCTCGGCGCCGCGTGCGGCAAATGAGAGCGCCATCGCGCGCCCGAGACCTCGGGCCGCACCCGTGATGACCACGACTTTCTTGCCGAGCTGCATGAGACCCTTTACTGCACTGCGAATACAGATGCAGAAATCTATAAAGGGTCAAGACCTTAGCGACTATTGCGTCGCAACACAACTCAGCCCGGGTCTATGTCAAAGAGGACGGTCTCCGCCTCCACGAGCTCGCCGGCACGCGCCAGGACGTTCGCGACCCTTCCTGCGCGCCCTGCGCGGATGGCGTGCTGCATCTTCATGCCTTCCACCACCGCGAGCACGTCGCCGCGCTCGACCGCATCGCCGACCTTCACGCGCAATTCGACGACCCTGCCCGGCAGGGGCGAGGCCGGATGCGCGTCCGCGTCCTCGGTGCTGCGCTCGAACGGCCACGCGGGCGCGAGCGTGATCTCGTCCGCCACCTCGCCGATCACCTGCAGGCGCTCGCGATCGCGGATGAGTTCAAGCTCGCGGAATCCCTGGCCCGCATCGACCGCGAATCGACTGTCGGCCAGCGGCAGCACGCGGCCCTTGAGCACCTGCCCTTCCGATGCGACCTCGAGCGAGTCACCGTCGCGCCGGGTGCGCCAGCGGCGGTGCGCGGGCGTGCGCAGTCCGATCGATTGTTCCGCGGCTCCGCTCGACCTCCAGCCGTCGCCGCGGCCCCAGGGAGACGCCGCGTCGGCTTGCCCGGGACGGCGTTCGTCGAGCGCGAGGCGGGCTGCCAGGAGCAGTGCCTCGGGTCGCGGCGCGCGATCGGCCGTGAGGTCCGCAAGTTCGCGGTCGACGAAACCGGTATCGACGTCACCGGCCGCGAAGGCCGGGTGCGCCGCGATCGCGCGCAGGAGCGGGAGGTTGTTGGCGACGCCGAAGGCCGCGGTACGGTCGAGACGGTGCCGCAAGGTCGCGAGCGCGCTCGCGCGGTCGGGGCCCGCCGCAATCACCTTCGCGATCATCGGGTCGTAGTGAACCGTGATGTCATCGCCTTCCGCGATGCCGGTGTCGATGCGCCAGTCCGCGTCGGCCGGCGGATGCGCGAAGCGCCGCACGCGTCCGACCGAGGGCAGGAACCCGCGCCGCGGGTCCTCGCTGTAGATGCGCGCCTCGATGGCGTGGCCGCGCTGGCGGATCTCCTCCTGCGCGAGGGGCAGGCGCTCGCCGGCGGCG
The DNA here is from genome assembly GCA_963823415.1 of uncultured Gammaproteobacteria bacterium. Lineage (GTDB taxonomy): Bacteria > Pseudomonadota > Gammaproteobacteria > Steroidobacterales > Steroidobacteraceae > SCUD01. The sequence goes on along the minus strand of CAWGLJ010000008.1, from coordinate 484,553 downwards.
ATGCGCAGCTGCCATTCCACCAGGTCGAGCCCGGTCACGGCCTCCGTGACCGGGTGCTCGACCTGCAGGCGCGTGTTCATCTCCATGAAGTAGAAAGCGCCGCCCGCATCGACGATGAACTCGATGGTGCCGGCGTTCACGTAACCGACGGCCTGTGCGGCGCGCACGGCCGCGGCGGTCATGGCTGCGCGCGTCGGGGCGTCGATGAAGGGTGACGGGGATTCCTCGATGATCTTCTGGTAACGGCGCTGCACGGAGCATTCGCGCTCGAACAGGTGCACGCAGTTCCCGTGCGAGTCGCCGAACACCTGGACTTCCACGTGCCGCGGCCGCTCGAGGAATCGTTCCAGCATGAGCCGGCCGTCCCCGAAGGCGCTCTCGGCTTCGCCGCGCGCTCCGCGGATCGCCTCGTCGAGTTCCGCGGCAGCCCGCACGACGCGCATGCCCTTGCCACCGCCGCCCGCGACGGCCTTGACCAGCAGCGGATAGCCGACGCGCGCCGCTTCCGCAGTGAGCCGCGCGGGGGACTGGTCCTCGCCCATGTAACCGGGAACGATCGGTACGCCCGCCGCCGACACGAGCGTCTTGGCTTCGTGCTTGAGGCCCATCGCGCGCATCGCGGCGGCCGGCGGCCCGACGAAGACGATGCCCGCGGCGGTGCAGGCTTCCGCGAATGCCGCGTTCTCGGAGAGGAAACCGTATCCGGGGTGAATGGCATCGGCGCGGGAGTCGCGCGCGGCCGCGAGGATCGCCTCCGCGTTCAGGTAGGACTCGCGCGCCGGCGCCGGGCCGATGGCGCGCGCCTCGTCGGCGAGGCGCACGTGCATGGCCCCGCGGTCGGCATCCGAATGGACGGCGATCGTGTGCACACCGAGGCGACGGCAGGTGCGGATGACGCGGCAGGCAATTTCGCCGCGATTGGCGATCAGCAGGCGCTGGATCTTCATGCGTCGCGGATCCAGCCGGGCTTGCGCCGCTCCAGGAAGGCCGTGAGTCCTTCCCGCGCCTCGCTGCCCGCGCGGATGCGCGCGATCCAGCGCGCCGTATCCGCCAGCAAGGACTCGTCCGCCGGCTCGCTGCGCCCGGTGACGTGGCGGATGAGCCGCTTGATCTCGGCCTGGGCGCCCGGGCCGCCTGCGAGCAGGGCATCGACCAGAGCGGCCGAAGCCTCGGGCAACGCCGCATCGTCGACGACCTCGTGCACCAGGCCGATTCGCTCGGCCGTGTGCGCCTCCATGGCCTCGCCGGTCAGGAACCAGCGCCGCGCCTGGCGCGGGCCCATGGCACGGATGACGTACGGCGAGATCATGGCAGGCAACAGCCCGAGCCGGACCTCGGAAAGGGCAAAGCGTGCGCTCTTCGCCGCGAGCGCGATGTCGCAGGCCGCGATGAGACCGACGGCGCCGCCGTAGGCGGCCCCGTTCACGATGGCGAGCGTCGGTTGCGGCTGTCGCTCGAGGACCTCCAGCATCTTCGCGAAACGGCGCGCGTCCGCCTCGTTCTGCTCCTGCGAGCCGCTGCCGGCGGCGCGCATCTCGCCGATGTCCGCGCCGGCGCAAAAGACGCCTGCGGATCCCGTCAGCAGCACGGCACGCACGGTGGCGTCGCCGGCGAGCGCGGCGAGGGATTCGGTCAGCCGGGTGACGAGCGCGGCGGAAAGCGCGTTCCGCGCCTCCGGGCGGTCGAGGGTGAGGGTGGCGATGCCGCGGGCGTCGCGTTCGATACGCAGCATCGCCATTACATCCGGAACACGCCGTAGGACTCGGGGGCGGGCGCAGGCCCGCGCGCCACGACCTCGAGCGCAAGGCCGAGCACCCGGCGGGTGTCGAGCGGGTCGATGACGCCGTCGTCCCAGAGGCGTGCGGTCGCGTAGTAGGGGTTGCCCTGGCGTTCGTACTGCTCGCGGATTCCGGCCATGAACGCCTCCTGCTCGGCCTCGGGCCAGCGGCCGCCCTTCGACTCGACGCCGTCGCGGCGCACGGTGGCGAGCACGCTCGCGGCCTGTTCGCCGCCCATCACGGAGATCCGCGCATTCGGCCAGGTCCACAGGAAGCGTCCGCCGTAGGCGCGACCGCACATGGCGTAGTTGCCGGCCCCGAAGGAGCCGCCGATGACGACGGTCAGCTTGGGCACCGTGGAGCAGGCGACGGCAGTCACCATCTTGGCGCCGTCGCGTGCGATGCCGCCGGCTTCGTAGCGGCGGCCGACCATGAAGCCGGTGATGTTCTGCAGGAACAGCAGCGGCACACGGCGCCGGTTCGCGAGCTGCACGAAATGCGCGCCCTTGAGCGCGGACTCGGAGAACAGGATGCCGTTGTTGGCGAGGATCGCAACCGGGTAACCCCACAGCTGCGCGAAGCCGCAGACCAGCGTCTTGCCGTACAGCGGCTTGAACTCGTGGAACTCGGAGCCGTCGACCAGGCGCGCGATCACCTCGCGCACGTCGTAGGGCTGGCGCAGGTCGCGCGGCACGATGCCGTAGAGTTCGGCAGGCGTCGTGCGCCGGCTCTGCCAGCTCGCGTCGCGCGAGCCAGGCGACCGGACGATGATTCAGGCTGCCGACGATCTCGCGCGCCATGGCGAGCGCGTGCGCGTCATTGTCCGCGAGGTGGTCCACGACGCCGGAGGTGCGCGCGTGCACGTCGCCGCCGCCGAGCGTCTCGGCGTCCACGATCTCGCCGGTCGCCGCCTTCACCAGCGGCGGCCCGCCGAGGAAGATCGTTCCCTGCTTGCGCACGATGATCGACTCGTCGCACATCGCCGGGACGTAGGCGCCGCCCGCGGTACAGGAGCCCATGACGACCGCGATCTGGGGAATGCCTGCCGCCGAGAGTCGCGCCTGGTTGTAGAAGATACGGCCGAAGTGTTCGCGGTCCGGAAAAACCTCGTCCTGCAGCGGCAGGAATGCGCCGCCCGAGTCGACGAGGTAGATGCAGGGCAGCCGGTTCTCGAGCGCGATTTCCTGGGCGCGCAGGTGCTTCCTGACGGTCATCGGGTAGTAGGTCCCGCCCTTGACGGTCGCGTCATTCGCGACCACGACGACCTCGCTGCCATGGACGCGCCCGATTCCCGCCACGACGCCGGCAGCCGGCGCGTCGTCGCCGTACATGCCGCCGGCCGCCAGCGGGGCAAGCTCGAGGAAGGGGCTGCCCGCGTCGAGCAGGGCTTCGATGCGGTCGCGCGGCAGCAGCTTGCCGCGCGCGACGTGCCGCGCCCGGGTTTCCTCGCCGCCGCCCAGTGCCGCCGCCGCCTGGCGGCGGCGCAGCTCTGCGACCAGCGCCGCCAGGTGCGCGGCATTGTCGCGGAACTCCCCGGATCCGGCATCGACGCGGGAGGCGATGCGGGTCATGGCGACGTGGCCCGGACCAGTTCGCGCCCGATCAGCATGCGGCGGATCTCGTTGGTGCCGGCGCCGATTTCGTAGAGCTTGGCGTCGCGCAGGATGCGGCCCGCGGGGAACTCGTTGATGTAACCGTTGCCGCCGAGCACCTGGATCGCCTCGAGACCCGCCCGGGTCGCATTCTCCGAGGCGAGCAGCAGGCAGGCCGCGGCATCGTAGCGTGTCGTGCGGCCGGCATCGCAGGCGCGCGCAACCGCGTACGCATACGCACGCGAGGCGTTGCAGGCGGCGTAGAGGTCCGCGAGCTTCGCCTGCATCAGCTGGAAGCTGCCGATGGGCTGGCCGAACTGCTGGCGATCGTGCAGGTAGGGCACGATCAGGTCGAGCGCTGCACGCATGAGTCCGAGCGGTCCTCCCGTCAGCACCAGGCGCTCATAGTCGAGACCGGACATCAGGATCTCGACGCCGCCCCCCGGCTTGCCGAGCAGGTTGGCGTCCGGCACGAAGCAGTCTTCGAACACGAGCTCGGACGTGTCGGAGCCACGCATGCCGAACTTGTCGAGTTTCTGCGCGGCTCGAAAGCCCTTCATGCCGCGCTCGACGATGAAGGCCGTGATGCCCCGCGCGCCGCTCCCGGGCTCGATGGTCGCATAGATCACGGCCACATCGGCCTCGGGACCATTCGTGATCCACATCTTGGAGCCGTTCAGCACCCAGCCGCCGTCGCGACGCTCGGCCCGCGTGCGCATGGAGACCACGTCCGAGCCCGAACCCGCCTCGCTCATGGCGAGCGCGCCGACGTCCTCGCCTGAGACCAGGCGCGGCAGCAGGCGACGCTTCTGCTCCTCATTGCCGAAGCGCCGCAACTGGTTGACGCAGAGGTTGGAGTGCGCGCCGTAAGACAGGCCGATCGAGCCGGATGCGCGGCTGATTTCCTCCATCGCCACGAGGTGCTCGAGGTAGCCGAACTCGAGCCCGCCGTATTCTTCCGGCACGGTCATCCCGAGCAAGCCCATGCCGCCCATCTCGGGCCAGAGCTCCCGCGGGAATCGGTTGCTACGGTCGATTTCATTCGCCTGCGGTGCAATTCGCCGCAACGCGAACTCGCGAACCGCCTGTCGCAGTTCCTCGACGCGAGCCGGGAGGCCAAAATCGAACTCGATCGGAAACATGGGGCTCTCCACCCGGCGGGCATTGGCTTGATTCGCGCATCATATTGTCCGACAATCCGACAGGCAAGCCCCCAACGGAGGACCGCGTTCCATGTTTGACCCTGTCGCCTATGCCCCGGCCTACCTGAGGGTCTCCGAGGCCATCCGGTCGCGGATCCTGCGTCGCGAGCTCCAGGAAGGGGAGGTCCTGCCGACCGAGACCGAGCTGGCCCGGCAATTCGAAGTGAATCGCTCGACGGTGCGGGAGGCGTTGCGCAAGCTCGAAAGCGGCGGGCTGCTGGGCCGGCGTCGTGGCGGCAAGCGCCTGGTGGTCACGCGCCCGACGCGTGAGACCTTCGGGGGCGGGTTCTCGCAGGCGCTGACCCTGCACCGTGCCCGGGTCGTCGACGTCTGGGAAGCGCTGCAGGCCGTGCAGCCTGGCATCGCCGCGGCGGCCGCCGAGCGCCGTTCGGACGTCGCGCTTGCGAGGATCGAGGCGGTGTCCGTCCGCTTCGCCGCGCGCCAGGGCGAACGCGACGCGGCGGTCACCGACGTCGCGGAGTTCTTCGACGCGCTGTGCGAGGCCGGCGCGAACCCCGTATTCCAGCTGCTGAACGAGCCGCTCCTGCGGCTGCTCAAGCCGAGCCTCGCAGTCATCATCGACCGCGTGCCGCAGGCGCGGGCGCGCATCGAGGCGGCGCAGCGGCACATCGTTGGCGCCGTGCGTGCGCGCGACGCAGGCCTGGCGGGCGCGTGGATGGCCCGCCACGTGCGGGATTTCCGCCGCGGCTACGAAGTCGCCGGGATCGCGCTCTCGACGGAAGTCGGCGACGAGCTGGGTGGCGCGGTCCGCGTCAGCTGATCTCGACGGCGATGGCCGTCGCTTCGCCTCCGCCGATGCACAGCGCGGCGAGGCCGCGTTTCTTGCCCTGCTGCTTCAGTGCATGAACCAGCGTCGTCAGGATTCGTGCGCCGGTGGCACCGATCGGGTGACCGAGCGCGCAGGCGCCGCCATACACGTTGACCTTTTCGTGCGGGATGCCGATGTCCTTCATCGCAGCCATGGTGACCACCGCGAAAGCCTCGTTGATCTCGAACAGATCGACGTCGGTCGCCTTCCAGCCCGCGCGCTTGAGGACCGACTGGATCGCGCCGACCGGCGCGAGGGTGAACCATTCCGGCTCCTGGGCATGGCTCGCGTGGGAGACGATGCGCGCAATGGGCTTGAGGCCCGCGCGGGCGGCAGCGCTCTCGCGCGCGAGCAGCAGGGCGGCCCCGCCGTCCGCGATGGACGAGGAACTCGCCGCAGTGACCGTGCCGTCCTTGCCGAAGGCGGGCTTGAGGGTCGGGATCTTGTCCACGGAGACCGTGAACGGTGTTTCATCGCGATCGACGCGCCGCTCGCCCTTGCGATCCTTGACGGTGACGGCGGCGATTTCACCCGCGAAAGCGCCCGATTCGACCGCGGCCAGGGCGCGTCGAACGGACTCGGCCGCAAACGCATCCTGTTCGGCGCGCGTAAAGCCATAGCGAGCGGCCGTCGCATCGGCGAAACAGCCCATGAGCTTGCCGTCCCAGGGGCTCTGCAGGCCGTCGTAGAACATGTGGTCGATAAGTTCGCCGTGCCCCAGGCGATAGCCCGCACGAGCCTTGAGCAGCAGGTATGGCGCGTTCGTCATCGACTCGAGCCCGCCTGCGAGCACGAAATCCGCGCTGCCGGCGGCAATGTGGTCGGCTCCGTACATGACGGCGCGCATGCCGGACCCGCACATCTTGTTGACGGTGGTGGTTGGCACGGACCTTGGCACGCCCGCCGCCAGGGCCGCCTGGCGGGCGGGGGCCTGGCCCTGGCCGGCAGGCAGTACGCAACCCATGACGACCTCGTTCACGAGGCCCGGATCCGCTTTCGCGCTTTCCAGCGCTCCTGCAATGGCGGCTGCGCCGAGTGCATGACCTGGGACGCTGGCGAACGTGCCCAACATTGCCCCGATGGGCGTGCGGCGGGCGCTGAGGATGACGACGGGGTCATGGGCCATGGCGGTATTCCTGGACAAGGGTATGTGGGCTATTTTGCCCTGCAAAAGACCGGCTGTCGCCCCGGCGCCGACGGGACGCGTTCAAGGCGCCTTTCAGCCGGCCACTGGCTGCCGCCACTCAGCCACGAGCGGCTCGAGCCGCTGGCGCAGCTCCGCGAAACGCAGGGGTTTGTACAGCACGGTGACGCCCGGCGGCAGGCCCCCGCGTTCGGCGATCGTATGCTCGGTGAGGGCCGTCACGACGATGATGTCGAGCTCGCTGATGGCACCCGAGGCCTTGAGTGCGCGCAGCATCTCGAATCCATCGATGCCGGGCATGCGCAGGTCCGTGATGAGCAGGTCCGGACGCGACGCGCCGATCTGCAGCAGCGCATCGAAACCGCTCGGCACGCTGGTGAGGTGGATGGGCAATCCCCAGGAGCGCAGATGCAACTCGAAAAGCTGCCGGAAGTCCGGCTCGTCCTCGACGATCAGAACCTGGAAGTCTCCGCCGGGCGCGCGCCGCGCGCCGACGCCGGTGCGCCGCTGCAGCAGCTCGTCGATCGAGACGTTGAGGATGCGGCGATGGCCGCCGGGTGTCTTCCAGGCGCGCAGCAGGCCCGCCTCCGACCAGAGCTGCACGGTGCGCAGCGAGACGCCGAGCCGGTCGGCCGCTTCCCGCGTCGAGCAGACGTCTTCCCCGGTATCCGCCAAGCGCCACTCCCCAAGATCCGCCGGACCTGCGGAATGACAGCATCGCCGGCTGCGGAATGCAACGCTAAACTGTCCGGACGACGCGCAGGGGAGTATCGATGAGCAGCACGGCCGAGCGGATCGAGAAGGCAACCGCTGCCGCCCGTGGCCCGCTCCGGTTCGTGAGCGCGGCATCGCTGTTCGACGGCCATGACGCCGCCATCAACATCATCCGCCGCATCCTGCAGGCGCACGGGGCCGAGGTCGTGCACCTGGGCCACAACCGCAGCGTCGCCGACATCGTGCGGGCAGCCATCCAGGAAGACGCCGACGGCATCGCCGTCAGCAGTTACCAGGGCGGGCACAACGAGTATTTCCGTTACATGGTGGACATGCTCAAGGCCGAAGGCGCCGCGCACATCCGCGTGGTCGTCGGCGGCGGAGGCACGATCGCGCCGCACGAGGTCGAGGAACTCGAGGCCTACGGGATCGAGAAGATCTACACGCCGGACGACGGGCAGAAGCTCGGCCTCGACGGCATGATCGAGGACGTCTTCAGGCGTGTCCGCGCATCGCCGCGGCCGCTCTTCGAGGGCGGCCCGGTGTCCGCCGAGAGACCCGGTCGCGCTCGCGCGCGCGATCACGTTGCTCGAGCAGGGCGACGAAGCCGCCGTCGCGCTGGTCCGCGGCGGCGCGGCGCGTTCGCTGAACCGGCCCCCGGTGCTCGGCATCACCGGCACCGGCGGCGCGGGAAAATCCTCGCTCACCGACGAGATCCTGAATCGCATCGTCCGGTTCTTCCCGGAGCGCCGGGTCGCGGTCGTCGCGATGGACCCGACCCGCAGGCGCTCCGGCGGCGCGCTGCTCGGCGACCGCATCCGCATGAACGCGCTGGCGAACGGGCAGATCTTCATGCGCTCGCTCGCCACGCGGCGACAGCACCTCGCGACCTCCGCCGTGCTCGGCGATACGGTCCAGCTGCTGAAGTCGGCGGGCTTCGACCTGATCGTCGTCGAGACCGCGGGTATCGGCCAGAGTGACACCGAGATCGTGGATCTCGTCGACCTGTCGATGTACGTCATGACCGCCGACTACGGCGCCGCCAGCCAGCTCGAGAAGATCGACATGCTGGACTTCGCGGATTTCGTCGTCCTCAACAAATTCGAGAAGCGCGGCGCCGAGGACGCGCTGCGCGACGTCCGCAAGCAGGTGGCGCGCAACCGCAAGCTGTTCAAGACGCCGCCGGAGGAACTGCCCGTATTCCCGACCATCGCGAGCCAGTTCAACGACGCGGGTGTCAACGCCTTGTTCGCAAACCTGTGCGGGCGGCTGCAGGAGCAGGGGGGCCGCCTGCGGTCCTGGAAGCCCGAAGGCCTGGCCCCGGTCGGGACGCCCGCGCGGCAGGCGATCATTCCGGGGCCGCGCGTGCGTTACCTCGCCGAGATCGCCGCCGGCGGCCGCGCGGCGCAGCAGGCGGCGCTGGCGAGGGCTGCGGCCGCGAGCCGCGCACACGGCCTCTACCGTGCGCTGGCCGCGCTCGGTGAAGCCGAACTGCCCGCGCCGCTGGAGCGCTTTCCCGAGACCACGGACGGCGCCGGCGACCCGTCGGCGCGCAAGCTGCGAGCCGCGTACAACGCGGCGCTGGACGAAGTGGGTTCCGAAGGTCTGGCGCTGCTGCGCGAGTGGCCGGCCCGCCGCGCGGCCGCGTCGGCCGACGAGTTCAGCTACCGCGTGCGCGACCGCGAGGTGCGCGGCCCGAACTACACCGAATCGCTCTCGCACCTGCACCTGCCGAAGATCGCGACGCCGCGCCACGAGGACTGGGGCGCGCAGCTGGCTTTCCTCCTGACTGAAAACCTGCCGGGCGCCTACCCGTACACGGGCGGCATCTACCCGTACCGGCGCGAGGACGAGGACCCGACGCGCATGTTCGCGGGCGAGGGCATGCCCGAGCGCACGAACCGGCGCTTCCACTACCTGGCGCGCGGCCACCAGGCGACGCGCCTCTCGACGGCCTTCGACTCCACGACCCTCTATGGCGAGGACCCGGACGAGCGGCCCGACATCTACGGGCGCATCGGCAACTCGGGTGTTTCGATCGCGACGCTCGACGACATGAAGCGCCTCTATTCGGGATTCGACCTGTGCGCACCTTCGACCTCGGTGTCGATGACCATCAACGGTCCTGCGCCGATGATCCTGGCGATGTTCATGAACACCGCGGTGGACCAGCAGGTCGAGAAATGGCTGCGCGCAGAGGGTCACTGGGCCGCGGCCGAAGCAAGGATCGGCAAGTTGTTCGAAGGGCGCGAACGGCCGCGCTATCGCGGCGAGCTGCCGGCCGGGCACGACGGTTCGGGCCTCGGGCTGCTTGGCGTCAGCGGCGACCAGGTGGTCGATGCCGAGACCTACGCGCGGATCCGCGCCGACGCGCTCGCGCGCGTGCGCGGCACGGTGCAGGCGGACATCCTCAAGGAGGACCAGGCGCAGAACACCTGCATCTTCTCGACCGAATTCGCGCTGCGGATGATGGGCGACGTCCAGCAGTTCTTCACGGCGAACGGCATCCGGAACTTCTACTCGGTCTCGATCTCCGGGTACCACATCGCCGAGGCGGGCGCCAACCCGGTCTCGCAGCTGGCGTTCACGCTCGCCAACGGCTTCACGATCGTCGAGTACTACCTCGCGCGCGGCATGCGCGTGGACGACTTCGCGCCGAACCTGTCGTTCTTCTTCTCGAACGGCATGGACCCGGAGTACGCGGTGATCGGCCGCGTCGCGCGCCGGATCTGGGCACGCGCCATGCGCGAGCGGTACGGAGCCTCGCCCCGCAGCCAGATGCTGAAGTATCACGTCCAGACCTCGGGGCGCTCGCTGCACGCGCGCGAGATCCAGTTCAACGACATCCGCACCACGCTGCAGGCGATGTACGCGCTGTTCGACAGCTGCAACAGCCTGCACACGAATGCCTACGACGAGGCAATCACCACGCCGACCGAGGAGAGCGTCCGCCGCGCAGTCGCGATCCAGCTGATCATCGCGCGCGAGCTCGGGCTCAACCAGAACCAGAATCCCTGGCAGGGCTCCTTCGTGATGGAGCGCCTGACCGAACTGGTCGAGGAGGCGGTCTACGCGGAGTTCGAGAGCATCTCGGAGCGGGGCGGCGTGCTCGGCGCGATGGAGACCATGTACCAGCGCGGCAAGATCCAGGAAGAATCCCTGTACTACGAGCACAAGAAGCACGACGGAAGCCTGCCCATCATCGGCGTCAACACCTTCCTTCCCGAGCAGGGCGCAAGCGACGAGAACCGGAATGCCGAACTCATCCGCTCGAGCGACGAGGAGAAGGACGCCCAGGTCGTCGCGGTGCGCGCCTACAACGCCGCGCATGGCGCGGCGCAGGAGCCGGCGTTGCGCAAGCTGCAGGCGGCCGCCGCGGCCAGCGGCAACGTCTTCGCCGAGCTGATGGAGACGGTGAAGTCGGCTTCGCTGGGCCGCATCTCGGGTGCGCTCTACGCGGTCGGCGGCCAGTACCGCCGCAACATGTAGCTACAGGAGCGGTTCGCCCGCCGCCGCCGCGATGCGTTCGCGGGCGATGTCGCGCATCCTGCTCGCCGCATCGCCCGCGCCGGTCTCGGCGGGCAGCGGTTCCAGCACCTCGACTTCGATGCGTCCCCAGCGCGGCAGCACGCGACCGTCCCCGAGCACATGGCGCGTGCCGCGGATGGCGACCGGCGCAACCGGAGCCCCGCTGCGCGAAGCGAGCGCAAAGGCCCCGCCGTGAAAGCGCAGGATCCCGGGCTGCGGGTAAAAAGTACCTTCCGGGAAAAATGCTGCCGCCTCGCCCTGCTTGAGGGCGCGCAGGATGCGGCGGGCATCGCCTGCGCCCTCGTGACGGTTCTTGCGCTCCACGAAATGGTGGCCGAGCCGCTGCAGAAGGAGGCCGAGCAGTGGCGCGCGCGAGGCCTCCTTCTTGATCACGAAGCCGAAGCGCGGCGGCAGCCAGGCGAACAGCAAAGGCCCGTCCACGTAGCTCGCGTGGTTCGCGACGATCACGCAGGCGCCCGGGGGCAGTCGCTCGAGGCCGATCGTGCGCACCGGCAGGCCGCAGAGCGCGAAATAGACCCGGCAGACCATGGCTGCCGCACTGCGCCGCCCGGCGACCCTCGGCAGCAGCAGGATCGGCGGCGCAGCGAACAGCACGAGCGGCACCACGAGGAGCAGTGCCCAGATCGCCCAGATAAACCGCAAAGGATTCATGCCTGCCTCGGGCCGCGCGTCGTGCCGGCCGCGTACTGTGAACTGGTTCCGGTTATGTTAATGGTCATGGGGGTCTGTGAGGCGGGTCACGCTGACTGCGTCAGGGGCAAACCATACTGCGCTTGCATTCTGTCGCACCAGAGCGCCGTGCGCGATCCGGCGCCGGCGTCCGCAACGGGAAGCAGGACAGGTCCATGAGCGCAGCTATGAAATCTTCGACATCGGTGCGCGCGGCGACGCTCGCGACGGCCAGCGGGTCGGACGAGGCCGTCGAGCCGATGATCGTGCGCTTTCTCGACGCCGTCTGGATGGAGCGCGGCCTGTCGCCGAACACGCTCGCGGCGTATCGCGCCGACCTCACCGCGCTCGCGCGCTGGCTCCGCAAGCGGGGCACGGCGCTCGACCGCACCTCCCGCAGCGACCTGCTCGCATTCATCGCCTGGCGCGTGGAGACGGGCGCCCGCCCGCGCTCGACGGCGCGCCAGCTTTCGAGCTTCCGCCGCTTCTTCCGCTACCTCGTGCGCGAGGGGACGGTCAAGGAAGACCCGACTGCCCAGATCGCGATGCCGAAGATCGGGCGCAGCCTGCCGCGCTCGCTCACCGAGGCGCAGGTCGATTCGCTGCTCGCGGCGCCGCAGACCACGGACCCCCTCGGGCACCGCGACCGCACCATGCTCGAGGTGCTGTACGCGACCGGGTTGCGCGTCTCCGAGCTCGTGAGCCTGCGGCACAGCCAGGTCAACCTGAACCAGGGCGTGCTGCGCATCATCGGCAAGGGCAATCGCGAGCGCCTGATCCCGCTCGGCGAGGAAGCCGTGCGCTGGCTCAACGATTTCGTGCGCGGCGCCCGCGGCGAGATCCTGCTCGATCGCCAGACGGACCACCTGTTCCCGACGCGCCGCGGCGACCGCATGACGCGCCAGGCGTTCTGGCACATCATCAAGCGCTACGCGAAGAAAGGCGGGATCGACAAGGACCTGTCGCCGCACACGCTGCGCCACGCCTTCGCGACCCACCTGCTGAACCACGGCGCGGACCTGCGCGTCGTGCAGATGCTGCTCGGCCACAGCGACCTTTCGACCACGCAGATCTATACGCACGTCGCGCGCGAACGCATGAAGGAACTGCACGCGCAGCACCACCCGCGCGGCTGATAGAATTCCGCCGGTAGCCGAACTGCCGCCCCCGCACGGGGTCGAAGCAGTTCCGCGTTGAACTTCGAGGCCCAGGTGCTCCCCATCCGCAGACTGATGGTTCCCTTTCTCGCCTCGCTGGCGCTCGCCGGCGCGGTCAAGGCCGCCCCGCAGGCCGCGCAGCCGGCCGCGAAGCCGGATCCCCGCGCCGAGATCGCCAAGCGTCTCGAGATCAAGGTCGAGGACGTCCGCCCGTCGCCCATTGCGGGCCTGTACGAGGTGAGCTCCGGCGCGGAGGTCGGCTACGTGTCGGCGGACGGGCGCTTCTACCTGGATGGCGATGTCTTCGACATGGGATCGAAGGAGAACCTGACCGAGGACCGGCGCAAGCAGGGCCGACTCGCGCTGCTCGCCGGCGTCTCGGACTCGGACGCGATCGTCTTTGCGCCGAAGACCGCGGCCCGTCATACGGTGACCGTATTCACCGACGTCGACTGCGTGCATTGCCGCCGGATGCACGGCGAAATGGCCGAGCTGAATCGCCTCGGCATCCGTGTCCGCTACCTGATGTTCCCGCGCGGCGGGCCGGGGAGCGATTCCTGGCGCAAGGCGGAGGCCGTCTGGTGCAGCGCCGACCGCAAGGAAGCCCTGACGCGCGCGAAACGCGGCGAAAAGATCGAGGCCGGGCGCTGCGAGACGCCGATCGCGGCGCAGTACGAGCTCGGTCGACAGCTCGGAATCACCGGCACGCCCGGCATCATCACGGACCAGGGCGAGTTCCTCGCAGGTTATGCGACGGCCGCCTATCTCGGCACCTATCTCGCGGATCCCGCGGCGGCGACAGCGGCTTCGCAGTAAGCCTCAGCGCTCGAGAAGCGGCAGCTTGTCGGGCACGCCTTTCCACGCATCCGCGTCCGCGGGCGGTTCCTTGCGCTGCGTGATGACCGGCCATTCCTTCGCGAGTTCGGCATTGAGCGCAAGGAACTGCTCCTGCCCGGCCGGGACCTCTTCCTCGGAAAAGATCGCGTCGACCGGGCACTCCGGCTCGCACAGGGTGCAGTCGATGCACTCCTCCGGATCGATGACGAGGAAGTTCGGCCCCTCGTGGAAGCAGTCGACCGGGCAGACCTCGACGCAGTCCATGTACTTGCACTTGATGCAGGTCTCGGTGACGACGAAAGTCATGCGCGGTCATTGTCTCAGTCGAAGGTGTGGAAGTGCAGGGACTCGCGTGCGGCGGCGCGGTCGGCGAAAAAGCGCCTCAGCGTGAATTCGATGCTCGCGAAGGCGATGTCCGGCCAGGGAATCTCGCGCTCGTCGCAGAGCACGGTCTCGAGGCTCTCGGCGCCGACGCCGAAGGCGGCATCCGCGAGCCGCGCCCGGAACAGGACGTGCACCTGTTCCGCGTGCAGCACGTGCACGATCGCGACCGGGCTGCCGACGTCGACGCGGGCCAGCGCCTCCTCGTGGCACTCGCGCGCCGCTGCCTGCTGGAGCGTCTCGCCGATTTCCATGAACCCGGCGGGCACCGTCCAGTAGCCGCGGCGCGGCTCGATGGCGCGGCGGCAGATCAGGATCCGCCCCTCGTGCTCGGGCACGCAGCCGGCGATCAGCTTCGGGTTGCGGTAGTGGATGACGCCGCAGGCCGGGCAGACCGACCGCGGCAGGTGGTCGCCATCCGGAATCCGCCGCGCCAGGGGTGCGGCGCAATTCGGGCAGAACTTCATCGCCGGAATTGTCGTCGCCGCCGACGGTCCTGCCAAGGGCGTCGCCCGGGCGGCACGGCCGGGCGCGCCGTATACTCGCGCCTCGCTGCCGGGATGGCGGAATTGGCAGACGCAGTGGACTCAAAATCCACCGGATCGGAAGATTCTTGCGGGTTCGACTCCCGCTCCCGGCACCAGCCACCATTTCGCCCGCGCTGCGACCTTTTCGGAGGCTGGGGCATCTAAGCAACCGATGCCGCGGATTTCCGAGATCGTCCTGCCCGACGCCCTGGTGGCGGCTGCACGCGCCGGGGACGTTGCCGCCGTCGCAGGCGTCTATACCGCGACGGCGAACGCCATCTACACGCTCCTCAGGCGGCTGGTGCGCCGGCCGGCCATCGCCGAGGAACTGCTGCAGGAAACCTTCGTGGACGTGCTCGAGCACATCGGCGCCTATGAAGGGCGCTGCCCGCTTCCGGCGTGGATTCGCTCGATCGCGGTCAATCGGGCCCTGATGTACCTCCGGTCGCCCTGGCATCGCGGACTCGAATGGCTCGACAAGGACCCGGGCGGCGCAGACCGGTTGCCTGCCACGGGCTGCGACGTGCACGAAGCGCTCGACGCCGGACTGGAGCGTGCCCTGATGACCCTGCCCGCGGTCTCGCGCGCCGTCGTCTGGCTGCACGACGTCGAGGGCTTCACGCATGCGGACATCGGCTTCGCGCTCGGGCGAACGCCGAGCTTCTCGAAGTCCCAGCTCTCGCGCGCGCACCGGCGACTGCGCGAGTTGCTGGGCCGCGAAGCGACACTCCTGGAGGGCACGCCGTGCACGCCGACCTGAAGAACTGGGGCGGACGCCTCGCGGCGCTCGCGGACTTCGAGGCGCCGCCGGATGCCTGGCAAGCCGTGCTTGCGGCGCGCGACGCGCGCGAGGCGCGGATCGACCGGCGCTGGCCGCTTGCGCTCGCAGCGGCCGTGCTGGTCGCCACGGCGGGCCTTGCCTTCTGGCTTCAGTCGGCACAGCGCGCGCTGGTGGCCGGTGCGACACCCGTGCCCGCCGTGGCGGTCGAGAGCGCGCGGGCCGAGAGCGAGCGCCTCGAGCGGATCCTGGCGCAGCTTCCGGAACGCCGCAGCATGCGCGGCAGCACGGCTTTCACCGTCGCCGAGCTCGAGGATCGCCTTGCGCTGGTAGACGACCGCCTGAGCCGGGTGACCCTCGAGCCGAACGCGCCCGAGCGGTCGGAGCGGCTCTGGCGCGAGCGTGTCGACGTCCTGTATTCGCTGGTCCAGGTCCGTTACTCGGACGCGGTCGGCATCTGAAGGTTTATTCGGAGGTCATGATGAAGCACTGGATGGCTGCCTTGCTTGCCGCCGGATCGCTCGCCGGGTTCGCCGGGCCCGCGCTGGGTGAGGATGCCGCGGCATCGCCCGAGAAGCGCCTCGCGGATGCGCAGCGGCGCCTCGAGGACGCCGCGCGCGAAGTGGCGGAGCTCTCCGGCGAGGCGGCGGGTGCGGATGGCATGCGGCAGTTCGAGTATTTCCTCGGCAATCCTCGCCGCGCGATGCTGGGAGTCAATCTCGGCGGGGCCGAACCGAACGGCGGCGGCGTGCGCATCGAGGGCGTGAGCCCCGGCGGCCCCGCGGCCGAGGCGGGCGTGAAGCCCGGCGACGTGATCGTCGCAATCCAGGCGAAGCCGGTTGCGACGGGCCGCGAGCTGGTGCGCGCGATGGAATCGATCGCGCCGGGCGAGAAGGTTGTGCTGCGCGTCCGGCGTGACGGCAAGCCGGTCGAGATGACCGTCGAGGCGCGCCCGCTCGATCGCGCGACCTTCATCGGCGCGCCGGGCGTTCCATTCGTGCGGGCCTCTGCCCGCGCTGGAGGCGATGCCGTTCGAGCAAGGCGGTCACTGGCTGCTCGGGAAGCTGGGGCGATGCCGAGTTCGTGACCCTGACGCCCGGCCTCGGCCGGTACTTCGGCGCGGAGAAGGGCGTCCTCGTCGCGCACGCACCGGACGATGCGGCCCTCGGGCTGCAGGATGGCGACGTGATCCTCTCGATCGGAGGGCGTGAGCCGCAGACGGGCAGCCACGCGATGCGCATCCTGCGCTCCTATCAGCCCGGCGAGTCGGTGGAACTCCGGATCATGCGCGATCGCCGCGCGCAGACGCTGTCCGCGAAGATTCCCGAGCGCGAGGCGTGGGACATGCTGCGGGGCGCGCCGGTTCCGCGCGCACCGCGCGCCCCGGCGCCGCCCCGGCCGCCGTCGACGCCGCCGGCGGCCGAAGCGGCGGCCGCGACGCGGGCGGGGTAACTGCCGCGCTGTGCTAGTCTGCGCGGCCCATGCGCCGCGCCGAGTTCTCCTATCCGCTGCCGGAAGCGCTGATCGCCGACCGGCCGCTGCCCGAGCGCGGCGCGAGCCGATTGCTTGCGCTCGACGGCAGGACCGGGGCGATCCGGGACCTTGCAGTTCCGCGACCTGGGTTCGCTGCTCGCTCCGGGCGACCTGCTGGTGCTCAACGACACGCGCGTGCTGCCGGCGCGGCTGCGGGGCCGCAAGCCGAGCGGCGGCGCCTGCGAGCTCCTGCTCGAACGGATCCTGGGCGATCGGCGATTCCTGGCGCAGGCGCGCGCCAGCAAGGGCGTGCGGCCCGGGACGCGCATCGAGCTGCCGGGGGGCGCGGTCGCGGTTGCGATCTGCCGCCACGGCGAACTGCACGAGTTCGAACTGGACCGGGAGGCGCTGCCGTTCTTCGAAGCGGAAGGCAGCGTGCCGCTGCCGCCGTACGTCGCGCGCGAGGCGGAGCCCGCCGACCGTGAGCGCTACCAGACCGTGTACGCCGAGGCGCCCGGCGCAGTCGCGGCGCCGACCGCGGGCCTGCACTTCGACAACGAGGCGCTGGGGCGCCTGGAAAAGCAGGGCGTTGCGATCGCGAAGCTGACGCTGCACGTCGGCGCCGGCACCTTCACGCCGCTGCGCTGCGAGGACATCGAGGCGCACCGCATGCATGCCGAGCGCATCCGCGTGCCGGAGCAAACGGTCGCCGCGATCGAAGCGGCGCGCGGCCGGGGCGGGCGCGTCGTCGCCGTCGGGACGACGGTGGTGCGCGCGCTCGAGTCCGCGGCCGCCGGCGGCAGGCTCGAGCCCTGCGAGCGCGAGACCGACATCTTCATCCGGCCGGGCCACCGATTCCGCGTCGTCGACGCGCTGCTGACGAATTTCCACCTGCCCGAGTCCACGCTGCTGGTCCTGGTCTCCGCCTTCGCCGGGCGTGAACGGGTGCTCGCCGCGTATCATCACGCCATCGCCGGACGCTACCGGTTCTTCAGCTACGGGGACGCGATGTTCGTGACGCCGGACCCGTCAGCGCTCGCACCGCGCGGCGTCAGCGCCATGAGGTTCGACCTCCTGGCGCAGGACGGCGATGCGCGGCGCGGGCGAATGACCTTCGCGCGCGGCACCGTCGAGACGCCGGCGTTCATGCCGGTCGGCACCTACGGGACCGTCAAGGGCGTGACGCCGGACGAGCTCCTCGGCTGCGGCGCGGAGATGATCCTCGCCAATACGTTTCACCTGATGCTGCGGCCGGGCGCCGAGATCGTGCGCGCGCACGGCGGCCTGCATGGAATGATGGCCTGGCGGCGCCCGATCCTGACCGATTCCGGCGGCTACCAGGTGTTCAGCCTCGCGGCGATGCGCAAGCTCTCCGAGGAGGGCGTGCGTTTCCGGTCCCCGGTCGACGGCGCGGAAGTCTTCCTGGACCCGGAGCGCGCGATGCAGGTCCAGCGCGCGCTCGGCTCGGACGTGGCGATGGTGTTCGACGAGTGCACGCCTTACCCGGCGACTGAACGCGAGGCGCGCGAGTCGATGGAACTGTCGCTGCGCTGGTCCGAGCGCAGCCGCCGCGCGTTCGACGCGCTGCCGGGAGAAGGCGTGCTGTTCGGCATCGTCCAGGGCGGCATGTACCCGGCGCTGCGCCTCGCCTCGCTCGAGGGGCTCGAGCGGCAGGGATACGCGGGCCTCGCCGTCGGCGGACTCTCCGTCGGCGAACCGCCGGAGGAGCGCGCGCGCGTGCTCGCGTCGCTACTGCCTTCGATGCCGGGGGGCAAGCCCCGCTACCTGATGGGTGTCGGGCGGCCGGAAGACCTCGTCGACGCCGTGTCCGCCGGCGTCGATCTCTTCGACTGCGTCATGCCGACGCGTCATGCGCGGAACGGCCACCTGTTCGTGCCCGGGGGCGTCCTCAACATCCGCAACGCGCGTCATGCGTCCGATACCGGCCCGGTCGACCCGGACTGCGGCTGCTACACCTGCCGCAACTTTTCCCGCGCCTACCTGCGTCACCTCGATCGTTGCGGTGAAATGCTGGGGCCGCGGCTCGCGACGCTGCACAACCTGCATCATTACCTCGACCTCATGGCGCGCATGCGCGCGGCGATTGACGAGGGGCGGTTTGGGCAGTTCCGCGCGGCATTCAAGGCCGCGCGGCGGCCCGGGCAGGTGGAGGACGAAGGAGCCTAGCGGGCGGCCGGCGGTTCAGCCGGGTTCATCGACGAGCAGCTGCGTGATCGTCGCCATGTCCTCGATCGAGGCATCGACGAACGTGGCGCGGACGCTTCCCGCCTTGTCCACGGCGAAGACCTGGGTCGAGTGCATGACGTTGTAGCTGCCGTCCTTGGCCGCCGGCTCCTTGAAGAACACGGCGGCAAACCGGGCGGCGATCTTCGAAGTCGCCTTGGGGTCGCCGGTCAGGCCGATGAAGTCAGGCGACAGCGGCGCGAGGTAGGACTTGAGCCGCTCCGGCGTGTCGCGATCGCCGTCGACGCTGATGAGCACGACGCGCGCGGACTTGAGCGCGCCGTCGCGCGCCGCGTGCAGCGACTTGAGCCGGGCGAGCGTCGTCGGGCAGATGCTCGGGCAATGGGTGAACCCGAAGAACACGAGCACCGGGCTCGCCGCGCAGGCTCGAGAATGCGAGCGGCTTGCCGTCCTGGTCGGTCAGCGTGAAGTCCGCGATCGGCGCGGGCTCTGGATTCACGTAGACGCGGTCGAGGCGGGGCAGTGATGCCGGGGCCGCAGCCCAGCCGGTGAGGGCGGGGGCAAGGGACAGCGCGAGCGCCGCGGCGCGGCTAGTTCGCATAGAGCCGCGTGATCGGGACGAGGGCGAAGGCCGGTCTGCCCGGGCCGCTTCCAGTAGAGCCTGGCGACCGCCGGTGCCGGCATTGTCGTAGATACTCCATCGTGACGCATAGCGCTGGTTCTTGACGAGCGCGATCGCCGCCGAGTCTGGTCGTCCGTCGTCGCGTGCGCGGTCCAGTTGTCGATCACGAGGTTGCCGTTGATCCAGAGCCGGACGCCGTCGTTCGAGCGCGTCTGGAACTGGAAGTTTCCGCTGGCCGTGGCCTCGACGAAGCCGGTCCAGCGCGCCGAGAACTGGTTGGCGTTGACGCCCGGCGCCGGGCGATGCGCTCCAGGTGAAGTTCACGCTGCTCGGTGCGCTCCAGCACCGGGCTCGCCCGCGAGCGTCATGTTGTTGAAGTAGCGGCCGAGCAGGCCCGGTGCCCGAGTTCGGCGTCCGCCCGGCGTGCTGCCGGTCGGCGCCGGATTCCTGGCTGCCGATCTGCGCGACATAGGCGACGAGGTTGGCGAGCTCGGCAGTCGGTCAGCGCTGACGCCTGAGTGGGCGCCGATCGCGTCGCCGAGCGTCGCGGCCGAGCCGCGATGCAGGTACGGCGCCGTGGCCCAGACGTCGCGCAGCGTCGGGACGTCGATGCCGGCGAGCGGCCCGCCGAGTCGGCTGCCGCTGTCCGCGTCGAGCGTGCCGATGTCCTGCGGGATTGTCTGGCCGCGCTCTTCGTGAACGCGGTGCCGCCGTGGCAGCTTCGCGCAATCCTTGGCGACGAATACGCCGCGCCCGGCCGTCGCCGCCGCCGTCAGCGTCGCCGCTCGGAGTTGCGCAGCGGGCTCGACGCGAAGGTCGTTGAGCGAGGCTGACGTAGGCCGCGAGCGCGTCGAGATCGCGCTGACAGGCCCGGCCTTCGCGTCGCCGAGCGGCTGGCTGCGCGTGCCCGCATTGAAGTCCGCGTTGGTCATCAGGCCCGTACCGCCGGCGAGGTTGCGGATCTGGCCCTCGAAGTCCTGGACCTCGTCGAAGTTGTTGCTCCAGTGCAGGGCGCCCTGTGCGCCCGCGCGGCCGCGCAGGTTCACGGTGTTGCGCAGGCCTTCGCCGAAGCCGGTCAGGTCCCAGGTGCGGCCGTCGTGGCCGCCGTCGTTGTGGCAGGAGGCGCAGCTGATGTAGGCGTCGCGCGCGAGGCGCGTGTCCATGGCGTCGTAGAAGAGCTGCTTGCCCTGCAGGACCTGTGCGGCTCAGCTTCTCGGCCGCTGTGCGAGGTCTTGGTCGCGATCCAGCGGCACGTTCGCGATTCCCGTGGTCGAGCAGCTCGGTGAGGTCGTAGACGCCGACCGTGCGGTCCATGAAATTGTTGACGTACAGCCGCTTGCCGTCCGCCGAGAGCGCGAGGCCTTGCGGCGCGCGGCCGACCGTCGAACCTGAAGATCTCGAAGCCGCGGTGCGCATCGACGACCGCGACCTGGCGGCTGGTCTCGAGTGCGACGAAGGCGTAGACGCCGAGCCGGTCGAATGCGACCGCGCTCGCGACGCCCGCGTTGTCGTGGTCGACGCGCGCGCGTAGTCTTCGCGTTCCGGTCGCGAGGTCGATGCGCGAACTGATGGCGCGCACGGTGTTCTGGAAGTTGAGCGCCTGTCCGTCGCGCCGCATCGCCGCGCTTGACGTTGTCCTGCTTCGAGGGCACCCAGGCCGTAGCGGCCGTCCGGCGAAATCGCTGCCGCCCCGAGGTAGTTGGGAACGCCGCGGCCCTGATTCTCGAAGTCCTGTTCGTCGCTGTGCCGCAGCACGATCGTCGACAGCACGCTCATCGCCGGCGCATTCACGACCACGACTTCGCCGCCGACCGGCTGGCCGCCGGAAGTCGTCTGTACCGCCGCCGTGCTCTCGCCCGGCAGCGGCCGGCGTGATGAACCGCGACACGTAGACCCGGGTCCCGTCGCCGCTGATCGACAGGTGGCGCACGTTCGGCCCGACCTCGACCGACCCGAGGACGCCGCCCGTCGTGCCGTCGAGCTTCAGCACGCGGCCCAGGGCCTCGAGCGCCACGTAGACCGCATTGCCGGTCGGATCGGCGACGATGCCGAAGGGCTGCGAAGCGAACGGCAGCGCAATCGTGCGCGTCACCGCGAGGCTTGCCGAATCGACGACGCTGATGGAGGCGCTCGACTTGTTCGTGATCCAGACCTCGCCATTCGCGCGCACTGCGAGCGCGCGCGGCGCCGTGCCGACCACGATTGTCGCGAGCTTTGCGTTAGTGCCGGCGTTGAAGGCGCTGACCGAGTTGTGGTCCTGGTTGACGACCCAGACGCGGTCCACTCCGGTCGGCCGGTCGTCGAAGGCGATGTTGGTCGAGATTCGCCGGGCGGTTGGCCGTCAGCGGGTAGTGCACGAGCTGCGTGAAGGTCGTCGATCTGAAGCGTGCCGGAGGCGTCGCGGGCCGTGAGCATCACGTAATAGATGCCGGCCTCGGCGAACGCGTGCTGGATGGTCGCCGACGAGGAGAAAGCAGTTGCCGGCGTGCCGTCGTCGAAGTCCCACTGGTACTGGATGCCCGCGCCGCCCGTGACGCTCGCGGTGAAGGTGACGGCCGAGCCTGCCGACGCAGGCGGCGGCGGGGGCGGCGTGTTGAGGACGAATGGCGGCCCCGGGCGATCGTCCAGGTGAAGTTCTCGCTGTCGGTGTTGACGCCGTCGGTCGCAGAGACGACCACGTTGAACGTTCCGGCGGCCGTGGGCGTACCCGTGATCGCGCCAGTCGAAGCGTTCACGAAGACGCCGGGCGGCAGTCCGCTTGCCGCATAACTCAGGGTGTCGCCGTTCGGGTCGGTGGCCGAGAGCTGCAGCGACACCGGCGTGCCGGCCTGGCCGGACTGGGCGCCCGGGTTCGCGAGCACCGGCGTGATGGCGGGGTTGATCACCGGTGCGACCGGTATCCGTACGAGCTTCGCGATCGACGGGGTGCCGGAGGAGTTCAGCACGAACAGCAGGTAGAACCCGGGCGGCGAGTCGGTCGCGCGGGTCGGCGCCTGCGCGACCAGCCGGTCGCCGGTCTGCTGGAAGGTGAGTTCGACGAACCGCTGCTCGAAGTTGAAGCTGTGCGAGGCCGACGTCGTCTTGATCAGCGTGACGCGACTGACCGCGGCCGCGCTGCCAAGGTCGCAACTCGAAGGTCTCGCCGACGTCGATCGTGGTCGGTGCGTCGACGATGACCGGGCGCGCCGCGAAACCGCCGCCGGAAGCGTAGAGGTAAGGCGGGTAGTAGACCTCGACGTTGGTATTGTTCTCGGGACCCGGCGCGCCGCCACCGAGGACGAGGACGCTCGCGTCCGGCATCAGCACGGCATTCGAGTGGTAAAGGCGCGAGCGCTGGGCACTGGCGCCGCGCGTCCACTGGCCGGTTGCCGGATTCCAGATGTCGGCGGTGTAGGCGACGTTCACCAGTTCGTTCCAGACGTCGCTGCCGCCGGTCGCGAGCACCTTTCCGTCAGCAAGGACGTCGCATTGCCGAGCCGCCTGCGCGAGGTGAGCGACTGGGTCGTCGTGACCGACGGGGCGGCGCCGTTGATGTCGATCACGAGCGCGCCGTTCGAGTTGCCGCCAAACTGCAGGATTCGGCCCGGCCGGAACATGGCGGCCGTCGAGTCGGAGCCGGTGGGGCCGCTGAACTGTCCTGCCGTCGTGAGCGAGCCTGCGCCGCCGGTGTTGACGTAGTACATGCGCCCGGCGCTGTCGTAGCCGAAGACGCGGCCGTCGGGCGCGATGAAGTTGCGCGGGAACATGAAGTCGAGGCCACCCGTGTTCGCGTTCGAGAGCAGCCGGAAGATGCCGTTCGTCTCGCGGACCTCGGGCCGATCCGTGCCGCCGGAACCGCCCTGGATGTAGGTCTCGCCGTTCAGCAGCGTCGTGGACGACGAGTACCAGCGCGCCCGGTTCATGTTGGCCTGGCGCGTCAACGTGTCGTTGCCGTAGTTGAACAGGTTGCTGTTGTTGTTGCCGGTGTTGGTCGTCGCCGTGCCGGTCCAGTTGTCACCGCCGGCGATGAATACCTGTCCGCCCGCCGGCAGCACGAGCTGCGAACTGCAGAAGAGATCGGTGCCCGTCGGTGTTGGGCAGGGTCGAGTGCCCGGCATCGAGGCCCTCGGACGGGTCCCAGACGTCGTAGGTGTCGATTGCGGTCTGCTGGCCGCTGGTCTTGGTGCCGTAGGTCAGCACGCGCCCGTCCGGCATCAGCACGGCGTGCACGGCGATGACCGGCCAGGGCTTGACCGGCGACCAGGCGCCGGAGACGTTGTTGGCGCTCGCAGGCAATGCGGCCGCGAGTGGCGGCGACAGGCGAGCGAAATGCGGGGCAATGCCCTGAAACTCCACCGAGCCGCGCCCGTGCGCACGGTCCATCCCCTGGTCGTCGTTATTGGCCGGCAGCGGGATCGCACAACCCCGTCGCCCCTTGTGAATTGAGAATATACGCCGCGGCAGTTACGATTTTGGTTGTTGACATAAGCCGTTCCCGCGGTCGGAAAACTGTGATGCACGTAGCAGCTTCGGGCCCCGGGACAGGCCCGGCTGCCGGGCCGCAGGCGCCGGCGGCAGCCGGGAGGGCCCCGAATGGGCCCTGTGGCATAATCGCGCGCCCCAACGGGCCGGCAGGGCCGGCCCTCGCAGAGGAATGACATGGACTTTTTCATCACGACCGCCTGGGCCCAGGCCGCTGCGGGATCGACGGCCGGCACGCTCGGCACGATCCTCCCGCTCGTCCTCATCTTCGTCGTCTTCTACTTCCTGCTCATCCGGCCGCAGACGAAGCGCGCCAAGGAGCACCGCGAGATGGTCGCCAAGGTGGCGGCCGGCGACGAGATCGTGACCAACGGCGGGATCCTGGGGCGCATCACCGAGGTCGGCGACAGTTTCGTCACGCTCCAGGTGTCCAGCGGCGTCGCGATCCAGGTCCAGAAGTTCCAGATCGCACAGTTGATGCCCAAGGGCACGTTCAAGGGCGCCTGAGCGCCCGCGACCGTCGCCCGTGCAACGCTATCCCCTCTGGAAGGGCACCCTGGTCGCGGCCGTCATGGTCGCGGCCGTCCTGCTCGCGCTGCCGAACTGGTACGGCGAATCGCCGGCGCTGCAGCTTTCGCGCCATGACCGCGCGGCCGTCGACGCCGCCTCAGCCGAGCGGATCGAGACCGAGCTTGAAGGAAGCCGGCGTCGCGCTCGAGGAGCGCTTCGTCGACGGTGACGGTCGCCTCTGGCTGCGATTCGGCGCCGTGCCCGCGCAGCTGGCCGCGCGCGACCTGATCCAGCGCAATGCCGAGGGCGAGTACGCCATCGCCCTGACATTCGCCTCGCGCGCACCGGCCTGGCTGGCCGGCCTCGGTCTCGAGCCGATGAGCCTGGGTCTCGACCTGCGCGGCGGCATGCACCTCGTGTACGAGGTGGACGTCAGCCGGCGCCGTCGGCCAGTTGCTGCAGCGCATGGAGCGCGACTTCCGCAAGGAGCTGCGCGACGCGCGCATCCAGTACCAGGACGTCGCGGTCGAGGGCAACAGCGTCCGCGTGCAGCTGCGCGACCCGGCGCAGGTCGCCGACGCGCGCAAGGCGATCGCTCGACTACGACGCGACCTTGACGGTCACCGACGGCACGTCACCCGGCACGCTGGTGGCGGCGCTGTCCGAGGACCAGGTCCGGCAGCGGCAGGACTTCGCGATCCAGCAGAACATCACGGCGCTCTCCAACCGCGTGGACGCGCTCGGCGTCGCCGAGTCGGTCGTGCAGCGCCAGGGACTCAACCGGATCGCGGTGCAGCTCCCGGGCGTGCAGGATGCCTCCGAGGTCGTGCGACTGCTCGGCAAGGTCGCGACACTCGAGTTCCGGCTGGTCGACACGGTCAACAGCCCGGCTCGAGGCGGCCCGGACCGGCCGCGCGCCCCTCGGGACCCGGCTGTACCGCGAGCGCAACGGCTCGCCCGGTGCTGCTGAAGCGCGACGTGATCGCGACCGGCGAGCAGCTGATCGACGCGTCGTTCGCGGCGACCCAGGGCGAGCCGGCGGTCAGCGTGCGGCTGGACAGCCGCGGCGGCGAAGAGATGCTGCGCACGACGCGCGAGAACCTGAACCGCCCCATGGCCGTCGTGTTCATCGAGCGGGACCGCGACCTCGTCGAGCGCGACGGGCGCCAGGTCGTCGTGGACCGCTCGAAGGAGGAGGTCATCAGCGTCGCCACGATCCGCGGCGTGTTCTCGAACAACTTCCAGATCACCGGGCTGCACGGCGGTCGAGGCGCACCGAACTCGCGAAGCTGCTGCGGGCCGGCGCGCTGGCGGCGCCGGTCTATCATCGTCGAGCAGCGCGTGATCGGGCCGAGCGTCGGCCAGGACAACATCGACGACGGCACGCGCGCGCTGACTGATCGCCGCGCTCGCGCATCTTCGCGTTCATGATCGTCTACTACCGCGTGTTCGGCGTGATCGCCGCATCGTGCTGCGGCGAACGTCGTCCTCATCATCGCGGTGCTCGCGCTCTTCAACGCCGCGCTCACGCTGCCCGGCATCGCGGGCATCGTCCTGACCATCGGCACGGCGGTGGACGCGAACATCCTGATCTACGAGCGGATCCGCGAAGAGCTCGAGGTCGGCGCCTCGCCCATGGCCGCGATCAACGCCGGTTTCGACAAGGCCTTCTCGGCGATCGCCGATTCCAACGTGACGATGTTCCTGGCCGGCGTCGTGCTGTTCATGTTCGGCTCCGGGCCGGTGCGCGGCTTCGCGGTCACGATGTGCATCGGCATCGTGGCCTCGATGTTCACGGCCCTGGTCGGCAGCCGCGCGCTCATCCACCTGTTCTACGGCCGTCGCCGCCGCGTCGAACGGCTGGCGATCTGAGAACGCGGCCATGATGCAGTTCCTCAAGCAAGTCCCGTCGATCCGGTTCATGCAGCGCCGGCGCCACTGGTACTGGCTGTCGGCGGCCGATGATCGTCGCCTCGATCGTGCGGTGATGGTGCGCGGGCTCAACCTGACCGTCGACTTCACCGGCGGCGTCGTGCTCGAGGTCGGCTTCTCGCAGCCGATCGACCTCGAGCGCGGTGCGTGCGGCGCTGGACACGGCCGGCTTCGAGGACTTCCAGGTGCGCAACTTACGGCACCGCGAGCGAGCTCGAAGTGCGGCTGCCGCCGGCCGGGACCGGGGAGGCGGCGGGGCATCGCGACCCGCGTCATGGACGCGATGCAGGGACTGGATGCCGCCGCCGAAGCTGCGACCGCACGGAGTCGGTGGGCCCGCAGGTCAGCCGGCAGCTGGGCGAGCAGGCGGCGCTCGCGGTGCTGATGACGCTGCTGCTGGTGCTGATCTACATCGCCTTGCGGTTCCGCTGGCGGTTCGGCGTCGGCTCGCTGGTGGCCTCGCTGCACGACCCGATCGTCGCGGTCGGCGCGATCGCGCTGCTGCAGCATCCCGTTCGACCTCAACGTGGTGGCGGCGCTGCTGACGATCCTCGGCTACTCGGTCAACGACACGGTCGTCATCTTCGACCGCATCCGCGAGCGCTTCCGGTCGATGCGCAAGGCGACGCCCGCCGAGGTGATCGACCGCGCCATCAACGAGACCCTCGGCGCGCACGATCATCGTCGTCGGGCTGCGCGCTGGCGTCGGTCCTCTTCCTGGCCGTGCTCGGCGGCGAGACGCTGCGCGGGTTCGCGGTCGCGCTCTCGATCGGCATCGTGATCGGCACCTACTCCTCGATCTATGTCGCGGGCGCGATTGCGCTGGACCTCGGCGCCTCGGCCCGCGACTTCATGCCGCCCGAGAAGCGCGGCGACGTCGACGACCTGCCCTGAGCGCGGCGCAACGGAGGCCTTGATTGATCGAGCTGCTGAGCCAACCGGAAGTCTGGATCTCGCTGCTGACCCTGACTTTCCTCGAGATCGTCCTCGGCATCGACAACATCATCTTCCTGTCGATCCTGGTCTCGAGGCTGCCGCGCGAGACTGCAGCATCGCGGCCGGATCCTGGGCCTCGCGTTCGCGATGGTCACGCGCATCGGCCTCCTTTTCTCGCTGGTCTGGCTCACCGGCCTCACGGAGCCCGTGGTTCACGGTGCTGGGCGAGGAGATCTCCGGGCCGCGACCTCATCCTGTTCGTCGGCGGACTGTTCCTGCTCGTGAAGAGCGTCAACGAGATACACGGCGCCCTTGAAGGCGCCGAGCAGGTTCACAGCAACGTCAAGCTGCGGGCCAAGATCCTTTCCGTGGCCATCCAGATCGGCCTGATCGACATCGTGTTTTCGCTCGACTCGGTGCTGACGGCGGTCGGCCTCGCCAACCACGTGCCGGTCATGGTCACGGCCATCGTCATCGCCGTGCTCGTCATGATGTTCCTGGCGCGGCCGATCCACGAGTTCATCGAGCGGCACCCGACGATCAAGATGCTGGCGCTCTCGTTCCTGATCCTGATCGGCGTCGCGCTGATCGGCGAGTCCCTCGAGTTCGACATCCCGAAGGGCTACCTGTACTTCGCGATGGCGTTCTCGATCGGCGTCGAGATGATCAACATCCGGCTGCGCAAGCGCACGACGCCCGTCGACCTGCGCGGCCCGGAACTGCCGGCCGAGAAGACCCCGCAAGCGCTGAGCCGTCGCGAGCATCGCCGCGGCGCGCGTGCTTCGCCGGCGGGACTCCCGCTCGTTCGCTCCGCCGGAACTTTAGTCGCTCACTCGCGGGTCCCGCCGGCTCGCCCGTGCGCGCGGGCAGCTGGCCGGCCTACGCGCGGCCGGGCGCCGATGCGCCGCTGCGGCTGCACGCGCGCGACGAGCGCGTCGCCGGGACCCCCGAGCGAAGTGACTAAGTTCCGGCGGAACGAGCGAGAGCGTCCCCGGCGTGCCAGCGCGCGCGCGGGATGCCGCAGGCGAAGCTACGGCTACTTGTTGAGCTTGCTGTGGCTCCGGCTGTAGCCGAAGTAGATCAGCGAAGCCGATCACGATCCAGCCCGACATCCACTGCCAGTTGTCCATGAACGCCCGCATGAAGAGCTACAGGCAGGCCGCGGCGCCGAGGATGCACACGACCGGTGCGGCAGGCACGCGGAATGCGCGCGGCAGGTCCGGCCGGGTGCGGCGCAGGATCAGCACGCCGATGCAGACGGTCGCGAACGCGAGCAGCGTGCCCATCGACACCAGGTCGCCCAGCACGCCGATCGGCAGCAGGCCCGCGAGGATCACGGCGGTGACGCCGACGACGACGGTGCCGACGTGCGGCGTGCGGTATTTCGGGTGGATGCGGCCGAACAACGGCGGGATCAGGCCGTCGCGCGACATCGAGTAGAAGATGCGCGGCTGGCCGAGCGTCATCACCAGGATCACCGAAGTCAGGCCCGCGATCGCGCCGATCTCGACGAGCGACTTGAGCCACAGCAGGTTCGGGTAGTTCTCGAGCGCCGTCGCGACGGGCTTCGGCGTACCGAGCAGGTTGTACGGCATGATGCCGGTCATCACGGCCGACATCGCGATGTAGATCAGCGTGCAGATGAACAGCGAGCCCAGGATTCCGATCGGCATGTCGCGCTGCGGGTTCTTGGCTTCCTGCGCCGCGGTCGAGACCGCATCGAAGCCGATGTAGGCGAAGAACACGACGGTCGCGCCGCGCAGCACGCCGTCCCAGCCGAAGCGGCCCGGGCCCTCGGGTTCCGGGATGAACGGTGTCCAGTTCGACGGTGTCGACGTACTGGAGCGCTGAATGCCATGAACAGCAGGATCACGCCGACCTTGATCAGGACGATGACGGCATTGACGGATGCCGACTGCGTGATGCCGCGGTAGCAGAGCGCGGCGACCGCGATCACGATCGCGACGGCGGGCAGGTTGATCAGCGCCCCGGTCCGCACCAGGCGGCCGTCGACCACGTTGAGCGGCGCGCATGGTGAGCGCCGTCGGCAAGGCCAGCGACATGCCGAGGCCGCTGCCGATGGAATCGAGCAGGCCCGTGAAGTAACCGGACCAGCCGACCGCGACGGTCGCCGCGGCAAACGTGTACTCGAGCACGAGCATCCAGCCGATGAACCAGGCGACGACCTCGCCGAGCGTCGCGTAGGAGTAGGAGTAGGCGCTGCCGGAGACCGGCAGCATGGCCGCGAACTCCGCGTAGCACAGGCCCGCGAAAGCGCAGGCGATGCCTGCGATCACGAACGAGAGGACGATCGCCGGGCCCGGCGTGGTTGGCCGCGGCATTGCCGGTCATGCACGAAGATGCCGGCGCCGATGACGGCGCCGATGCCGAGCATCGACGAGGTGGCGCGCGGTCAGCACGCGTTTCAGCGTGACCTCGCCGCGCCGCGGCGGCCTCGGTCTCCATGATGGTCGAGACCGGCTGCGTGCGAAACAGGCTCATGCGAGATCCCCCCTGCAAAAACCGTCAGGGACTCTAACCCAGCCCTGCCGTGATTGCGAGCCAGGCGGCCCGCGGTCATTTGCGAAGCTCGTCGTCGAGCAACGGCGCGAACATTTCGGCGAGCGCGGCGAAAACGCGCGGCGTTCCGACCAGCAGGTGGCCGCCGTCGCGGTACTCGCCGCCGGTGAAGTCGCCGACCCGGCCGCCTGCTTCGGTGATGAGCAGGTTGCCAGCGGCCGTGTCCCAGGGCGAGAGGCCGACTTCCCAGAAACGCGTCGAGACGGCCCGGCGGCGACGTAGGCGAGATCGAGCGACGGCGGCGCCGGGCCGGCGCACGCCTGCGGTCGCGTCCATCACGCGCTCGAGCATCGCGAGGTAGGGCTTGAGCCATTTGCGGTTCTCGCGGTACGGGAAACCGGTGCCGACCAGCGCGCCCTCGAGTCCCAGGCGCTGCGAAACGCGCAGCCGCCGGCCGTCGAGCATGCGTGCCCGCGCCGCGCTCGGCGGTGAAGAGCTCGCCGCGCGTCGGGTCGAACACCACGGCGACCTCCGCGCGGCCGCGATGGCGGCAGGCGACCGAGACCGCGAACTGCGGAAAGCCATGCAGGAAGTTCGTGGTGCCGTCGAGCGGGTCGATGACCCAGGTGTAGTCGTCGCCGGCGCTGTGCCCCGCTTTCCTCGGCGAGGAAGCCGTGTGTCGGGTAGGCCTTGCGGATCGCCGCGATGACGACCTGCTCGGCGGCGCGGTCGACCTCGCTGACGAAGTCGTTGCGGCCCTTCTCGCTGACGACCAGCGTGCCGACGCGGTCGAGGCTGCGGACGATCACGTCGCCGGCGCGCCGTGCGGCGCCGATCGCGATGTTGAGCAACGGATGCATGACCTAGAATAGCAGTTAGTCCTCACGGAACCGCGATGTCAGACGCCATCCGCATCGTGCTCGTCGATCCCCAGCATCCCGGAAACATCGGCGCGAGCGCGCGCGCGATGAAGAACATGGGGCTCGAGTCGCTGGTGCTGGTGCGGCCGCGGGTCGCCCGCGGACCCCGAGGCGGCGGCGCGCGCCGCGGGCGCCGCGGACCTGCTTGCGCGGGCCCGCATCGTCGCGACGATCGACGAGGCGATCGGCGACTGCGGCCTGGTGATCGGCACGACGGCGCGCCCGCGCAGCGCGAACTGGCGCGTGATCGACGCGCGCGAGGCGGCTGCCGAGCTGGCTGCGGCGGCGGCGGCGCGGCCGGCCGCGGTGCTGTTCGGCGGCGAACGCAACGGGCTCGCGAACGAGGCGCTCGAACGCTGCCAGGCGCTGATCCGCATTCCCTGCGCGGCCGGCTACGAGTCCCTGAACCTCGCGCAGGCGGTGCAGGTCGTGACCTACGAGATCCGCATGGCGCGACTGGATGGCGGCGGCCGACGGGCGACGCTGCCGCCCGCGACGGCGGACGAGATGCGCGCGCTCGAAGCCCACCTCGGAGCGGGTGATGTGCAGCAGTGGATTCATGCACGAGGGCAACGCCGGGCAACTGGGCGCCCGCGTGCGCCGGCTCATCGCGCGCGCCAGCGCCCGACGACGGCGAGGTACGGATCCTGCGTGGCTGGCTCGCTGCGATCGAGCGCGGCCTGCGGCCGCGCGGAGTGAGCGCATGGCCGTCGACGAAGCGCCGTGTACCTCGACTACGCGGCGACAGCGCCGCTCGATCCGCGCGTCGCCGCCGCGATGGCCGCCTGCCTCGCGAATCCGGCCCTGCAGGCGAATCCCGCGTCCGCGCACGCCGCCGGCCGGGAAGCCGCCGGAGCTGGCTGGACGCCGCGCGCGCGCAGGTCGCGCGGCTCGTGCACGCGCCGCCGGAGGCCATCGTCTTCACCTCGGGCGCGACCGAGAGCGTCAACCTCGCGGTGCTCGGCGCGGCGCGCGCCGCGGGCAGGATGCGCGACGCCACGTCGTGACGTCGCGCATCGAGCACCGGGCGGGTCTCGATGCCTGCCGGCAGCTCGAGCGCGAGGGCCATGACGTGACCTGGCTCGCGCCGGGCCGGGACGGCCTCATCGATGTCGAGCAGGTTGCGGCGGCGCTGCGCAGTGACACGGCGCTCGTCTCGCTGATGCACGCGAACAACGAAACCGGCGTGCTGACCGACATCGCCGCCGTCGCGCGCCTGTGCGAGGCGCGTGGAATCGTGTTCCATGTCGGATGCCGCGCAGAGCGTGGGCAGGATGCCGGTCGATGCCACGCAGCCGGGGATCGCTCTGCTCAGCTTCTGCGCACACAAGCTCGGCGGCCCCAAGGGCGTCGGCGCGCTCTACGTCCGCAGGCGTCCGCGACCCGCGATCCAGCCGCTGCAGTTCGGCGGCGGCCACGAGCGCGGGCTGCGCTCCGGCACGCTCGCGCTGCACCAGCTGGTCGGCTTCGGGCTCGCCTGCGAACTCGCGGGTGCGGCGCTTGCGGAAGAGCCGGCGCGAGTGCGCTCGCTGCGCGAGCGCCTCTGGCAGGGGCTGCAGCCGGCGGCACCCTTGTGGCGGAACGGCGCGGTCGAGCCCACGGTTCCCGGAATCCTGAATGTCGGCTTCGCGGGCATCGAGGGCGAGAGCCTGCTGCTCGAGCTGGATGGCGAGCTGCACGCCTCGAGCGGCGCTGCCTGCAGCTCGGCGACGGGCGAACCGTCCTACGTGCTGCGCGCCCTCGGCCGCTCCGACGAGGCGATCCAGGCATCGCTGCGCCTCAGCCTCGGTCGTGGCACCACGGCCGCCGACGTCGACCGGGCGGCCGCAATGCTCGTGCGGGCCGTCGCGCGGCTGCGCGCGGTGCTGCCGGCCGGCGCACTGGAGCGGATCGCATGAGTCCCGCGGCCTCGCGCTACTCGGCGACCGTTCGTACGCTCTTCAGGGAGCTGGACGGCGCCGGCGACCTTGCCGGCAGGCGGCGGGAAGGTCGTGAGCGGCGAGGCCGCCGCGCTCGATCGCGGCGCCTGGGTCCGGTTCGCGGCGCGCATCGACGGCTGAGCGGTTCGCAGACTGCCGCTTTCGGGCATTTGGCTGCCCGCACACGCTGGCGGCCGCATCGCTGGTGGCGGGGCGCCTGCGCGGGGCGCCGCTCACCGCGGCTTGCCTCGATCGGAGCCGCGGGCATCGCCCGGGAACTCGATGCGCCGGCGGAAAAGATGGGTCGGCTGCTGGTCGTGGAAGACGCGCTGCGGGCCCTGCTTGCCGACCTCGGTCGGGTACAATAGCGCAGGTCGATGGCCATTTCGCTCACTCCCGCCGCCGCCGATCGCGTCCGGCACTTCCTCGCCGAGCGCGGACACGGCGTCGGCCTGCGCCTCGGCGTACGCAAGACCGGCTGCTCCGGCTTCGCCTACGTCGTCAACTACGCGGATTCCGTCGAGCCCGAAGACCGGGTCTTCGACAGCCAGGGCGTACAGGTGCTCGTGGACACCCGGAGCCTCGAACTCATCGACGGCACCGAGGTCGATTTCGTCCGCCACGGGCTGAACGAGGCGTTCCGCTTCCGGAATCCCAACATGCGGGGCGAATGCGGCTGCGGCGAGAGCTTCAGCGTCTGATTTTTCCTTTCCGGACGGGGACTTCCGAGCGAATCGCGTTTGCCGGGGCAGGGTGCTGGCAGGTACAATGCGCGGCTGATTTCCAGCCCCGGAGCCAGAGGAACCCATGGCGCTCGAGCGAACCCTGTCCATCGTCAAGCCTGACGGCGTGTCCCGCAACCTGATCGGCGACGTCTACCACCGTTTCGAGCAGGCGGGCCTGCGCATCGTCGCCGCACGCATGCTGCACCTGACCCAGCGCCAGGCGGAGGGCTTCTACGCGGTCCATCGCGAGCGCCCTTTCTTCCGCGACCTGTGCGCCTACATGACCTCCGGTCCGGTCATGGTGCAGGTGCTCGAGGGCGAATCGGCCGTCACGCGCCACCGCGAGATCATGGGCGCGACGGATCCGAAGAAGGCGGCGCCGGGGACGATCCGCGCCGACCTCGCCACCAGCATCGAGGAAAACGTCGTGCACGGTTCCGACAGCGCCGAGAACGCGGCGCGGGAGATCGCGTATTTCTTCGCCGAAACCTCGCTTGTGTCCGCGCACGCGCTGAACGGCCCCGGACGATGAGCGAGGCGGCCCCGCCCGTGAACCTGCTCGGCATGACGCGCGCCGAACTGGAGGGTTTCGTCGCCGGCTTCGGCGCGAAGCCGTTCCGGGCGCGCCAGCTCCTCAAGTGGATCTACCGCCGCGGCGAGGCGGATTTCTCGCGCATGACCGACCTCGCCAAGGATTTCCGGGCCGAGCTCGCCACGCGCGCAGAGGTCGCCGTGCCCGAGATCGTCAGCGCGCGGACCGCCTCGGACGGCACGCGCAAGTGGCTGCTGCGGATGCCGGGCGCCGCGGGCAACGAGCAGGTGGTCGAGACGGTGTTCATACCCGAGCCGGGCCGGGGAACGCTATGCATCTCGAGCCAGATCGGCTGCGCGCTCGACTGCTCCTTCTGCGCGACCGGCGCCCAGGGCTTCAACCGCAACCTGACCGCAGCCGAGATCATCGGCCAGGTCTGGCTCGCGAACCGCGAGCTCGGCCACGACCCGGACGGGGAGCGCATCATCACGAACGTCGTGCTGATGGGCATGGGCGAGCCGCTCGCCAACTACCGGAACGTGCTGCCGGCCATGCAGATCATGCTCGACGACTTCGGCTACGACCTGTCACGGCGCCGCGTGACGCTGTCGACCTCGGGGCTGGTGCCGCAGATCTACCGGCTCGCGGAAGACGCGAACGTCGCGCTCGCGGTCTCGCTGCACGCGCCGAACGATCGCCTGCGCGACCAGCTGGTGCCGATCAACCGCAAGCACCCGATCGCGGAACTGCTCACGGCCTGCTGGCACTACCTGGAGCGGCAGAACGGTCGCAACGTGACCTTCGAATACACGATGCTGGACGGCGTCAACGACCGGCCCGGAGCACGCGCGGGAACTCGCGCGCTTGCTGCGCGGTCACCAGGCCAAGGTGAATCTCATACCCTTCAACACGTTCCCGGGCACCCGGTATCGGCGCTCACCCGCCGAGGCGATCCGGCGGTTTCGCGACCTGCTGATGCAGGGAGGCGTCATGGCGACCATTCGCAAGACTCGCGGCGACGACATCGATGCGGCCTGCGGCCAGCTCCGCGGCCAGGTCCTCGACCGCACGCAGGTGCGGCTCGGCAGCAAGCTCGTCAGCCTGTCGGTGCGCGCATGAGCCTGCGCGCGCTGGCGCTCGCGACTCGCGCTCCTGGCGGCATCCGGTGCGGGTGCGCAGAGCCAGCCGGCTCCGGACCCGACCAAGGAAGCGGGCCGCATCAACGCGCGGCTCGCGATGGAATACCTGAAGCGCGGCCAGCTGCAGGTCGCCCAGGAGAAGATCGAGAAGGCCCTGCAGCAGAACCCGCACGACGTGAACGTCCAGCTGTCGGCGGGACTCGTCTACGAGCGGCTGCTGGAGAACAAGAAAGCCGAGAAGCACTACCGGCAGGCCGTGCGGGAGGATCGGCGAAAGTCCCGAGGCGCTGAACGCGCTCGCGACCTTCCTGTGCCGCAACGACCAGCAGGCGAAGGGCGAGGAGATGTTCCTGAAGGCCGCCGCGAACCCGCTCTATCGCACGCCGTTCGTCGCCTACACGAATGCGGGCGTCTGCGCGCGCAGCGCCGGCCGCCTCGAGCAGGCGGAGCGATACCTGCGCCAGGCGCTGACCTTCCAGGTCGACTACCCCGAGACGTACGCGCAGCTTGCGGGCGTGCTGCACGAGCGCGGCAGCGACCTGCAGGCGCGCGCCTTCGTCGAGCGCTTCCTCGCGGTCGCGCCGGCGACGCCGGACATGCTGCTGCTCGGCCACAACATCGAGGTCGCCCTCAAGGACACGGGTGCGGCGGCGGGCTTCCGTGACCGGCTCAGGAAGGAATTCCCGGAGTCCGAGCCAGGCGCGCGAGGCCCAGGAACTGGCGAACCGGAATCCCGGATGAGCGCGCGCCCGGGCCCCGGCTCGCCGGGCGCGCAGCTTGCGCCAGGCTCGCGAGGGGCTCGGCCTCTCGATCGAGGAAGTCGCGGACCGGCTCCGGCTCAACGAGGCCCTCGTGCTGGCGATGGAAGAAGACCGTTTCGGCCTGCTCGGCGCGCCGGTCTTCGCGCGCGGTCACCTGCGCAACTACGCGGCCCTGGTCGGCGCTGCTGAACGGGCAGGTGCTGGACGCATTCGACGTCGGCGACCTGCCCGAACCGACATTCCTGCCGCCGGCCGCGGGACCGCATGCCGCCTGCGCGCGGGCGCGGCCGCTGGGTCGCCGTGATCGCAGTGCTGGCGGTTGCCGCCGCGGCGGCATCGCCTGGTGGCTGACGCGAAGCTGACCCATGGCGCAGAAGTTCCAGGCCATCCGCGGGATGAACGACCTGCTCGCCGACCAGCTGCCGTACTGGCAGCAGGTCGAGGCCGCCGCGCGCGAACTGTTCGCGGACTATGGCTACCGCGAGATGCGCGTGCCGGTCGTCGAGCGCGCCGAGTTGTTCCAGCGGTCGATCGGCGAGCACACCGACATCGTCGAGAAGGAGATGTACAGTTTCGAGGACCGCGGCGGCGACCGCCTGAGCCTCGGCCCGAGGCGACGGCCGGCCTCGTGCGCGCGGCGATCGAGCACGGCCTCCTGCACAACCAGCGGCAGCGGCTCTGGACGTCCGGCCCGATGTTCCGGCACGAGCGACCCGCAGCAGGGGCGCTACCGGCAATTCCACCAGATCGACTGCGAGGCCTTCGGCTATCCGGGCCCCGACATCGATGCCGAGATCATCCAGATTTCCGCGCGGCTCTGGCGCAAGCTCGGGATTCGCGAGTCTCGTGCTGTCCGTGAACTCGCTCGGCACGCCGGAAGCCCGGCAGCGCTATCGGTCGGTCCTGGTCGACTATTTCGCGGGCCGTCGCGCGGAGCTGGATGCCGACAGCCTGCGGCGCCTGGAGGCCAACCCGCTCAGGATCCTCGATTCGAAGAATCCCGCGATGCGAGTCGCTGATCGAAGGCGCGCCGCGCCTCCTCGACCACCTCGACGACGAATCGCGCAGGCACTTCGACGCGTTTCCTCGAGCTGCTGGCGGGCTCGCGGCATCGCGGCCGAGGTGGACCCGCGCCTGGTACGCGGACTCGACTACTACACGCGCACCGTCTTCGAATGGCGCACGACAGCGCTCGGCTGCGCAGGATGCCGTCTGTTCGGGTGGCCGGTATGATGGGCTCGTCGAGTTGCTGGGCGGCGAGCCGACCCCGGCCATCGGTTGGGCGCTCGGCATCGAGCGCGTCGTCGGCCTGATGCAGGCCTGCGGGGCTCGGCGCCGCCGAGCACCGCCCCGGCGGTCTACCTGGTCCTGTCGGGCGAGCAGCGCCGAGCGGGCGGGACTCGCGCTCGGCGAGCAGTTGCGCGACGCGCTGCCGGGCGCCGGAGTGCTCGCCAACATGGAAGGCGGCAGCTTCAAGGCGCAGATGAAGCGCGCGGACAAGAGCGGCGCCGCGTACGCGGTGATCCTCGGTGACGACGAGGTCGCGCGCGGGGTCGCGGCGGTGAAATCGCTGCGCACCGCTGCGGAGCAGCAGGAATGGCCCTGGGACGAGCTGCCGCGCCGGCTGGCGGCGCTGCTGCGGCCGGGCGAAGACATCAGGAAGCAACGATGGTCGATGAATACCTTTCCGAGCGCGAGCAGGCGGACCAGCTCCGGCGCTGGCTGCGCGAGAACTGGATCTGGCTGGTCGCGGGCGTCGCGCTGACGCTCGGCCGGCTACTACGGCTACCGCTGGTGGGAGTCGCGGCAGGCGACGCGTGCGGTCGCGGCGGGCGAGCGCTTCACGGCGATGCTCGAGGCCATCGGCGCGGGCCGCAGCGAGGATGGCGTGAAGATCGCGGGCGAGTTGACCGGCGAGTACGCCGATACGCCCTACGCGGAACAGGCGACGCTGGTGCTGGCGCGCATGGACGTCGATGCGCGGCGACTTCGCGGCGGCAGAGGCGAAGCTGGCCCAGGTCGCGGACGGATCGAAGGACCCGGACCTGCGCACCGTCGCGCGCATCCGCCTCGCGCGCGTGCAGCTCGCCCAGGGCCGCTACGATGACGCGCTCGCGACGCTCGACAAGGTCGCGGCGCCGGCGGTCGAAGCCCGGGTGCTGGAGCTCAAGGGCGACGTGAAACTCGCGCAGGGCGACAGGGCGGGCGCGCTCGAACAGTGGCGGCAAGGCCGACGCTGGCCGCTGGCCGCGGATCCGGCTTCAACCGGCCAGCTGGATGCGGAACTTCTGCGGCTCAAGATCGACGAACTGGGCGCGGTCCCGGAAGCGAAGTAGGGCAAGGATGAAGCGAATATCTGCAATCGTGGCGGCGGCGATCCTGGCGACGGCCTGCAGCAAGGAAGACGATGTCGCGCCGCCCGCGGAGCTCGTCGACTTCGAGCCGCTGGTGCGCACCGACCGCGTCTGGAGCGCGGGCACCAAGGGCGGCGACGACGTGCTGCGCCTCGGACTTCGTCCGGCGCTGGAAGGCGAACGGGTCTACGTCGCCGGGCATGGCGGCGACGTCCAGGCCCTCGAGATCGCGAACGGCCGCGTGGTCTGGCGCACCGATACGAAGCTCGAACTGTCCGGCGGGCCGGCCGTCGGCGAGGGAATCGTCGTGGTGGGCGCTACCGGCGGCGACCTGGTCGCACTCGATGCCGGGTCCGGGGCCGAGCGCTGGCGCGTCGCGACCGGGGGCGAAGTGCTCACGGCGCCGACGATCGCCGGCGGGCTCGTCGTGGTGCGCACCGTGGACGGCCGCCTGAGGGCGCTCGGCATCGCCGACGGCAACGAGGCCTGGACCTACGAGCAACCGGTGCCGCGACTGACCCTGCGCGGCAACGGGACGCCGATCGTCGACGGCGACATGGTCATCGCGGGGCTCGACAACGGCAAGGTCGTCTCGCTCTCGCTCTCGACCGGCGAACTGCTCTGGTCCACGACCGTCGCGCCCTCGCAGGGCCGCACCGAGATCGAGCGGCTGGTGGACATCGATTCGCCCGTGCGCATCGTCGGCGACGACATCTTCGTGGTCGGCTACCAGGGCCGCATCGCGATGCTCGCCCGCGACACGGGCCAGCTCTGGTGGGGTCGCGACCTGTCGAGCAACCGCGGCCTTGCCGTGGACAGCGACACGATCTACGTGACGGCCGCCGACAGCAGCGTGGTTGCGCTGCGCCGGCGCGACGGCACGCCGGTGTGGACGCAGGACGCGATGCTGCGCCGCTCGCTCACCGCGCCGGTCCTCGCAGGCGACACCCTCGTGGTCGGCGACTTCGAGGGCTACGTGCATTGGCTGGATGCGGCGACCGGCCAGATGCTGGCGCGCGGCAAGACCGGCGGCGGGCGCATGAGCAACGCCCCGGTCGTGGCCGGCGACCTGTTGCTGCTGCAACCGATTCCGGCGACGTCCAGGCCTGGCGCGCCCAGGCGCGGGCCACGGGCTGAGCCCGGCCCGGCGACGCATGCCATGCTTCCCGTCGTCGCCCTGGTGGGCCGGCCCAACGTCGGCAAGTCGACGCTCTTCAACGCGCTGACGGGCACGCGCGACGCCCTGGTCGCGGATATCCCGGGCCTGACCCGGGACCGCAAGTACGGCTACGGGCGCGCCGAGCCGCACCACTTCATCGTCATCGACACCGGCGGCCTCGTCGAGACGCCGCGCGGCATGCACGAACTGATGGCGCGGCAGACCGCGCGCGCCATCGAGGAAGCCGACCGCGTCGTCTTCCTGGTGGACGGCCAGTCGGGCCTCGACGCCGCCGACCGCTTCGTCGCGGACGTGCTGCGCAGGAGCGGCAAGCCGGTGACCGTCGCGGTCAACAAGTGCGAGGACCGCGACCCGGGCGTCGTCACCGCGGAGTTCCACGGCTTCGGCTTCGGCGAACCCGTCGCGATCTCCGCCGCCCACCGGCGGGGCATCGACGACCTCGTCGAAGTCGCGCTCGCCGGGATCGAGCCGGCGGCCGCCTCGGCCGAGGAATCCGAGCGCGTGATCCGCGTCTGCGTCGTCGGGCGGCCGAACGTCGGCAAGTCGACGCTGATCAACCGGCTGGTGGGAGACGATCGCCTCATCACCTTCGACCAGCCCGGCACGACGCGCGACGCCGTCCACGTGCCGTTCGAGCGTGACGGCGTCCACTACGAGCTGATCGACACGGCCGGCGTGCGCCGCCGGGCGCGCGTCGACGAGGGCCTCGAGAAGTGGAGCGTCATCAAGACGCTGC
Source organism: uncultured Gammaproteobacteria bacterium (assembly GCA_963823415.1). Lineage (GTDB taxonomy): Bacteria > Pseudomonadota > Gammaproteobacteria > Steroidobacterales > Steroidobacteraceae > SCUD01. Next base: position 444,471 of record CAWGLJ010000008.1, on the reverse strand, counting down.
AGGCGATCGAAGTGGCGCACGTCGTGATCTGCGTCGTCGATGCCCGCGACGCGGTCGCCGAGCAGGATGCGACGCTGTTCGGGCTGGCTGCGGAACGCGGCCGGGCGCTGGTCATCGCGGTGAACAAGTGGGACCACGTCGAGCCGGGCCAGCGCGACGCGATCCGCGACCAGGTCGCGCAGCGGCTCCGTTTCCTCGACTTCGCGCCCGTGCACTACATTTCCGCGCTGCACGGCAGCGGCGTCGGCACCCTCATGGACGCCGTGCGCGCCGCCTACGTTGCCGCAATGCGGGAGATGCCGACGCCGGAGCTCACGCGCGTGCTCGAGGCGGCGATCCGGCAGCACCAGCCGCCCCTGGTACGCGGACGGCGCATCCGCCTGCGCTATGCGCACCAGGGCGGGCGCAACCCGCCGGTCATCGTCGTGCACGGGGCCCAGGCGGAGCGCACCCCCGAGGACTACCGGCGCTACCTGATGAACTGCTTCCGCGAGGCGTTCCGCCTCGACGGCACGCCGGTGCGCGTCGACTTGCGCAGCGAAGATCAACCCGTTTGCGAAGCGGCGCGAAAAGCTGACGCCGCGCCAGCGGCGGACTCGCGATCGCAGGAAGCCTGCTCCGAAACGCTGAATCGCGGCTCAGCGGTCCAGGACCCGGGCGCGCAGGCGGCCCAGCGCGAGTCGCGCCTCGATCTCGGTCCCCGGCGGTGCCTCGGCCGGATCGCGCACCACGGCACCGTTCCCCGCCAGGGTGACGATCGCGTAACCTCGACCGAGCGTGGCGATCGGGCTCGTGGCCTCGAGCCCGCGCGCTGCCGACATGAGCAGCCCGCGGGCCCCCGTGATCCGGCCGCGCAGGGCGGGCAGGAGCCGCGCGCCGGCGTGCCCGATTCGCTGGCCGAGCGTGGCGAGCCGGGCCGCGGGCGAGCGGCCTGCCAGTTCCGCCGCGACGCGCAGCAACCGCTCCCGTCGGGTGCGCGCCTCCCGCCGCATCGTGCCCGCGAGGCGCATCTGCAGCTCGTCGAGCCGCTGCATGCGTTCCCGCACGGCCTGGGCCGGATGCAACCTGCCGAGCGCGCCCTTGCAGCTGCGCATGCGCGTCGCCGTGGCGGCCGAGCGCACGCGTCATCGCCGACTTCAGCCGCCCGCCTGTCACGCCGAGCGCCGCCAGCCAGGCCGCGGCGTCGGGCACGGCGAGTTCCGCGGCGGCGGACGGGGTCGGCGCCCGCAGGTCGGCGACGAAGTCGGCGATCGTGAAGTCGACCTCGTGCCCGATGCCGGTCACGAGCGGCAGTTCGAGGGCCGCAATCGCGCGCGCCAGCGCCTCGTCGTTGAAGGCCCAGAGATCCTCGAGCGAACCGCCGCCGCGCACCAGCAGCAGCAGGTCGACTTCCTGCCGGCGGTCGGCGAGCGCGAGCATCGCCGCGATCTCGCGCGCAGCGCCGGCACCCTGGACGGGCACCGGGTAGAGCAGCAGCGGACACGCCGCGGCTCCGCCGTCGCATGACGTTCAGCACGTCGCGGAGTGCCGCGCCGCTGGCCGAGGTCACGATGCCGATCCGGCGCGGGAAGCGGGGCAGGGCGCGTTTGCGCGCCTCGTCGAACAGGCCTTCGGCCGCGAGCTTCTGCTTCAGTGCCTCGAAACGCCGCCTGAGCTCGCCTTCGCCGGCTTCCTCGAGGTGATCGACGACCAGCTGGAAATCCCCGCGCGCCTCGTAGAGCCCCACGCGCGCCCGCAGGAGGACCTGCAGGCCGTCCCGCGGGGCGAAGCGCACCGCGAGGTTGCGCTGGCGAAACATCGCGCAGCGCACCTGGGCGTCCTCGTCCTTGAGCGTGAAGTACCAGTGGCCGGAGGCCGGCCGGGACAGGTTGGAGAGCTCACCGGTGATCCACAGCGAGGGCAGGCCCGCCTCCAGCAGGCCGCGCGCCTCGCGATTCAGCCGGCTGACCGTATAGATGTCCCGTCGTGGCTCGCCGGTTTGCCCTGTTTCCCTCGCAAAAAGGTCCATGGGGTCATGCTAAGCGAGTGGCGCCGCGCGACGCTACTGACAGGGAACCTGCCGGCAACGTAGAATGAGCCGCTTCATTCGGACCGCGGCGGGAATGCCGACCATGCGAATCGTCCAGGAAGCACTCACCTTTGACGACGTCCTGCTCGTCCCCGCGTACTCGGACGTACTGCCGCGCGAAGTGGACCTGTCGACCCGCCTGACGCGCGGCATCCGGCTCAACCTGCCGTTCGTCTCCGCGGCGATGGACACGGTGACCGAGGCCCGCCTCGCGATCACGATCGCCCAGGAAGGCGGCATCGGCATCATCCACAAGAACATGACCGCCGCCGACCAGGCGCGCGAAGTCGGGCGCGTGAAGAAGCACGAGAGCGGGGTCATCAAGGACCCCATCACCGTGCGGCCCGACGCCACGATCCGCGACGTCATCGCCCTGACCCGCGCCAAGGGCATCTCGGGCCTGCCGGTCACCTCGGACGGCAACCAGGTGGTCGGCATCGTCACGCATCGCGACATCCGCTTCGAGGAGCAGCTCGACCTGCCGGTGTCGAAAGTCATGACGCCGCGCGAGAAGCTCGTGACGGTTCGCGAGAACACGCCGCGCGAGGAAGTGCTCACGCTGCTGCACCGTCACCGCATCGAGAAGGTGCTGGTGGTCGACGCCGACGGCCGGCTGCGCGGCATGATCACCGTCAAGGACATCCAGAAGGCGCGTGACTTCCCGCGCGCCTGCAAGGACGAGCACGGACGCCTGCGCGTTGGCGCCGCGGTCGGCACCGCTGCCGACACGCTCGACCGCGTCGCGCGGCTCGCCGAGGCGGGCGTGGACCTCGTGATCGTCGACACCTCCCACGGGCATTCGCGCGGCGTGATCTCGACCGTCGAGCGCATCCGCAAGGCGCACCCGCAGCTCCAGCTCGTCGCCGGCAACATCGTCACGGCCGATGCCGCGATGGCGCTGGTCGATGCCGGCGCGGACGGCGTCAAGGTGGGCATCGGCCCGGGCTCGATCTGCACGACTCGCATCATCGCGGGCGTCGGCGTGCCGCAGATCACGGCGGTCTCGACGGTCGCGGAGGCGCTCGCGAAGACCGACGTCCCGCTCATCTCCGACGGCGGCATCCGCTATTCCGGCGACGTCGCCAAGGCGATCGCGGCGGGCGCGCACGCGGTCATGATCGGCGGGCTGTTCGCGGGCACCGAGGAGTCCCCGGGCGAGGTCGAGCTGTACCAGGGCGCTTCCTACAAGTCCTACCGCGGCATGGGCTCGCTCGGCGCGATGGCGCAGCGCCACGGATCGAGCGACCGTTACTTCCAGGACACGGTCGAGGAGCTGGAGAAGCTCGTGCCGGAGGGCGTCGAGGGGCGCGTGCCGTACAAGGGCAGCCTCGTGACGATCCTGCACCAGCTCGCGGGCGGCGTGCGCGCCGCCATGGGCTACACCGGCAGCCAGGACATCGAGCAGATGCGCACCCGCCCGGTGTTCGTGCGCATCACCGGGGCCGGCGTGCGCGAGAGCCACGTGCACGACGTGAGCATCACGAAAGAAGCGCCGAACTACCGGATCAGCTGATGGCAGCGCGCATGCCCGCGAGCCCCGGCCGACATCCATGCCCACCGGATCCTGATCCTCGACTTCGGCGCGCAGTACACGCAGCTGATCGCGCGCCGCGTGCGCGAGATCGGCGTCTACTGCGAGATCCTGCCCTGGGACTGCGGCGACGAGGCGGTGCGGGCCTTCGGCGCGCGCGGGATCATCCTCTCGGGCGGGCCGGAATCGGTCACGGATGCCGTGCCGCCGCGCGCGCCCGACGCCGTGTTCGCGCTCAAGGTGCCGGTGCTCGGCATCTGCTACGGCATGCAGACGATGGCCGCCCAGCTCGGCGGTCGCGTCGCGCCGTCCTCCCACCGCGAGTTCGGCTATGCCAAGGTGCGGCGCATCGCCGCCTCGCGCCTGCTCGACGGCATCGCGGACGAGGGCGCGTCCGACGCCGAGCCTGCTCGACGTCTGGATGAGCCACGGCGACCGCGTCGAGGCGCTGCCCGCGGGGTTCACGGCGATCGCGGCAACGGCGAACGCGCCGCTCGCGGCCATGGCGAACGACGCCGCGCGCTTGTACGGCGTGCAGTTCCACCCGGAAGTGACCCACACCCGCTCGGGCGCGGCGATCCTCGGGCGCTTCGTGCGCGAGATCTGCGGCTGCGACGCGCTCTGGGATGCCGGCAACATCGTCGCCGACGCGATCGCCCGCGTGCGCGAACAGGTGGGCCGCGACCGCGTGCTGCTCGGCCTGTCGGGCGGCGTCGATTCGTCCGTCGTCGCGGCGCTGCTGCACGAGGCCATCGGCGACCAGCTGACCTGCGTGTTCGTGGACCACGGCCTGCTCCGGCTCGACGAGGGCGACCAGGTCATGAAGACCTTTGCCGCGCACCTCGGCATCCGGGTGATCCGGGTCGACGCCGCGGACCGCTTCTTCGCGGCGCTCGAGGGCGAGGAGGACCCGGAGCGCAAGCGCAAGATCATCGGCAAGCTGTTCATCGACGTGTTCGAGGAAGAGTCGCGCAAGATCGAGGGCGTGAAGTGGCTCGCGCAGGGCACGATCTACCCCGACGTCATCGAGTCGGCGGGCGCGAAGACCGGCAAGGCCCACGTCATCAAGTCGCACCACAACGTCGGCGGGCTTCCCGAGCGCATGCACCTGAAGCTGCTCGAGCCGCTGCGCGAGCTGTTCAAGGACGAGGTGCGGCGCATCGGCCTCGAGCTCGGCCTGCCGCGCGAGATGGTGTTCCGTCACCCGTTCCCGGGTCCCGGCCTCGGCGTGCGCATCCTCGGCCGCGTGACGCGCGAGGCGGCCGACCTCCTGCGCCGCGCGGACGCGATCTTCATCGATGAGCTGCGCGCCCACGACCTCTACGATCGCGTCAGCCAGGCGATGGCGATCTTCCTGCCGGTGCGCTCGGTGGCGGTGATGGGCGACGGCCGGCGCTACGACTGGGTCATCGCGCTGCGCGCCGTCGAGACGGTGGACTTCATGACCGCGCGCTGGTCGCGGCTGCCGTACGACTTCCTCGACGTCGTCGCGCGGCGGATCGTCAACGAGGTCAAGGGCGTCTCGCGCGTCGTCTACGACGTCTCCGGCAAGCCGCCGGCGACGATCGAGTGGGAGTATGGGAGTAACAGGCATGAATCCGATCGCAGTCACGCTCTGGTTCGCGAGCGCCGTGGCGGCATTTGCCGCGCCGGCAGCCGCGAACGAGTTCGATCATGTCTGGAGCTGCGAGTTGAAGCCCGGCAAGACCCTCGACGATGCGCGGGCCGTCGCCCGCACCTGGCTCGCGGCCGCGCGGTCGATGAAGAACGGCGAGCGGCTGCAGGTGTCCATCCGATACCCGATCATCGTGAGCGAGAGCGAGAACCGCTTCGATTTCGTCGTGAGGGCGCCATCCCTCGCCGTGTGGGGCGCCTTCTACGACACGTACGACGATGGCACGCCGGTCGCCGATGCCGACATGAAGTTCGCCGATGTGGCGAGTTGCTCGGGCAGCACGATGTGGGAGTCGATCGGCGTTCAATGACCCCGCAGGAGGTGCAGGGACACCGCGGCGCCGAGCTTCGGTGCCATCAGTTTGCGGGCAGGCTGGCCACGAGCTCGGCGATGCCGGTCCACATCACCTGGATGCCGATGCAGAAGAGCAGGAATGCCGACAGACGGGCGACGATCGTCGTCGCGTTGGGGCCGATGGCCCGCGAGATCTGGCTGGAAGACCGATAGAGCAAGTAGATGAGCAGGCACATCAGGGTGGTCGCCACCAGCGCCTGCACGACGAAGATCAGCGGATTGACGTCGGACGCACCGCCGGTCCCGAGCGCGATGGCCACCGATATCGTTCCCGGCCCGGTGGTGATCGGCATGGTGAGGGGATAGAACGCTAGATTGGTCACGTCGCGGGTGCCCGTCGTCTCCAGTGCGGCGCCCCGATCCTTGCCCTCGTCGTCGTCGTTCAGCAGCGTCCACGCGGACAATGCAATGATGATGCCGCCCGCGAGGCGCAGCACCGGCATGGAAATACCGAAGAACTTGAGCACGTAGACGCCGATCAACATCGAGACGCTCAAGATGATGAAACTGTAGATCGCGACCTGCCGCGCCAGCCGGCTGCGTGCCTCCTCGCGACAGCTTCTTGGTCGCGGCGAGGAAGACGAAGGCGCCGCCGAGCGGGTTGATGATGGAGAACAGCGCCGGGAAGGCGAGGAGCAGGAAGCGACCCGTCTCTGCGGCGAATTCGGTCGGCACTGCTTACCTCCGCACTGACGATTCCGGGACCGCCGGCCCGGCCGCCGGTCAGGCCATCAGGAGCACGATCACGGTGCCAAAAGTGGTCAGCACCACGTGGGCCACGGCGACCGCGCCCGAGTACCCGATCACCGCGACCTGGCTGCCCGACTTTTCCTGCACCGCGGCGAGCGCGGCGGTGAAGGTCTGGGCCCCGGAGATCGCGCCGAGCAGCAGGATCGGCTGGATCTTCAGGACGTAGCGGCCAAAGTACAGTCCCGCGAACAGCGGTACCAGGGTCACGACCATCCCGCCGAACAGCAGGCCGATGCCCGCCTCGCGGATGGCGGCCGCAAAGTGCGGTCCTGCACCGATGCCGACCATGGCCACGAAGGCCGACAGGCCGATCGCCTGCATGAACCGTACGGCGCCATCCGGCACGCGGCCGAAGAGCGGGCGCCGGGACCGGACATAGCCCGTCACGATACCGGCGAGCAGCACGCCCACGCTGGTGCCGATGGAAACCGAGATTCCAGCGATCGTGAACGTCGCGGCAACGCCGAACAGCGCACCGAGAACGACGGCAAAGCCCACGGCGACGAAGTCCGTCACCTCGCTGGGCTGCACGATCTCGCCGACTGCCTGCGGCGAAGCGGTCGACGGCGGGCTCGCTGCCGACCACGTGCAGCACGTCGCCCCGCTCGACCACGGTCTTGAGTCCGATGGGGATGTCCTGGCCGCGGCGCTCGATCCGGCGCAGGAAGACACTGCGCACATCGTCGCGCGTGGCCAGCTGTTCCAGTGTCTGGCCGTCGATGCCGGACCTGGAGACGAACACGCCGAAGTACGCCATCGGCACGTCGAGCAGCTCGCGGTCCTCCACTTCCTCCGCCCGCTCGCCGAGGAGCCCGACCAGCGCCTCGTGACGGCCCGCCACCACGACGACATCCCCGGCCTTGAGCACGCGTGTCCCCCGTGGCGTCCACGATCTCGCCGTCTCGCCGAAGGCGCAGCACGAACGTGCGCGCGCCCTGCACCAGTCGCTCGGCCTCGCCGGCCGTCCGGCCGTCCGCCGGCCCGCCGGCCCTGATCCGGTAGGCGCGGAACTCGAAGGGGCGCCATGCGGAGCTGACGCCGGCGCGGGTCCGGGTGATGCCGTACTGGGCCTCCACCTTGAGCGCCTCGGCCTTCAGGTCGATTCCCAGCAGCCTCGGCCCGATCGTGCTGCACATCACGATCACGCCGAGTGCGCCGGCGACGTAGCAGAGCGCGTCCGCCACGCCGATGTGCGCGACGTACTTGGCCTTGAGATCCTCCGGGATGGCCAGCGCGCCGATCGCCTCCGCCGCGGTGCCCATGGCCGGCGACTCGGTGAGCGCCCCGGACAGCATGCCGGCCGCGAAGCCGGGGTCGAGGCCGAGCTGGCGCGCGACCGCCCAGGCAGTCAGCAGACCGACGACGGGCATGAAGACGGCGAGCACCGCGAAGCGCCAGCCGTCGCCCTTCATGGCGCTGAAGAACTTGGGTCCTACCTCGTAGCCAATGCCGAACAGGAACAGCAGGAATACGAGCGACTTGGCCGGGCCCGACACCGGCACTTCGAACAGCAGACCGATCGCGATACCGGCGAGCAGCGACCCCGTCGTGCCGCCGAGGCTGAAACCGCGGATCTTCAGGTTGCCGACCCAGAAGCCGATGGCCAGCGCGAGATAGACCGCGAGCTCCGGGTACTTCGCCAGCAATTCAGCGAGCCAGTTCATACCGCGTTCCTCCTGCCGCTGTCCTCAGCCGGCGAGGAACAGGATCCACGGCGTCCCGATCAGCAGGTAAATTAGCATGAACGCGAGCGTCGTGAAGAACCCGAGCCTGTAGAGTTCGCTCTGCTTGAGATAGCCGCTGGCCACGAAGATGATGTTCTGGCTGCCGCCCTGCGGCGTGATCACCGAGAAATAGCTGCTCGCAAACAGCAGGCCAGGGGCCATCAACGCAGCCGGCACACCGCCGAGAATGCCGACATTGAGGAAGACCGCGAGCAACGCCAGCACCTGCGAGGTCTGGCTCACGAAGAGGTAGTGGAGGCCCACGTAGAGGGCAACCAGGGTGAAGTACAGCACCGGCCAGGACAGGCCGCCCAGGCGCGAGGCGAGCCGCTCGCCCACATAGCCCATGAAGCCGAGTTCGTTCAGCTGCGCGCTCAGGGCGAACAGGACCGCCAGCCAGAGGAAGGTTGCCAGCGTGTCGCCCTGCTTGGAAATGTCGTCGAGCGTCAGCACGCCTGACAGCAGCAGCACGCCGAGACCCATGAAGGCGACGCTGGTGCTGTTGAGATTCAGCTGGCTGCCAAACACCCAGCCGGCGACCATCACCGCGAACGTCAATGCCGTGATCCACTCATCGCGCGACATCGACCCCATCGCAGCGAGGTCCTTGCGGGCCGCGACGGGCGCCTCGGGCGTCGACCCGACGCCCGGCGGAAAGAGCTTGGCGACGAGCAGGGGCAACATGCCGATCGCGGCGAGCGTCGGCACCGACGAGTAGAGAAACCAGCTTCCGAAGCTGAACTCGAGCCCGGCTTTCTGCGCGATCTGCACGCCGATAGGGTTGGCCGATGTGGCCGTCAGCCAGAGGGCGGAGGAAACCGCCAGGCTCGCCATCCCGCAGAACATCAGGTAGCCGCCGAGCCGCCGTCCCTCGGCGTCGTCGGGCGTCGGAGCCGGCTCCCGTGGCCACGGACAGCACGATCGGGAACAGCACGCCGCCGCGCGCCGTGTTGCTGGGAAATGCCGGTGCGATGGCCGCGTCGGTGATCACGATGCTGTAGGCGAGGCCAAGGGGTGAGCCACCGAACCGGCTCACCAACAAGAGGCTGATCCGCCGGCCGAGCCCCGACTTCACCACGGCCTGCGCGACGATGAACGCGACGACCACGAGCAGGACGCTCGCATTGGCGAAACCCGAGAATGCCTGTGCGGGCGTGATCGTCCCGGTGAGGACGACGGTCGCTACGGCGATCATCGAGGCCGTCAGCAGCGGAAACGCGTTGACGAGCACGCAGACGATGGCTGCGATGAACACCGCGAACAGGTGCCACGCGTTCGCGGTCAGGCCGGCCGGCACCGGGGTAAACCAGATGCCGATCGCGAGCGCGAATGGCAGCGCGCGCTTCAGGAGCAAGCGGGGTGCGATCATGGCCGCGAGTCTCCTGCAGCGGGTTGGCCGAGCCGTACGCGTCCCTTGAGCCCGTCGGTGCTCCCCTGGATCGAACCATCCTCGGCCTCGATCACGAAGTGCCAGGAGAATTCATAGGTCGCCCGTCGCGCTCGGCATACCGGCCCGTGCCGCCCAGGATCGTCCCTTCGATGCGGTTCCTCGCGGCGGTGCCCTCACCCTGCAGCTCGCTGAAGACCTGGTCGCCGCGCTCGTCCGTCCAGACGCTGCGGCCGACCAGCCCCGTTTCGCTGTCGACGAGCGCGATCACCTCTGAGCGGAAGCCGACGCCGGGGCGTCCCGCTCCCCTGAGCAGCAGCGTCCCCCGGAGGTCGATGAGGGAGCCGCGGCGCTCGGCGCCGAGGGGAATCGAGCGGCGACTGCCGGCTGCGTTCCACGAGCCCTGGAATTCACGCCATTCGCCGGATGCAGGCGCCGGCAGCGGCGTCTCCGCCGCCGGCCCGCAACTTACCGCGGCAACGGCCAGCGCAATCAGGACCGGACGTGCCAACACGCCGAATGCGGATCGGCGTTGGCGCTGCCGGACCTTATAGCTTCGGCGGGTCGTAGAACACCATCAGCCGGAAGTCATCCAGTTCCGTGTCGTTGTCCTGCTCGACGTGGGAATAGCGCAGCCGGAACATGAGGCCTTTCAGCGCGCCGGCCTCCGGCGACCATTGCAGGTTCAGGTTGTACTCGTCCCGCGCGAAATCGGTCGGCGCGTCGGGATCGGATCCGCTGACCCACAGGCCGTAGACGCTGAGACCCGGTACCTTGGGAAACTTGTACCCGGCACGGAGCAGCCACGCGTCCTCGCCCGCGCGGTTGAAGTCCTCAACCTGCACGCTGGTGTAACCGGGGTAACCGGACCAGGGGTTCTGCATGTTGGTGCCGTCGCCGGTCATCGTGTACGCGGTCGTCAGCAGCGCCGGGCCCAGGGCCAGTTCCGCCTTGATGCCCAGCTGGTCGGCCGAGAAGTCGGCGCCGCGCAGCAGGTTGTCGCCGACCGCTTTCTGGTCGCTGTATTGCGCCGCCAGGCGAAACTCGCGCTTCTCCGCGAGGGCAAACTTGTAGCTCGCCTCGGTGTAGAAGATGTTGATGATGTCGTCGCTGTAATAATTGATCGCGCCGAGGGAGAGCGGTCCCTTGCTGTAATTGGCGCCGCCGGCGTAGACACCGCGCTCGACGCCGTCGGGTGCGCCGGCATCCTCCGCCATGGAGACGAAGTCCTCCGAATTTCGTTCCTTGATCGTGTCGAAATAGCCCAGGCCAAAGCGCCATTCGCCGGATTCCTTGTCGCCACCAACGCCCTGCAAGGCGATGGCCTCGAACGTGTTCGGCGTCATGCGGCTGTCGTTGCGATTGATGTAAGGCGTATCGAAAGCCTTGCGGCCGGCGTTGATGTTGATGTCGTCGGTGAGACGGACCTGCACGTAGGCCTCACCGAGCACCGAGTACCCTTCCTGGCCGGGCGCCAGCAGCAGCGTGCCATCCTTGTCATCCGGGGCATCGATCGGCTGCGAGGTGTAACCGGTCAGGCCGATGGCGAAGCGGTCACGGAAATACCCGGTCTTGAGGCCGGCAGACCCGCCGATCGCCCAGGCGTAGCTCTCGGTGTCGTCGTACTTGTCGCGATCGAGCAGGAACGTGCGCCCCTGCACGTCGAACTTGGTGTCCTTGAACGCCTGGCGCCGCTGCTCGCGAATGCGCTCGCGACGGTCCTCCTCGGTCTCGAAGCTTTCATCGAGGTGTGTCTGGCCCTGCTCGGTCGACGACTGCGTCTCGTCGGCGGGCGGTTCCGCCGCCGGCGCGGGCGCCGACTGCGCGGCCGCGCCGCCGGCCGCCAGGGCCAGCAGCACGGCACCCGCGAGTGCGGCGACGGAGGCCGCGCCCCTGACCGGACACGCGCTGCGTATCATTTTTGTGCCTCAGTAAATCAAAACGATGACCAGGCCCCACAGCGTCAGCAGCGTATTGCTGACGGCATAGGGCACGGTGTAGCCCAGCATCGGGACATTGCTCTTGGCAACATCGCCGACCATTGCCACCGAAGCCGTGCTGGTGCGACCGCCGCCGCAGGCGCCCAGGTTGATCGCCGGATGGAACTTGAAGATGTACTTGCCGATGAACGGCGCCAGCAGCATCGGCACCGAGGTGGCGAAGAGGCCCCACAGCAACAGCGACAAGCCGTTGGCCATGAGGCCATCGACGAAGCCCGGTCCCGAGGTGATGCCGACGATGGCAATGAACACATTCAGGCCGACCGAGTTCATGAACCACTGGGTCGGCTCAGGCAGGCGCCCGAACGTGGGACGCACGCTGCGTGCCCAGCCCAGGAACAGGCCACCGAACAGCACGCCACCGGAGACTGACAACGTGATCGGCACGCCGCCGGCCTTGACTGTCAAGGCGCCGAGCAGGCCGAACACCACGATGAACAGGCCAACCCAGATCATGTCAGTCGCCGCGGACGAGCGATCGGCATAGCCGAGCGCCTTTTCGACGCGCTGGACGTGGGTCTTGCGGCCAGAGATCTTCAGGATGTCGCCGCGGTTGAGCTTGGTCTGCGCGAGAATCGGTACGTCGGTGCTGGTCGCACCGCGCGTGATCTTGCGCAGGAACACGCCGCGCGCGACGCCGGCGTTGGCCAGTTCGATCAGCGTCTTGCCATTGGCCTCCTTGCTGGTCAGCACCAGATCCACCGACTCGACCGGTATGTCGAGCAACTCGGGATCGGCCACTTCCTCGGCTGCAGTGCTGAGGCTGATCAACGCCTCGGACTTGCCGGAGATCACGCCGATGTCACCGGCCTTGAGCACGGTATTGCCGTCGAAGTCGATGATCTTGCCGTCGCGGCGCAGGCGCTCGACGAACAGCCTCGAATCGGCGTTCTCGCCTTCCAGTGCGGAAATCGTCTTGCCGACGGCGCGACCGTTCTCCTTGACACGGTAAGCGCGCATCTGCAACTGCTGCCACGCCGTGTTCATGCCGCCCGCAGGCGTGCCCTTGGACATCTGGGCTTCGTACTTCCTTGCATTCCTCGACGATGTCGACATTGAGGAGCTTGGGGCCCAAGCACCGACAGGATGATTCCAGTGCCGACGGTTCCCCACAGATAGGTGATGGCATAGGCAATGGGTATCTGGTTGAGCAAGGCCTCGGGATTCTCCACGCCGCTCTCGTTGATCGCGGTGGTGGCCAGGCCGATCGATGCCGAAATGGTCTGCGAACCTGCCAGCAGACCCGCGGCGAGGCCGACGTCGTAGCCGGCGATCTTGGCCGCGACATACACGCAGACCAGGCACAGCACCGACACGACCACCCCGAAGATGGCCTGGGGCAAGCCGTCCCGGGCCACGCCCTGGACGAACTGCGGACCGACGCTGTAACCGACGGCGAACAGGAACATGGTGAAGAACATGGTCTTCACCTGCGGCGAGATGTCGAAGCCGAGCTGGCCTATTAGCACGCCGGCCAGCAGCGTCCCGGTCACCGAGCCAAGCGCGAACTTGCCGATCTTGAATTTTCCCGCCCAGTAGCCGACTGCAAGCGTCAGGAAAATCACCAGGTGGGTGTTCGCTTTGAGTGTCTCGATGATCCAGTCGATCATGGTTTTCTCCAGTTGGACTGCAGGCGCTCAGACCGCGCCGACTTCCGCCACTTGCCTTTGCGCGCAGGTTCCTTGCCGGCGGCCGCTGCTCGCGCCGCGCCCTTGCTGCCCGGCCGCGCCTTGCCGATGGCCGCCAGCTTGATGAGCTTAAGCCCGCGCGTGGCGTTGTAGCCGTGGATCTCCTTGACGTCGAGCTTGCGCATGTAGCTGATGGTGTCGGAGGCGATCACCTGCCCGGGAACCATGATCGGGAAGCCCGGCGGATAGGGGATCACGAAGTTGGCCGAGACCAGCTCGGGGCCGGACTTCAGGCGCTCGTCGATCTTCGGGCTCATCAGCGGCAGGTACTCGCAGTCGTCTTCGTCGTAGGCGGCGAAGAACGCCTCGCGCATATTGCCCTCGAGCGTGACGCTGCCCGGATCGTCCCGGTAGCCGTCGTGGAAGCGGCTGAAGTTCGGCAGGTCGGGCACATCGGTCATCAGGTTCTTCACGCGCGCCGCAAAGGCAGCACGCTCGGCGTCGCCGCCCTCGGCGAGGCGCGCCTCGATCTCCATCGAGATCTCCAGCAGCACCTTGATGAGCAGCGCCACGTCGCTGCGCGTGTTGTTGATGTTGCTCTGCAGCAGCACGCTGTTGCGCGACGTCTTGTTGAGCTGGATGTTGTACTTGTTGGCCAGCAGGCCTTTGAACGACGTGCCGTCGAACCCGGCCGTGCCGGACACCAGCGTCATGCGCGTCGGATCAAGGAAGAACTCGTCTTCCTGTACCGACTTCAGGGCGGTCAGCCAGTTCGAGCCCGGGGCCAGGAAGTCCTTGAATCCCGAACGGCGGAACTCGGCCGGCACCATCGCATCGGCGCCCAGCACGCGGAAGTACTTCGAGATGATCGGGTGTTCCGCCACGGACTTGCGGATTGCGAAGGCGACCTCGATCGCGCGCATGACGAGCTCGTAGCCCTCGAGCTCCATCTGGCGCCGGGCCACGTCGAGGGAAGCAATGATCTGTGCGTTCGGCGAGGTCGAGGCGTGGATGAATACCGCCTCGCGGAAGGCCGACACGTGGTGATGGTAGTCCTCGTCCCGGACCGCGACGATCGAACCCTGGCGCAGGCACGACATGGACTTGTGCACCGAGTCGGTTTCGTACACGCGGATGCGCATCTTGCGCGGGTCGGGCACCAGCCTTCGATCGAGCAGTCGCGAGTCCTTCGGGTCCAGGTCCTCACCGAGGTCTTTCGCCTGCGCCTCCCAGGCCGCCAGCGCCTCGGGCGACCCGCGCCATTCCTCGAGCGCCGCGGCGGCGCCCAGGCCGGTGCGTGGCCGGAGGAACGGCGACCAGCGCGCGAACCCGAACCAGGCCTCGTCCCACAGGAAGATCAGGTCGGGCTTGATCGCGAGGCACTCCTCCATCACCCGGCGGGTGTTGTAGACGTGGCCGTCGAAGGTGCAGTTGGTCAGCGTGACCATCTTCAGGCGATCAAGGCGACCTTCGGCCTTCAGGTCGAGCATCGCCTTCTTGATGGTGCGCAGCGGCACCGCGCCGTACATCGAGTACTCCGTCATCGGGAAGGCTTCGACATACAGCGGCTGCGAGCCGGACAGCACCATGCCGTAGTGATGCGACTTGTGGCAGTTGCGGTCGGCAATGACGATGTCGCCCGGCGCGGTCACCGCCTGGTAGACCATCTTGTTCGACGTGGACGTGCCGTTCGTGACGAAGAAGACGTGGTCCGCGCCCACCGCGCGTGCAAATTTCTCCTGGGCGACCTTGATGTTGCCGGTCGGCTCCAACATGCTGTCCAGGCCGCCGGTCGTGGCCGAGGACTCCGCCAGGAACAGGTTCTGGCCGTAGAACTCGCCCATGTCGCGGATCCAGTTCGACTTCATGATCGACTTGCCGCGCGCGATCGGCAGGGCGTGGAACGTCGCGATGGGCCGGGCGGCGTAGCGCTTCAGGTTGTCGAAATGCGGCGTCGAGAAGCGGTCCGCGACGCCTTCGAGGACGTTGAGGTGGACTTCCATCAACTCTTCCACCTCGTAGAACACGCGGCGGATCATCGAGGCCGCCGGGTCGCCTGCGATCTTCTCGACGTTGCGGTCGGTGAGCAGGTACAGGTCGAGTTCGGGCCGTATGGCCTTGACGTCTTTCGCCAGCGAAAGGCCCACTGCGCCCGGGGCGTGACTCGTGGTGTCGAGATGCTTGCGCGAGGCCAGCAGGTCGCGCAGCAGCGGCAGGTCGTGCTGGGAGGGAACCGGGATGCCGTCGAAGATCACGACCGCCTCGATCTTGCCGTTCAGGATGACTGCGAGCAGCGCGTCCTCGACGCTGCCGACGATGACGGGCTCGTAAACCATCGCGTCGTCCACGCGCCGCAGCCGGCGAATGTCTCCCGCGATCTTCGCGCGGCTCGCGGCCGGTGTCGGCGTCACGAACAACGTCTCGAAGTACGGCCGGTGGGTCTCGCCGCTGCCGAACACGGGTGACAGCCGCTCCGTTGCGGTTTCGACGGCCTCGTCGGCCATTTCCCATTCACCCGTGTCGTAGCGGTAGCTGCCCGACAGCAACGCGCCGCTCAGCCGCCGCACCATCCGCGCCACCCCCAGGGCGTCATCGCCGCTGATCCGCTCGCCGAGCGCCTTCATCAGGCGCTGGCCGGGATAGGCGAAGTAGTCCTCGAGCGCCAGCAGCTCAGCGAGCGCAGCCTCCACGGCCGCGCGTCCTTCGCGCGGCTTGCCGGACTGCGCCGCGGCCGACCAGGCTTGCGCCCGGGCGTTCAGCTCGCGCCAGCGGTCGTTTCGTGCGGCAGAGGTCGAGAAGATGTGGTCGAGGCGCGTGGTATTGGCTTGCGGTGTCATATTCAGGCTCCTTGAATGGCGCCATTCTCTGGCGGCTTCACGCAGCAGGCTATCCCGCGGCCGCCAATCAGTTATCATTTCGCGACAATTACTCTAGGGACTACCCTAAAGCACTATGCAGTGCGCGAACGCCGACGCAATACGAACTCGCCTCGCACGACCGGGAGTTCACTGCCCGGCGGGGTCGTGCGCGTCGCTACCACCATGGCGGTGCCGACGCTGCTCCGCGAATTCGGCGTCAACCCGGTTTCCATGCTCGCCGAGTTCGGACTCAAGCCGCAGATCTATGACGATCCCGACAACACTATCCCTTTCGTCGCGTCCTGCGCGATCCTCGGTCGTGCAGAAGAACTTACGGGATGTCCGCATTTCGGCCTCCTCGTGGGTCAGCGGGCGGGTCTTTCGACGCTGGGGCCGCTGGGCTTTTTGATGCAGAGCGCCCCCACCGTGCGGTCAGCCCTCTTGGCGGCCGTGAGGCAGTTTCGTGCCCACAGTACGGCGCTCTCGATTGAATTCAGCAATGACGGCCGCTCGGCGATGTTCGGTTTCCGGGCCCTCATCCCGGACTTGCCGGGGCGGGACCAGCACAACGCAGGGGGCATTGCAGTCGCCTTCAACGTGCTCAGGTCGCTGTGCGGGCCTGCGTGGCACCCCTACGAGCTGCACTTCGCCCAGGCTGCCCCCGCGGACCCCTCACCCTTTCGGCGCTTCTTCCACGCGCCACTCGTTTTCGATGCGAGCGAGTCGTCCGTCGTCTTCGCGAGTTACTGGCTCGATCGCGAGCCTCCCGGCGCCGATTCGCTGCTGCACCTGTTGATGCGCAAGCGCATCGCGGAGATCAGGGCGGAACCTGCAGACGACCTGGCCGCGGAGCTGCGCCGCATCCTGCCCGCCGCAATCCTCGCGGGCGAGGCGACGCTCGGTGCGGCTGCAGCGCGCGTAGGGCTTGGCGAGCGGAGCCTGAACCGCCACCTCGCCGCGCAAGGCACGAGTGTCCGAGCGCTGATCGAGGAGGTCCGCGGCGCGCTTGCGCGACAACTCCTGCGGGACACGCGGCTCCCCATCTGCGAAATCGGGGAACGGCTTGGCTATGCCAACCCGAGCGCTTTCACGCGGGCCTTCAGGCGCTGGACGGGTAGGGGGCCGGCTCGGTGGCGCGCGACGCGGCGCAGGCCATCGAGTTCGCCGTCGCGGTGACCACTGGGCTGCTTCAACGCCGGCCGGGCGGGTCCCAGTCGAGCCCGAGCAGCAGGCAGCCCGTGACGGTGCGCGTGCTGTGGCGGGTACCCGGCTCGTAGACGATCCAGTCGCCGGGTTTCAGCACGGTGCCATCCTCCTCGATGGCCTCGCCCTCGAGGATCAGGAACTCCTCGCGGCAGTCATGCTCATGTGGAATCGTGGCGGCGCCCGGCTGCATGCGCATGAGATAGGACCCTCGCTCGCTGTCTGCCTCGTGCGAGAGCCGTGCGTAGGACATCTCGGGCTGAAGGGGTCCGTCCATGTCGTAGGGTTGCATGGCGATGCTGCGCGTCGCGAAGACGCGGCGCCCCTTCGCCTTGTCGCCCACTAGTGGATTCTCGCGTCGATCCAGGCCTTGATGTCGGCCAGCACGCCGTCCTTGCCGATGTCGTTCAGCAGGTCGTGGAAGTGCCCGTCGTAGAGCTTCAGCGTCTTGTCCTTCGAACCGGCGGTGTCGTAGAAGAGCTGGCTGCCGGACGGCATGGTCGCCTTGTCGGCCGTGCCGTGCAGGATGAAGACCGGCAGCGTGATGCGCGGGAACTCGCGCTTCAGCCGCTCGTTGGCCCGCACCAGCGCGGCCACCGTCCTGGCGGGCTGGACTTCGTTCAGGCGTCAGCGGGTCGTTGTTCAGGATGCGGCACGGCGATCGGGTCGCGCGAGAAGTCCTCGTTCTTGAGCTTGAGCACCGGCAGCCGCGGCGCGATGCGGCTGAGGCCCTTGATGACGGCCAGGGCCGCGTCGGGCGCCGGCACCTTGAAGGCGAAACTCTCGCAGATGAGTCCGGCGATCTCGGCCTGGTGGTCGAGCGCGTAGGTGCAGGACACGACGCCGCCCGCGCTGTGCCCGAGCAGGAACACCGGCAGGCCCGGGTGGCGCGACTTGGCGAGGCGGATGACCGCCGCGACGTCGGCCACGTACTCGCGCGACGTCCTCGACGTAAGTAGCGCTCGCCGTCCGACTTGCCGCGGCCGCGCAGGTCCAGCGCATAGGCGGCGAGCCCGGCTGCCGCGAACTGGGTACCGGGCCACAGGTACTGGCCGCCGTGCGAATTGACGCCGTGGCAGATGACGACGACCGCGCGGGGGCGCCCGAGCGGAGGGAAGGCGCGAACGTGGATCTCGACGCCGTCCGCGCTCTGGACCCGTTCTTCCGCTGGATTACCGGCCGTCATGCGCGACTCCCCGAGCGCGGCCGGCGGGTGGCCGCGCAGGGATGATAACCCGTGCAGGATTGCGCGGGACTGGCCGCGGGCGGCCTCGCTCAGCCCGATCTTTCGAAAAGGACCTGCGCGTCGCCGAGCTGGCCCTCGGCAAAGCCGGCCTCGCAGTAGCAGAGGTAGAACTCCCAGAGACGGATGAAGGTCTCGGGGAAGCCGAGCGCGCGCACCCGCCCGAGATTGGCCAGGAAGTTGGCCCGCCAGTGCGCGAGCGTGGTCGCGTAGTGCAGGCCGATATCCTCGAGCGCGAGGATGCGCAGGTCCGATGACTCCGCCATGGCCATGGCGAGCGCGCTGACCGAGGGAATGCAGGCCCCGGGAACACGTAGCGCTTGATGAAATCGACCTCGTCACGCGCGCGCGCGTAACGATGGTCGGCGATCGTGATGGACTGCAGCATCATGCGCCCGCGCGGTGCGAGTCGCTGCGGCAGCGCATCGGAAGAATTCGCCGTACTGGCGATGCCCGATCGCCTCGATCATCTCGATCGAGACCAGCTTGTCGAAGCGGCCGTCGAGATCGCGATAGTCCTCGAGCAGCAGCGTCACGCGATCCGCAAGTCCTGCGGCTCGCACGCGCTCGCGCGCCAGCTCGAACTGGGAGGGCGAGATCGTCGTCGTCGTGACCCGGCAGCCGTATCGGCCGGCCGCGTGCAGCGCGAAGCCCCCCCAGCCGGTGCCGATCTCGAGCACGTGGTCGGCGGGGCCGAGCGCGAGCGCGCGGCAGATACGGTCGAGCTTGGCCGCCTGCGCTTCCGCGAGCGTCATCCCGGCCCGCTCGAAGAGGGCGCAGGAATACATCATCGACTCGTCGAGCATCAGCCGGAAGAAATCGTTGCCGAGGTCGTAGTGCGCCGCGATGTTGCGCCGGCTCCCGGAGCGCGAGTTGTGATGCAGCCAATGCGCGGCCCGGCGTATCGGCGCCGAGAGCCGGGCGAGACCGCTTTCGATGTCGTCCAGCGCCGCCTGGTTGCGGAGCATCAGGCGCAGCAGGGCAGTGCAGGTCGTCGGTGCTCCAGTCCCCCCGCATGTACGACTCGGCGGCGCCGACCGAGCCGCCGAAGGCCAGGTCCGCGTAGAAGGACGGGTCGTGCACGGTGATCGTCGCCTCGATGCCGCTCGCCAGGACCGAAGGCCGTTGTCTTGCCGCCTTCGCGGACGCGCAGCCTGCCCTCGGCGACGCCGGCCAGGCGGGCAAGCACGCCCGCGCGCGCCGTCCGGCCGAAGCAGTCCAGGGCGCAGCTCGACATGGGACAGTTCGACCAGGGTGGTGTCGTTCACGTGACTTTCTCCGGTGCCCGGTTTCGCAGGATGAGCGTGGAAGGGCGTGCGCTTTGACCACAGCCGCAGCGCCTGCCAGTAGATTCGCGAGAGCGCGGCAAGCGAGCCGAAGGGCTGCCGAACGAGCGCGGCGGCGAGGCTCGGGCCCGTGATCTCCCGGCGACGCAGCGCCAGCGTCGCGTCGAACAGGCGGTGCCCGCCGCGCCGGTTCTCCATGTGCACGGCGAGCGTCGCGCCGGGTTGCGTGAAGCGCCAGTCGTAGTCGATGTCCATCGGCATGAAGGGCGAGACGTGAAACGCCTTGGCGAGCCGGAAGCGCAGCGCGCCGCCGTCGGGCGCCTGGGCGTCCCCCGCAGGACGTAGGCATGCCGCTCGTTCCAGGGCGTGTTCGTGATCTCCGCGACGATCGCATCCACGCGCGCGTCGTCGGCGTCGTAGCAGTAGTAGAAGCTGACCGGGTTGAAGCAGAAGCCGAAGTTGCGCAGCTGGGCGAGCATGCGGATCGGGCCCGCGGGCCGGCAGCCGGTTTCCTGCGCGACGCGGTCGCGCACCGCAACGTCGAGCGGCATGCCGGGGTCGCCGAGGTAGTCGGCGCGCAGGAACCGGGCCGGCGCCGGCCGGCGGACGGACCAGAACCAGCGTCCGCGGAAGACCTCATCCAGCTCCGCGAGGTCCAGCCAGCACAGCGTCAGCCCGTAGCTGAACGCATGCGGGACGGGCTGGTGCCGACGGTGGCTAAGCCGACCGGTGTAGAGCGCGCTCTGCATGGTCCTGCTCGAAGTGTGCGACGGCGCTCTCGGCACTCACGACGCCGTCCTCGTGGAATCCGTTCCGCCACCAGGCGCCGCAGAAGTAGGTTCGGCGCGCGCCGTTCAGCTCGCGGTGCCGCGCCTGCGCCGCGACCGAGGCCTGGCGTGAAGAGCGGGTGATCGTAACTCATGCGTCCCAGCACCCGCGCAGGGTCGATCGCGTCGGTGCGGTTCAGCGTG
Organism: uncultured Gammaproteobacteria bacterium; assembly: GCA_963823415.1. Classification (GTDB taxonomy): domain Bacteria; phylum Pseudomonadota; class Gammaproteobacteria; order Steroidobacterales; family Steroidobacteraceae; genus SCUD01. Next base: position 423,793 of record CAWGLJ010000008.1, on the reverse strand, counting down.
ACGAGCAGCGGCACCGGCAGATCGAGCTGCTGGAGGATGTTCATATGATAGGTGAGCGCGACCGGACCCCGCCGTCCGGGCAGGACGTGATAGTTCCAGGCCGCGTGCGCGAGGCGCCGGCGCGGCAGCAGGCGGCTGTCGGTGTGCAGCACGGCCTCGTTGCGCTGGTAGGGGATGGCGCCGAGCACCTCGCGCTCCGCGACAGTCGGGTCCGCGAGCAGCCGCAGCGCCTGGTCGCTGTGACAGGCGAGAAAGACGGCGTCGAACCGTTCCGCTTCCTGGCCGCGCGGCTTGACCACGACCGCCCCCGGCAGCCTTCGGATCGACTCGACCGGGGTGGCGAGCCGGATCCGGTGGCGGAATGGCGCGGTCAGGCGTTCGACGTAACGCGCCGAGCCGCCCGTGACAGTCCGCCACACGGGGCGGTCGTCGACCGTCAGCATGCCGTGGTTGTGCAGGAAGCGGATGAAGAATCGCGCCGGAAACCCGAACATCGACGCAGGGTCGGTGGACCAGATGGCCGCGCCCATCGGCAGGATGTAGTGCTCCCGGAAAGCGCGCCCATAGCGACCGTCGTCCAGATACCTGCCGAGCGACAGTTCGGGTCCCGCCCGCGCGAGCAGGCGCGGCGCCTCGCGGTTGAAGCGCAGGATGTCCCGCACCATGCCGAGGAAGGAGGGGCGCAGCAGGTTTCGGCGCTGCGCGAACAGCGAGTTCAGCGACGTGCCGTTGTACTCGAGGCCCGCGGCTTCGTCGCGCACCGAGAAGCTCATGCGGCTCGGCTGCGTCGCGACGCCGAGCGACGCGAGCAGGGCCGTGAAGCGCGGATAGGTCCGCTCGTTGTAGACGATGAACCCCGTATCCACGGCGACGCGACGGCCGGCAACCTCGATGTCGTGCGTGTGACTGTGTCCGCCGACGTGCGATGCCGCCTCGAAGACGGTGATCTCGTGCGCGTCGTGCAGGCGCGACGCGGCGACGTTGCCGGCGATGCCGGCTCCGACGATGGCGATCTTCATCGCGGTCGTTCCGCCGGCCGTGCGCGGTGGGAATCGCGGATGGCCGCCGGCACGGGCCGCAGGTCGCTCACGATGCCGAGCGCCGCCAGCAGGCGGAGCCCGTACCACGACACGTCGACCTCCCACCAGTAGAAACCCTGGCGCGCCGCGGCCGGGTAACGATGGTGGTTGTTGTGCCAGCCTTCGCCGAGGGTCAGCAGGGCGAGCCAGACGTTGTTGCGCGATGCGTCGCGCGTCGCGTAGCGGCGCGACCCGAAGCGGTGCGCGAACGAGTTGATCGCGAAGGTCGAGTGCCAGAGCGCGACCGTCGAGATGCAGAATCCCCAGACGAGCAGCTGCCAGCCGCCGGTTCCGAGTCCGGGAGCCGTGCGCTCGAGCCAGGCGCCCAAGGCGTAGAGCGCGAGCGCGAGCGCCACCGGAACGGCGGCGTCGTAGCGGTCGAGCCAGCGCAGTTCCGGAAAACGCGCGAGGTCGGGCACGAGCGCGATCCGGGTCGCGAAGTTTTCGCGCGCGAGGAACCAGCCGCAGTGGCTCCAGAGAAACCCGTGCTCGACCGGCGAGTGGCAGTCGTCCGGCCGGTCGGCGTGCGTATGGTGATGGCGGTGGTGGGCCGCCCACCACAGCGGGCCGCGCTGCACGGCGCTTGCGCCGAGCAGGGCGAAGACGAACTGCGCCGCGCGCGAGGTCCGGAACGCGCGGTGCGAGAAGTAGCGGTGGTAGAAGGCGGTGATCGCGAACATGCGCACCACGAACAGCAGCACGGCGACGGTTACGGCCGTCGCGCTGACGCCGGTGGCGAATGCGCCGAGGCACGCGGCATGGATCGCGACGAACGGCAGCACGCGGGGCCAGTCGATGTGTCGCGGGTTCGACGCCAGGCGACGACGGGGCGGCGGCTTCGCTGTCGATCCAGCGCCGGAGCGCTGCCGAGTGCGCGCGAAGCGTTCACGGCGTTTCCTCCCGGCGCTGCGGGACCTTGCGCAATTGCGTGACGTCGTAGCCCTGGCCGGCGAGGAACTCGACCAGGCGGAGGTACTCGGCTTCCGGTATCACGGGCGAGCGCGCCATGATCCACACGTAGTCCCGCGCCTCCCGCCCGACGACCGTCAGCGTGTAGGCCGGGTCGACATAGGCGATCCGGTAGTCGGCCTTGATCGGCCAGACGAACTGCATGCCCCAGACCGCGTTGCCGCTGTCCGGACGCACGAAGCCGCGCGGCGTGTACCGCTTCTCGGGTCCGTCGAAGCCGTCCTTGCGGAACGTGAACGTGGTCTCGATCGTGCCGTCCGCTGCGAGGCGATACGACTCGACGGCGTCGTGCGCGCCGCGCTCGATCCGGGTCGGGATGTTCGCGATGACGTACCAGTCGCCCATGAAGCGCTCGAGATCCACGTCCTCGGCGAGCGCGAGCGGCGGATGCGCGTCCTCTCGGCAGGCCGCGAGCAGCAGTGCGGCCAGCAATGCGAAGGGCAGGTAATGGAGTGCGCGCATCACCGCAGCTCGTAGCGGAGCCGGCGCCCGCCGGCGGCAGGCGCCTCGAGCGCGACCCAGCGGCCATCCGCGTACCAGAGGTCGATCTCGAGTTCGGGCCCGCGGATGCGGTGGCGTTCCGCCTGCACTTCGCGCCCCTGCACGCTGCGAAGTTCCGTGCCAAGCGCCGAGACGTCGACCGGCGTCAGCGTCGCCGGTCTGGCTGTTGAGGAGTGCGCGTCGACTCCAGGATGCGCGGGTCCCAGTAGGCGAAGCTCATGACGCAGCCTGGGTGGCGCGTCGCGTCCGTCGGCGCGCGACACGGCGAGGCCGTCGGTTTCGGCGCGCGCCGGGACCTCGCGTCAGCTTGCCGTTGGTTTCCGTGCGCGAATCGAGCGCCACGAGGCAGCCGTCCCGCCAGCGCTCGACGGCCTCGTGCTCGTAGCGGTAGACGCTGAAGGACAGCAGGCGCACGTCGAAATCCGCCTCGCTCCGGAGCTCCGCTCGGGGCCGTTGTCATCGAGCAGGTATCGGTGCCGGCCGATCTCGCGCCCGTCGAGCAGCACGCGAAAATCCCATTCCCCGCTCGAAGCGAGGGCGGGAGCGGATCCCGCGAGCAGCAGGACGAGGAAGGCGAGCGCGCGCATCAGGTGGCCCGCGGCGGTGCAGGGAAGAAGGCGTTGGTGCGCCGCACGTAGTCGCGGTACGCCGGGCCGCCGATCGGCGATGTCCCGCTCCAGCAGCCCGACACCCGAGACCTTCAGCAGCAGCACGCGACATCAGCAGCGGCGAGAACACGGTCCACCAGCCGCCGCCGGCCGCGGCGATCAGGTAGAAGCCCCACCAGACGCAGAACTCCCCGAAGTAGTTCGGGTGCCGGCTGTAGCGCCAGAGACCGCGGTCCATGACGCCGTCGGCGCTGGCTGCCCGGGCGCGAAAGCGGGCGAGCTGCGCGTCGGCAACGGTCTCCCAGGCGATGCCGAAAGCGGCCAGCGCCGCGCCCGCCAGATCGAGGAGACCGACCGGCTGCTGGCCTGCGACCGCCGCGGCCAGCGGCGCGGCGACGAGCCAGGCGAGCACGGCCTGCAGGCCGAACACGAGGTACAGGCTCTTCCAGGCGAAACCCGGTTCGTTGCGCGCGCGGATCGCGCGGTAGCGGCGGTCCTCCGGCGCGTTCCAGTTGCGGATGCGCGAGGAAAATCGCGAGCCGCAGCGCCCAGACGCTTGCGAGGCCGAGCGCGAGCCAGCCGCGCGTAGCCGGGCTCGTGGCGAGCGCAGCACAGCACGGCGGCGAGCAGGATGAACAGCGACCAGAAAATGTCCACGAGCCCCGCGTTCGCGCGGGCCGTGGCAACGCCCCAGGCGATCACGCCGAGTCCCAGGAGCGCGGGCAGGGCACCGACCCAGATGTGGACGGCTGTGTTCATCGGGGCGCGTACCCGTCGAAGCGCCGCGCCGCCAGAAAGAGCAGCGGGGTCATGATGGCCCAGCCGGCGGCGATGGCCGCGAGCGCCATGGTCGGCTCGCCGAATCCCACGGCGCCAATCCGGCTACCGGCGTAGTAGGCGAGCGGCGCGCCAACCGCGCCAAGGACTACGGCGAGGAGGAGCCGTTCGCGCAGGGCGCGCAGTGACACGTTGAGCGTCGTCGCGAAGTTGGACCACAGCGCGACCATCCACACGGGCGCCATGCCGCTCGCAAGCACTCCACCATCGAAGCGCAGCCAGCCGAGCTGGACCAGCGCTGTGTCGAACGCGGCGCCAACGGCCATCGCCAAGACCAGGAGCTTCAGTTCCTGCCAGGGCCTATGCGCCTTCCACAGGTGCCAGGCGACGACCCCGGCTGCCGCCGCGACGCCTGCCCAGTACAGGCCGTGTGCCGCGCCGAGCACGCCGGCGAACCAGCCGACCTGGAACAGGATCACATTGACGAAGAAGATTGCGGGCGACACGCGCAGGTCCTCGATCAGCGCGCCGGGCGCTCGAACAGGGCGTGGCTGATCCACCATTCCTGTCCGCCGCGGTAGCCGAACAGCTCCGCGCAGGCCATGAAGAAAATTCGCCAGCGCTGCATCCACTGCGCCGCGTGCGCCGCGCCGTAGGTCGCGGCGAGGATCGGCAGCGCCTCGCTCCGGCATGCGTCCAGGTTCTCGAGCCAGGCGTTTGCGGTGCGCTCGTAGTGCCGCCCGTCCCAGCGCCAGCGCCTCAGCAGCTGCAGCCGGTCCTGGAATCGCGACGCCAGGTCGTCGGACGGCATGATTCCGCCCGAGAAGAAATGCCGCCCCATCCAGTCGCCGGGACCCCGGTCCTCGAAGGCGTAGGGAGTGGAGCGGTGGCAGAACACGTGCATGAAGAAGTGCCCGCCCGGTCGCAGCCAGTCGTGCACGCGCCCGAACAGCTGCCTCCAGTTGCGCATGTGCTCGAACATTTCCACGGAGACGACGCGGTCGAACGCGCCGTCCGCGCGAAGTCGTTCATGTCGGCGGTCACGACCTCGACGTTCGCAAAGCCGCGCCGCGCGCATTCGCCCGTGATCCAGTCGCGCTGCGAACGCGAGTTCGACACCGCGACGATGCGGCTCGCCGGCAGGTGCTCCGCCATCCAGAGCGTGAGCGATCCCCAGCCGCAGCCCAGCTCGAGGATCGACTGGCCATCGGCGAGTCCGGCGCGCTCGACCGTCGCCGCGAGTGCCGCCGCTTCCGCGGCCGCAAGGCTGCCCGTGCCGTCCGGCCAGTACGCGCAGCTGTACTTGCGGTGTGGCCCCAGCGCGAGCGCGAAGAACTCGGCTGGCACCTCGTAGTGCTGCTCGTTGGCGAGCCAGGGCAGCGGCGCGATCGGGCCGGCATCCATGGACTCGATGAAGGCTTCGGTCCTGCGACCGGACGCTTCGGCGTCGCCCGCCTCGATCTCGGCGAGCCGTACACTGCACAAGCGCCGGATGCCGGCGCGCACGACGGAGTCCGGGACCAGGCCCTGCTCGACCCAACCGAGCGCCGCGGGGGCGGCGGCTGAAACACGTACCCGCATGTTTGTCTCTACACTACAATTTCACGAGTCATGACGATAACCGTACCCGTGTGAAGGCCGCGTGAATTCGGCCCTGGTCTGGTTTCGCCGCGACCTGCGCTGCCAGGACAACGCGGCGCTCTCGGATGCCCTGCGCGTCGCGGACTCCGTGCACTGCGTCTTCCTGTTCGACTCCGAGATCCTCGATCCGCTGCCAGCCGGCGATGCGCGCGTGACCTTCATCTGGGACTCGGTGCGCGAGCTCAAGGCGGCGCTGGTCGCGCGGGGCGGCAACCTGCACGTGCTGCACGGTCGTGCGGAGACGGAGATACCGCGCCTCGCGCGCCGGCTCGGCGTCTCGAGCGTGCATGCGGCCCGGGACTACGAGCCCGCGGCGATCCGGCGCGATGCCGCGGTCGCGGCGCGGCTCGCGCGCGCGGGCATCGCATTTCGCACGCGCAAGGACCAGGTGATCTTCGAGCTCGACGAGATCAGGACGCTGGGCGGCGGCTGGTTTTCGGTCTTTACGCCGTACCGCAGGAAATGGCTCGCGACGCTGAAGGACTCGGACTTGCGTGCGCACCCGGTTTCCGGACTGCGCGGACGCCTGGCGGGGCGCCGTGCGTCGCCGATGCCCAGGCTCGCCGCGCTCGGATTCCAGAGAGCCGCGCTGCCGGTGCCGGCCGGCATGTCGGGTGCCGCCCGGCAGTGGGCCGCGTTCCGGCGGCGGCTGCCGCGCTATGCGCGCGAGCGCGATTTTCCGGCGCTGGCCGCGACCTCGCGGCTGTCCGTGCACCTGCGCTTCGGGACGATCTCGATCCGCCAGCTGGTCGCCGCCGCCCGCCGATCCCGCAGTGCCGGCGCCGCCGCCTGGCTCAGCGAGCTGATCTGGCGCGATTTCTACTTCGCGATCCTCGCCGCGCGGCCCGACGTGGTCGACCATGCCTTTCGCCGCGAGTACGACCGGCTCGAGTGGACGCGCGACGAGCGGCTGTGGCGCGCCTGGTGCGAGGGCCGCACCGGCTACCCGATCGTCGACGCGGCCATGCGCGAGCTGAAGGCGCAGGGAACGATGCACAACCGCCTGCGCATGGTCGTGGCTTCCTTTCTCGCCAAGGACCTCGGCCTCGACTGGCGGCGAGGCGAGCGTCATTTCGCCGAGCGGCTCCTCGACTTTGACCTTGCCGCCAACAACGGCGGCTGGCAATGGTCTGCCTCGACCGGCTGCGACGCGCAGCCCTGGTTCCGCATCTTCAATCCGGTCCGCCAGTCGGAGAGATTCGATCCCGCCGGCGACTACATCCGTCGCTGGATTGCCGAGCTCGCGCGAGGTTCCGGCCGACTACGTGCACGCGCCGTGGGAAATGCCGCGCGGATGTCCAGCGCGCCGCGGGCTGCCGGATCGGGCGCGACTATCCGGCGCCCGTCGTGCGCCACGAGGAAGCGCGCCGCCAGACACTCGCACGCTATGCTGCGGCGAGGCGGCCGCAGCAGGGCAGGGGATGAACGACGTCGACTGGATGCGCCAGGCCATCGCGCTGGCGAGGCGCGCCGAGGCCATGGGCGAGGTGCCGGTCGGGGCGCTCGTCGTGCGCGACGGCCAGTTGCTCGGCGAGGGCTGGAACCAGCCGATCGCGACCCACGATCCGACGGCGCACGCGGAGATCCTGGCGCTGCGTGCCGCGGCGAAGGCGCGTCTCGGACTACCGGCTCGGTGGCGCGACGCTCTACGTGACGCTCGAGCCTTGCCCGATGTGCGCGGCGGCGATCGCCCATGCCCGCATCGCCCGGCTCGTGTTCGGCGCCTGGGATCCGCGCCAGGGCGCGGCCGGCAGCGCCTTCAACCTCGTCGCGTCCGAGGCGATGAATCACCGCGTCGACGCCTTCGGCGGCGTGCTGTCCGAGGAGTGCGGCGCGCTACTTCGCGGATTCTTCGCCGGGCGTCGCTGACGGCGCCTGGTCGTCCACCATCCAGCGCAGCAATTCGGCGTAGGTCTGCACGTTGCGGACGAAGCCCACCGGCTCCCAGCCGCGGGCGTAGCCGCGCTTCAACGTCGTGTAGTGCCGTTCCTGCGCGAGCAGCGGCAGGTTGGCGCGCACGTCCGGCCAGCGGTCGGGATCCTGGCCGCGGCGCTGGGTCAGGATGCGCGCGTCCTCGAGGTGGCCATAGCCGACGTTGTAGGCCGCAAGCGTCATCCAGGTGCGATCAGGGTCCGGGATGCGCTCCGGAATGGTCTTGCCGATCACGCGCAGGTAGCGCGCGCCACCCAGGATGCTTTCGCGCGGGTCGTTGCGGTCGGCGACGCCGACGCGCCGTGCGGTCTCCGCGGTCAGCATCATGAGTCCCTGGACGCCGGTGGGGGAGACCGCGGCCGAGTCCCAGCGCGACTCCTGGTAGCCGATGGCCGCGAGCAGGCGCCAGTCGATGCCGGTTTCGGCGGCCGCTTCCTGGAACCAGGCCTGGTAGCGCGGCAGGCGCTCCCGGACGCAGGCAACGAAGCTGGCCGCATCGACCCGGTCGAAGCGCACCAGCGCGCGGCGGTTGCGCTCGAGGATGTCGGCCAGCCTGCCGTCCGCGTCGAGGTCCGCGAAGAAGCGCTCGAGTTCCGGCAGCAGGTCCTGGCCATGCGGAGAGATCGCCCAGGCGACCGCCTCCGATTCGGCGATCCTGAAGGCAGGTCGCAGGTCCGGGAAGAAATGCCGGCCGAGGGAGAATTCGATGGAATCCGCGACCGTGAGGTCCGCCTCGCCGCGCGCGACGCGGCCGAGGAGGTCCAGGGCAGTCGGCGCCGCGGACTTCGGTCCAGGTCAACTCCGGTACCTCGTTCGCCAGCTGCTCGAGCGCTGCCGAGTGGGCGGAATTTCGCTGCACCACGATGCGACGCCCGGCCAGATCCGCAGGCGCTCGCCGGCAGGGGGTCCTGGAGGCGATAAATGACGTACTGGTCGATGCGCTGGAAAACGGGGCCGAAGCGAACGCGACCCGGTCGTGCGCCGCTCGTCACGATGCCGGCAGCGGCGACCTGTGCGCGATTCCTTGCGACCATGGCGAGCGCGGCCGCGGGCGAGCGGGCGAAGCGAAGCTCGAGCCGCACGCCGAGTCGCTCGGCGAAGGCGCGTGCAAGCTCGTATTCCGGGCCCTCGGGACCGGCGGCGCCCTCGTAGTAGGCCAGCGGGCTGCTCCGGGTCACGACCCGGATGGCGCCCTGCGCCAGGATCTGCTCGAGGGCGCCGGGCATCCGCGAACAGGTGCCGATCATGAGGGCGGACAGCAGGATCACCGGGATGCCGAACCGGTTGCGGAGTCCCCGCCAGGGCGACGCGGCGGGCGCGGTTTCCGGCTGCATTGATGTAGAATAACGGTTCCGGATCTGCCCGCTGTGTCGGCTGCCGGAATCCTGCACGGAGAGGTACCGAAGCGGTCATAACGGCACCGACTCGAAATCGGTTGAGGGCATTACGCCCTACGTGGGTTCGAATCCCACCCTCTCCGCCAGCTTCCTGCACCGTCTACACTATTCCTCCTCGCATGGCCGCTCCGACTGTCCCTGACCGGGCGGAGGCCGAGGCGCCTCCACGCGAAACCTCGCTGTTGCGCTGGGTCTGGCGGACCTACGTCCGCAATGCGCTCATCCCGCTGCTGGTCGTCGAACTGCTGCTGGTCGCCGTCTACATCACGAGTCATGCCTGGTCGCTGCGCAGGAACGTGGCGGCGCTGACCGAGGTGGCGCGGCAGGAACTGGCGCGGATCGCCGACGACGAGTCGAATGTCATCGAGCAGCAGCTCGGCACGGTGTCCGCACTCACCGAAGTGCTGCGCCGCCAGGCGACGGCGGCGCTCTCGGCGCCGGTGCCGCGTTCCAGGGACCGGGAGCGGCTGCGGCTGCAGCCGACCGGCGCGCTGACGACCTGGTACGACGACGGCGGCGCTGCCGTCTACTGGTCGGCACTGACGGCGAAGGGGCCGGCCGATTTCGAGAGACTCGAGCGCCTGGCGTCGGTCGACTCGCTGCTCCGCGACATCACCCTGTCGAACCCGCTGATCGTTCAGGCCTACCTCAACACCCACGATTCCCTCAACCGTATCTGGCCCTGGATGGATGCCGCCGCCGTCTATGACCCCCGGATGCACATCCCGGACTTCAATTTCTATTACGAGGCCGACGCGACCCATAACCCGTCGCGCTCCGTGGTGTGGACCGACGCTTACGTCGACCCGGCAGGACAGGGCTGGCTGGTCTCGGCCATTGCCCCGGTGCATCGCGGGGACTTCCTCGAGGCAGTCGTCGGCGCCGACGTCACCGTCGACCGGATCGTCGCGGACGTCCTGGGCCGGGAGATTCCCTGGCAGGGTTTCCTGATCCTGATCGGCAAGTCGGGCACGCTGCTGGCGCTGCCGCCGCAGGGCGAGCGACTCTTCAACCTGCGCGAGCTCAAGGCGCACGAATATCGCGACGCGATCCGTGCCGATACCTTCAAGCCCGAGGAGTTCAACGTATTCCAGCGCGCCGATTTCGCGGACATCGCGCGGCTGCTCGGTGCGCAGCCGTCGGGCAGCGCCCGGCTCGAGGGGCCGGAGCCGCTGCTGGTCGCCTGGCAGACGATCCCGTCCGCCGGGTGGAAGCTGATGAGCCTGGCGCCCGAGGAGGCGGTACTCGGCCCGTCCCACATGCTGAGCCGGGACCTCGCCGCGGTCGGCTGGGTGATGCTCGCGGGACTCGTCGGCTTCTACCTCGTGTTCTTCACGTTCCTCTATCGCCGCGCGCGGTTCGTGAGCCGCTCGATCGCGGAGCCGCTCACGCAGATCGAGCGCATGGCGCACCGCATCGCCGTGGGCGAGTACGAGCAGGCCGCGCCGGCCTTCGGCGTCAGCGAGTTTCGCCACACCGTCGGCGAACTGCAGCGCATGGGCAGGCTGCTGGGCGAGTCCAACAGCGCGCGCGTCGACGCGGAGTCGCGTCTCACCGAGCGCAACGAGGAGCTCACCACGATCCTCAGCCTGTCGCCGGACGGCATCGTGTCCTTTGATTCCATGGGCTGCGTGACGGAAACCAACCCCGCGTTCCTGGCCATGACCGGCTGGACACGCGACGCCCTGATCGGCCTCACGCGATCGCGGTTCTGGGCCAAGCTCGGCGAGCTCGGCAGCTGTCCCGAGCCGCAACCCGGGGACGCGACGTCGCTCCGCCTGCAGCGCCCACGACCTGCCGTGCTCGAATGCCGGGTCGTCGGCCCGCCCGCGGGCGCGCAGGTCGCCTATTTCCGGGACATCACCCGGGCCGACGAGCTGGACCGCGCCAAGAGCCAGTTCGTCGCAACCGCGGCCCACGAGCTGCGTACGCCGATCGCCGTCATCACGGGCTATGCCGAGCTCCTGCAGGCAATCGACCCGCCCGCGGGGCAACGCGGCGAGATTCTCGCCACCATGCGCCGACACGGCGACCAGATCACCGGCATCGTGAGCGAGCTGCTCGACCTGGCGCGCATCGAGGCGCGCGCGGGCCGGGACTTCACGATGATCCGCCAGCCGCTCGCGCCCGCGGTGAGGCGCTACATCGACTCCTTCCGGGTCGGCGAGTACGCGCGCGTGCCGACGCTCGAGGGCGAAATCGGCGATACCGAGGTGTTCGTGGACGCCGACAAGTTCTGCCAGGCGCTGAGCAACGTGATCGCGAATGCCTGCAAGTACTCGCCGCCCGGGGAGTCCGATCGCAGTGCGCCTCGTCGCGGCCGCGGACGCGGTCGGCGTCTGCGTCCGGGACCGCGGCGAGGGCATGGACGAGGAAACCCAGCGCCGCATCTTCGAGCGCTTCTACCGCGCGGAGTCGACGGCGGCGACGGCGGGCACGGGGCTCGGCATGAGCATCGTCAAGGAGATCATCGACATTCACGGCGGTCGCATCGAGATCGAGAGCGCGCCGGGCGAGGGGACTGCCGTGACGCTGTGGCTGCCGCGCGCGGCGCCACGCGGTTGACGCTGCCGGAGGCCGACCGTACGATGCCCGGCCCGACGATTTCCATGGTGGCTCGCGTCGGTTCCTCCGCGACGATCAGCCGTGAACCCCGCCAGGTCCGGAAGGAAGCAACGGTAGCGGTGGCATCGGGTGCCGGAGGGGTGCTGGCGCGGGCCGCCTCCCTGTCGCATCGGGATGCGCGATGATGGCAGCCCGGAGGAAGCGTACGCGATGAGCTACCTCGTACTCGCGCGCAAGTGGCGCCCGCGGAACTTCGCCGAACTGGTCGGCCAGGAACACGTGCGGCAGGCGCTCGTGAACGCCCTCGATTCGGGCCGCATCCACCATGCCTTCCTGTTCACCGGCACGCGCGGAGTCGGCAAGACCACGATCGCGCGCATCCTGGCGCGGGCACTGAACTGCGAGCGCGGCGTCAGTTCCTCGCCCTGCGGCGAATGCGCGGCCTGCCGGGAGATCGACGAGGGCCGCTTCGTGGACCTCATCGAAGTCGACGCGGCTTCCCGCACCAAGGTCGACGACACGCGCGAGCTGCTCGAGAACGTGCAGTACCTGCCGACCCGCGGGCGCTACAAGGTCTACCTGATCGACGAAGTGCACATGCTGTCGGCTCATTCGTTCAACGCGCTGCTGAAGACGCTCGAGGAGCCGCCGCCGCACGTCAAGTTCCTGCTCGCGACCACCGACCCGCAGAAACTGCCGGTGACCGTGTTGTCGCGCTGCCTGCAGTTCAACCTGAAGCGGCTGCCGGCTTCCCTGATCGCGACGCGCATGCAGCAGATCCTGACGGCCGAAGGCGCCGCCTTCGAGGGGCCCGCCGTCGCGCTGCTCGCACGCGCCGCAGACGGCAGCCTGCGCGATGCGCTCTCGCTGCTCGACCAGATGCTGGCCTTCGGCGCCGGTCGGGTGATCGAGGCCGACGCGCGTTCGATGCTCGGCACCGTCGATCGCCAGCAGGTGCTTCGGCTCGTCGAGCACCTGGCCGCGCGCGACGCAAAAGGCGCTGTTCGGCAGCATCGCGGCGATCGACGAATTTGCCCCCGACTACGGGCAGTTGCTCGAAGAGCTCGCTGCCTTGCTGCAGAAGGTCGCCCTGCGCCAGGCCGTGCCGGACCTCGGCGAAGACGAAGCCTGGCCGACCGAGACCCTGGCCGCGCTGGCCGCGCGCTTGCCGCCGGAAGACATACAGCTGGCCTACCAGTTCGCCATCGTCGGCCGGCGCGACCTGGAGCACGCGCCAGACCCGCGCAGCGGCTTCGAGATGACCTTGCTCAGGATCCTTGCGTTCCGTCCGGCTGGACGCGGCCGGCGAGATGCGCCGCGCGGCAGTCGCAGCGCCCGACACCGCTCCGGCGGCCGCGGCGGCTCCGAAGCCCGCAACAGCCTGCGGCCGGAGCGCAGGGCGACTGGCCCTCGCTCCTGGCGAGGCTGGAACTCAAGGGCCCCGCCCGGCAACTCGCGGGCAACTGCCAGCTCGTCGAGCGCAGCGGCAACCACTTCCGGTTCCTGCTCGACGAGCGTGCCGGGAGCCTGCACACGCGCCAGCTCGAGGACCGCTTCGCGCAGGCCCTGCGCCAGCTCGTGGGCGATGCGGCGACACTGGAAATCGAACGGGGCGGCGCGGGGGACACGCCGGCGCGCCGCGAAGAGCAGGCCCGCGACGAGCGCCTCGAATCGGCCCGTGCGGCGCTCGAGCGCGACCCGAACGTGCAGACGCTGCGCGAGCGGTTTGGCGCGGTCCTGCAGCCGGAATCGATCAAGCCCGTAGGTTAAGATGCCGGCATGAAACCGAATCTCGGACAGCTCATGCGCCAGGCGCAGCAGCTCCAGGCGAACATGCAGAAGGCCCAGGAGCAGCTCGGGACCCTCGAGGTCACCGGCGAAGCGGGCGGAGGCATGGTCAAGGTCGTCATGAACGGGCGTCACGAGGTGCGGCGCGTCGAGATCGATCCCACGGTCGCGGGCTCGGACCGGGAGATGCTCGAGGACCTCGTGGCCGCGGCCTGCAACGACGCAACGCGGCGCGTGGGCGAGGCGGTCCAGCAGCACATGTCCGGCGCGATGGGCGGAATGCAGTTGCCGCCGGGCATGAAACTGCCGTTCTGACGGCCGCGATGAAGTACTCCCCGGGACTCGCCCGCCTCATCGAGGCCCTGCGCGTGCTGCCGGGTGTCGGCCCGAAGTCCGCCCAGCGCATGGCGTTCCACCTGCTCGAACGCAACCGCGACGGTGGACGCGCGCTCGCGCGCGCGCTGGAGGATGCCGCGGCGAACGTCGGGCATTGCCGCCGCTGCCGCATGCTGACGGACGGCGAGGTCTGCGAGATCTGCGCGGCGCCGCGTCGCGACGCGACCGTGCTGTGCATCGTGGAGTCGCCGGCGGACGTCGTCGCCGTCGAGCAGTCCGGCGGCTATGGCGGCCGCTATTTCGTGCTGATGGGTCACCTGTCGCCACTCGACGGGATCGGCCCGGACCAGCTCGGCTTCGACCGTCTCGAGGCCCTGCTCGACGAGGGCGAGATACGCGAGGTGATCCTCGCGACCAACCCGACCGTCGAAGGCGAGGCCACGGCTCACTACATCGGCGAGCTGGTGTCGCGCCGCGCGATCCGCGCGACGCGCATCGCCCACGGCGTGCCCGTCGGCGGCGAGCTCGAGTACGTGGACGGCGGCACGCTGGCCCACGCGCTCGCCGGCCGCCAGGTCATCGCCTGATCCGCGACGCCATTTCTTCCGCGAGCTCCAGCATCCGCAGGTAGCTCTCGAGCCGGCGCACGGCGACGGCGCCGCCGGCGGCGGCCGTCACCCGGCAACCGGGCTCGCGCCGGTGCAGGCAGTCCCTGAACCGGCATTCCGCAGCCAGCGCCGCGATCTCCCGGAAGCCGCCGGCGATTTCGCGCGGCGCCGGCAGGGGCGGCGAGAAGTCGCGCACGCCCGGCGAATCGATCAGCTCGCCGCCCGACGGCAGGGTGTAGAGCGCGGCGGTCGTCGTCGTGTGGCGCCCGCTCTCGCTCGCCCGCGTGACTTCGGCCACGGTCGCCGCAACGCCCGGCACGAGGGCGTTGGTGAGCGAGCTCTTGCCGACCCCCGACTGTCCGACCAGCACGCTCGTTCCGCCGGCGAGGCGCTCGCGCAGCGCATCGACTCCATCCGCGAGCCGCTTGCTCGCGCGCACGACGGGGTAGCCGATGCGTGCGTAGTCCGCGAGCGGGGCGTCGAGCGAGTCCCTGGCGTCTTCGAGGTCGGACTTGTTCGCGACCACGCAGGCGGCGAGGCCGTTCCACTCGGCCGCGGCGAGGTAGCGGTCGCAGAGGCCGAAATCCGGCGCCGGGATCGACGCGACGACGGCGACGAGCTGCGTGAGGTTCGCGGCGACGGGCTCCGGGTCGCCGCGGGAGGAGATGCGCGCGAGCAGGCTCGCGCGCGGCAGGACTTCGACGATGACGCCGGCGCCGCCCTCGGTGCTGGCCGATTGCCAGCGCACGCGATCGCCGCAGACGACCGCGAGGCGCCGGCCCTGCAGCCGGCAATGCACGCGGCCGCCGTCGGCGCCGACGACCGTCGCGTCGCGGCCGTGGCTCGCGACCACGCGACCTGCGAGTGACGACGGAACGGGTTTGGATGAGTGCATGGCGTGCGGGCGAGGGGCACTCTAGCCTCTGGTAAGATCACCGGCAACATGGCGAACGGCGACAGGCTGATCTGGATCGACCTCGAGATGACCGGGCTCGTTCCCGAGAGAGACCGCGTCATCGAGATCGCGACGGTCGTGACCGACGCCGACCTCGCGGTGGTCGCCGAGGGACCGGTCATCGCCGTGCGCCAGTCCGAGGCGACGCTCGCGGCCATGGACGAATGGAACACGCGGACCCACGGCGCGAGCGGCCTTTCCGCGCGCGTGCTCGCGAGCGCCACGGACGAAGCCGCCGCCGAGCGCGCGACCCTCGAATTCCTCGCGCAGCACGTCGGGCCCGAATCGCTCGCCGATGTGCGGCAACAGCGTCTGCCAGGACCGACGCTTCCTGGCGCGCTGGATGCCGGAACTCGAGCGCTACTTCCACTATCGCAACCTCGACGTCAGCACCCTCAAGGAGCTGGCGCGCCGCTGGGCGCCCGAGGTCGCGGCCGGTGTCGAGAAGGAATCGCGCCATACGGCGCTCGCGGACGTCCATGAGTCGATCGAGGAACTGCGCCACTACCGCACGGCGCTGTTCGCCGCGCCATGGAACGCGCCGCGGACCTGACGCCGGCGGGAGCGCTCTGGCACGCGGGCTCCTGTCACTGCGGCCGGGTGCGCCTCGAGGTGCTCGCACCCGCCGACCTCGAACTGCTCGAGTGCAACTGCTCGATGTGCGCGCGCTCGGGCTACCTGCACCTGATCGTCGACGCCGGCGCGTTTCGCCTGCTGTCCGGCGCGGACGACCTGGTCGAGTACACATTCGGCACCGGCGTCGCAAAGCACCGCTTCTGCCGTCACTGCGGCGTGAAGTCCTTCTACGTCCCGCGCTCCCACCCTGACGGCTACTCCGTCAACGCCCGCTGCCTCGATCCCGCGACGATCAAGTCGATGACGATCCGCCCGTACGACGGCCGCAACTGGGAAACGGCGCGCGAGCAATCTGGGCGCGCGCTAGCGGGCGCGGGCGGGGTCCCGAGCTGAGCGACTGAAGTCGCCGCGCGGAGCGAACGAGGGACCCCGCCCGGCCCGCCAGCGCGCGTCCTAGGTCTTCGCGCCGTTCGCCAGGTACAGCCAGGTCTCGACGACCGTATCGGGATTGAGCGACAGCGAGTCGATGCCCTGGTCGACGAGCCAGCGCGCGAGGTCCGGGTGGTCCGACGGCCCCTGCCCGCAGATGCCGATGTACTTGCCGGCATTCCTTGCAGGCCCGGATCGCCATCGCGAGCAGCGCCTTGACGGCCGGGTCGCGCTCGTCGAACAGGGGCGCGATGATCGCCGAGTCGCGGTCGATGCCGAGCGTGAGCTGCGTCATGTCGTTCGAGCCGATCGACATGCCGTCGAAGTGCTCGAGGTACTCGCGCGCGAGCAGCGCATTGGTCGGCAGCTCGCACATCATGATGACCTTCAGCCCGTTCCTGCCGCGCTCGAGCCCGTAACGGGCGAGCAGCTCGACGACGCGCCGTCCTTCCTCGACCGTGCGCACGAACGGGACCATGACCTGGACGTTCGTCGAGGCCGATCTCCTCGCGCACGCGGCGGATCGCGCGGCATTCGAGCTCGAAGCAGGGCCCGAACGCCGGGTCCGTGTAGCGTGACGCGCCGCGGAACCCGAGCATCGGGTTCTCCTCGTGCGGCTCGTACTGGCGCCCGCCGATCAGGTTGGCGTACTCGTTCGACTTGAAGTCCGACAGCCGCACGATCACGGGGTGCGGCGCGAACGCCGCCGCGATGCTGGCGATGCCCTCGGCGAGCTTCTCGACGAAGAACCGCACCGGGTCGTCGTAGCCGGCCATCTGCCGCTTGACCTGGTCGCGCACGCCCGGCTCGAGCGTCGCGAACTCGAGCAGCGCCCTCGGATGCACGCCGATCATGCGGTTGATGATGAACTCGAGCCGCGCGAGGCCGACCCCGTGATTCGGGATCGAGGCGAAGTCGAAGGCGCGGTCGGGGTTGCCGACGTTCATCATGATCCGCACCGGCGGTTCCGGCAGCGCGTCGAGCTCGATGCGCTGCTGCTCGAAGTCGAGCCTGCCCTCGTAGACGACGCCCGTGTCCCCTTCGGCGCAGGAGACGGTGACCGGCTCGCCGTCGCGGATCTTCGCCGTCGCGTCGCCGCAGCCCACGACTGCCGGGATGCCGAGCTCCCGGGCGATGATCGCCGCGTGGCAGGTGCGGCCGCCGCGGTTCGTGACGATCGCGGACGCCCGCTTCATGACCGGCTCCCAGTCGGGGTCGGTCATGTCCGAGACGAGCACGTCGCCCGGCTGGACGCGCGACATCTCGCGCGCGCCGGACACGACCCGCGCGGGACCTGCGCCGATGCGCTGGCCGATCGCGCGGCCGCTGGCGATGGCGCGCGACCTCTGCTTCAGCGTGTAGCGCAGGATCGAGCGCCCGGCCCGGCTCTGGACCGTCTCGGGACGCGCCTGCAGCACGTAGATCTCGCCGGTCTCGCCATCCTTGCCCCACTCGATGTCCATCGGGCAGCCGTAGTGGTCCTCGATGACGAGCGCCTGGCGCGCAAGCTCCTGCACGTCGGCGTCGCCGATGCAGAAGCGCGCGCGGTCGGAGGCGGGCACGTCGACGGTCTCGACCCAGCGGCCCGGGCCGGGGTCGGTCGCGTACACCATCCGCGAGGCCTTGGAGCCGAGGTTGCGCCGGATCACGGCGAACCGCCCCGCGCGCAGCGCCGGCTTGTAGACGTAGAACTCGTCGGGATTCACGGCGCCCTGCACGACCAGCTCGCCGAGGCCCCAGGACGCCGTGATGAACACGGCGTCGCGGAAGCCGGACTCCGTGTCGAGCGTGAACATGACGCCGCTCGCGCCGACGTCGCTGCGCACCATGTGCTGGACGCCGACCGAGATCGCGACCTGGGCGTGGTCGAAGCCCTGGTGCACGCGGTAGGAGATGGCGCGGTCGTTGTAGAGCGAAGCGTAGACCTGGTGCATCGCGGCCAGCACCGATTCCGGTCCACGCACGTTGAGGATCGTTTCCTGCTGGCCCGCGAACGAGGCGCCGGGCAGGTCCTCGGCCGTCGCCGAGGATCGCACCGCGACGGCGGACGCGCCGTTGCCGAGGCTCGAGGTCGCCGCCAGCACGTCGCGCTCCAGGGCCTCCTGGAACGGCGTCGCGAGGATCCAGCCGCGGATCCGGCTGCCGACAGCCGCGAGCCGCCCGACGTCCTCGACGTCGAGGCCGGAAAGTTCGGCTGCGATGCGCGCGCCGAGCCCGTCCTGGGCGAGGAAGTCGCGGTAGGCCTGGGCGGTGGTCGCGAATCCGCCGGGCACGCGGACGCCCGCACCGGCGAGCTGGCCGATCATCTCGCCGAGCGAGGCATTCTTGCCGCCGACCGACTCGACGTCGGTCATGCGCAGCTTGCCCAGCGGGATCGTGTAGCGGGTCACGCGCGATCCTTGCCCGTTCTGCACCTGTTACGATCAGCCGCGCGCCGGCCCGGAGGCCGCGCCAGCCAACGGATGATCCGCCATGAAGCAGCGACGTACCGTCTTCTTCGTGTCCGACCAGACCGGCGTCACCGCCGAAACGATGGGACACAGCCTGCTGACGCAGTTCGACGGCATGGAATTCAGGCCGGTCACTTTGCCATTCATCTCCACGGTTGACAAGGCGCGTGAAGCCGTCGCGAAGATCGACCAGGCCGGGCGCGACGAGGGCGAACGCCCGATCGTGTTCGCGACGCTCGTCGACAGCGAGGTCCGCGACGCGCTCCGGGAGGCGCGTTGCCTGTTCCTCGATTTCTTTGACGCGTTTCTCGGTCCGCTGGAGCAGGAGCTCGGGCAGACGTCGGCGCACGTGCTCGGACGCGCGCACGGCATGGCGGACCTCACCGCCTACACCATGCGCATCAATGCGACGAACTTCGCACTTGCGAACGACGATGGCGCCCAGACGCGCGACTACGAGCGCGCGGACGTGATCCTGATCGGGGTTTCGCGCTCCGGGAAGACCCCGACCTGCGTCTACATGGCCCTGCAGTACGGGGCATTTGCGGCGAATTATCCGCTGACCGAGGACGACCTGGACGGCGGGCGACTGCCGCCGGTCGTCGAGCCGTATCGCCGGAAGCTGTTCGGGCTCACGATCGAGCCGGGCAGGCTGCAGCAGATCCGCCAGGAGCGCCGCCCCGACAGCCGCTACGCGTCCGCGCAGCAGTGCGCATTCGAGGTGCGCGCAGCCGAGCAGCTCTTCGAGCGCCACGGAATCCCGTACCTCGAAACCACCGACACGTCCATCGAGGAGATCGCGAGCCGCGTGCTCGAGCGTCTCGCGATCCCGCGGCGCGTGAGGCCGTGACGGATTCGTGACAAGGCGCACGAATCACGCGGGATTTGGCCGGATTTCCCTGTGATATAGTCAAATCCATGTTGACGGACGACCTCTGCACGATCTCCTGGCGCGCACGGCCGCGATCATTCGTGAGCCTGATGACGCTCTACGAGAGCAACTTCATCCGGCTCGGCTGGCTCGTGCCGGAGCTGCGCCGCCTGCGCGGCTCGCTGCATCTCCGAGGTCGCCGGCGGGCCTGCGCTCGAGCTCTCGGTCGTCGAGCAGTGCCGCTACACGACCGCGTTCCAGATGACCTACCTCTTCGGCGAGGACGCCGCGATGGCGCGCGAGCCGCAGCTCGACGTCCGCGTCTACCACGATGCGCGCCTCGCCGAGGCCTGCGGTACCGGGCCCGGTCCCGCGCACCCGCGGTTGCGCAGGCTCGCGGCGGATGCTGCCGCCGAGCCGCGGCGAGCGCTGGTCCTGCAACATGCTGCTCAACAAGTGGCTGGAATACTGCGTCGAGAGCGGTCACCGCTTCGCGGTGCCGGCCGCCTGAGCAAGGCCAATGGCGGTCATGCTTCCTGACAAGTGGTCGCAGCTGAAGCTGCCCTCGATCGGCAAGGCCGACCCGGCCGAGCAGGAGCGGCTGCTCAAGCTGTTCTGGAACCGCGCCGAGCTCAAGAAGGAGCTCCAGGACCTCGACGACCAGCTGCACAACCTCCGCAACAAGCTCAAGCAGCAGGAGAACGCGAACGCGCGGCTGCAGCAGCAGCTCGAGCAGCTCGAAGTGCTGCTCGGAAATCCCGAGCGCGGGGTCGATGCGCTGGTGCATTTCGGGCTGAAGGCCCTGTGGCGCGCCAGCCGCGAGCAACTCGAGAAGTTCTCCTCCGAGCTCAAGCGCGAGATCCAGGACGCGGAGCGCAAGCAGCAGCTCGCGGAATTCCAGGCCGACCGCGCCGACCGGCTCAAGGTCGCGGACGAAAGGCTCCGTCAGGCCCAGGAGGTCGCGGACGCCGAGCGCGAGCGGCTGCGCGAGTTCGAGACGCGCATGACCCGGCTCCAGCGCTTCTGGCACTACTTCAAGCGACGCGAACTGGCCACCGAGATCCTCGCCCAGCAGGAACGCTGCGGCGCGGCCGAGCGCCACCTGGGCGAGATGCGCGAGTCGCACCGCACGATCGACAAGGAGCCGTGGCCGGAATTCCCGGGCATCTCGATCGCGGGACGCCGGCTCGTGAACCTCGCGGTGATCGCCTACGCGCAGCACCTGTTCGCGCGGCTCGCCGTCTCCGGTCTCGCGATGGACGCGAGGCTTGCCAACAACCGCAGCGTCGAGAGCGCCAAGCACGGCAATCTCGAGGCCTGCCTCGCGCGGCTGCGCGAGATCGCGCAGGCGCTGGCCATGGTCAAGGCGCAGGACGGCCTCGCGGCCGAGTTCAGGAAGCGCGGCGAGAAGATGACTGCCGGCCGCGACCTGGCGGAATGCCAACGAGACCGTGCCGCAACCCGCGTCACTGCCGCCGGCGGCGAGCGGCGGCGTGCCGGACGCGAACGTGCTCGTCGACGACTACTGGGACGTCTACAAGGTCCTGCTGCGCTGATCGAAGGGGTCGCACCCCTTGATAGTCGCGAGACCGCTCGCCTCGAGGGCGGCGTCCCCTGTCAGGGGTCTGACCCCTCCGCCGCTTCCGCCGCGAGAATGCAGCTTGATGCGCTGGCGCCAGACGTTCAGGTCGTCGAGCCAGACGTAGAACAGCGGCACGAAGAACAACGACGTCACCGAGCCGAACAGCAGGCCCGACATCAGCGCGCGGGCCATCGGGTAGTACGAGGGGCCGTCGCCGCCGATCTGGATGTCCCCGGCCGCGAGCGGCAGCATCGCGAGCAGCGTCACCACGGTCGTCATCAGGATCGGGCGCAGCCGGTGGCGCGCCGCCTCGAGGATCGCGTCGTGGCGGTTCATGCCTTCCTTGCGCAGGTCGATCACGTGCGCGATCAGCACGATGCCGATGTTCACGATCACGCCGATCAGGATCATGATCCCGAGCATCGCCATGAACGACATCGGCGTCTGCGTGACGGCGAGGCCCCAGAAGACGCCCACGATCGCGAACACGATCGACGTGAGGATCGAGACGGGATAGAGGAGGGACTCGAACAGCGAGGCCATCACCAGGAAGATCAGCGCGATCGCGAGCAGGATGTTGGTCTGCATCGTCTTCGCGGTGTCGTCGCTGTCCTCGACGCTGCGGCCGTACTTCCAGCCGACGCCGGGCGGCAGCGGGAACTGCTCCATCACCGCCTCGACGCCCTTCTTGACCTCGTCGAGCGAGGAATCGTCGGCGACGATGCCCTCGATCACCACCGAAGTGAGCCGGTCGACGCGCTCGATCGTGCGCGCCGTCTGGTCGATGCGGAAGCTGGCGACCGCGCCGAGCGTGCTGCGCGTGCCGTCCGGCAGGTAGAGCGGGGTCGCCGCGAGGTCCTCGAGCGTCTGGCGGTTGTCGGCGCGGAAGGCGAGGCGCATCTGGATCTCGCGGTCGTCGGCGCGGAACTCCTTCAGCGGGTCGCCGCGCATCGCGACCGCGACCGTCTGCGCCACCGCCTGCGGCGACAGCCCGAGGCGCGCGGCGCGATCGCGGTCGACGACGACCTGCACCTCGTGCTCGCCCGCCTTGGCGGTCGAGCGGGCGGTGTCGAGGCCCTTGACGTCCCGCGAGGCGCTTCACGACGGCGCGCGACAGCGCGACCAGCTCCTCGGTCGACTCGCCGGTCAGGCGCATGCTGAACGCGCCGGTCTGTCCCTGTTCCTCGTCGAAGCGGAAGCTCGGCTTGCCGATGATGATCTCCGGCAGGCCCTTCTCGATTTCCTTCATGAGCTCGCGCGGTTCCATCGGCAACTCGTCGCGCGGCTTCAGCCTGATGACGCTCGACGCATCGTCCGGCAGGTAGTAGCTGTAGACGAGGTCGATGCCGAACCGCTCC
Source organism: uncultured Gammaproteobacteria bacterium (assembly GCA_963823415.1). Lineage (GTDB taxonomy): Bacteria > Pseudomonadota > Gammaproteobacteria > Steroidobacterales > Steroidobacteraceae > SCUD01. The sequence continues at coordinate 401,371 of CAWGLJ010000008.1, read as the reverse complement.
TTGTTGGCCTCGAGGTACTGCTCGACGCGCGTGACGGCCTCCTCGGTGCGCGCGAGCGGGTAGGTGCCCTCGATGTGATACGGGCAGGAACAGCCGGTCCGACGCGTCCTGCGGGAACATGTCCATCTTCACGAGCCCGGTCGCGAACAGCGGCACCGGGGACGGCGACCGTCAGCACGACGAACAGCGCGGCCCACCACTTGTGCGCGAACAGCCAATCGAGGCGGCGCAGGTACCAGTCCTGGATCCGCGCGAAGAACGAACCGGCGCGAATCGCCGGCGGCGGCGGGAAGCGCGCGGTCAGCGTCGGGATCAGGGTCTGCGCGACGAGCAGCGACGCCAGCATCGCGACCACGATCGGCACCGCGACGTGCACCATGAAGATCGCGATCTCGCTTTCCTCGCCGAAGATGATCGGCAGGAACACGATCACGGTGGACAGCGTCCCGGCGAGCACGGCGAGGCCGACCTCGGTGACGCCCGTGAGCGTCGATGCGATCGGGTCTGCGCCGGCCACCTGGCGGTGCCGGAAGATGCTCTCGGTCACCACCACCGCGTTGTCGACCAGCAGCCCGATCGCCAGCAGCATGCCCATCATCGTCAGGATGTTGAGCGAGAAGCCGAGGAAGTACATGGCGGCCACGGTGATCAGCAGCGAGAACGGCACCGCGAGGCCCACGATCAGGGTGGTGGGCCAGTCGCGCATGAACAGGAACAGCACGACCAGCGCCAGGCCCGCGCCGAGGAGGCCGGCGTTCCTGAGCTCGGTGAGCGAACTGCGGATGTTCTCGGCCTGGTTCTGCAGCACGATGACTTCGATGCCCTGCAGCTGCGGCAGCTTGCGCTGCTCCTCGACGACAGCCATGACGCGCTCGGCGACGTCGACGATGTTCGCGCCCGGTCGCCTTGAAGACGTCGAGCCCGACGCCGGGCCGGCCGTTCAGGTGACGCCCGACCGTGAGTTCCGGCGTGACCAGGCTGACGTCTGCGAGGTCATGCAGGCGCACGTTGCCGGTCACGATGAAGTTGCGGACGTCGTCGATGGTGCGGAACTCGCCGATCGGCCGCACCAGGAAGCGCTGCGCGCCGCCCGTGATCTCGCCCGCGCTGACCGAGAAGTTCGCGCCTTCGAGCGAGTCGCGCAGGCGCGCGATGTCGACGCCGTGGGCGGCGATGCGCACCGGGTCGACGAGGATGCGCAGCTCGAGGGGCTCGACGCCCTCGAGCGAGACGCGCGCCACGCCGTCGAGGCGCTCGAGCGGCTTCTTCAGGTAGCGGTCGAGCGTGTCGTACTGCCGCGTCAGGTCCTCCTGGCTCGAGATCCGGATCGCCACGACCCGGTCGTCCCCGGCGGCGAACATCTGCGTCAGGATCCGGTTGGCGCTCGGCGGGAACTCGTGGCGGATCGATTCGAGCTTGGTGCGGACCTCGAACCCGACTGCGGACGGGTCCCGGTCCCACTGGAAGAAGACGACGAGCTCGGCGCCGGTCTCGGAGGAGGTGGAGCGGATCTCCTTGATGCCCGAGAGCGTCGCGATCGCCTCCTCGGCGGGGCGCGTGATGAGCTGCTCGACCTCCTCGGGCGTCGAGCCGGCGTAGGGGATCGTGACCTGGATGCCCGGGAAGCGGATGTCCGGGAACAGCTCGAGCGGCAGCAGGCGCATCGCGATGACGCCGATCAGCGCGAGCGCGATGAAGGTCATCAGCGTCGTGACCGGCCGCCTGAGCGCGAAGCGCGTGTGGATCATGGCTCAGCTCCCGGCGTGCTCTGCCGCGACTCGCGCGCCCGCTCTTGCCGCCGCCGGCTGGAAGCGCTTGCGGTCGAGCAGTGAGTAGACGACCGGGATCACGAGCAGCGTGAAGAAGCTCGCCACGGCCACGCCGCCGATCACCGTGATCGCCATCGGCTTGCGGATCTCGGCGCCCTCGCCGAGGCCGATGGCCATCGGCAGCAGGCCGAGGATCGTCGTGAGCTTGGTGATGACGATCGGGCGCAGCCGCAGGCGCGCCGCCTCGACGATCGCCTCGTGCTTCGCCAGGCCCTTCTCGCGCAGCTGGTTGACGGCGTCGATCAGCACGATGGACTGGTTGACCACGATGCCGGCCAGCATGATGAGGCCGATGTACGCGACCACGTTCACGGTCGTACCGGTCAGGAACATGGCCCAGACCGAGCCCACCAGCGCGAGCGGTATCGTCAGCAGGATCACGAACGGGTGCAGCAGCGACTCGAACTGCGAGGCCATCACGAGGTAGACCAGGAACACGGCCAGGAGCATCGTGAACTGCAGCGAGCGGAACGACTCCTTCATGTCGTCACTCTGGCCGCTGACGGCGGCGGTCACGCCGACCGGCATTTCCACGGCGTCGACGATCGTCTTGAGCTCGTTCACGGCCGATCCGAGGTCGCCCGCGGACAGGTTTGCCGACACGATCGCGACGCGCTGCTGGCGAGTCCGGCGGATCTCGGCCGGCCCGGTCGCGACCGTGACCTCGGCCACCGCGGACAGCGGCACCGGGCGGTCGCTGCCGGGGTTGACGATCAGCGACCGTATCTCCTCGACGGAGGATGCGCGCGTGTCGATGCTCCGGACCAGGACGTCGATCTTCTTCTCGCGCAGCTTGTAGCGGGTCGCGATGTCGCCGCGCACGCTGGCCACGACGCGGTCGGCGAGCTCGCGCACGGGCATGCCGAGCTGCGCCGCCCGCTCCTGGTCGAACACGATCTGGATCTCGGGATTGCCGGACTCGACCGTCGACTTGATGTCGCTGAACGTCGGGCTCGCCTGCATGCCAAGGCGCACCTGTTCCGCGGCCTGGCGCAGGCGGTCGAGGTCATAGCCGGTGATCGTGACCTCGAGCGGCGATGAGAAGCTGAAGAGCGCGGGGCGGCTGAACTGGTACTGCACGCCCGGCGAGTTCCTCGAACCGCTCGCGCAGTGCCGTAGATCGCATTCTGTTCCTCGCCGGCGCCGGCGCCCGGCTCGAGCGTGACCGACAGCCGCCCGGTGTTCTCGCCGGCATCCGTCGGGCTCGCGTCGAGGCGGTTGCCGGTGCCGGTCACGGCGTAGGAGAGGGCGATGCCCGGCAGCTTCGTCGCCTCCGCCTGGGCGACGGCCATCGCGCGGTCGGTCTGCTCGAGCGGCGTGCCCGGCGCGAGCCGGATGTCGGCGATGAACTCGCCCTGCGACAGCTGCGGGATCAGCTCCGAGCCGAGCCGCGGGACGAGCAGCGCGGTGAGGACCAGGATCGCGACGGAGATCGCGATCACGCGGCCGCGGTTCTCGAGCGACCAGCGCAGCGCCGGCAGGTAGGCGCGCTGCACGGCCGTGAAGCCGGACTGCGTCGGCCGCGCCAGGAAGCCGAACAGCCACGCCATGAAGTCCGACACGCGGGTCGTCAGCCGGCGCTTCAGGGCGAGCGCCTGTGCGATGCCGCGGCCGATGCGGCCGGGCTTGCGGTCCGGGTCCGGCACCGAGAATTCCGGCTTGCCGGCCGCGAGCATCGGCACCAGCGTCATGGCGACGATCAGCGAGAACAGCAGCGAGAAGCTCACCGTCAGGGCCTGGTCGCGGAACAGCTGGCCGGCGATGCCGGTGATGAACACCATCGGGAAGAACACGGCCACCGACGTGAGCGTCGCGGCGGTGATCGCCGTGCCGACCTCGCTGGTGCCGAGCGTCGCCGCCTCGACGCGCGAACGGCCTTCCTCGCGGTGGCGGACGATGTTCTCGAGCACCACGACCGCGTTGTCCACCAGCATGCCGACCGCGAGCGCGATGCCGCCGAGCGACATGATGTTGAGCGACAGGTCGAACATGTACATCGCCACGAACGTGCCGATGACCGAGACCGGGATCGCGAGGCCCGTGATGAAAGTGGCGCGCGCGTCGCGCAGGAACAGGTACAGGACGAGGATGGCGAGCAGCCCGCCGATGAGCGCGGCCTCGCGCACCTCGCCGATCGCCGAGGAAATGAACTTCGACTGGTCGTAGACGAGCTTCATCTCGCTGCCGGGCGGCAGCGACTTGGCAAGCTCCTCGATGCGCGTGCGGATGCCGTCGGCGAGCTGCACCGTGTTGGCGTCGCCCTCCTTGTAGATGGCGAGCTCGACGGACTCGCGGCCGTTCACGCGCGTGATCGCCTCGCGGTCCTTGTAACCGCTCGTGACCGTGGCGATGTCGCGCAGGTAAACGGGCTTCCCCTCGACGTTCGCGATGATCGCGTCCGCCATCTGCTGCACCGAGGTGAACTCGTTGAGCGTCCGCACCAGGAAGCGCTGGGTTCCCTGCTCGAGGCGCCCGCCGGAGAGGTTCACGTTCTCCTCGCCGCAGGCGCGTGCGCGATCATGTCGATGGACAGGTTGAGCTGCGCCAGCTTCTGCTGGTCCACGAAGATCTGGATCTCGTCCTCGTAGCCGCCGCTGACCTTGACCGCCGCGGAGCCGTCGACCGACTCGAGGTCCGGCTTGAGGCGGTCGTCCGCGAAGCGGCGCAGGCTCTTCAGCCGCTCGACGCCCGCCGGACTCGCCGGCGTTCGTCCTTCGCGAACTCGTCCGTGTCGACGAACGCGTAGCGCATCACCGGTTCGGTCGAGGGATCGAAGCGGAGCATGATCGGCCGGCTCGCCTCGAGCGGCAGCTGCAGCAGGTCGATCTTCTCGCGCACGTCGATGCCCGCGAGGTCCATGTCCGTGCCCCAGGCGAACTCCAGGATCACGTCGGCCTGGCCGGCGCGGGAGACGGACCGCACCGAGCGGACGTTGCGGATGATGCCGACCGATTCCTCGATCGGGCGGGTGACGAGCGTCTCGAGCTCGAGCGGTGCCGCGCCCGGAAGGTCCGTGCGCACCGTCAGCGTCGGGTACGAGAGGTCCGGCAGCAGGTTCAGCTTCAGGCGCGACAGCGAAACGAAGCCGAACAGCACGACGGCGACGGTCACCATCAGGATCGTGACGCGGCGCTGCGTGGCGAACTCGACGATCTTCATCGGGTCAGGTCCGCGTTCAGCCGGCAGTCACGGGCGCGAGCTTCGCGGCCGCAGGGCGGGCCGTGGAGTTCACGACGCGCACCGCGGCACCGGGCTTGACGGCGCCCTGGCCGACGACGACGACCTGCTCGCCGTCCTTGAGGCCCTCGGTGACCTCGATCCAGGCGCCGTTCGACAGCCCGAGCTTCACCGCGCGCTCCACGGCCTTGCCGTCCTTGACGACGAACACCTTCGGCTGGCCATCGGTGTCGAGCAGCGCGGTGCGCGGGATCTGCAGCGCGTCCAGCTTGCGCTCGTAGACGATCGCGACGCGCGCGAACATGCCCGGTCGCAGCAGGCCGCCGGTCTCCGTGACGCGGATGCGGACGCCGAAGGTGGCCGTCGCGGGGTCGATGGAGGGACTGATGAGCGCGATCTCGCCCTGGAAGGTGCGGCCCGGAACCGCGTCGAACGAGAGTTCCGCGGGCTGCCCGACCGAGAGCTTGGAGAGCTCGCGCTCCGGCACGTTGACGCGCAGGATCAGCGTGTCGAGGTCTTCCACGACGAACAGCGAGCTGTCGGCGCTCTCGATGACGCCGCCGACCGGTGTCACGGTGTTGCCGACCTTCACGAGGTCGAGCCGCTGCGTGACCGTGCCGGCGATCGGCGAGCGGATCTCGGTGTAGGAAAGCTGCAGGCGCGCGAGTTCCCAGTTGGCCTTGGCGGCCTCGAGTTCGTACTTGAGGTTGTCGATGCGCCGTCGCGCTGACCAGGCCCTTCTGCTGCAGCTCCAGGTTGCGGTTGTAGTCCCGCTCGAGCTTGCGCATCGTCGCCTCGTTGAGCGCGACCTCGAGCCTCAGCTTGTCGCCGTCGAGCCGCGCGAGCAGTCTGGCCGGCCTTGACGCGCTGGCCCTCGTCGGCGAGCACCGGCGCGAATCTCGCCCGGACCCTTGGGCATGACGAGCGCCCTGCGCTCCGCCTCGATCGGCGCCGTGCCGCTGTACAGCGCCGCCATCTCGGCGCGCTGCGTGGTCGCGACCTCGACCGGCACGGCCGGCACTTCTTCCTTGCCGTCCTTCTCGCTGTCGCCGTTGGCCTGGCCACAGGCGACGAGCGCCGACGGCGGCTGCCAGGAGCAGGGCGGCGGCGAGCCAGCGGGCCGGGTTTGCGAACGGGGCGAGAACTTGGGCTATCGGTGCGCATCGCAGTCGGCTCCAGGCGGTCAGGTGGCGCTATGTTACGGTTCCTTAGTGTTGTAGTCAAGTATAACACTAAAGGCAGCCAGTCAAGGCCTAACCTATTGGAGTGAAAGGGGAAAAGCTGAGAGAGCCGCGAATTCAGCTGAGGCGCGCCGGTTCCTGCGCCTTCGGCAGCTGCGACGGCGTCCGCCGCGATCTCGACGGCCTCGTCCAGGACGGCATCGGGCGCCTCCGTGTCGTCCAGCGCCGCCACGTTCGCCAGCGGCTCGAGTCCCCGGGCCGTGCGGCGCGCATTCTCGCGCTTGAGCCGGTCGGCGTCGACGGCGTCGCGCTCGGTGCGGCGCTTGTCGAGGTTCAGCGACACGTCGCGCTGGCTGCGCAGCTGGGCGAGCGCGTCGACGTCGCCCTGCAGCGCGACGAAGTCCGGGTTGTGCGCGATGCGCTCCTCGTGGGCGCGCGAGATGATCGAGACGACCGGCAGCTCCGCGGTGCTCCGGCGTGTAGCGCGCGGCATTGATGCGGTCCCAGGGCAGCGCGCTTTCGCGCGTGCTCTCGCCGATGTCGTCGGTGTCGAGCAGCGAGGGGAGGGTGATGTCCGGCTCGACGCCGCGATGCTGCGTGCTGTCGCCGGTCACGCGGTAATACTTGCCGATCGTCACGGTCAGCTGGCCGAAGCCGGCCTTGGGGCCGAGCGCGTAGCGGTCGAGCGGATACAGGTTCTGCACCGAGCCCTTGCCGTAGGTCTGCTGGCCGACGACGAGGCCGCGCTGGTAGTCCTGGATCGCGCCCGCGAAGATCTCCGACGCCGAGGCGCTCGCGCGATTGACCAGCACGACGAGCGGGCCTTCCCAGGCGATCGCCGGGCTCCGGGTCGTCCAGCACCTCGATGCGTCCGCTGGTCTCGCGCAGCTGCACGACCGGGCCGCGCTCGACGAACAGGCCCGACGAGGCCGGTCGCCTCCGACAGGTGGCCGCCGCCGTTGTCGCGCAGGTCCATGACCAGCGAATCGATGCCCTCGGCCTTCAGCTCGTCGATCAGCCGCTGCACGTCGCGCGTCGTGCTGCGGTAGTCGGGGTCGCCTTTCATGCGCGCCTGGAAGTCCTGGTAGAAGCTCGGCACGGAGATGACGCCGACGCGCAGTTCCCGGTCGCCGCGCTTGATCGTGTGCAGTTCCTTCTTCGCGGCCTGCGACTCGAGCGTGATCTTGGAGCGCTTCAGCGCGAGCTGCGACTCCTGCGTGCCCGGCGAGGCCGAGGCCGGCAGGATCTGCAGGCGCACCAAGCTGTTTTCCGGCCCGCGGATCAGCTGCACCACGTCGTCGAGCCGCCAGCCGACGACGTCCGTCAGCGCGCCGGATTCGCCCTGGCCGACGGCCGTGATGCGGTCGCCGACCTTGAGCTCGGTCGATGCGGCCGCGGAGCCGCCCGGCAGGACGTTCATGATCGTCACGTAGTCGTCGACGAGCTGCAGCGAGGCGCCGATGCCCTCGTAGGAGAGGCTCATCGCGATGTTGTATTCCTCGGAATTGCGCGGCGACAGGTAGTTCGAATGCGGGTCGTAGACGTGCGAGTACGCGTTCATGAACGTCTCGAACACGTCGTCGGCGGTGATCTGCTCGATGCGCTTGGCGACGCGCTCGTAGCGCTTGCGCAGGACGTCGCTGGCCTCGGGCCAGGTCTTGCCGGCGAGCAGCAGCGACAGGGCGTCGTTCTTCACGCGCTTGCGCCACAGCTCGTGCAGCTCGTCCACGGATGCCGGCCAGCCGTCGTCGCTGCGGTCGAAGCGGAACGACTCGTCGATCGTGAAGTCGGGCTCGGTGTCGAGCAGCTCCAGCGCGTACCGCAGCACTTCGCGGTTGCGCTCCTGGAAGCGCGTGAAGATGCTGAATGCGGGTCCGGCGTCCGCGCGCTCGATCGCGTCGTCGAGCTGGTAGCGCAGCGGCTCGAACTCGGCGATGTCGCGAAGCGAGCAGGTAGCTGCGTGCCGCCGTCGAGGGCCTCGAGGTAGCGCTCGTAGATCTGCGACGACATCGCGTCGTCGAGCGGCGTCTGCCGGTAATGCTGGCGCTCGACCACCTCGGACACGAGCCGCATCACGCGCCGGTGGCGCTCGCTCGGGACGAGCTCGCCGGACGAAGCCGCCGCCGGGCGCGATCGCAGGCGCGAGCGGCGCCTCGCTCCGCGCCGATGCCGGCGAGCAGCAGGATGCCCAGCGCACCACGGCGCAGGCCGACGGCGAGGCGGAGTCTTGAAGCGGTCAGGCGCTCGAAGCCAGGGTGTCATGGGCTGCTACACTCGTCCTTGGCGGCCCCAGGGGGCCGTACCCGGTCGGAACAGGCTATGGGCGACGGGGCGCGGTATCAAGTACCGGCGTCACGCCCCGGAGGAAGCGCGCGGATGCGGCCATTGGGCTTCCTGACAGGCGTTGTCCTGGGATCTGCCGCCTCGATCGCGCTTGTCCTGCTGATGGTCGTCCTGACCCTTGCGCTCGCCGCGAGCCGGCAGCCGGCGGCCGGCCACGAATATCCGGGCCTGCTGGCCTCCGCGGCGCCTGTTCGGCATGCTGGCGGCCGTCTCCGGCGCGGCATTCGTCGGGCTGCAGCGCGAGCGGCCCTGGCGCTGGTTCGCGCAGGCCGCGATGTGGCTCTGGCTCGCCGGCATTGCCTGGTATTACTGGCCTGCGGGCAATACGCCCGGGGGATGACATGACCCGATTCGACAAGGGATTCCGCCTGTTGTTCATTCCGGCGACGCTGGCCGTGACGCTCGGCGCCTTCAACGCCGACGACAGGATGCTGAAAAAGGCCGCGCGAGGCGATCACAGGCAGACGGTGTATCGCGGTCACGTCGAGGGGCTGTCGTCCGACGAGATGCAGGGACGCGAGCCGGGCTCCGAGGGCGAACGCAAGACGATCGAATACCTGGAAAAGGAATTCCTGGAACTCGGCCTGCAGCCGGCTGTCGGGCGGCGACTTCCGCCAGGACGTCGCGCTGGTCGAGATCACCGGCAGCGACCAGAAGCTCGCGTTCTCGAAGGCGGAGGGCGGCATGACGCTCGCCCAGGGCGACGACATGGTCATCGGTTCGCGCCGCGTGCAATCCGGCGCCTCGGTCGCCGGCAGCGAGGTGGTATTCGTCGGCTACGGCATCCACGCGCCCGAATCCGGCTGGAACGACTACGCCGGCATCGACATGCGCGGCAAGACGGCGCTGATCCTGGTGAACGACCCGGGCTTCGTCACCGGCGACGAGTGCCCTGTTTCGCGGCAAGGCCATGACCTATCACGGCCGCTGGACCTACAAGTTCGAGGAAGCCTCGCGCCAGGGCGCGGCGGCGGCGATCATCGTCCACGAAACGGCGCCCGCGTCCTACGACTGGGGCGTGGTGCGCAACAGCTGGTCGGGCCCGCAGTTCTACCTCGACCGCGAGGACGGCAACGCGGGCCGGACGCGAACTCGAAGGCTGGATCACCGAGGCGCGCGCGCGCCAGCTCGTGGAGCTGGCCGGGCAGGACTTCGACGCGCTGAAGGCGGCCGCGGTCCAGCGCGGCTTCCGGCCGGTGCCGCTCGGCGTGACGGCAACCGGCGGCGTCAGGAACGAAATCCGGCACAAACGCTCCCCGAACCTCGCGGGCGTGATGCCAGGCAAGGACCTGCCGGACGAGTACGTCATCTACATGGGCCACTGGGACCATCTCGGCGTCGCGACGAGCCCGGATGGCGACCGGATCTACAACGGCGCCGTCGACAATGCGACCGGCGTCGCCGGCATGCTGACCATCGCGCGCGGTTACCGCGACATGCTGCCGGGAGCGTCGCGCTCCGTGCTGTTCCTCGCCGTCACGGCGGAGGAATCGGGGCTGCTCGGCTCGGAGTACTACGCCGAGCATCCGCTGGTGCCGCTGGCGAAGACCGCGGCCGTGATCAACATCGATGCGCTGCACCCGCTGGGGCGCGCGAAGGACATCGAGGTCGTCGGGCTACGGTGCATCGGACCTCGAGGACCTGCTCGCGGAGGCCGCAAAGGTCCAGAAACGCACGCTGACGCCTGACCAGCGCCCGGAGGCCGGGTACTTCTACCGTTCGGACCACTTCAACTTTGCCAAGGCGGGCGTCCCCGCCCTGTACGTCAAGTCAGGGACGCATGCTGCGCGACAAGCCCGAAGGCACGGGCAAGGCGATGCTCGACGCGTATCACGGCAGAGCGCTATCACAAGCCCGGCGACGAGTATTCGGAGGACTGGGACGTCAGCGGTTCGATCGAGGACCTGCGCCTGCTGTTCGAGGTCGGCGCGCGCGTCGCCAATGAAACGACCTGGCCCGAATGGCGCGCGGGCAACGAGTTCCGCCCCGCGCGCGACAAGAGCGCGAAGAGCCGCGAGCGCGAGAGCGAGGAAGAATGAGCCTTCAGCTCGCCCGGCGCAGGGGGCGGGTCAGCAGGCGCACGGCGGTGAACAGCAGATAGGGGCCCGAGCACCAGCAGCCAGGCGGTCAGTTTCAGCGTGAAGAACGCCGCCAGCAGCGAACCGAGGAAAGCCAGCAGCCCGCCCTCGTACGGTCCGAGGGTCAGGACGCCGGCCAGGTAGATGAGGAAAGGCATCGCGACCAGCCCGAAGGCCAGCCAGAGCGCCGCCAATCCGCAGCTCGCGACGCCAGGCGGGCGTGAGCCCCGCGTACCAGTTCCGGATCGGGTCGTGCCAGGCCATCGCCAGAGTCTCGCCTCTCGGCCCCGCCGGGGCAAGCCGGCGTCCCGGCGGCTATACTGGATGCCCGCATGACGCGATTGCGCTGCGCCGTCGTTGGCGCCGGATACCTCGGCCGTTTTCACGCCCAGAAATATGCCGGCCTCGCTGACTGCGAACTGGTCGGCATCGCCGATCCCTCGCCCGAGGCCCGCGAGCGGCTGCAGTCCGAGCTGGGTGTCCCGGGCTTTCGCGGACCACCGCGAGCTGCTGGGGCGGGTCGACGCCGTCAGCATCGCGACGCCGACCGCGCTCCATCACGCGGTGGCGCGCGATTTCCTCGAGGCAGGCGCACACGTGCTGGTCGAGAAGCCCATCACGGCAACGGCGGACGAGGCGCGCGAGCTCATCGCGATCGCGGGCCGGCGCGGACTGGTGCTGCAGGTGGGACACCTCGAGCGCTTCAATCCCGTCATCCGTGCGGTCGCGGGCGAGCTCGTCGGCGCCGCGGTTCATCGAGTCGAACCGGCTCGCGCCATTCAAGCCGCGCGGCACCGACGTCAGCGTGGTGCTCGACCTCATGATCCATGACATCGACCTCATCGAGCACATCGTGCGCTCGCCGATCGAATCGATCGACGCCATCGGCGCGCCGGTGTTCACCGACGAGATCGACATCGCCAATGCGCGCATCCGTTTCGCGAATGGCTGCGTGGCCGACGTCACCGCGAGCCGCATCAGCCTGAAGGCGGAACGCAAGCTGCGCGTGTTCCAGTCCGATGCCTACCTGTCGATCGACCTGCAGCAGAAGCTGCTCACGATCGTGCGCCGTCCGGCGTCGCTCGGGGACGGCGGCCTGCCGAAGGTGGACCTGGAGGAGCGCAGCTTCGACCAGGGCGATGCGCTGCAGGACGAGATCCGGTCCTTCGTCGACGCCGTCCGCGACGGCGGGCGACCGGTCGTGTCGGGCGAGGACGGCCTGCGTGCGCTCGAGACCGCGACGCGGATCGTGGAGCTCGTCAACCGGGGCGCGGCCGCCGGCGTCGGACCTGCCTGAACGGCGGGGCCGGCCGGTATACTGCGCGCCAGATGAAACCCACCGACACGGCGGACCCCGATCACTACCACAAGGTCGTGGACTGCCAGTGGGCATGTCCCACGCACACCGACGTCCCGGAGTACATCCGGCTGATCGCGCAGGGCCGCTACTCGGACGCCTACATCGTCAACCGCGAGTCGAACGTGTTCCCCGGCATCCTCGGGCGCGTCTGCGACCGACCCTGCGAACCTGCCTGCCGGCGCCGGCGGGTCGAAGAGAAGCCGGTCGCGATCTGCCGCCTGAAGCGCGTCGCGGCGGACCTGCGCGACGACATCACGCCGCGCCTGCCGAAAGCGCCGGCGAGGCGCAACGGCAAGCGCATCGCCTGCATCGGCGCGGGACCCGCGTCCCTGACGGTCGCCAACGACCTGCTGCCGATCGGCCACGAGGTCGTGATCTTCGAGCAGTACCGCACCGCCGGCGGCCTGATGCGCACCAACATCCCGGCGTTCCGCCTGCCGGCCGAGGTGCTGGACGAGGAGATCGGCTACGTCGTCGGCATGGGCGCCGACCTCAGGCTCGGCACGCCCGTCGCGAGCATGCGGGAGCTCCTCGCAGATGGCGGCTTTGACGCCGTGTTCGTCGGTACCGGGGCGCCGAAGGGCAAGGAACTGAGCCTGCCGGGGCGCAGGGAATCCGACCGCATCCACATCGGCATCGCCTGGCTCGAGTCGGTCGCCTTCGAGCACGTCGACTCGATCGGCGAGCGCGTGCTGATCATCGGCGTCGGCAACACCGCCATGGACTGCTGCCGCACCTCGCTGCGGCTCGGCGCGAAGAGCGTCAAGGTGATGGCGCGCAAGCCGCGCGCCTTCTTCAAGGCATCCGACTGGGAGCTGGAGGACGCGGAGGAGGAGAACGTCGAGATCGTCATCAACCACGCGCCGAAGGCGTTCGTGGTCGAAGGCGGAAAGCTCAAGGGCATGAAGTTCGATCGCCTCGAGTACGACATGGAAGGCGGGGAGATCAGCGGCCAGCGCATCGTCGAGGAAGTGTTCATCCCCTGCGACGACGTGATCCTCGCGATCGGGCAGGAAAACGCGTTCCCGTGGATCGAGCGCGACCTCGGCATCGAGTTCGACAAGTGGGACGTGCCGAAGGTCGACGCGATCACCTTCGAGTCGACGCGCAAGGGCGTGTTCTTCGGCGGCGACGCGGCGTTCGGGCCCAAGAACATCATCTGGGCGGTCGAGCACGGCCACCAGGCCGCCATCTCGATCCACAAGCACTGTGCGGGCGAGGCGCTCACCGAGCGCCTGCCGCGCGGCGTCAACCTGCAGAGCCGCAAGGTCGGCATGCACGAGTGGTCGTACAAGAACGACTACGACGCGCAAGGCGCGGCGCCTGATGCCGCACGTGAGCCTCAAGGAGCGCTTCCGCAAGCTGAACATCGAGGTCGAGCTCGGGTTCGACGCCGAGCGCGCCGCCGAGGAGGTGTCGCGGTGCATGAACTGCGACATCCAGACCGTGTTCCACGCAAAGCTGTGCATCGAGTGCGACGCCTGCATCGACATCTGCCCGACCGACTGCCTGACGATCGCGGTGAACGGCGACGAGGCGGACCTGACGCAGCGGCTGAAGGCGCCGCGCCGGAACCCCGACCAGCCGCTGCTGGTGTCGGAGCCGCTCGCCCAGACGGCGCGCGTCATGGTCAAGGACGAGGACCTCTGCGTGCACTGCGGGCTGTGCGCCGAGCGCTGCCCGACGGACGCCTGGGACATGCAGAAATCATGGATCGAGATTCCACACGCCGAGGACGAGGCCCGATGCCAGAGCGCAAAAGCGCTGCGCCGCGCGTAAACGACTTCACGCTCAAGTTCGCCAACGTCAACGGTTCGGGCTCGGCGAGCGCGAACTCGCTGGTCATGAAGACGATCTTCCGCATGGGCGTGCCCGTGGTCGGCAAGAACTTCTTCCCGTCCAACATCCAGGGCCTGCCGACCTGGTACGAGATCCGCGTGACGCGCGAGGGCTGGCGCGCCCGCTCGGGCCGCATCGACCTGATGGTCGCGATGAATGCCGAGACCTATGCGCGCGACCTGCGCGAAGTGTCGGCGGGCGGCTACCTGGTCTACGACTCGACCTGGCCGCGGCCGAACCTGCATGCGCGCGACGACGTGCACACCTTCGGCGTCCCGTTCGCGCAGCTGTGCAACGAGAACTTCGAGGGCGCGCGCGCGCGCACGCTCATGAAGAACATCATGTACGTGGGCACGGTCGCGGCGCTGATCGACATCGACCTCGAGGTGATCCGCGGCCTGCTCGCGGAGACCTTCGCCAAGAAGCCGAAGCTCGTCGAGTCGAACATGAAGGCGATCGAGATCGGCTACCGCTACGCGAAGGAACACTTCGAGTGCCCGCTGCCGATCCGCGTCGAGCGCATGGACGCCACCCGGGGCCACGTGATGATCGACGGCAACACGGCCGCGGCGCTCGGTTGCCTGTACGCGGGCGCGACCGTCGGCGCCTGGTACCCGATCACGCCGTCGACTTCGCTGATGGACGCGTTCCGCACGTTCTGCGCGCGGCACCGCACCGACCCGGAAACGGGGCGGCGCGACTACATGATCGTCCAGGCCGAGGACGAACTGGCCGCGATCGGCATCGTGATCGGGGCGATGTGGAACGGCGCGCGCGCCTTCACGCCGACCTCGGGGCCCGGCATCTCGCTGATGGAGGAGTTCATCGGCCTCGCGTACTACGCGGAGGTCCCGGCGGTGCTGTTCGACGTGCAGCGGGTCGGGCCGTCGACCGGCATGCCGACGCGCACCCAGCAGTGCGACCTGCTCGCCTGCGCGTACGCGAGCCACGGCGACACGCGCCACGTGCTGCTGTTCCCGGATTCGCCCGAGGAGTGCTTCCAGATGGCCGCGCAGGCCTTCGATCTCGCCGAACGCCTGCAGACGCCCGTGTTCGTGCTCTCGGACATCGACATCGGCATGAACGACTGGATGTCGCCTGAATTCGCCTGGGACGACGCCTGGCGCCCCGATCGCGGCAAGGTCCTGACGACGGAACAGATCGCGGGGATCGAGAAGTTCCAGCGCTACCTCGACCCGGACGGCGACGGCATCCCGTACCGGACGCTGCCGGGCATCAGCCCGAAGGCCGCGTACTTCACGCGCGGCTCGGGCCACAGCCGCTTCGGCGCCTATACCGAGGACTCGGCCGAGTACCAGGACGTGCTCGACCGGCTCACGCGCAAGTTCGCGACCGCTGCGAAGCACGTGCCGCAGGCCGTGATCGACGGCCGCAACGCGGCAACGGCGATCGTCAGCCTCGGCTCCTGCGACGCGCCGGTGCGCGAGGCGCTCGCCGGCCTGCGAAAGTCCGGCGTCGCGATCGACTACATGCGCGTGCGCGGCTTCCCGTTCGGCGCCGAGGTCGAGGACTTCCTCGCGGCGCACCAGACGATCTTCGTCGTGGAGCAGAACCGCGATGCGCAGTTGCGGGCGCTGCTGACCCTGGAGACGGCCGTGGAGAAGAAGAAGCTGCACTCGATCCTGCACTACGACGGACTGCCGATGTCGGCCGCCTTCGTCGTCGACGGAATCGAGAAGGCGCTCGACAAGGGGGTGGCGGCATGAGCTTCATCGCCAAGCCCCGGGTCGCGAACCCCGGCCTGCCCCGCAACGAGCTCGGGCTCAACCGGCGGGACTACGAGGGCAGCATGTCGACGCTTTGCGCCGGCTGCGGCCACGACTCGGTGACGGCCGCGATCGTGCAGGCCTGTTTCGAGCTGTCGATGCCGCCGCAGAGCGTCGTGAAGCTGTCCGGGATCGGCTGCTCGTCGAAGACGACGGCCTACTTCGTGGCCGGCGCGCACGGCTTCAACGCGGTGCACGGGCGCATGCCGTCCATCGCGACCGGCGCCAACGCGGCCAACCGACACCTGCGCTACATCGGCGTCTCGGGCGACGGGGACTCGCTGTCGATCGGCGTCGGACAGCTCGCGCACGCGATCCGCCGCAATCTCGACATGGTCTACATCCTCGAGAACAACGGCGTCTACGGCCTGACCAAGGGCCAGTTCTCCGCCTCGGCGGACGTCGGCTCGAAGTCGAAGAAGGGCGAGGCCAACGAGCAGCAGCCCATCGACCCGGTCCTGTTCTGCGCTCGACGCTCGGGGCGTCCTTCGTCGCGCGCAGCTTCTCCGGCGACAAGGAGCAGCTCGTGCCGCTGATCCAGGCCGGCCTCGCCCACAGGGGTTTTGCAATCATCGACGTGCTCTCGCCCTGCGTGACGTTCAACGACCACGAGGGCTCGACCAAGAGCTACGCGTACGTGCGCGAGCACACCGAGTCGCCGGTGTCGGCGGACTACATCGCGCCGCGGGAAGAGATCCGCGTGCAGTACGCGCCCGGGCGAGTCGATCTCGGTGCCGATGCACGACGGCAGCAACGTGCTGCTGCGCAAGCTCGATCCGGACTACGACCCGACCGACCGCGTGCGCGCCGCGGCCTACGTGCAGGAGCGGGCGCAGCGGAACGAGTACGTCACCGGTCTCATCCACGTGGACACGTCGCGGCGCGACTTCCACGAGCAGCACGGCACGTCGGAATCGGCGCTCAACGCCGTGCCCGTTCGAGCGGCTCTGCCCCGGCGCCGCGAAGCTCGGCAAGATCCTCTCGGCGTTTCGCTGAAGCGCTGGCCCGCCACGCGCGGGATCCGGCGGGCGTCACGCACGACGCGCCCGGGACTCGGGCTCGCTCGCTCCGCCGGAACTTAGTCGCTCGCTCGCCGCGATCCCGGGCGCTAGGCGCGCGGCGGACGACAATCCAGCGCGTTCAGGGCGCCGGGCAGTATCGTCATAGCTGACCGGGCGTGGTGCCGAAGAGCTGGCCGTCGAGTTCGACGCCGCAGGGCGGGTCGGCGGCTGATCGTCGCAGTGCGGCAGCGCGACGACGTGGAAGGCGGGGTCGCCGGCGAGTCGGCCGTCGAAGAGTCTTGGCAGGCGGCCGAGCGCGCCGGTCAGCGTCAACGGCTCCAGCATCAGCAGGTCGAGCCAGCCGTCGTCCAGCGACGGCCCCGGGGTGAGCCGCATGCCGCCGCCGCAGCGTGGACCGATCGAGGCGAGTGCCAGCAGGTACCGGCCGCGCGACGGTGCGTCCGTCCGCGATGACCTCGAAGGCCGGCGGGCGGAAGGTCGCGAGCGTGCGCGCGAGTCCTGCCAGGTAGGCGAGGGCCCGCGGCCCCCGGCGCGGCGTGCGGCCGATGACCTCCGCGTCGAGACCCGCGCCGGCGACATTGTGGAACGCAGAGCGCCTGCCGACGGCGCATCTTCGGCGATACCGAGGTCCGCGAGGCCGCGTTGCCGCTCGCGCCATGCAGGCGGCGAGCCGGTCCGCGTCGTCGGGAACCGCCATCGTGCGAGCCCAGTCATTGCCGGTGCCGCCGGCCGCTGCGGCGACCAGGCAGTCAGCCGTGGGCACGCCGGATGCGAGTATCCCGTTGATCAGTTCGTTCAGGGTGCCGTCGCCGCCGACCGCCAGCAACCGGCGGAAGCCGGCGGCCACGGCGCGCGCCGCAAGCTCGCTGCACGTCGCCCGGCGCGGCGCTCTCGGACGACATCGAACGTCAGGCCCGCACGCGCCAGCGCCGCGTCGAGTCGCGGCCGCGAATCGCGCGGCGCGACCGGCCCCGCTCGCGGGATTGACGACGATGTACCAGCGCGCCGGGTCGATCACCCTCGCCATCATGGGCCATAATGTGCGTGCATGCCCGACGCGATCGAACCCGTCAGCTACCTGCTCGCGAAGCGCGATCCCGACGCGTTCATGCGGCATTTCGCGGGCAGCTTCGAGCGCTACGGCTTCGCGGTCGTCGTCGGACCACGAGCTTCCGCAGGCGCTGATCGACGGTTGCCTCGACCGGTTCAAGCGCTTCTTCGCGCAGGAAGACGCCGTCAAGCGACGCCACCACGTGCCCGGGATCGGCGGCGCCCGCGGCTACACGCCTTTCGGCATCGAGACCGCGAAGGGCGCGACACACCACGACCTCAAGGAGTTCTGGCAGATCGGGCGCGAACTGCCGGCCGGGCACCGCTACCGGTCGACGATGCCGGACAACGTCTGGATCGAGGGTGACCCGGATTTCAAGCGGGCCGCGCTCGAGCTCTGGGATTCCTTCGACCGCATGGGCCGCAAGCTGCTCGAGTCCATCGCCGTCGTACCTGCAGCTCGACCGCCACTGGTTCGACGACAAGGTCGGGGAAGGCAACAGCGTGCTGCGCGTCATCCACTACCCGCCGCTCGAAGCCGGGCGCGACCGGCGTGCGCGCGGGCGCGCACGAGGACATCAACGTCATCACGCTGCTGCTCGGCGCCGAGGAAGGCGGCCTCGAGCTGCTCGACCGCAACGGTCGCTGGCTGCCGGTCAATCCGCCGCCCGGTACGCTGGTGTGCAACGTCGGCGACATGCTGCAGCGACTGACCAACCACGTGCTGCCGTCGACCACGCATCGCGTCGTGAACCCGACCGGGGAGCGCGCACGCCGACCGCGCTACTCGATGCCCTTCTTCCTGCACTTCAACTCGGACTTCCCGATCGCGACGCTGCCGGGCTGCGTCACGCCGGCGCGTCCGGACCGTTACCCGGAGCCGATCCTCGCCGACGACTACCTGCGCGAGCGACTGCGCGAGATCAAGCTCATCTCCTAGTGGCGAAGCTCTATTTCTACTACTCGACGATGAACGCGGGGAAATCGACCTCGCTCCTGCAGTCGAGCCACAACTACCGCGAGCGGGGCATGCACACGCTGGTCTACACCGCCGAACTCGACCAGCGGGGCGGCGGCAAGGTGCATTCCCGGATCGGGCTTTCGAGCGAGGCGCGGCATTTCGCCCCGGGAACCGACCTCTACCGGGAAATCGACGCAGCGCACAGCGCGCAGCCTGTCAGCTGTGTCCTACTCGACGAAGCGCAGTTCCTGACCCGCCAACAGGTGGATGATCTCGCCATGGTGGTCGACCAGCTTTCGATACCGGTCCTGTGCTACGGCCTCAGGACCGATTTCCGCGGCGAACTCTTCGAAGGGAGCGCCCGGCTCCTTGCCCTTGCGGACGAGCTGTCGGAACTGAAGACGATCTGCCACTGCGGCCGCAAGGCGACGATGGTCGTGCGCGTCGGCTCGGACGGGCGCGCCGAGCGCGACGGCGAGCAGGTCGAGATCGGCGGCAACGATCGTTATGTGTCCCTGTGCCGGCGTCACTACTTCGAAGCGAGCGGGCGGGGGCGTCCGTCCTGACGATGGCGGCCGCGCGCGGGTCGCGACGCACGATCCTTGCGCTCCTGTGCACGCTGTCTCTCGCGGCTGCGGGCGGACGAGCCGGCCGCGCCGGAGCCCGCGATCCCTCCGGACGACGAATGCGCGGGCGAGGCGAATGCCGACGCGAAGGGCATCGACTCAGTGCGCGCGGGCATCCATCGCGGTGTCTGCAGCACCGCCCGCTACGTCGACCGGGTGTTCGGCCGCGACAACCAGTTCTCGGAATACAAGGACGACACGAACGGGCGTGCCAGCGTGACGCTCGGCTGGGACGAGCACGACAAGTTCGAGGTGGACGCGCGCTTCCGGGTCAGCGTCAACCTGCCGCAGATCAACGAGCGCTTCAGTGCGACCATCGGGCGCGCGAGCAGCGACGAGTTCCTGGCGGATGAGACCACCGTCTTCAACCCTGCGGTGGGCGCGTTCTCGGACGACCAGCCGGCTGGGTGGTTCGCCGGCGTCGGCTATCGCGCGCACCGGGGCCGTGACAGCCGCTTCGACCTCGGGGCGGGCATCAAGCTCGAGACCCCCTTCAACCCGTACGCGAACGCGCGCTACCGGCACTACATCTATCGGCCATCCGGGGTACTGCTGACGCTCAGGACCACGGCCTTTGTCGAGAAAGACGAGGGCTTCGGGCTGACGCAGGCGCTCGACGTGGACAAGGTGCTGGACGACATCCCGCCTGCTGAGGATCACCAACTCCCTGCGCTGGTCCGAGGACACCGACGGAGTGCGCTGGAGATTCCGGCCGGCGCTCTACCAGGCGATCGACCACCGGCGCGCCATGCGGTACGAGGCCTTCGTGCGCGGGGAGACCGACGGGACCGAACCGGACCTGTACGGCGTCGCGGTCACGCATCGCCGCTCGGCCTGGCGCGACTGGCTGTTCTTCGAGTTTGGCGTGGAGCTCTTCTGGGCCTACGGTCCCCTGCCGGCCGATCGCTGCAGCACCTGCGTCGGTGCCGCAGTCGGTTTCGAGATCCTGTTCGGCGACGGCTACGACCGGCTCCTCAGGCGCGATGCCCTGCGATTGCCGTCAGACGACGAACCGGGCGAGACCGAGTGAGCGCGCACGCTTACCATAATCCGAAATTCTGCGGCATCCGGGCCTCGGCGATCTTGCAATCGCGTCGGTCGCTTCGACAGACTGGTCGAAAGCGCATACTGCCCATTCGGCAGCAGCGCGGCATCGAGCAAGCATGAGCGCGACCAGCCACGACGCAATTCACGGACATTCCGTCAAACGGTTGAAAGTCGGCGCGTCCACGCTCGACGCGCCTGATCCCACGGAAGACATCGCAGACGAAGTCACGAGCGAGCTCGCAGGCGTTGCGGCGAGCGTCGTCGCTGCGTCGGCCGGGGAGGCCCAGGCGAGCGGACGCCGGTCGAGTCTGGCCACCGCGGAAGCACCGGCTGCAGGAACCGTGCTGCGGGACCGGTATGTCCTCGAAACGATGATCGGCAGCGGAGGCACGGCCGTAGTCTTTCGTGCATCGGATCGGCGGCGCGATGCGGCATCTGGCGGCGGGCACCCCGTGGCGGTGAAGTTGCTGCGGCCGGAACGGCGAGAGCGAACCGCGCAGCATCGCCCGCCTGCAGCGCGAGTTCCGCCAGACCCAGACCGCGGCGCACCCGAATGTCGTGCGGTTCTACGATCTCGACTGCGATCACGGGACCTGGTTCATCGTCATGGAGCTGCTTGACCGGCGAGACGCTTGCTGCGCGGCTTCGCCGCGCACGCGCCGGCTGGGCCTGTCCATTCATGATGCAACTGCCATCGCCGCGGATGTTGCCGACGCGCTTGCGCATGCGCACGCCCTCGGTGTCATCCATGGTGACGTCAAGCCGGCGAACGTCTTCCTGACCGATGCCGGCGGGATCCGGCTGCTCGACTTTGGAGTAGCGCCGGAACCGCATGGGCCGCCGGAGCCGACGGCGGGCACGCGCGCCTACGCGAGTCCTGAAGTCCTCGGCGGGGAACGGGCGGAAGCCGGCGACGACGTCTTCAGCCTCGCCTGCGTCACCTGCGAAATGATCTCGGGCATGCATCCATACGGACGCGGCGGTGCCGATGCGGCGGCTCGCGCCGGCGTCCTGCCGCAGCGGCCGGCCGGGCTGGACGACGAGCTGTGGCAAGTGCTCGTGCGCGCGCTCGACCTCAGCCGGCGCGATGCGCCCCGGCATGAAGGAGTTTGCGGTCGCACTGCGCGGCGCACCGGCGCCGGCGGAACCCGCGCCGGCGACCATCGTGCGGCCGGCCATTCCCGCCGTTCCTCCCGTTCCCACGGTCCGCCGTCACAGCCGTGCGCGCCGACCCGATCGTGGCGCCTGCCGTGAATCCGGCCACACCGATCCGTCGCTCGCGGCTGGTCACGGCAGGCGCAATGGCCGCCGGACTGATGCTCGTCCTCGGAATCCTGATTGGTCGCCTCGACCAGGGCGCGGAGCCGGCTCCTTGGTGCCACCGCCTGTCCCCTCGCCAGGTCGACCGAGGCGTCGATGCTGCCGGAACCGGCTCCAGTGCCTGCAGTCCAATCGGGCGCGCCTGCCGCGCAACCGCAGGTCGACGAGGAATCGGCTCCGGTCGACCCGCAAACCGAGGCCGTTTGCATCGACAGGCCTCGTCACCTTCGACCTGCCCTCCATGAAGGTCAGCAACCGGGCCGTCGTGGCTGCGATTCCGCTCCGCCACCTCAGTGGTACGCCGCGCGACGTGCGCGTGAACTGGCGGATCATCGAGGGCAGTGCGCGCCCCGGACGGGACTACGGCGGGCCGGAGTCGGGAGTCGAGTCCTTCGTCGCGGGCAACAACTTCCGCATACTTTACGTGCCGATCGTCGCAAATCCGGCGGTGGCGCAAGATCGCACATTCGTGGTCGAGCTGACCGGCGCGACGCCGGGCGTGGAGGTCGGCGGGGCACCGCGCGTCGCGGTGACGATCCTCGGCGACGGCTGAGCGACCGGGCTCAGCGCAGCTGGCGCAGCTTCGACGCGCGCAGCCGCGCGAGCGGCAACGCATTCGCCGGCAGGGCCTGCAGCAGCAGCGCGTCCATCCGCGCGGGCATTCCAGTCAGCGCCGTCAGCAGGTCCGCCTCCGCCACGGGACGGCAGAGCAGGAAGCCCTGCAGGTGCATGGCCGGATAGCCGAGCAGCCAGGCGAGCTGCTCATTGCGTTCGACTCCCTCGGCCGTGATCTCGAGTCCGAGACTCTGGCACAGCGCGATGATCGCCCGCGTCACGGCCTGCGAGCGCGCGCTCGTATCGATCGTCGCGATCAGGCTGCGGTCGAGCTTGACGCGCGACAGCGGCAGCTGCTGCAGCGACACGAGCGAGGAATAGCCGGTCCCGAAGTCGTCGAGCGCCACGCCGACCCCGATCTCGCGCAGCAGCGCGAGCGCCTCGGTCGTGTCGCGGCCGGTCTGCAGGACGTTCTCCGTCAGCTCCACCTCGATGGCCTCCGGCGGTACGCGATGCCGGTGCAGCGCCTTCTGCAGGCGCTTGACGAACCGGTTGTCGAGCAGCTGCAGTGCCGAGACGTTGACCGCGACCCGCACCGGCGGCCAGGCGGCCTCGCGCCAGCGCGCGGCATGCTCGACGGTCGACTGGATGACCCACTCGCCGATCTCGCGGATCAGGCCGCAGTCCTCCGCGACCGGCAGGAAATCCTGCGGCGACGCGTAGCTGCCGTCCGGCAGGCGCCAGCGCAGCAAGGCCTCCACCACGCCGACCTCGCCAGTTCGCGAGATCCACCTCGGGCTGGAAGTGCAGCTCGAACTCGCCGCGCTCGACCGCGCGCCGCAGGCCCTGCTCGGTGGCGAAGCGCGCAGCGGCTGCCTCGAGCAACTCCGGGCTGAATACGCGAACCCGGCTGCGGCCCTGTGCCTTGGCATGGAAGAGCGCGGCATCCGCGGCCCGCAGCAACCCTTCGGGGTCGCGCCCATGGTCCGGGAAGACGCTGGCGCCGAGGCTGAGGCCCATGAGCAGTTCGCGCCCGTCGACGACCAGCGGCTCCTGGAAACTGCCGACGATCCGGTCGGCTGCCCGCTCGATGTCCTCCGTGCGCCGCGCCGATGCGCAAACCACCGTGAACTCGTCGCCGCCGAGGCGCGCGCAGTAGCCGAAGTCGCCGACGGTGGCGCGCAGGCGCTCGGCCACGGCCTGCAGCACGCGGTCGCCGAACACGTGACCCATGCTGTCGTTGACGTTCTTGAAGTGGTCGAGGTCCAGGAAGAACACGCCCGTGAGGGCGTCCTCCGCTGCGGCGCAGGCGAGCGTCTCGTGCAGCTGCACCAGGAACTGCCGCCGGTTGGGAAGCCGGGTCAGCGGGTCGTGGGCCGCGAGGTGCATGAGCTGTCGCGTGCGGTCTTCGACCTTCGCCTCGAGCTGGCCGTGATACTGGCGGGCGACTTCCTGCGCGGCGCTCAGCCGCTCCGCCATCTGGTTGAAGGCGACCGCGAGCGTGTCGAGTTCCTTGGCGCCGCCGCGCGGTACGGAGACGCTCGGCCTCGCCCTGCGCCAGGCGCTCGGTGGCACGCACCAGCCGGCGGACCGGGAGGACGACGCTGCGCACCGTATTGACGATGGTGCCGAGCAGCAACAGCAGGACGATAGCCGTCAACCAGCCGAGGAGGGTGCGTTGCCTGCGCTCCTGCTCGGTCACTGCGCTCAGGACCTCGGCGGACTGCCGGCGTGCGATCTCGAGCGCCCGCGCGGATTCGAACTGCGCCTCGATCCTGCGGATCGTCGCCGCGAGCTCGGCATGGCTCGCAGCGAATGCCTCGTTGGTCTCCTTGCGCTGCACGTCGGTGCGGATCAGCAGTTCGCGCAGCCAGACGACGCGTTCGAGGCCGGCGCGCGTCTGCGCGAGCCATTCGGCGCCGAGGACTCGCTCGATGCTCGCCTCGTTTTCGGCGAGCAGGGCGCTGAACGCCTTCTCGCGCAGGGTGATGGCGCGGACCGTGCCCTGGCCGTAGCCGTGCAGGTCACCGAGGTCGTCGAGGTGACGCCCGAGTTCGTCCAGGGTGCGGCTGGCCTCGAGCAGGTAGTCGCGACCGATGACCTTGCCGAACACGGCCCAGACGCGGTCGAGGGACGACTTGATGCGTACGTCGAGTGCCTCGTACTCGATGTCCAGTTCAGTGAGCAGGCGCCGGCGGGTGTCCGCCGAGCGCACCAGCTGCTCGCCCAGCTGGGCGTGTGCCGATGCCTGCGTTTCGAGTCCTGTCAGGATGGCGTCGTCAATCGTCGGCCTGAGCGCGGCGAGGTGGGCTGCGCGTGCGGCCTCGAGTGCGAGGCTCGCTTCATCCTTGGACTGGCGGCGTGGTGCGGCGGAGGATTCGACGCGGGCGAGGACCGCCCGCTGAAACTGGTCGAGCGCGGCGGGCAGGCCTTCGGCCGTCCGGGTGTCCGGTGCCGGTGCCTCGACTGGCGCCTCCGCCATTGCGCGCAACAGCGAACTGCCGCG
The DNA here is from genome assembly GCA_963823415.1 of uncultured Gammaproteobacteria bacterium. Lineage (GTDB taxonomy): Bacteria > Pseudomonadota > Gammaproteobacteria > Steroidobacterales > Steroidobacteraceae > SCUD01. The sequence goes on along the minus strand of CAWGLJ010000008.1, from coordinate 376,690 downwards.
TTCGGCAATCTGGTTGGCCGCGACAGCCAGCAGTGTCACCGCGAAGAACGCAATGGAAAGCCGCGCGGCGATGCCGAGCCGCCGACCGCGCGGAATGCGCGCCGTCACGCGGCGCCAGCCGCGGGCGATCGCCGCCGCCCGTCGGAACTGTAGGCGCAGCCAGTCCATGGTCGATGAGAAGACTCGTGGCCCCGGTCAAGGCATCCTCTGGCGCGGCGTTGCTTCGGGCTGTGTGCCGGTGGGCAGTTCACGCGGCGCGATCCGTCACTGCCGGCAGCGGGTTACGTCAACTGTGACCTGGGTCTCAGTGTCGCCCGACGCAGTCGCTGAACCCTGCGCGTCCCGCGGAACGATGACTTCGACGACATGCTCGCGGTGGTCATCGTTCAGCGGTATGGCGTTGTCGGCCAGTTCGATGCCGTCGAGCGTCGTGCGAATTCCCGCGGCGACCGTTCCAGGCTGCAGCGTGCGAGACCGTGATGTGGTACGTGGTCTCGCCGAACCGGTAATGCAGGGCATAGGTGTCCCACTCGGCCGGGCATGCACGGGACGATCTTCAGCGTTCCGGCCTGCCGCTCGGAATCCAAGCAGCGACTCGAGGATGTGGCGGTAGTACCAGCCCGCCGCGCCCGTGTACCAGGTCCAGCCGCCGCGGCCGGTATGCGGCGGGATCGCGTAGACGTCGGCGGCGACGACATACGGCTCGACCTTGTACGTGGCCACGGCCTCGGCCGTCCGCGAATGGTTCAAGGGATTGATGAGCGCCGTCAGTTCCCAGGCGCGTTGCGTGTCGCCGAGAGCCGCGAATGCCATCGCGGCCCAGACCGCCGCGTGCGTGTACTGGCCGCCGTTCTCGCGTACGCCCGGGACATATCCCTTGATGTAGCCCGGGTTCAGCTCCGACTTGTCGAACGGCGGGTCGAGGAGCTGGATGATGCCCGAATCGCGGCGCACCAGTCGTCGGTCGACGGCCTCCATCGCCGTCCGCGAGCGGGCGATGTCGCCCGCGCCCGAGAGGACGGACCAGCTCTGGGCGAGCGAGTCGATCGAACACTCGGCATTCGACCAGGTGCCGAGCGGCGACGCCGTCGTCGAACCAGGCGCGCCGGTACCACGCGCCGTCCCAGGCATGCCTGGCGAGGTTGCGGCGCAGGTCCTGAGCCTCGCTTGCGGCAGCGATCGGCAAAGTCCTGGTCGCCGCGTCGCTCTGCGAGTCCCGCGAACGAAGTCAGCACCTTGTACAGGAAGAACCCGAGCCAGACGCTCTCGCCCTTGCCGCGGATGCCGACCAGGTTCATGCCGTCGTTCCAGTCTCCCGAGCCCATCAGCGGGAGACCGTGCTCGCCGTATCTGCAGTCCGTGCTTGATTGCGCGCACGCAGTGTTCGTAGAGGCTCGCTGCCTCGCCGGAACGCCCAGGCAGGTCGTAGTACGACTCCTCGTCGGGGCCGAGCGCGCGTCCTTCGAGGAAGTGCACGCCCTGGTCCAGCACCTCCAGGTCGCCGGTGATCTCGACGTAGCGGCAGGCCGCGAGCGGGAGCCAGAGGTAGTCGTCCGAGCAGCGGGTCCGGACGCCGCGTCCGACCGGCGGGTGCCACCAGTGCAGGACGTCGCCTTCCGGAAACTGCTGCGCGGCGCAGCGAAGCAGGTGCTCACGGACCAGGCGCGGCTCCGCGTGCGCGAGCGCCATCGCATCCTGCAGCTGGTCGCGGAAACCGAACGCTCCCGCCTGACTGGTAGTAGCCGCTGCGACCCCAGAACCGGCACGCGAGCGTCTGGTAAAGGAGCCAGCCATTGGCCAGGACGTTGACGGCCGGATCCGGCGTGGCCACCTGGACCGTGCCGAGCGTGCGGCTCCAGTATTGCCGGACGTTTGCCGAGCGCAGCTTCGCGCGGAGCCCGGGATGCGCAACCGCTTCGCGAGCGTTCGCGCCTGCTCGATGCTGCGTCCTGCGCCCAGGCGGAAGATGATCTCCCGTTCCTCGCCGTCGGCGAGGTCGAACGGAACCTGGATCGCACCGCAGGGGTCCAGGGCCGCACCGAGCCTGCCGGACAGCCGCGATCGCGTCAGCGCGTCCGGCCGTGCCATCGTTCCGTTGCGCCCGAGAAACTCCGCGCGATCCCCGGTCAGCGTCCGCGACAGGTCGTCGACGTCGAAGAAGGCGACCCGGCCGGAGAATTCGCTGTTGTAGGCATTGCGGGCGAACAATGCCCCGCTCGCCGCGTCGATCTCGGTGACGACATGTGGCGCGGATTTGGCCCGCAGGCCGCCGAGCACCCACTCCACGTATCCCGTGGCCGAGAGTCGCCGCATGCGGCCCGATCCATTGCGGACCTTGAGGACCGAGAACTTGACCGGATCCACGGGATCCACGTAGACCCGCAGTTCGCTGTGGATGCCGCCGGAGGTGTGCTCGAAGACGCTGTAGCCGAAACCATGGCGCGTCCGGTACGGCATTGCTCCGCCGGCGGGAAAGGGGGTCGGCGACCAGACGTGCCCGCTTTCCTCGTCGCGCAGGTAGATCGCCTCGCCGCCCGTGGCGCCGACCGGATCGCCGCTCCAGGGCGTCAGGCGGAATTCATGCGCGTTCTCGTGCCAGGTGTAGGCCACGCCGCTTTCCGACAGGACCGTCCCGAATGCCGGATTTGCGAGCACGTTGACCCAGGGCAGCGGCGTCATCTGCGTTTGCGCGGTCGAGATGACGTATTCGGTTCCGTCGGCCGTGAATCCGCCGAAGTGGTTGCCGAGCACGAGGTCCGGGCGTGGCGGGTCGGGCGGCGCAGGCGGCTCGGGACGATGCGCGCGCGTCGGCGACATGCGTGCGACGCTCTTGTCCGCGAGCACCCGCCGGTTCGCCTGTTCCACGAGGCTTCCCCGGCTCTCGGAGATGATCACGCGCGCCGCTGCCTGCAGCAGGATGCGATCCTCGTTCGAGATCTGTTCGACGTAGCGCACGAAGATGCCGCCCGGACGGTCCACCGCGTGCGCTTCCGGGCCGGTCGCGATGAGCCCGATGATCTGGTCCTGGAGCCGTTGTCGATAACCGACGTGCTCTTCGTTCCAGATCACCAGGTCGACGACCAGGCCCTTCATGCGCCAATAGGCATGGCAGCGGATGAGTTGCCGCGCGAGCTCGATGTTCTCGGAATCCGCGATCTTCAGCAGCACGATCGGGTGGTCGCCGGAAATGGCGTAGCCCCACAGGCCCGACTGCCCGCGCTGATTGCGGATGAGCACGCCGGACTCGGCGCGCAGCGCCGCGTTCGCGTAGATCACGGGACCGGCGAGCCGGCGATAGACTTGCGCCTCGCCGGCGGTCGCGTTGATCTGGCGCAGCATCACTCCGCCGTGCGTCCAGGCGAGGTCAAAGACCCGATCCGCAAGGTGGCGGTCCTGGTACTTGGCGGCGAGTGCCAGGCAGGCATCACGCGAGTCGGCGGCGCCCGACACCAGGTCGAGTGTCGCCGACTCGCCCGGGTCCAGCGCAACCAGGCAACGGATCGCGACAATCGGCTCGAGAACGGAGCCCTCGCTGCCGGACAGCGCCGCGTTCCCGGTCAGCGCCAGGGGCGCCACGACAGTGCGGCCTCGCCCGAGGAAGCGCACCCGGTCCGTCTCGTAGGAAGTCGCGCCGACGGCGGTGCCGCTGGGCGCGATCAGGTGAAACATCCAGGGCGTCGGCTCGGCGGCCGATCGCGGCCGTCGCGTGCACAGTATCGTCCGTCGGTCCCGGACGACCTCCGTCTGCACGAACAGGTTGCCGAACGACGGTTGCAGCGCGTCGGCAGCCTGCGGCGCCAGCACGACCTCGGCGTAACTCGTGATCTCGATCGTGCGCCGCACTTCCGAGTGGTTGGTGATGCGCAGCCTGCGCAGTTCGATGTCGTCCTCCGGGGATACGACGATCTCCGTGTACGCCTCGTAATCGAGGTCGCGTCGCCGGTATTCCGCGCGCCCTTCCGTGAACAGGGCCTCGTAGCTGTCCGCTCGCCGGAGCGTCGGCTGGTGCGTCGCGGACCAGAACTCGCCGCTGGCCACGTCACGCAGGTAGATGAATGAACCCCAGTTGTCGCACGTGGTGTCCTCGCGCCAGCGCGTCATCGCGAGGTCTTTCCAGCGGCTGTACCCGCCGCCGGCATTGGTCACCATCACGTGCAGCCTGCCGTTCGACAGCAGTTGCACTTCGGGCGTCGGCGTATTGGCGCCGATCGGGGCCTGGGTCGACATTTCCGGTGGATTGGAGAAAGCGCCGCCTTCGGCGTGCTGGGCCACGTGCGTGTGGAATGCCGAGGTCTTCGGGATCCGCTCCTGCAGCAGCAGGAGCGTGGCCTGGAACGCGGGATCAGCTTCGAAGCGCTTCTGCATCGGCCGGTCGAGCAGCGCATGCGACAGCGCGACCAGGTTCATGCCCTGGTGGTGCGCCATGTACGAGCGCACGATCGCGCTGGACTGCCCGCGCGGAAGCCGCGCAGGCGTGTAATCGACGGCCTCGTAGAACCCGAACGGGCCCTCCATGCCGAGCGTCGACAGTTTCTGCAGGTTCGCGCACGCTTCCTCGGGGGCGACCAGCAGGGCCAGCGCCGATGCATACGGCGCGATGACCAGGTCCTCGGCCAGGCCCCGGGTCAGCCCGAGACCCGGCACGCCGAACGCGTGGTACTGGTAGTTCAGGCTCGCATCGACCGTGTTGTACCCGGATTCCGAAACGCCCCAGGGCACCGAGCGCTGCCGGCCGTAGGCGATCTGGCGCGCGACGGCCGCCCTGCAGGTCTGGTCCAGCAAGGTCCCGTCGTAGCTCGGCATCACGAGCTGCGGCATCAGGTACTCGAACATCGAGCCGCTCCACGACACCAGCACCGGCTCCCCATCGGCAGTCGTCAGCAGGCGACCGAGCGCGAACCAGCATTCCTGCGGCAGTTGTCCCTGCGCGATGGCGACGAAGCTGGCGAAGCGGGCTTCGGATGCGAGCAGGTCGTAGTAGCTCGTGTCCCGCCGCAAGTCGTCGGCGTTGTAGCCGATCGCCAGCAGGTGGCGCGTGCGGTCGTAGAGGAACTCGAACTCCATGTCCGCGAATCCCGTCGCCTCGCGCGCGAGGGCCTCGCAGGCCGCAATCCGCTCGGCAGCGCGGGCATTGCCTCGCCGCGGCCAGCTCGCGCAGCGTGGGGATTCCCGATGGCGCCCGCGGCGTGCCCTGGATCGTCGGCGCCCGCCGGCAATTCCAGCCCAGGGTGCGAAGAACAACAGTTCGTCGCGCGCGCGCGTGGCACTGCCGGACCAGGGCGGTGGCCCAGTGCCTGCGGCCGCATCTTCAGGCGTCGACTGAACGGCGGCGGCCAGCGCATCGGCAGAGTCCGCGATCGCCGCCAAGGCACTCGTGCATCGCAGCCAGCGTCTCGGGCCGGCTGTGCGCGCGCGGAGTCCAGCAAGGCCTGGAACCGCCGGTCTCTGCTCGGATCGAGTTCGGGCGCCGTGTCCGCAAGTACCGCGAGCGTGTCCGCAAGGCCGTCGAATACGCGCCGATCCAGGATCGGCAGGTCGGGCAGCGCGACGAGCCCTGAGCGCAGGGTCAGCAGGTAGCCGGCGAGATTGCCGCTGTCGACCGACGACACGTAGCGCGGAGGAAGCGGCTGCAGGGTCCGCGTGTCGTACCAGTTGTAGAAATGTCCGCGGTACCGGGGCAACCGGGCCATGGTGCGAAACGTCGCCGGTCGTCCGCTCGACCAGCGATGCCGGCGCTGATGTAGCCGAAGTCATGGGCGGTCAGGTTCGCGAGCAGCAGCAGGCCGATGTTGGTCGGCGAAGTGCGATGCGCGATCTTGGGGCCCGGGTCTTCCTGGAAATTGTCGGGCGGGAGCCAGTTGTCTTCCTCGCCGACGAAGGTCTCGAAGAATGCACCAGGTCTTGCGCGCGATCCTGCGCAGGAAGCGCGCCTGCGCCGCCGACAGCCGGCCTCGCGGCGCCGCAGGGGGCGACTCAGCCACCAGGCGATCGACGGGTGCCGCGAACCAGAGCGCAAGAATCGGCAGCGCGGCGGCGAAGGCGGCCGGGCGGACGGCCGCAAGACGCGGCAAGCGTCGCGACGGCCGAGGGACGGGGCGACCCACATCGTGCGGAAGCTGGCGCCGAGACGTGCCGGTCGCGGCGCTTGCGTTCCTCGTGCGGGCTCCACTCGAGAAGCCCGCGGCGCGTGATGAGCATGCGCCACAGCGTGCGCAGTACCGCGCCGAGCGTGACGACCGCCTCGTGCGGGAGGCAGGCGATCCTGATTGCAGACTGCGCCAGTCCGCGACCGGTCGCGCGGAACACCGCGGACAGCATGCCGCGGCAGGCGCAGTTCGCGCGGCTTGCGCGAACAGGGCCACGAGGCCATTCAGCAACGTCGGGATGGCGACCAGGCCGACGAGGGCGAGTGTCCAGGCCCAGGCGCTCGGGCGCGACGAACCAGCCGACCAGCGTCAGGCAGGACGAGCGCCGCCGGCACCAGGCTGCGACGCAGGTTGTCGAAGATCTTCCAGCGCGACAGGCCGGACAGCGGATTCGGCTCGCTGCCGCCGTCGGCTGCGGGAACGCGCGGCAACAGCCAGCTGGCGATCTGCCAGTCGCCGCGGATCCAGCGCTCATGCCGGCGTGACATCGCTCGCGTAACTTGCGGGGTAGTCCTCGTACAGCAGACGTCGCTCAGCAGTCCGGAGCGCGCGTAACAGCCCTCGAGCAGGTCGTGGCTGAGGATGCAGTTGTCCGGAAAGCGCCCCTTGCACGCGCGCTCGAAGGCGTCCACGTCGTAGATGCCCTTGCCGATGAACGACCCTTCCCCGAACAGGTCCTGGTAGACGTCGGAGACGGAGCGCGTGTAGGGATCGATGCCCGGTTCGCTGCCGTAGAGCTGGGCGTACCTCGAGCGGTTGGCTCCGGGCAGCGTCGCCGCCATGCGCGGCTGCAGGATTCCGTAACCGCCGGTCACCCGCCGCTTGCGCTCGTCGAACCTGGGCCTGTTGAGCGGGTGCGCCATGACGCCGACCAGCTGCCGGGCCGCGTCCCGCGGCAGCTCGGTGTCGGTATCCAGCGTGATGACGTACCTGACGTCCGGGCAGCCTCGACACGTCACCGACGCAGGAGCGAAAAGCGATCGTGCCCGGCGCCGCGCAGCAGCAGGTTCAGGTCCGCCAGCTTGCCGCGCTTGCGCTCGTGACCCATCCAGACGCGCTCGCGCGGATTCCAGGTTCGCGGCCGGTGAAACAGGAAGAACGGCGGACGTCCCGCCGTCCCGGTACTTGTCGTTGAGTCTCTCGATTCCGTTTCGTGCCACTCGCGAGCAGGGCTCCGTCTCCCGGGAGTTCGCCTGCGGCGGCGTCGCTGAAATCGGTCAACAGCGCGAACAGGAGATGCGGATCCCGGTTGCCGAGAAACCGGACTTCGAGCGCGTCCAGCAGCTCTTCGACGTTCCGTTCGCTGACGAGCAGCGATGGCACCACGACGAGCGTGAGGTCTTCGGGCGGCAGTCCCTGCGAGTAATCCATGCGCGGCAGGAGTTGCGGCGTCATCAGCAAGGTCGACAACCAGTTGGCCAGTGCCGAGGCAAGCTCGCTTCCGGCAAGCAGCGCGAGTACCGCCAGCAGCCCGAACCGCCAGCCCGACGAGGCCGCCCCATCCATCAAGGCGACCAGGCTCGCGCCGAACACGAGCGTCATGGCGAGGAGGGCAGCGAGGTACTGGAACAGCGGAAACCGCCCGATCCAGCGGCGCAAGCGCAACACGAACGGGCGGCGATACTCCACCGCGAGTTCCAGTTGCGGCAGTCCGCGATCGATCAGGTAGTAGCCGACGTGAGCGGTATGGTCTCGCGGGTCGGCACCGGCGGCGCCCTGACTGCGCGAGACTGATCGCTGCCTGGGCGACCAGGGACTCCGGCAGCGGGCTGTGCTTCGCCAGGCGGGCGACGACGTGCCGGTAGCGGTCACGGGTCGCGAAGTCCATACGGCGATACGCGTCTGGCGGGTCCTCGCGCAGCGCCTGCTCGACGCGGCTCATGGTCTCGACGAATACGCGCCAGTCCATCGCGCCCAGCGAGCGCAGGCTCCCGATCGTGTTGCTGACCGAAACCTGGTCTGCCGCCTGCTGCTGGGTTTCCGACTGCACCAGCTGTTCGATCGTCAGGCTCGATTCGGCGAGTCGCTGCTCGACCCAGGTCAGCGGCAGCGCCAGGGCGAGACCGTGATCCTGGAGGCGGCGCACGAGCTCGGCGACGAACGGGCTCACCATCGGCGGATTCGAGCGCGCCATGTCGGCGATCACGAGTATCAGGCTCTTGGGATCGCTTTCCGCGATGGCCGTCATCTGGTCCGCCCAGCGCTGCGCCTGGATCGCGTGCAGGCGGGCGGCCGCGATCCGGGCGCTGACACGGCGCAGGTTCTCGATCAGCGCCAGCCGCAACATGATCGGAATCGCCCAGAGCTCGCCCAGCGAGAGTTGCGAGACGGACTGGTAGGCCGTGACGAAGCGCGCGAGCGTGCGCGGGTCGACGCGGCCGTCACCGTGGGATATCGCCTCGAGCGCGATGTCGTACACGCGCGGCAGGCCGCGGGAAGGCCCCTGCGCCAGGTGCGGCAGGCCCCGGCTGTACTCCTTGGGTAGGTGCTGCCGGGCGGTGCGGATCTGCTCTTCGATCAGGTAGAAGTTGTCGAGCAGCCAGTCGCCGGCAGGAGCGATGCGCAGCCGTGATCTCACGGCCGCCGTCAGCATGTCGAACGTGTCGATCAGGACCCGCTCGTTATCGTCGAGCCGCTCGAGCAGCCGCATCGGCGGGCGCGTCGTGCTCAGGACGTGGGCGCTGCCCAGCGCCTTGCCGTGCTGCTCCATCTGGTCAACGCTGAACAGCTCCGCACGCAGCGGAGTCTGGTCATCGGCGCCGCCGGAACCGGGGCTCGTGTTGCGCATGCCGTCGCGCAATGCGGCAGAGGCGCGATGGAAGGCGCTCGTCAGGAACCCGCGGCTCATCGGGATGAATCGAGCCGGCTCTGTGTCGTTCAGGTTCCCGGTGCGCAGCGGATCAGTCACTCAGTGCGCATACTAGTCGAACATGCGCTGGTAGTCCCCGATTACGTTCTGGTAGCACTCGCAGGATGCCGCCTCGAGTCCCTTGCGGTCGACGACGTCGATCTCGCCGCGGGCGTACCGGATCAGGTTCCGTCTCTGCAGCGCGCCCGCCGCGATCGTGACGGCACTCCGCGCACGCCGAGCATGTCGGCGAGGAACAGGTGGGTGAGATGAAAGCGATCCGCGTGCGCGCGGTCATGGGTCATCAGCAGCCAGCGTGCCAGCCGGGCTTCGACCTCGTGGAACCGCGTGCATGCGGTCGACTGCGAGAGCTGCGTGATGACGACGAACAGGTATCGATTGACGACGTTCGCAGTGCGGGGCTTTCGCGCATGGCGCGCCGGAACCGCGAGGCTGGTATCCGCCAGGCCGTTCCCGCACCCTGGACGATGCCCCGCAGTCTCGCCCTGTCGACTCCCAGCACGAGCGTCGCCCCGAGCATTCCTTCATTGCCGATCAGCGCTATCTCGAGTGGTGGATGAGCGCCGACCGTCGCCACGAGTGAAATGGACCCGCCCAGCGGGAAGTAGACGTGGCGATACGACCTGTCGCGCTCGCAGAGCACGGTATCGAGGACCAGCGAGACCGGTTCGCATTCCGCGAGGAGCCGGTCGCGCGCATGCCGCGGCAGGACCTCGAGCAGGCGGTTGACGATCGGCACTGGCGTACCAGCCGGCCCGGGGCCGGCGCCTTTACGACGTCGTCTTGGCGACCGGCGTCGGGTTCTCGATGATCACTTCGACGCGCCGGTTCTGCTGTCGTCCGCCTTCGGACTGGTTGTCCGCAACCGGCTGGTGCTCGCCTTTCCCGGATGCAACGATCCGTCCGGGAGCGATACCGCGCCTGCACCAGGAAGGACTGCACCGAATCCGCACGACGTTGCGAAAGTCCCAGGTTGGAATCGTCGCTGCCGACATTGTCGGTGTGGCCCTCGATCACGACGCGCCGATCCGCGTTCTGGTCGAGAAACGCGACGAGGCGGTCGAGATTCCCTTCGGCTGCCGACTTTCAGGTCGGCCCTGCCGCTGGTGAACAGCACGTCGCCGAGCGTCAGGACGATGCCGCGCTCGGTTTCCCTGGCCTGCAGTGCGTCGATCTGTCGCTGCATTTCCTCGGCCTGCAGGGCTGCCTGCGTCGCAGCACCGGCCGCGGCAACGCGAGTTGCATCGGCCTCGGCGTTCGCCGCGTCAGCCTCGCGCGTGCGCGCGTCGAGCCGCGAGCGTTCGCGCTCCTCGCCGAGCTTCACGCGCTCCAGCTCAGCCTGCTTGGTCGCGGCCTGCGCCATCGCGATCTCCACCTTGCGATCGGCGATATAGACACGATGGGTGCCCAGGGGCGCATCGGCTTCGGCAAGGGGCTCTTCTGCGGCTCGAACCGCGACTTCGGCTTCCCGGATCGCGGCCGGTGCGCGGGTCGCCAGTTCCGGATCCCCCTGCAGCTGGGTCAGCTTGGCGCGGACCTCCGCGGAGCCTTCAGGGCTGACCGGCGCGGTCGCGCATCCGGCGAGCGTGAGGGCGACGCCAGCCGCGACGGTCAGGGCGGTCGCGTAGCCTGCATGGTTGCGAAACAGATTGTTCATCGGGGTTCTCCTGCGCGTTGCATTTCTTCGGTCATGGCTTCCGTCCCGCGCTCCATCTCCCGGTTGACGGCCGCGGCTTTCGCCGCTTCCGTACGCGCGGAGGCGAGTTCCGCCTGGACCTGGGACTCGCGTGCAAATCGTTCCGCCACGACCATGTCTTCTTCCTTCACGGCGTTGTCTGCGAGCGTGAGTCTTGCGCGCGCCTCGGCAAGCTCGGCGTTGGCGTGCTCGCCGGCTCCCGCCTTGTCCGCATTGGAGATCGCGACCTTGGCGGCATCCAGTGCGGAGTCCGGCGTCAGGGGCGCGGATGCGCATGCGCCGGTGAGCATCAGAATGCCCGCCAGGCCGGCCGCGATCAGTGGGCGCAACGTGCGCGCGGATACAGATCGATTGTTCATGTCAGTTCTCTCACTTTGCTTGTGGTTGCGCGCACCGCGATCTCAAGTGCTGCCGCTGCATCGCCCGCACGAGTTGCAGTTTTTCGCGGGCCGCGGCCGCGCAGCACCTGCAGTGCAGCCAGCAGGACAGTTGCCCCCATCAGCGAGATGAGGAGACTGGCGGTGCTGAATTCGCCCGCAGCGAACGCCGAAGACCTGGTGAGAACGCCGAGCAGCCACCCGCCAGACAGGACTCCGGCGATTCCGATGAAGACATCCAGGGCGATTCCGGCCCGATTGCGGGTTCCAAGGACGAGATTGGCCGCGCTTCCGAGCATTGCGCCCGCGAGGATCCAGATGACTACATTCAATTGCTGCGCTCCTGGCGTCGTTTGACTGGCGCTAGGGTAGGGGCAGCCTGCAGCGCCGTCGGTGCGCTGCCGCACCGAGTGTGCGCAAGCGCATGATCCCCGCATATGTGTGCTACCGTACAGACCGCTGCGCGGCGAGAAGCGCAGGATCACGCTGTGCATTCAGCGCCATTTGATGGTTCGCGAATTTCCAGTGGGTGTCCCTGATCGCAACCTGTTGACCGATTCCCAGCAAGCAATTGCCGAACCCGGGTTGCGCCACCTGGTCACGCCTTTCATCGGCGCCGACGATCGTCGGGCCTGGTTCCAGCTGCTGACGACAAGCCTGCTCTTCATAGCCGGGTGGGGCGCCATGGCCGTCGGCGTGCGGCTCGACTGGAATTACGGTCTGGTCCTGCTGCTCGCGCTGCCGGTCGCGGGCCTCAGCGTCAGGCTCTTCATCCTTCAGCACGATTGCGGCCATGGCTCGTTCTTCAGCAGTCCGCGCCTGAACGACGCAGCCGGGCGCGCAATCGGCGTCGTGACATTCATGCCGTATGCTTACTGGCGCTACACGCACGCCATCCACCATTCGACCTCGGGCAACCTGGATCGCCGCGGGATCGGCGACATCGCCACGCGGACCGTGAGCGAGTACCTGGAGTCGGGCTGGTGGAAACGGCTGGGTTATCGCTTCTACCGCAGCATGCCGGTGCTGCTCGGGCTCGGCCCGCTGTACCAGTTCGTGCTCAAGCATCGCCTGCCACTGGACCTGCCTCGTTCCCGACGCAAGGAATGGGCCAGCATCTGGGTCAACAATGCCGTGCTGGCGGCGGCCATCGCCGCGCTCTCGCTGGCGCTCGGCTGGAAGACGCTGCTGCTGGTGCACGTCCCGGTACTGCTGCTGTCGGGAGCGGCCGGCGTATGGCTGTTCTACGTTCAGCACCAGTTCGAAACTGCCTACTGGGCGCGAAGCGAAGCCTGGACGTGTCGAGCGCTCGGCGGTCGCGGGCAGTTCCTACTACGACTTGCCGACGATCCTGCGCTGGTTCAGCGGCAACATCGGCTACCACCACCTGCACCACATGGCGACACGCGTTCCCAACTACCGCCTGCGCGAGTGCTACGACTCGCACCCGCGCCTGCAGCAGGTTCCACGCTTGACGCTCTGGACCAGCCTGCGAACCGCGCGTCTGCGGCTCTGGGATGCAGTCGCGCAGCGTATGGTCCCGTTCTCAGCGGTGGGCCCGCAATGAGTGGCTCTGAACCGAATTCGAGCGACAGTCACCCGATTTCCCAGGCCGGCGAGTTCGAGCGTTCGGTGAAACCGGGTGTTGAGACGCCGAGGCAGAACCAGCTGCTCGCCGCATTGCCGGAGGCGGAATGGGACCGGCTGCGGCCGAGAATGGAATTGCGGCCGATGCCGCTCGGCCACGTGCTGTACGAACCCGGCAGCACGATGCGGCACGTTTACTTTCCCACGACCTCGATCGTTTCCATGCTTTACGTGATGGAAGACGGCTCGTCCGCGGAGATTGCCATCGTCGGTTACGAAGGGATCGTCGGTATTTCGCTGTTCATGGGTGGCGAGTCCACCTCGAGCCGCGCCGTCGTGCAAAGCGCCGGCCATGCATACCGGGTCCCGGGGCAGTATCTGAAGGAAGAGTTTTTCCGCGCCGGTCCGTTTCAGCGGCTGCTACTGCGGTACACGCAGGCCCTGATCACGCAGATGGGGCAGACGGCGGTGTGCAATCGGCACCACTCCGTGGAACAGCAACTCTGCCGATGGTTGCTGATGAGCCTGGACCGCCTGCCTTCCAATGAACTGCAGATGACCCAGGAATTGATCGCGAACATGCTGGGCGTCCGGCGCGAAGGCGTCACCGAGTCTGCCGGCAGGCTGCAGAAACTGGGGCTGATCCAGTACAACCGCGGTCACATCACCGTCGTCGACCGGCCGGCGCTGGAAGCGCATGCCTGCGAGTGCTACGCGGTGGTCAAGAAGGAATTTGACCGCCTGTTGCCGCATCTCAAGGCAACTTGAGCGCCCGGTCGCTTTCTCAGCTCGCGGGCTTGTAGAGACTGTCGAGACCGGTGCGCAGCGCCTGCGCCCAGATGCGGATTCCACGGCGCGCATCCGCGTTGTTCGTGACCCGGTTGGTGATCTGCATCGTCCCGAAGCTGCGTCCTGAACGCGTGTCGACGACCCGCGCCAGCGCCTCGCCCGTCACCGAGTCGCGCAGTTCGAGCACCAGGGTCATGCGGCCCGAATTGGCCGTGTAGGTGCGGCTTCGACCGGCGGTCATCGTGTCGGGGGCGGTGATGTACAGGTCAACGATCGCCGGGATGACGACGAGCGTGTCCGGCCCGGTCTCGGTGACGAGCTGGTAGCCACCGGCCGTCAGCTCTTCCCGGAAGATGTCGTGGAACATCGTCGCCAGGTCGGCCTGGATGGAGGCCATGTCGGCCGCATTGAGGCGGCCGACCGCGCTGCGGCCGCCGCGATTCGGGTCCCAGTTGCGCGCGAATCGCACTTCGGCCGGCTTCAGCAGGATGTTCCGATAGGCCGGGATCTCTGCATCGGGCCTGACGAACACGGCATCGAGGCGGGTGCCCGGCTGCCGCACCAGGCCGTCCCATTCCGTCGCACCACGCTGCGTGGTGGTGCATCCAGCGGCCACCACGGCGAGCAGCAAGGCGGCAAAGTTCAACGTCGAGCGATTGATTGACATCGTCATCCCCGGGTGAAGTGCGGCAGGCCGGGCTGCGGCGCAAGTTTGTCTCCTGCAGTTGCTGATTCTACAGTCGTCGCGTGACAGGCCGTCAAGGTTGGGTTTGCCTGTGAAAGCAACCCCGGTGCGACACTCGATCGAGGCGTAGCGACAACCGCTGTTGACCTGCGTCAAGCTGACAAGCGGCAGTCTCTGCGATGCTCTCCAGCGGACGCGGGGCACCGCCGCTCGGAACCGTGCAGGATTCGGGGCCACTTGCATGAGCGCAGGTGTTCCTGGCTGCCTTGATGGAGCCGCCTGATGAACGAACTCAAGTCTTACCCCGTTTGGGATGCACCGACGCGGTGGTTCCACTGGATCAACGCGCTCTGCGTCCTGGGACTGGTCGCCGCGGGGCTGGTGATTCTCAATGGCAGTGCGCTGGGTCTTACCAACTCCGGCAAGGTCGCCTTGAAGACACTGCACGTCTGGATCGGCTACGTGTTCGTGTTCAACCTGTGCTGGCGGGTCGTCTGGGCGTTCATCGGAAACCGCCATGCCCGCTGGCGCCGGATGCTGCCGGGCGGGCCGGGATACCTGCGCAGCCTGCGCAGCTATGTCGCGTCGTTCATCGCCGGCACTCCCGAGCCCTACCTGGGCCACAACCCGCTTGGCCGGATCGGCATTGCGTTGCTTTTCATCCTGATCTCCGTGCAGGCGCTGACCGGTCTATTGCTGGCCGGCACCGACCTTTTCTATCCGCCGCTCGGGCATTGGTTTGCCCAGTCGGTCGCCGCTCCAGGCACGGATCCGTCGACGCTGGTTCCCTACGCTCCGGAGATGTACGACAAGGTCGCCTACGACGACATGCGTGCGCTGCGTAAACCATTTGCAGCGGTCCACGTGTACGCGTTCTATGCTTTGGTCGCCACGACCGTGCTGCATATCGCCGCCGTGATCGTGACCGAGTTCCGCGAAGGTGGCAGCCTGGTTTCCGCAATGTTCACGGGCCGCAAGATCCTTGAGAGACAAGCCTCTCGATCCTTAGTCGGCGCGGAGAGTATGACGATGCGGCACGAATTGCCGACCGACCGTGTCGCCTACCTGGACGATTCCACTCGCGGACTGAGCACTGCCGAAGCGATGGCCCGGCGCGCTTCATTCGGACCCAACGACATCGTCGCCCCTTCGCTGAACGGATGGCGCGACGTGCTGCGCGACACGATCCGGGATCCGATGATCTGGTTTCTGGTCGGTACGGCGATCCTGTTCGCTGCGTTGGGGGACTACACGGAATCGGCAGTACTGGCGTTCGCACTGCTGCCGATTCTGGGCATGGACGCCTGGCTGCACCGTCGCACGCGAGCGAGCACCGCGGGGCTGGCCAGTCGCATGGCGGTGCAAAGTCGCGTCGTTCGCGATGGGGCGCAAACCGAACTGGCGACAACCGAGCTCGTCCCGGGCGATCTGGCGATCGTGTCGGCCTCCGAGTACTTGCCGGCTGACGGGGTGATCGTCGACGGCGCGGCGCTGCAAGTCGACGAATCCGCGCTGACGGGCGAGTCGATGCCACTGCGCAAGCGCCCGCTTGGCCCGCAGGATCGAGGCGCACTGGCATCCGGCGTCGACGACGCGTGCTGGGGGGCGGCGGGAACGCGCCTGTTGACGGGTGAATTGCGCCTGCGGATCGTCAACACCGGAGCCAGCACTCTCTACGGCGAGATCTCCCGACTGGCGCAGGCAGGGCCGACCGATCGCACGCCTCTGCAGCGTGCGATCGGCTCGATGGTGACCGTGCTCGTGTTCGCCGCCGGCATCCTGTGCCTGGGTCTCGCGCTCACCCGTTATGCGCAGGGCCACGGCATTGTGGATGCCCTGTTGAGCGCGGTGACGCTGGCGATCGCAGCGCTCCCCGAGGAGTTTCCGGTGGTTTTCGCCGTCTTTCTCGGCGTCGGCGTATTCCGGCTTGCGCAACGCAAGGCGCTCGTCCGCCGTGCGGTGGTCGTCGAAAACATCGGGCGCGTGACCGCGATCTGCTCCGACAAGACCGGTACGCTCACCGAAGGCCAGTTGCGTCTGGAGCACCTGCTGCCGGCGACCGGCACCATGGAGCGATCGCTGCTGGAAATCGCCGCGCGAGCGTCGAGGCTCGAAAGCAACGATCCCATGGACCTGTGCATCCTTCACCGGTCGGGAAGCGCCACCGGGACGCGGCTGGCTACCTTTCCATTCAATGAACAGTCCCGCCGGGAAGTGGCGGTGTTCGAGGCCGGGGCCAGCGGCAGAGTCGCCGTCGCCAAAGGCGCGCCGGAAACGATCCTGGCGATGTCACGCGAGCCGGATGTGCGACGCGCCGAGTACCTTCGGCAAGCGGGAGAGTTGGCCGCGAGCGGGCACAAAGTCATCGCGTGCGCCCAGCGCGCGCTTCCGGAGTGGCCTGGCGGCGAGCCGGACCGTGAATTCGATTTCGCCGGGCTGCTTGCGTTCGAGGATCCAGTACGTCCGGGCGCCGTCGAGGCGGTGACAGAGTTGCAGGCCGCGGGAATCCGGCTGCTGATGGTTACCGGCGATCATCCGCTGACGGCCGGTGCGATTGCGCGCGAGGTCGGCCTGCGCGCGGGAAAGCCGCGAGTCATCGACGGGAGCATGCTTGCCGAGCGTCTCATGCGAAACGGCACGGACGACCTGCACGACATCGACGTTATCGCGCGCTGCCTGCCGAGCCAGAAGCTCGACATCGTCCGATCGTTGCAGCGCAGCGGCGAAGTCGTCGCGGTCACGGGTGACGGAGTCAATGACGTGCCGGCCCTCCAGGGCGCCGACATCGGAATTGCGATGGGTGAGCGCGGGACGCGCTCGGCGAGGGAGATCGCGTCGATCGTCTTGCTGGACGACAATCTCCGGACGATCGTCGGCGCTATCGCCGAAGGCCGCCAGCTGCTCGCCAGCCTCCAGCTGAGCTTTGCCTACCTGCTGATCATTCACTTGCCGCTGGTACTTTCGGCCGCGTTGGTGCCCCTTGCCGGCTTTCCACTGCTCTACCTGCCGATCCACATCGTCTGGCTGGAACTCATCATCCACCCCACCGCAATTCTCGTCTTCCAGCAGCAACCGGCCGAGCGTCACCTGCGCCGGGTCCGACGAAACGCCCGGCCCCGGTTCTTCAGCACACGCGAGTGGATCGTCATCGCCATATGCGGAGGGCTGCTGACACTTCTGGTCGGCGCCGGATACGCCTACAGCCTGGGGTCCGATCGCAATGTGGAGCACGCGAGGGCGATGGTGATGCTGATCCTGATCGTTGCCAGCGCCGCGACGACGCTGGGTCTGAGTCGCTTTCGCACATCGGCCGCATGGATCGCCGCGATCGCGACGCTCAGCTCCGCTGCGCTGGTGCTTGCGGTGACGGAAATCGGCGCGCTGGTGAATCTCCAGCCATTGCGCGGCGACGAGTGGCTGATTGCGACGGTTGCCGGGTTGGCGGCCGGCGCCGCGACCACGCTGTTTCACGGCCGCGACCCCGTACACCCGCAAGGATCGTGACTGCTGCAGGGTCGGCAGCCACGACGTGGACACATTTGACCTGCTGCGCGGCGCCGCCGCCACATCCGGCCGGTCCGTGGCGATGCAGGCAGGCCTGCCTGGGCTCAGAAGTCAGCTGAGCTCGGCAGTGACGCGATAGAGCATGTAGAGCGCGACCACGACGATCAGGCATGCGAGCACGAGGTTGAGTGCACCCTTGCGATCAGCGAGGCGCCTGGCCATCCACGTGCCGAGCAGGCTGCCGACGGCGCCACCGGCGATGAAGGTGGCAGCCAATGGCCAGTCAATCAGACCGGAGGTCGCATAGCTGAGCGCGGTTGTGAGACCAAATGCGGTGACTGCGACGAGGGATGAGCCGACTGCGAACAGGATCGGCATGCCTGTCGAGGCAATCAGACCCGGCACGACGAGGAAACCACCGCCGATGCCGAAGAAGCCCGAAAGCAGTCCGGTTGCCGCGCCCGCGGCCAGCAGCTTCGGGGCGTTCCCGCGATTCAGAACCACGGCAGGATCACCCTCGCGCCCCCGCGAGCGAAACATCAAGACGGCGACGAACAGCATCAGCAGCGAGAACAGCGCGAGCAGTTTCTGGCCGTCCATCGCCTTGCCAGGCATCGCGCCGAACCAGGCACCCACCACGCCGGCAGCCGCGAAGGTCGCCGCGCATCGCCATTTCACGTTGCGCTCGCGGGCGTGACTGGTGAGGCCGATCAATGCATTCGCGGCGACGGCCAGTGCGCTTGTCCCGATCGCCACGTGCGGGTCGTGCACGCCGACGACGTAGACCATCAGCGGCACCGCAAGAATCGAGCCGCCGCCCCCGACAAGGCCCAGCGTGAAGCCGACCACGCTGCCGGCGATCGCGCCGAGGAGTAACTGGAGCAGTGTCATCGACCCGTCTCCTGGCCACGGCAGTACGGACCCATAGCAGCCATGGTTCAGGAGCTGCCTGACAGGAACGAATACCGACCTACATTAGCGATGTCTCAATTACCCGGCAACGACTCCCGTCGTGACGGCGTTCGGGCCGCCGCCTTGAAGGTGGCTTTCGAGAATTTGATGATGCGGCCGGTGCTTGCGGAGGTTCGACATGGACGCAAGCCACGGTTTCGGCGAGACGGTAATGTCGTCGTGCGGCAGGACGAGGCGGGCAAGGTGTACGTGGAATTCATGGATCCCAGTTCGGTGCTCGGCTTCGCAAACCGACCTGAAGTGACGGCACTCGCCGCTGAAGTCGGGCAGCGACTTCGGCGAGTCATGGCGGCGCTTCCGTAGCATCCGCACGGCCGATCTTGCCTGGGCTGTAGAGGTCCCGGCCGATCTGCCGGGACCCCTGCATTGGTGGAGGCGGCGGGAATCGAACCCGCGTCCGCAAGCCCTACGCTACAGGTTCTACGTGCGTGTCCAACCTATTGATCTCGCCCCGTGCTACCCGGTTGGCGGGGAAAACACGAAGCCAGCTTCGGAGCGTTTTAGCGGTTCCAGCCCGGAGCACACCGGTTCCGCGATCCTGTGAGCGCGTCCCCCGGGTCTGGATGCACAGGCACATGCCAGTCGGGGGTTAGGCGGGATTAAGCCGCCAGAGCGTAGTTGTCGTCGTTGGCAACTATAGTTTGCAAGCGGATTAACGAGGTAGCCTGCACCTCGGCACGCCCCTGGAGTTTCGCAGCCCACGTCGAAGCCGATCGCCCCCAGAAGACGCAGCTCATTCTACCAGATCGGGTCCTCAGCGGCGTCCCTTCATGACGCGCGCCTTTTCGCGCTCCCAGTCGCGCTCGCGCGTGTCGGCACGCTTGTCGTGCTCTTTCTTGCCCTTCGCAAGGCCGATCTCGAGCTTGGCGCGTCCGTCCTTCCAGTACATCGCGAGCGGCACGATGGTCCGGCCCTTGCGTTCCACCGCGCCGACCAGGGAATCGATCTGCCGGCGGTGCAGCAGCAGCTTGCGGCTGCGTGTCGGGTCCGGCTGCACGTGCGTCGAGGCGGTCGGCAGCGGGGAGACGTGGGCGCCGAACAGCCAGGCCTCGTCAGCCCGGAGCAGCACGTACGCCTCCGTCAGCTGCAGCCGCCCTGCGCGCAGGGCTTTCACCTCCCAGCCATGCAGGACGACGCCGGCTTCGAACCGCTCTTCGATGAAGTAATCGTGCCGGGCGCGCCGGTTGACGGCGATGCGCCCGGGTTGGTCGTCCTTGTCTGCCATGCCGCATTCTAGCGGCATGCGGCGGTTGTCCACGGTGCGGGGGCCTGTGAGAATCGGCGCGTGAGGCGGCCGAACCATGCGTGACGTGCGGCGCAGCGCGCTCCTTCCCTATGCGCCGGCGCAGGTCTACGGCCTCGTCGCGGACGTCGAGCGGTACCCGGAATTCCTGCCCTGGTGCACGTCGGCGCGAATTCTTGCGCAGGATGTCGAAGAGGTGACCGTGACGCTCGGGCTCGTCGAGCGGGCTGGCGCGCGCCAGCTTCACGACACGCAATCGCCTGGATCCCGGCCGGTCGCTGACGATGAGCCTCGTGGACGGACCCTTCGACCACCTCGAGGGGCGCTGGGAATTCACGCCAATCCGCAGCGCTGGAACCCGGGCCGACCTCCACGTCGCCTTTGCGACTCATGGCCTGGTCGGCGCGATCGCGCTCGGACCCGCTTTCGAAGCGGCCTGCAATCACCTGGTGGATGCATTCGCGCGACGGGCGCACGCAGGTGTTCGGTGGCGGCTGAGCGCATCGGCGTCGAAGTCGCCTGTGCCGAGGCCGGCCGGCAATCCGTGGTCGCGATCGAGGTTCCGGCCGGTTGCACGGCCGCGGAGGCGATCGAGCGCTCCGGCATCTTCGCGTTGCATCCCGGACTCGATCCTGCGGCCTGCCGTGTCGGCATCTTCGGGCGCGAAGTGAGCCTCGACCGCGTGCTCGCGGCAGGGGAACGGGTCGAGGTGCTGCAGGCCGCTGCCGGAAGACCCGAAGGAGCGCCGGCGGCGGCTGGCCCGGCAAGGCCGCTCGATGCGCGCGCGATCAGCCGGAGACGGATGACACCGGCCGCGGCAACGGGATCGGCTCCTCGATGCGCGTGACCGCGTCGCCGTCGAACCAGACGACGAGGTGATGCTTGGTGACCTTGCGCGAGTGCCCGCGGCGCAGGCTGTAAACGTAGTCCCAGCGATTGGCGTCGAAGCTGTCGATCACCATCGGTGTGCCGAGCAGGAACCGCACCTGGCTGCGCGTCATGCCGACTTCGAGCTGGTCGACCTGCTCGGCATCGAGCAGGTTGCCCTGCTGGATGTCCATCCGGTAAACGCAGCCTGAAACCGCGAGCGCGGCGGCGAGGGCGGCGAGGGCGGCCATGGCGGCCAGTCGCGGTGCGGGTCGCATCAGCGGGGATCCTGGAGGATAATGGCGCGCATCATAGCGGAATCGCCGCGGCGCGCGGTGGGGGCCTCCGGTGGAAACTAGCGACCTTCGCAAGGCGGGACTCAAGGTCACGCTGCCGCGCGTGAAGATCCTCGAGATCCTCGCCGGCAATTACGGTCGCCATCTCTCGGCCGAGGACATCTACCGCGCCCTGATTGACCAGAGCGAGGACATCGGCCTCGCGACCGTGTATCGCGTGCTCACGCAGTTCGAGGCGGCGCAGCTCGTCAAGCGCCATCATTTCGAGGGCGGCACGGCTGTCTTCGAGTTGAACGAGGGCGCGCACCACGACCACATCATCTGCATGGACTGCGGACAGGTCGAGGAGTTCATGGACTGCGGCATCGAGCGGCGCCAGAACGACGTCGCGGCGCGCCTCGGATTCTCGATCGAAGAGCACAACCTGATCCTCTACGGACGCTGCCGGCGGGAGAACTGCCCGCACCGCCGCAAGCGGAGCTAGGAATAAAGGGGACGCACCCCTTTAACGCCGACATGCCTGGACGTTGGCACAGACTGACCGTTAAAGGGGTGCGTCCCCTCTATTCCTAACCCCCGGCGCCCGCGGCCTTCAGCATTTCCCGCGCGTGCTCGCGCGCCTTGCGCGTGATTTCGACGCCGCCCAGCATGCGTGCGAGTTCCTCGACCCGCTCGTCCGCGGCGAGCAGGCGTACCGCAGTGCGGCTCGTGCGCCCGTCGGTCAGTTTCGCCACCCGGTGCTGGTGGTGCGCCTGGCTCGCGACCTGCGCGAGATGGGTGACGCACAGGACCTGGCCGCGTTCGCCGAGCTCGCGCAGTTTCCTGCCGACGATCTCGGCGACGCCGCCGCCGATGCCGGCGTCGACCTCGTCGAAGATGAGGCAGTTGCGGGCCCGGCGGCTGGCGGTGGCGACCTGCACCGCGAGGCTGATCCGCGACAGTTCGCCGCCGGAGGCCACGCGGGCCACGGGCTTCGGCGGCTCGCCCGGGTTCGCGCTGACGAGGAACTCGATGCGATCCGCTCCCGCTGGCTGCGGTTCCGCGCCGGAATCGGTTTCGACCGCGATCTCGAAGCGTCCGCCCGGCATGCCGAGCTGGCGCATCAGCCCGGTCACCGTCACCGAGAGCTTGCGCGCCGCCGCGCGCCGCGCTTCCGAGAGTTCGGCGGCAGCGGCGGCGTAGCGCTTGCGCAGGTCGGCGAGGCGTGCGTCCAGGCCGCCGAGTGCGGACTCCGACTGCTCGAGCGCCGCGAGCTGTCCGCGTAGCTCCTCGAGCTTGGCTGGCAGGCCGCCTGCTTCGACGCGATGCTTGCGCGCCAGGTCCTCGATCGCCGCCAGGCGACGCTCGACCTGTTCCTGCCGCGCCGGGTCCGCGTCGAGGCCTTCGAGGTAGGTGCCGAGCTCCGCTGCCGGCTTCGCGCAGCGTGATCAGCGATTCCTCGGCGAGGCGCAGTGCCGGCGCGAGCCGCCCGTCGAGGCCCGCGGCGGTGCGCAACTGGCCCGCTGCGCGCGCGCCGAGGGAGTGGGCGTCCGCGCCGTCGCCCTCGTAGAGCAGCGCAAGTGCGCCTTGCGCCGCTTCCGCCAGCCGGCCACGGTTGGCGAGCCGGTTGCGCTCGTCGAAGAGTGCCTCGGCCTCGCCAGTGCCGAGCCCGAGTGCCTCGAGCTCGCCGACCTGGTAGCGCAGCAGCTCGAGGCGTCGCGCTGCGGTCCTGCGCCTGGCCCGCGAGCCGGGTCCGCTCGCGGCTCGCATGCCCGCCACTCGCCGGCGAGCTGCGGCGACGCCCGCGGTCAGTCGCGCGGCGACGCCGTGGTCGTCGACGATCTCGCGCTGCGTGTCGCGCGCGACCAGCGACTGGAATTCCTGCTGGCCGTGGATGTCGATCAGCAGCTCGCCGAGCGCGCGCACGCTCTGCGCCGGCAGCGCCTGGCCGTTCACGTACTGGCGCGAGCGCCCGTCGCGGCCGATGACCCGGCGCAGCACCAGCTCGCCGCCGTCGGCCTCGATCGACTGCTCCTCGAGCCAGCGGCGCACGGCGGGTCGGCGCCGACCTCGAACGTGGCCGTGACTTCCGCGCGCTCGGCGCCGTGACGCAGGACCTCGGCGCTCGCGCGCCCGCCGAGCGCGAGCATGACCGCGTCCACGACGATCGACTTGCCGGCCCCCGTTTCGCCGGTCAGGGCGGTGAGACCCGCGGCGAGTTCGAGCTCCGCGGCGTCGATCACGGCGAGGTCGCGGATCTGCAGGTGCGCGAGCACGCTCAATACTCCTCGCCGCCGGAGCGGCCGCTGCGGCCCCAGTGCAGCTTGGAGCGCAGCAGGCGGAAGTAGTCGTGGCCCTGCGGGTGCAGCAGCGTGATGCTCTCCGCGGCGGGACCGATCGCGAGGCGCGACGTCGGTCTCGAGGTCGCCGAGCGGTACGCCGTCGCAGGTGACCTGCGCGCGCGCGCCGGAGCGCAGCGACCAGCCGGATCTCGATGCGGCTCGCGCGCTGCACCACGATCGGCCGGTCCGAGAGCGTGTGCGGCGAGATGGGCGCGATCACGACGGCGCCGAGCGACGGGTGAATGATCGGCCCGCCGCAGGACAGTGCGTAGGCGGTCGAGCCCGTCGAGCTCGCGACCACGAGGCCATCGCCGCCGTGCGTGTTGACGAAGCTGCCGTCGATCCAGACTTCGAGCTCGACCATGCGCCCGGACTCCTGGCGCTGCACGACGACGTCGTTGAGCGCCCGGTAGGCGACGGGCGGCGCAGTCCGCATGCGTGAGGTTCGCCGCCAGCAGTTCGCGCCGGTCGGTCTCGTAGCGGCCCTCGAGCACGCGCGTCGACACTGGCGATCATTTCGTCGGGCAGCACGTCGGTCAGGAAGCCGAGCCGACCGCGGTTGACGCCGAGCAGCGGCACGCCGCGCGCGAGCGCGAGTTGCGCCGCGAACAGCATCGTCCCGTCGCCGCCGATGGCGACGATGAGGTCGCGTCCTCGCCCGAGCTCGCCCACAGGCCGGCGCATCGAGTCCCTGGGGCAGGCCCTCCATGACGGCGTGCGCGGTCGACCGAGACCGCAAGGCCGCGCGCGCGCAGGTGGGTGGCGAGCAGGGCCAGCGAATCGGCGACCCGGGCGTCTTCGACCTTGCCGACCAGGGCAATACGGGAGAAGGAGTTGTTCATTCGGCTTTGACGCGCTTTTTAGCACGCGGGTCCGCGGCCGACCACAATCCTTGTTGACACTCGTCGAGCGCGATTGCTAGTTTGATCCCCGCGGCGGGCGGTTTTCTCATTTTCCTTTCGCAACAGAGACTTATGCCGGATACGACACGTGTTGCCGAAGGCGAGCCGAACGACCGGGCCCAGCAGTTGCTGCGCACGCTGGTGGAGTGCTACATCCGCGACGGTCAGCCCGTCGGCTCGCGCACCCTGACCCGGGAGTCCGGGCTCAGCCTTTCCGCGGCGACCATCCGCAACGTGATGGCGGATCTCGAGGAGCACGGCTTCGTCGCCTCGCCGCACACCTCGGCGGGCCGCGTGCCGACCGACAAGGGCTATCGCTATTTCGTCGATGCGCTGCTGCGCTACCAGCCGCCTGACCAGTCGGAGCTGGCCGAGCTGAAGCGCCACCTCGACCTGCGCACCGGCGACCCCAAGGCCCTGGTCGCCGCGGCATCGCAGGCGGTCTCGAGCCTCACCCATCTCGCCGGCGTCGTGACGGTCCCGCGCGAGACCAGTGCGTCGCTGTCGCAGATCGAGTTCGTGGGGCTTTCGGGCAATCGCGTGCTGACCATCCTGGTCGTCAACGGCCGCGAGGTGCAGAACCGCGTCGTGCAGCTCGACCGGCACTTCACGCCCGACGAACTGCGCCGCGCCGCGGCCTACCTGAACGAGCTGTTCGGCGGCCAGGAGCTGGCCGGCGTGCGGGCGAGGCTGGTGGACCAGCTGCAGGAAACCCGCGAGCAGATGAACCGGATGATGGTCGATGCGATCACGCTCGCGCAGCGGGCCTTCGCGGACCAGCCGGACGAGCGCGACGCCGACATGGTGGTCGCCGGCGAGACGAACCTCATGGGGCTCGCGGAGCTGTCCAATGTCGACCGGCTGCGGCGGCTGTTCGAGGCGTTCGCCGAAAAGCGCGACATACTCCACCTGCTGGACCAGAGCCTGCACGCCGACGGCGTGCAGATCTTCATCGGGCACGAATCGGGCTACCGGATCCTCGACGACTGCAGCGTGGTCGTCGCGCCCTACACGCAGGACGACCGCGTGGTCGGCGTACTCGGCGTCATCGGCCCCACCCGGATGGCCTACGAACGCGTCATCCCGGTGGTCGACATCGCCGCCCGCATGCTGGGTTCCGCCTTGAATTCGCGCGACTGAGCCCCACACCCGACGCGCATGAGCGGAACCGAAAAGCGAGCGGCCGGCCGAAGCCGCGGAAAACGGCAGCTCCCCGGATTCGCCGGACTGCGGAATCGCAGCTGGCCGAGGCGGAAGGCCGGGCCGAACAGCACCGCGCCGATTTCCTGCGCGCGATCGCGGAACTCGAGAACGTGCGCAAGCGCTCCGCGCGCGAAGTCGACGCGGCGCGCCAGTTCGGCGTCGAGCAGTTCGCCGCCGACCTCCTGCCCGTCGCCGACACGCTGGACCTCGCGCTGCGTTCGGCGGCCGGACGCCGATGCGGCGACGCTGGCGCAAGGCCAGGAGGCGACGCTGCGGCTTCTCCTCAAGGCATTCGAGCGGGCCGGCCTCGTGCCGAGTCGAGCCCGACGGCGAGCCCTTCGACCCGACCCTGCATGAAGCCATGGCCATGCAGCCGGCGCCCGACCGCCCGCCGCACACGGTGCTGCAGGTGGTCCAGAAGGGCTGGCTGCTGAACGGACGCCTGCTTCGGCCGGCCCGCGTGATCGTCTCCACGACCCCGGCAGGCCCCGATGCTCCAGCGCTCCGGAGTCCCCACCGGGTGGTTGAAACCGCGGCCTGGCGACCCCAGAACCGGGACCAGTCCCACTAACCGGAACTCATTGATATGGCCAAGATCATCGGAATCGACCTCGGTACGACGAATTCCTGCGTCGCGGTGATGGAGGGGAGTTCTCCCAAGGTCCTCGAGAACAGCGAGGGCGACCGGACGACCCCGTCGGTGGTCGCCTTCACGAAGGACGGCGAAGTCCAGGTCGGGCAGCCGGCCAAGCGGCAGGCCGTCACGAATCCCCAGAACACCTTCCACGCGGTCAAGCGCCTGATTGGCCGCCGCCACGACGACGCGGTCGTCCAGAAGGACATACCGCTCGAGACCTACAAGATCGTGCGCGCCGAGAACGGCGATGCCTGGCTCGAAGCCCAGGGCAAGAAGATGGCGCCGCAGGAGATCTCCGCGCGCGTGCTCATGAAGATGAAGAAGACCGCCGAGGATTATCTCGGCGAGGCCGTCACCGACGCCGTCATCACGGTTCCCGCGTACTTCAACGACGCCCAGCGCCAGGCGACCAAGGACGCCGGCCGGATCGCGGGCCTGAACGTGCGCCGCATCATCAACGAGCCCACCGCGGCCGCGCTCGCCTACGGCATGGACAAGAAGGGCAAGGACCGCAAGATCGCGGTCTACGACCTCGGCGGCGGCACCTTCGACATCTCGATCATCGAGATCGCCGACGTCGACGGCGAGCGCCAGTTCGAAGTGCTGTCCACGAACGGCGACACCTTCCTGGGCGGCGAGGACTTCGACCGCCGGGTGATCGACTACATCGCGACCGAGTTCCAGAAGGAGAGCGGCGTCGACGTGCGCAAGGACCCGCTCGCCGTGCAGCGCCTGAAGGAAGCCGCCGAGAAGGGCAAGATCGAGCTGTCCTCGGGCCAGCAGACCGAGATCAACCTTCCGTACATCACGGCCGACGCCTCGGGTCCCAAGCACCTGACGCTGAAGCTGACGCGCGCCAAGCTCGAATCGCTGGTCGAGGACCTCGTCCAGCGCACGGTCGAGCCCTGCCGCATCGCGCTGAAGGACGCGGGTCTCGCGATCAGCGACATCGACGAGGTGATCCTGGTCGGCGGCCAGACGCGCATGCCGCTGGTGCAGAAGGCGGTCAAGGACCTGTTCGGCAAGGAGCCGCGCAAGGACGTCAACCCGGACGAGGCGGTCGCCGTCGGCGCCGCGATCCAGGGCGGCGTGCTGGCGGGCGACGTCAAGGACGTGCTGCTGCTCGACGTCACGCCGCTGTCGCTCGGCATCGAGACGCTCGGCGGCGTCATGACGCGCCTGATCGACAAGAACACCACGATCCCGACCAAGGCGACGCAGGTGTTCTCGACGGCGGACGACAACCAGAGCGGCGTGACGATCCACGTGGTGCAGGGCGAGCGCGACCGCGCGAGCGACAACAAGTCGCTCGGCAAGTTCGACCTGTCGGACATCCCGCCGGCGCCGCGCGGCATGCCGCAGATCGAGGTGACCTTCGACATCGACGCGAACGGCATCCTGAACGTTTCCGCCAAGGACAAGGCGACCGGCAAGGAGCAGCGGATCGTCATCAAGGCCTCGAGCGGGCTCTCCGAGGAGGAGATCAAGCAGATGGTCCGCGAGGCCGAGGCGCACGCGGCCGAGGACAAGAAGTTCCGCGAGCTCGTCGAGACGCAGGAACCGCGCCGATGCGCTCCTGCACGCGACCGAGAAATCGCTCAAGGATCTCGGCGACAAGGTGACCGGCGAGGAGCGCGCGGCCGTCGAGGCGGCGATCTCGGACCTGCGCGGCGTGCTCAAGGGCGACGACCAGTCGGCCATCGAGCACAAGGCCGAGGCGCTCGCGAAGGCGAGCGCGCCGGTGGTGCAGCGCGCCTACCAGCCGGACGGCGCGGAGACGCCGGGGCGACGGCCAAGGCGGGCGCCGACGCCGGCAAGGACGACGTGCTCGACGCCGAGTTCGAAGAGATCAAGGACAAGGGCCAGAAGCCGGACTGAGGCCGCGACCCGCGTCCCGAATGACAACGGCCGCCGGGTGACAGCGGGTCACCCGGCGCTTCTTCACGTGGAGCGCCATGTCGAAGCGTGATTTCTACCAGGTGCTGGGCGTGCCGCGAAACGCCACCGAGGATGCCATCACGAAGGCATACCGGCGCCTGGCCATGAAGTATCACCCTGACCGCAATCCCGACGACAAGGAGGCCGAGGAGCTCTTCAAGGAGGCCAAGGAGGCCTACGAGATCCTCACCGACGCCCAGAAGCGCGCGGCCTACGACCAGTACGGCCGCGCCGGGCTCGACGCGGCGCGCGGCGCCGGAACCGGTTTCAGCCCGTCCGACGCCTTCGGCGACATCTTCGGCGAGATGTTCGGGGACATCTTCGGCGGCGGCCGGCGGGGCGGTCGAAACGCCGTCTTTCGCGGGGCGGACCTGCGCTACGAGCTCCCGCTCGACCTCGAGGAGGCCGTATTCGGCACCTCGAAGGAAATCGACTTCCAGACGGTGCAGCGAGTGCGACGAATGCAGCGGCTCGGGCGCCGCGCGCGGGCACGCGCCGGTCACCTGCGAGGCCTGCTCGGGCTCCGGGCAGGTACGCATCAGCCAGGGCATTTTCGCCGTCCAGCAGGCCTGTCCGCGCTGCAAGGGCCGCGGCTCGATCGTGAAGGAGCCCTGCCCGAAATGTGCCGGTCACGGCCGCATGCGCGCTGCCAAGCGGCTGTCGGTCAAGGTGCCCGCGGGTGTCGATACGGGCGACCGCATCCGCCTCTCCGGCGAGGGCGAAGCGGGCCGCAACGGCGGGCCGACGGGCGATCTCTACGTCGAGATCGTCGTGCGCGAGCACCCGATATTCGAACGCGACGGCGCGCATCTCTCCTGCGAGGTGCCGGTCAGCTTCACGACCGCCGCGCTCGGCGGCAGCATCGAAGTGCCCACGCTCGAAGGCCAGGCGGCGATCAAGATTCCAGCCGCGACCCAGTCCGGTCGCGTCTTCCGGCTGCGCGACAAGGGCATCAAGCCGGTGCGCGGTGGCGCGACCGGCGACCTCTTCTGCCGCGTCGTCGTCGAGACCCCGGTCGACCTCAACGCGCAACAGAAGGAACTCCTGCGCAAGTTCGAGAGTTCCCTCTCGGCCGACGGGCGCAGCCATAATCCGCGCCAGCGGTCCTGGTTCGAGGGCGTCCGCCAGTTTTTCGCCAGGACCGGCAACTGACATGACGAACGTCGCGGTGCTCGGGATCAGCGGAAGGGTCGGGCGCTGCCTGGTCCGGGCGATCCGCGAATCGCCTGACTTCACCCTGACCGGCGCGCTCGCCTCGCCGACCAGCGCCGCCCTCGGCCGCGATGCGGGCGAGGTCGCCCAGGCGGGTCCCGTGGCCGTACCGGTCACTTCCGATCGTGCCCAGGCGCTCGCCAGGGCAGCGATCGCGATCGATTTCACGCTGCCGGAGGCCCTTTCGGACAACCTCGCGGCGGTCGAGCGTGCCGGCATCCCGCTGGTGGTCGGCATCACGGGCCTCGATGCCGGCGCGCCAGGCTGAGCTGCGCCGTTTCAGCGAGCGCCTGCCCGTGCTCGTCGCGCCCAACATGTCGCTGGCGGTCAACCTGCTGTTCGGGCTCGTCGGCCGGGCTGCGGCGGCGCTGCCCGAGGACTACGACGTCGAGATCCTCGAGGCGCATCACCGCGGCAAGGCCGACGCGCCATCGGGCACCGCGCTGCGGCTGGGCGAGATCGTTGCCGGAGCGCGCGGCGGCACGCTCGCCGAGCATGCGGTGCACGGGCGTATCGGCAAGTCGGCGGGCCGCGCGCCGGGCGCGATCGGATTTGCGAGCCTCCGGGGCGGCGACATCGTCGGGCTGCACCAGGTCCTGTTTGCCGGCACCGGCGAAACCCTCGAGCTCGTGCACCGGACCACCGACCGCATGACTTTCGCGCACGGTGCGCTCGCCGCCGCGCGCTGGCTGCTCGGCCGCCCGCCCGGCCTCTACGGCATGTCGGACGTCCTCGGCCTCTAGGGACTGTCCCCTTTGTGCTTTGCAAGGGGACTGTCCCTTCCGAGGTTGACGCCGCAAAGGGGACTGTCCCCTCCGGCTTTGATGTAGAATTCCCCCTCAGGTCGCGGCCCCCTTGAAGCAATAGCTGATGACCGATGGAGTTCCAGACGGCTCCATCCACTGAAGTCCTGCGCCCGATGCCGGTGAACGGCGGGCAGGGACCGGGAGAACGCCCTGGTGACACCGACACCTGCAGTGCTCGCGCTCGAGGACGGCACGGTGTTTCGGGGCATTTCGATCGGGGCTTCCGGCGTGACGACCGGCGAAGTCGTCTTCAATACGGCCATGACGGGCTACCAGGAGATCCTGACGGACCCGTCGTATTCCCGCCAGATCGTCACGCTCACCTATCCGCACGTCGGCAACACGGGCGTCACGCCCGAGGACCTGGAATCGGATTCCATCCACGCCGCGGGTCTCGTGATCCGCGACCTGCCGCTGCGCCATTCGAGCTGGCGCGCGAGCCATTCGCTGTCGCAGTTCCTCGTCGAAGGCGAGACCGTCGCCATCGCGGGCATCGATACGCGCAAGCTCACGCGGATCCTGCGCGAGCGGGGCGCCCAGGGCGGCTGCATCGCGACCGCCGACCGCGCGGACGCCGACGTCGCGCTGCGCGCGGCGCGCGCATTCCCGGGACTGAAGGGCATGGACCTCGCCAAGGTGGTGTCCGTGCGGGCTCCGTACCAGTGGAACGAGGGCAGCATCGGCCGCGAACAGGGACGCGTGTTGCGGCCGGGCTCGCGCCTGCACGTCGTGGCCTACGATTTCGGCATCAAGCGCAACATCCTGCGGCTGCTCGCGGACCACGGCTGCCGCATCACCGTGGTCCCGGCCCAGACCAGCGCGGCCGACGCGCTCGCGCTCAATCCCGACGGCATCTTCCTGTCCAACGGGCCGGGCGACCCGGAGCCCTGCGACTACGCGATCGCCGCGATCCGCGAATTCCTCGAAACGGACATCCCCGTGTTCGGCATCTGCCTCGGTCACCAGCTGCTCGGCCTCGCGAGCGGCGCCCGCACCGTCAAGATGAAGTTCGGCCATCACGGCGCAAATCACCCGGTGCAGGAACTCGCCGGCGGCCACGTCCTGATCACCAGCCAGAACCATGGCTTCGCCGTCGACGAGGACTCGCTGCCGCCGCAGCTGATGCCCACGCACCGCTCGCTGTTCGACGGCTCCCTGCAGGGGGTCGCCCGCACCGACCGGCCGGCCTTCGGATTCCAGGGCCATCCCGAGGCGAGCCCGGGGCCGCACGACCTCAGGCCGCTGTTCGAGCACTTCGTGTTCCTGATGGTGCGCCGCCTGCAGGCCATGCTGCGCACGCAGGTCGCGATCGCCGAGGAGGCGGCGGCGCGCTGATGGGCAAGCGCACCGACATCGAGAGCATCCTGATCATCGGGGCCGGGCCGATCATCATCGGCCAGGCCTGCGAGTTCGACTATTCCGGCGCCCAGGCCTGCCGCGCGCTGCGCGAGGAAGGCTACCGCGTCATCCTCGTGAACTCGAACCCGGCGACGATCATGACGGACCCGGAGATGGCCGACTCGATCTACATCGAGCCGGTCGACTGGCGGACCGTCGCGCGCATCATCGAGAAGGAGCGGCCGGACGCGCTGCTGCCCACGATGGGCGGGCAGACGGGCCTCAACACCGCGCTCGACCTCGTGCGCGAGGGCGTGCTCGAGAAGTTCGGCGTCGAGATGATCGCCGCGTCGCGCGAGGCGATCGACATGGCGGAGGACCGCGGGCTGTTCCGCAACGCCATGCGCGGCATCGGGCTCGAGTGCCCGAAGTCCTACATCGCCCACGACCTCGACGAGGCGCTCGCCGTGCAGGCCGAAGTCGGCTACCCGACGGTCATCCGGCCCTCGTTCACGCTCGGCGGCACGGGCGGCGGCATCGCCTTCAATCGCGAGGAGTTCGAGGAGATCGTCCTGCGCGGCCTCGACGCCTCGCCGACCGCCGAGGTGCTGATCGAGGAGTCGGTGCTCGGCTGGAAGGAATACGAGATGGAGGTGGTGCGGGACCGCAAGGACAACTGCATCATCGTCTGCTCGATCGAGAACCTCGACCCGATGGGCGTGCACACGGGCGACTCGATCACCGTGGCGCCGGCACAGACGCTCACCGACAAGGAATACCAGCGCATGCGCGACGCCTCGATCGCCGTGCTGCGCCAGGTCGGCGTCGAGTGCGGCGGTTCGAACGTCCAGTTCGCCGTGAACCCCGAGGACGGGCGCATGCTCGTGATCGAGATGAACCCGCGCGTGTCGCGCTCGTCGGCGCTCGCCTCGAAGGCGACCGGGTTCCCGATCGCGAAGGTCGCCGCGAAGCTCGCGGTCGGCTACACGCTCGACGAGCTCAGGAACGAGATCACGGGCGGCGCGACGCCCGCGTCGTTCGAGCCTGCGATCGACTACGTCGTCACCAAGGTGCCGCGCTTCACGTTCGAGAAATTCCCGGGCTCGAACGACCGGCTCACCACCCAGATGAAGTCGGTGGGCGAGGCGATGGCGATCGGCCGCACCTTCCAGGAGTCGCTGCAGAAGGCGCTGCGCAGCCTCGAGACCGGCTGCGACGGGCTGACGCCGATCCTGGCGCTGCCGCTCGACGCGGACCGCGAACTGAAGCTCGCCGAGGAACTGCGCCATCCGGGCGCCGACCGCATCCGCTACGTCGCCGACGCATTCCGCGCGGGCTGGACGCTCGAGCGCATCTCCGCCGAGACGATGATCGATCCCTGGTTCCTCGCGCAGATCGAGGACCTCGTGCGCGAGGAGGAAGCCGTGCGCGCGGAGGGCATCACCGGCCTCACGTTCGAGCGCCTGCTCGCGCTGAAGCGCAAGGGCTTCTCCGACGCGGCACTTGCGCGTTCCATGGGCGCGCCCGAATCGCGCGTGCGCGCGCGGCGGCTCGCCTGCGGCGTACACCCGGTCTACAAGCGCGTCGATACCTGCGCCGCGGAGTTCGCGACCTCGACTGCCTACCTGTATTCCACCTACGAGCAGGAGTGCGAGTCGGATCCGACGCCCCGGCCCAAGATCATGATCCTGGGCGGCGGCCCGAACCGCATCGGGCAGGGCATCGAGTTCGACTACTGCTGCGTGCACGCGGCGCTCGCCCTGCGCGAAGACGGCTACGAGACCATCATGGTCAACTGCAATCCGGAGACCGTGTCGACGGACTACGACATTTCCGACCGCCTCTATTTCGAGCCGCTGACCTTCGAAGACGTCATGGAGGTCATCAGCCGCGAGAAGCCCCAGGGCGTGATCGTGCAGTTCGGCGGCCAGACCCCGCTCAAGCTCGCGCGCCAGCTCGCCGCGGCAGGCGCGCCGATCATCGGCACGAGCCCGGACTCGATCGACGTCGCGGAGGACCGCGAGCGATTCCAGCAGCTGCTCACGAAAATCGGCCTGCGCCAGCCCGCCAACGCAACCGCCCGCGACGAGGAGCGCGCCATCGAGCTCGCGCGCGAGGTGGGCTTCCCGCTGATCGTGCGGCCGTCCTACGTGCTGGGCGGCCGCGCGATGGAGATCGTGTACGAGGAAGAGGACCTGCGCACCTACATGCGCGAGGCCGTCAAGGTCTCGAACGACAGCCCGGTGCTGCTCGACCGCTTCCTCGATCTCGCGATCGAGGTCGACGTCGATGCCGTCTGCGACGGCCAGGACGTGCTGATCGGCGGGATCATGGAGCACGTCGAGCAGGCGGGCGTGCATTCCGGCGACTCCAGCTGTTCGCTGCCGCCTGCGACCCTCTCGCACGAGATCCAGGAGGAACTGCGCAGCCAGACCCGGAAGCTGGCGCAGGGGCTCAACGTCATCGGGCTGATGAACATCCAGTTCGCGATCCAGAACGGGGTCGTGTACGTGCTCGAGGTCAACCCGCGTGCCTCGCGCACCGTGCCATTCGTGTCCAAGGCCACGGGCCGCCAGCTCGCCAAGATCGCGGCGCGCGTCATGGCGGGCCGCAAGCTGGCGGACCTCGATGCGACCGAGGAGCGCGTGCCGCCGTATTTCTCGGTCAAGGAGGCCGTCTTCCCGTTCGCCAAGTTCCCGGATTCCGACCCGATCCTCGGGCCGGAGATGAAGTCGACCGGCGAGGTCATGGGTACCGGCCGCACGTTCGGCGAGGCCTACGCGAAGTCGCAGGCGGCGAGCGGGATCCGGCTGCCGACGCGCGGCGTGTGCCTGATCTCGGTGCGTGACCGCGACAAGGAAAGCGCGATCGTGATCGCAGGGCGCCTCGCGGAGCGCGGCTTCGAGATCATCGCGACGCAGGGCACGCAGGTCGCGCTCGAGGCCGCCGGCGTCGCCTGTCGCCGCGCACTGAAGGTGCGCGAAGGCCGGCCGCACATCGTCGACATGATCAAGAACGACGAGATCGACCTCATCATCAACACGACCGAGGGCAAGCGCGCCATCCGCGAGTCCCACTCGATCCGCCGGGAGGCGGAACTGCGCAAGGTGACCTACTACACGACGGTCGCGGCGGCCCACGCGACCTGCGATGCCCTCGACCACCTCGAGGACCACGACGTCAACCGGCTGCAGGACCTGCACCAGGAAATCGGTGCCGCTTGAGGACGCCGATCACGCTGCTGGGCGCCGAGAAGCTGCGCACCGAACTCAGGAAGCTCAAGTCGGAGGACAGGCCGGCGATCATCCGCGCGATTGCCGAGGCGCGGTCGCATGGCGACCTCTCGGAGAACGCGGAGTACCACGCCGCGCGCGAGCAGCAGGGCTTCGTCGAGGGTCGCATCAAGGAAATCGAGCAGCGCCTGGGCAATGCCCAGGTCATCGACCCGTCGTCGCTCCCGGACACCGGCAAGGTCGTGTTCGGCGCGACGGTGGAACTGGCGCCGGTCGACGGCGGCCCGCAGCTGCGTTACCAGATCGTCGGCGACGACGAGGCCGACATCCGCCAGGGTCTCGTCTCGGTCAACTCGCCGATTGCCCGCGCGCTGATCGGACGCGCGGTCGGGGACGAGGTGGAAGTCGTGGCGCCAGGCGGCGCGCGAAGCTTCGAGGTGCTCGCGGTGCGCCTCGCCTGATTCAGGAATCCGGCAGAAGTATCTTCTGTAACGTCCTGTTTTTCTTGTAAAACAACCCGACGTTTCCGATCCGGAAGACGAATTCGGAGCCGCTCTGGCTGGCCAGTTCCACGAAAATCGCGTCGCGGTCCTCCCGGCTGCCGGCACGCACGCGCAGTTTCACCAGTTCGTGATGATCGAGAGCGAGCTTGAGCTCCTCGACGACACCGGTGTTCATGCCGCGCTGTCCGACCAGGACGATCGGGTGCAGGTCGTGGCCGAGCCGCCGGAGATGTTTTTTTTGCCGCTCGGTAAGCGCCATCGTCGCATTATAGGGGCAGGACGGCGGAGGTCGGGCTTGGGGCGACGCAGCAGGTCGAGCGGCCGATGGCTCGAAGAGCATTTCTCGGATCCCTACGTGCGGCGCGCGCAGGGGGAGGGACTGCGTTCGCGAGCGGCCTTCAAGCTCGAGGAGCTCGATGCCGCCGAAAAGCTGATCATCCCGGGCGCCGTGGTGGTCGATCTCGGTGCCGCGCCAGGCGGTTGGAGCCAGTATGCGGCGCGCAAGCTCAAGGGGCAGGGGCGCGTGTTCGCGCTCGACCTGCTGCCGATGGACGCGATCGCGGGGGTGACTTTCCTGCAGGGCGACTTCCGCGAGCAGTCGGCCCTCGACCGGCTGCTGGTGGAACTCGGCGGCGCTCGCGCCGATCTTGTGTTGTCCGACATGGCCCCCAACATCAGCGGGGTGGATGTGGTTGACCATGCCCGTGCAGAGGAACTCGAAACGCTGGCGCTCGACTTTGCGCTCGGCGCCCTTGGGCCCAGGGGCGTGCTGGTCATGAAAGTCTTCCAGGGCGCCGGTTTCCAGGAGCTGCTGGCACGGGCACGCGGGGCATTCCGGCAGGTCCGGATGCGCAAGCCGAAGGCGTCGAGGCAGCGCAGTTCCGAGACGTATTTGGTGGCCAGGGAACCCCGTCAGGTGTAATGTGAAACCGACCCGCGATGGCGGTGTCCAAGCCCTTGAACCGCCTGCAATTGATGCGCTGCCAGGAGCCCGCGATTGAACGATCTGACCAGAAATATCGTCCTGTGGGTCGTCATCGCGATCGTCCTGCTCGCGGTCTTCTCCAATTTCGGCCAACGCCCGGGCGCGCCTGAACCGCTCCAGTATTCCCAGTTCCTGAGCGAGGTCCGCAGCGGCGGCATCGAGAGCGCCACCTTCAAGGGCGACACGATCGTCGGCGAGCGCGCGGGCGGCCAGCCTTTCGTCACCTACAACCCGGAGAGCGACAACTCGGTCCTGATCGGGCTGCTCGACAAGCAGAAGGTGAAGTTCAGCGCCGCGCCCCCCGAGCGGCAGAACTTCCTGCTGCAGCTGTTCATCTCCTCGTTCCCGATCCTGCTGCTGATCGGCGTCTGGATCTATTTCATGCGCCAGATGCAGGGCGGCGCCGGCGGGCGTGGCGCGATGTCGTTCGGCAAGAGCCGGGCCCGCCTGCTGTCCGAAGACCAGGTCAACGTGACCTTTGCCGACGTCGCGGGCGTGGAAGAGGCCAAGGAGGAAGTCGCCGAGATCGTCGATTTCCTGAAGGATCCGTCCAAGTTCCAGAAGCTCGGCGGCAAGATCCCGAAGGGCGTGCTGATGGTCGGCAGCCCGGGCACCGGCAAGACGCTGCTCGCGCGCGCGATCGCCGGCGAGGCCAAGGTGCCCTTCTTCACGATCTCGGGCTCCGACTTCGTCGAGATGTTCGTGGGCGTCGGCGCCAGCCGCGTGCGCGACATGTTCGAGCAGGCGAAGAAGCATGCGCCCTGCATCGTGTTCATCGACGAGATCGACGCGGTCGGTCGCCATCGCGGCGCCGGCCTCGGCGGCGGCCACGACGAGCGCGAGCAGACCCTCAACCAGCTGCTGGTCGAGATGGACGGCTTCGAGGGCAACGAGGGCGTCATCGTCATCGCCGCGACCAACCGGCCCGACGTGCTCGACCCGGCGCTGCTGCGACCGGGCCGCTTCGACCGCCAGGTCGTCGTGCCGCTGCCGGACGTCCGCGGGCGCGAGCAGATCCTGAAGGTCCACATGCGCAAGGTCCCGATCGCGGACGACGTGAAGCCGACCCTGATCGCGCGCGGCACGCCCGGATTTTCGGGCGCCGACCTCATGAACCTCGTCAACGAGGCGGCCCTGTTCGCGGCGCGCTCCAACAAGCGCCAGGTGACGATGGAAGAATTCGAGCGCGCCAAGGACAAGATCATGATGGGCGCCGAGCGGCGCTCGATGGTCATGAGCGAGCAGGAGAAGCTCAACACGGCGTACCACGAGGCTGGCCACGCGATCGTCGGCATGAGCCTTCCGGAGCACGACCCGGTGTACAAGGTGACGATCATCCCGCGCGGTCGTGCGCTCGGCGTCACGATGTTCCTGCCCGAGGAGGACCGCTACAGCTACAGCAAGCGTCGCCTCCAGGGCCAGATCACCAGCCTGTTCGGCGGCCGACTCGCGGAGGAACTCCGTTTCGGCCCGGACGCGGTCACCACGGGCGCCTCGAACGACATCGAGCGGGCAACCAGCCTGGCGCGCAACATGGTGACCAAGTGGGGCCTGTCCGACCGCCTCGGTCCGCTGTCCTACATGGAGGACCAGGGCGAGGTATTCCTCGGCCGCTCGGTCACCCAGCACAAGCAGGTCTCCGACGTCACCGCGCACGCGATCGACGAGGAAATCCGCCGCGTGATCGATACGGCCTACGCGCATGCGCGCAAGTATCCTCACCGAGAACCGCGAGAAGCTCGACGTGATGGCCGCCGCGCTCATCAAGTACGAGACCATCGACGAAGAGCAGCTCAAGGACATCATGGCCGGCCGCGCGCCACGGGCCCCCAAGGATTGGGAAGAGTCGGGTACGCCCAGCGGCGGCCAGGGCGACCCGAAGCCCGAGCCGGTCATCGGCCCGCCGGCCAGCCAGACCTGAGCCACGCGCGGCGCGCGGCCGCGCACAACCGCTCCCATGCACCTCCAGTGCGGCCGCCACCGGATCGAGCTCGGACGTCCCGTGGTCATGGGCGTCCTGAACGTCACGCCCGATTCGTTCTCCGACGGCGGCCGGTTCCTCGACCCCGCGGCCGCGATTCGAGCGTGCGATCGCAGCTCGCGGAGGATGGCGCGGCAATCGTGGACATCGGCGGGGAATCGACCCGGCCGGGCGCGACGCCGGTCGAAGCCGCGGAAGAATTGCGGCGCGTCATCCCGGTCGTCGAGCGCCTCGCGGCGAATCTGCACGTCCCCGTGTCAGTGGACACCCGCAACCCGGAAGTCATGCGACAGGCGCTTGCGGCGGGCGCATCGATGGTGAACGACGTCTCGGCACTCGCCGCACCCGGGGCGCTCGAGGCGGTCGCCGCCAGCGAGGCGCGCCGTGTGCCTCATGCACATGCAGGGCGAGCCGGGCACCATGCAGGCCGCGCCGCGCTACGACGACGTGGTTTCCGAGGTGCGAGACTTCCTGCGCAGCCGCGTGGACGCCTGCGTCGCGGCCGGGATCCCGCGTGAGCGGCTCGCGGTCGATCCGGGCTTCGGTTTCGGCAAGGCGCTGGAGCACAATCTCGCGCTGCTTGCGGGCCTTGCCGGGATCGCGGACGACGGTCTGCCGGTGCTCGCGGGCCTCTCGCGCAAGCGCCTGATCGGCGCGCTTGACCGGCCGCGCGGAGGGCGATCGCCTGGCCGGCAGCCTTGCCGCGGCCGTCGTGGCGGCGATCAACGGGGCGCGGATCATCCGGGCGCACGACGTGCGCGAGACGGTGGACGCGCTTGCGGTCTTGGCGGCGAGCGGCGCATTGCGGGACAATTGAGCGGAATGCGCTACTTCGGCACTGACGGTGTGCGTGGGCGGGTCGGCACCCACCCGATGACGGTGGAATTCGCGCTGCGCCTCGCGGGGGCCGCCGCGCGCGTGCTGGCGCCGGACGGTGGCCGGGTGCTGGTCGGCAAGGACACCCGCCTGTCGGGGTACATGTTCGAGGCGGCGCTCGAGGCCGGTTTCGTCGCGGCCGGCGTCGACGTGCAGCTCGCTGGACCGATGCCGACGCCGGGCATCGCCTACCTGGTCCAGCGGCTCGGGGCCGATTTCGGCGCCGTCATCAGCGCGTCGCACAACCGCTATGACGACAACGGGATCAAGTTCTTCGACCGCAGCGGGGCCAAGCTCGCGGACGAACTCGAGGAGGCGATCGAGTCCCACCTCGACGAGCCGGCGCTGACGCGCGAGTCGAGCAAGCTCGGCCGGGCCACGCGCGTCGACAGCGAGCGCGTGCTCTACCAGTCGTTCTGCGCATCGACCCTGCCCCAGGGCATGCGACTCGAGGGTCTCAAGATCGTGGTCGACTGCGCGAATGGCGCGGCCTACAAGGTCGCGCCGCGGGTACTCGCCGACCTCGGCGCCGAGATCGTGCCGATCGGCTGTTCGCCGAACGGCCGCAACATCAACGACGGCTGCGGGTCGACCGAGCCTGGCCTGCTCAAGTTGACGGTATCGGGCGTGCGTGCGGATGCCGGCATTGCGCTGGACGGCGACGGCGACCGCCTGGTGATGGCCGATCACCTCGGCCGCACGGTGGACGGCGATCAGCTCCTCTACGTGCTGGCCCGCGCGCGCCTCGCCGCCGGCGGCCTCGCGGGTCCGGTCGTGGGGACCGTCATGAGCAACCTGGGTCTCGAGCTGGCGCTGAAGGACCTCGGCGTTGACGTTCCTGCGGGCGGCCGTGGGCGACCGCAACGTCCTTCAGCTGCTGCGCACGCATGCCGGCATGCTCGGCGGCGAGTCGTCCGGTCACCTGCTGGTCCTCGACAAGACGACGACCGGCGACGGGCTGATCGTCGCCTTGCAGGTCCTCGCCGTGATGAAATCGACGGGAAAATCGCTCGCGGAGCTCGCCGCCGGCATGCAGCGCTTCCCGCAACAGCTGATCAACGTGCGCGTCGCGCAGCGCTTCGACGCTGCGCGCGAGCCCGGGGTCGCCGCCGCAATCGCGCGCGTCGAGCGCTCGCTCGGCGAGCGGGGGCGGGTCGTGCTGCGGGCGTCGGGCACCGAGCCCCTGATACGGGTCATGGTCGAGGGCGAGGATGCGCAGGTGGTCGCCCGTCACGCCGAAGAGCTCGCTGCGGCCGTGCGCGCCGCGGAACCCCCGGCATGAGCTCCGCCACGCGCCGTCCGCTCGTTGCGGGCAACTGGAAGATGCACGGCAGCCGCGCGGAAGCCGCTGCGACTCGTCGGCGAACTCATCTGCGCGCGGGGTCGGCAGCGGCGCCGCAGAGGCGATCGTCTGTCCGCCCTTCGTGCACCTGACCGAGGTGCGCCGCCAGCTCGACGGCAGTCGCATCGGGCTGGGTGCCCAGGACGTGTGCGCGGAAGAGCCCGGTGCCCACACCGGGGAGGTGTCGGCGGGCATGCTCACCGACGTCGGCTGCCGCTACGTGATCGTCGGTCACTCGGAGCGGCGCGCACTTTACGGCGAAGCGGACGGGCTCGTGGCGCGGAAGTTCCTCGCCGCCGGGCGCCATTCGCTGGTGCCCATCCTGTGCGTCGGCGAGTCGCTCGCGGAGCGCGAGCGGGACGAGACGC
This sequence comes from uncultured Gammaproteobacteria bacterium, assembly GCA_963823415.1. Lineage (GTDB taxonomy): Bacteria > Pseudomonadota > Gammaproteobacteria > Steroidobacterales > Steroidobacteraceae > SCUD01. The sequence goes on along the minus strand of CAWGLJ010000008.1, from coordinate 336,014 downwards.
GGGCTGTCATCCTGCGCCAGCTGGACGCCGTGCTGGAGGCCGCGGGAGCGCCCGCATTTGCCAGCGCCGTCGTCGCCTATGAACCGGTCTGGGCCATCGGTACCGGCCTCACCGCCACGCCCGCCCAGGCGCAGGAAGTCCACGCCCTGATACGCGGCCGGATCGCCGAAAATGATGCTACAATCGCCGCTTCCCTTCGGGTCCTGTACGGGGGCAGCGTCAAGGCGGCGAATGCCGCGGAGCTGTTCGCGATGCCCGATGTGGACGGCGGCCTGATCGGCGGCGCTTCGCTCAAGGCGGAAGAGTTCGCGAGCATCTGCGCTGCCGCCGACCGCTGACAAACAAGGCCTGGCGAGATTGACATGCTTCAGAACCTGATCACGTTCCTGCACGGGCTGCTGTGCTTTTCGATCGTCGCGCTCGTGCTCCTGCAGCGGGGCAAGGGCGCCGACGCGGGCGCCGGCTTCGGTGCAGGCGCATCCGGCACCGTGTTCGGTGCCCGCGGCTCGGCGACTTTCTTCTCGAAGTTGACGGCCGTGCTGGCGACGCTGTTTTTCCTGACGAGCATGTCGCTCGCATGGTTCGCGACGCGGCCGAGCGTGGAAGCGCCGAAGAGCATCGTGGACACGGTCGTGACGGAGCCGGCGCCTGCCTCGGGCGTCGACGGCGGCGAAGTGCCGGCTTTGCCGGACGCGACGCCAGAGGAGCCGCCCCAGCCGGGCGGCCAATGAGCGGAAACTGCATCGATTCAAGTGCCGACGTGGCGGAATTGGTAGACGCGCTAGCTTGAGGGGTTAGTGGGGAAACCCGTGTCGGTTCGAGTCCGACCGCCGGCACCATTATTGATTCGATGCTGAGCCCTGTCCGGGGGTCCCAAGGGCGCTCCTGGGCGGTTACAATGCGGCCGGTTTGCGGGACCCGTCCCGCGCGCGAGAGCGGCCGCCTTTGCTCCATAACTACCTGCCGATCCTTATTTTTCTGGCAGTCGCCGGCGGCTTCGGCCTGGTGCTCCTGGGTGCCGGCTGGATGCTCGGGCCGCGGCGGCCGGACAGCCAGAAAGCGTCGCCGTATGAATGCGGGTTCGAGGCCTTCGAAGACTCGCGCACGAAGTTCGACGTCCGCTACTACCTGGTTGCGATCCTGTTCATCATCTTCGACCTCGAGATCGCGTTCCTGTTTCCGTGGGCGGTATCGCTCGACGTGATCGGCGGGTTCGGCCTCGTGTCGATGGGCGTGTTCCTCGCCGTGCTGGTGGTCGGGTTTCATCTACGAGTGGAAGAAAGGGGCGCTCGAATGGGATTGATCGAGGCCGCCCCGGAACTCGCTCCCGTCGTCCAGGGCCGCGGGTTCGTCACGACCAGCGTCGACAACCTGATGAACTGGGCGCGCACCGGGTCGCTCTGGCCGATGACATTCGGCCTCGCCTGCTGTGCCGTCGAGATGATGCATGCGGGAGCCGCGCGCTACGACCTCGACCGGTTCGGCGTCGTGTTCCGCGGCAGCCCGCGGCAATCCGACGTCATGATCGTGGCCGGCACCCTGGTCAACAAGATGGCCCCGGCCTTGCGCAGGGTCTACGACCAGATGCCGGAACCGCGCTGGGTGATCTCGATGGGTTCCTGCGCCAACGGCGGCGGTTACTACCACTATTCCTACGCGGTGGTGCGCGGCTGCGACCGCATCGTCCCGGTCGACGTGTACGTGCCGGGTTGCCCGCCGACCGCGGAGGCGCTCGTTTACGGCATCCTGCAGCTGCAGGACAAGATCCGCCGCACCAGCACGATCGCGCGCGGTTCTGCATGACCCGCATCGAGGCGACCGCAGGGTACCCTCGCGTCACGGATCGGCGAGCGAGCCGTGCGGATCGCCGCGCTTCCCGGCGAGATCGCGATCGAGGTGGCGCCGGCGGACCTGGTCGCAGTCTGCAAGGAGTTGCGCGACGACCCGGGGCTCGCCTTCGAGCAGCTCGTCGACCTGTCCGGCATCGATTACCTGGACTTCGGGCGCTCGGAGTGGGCGACCGCGGAGGCGACGTCGACCGGGATTCAGCCGCGGCGTCGAACGTGCGCAGCGCGTGGAGGCGCCCGCGACGGAAGGCCGGTTCGCCGTCGTCTACCACCTGCTGTCGGTATCGCGGAACACGCGCCTCAGGGTCCGTTGCCGCTGTGCGGCCGGCGAGCCGCCGATGATCGACTCAGTAACCGGTGTCTGGGCGTCCGCGGACTGGTACGAACGCGAGGCGTTCGACCTCTATGGAATCCTGTTCCGCGGCCACCCGGACCTGCGCAGGATCCTGACGGACTACGGATTCATCGGTCACCCGTTCCGCAAGGACTTCCCGCTCTCCGGATACGTGGAAGTGCGTTACGACCCGTCGCGCGGCCGCGTCGTGAACGAACCGGTCAGCATCGAGCCCCGCGTCACCGTGCCCAAAGTCATCCGCAAGGCGCACGATCCCTCCACCCCGGAGGCTGGCGGCGATGCCTGAGTTCCAGAACTTCACGCTGAACTTCGGCCCGCAGCATCCGGCTGCCCACGGCGTGTTGCGCCTGGTGCTCGAGATGGACGGCGAGGTGATCCAGAAGGCCGACCCGCACATCGGGCTGCTGCACCGCGCCACGGAGAAGCTCGCCGAGTCGAAGCCGTTCAACCACTCGATCGGCTACATGGACCGCCTCGACTACGTTTCCATGATGTGCAACGAGCACGCCTACGTGCGCGCGATCGAGAATCTGCTCGGCGTCGAGGCGCCCGAGCGCGCGCAGTACATCCGCACGATGTTCGACGAGATGACGCGGATCCTGAACCACCTGATGTGGATCGGTTCGCACGCCCTCGACATCGGCGCGATGACGGTCTTCCTCTATGCGTTCCGCGAGCGCGAGGACCTCATGGACTGCTACGAGGCGGTCTCCGGGACGCGCATGCACGCGACCTACTACCGCCCGGGCGGCGTGTACCGCGACCTGCCGGACACGATGCCGCAGTACAAGGAAGCGAAAGGGCGGAGCGCGGGCGACCTGAAGCGCCGGAACGCCGCGCGCTCGGGCTCTCTGCTCGACTTCATCGCCGATTTCACCGACCGCTTCCCGGCCTGCGTGGACGAGTACGAGACGCTCCTGACCGACAACCGCATCTGGAAGCAGCGGACGGTCAACATCGGCGTCGTGTCGCCCGAGCGCGCGCTGCAGCTGGGCTTCACGGGACCGATGCTGCGCGGCTCGGGGCTTGCCTGGGACCTGCGCAAGAAGCAGCCGTATGCGGCCTACGACCGCGTCGACTTCGACGTGCCGGTCGGCGTGAACGGCGATTGCTACGACCGCTATCTCTGCCGCGTGGCCGAGATGCGCCAGTCGAACCGGGTCATCCGCCAGTGCGTGGAGTGGCTGCGCGCCAACCGCGGGCCGGTCATGCTGGAAGACCACAAGGTGACGCCGCCGCGCCGCGGCGAGATGAAAGACGACATGGAATCGCTGATCCATCACTTCAAGCTCTTCACCGAGGGCTATTGCGTGCCGGAGGGCGAGACCTATGCGGCCGTCGAGGCGCCCAAGGGCGAGTTCGGCGTCTGGCTGGTGTCGGACGGCGCGAACAAGCCGTATCGCCTGAAATGCCGCGCGCCGGGCTTCGCGCACCTGGCCGCGATGGACGAGTTGACCCGCGGCCACATGCTCGCGGACGTCGTCGCGATGATCGGCACGATGGACGTCGTATTCGGGGAGATCGACCGATGAGCGCCGCGCAGGCACCTGGCACCGGGGTTCTCAGCGAGCACACGCGGCACGAGATCGACCGCTGGCTGGCCAGGTTCCCGCCCGACCGGCGCCGCTCGGCGGTGATCGCGGCGCTGCGCGAGGCGCAGCACCAGAACGGCGGTTACCTGACCGTTCCGCTGATGGACGCGATTGCCGATTACGTCGGCCTGCAGCCGATCCAGGTCTACGAGGTCGCGAGCTTCTACTCGATGTTCGAGACCAAGCCCTGCGGCCGAGTGCACGTTTCGGTCTGCACCAACATCAGCTGCATGCTCTGCGGCGCCGACGAGATCGTCGCCGCCGTGGAGAAACACCTCGGCATCCGCACCGGCGAGAGCACGCCGGATGGCCGGATCTACCTGAAGCGCGAAGAGGAGTGCCTAGCGGCCTGCAACAACGCGCCGATGATGATGGTGGATCACGTCTACCACGAGAACCTGACGCCCGAGACGGCGATCAAGGTGCTGGACGGGGTCAAGTGACCATGGCGCGCCCGATGAACCAGGTCGTGTTCGAGCCGCTCGCGCACGCGAACAGCTGGACGCTGCCCGTATACGAGAAGCTCGGCGGCTACCAGGCCTGGCGGAAGATCCTCGCGGAAAAGACACCGCGCGAGGCGATCATCGAGGAAGTGAAGGCTTCGGGACTGCGCGGCCGCGGCGGCGCGGGCTTCCCGACCGGCGTGAAATGGAGCTTCATGCCGCGCAACGCGCCGGGCCAGAAGTACGTCATCTGCAACTCGGACGAGAGCGAGCCCGGGACCTGCCATGACCGCGACATCCTGCGCTACAACCCGCACTCCGTGATCGAGGGCATGGCGATCGGCGGTTACGCCATGGGCGCGACGGTCGGATACAACTACATCCGCGGCGAGTTCCTGGCGGAGCCGTTCCCGCGCTTCGAGTCGGCACTCGCGGAAGCCTACGCCGCGGGATTGCTCGGCAAGGACATCCAGGGCACAGGCATCGATTTCGAGCTTTACGGCGTCGCCGGCGCGGGCGCCTACATCTGCGGTGAAGAGACCGCCCTGCTCGAGTCGCTCGAGGGCAAGCCGGGCAAGCCGCGCTTCAAGCCGCCGTTTCCGGCCAACTTCGGCCTGTACGGCAAGCCGACGACGATCAACAACACGCTGTCGTTCGCCTCGGTGCCCGCAATCCTGCGCAACGGCGCGAAGTGGTTCGCCGAGATGGGCGTGCCGAACGCGGGCGGCACCGTCATCTTTTCGGTGTCCGGCCACGTCGAAAAGCCGGGCAACTACGAATTGCCGATGGGCATCCCTTTCCGCGAGCTGCTCGACATCTGCGGCGGAATGCGCAAGGGCCGCAAGCTCAAGGCCGTCATCCCCGGCGGATCCTCGGTGCCCGTGATGCCGGCCGCGAACATCATGGACTGCACGATGGATTACGACTCGTTGCGCAAGGCGGGCAGCAGCGTCGGTACCGGCGCGATGATCGTCATGGACGAGACCACCTGCATGGTGCGGGTGCTGGAGCGGATCTCGCGGTTCTACATGGCGGAATCCTGCGGCCAGTGCACGCCCTGCCGCGAGGGCACGGGCTGGATGACGCGCATGCTGCGCCGGATCCTTGCAGGCCAGGGAAAGATGAGCGACCTCGACCTTCTGGTCCAGGTCGCCAACCAGATCGAGGGCCACACGATCTGCGCGCTCGGCGACGCGGCCGCCTGGCCGGTGCAGAGCTTCCTGAAGCATTTCCGGCACGAGTTCGTGTACATGGTCGAGCACGGCGGCAAGAGCATCGTCGACGCACCCTCGCAGGCGGTCGCATGAGCGACGACTTCGTCAACGTCGAGGTCGATGGCCGGCCGCTGAAAGCGCGCAAGGGCCAGATGATCATCCAGCTCACCGACCAGGCCGGCGTCTATGTGCCTCGCTTCTGCTATCACGAGAAGCTGTCGATCGCGGCCAACTGCCGCATGTGCCTGGTCGAGGTCGAGAAGGCACCGAAGCCCCTGCCGGCCTGCGCGACGCCGGTCGCGGAGGGCATGAAGGTCTTCACGCGCTCCGCGCGCGCGATCGCGGCGCAGAAAGCGACGATGGAGTTCCTGCTGATCAATCACCCGCTCGATTGCCCCATCTGCGACCAGGGCGGCGAGTGCGAACTGCAGGACCTCGCCCTCGGCTTCGGCTCGGCCGCCTCGCGCTTCGATGAGCGCAAGCGCGTCGTCAAGGACAAGAATCTCGGGCCCCTCATCTCGACCGACATGACGCGCTGCATCCACTGCACGCGCTGTGTGCGGTTTACGGCGGAGATCGCGGGCTTCCAGGAACTCGGCGCGACCGGTCGCGGCGAAGACATGGAAATCGGCACCTTCATCGAGAAGAGCGTCGACCACGAACTGTCCGGCAACGTCATCGACCTGTGCCCGGTCGGCGCGCTCAATTCGAAGCCCTTCCGGCACCGGGCGCGCTCCTGGGAGATGACCGAGCATGCGCTGGTGTCTCCGCATGACGGTGCGGGCACGAATCTCTACGGACACGTGCTCCGCGGCCGGTTGATGCGGGTGGTCCCGCGCGCCAACGAGGAGATCAACGAGACCTGGATTGCGGACCGCGACCGCTTTTCCTACGAGGGCATCTACGCGCCCGATCGCCTGCGCCAGCCGATGCTGCGCATGGAAGGCCGCTGGCAGCCGGTGTCCTGGGAAGCGGCGCTCGAGGCCGCGGCCGGCCTGCTGCGCGATGCCGTCGCGGAGGGAGGGGCAGGACGCCTCGGCTTCCTCGTGGCGCCTGGGTCGACCAGCGAGGAAGCCTATCTGCTCGCACGCCTCGCGCGCGGTCTCGGTTCGCGCAACGTCGACTCGCGCCTGCGGCAGGCCGATTTCACCGACCAGGCGAACGACCCGGCTTTCCCGGGCCTCGGCATGCCCCTCGCCGGCATCGACACGCTCTCGGGACTCCTGCTCGCGGGCTGCCAGGTGCGCGAGGAGGCCCCGATCGTCGCGCATCGCGTGCGCAAGGCGGCGCTTGCCGGCTGCCGCGTGAGCATCGTTTCGACACAGCACCAGACCTGCCACTTCAGCGTGCTGCAGCAGACAGTAACCGCCGCTTCCGACCTCGCCGGCGAGCTTGCGGCGCTGGCCGCGGGCGGCGATCTCTCGCCCGCCCGTCAGGCGGTCGTCGATTCGCTTTCGGCCGGGCGCAGCGCCATCGTGCTCGGAGCGGTGGCGATGCGGCACACCAATTTCGCCGAGATCCGCGCCGCGGCCGCTGCCCTCGCCGCGAAGACCGGTGCGACCCTCGGATTCCTTCCTGAAGGAGGCAATGCAGCCGGCGCGGCGCTCGCGGGCGCACTGCCGCACCGCCTGCCCGGTGGCCGGCCAGATCCACAGCCAGGTCTCGACCTCGCGCGCATGCTCGAGTCGCCGCTCGCGGCCTGCGTGCTGCTGGGCGGCATCGAGCCGGCGAAAGACATCGGCCTGCCGGGCGCCGAAGAGGCGCTCGCCGCGTGCCGGCGCCTGATCGCGGTCACGCCCTATGCCGAGCCATCGGTGATGGCCATTGCCCAGGTATTGCTGCCCATGGGGACGTTTGCAGAGACCTCGGGCAGCTACGTCAACGTGGAGGGACGCTGGCAGGATTTCCGCGGTTGCGCACAGCCCGTCGGAGAGGCGCGGCCCGCCTGGAAGATCCTCCGCGTGCTCGCTAACCTGCTGGGGCTCGAAGGTTTCACGTACGAGAGCGGTGCGGACGTCCTCGCGGAGCTCCGGAAAGCCGCGGCCGACGCGGCCTACGACGGGCGGTTCGTGACCACGCGCGAATTCAAGGCCGAGCGGCGCGGTACGACTTCCGAGTTGTCGATCTATGGCGTGGACGCCATCGTGCGACGGGCGCCCGCGCTGCAGCGCACCCGTGCCGCGGGCGGCAATGCGACAGGGCAGGGCGGCTGAACGATGCCCGCCTTCATCTCCGACCAGTGGGCAGCGCTCGACCCGACGCTGCAGGCCGTACTGGTGGTAAGCCTCCAGATTGTCGGCGTCCTGGTCGCCATCGTCGTGTCAGTGGCGATGCTGACCCTGCTCGAGCGCAAGGTGATCGGCTACATGCAGCTGCGCCGCGGTCCCAACCGCGTGAGCTTCTTCGGACTTCCGATCCTGCTCGGGGTCGCGCAGCCGTTCGCAGACGTAGTCAAGCTGCTCCTGAAGGAAATCATCGTGCCGGGTCGCTCCTCCCGGTTCCTGTTCCTGCTGGCGCCGCTGATCGTGCTCGTGCCGGCGCTGGCAGTCTGGGTCGTGATCCCGTTCTCGCCGGAATTCGTGCTGGCGGATATCGACGCCGGGCTCCTCTTTGTGCTGGCGCTGACTTCGCTCGGCGTCTACGGCGTAATCCTCGCGGGCTGGGCCAGCAACTCGAAATACGCGTTCCTCGGCGCCATGCGCTCGGCCGCGCAGATGGTCGCCTACGAGATCGCCATGGGCTTCGCGCTGGTCGGCGTGCTGATGGCGGCAGGAAGCCTCAACCTCGGCGCGATCGTTCGCGCGCAGGAGGGCGGATTCGCCAGCTGGAACGTGTGGTGGCTGTTCCCATTGTTCCTCGTCTACTTCATCTCCGGTCTCGCCGAGACCAACCGGGCTCCCTTCGACGTCGCGGAGGGCGAGTCGGAGATCGTCGCCGGCTTCCACGTCGAGTATTCGGGCGCGGCCTTCGCGACGCTGTTCGCGTTGCCCGAGTACGCGAACATGATCCTGATCTCGGCGCTGACGGCCTTGCTGTTCTTCGGCGGCTGGCTGTCGCCCGTCCAGGGTTACGTCGCGGGAGACACCTGGCTCGCCCAGCCGTCCTTCTTCTGGCTGTTCCTGAAGATCGGCTTCTTCCTGTTCGTGTTCCTGTGGGTGCGCGCGACCTTCCCGCGCTATCGCTACGACCAGATCATGCGGCTCGGCTGGAAGGTGCTGATTCCAATCACGCTGGTCTGGATCGCGGTCGAGGGCGTGCTCGCCTGGCGCGGGATCGGGCCATGGGCGGCATGAGGCAGTCATGAACGCATTCCGCTCGCTGTTCCGGACGCTGTTCCTCTCCGAGCTCCTGCGGGGCCTCTGGGTCACCGGCAAGAACTTCTTCCGGCCCAAGGTCACGCTGAATTATCCGGAAGAGAAGGCGCCGCAGTCCTCCCGGTTCCGGGGGCTGCATGCGCTCCGCCGCTACCCGAACGGGCAGGAACGCTGCATCGCCTGCAAGCTCTGCGAGGCCGTGTGCCCTGCGCTCGCGATCACGATCGAGTCGGACGTGGGCGCGGACGGGACGCGCCGGACGACGCGCTACGACATCGACCTCTTCAAGTGCATCTACTGCGGCTTCTGCGAGGAAGCCTGCCCGGTCGACGCGATCGTCGAGACGCGGATCCACGAGTACCACATGGAGAACCGCGGCGAGAACATCATGACCAAGGACAAGCTCCTCGCGATCGGCGAGAAGTACGAGGCGATGATCGCCGCCGACAAGTCGGCCGACTCGCGCTACCGGTAATCCCATGCTCGTCGAAATCCTCTTCTGGTCCTTCTCCGCCGTGCTGGTCGGCGCGGCGCTCGGCGTGATCCTGTCGCGCAATCCCGTGCACTCGGTGCTGTACCTCGTGCTCTGCTTCTTCAACGCGGCCGTGCTCTGGCTGCTGATCGAGGCCGAGTTCCTGGCGATCGTGCTGGTCCTCGTCTACGTGGGCGCCGTGATGGTGCTGTTCCTGTTCGTCGTGATGATGCTCGACATCAACATCGAGCAGCTCCGCGAGGGATTCGCGCGCAACGCCCCGCTCGGCGCGCTGATCGCGTTCATCATGGTCGTCGAGCTGGCCTACGTGCTCTGGGTGCGCCGCCTCGGCATCGAGCTGCCGGGCGAGACCGTCCCGATGGCGGAGGGGGCGGGCAATACCGCCCAGATCGGCGCCGTGCTCTACACCGAGTACGTCTATCCCTTCCAGCTCGCTGCCATCGTGCTGCTGATCGCGATCGTGGCCGCCATTTCGCTGACCATGCGCCGGCGTCCCGGGCTCAAGGTGCAGGACATCGCAAAGCAGGTTTCGGTGCGCGCCGCGGATCGCGTGCGGCTCGTCAGCATGCCGCCGGAGCGCGAACCGTGATCGGCCTGGCGCACTACCTGCTGCTCGCCGGCATCCTGTTCGCGATTGCCGTGGCCGGGATCTTCATCAACCGCAAGAACGTCATCCTGCTGCTGATGTGCATCGAACTGATGCTGCTTGCCGTGAACTTCAATTTCGTCGCCTTCTCGCGCTTCCTCGGCATCCTCGACGGGCAGGTTTTCGTGTTCTTCATTCTCACGGTCGCGGCGGCGGAGGCGGCGATCGGGCTCGCGATACTCGTGGTGCTGTTCCGCCAGCGCCGGACCATCAACGTCGAGGAACTCGACGCCATGAAGGGTTGACCGTGGATTTCGCCGCAGTCTGCCTGGCCATCGTGCTGGCCCCGCTCATCGCTGCCGCGGTCGCGGGATTCGGCGGTCGTTTCATCGGCCGTGCGGGAGCGCACTCGATCTGCATCGCCGGCGTCGCCCTGTCGTTCGCCGGCTCGGCCTGGGTGCTCGCCCAGATGCTGGACGGCGCGCCCGTCTTCAACCAGAACGTCTACACCTGGGGCGTCAGCGACGGCATCTCGATGCAGATCGGGTTCCTGGTCGACAACCTGAGCGCGCTGATGATGACCGTGGTCACGTTCGTGTCGCTCGCAGTGCACGTGTACACGATCGGGTACATGCGCGACGACCCGGGATATGCGCGCTTCTTCGCGTACATCTCGCTGTTCACGTTCTCGATGCTGATGCTCGTGATGTCGAACAACTTCCTGCAGTTGTTCTTCGGCTGGGAGGCCGTCGGACTCGTTTCCTACCTGCTGATCGGATTCTGGTTCAGGCGCCCGACGGCGATATTCGCGAACTACAAGGCCTTCATCGTCAATCGCATCGGTGACTTCGCGTTCATCGTCGCGATTGCGATCATCGTCGCCTACATGGGCAGCCTCGACTACGTGGAGGTGTTCCAGCGCATCCCCCGCGCGATCGGGCACGACCTGTTCCTGACACCCGGCGAGCCTTCCAAGGTCATCACCGTGATCTGCGTGGGCCTCTTCATCGGTGCGATGGGAAAATCCGCGCAGGTGCCGCTGCACGTCTGGCTCCCCGATTCCATGGAAGGCCCGACCCCGATCTCGGCGCTGATCCACGCGGCGACGATGGTCACGGCCGGCATATTCATGGTGGCCCGCCTGTCGCCGCTGTTCGAGATGTCGCCGGACGCGCTGCACTTCATCGTCGTGATCGGCGCGACGACCGCGCTCTTCATGGGCCTGCTCGGCCTCGTCAACAACGACATCAAGCGGGTGGTCGCGTACTCGACACTCTCGCAGCTCGGCTACATGACCGCGGCGCTCGGCGCCGGGGCCTACGGCGCGGGAATCTTCCACCTGATGACGCATGCCTTCTTCAAGGCGCTGCTGTTCCTGGCGGCCGGCTCGGTGATCATCGCGATGCACCACGAGCAGGACATGCGCCGCATGGGCGGGCTGAAGAAGTACCTTCCGGTGACCTACTGGACCTGCCTGGTGGGTTCGCTGGCGCTGATCGGCTTCCCGGGACTCTCGGGCTTCTTCTCGAAGGACATCATCATCGAGGCGCTGCACCACAGCCAGACCGAGGGGGCGGCGTACGCCTACTGGTGCGCACTGATCGGCGTCTTCGTGACCGCGCTCTACAGCTTCCGCCTCGTGTTCATGACCTTCCACGGCAAGGAGCGCATGGACGAGCACACGCGGGAGCACCTGCACGAGAGTCCGTGGGTCGTGACGCTGCCGCTGGTCGCGCTCGCCATCCCCTCGATCGCGATCGGCTGGCTCACCGTCGGCCCGGTCGTGTTCGGCGACTTCTTCACGGGCAGCATCGCACAGGCCCCGGACGGCCCGCTGGCCGTGCTCGGCGGGGAGTTCCACGGGCCGGCGGCCTTCGTCCTGCACGCCTTCGGCTCGCCGGCCGTGTACCTCGCCCTCGCGGGAGTCGCGGCCGCCTGGTACCTGTACCTGAAGCGACCCGAGCTTCCGGACCTGATCGCGGCGCGCTTCTCGCGGACGCACCGCCTGCTGGTCAACAAGTACTACTTCGACTGGTTCAACGAGAACGTCATCGCGAGCGGCGTGCGCAACCTGGGGGCGAGCCTCTGGAAGCGCGGCGACGAGACCGTCATCGACGGCTGGCTCGTGAACGGCAGTGCACGCGCGGTGGCGGCACTCTCGGCCGTCGTTCGCCAGGTCCAGTCGGGCTACCTGTACCACTACGCCTTCGCCATGATCATCGGCCTCTCGCTGCTGCTCGGCTGGCTCCTGCTGAGGTCCTGAGATGGCGGCACCTGCGTACATCCTCAGTCTCCTGGTCTGGCTGCCGATAGCGGCAGGCGTCGCGGTGCTGCTGCTCGGTGACCGCCGCATCGCGCTCGGTCGCTGGGTCGCGCTGGCCGCGACGCTTGGCTGCGCTTGCGCTCTGCGTGCCGCTCTGGTGCGCGTTCGACCCGTCCACGCCCGCGCTGCAGTTCGTCGAGCGTGAACCCTGGATCGGCGCGGTGAACGCCTGGTACCACCTGGGCATCGACGGGATCTCGCTGCCGCTCGTGGTGCTGACGGCCTTCACGACGCCGCTCGTCGTGATCGCCGCCTGGTCGAACATCGAGAAGCGGCCTGCGCAGTACTTCGCCGCCTTCCTGGTGATGGAAGGCGTGATGATCGGCGTATTCGCCGCGGCGGACGCGCTGCTCTTCTACGTGTTCTGGGAAGCGATGCTGATCCCGATGTTCCTCATCATCGGCATCTGGGGCGGTGCCCGGCGCGTCTACGCGACGATCAAGTTCTTCCTCTACACCTTCCTCGGCTCGGTGCTGATGCTGGTGGCGCTCATCTGGCTGTACCTGCAGGGCGGGAGCTACGAGATCGCGGACCTGCACCGCATGCCGATCGGCATGACCGCGCAGGTGCTCATCTTCCTCGCGTTCTTCGCCGCCTTCGCGGTGAAGGTGCCGATGTGGCCCGTGCACACCTGGCTGCCGGACGCGCACGTCGAGGCGCCGACCGGCGGATCCGTGATCCTCGCGGCGATCATGCTGAAGATGGGCGGCTACGGATTCCTGCGTTTCAGCCTGCCGATCACGCCGGATGCGAGCCGCGAGCTCGACTGGCTCGTCATCACGCTCTCGCTCGTCGCGATCGCCTATATCGGCTTCGTCGCGCTCGCCCAGCGCGACATGAAGAAGCTGATCGCGTACTCGTCGATCGCGCACATGGGCTTCGTCACCCTCGGCAGCTTCGTCGCCTGGGACATCCTCGGCACGACCGGCACCGTGGCGGGGGCGGGGATGGGACTCGACGGCGCGATGGTCCAGATGGTCTCGCACGGCCTCGTCTCGGGCGCGCTGTTCTTCTGCGTCGGCGTGCTGTACGACCGGCTGCACACCAGGGACATCTCGGCCTACGGCGGTGTCGCCAACACCATGCCCAGGTTCGCGTTCTTCGCCGTGCTGTTCGCGATGGCGAATGCGGGCCTGCCCGGCACGTCCGGATTCGTCGGCGAGTTCCTGGTCATCGTTGCAAGCTTCAAGGCCAATTTCTGGTACGCATTCGTCGCGGCGCTGACGCTGATCCTCGGCGCCGCCTACACGCTCTGGCTGGTGAAGCGGGTGATCTGGGGCGAGGTCGCGAACGACGGCGTCGCGTCGCTCAAGGACCTGAACGCGCGCGAGTTCGTGGTACTGGCAGTGCTTGCGGTCGCCGTGCTGGCGCTCGGCGTGTGGCCGGCGCCGCTCCTCGACGTCATGCGCCCGACGATCGAGCTGCTCGTCGAGCAGCTCATGGTCAGCAAGCTCTGAGGGACATCGCATGGAAGGCACACCGATGGTCCTCTCGATCGCCGACGTGATGCCGGCCGCGGCGGAGATATTCGTGGCGATCGCGGCCTGCGTCCTGCTGCTCGTCGATGCGCTCGGCGGTGCGCGTGCGCGCGTCGACGCTGTTTGTCCTCGCCATCGCCGCGCTTGCGGGTGCGGCCTGGGTCAGCTCGGCCGTCGCGGTCCCGGGGCGAGAGGTGATCCTGGGCGGGCATTTCGTCGCCGACCCGATGGGCACCGTGCTGAAGCTCTTCGCCTACGGCGCCGCGGCCGTGACGCTCCTGTATTCGCGCGACTATCTCGTGCGGCGCGAGCTGCTGAAGGGCGAGTACCTGGTGCTGGCGCTGTTCGCCGTGCTGGGAATCCAGGTCATCGTGTCGGCCGGCAGCTTCCTGACGCTCTACCTCGGCATCGAGATCATGTCGCTGTCCCTCTATGCCATGGTGGCCTTCGACCGCGACAACGGCGTGGCGGCCGAGTCGGCCATGAAGTACTTCGTGCTGGGCGCGATTGCCTCCGGTGCGCTGCTGTACGGGATATCGATCCTCTACGGGGTGACCGGGACCATCCTGATCGACGGCGTCGCGCCGGCCGTCGCGACGCGGCGAAGCCCCGACCATCGGGCTCCTGCTCGGCATCGCCTTCATCGTCGTCGGCGTCGCGTTCAAGTTTGGCGCCGTGCCGTTCCACATGTGGCTGCCGGACGTCTATCACGGCGCGCCGACGCCGGTGACCCTGTTCGTCGGCTCGGCGCCGAAGATCGCCTCGTTTGCACTCGCGATCCGCGTGCTCGCGGAGGGCCTCGGCGGTGCGCTCGATGCCTGGCAGGACATGCTCGTGGTGCTGGCGGCGCTCTCGATGGCGGTCGGCAACGTGGTCGCGATCGCGCAGACCAACATCAAGCGCATGCTGGCCTACTCGACGATTTCGCACGTCGGCTTCATCCTGCTCGGCGTACTCGCCGGCAGCGTGGCCGGGTACCGCGCCGCGATGTTCTACACGCTGACGTACGTGATCATGACGACGGCCGCCTTCGGCGTGGTTCTCTGGCTCTCGCGCAAGGGATTCGAGGCGGACGCGCTGGACGACTACAAGGGGCTCAACCGGCGCCACCCCTGGTTTGCCTTCATCATGCTGCTGGTGGCGTTCGGCCTTGCGGGCGTGCCGCCCACCGTCGGCTTCTGGGCCAAGCTGCAGGTCATCTCGGCCGTGCTGGACGTCGGGCTCATCTGGCTTGCCGCCCTGGCCGTGTTCATGTCGGTGATCGGCGCCTACTACTACCTGCGCGTCGTGAAGCTGATGTATTTCGACGAACCTTCGGCGAGCGAGCCGGTCCAAGCGGGAACCGCGGTCCGGGTGGTGCTGAGCCTCAACGGACTGGCGATTCTCGTGCTCGGCCTGTTTCCGGGGATACTGCTCAGGCTTTGCGCGAGTGTGCTGCCGTAATGTATTGTATATAAAGGGTATTATGTAATCCGCAGTAGCGCGGACTGGGACCAATCAAGGGAGTCGACTGATGCGAAGCATGATGCTGACAGTTCTGGCCGCTTTCCTGACGAGCACGGCCCTGGCGGATCCCGGTGCGATCGGCAACGAAACGCCGACCGCCGAACAGGCGCCGGACAAGGCGGTCGCGGAAACCGTTGACGAGGCCGGCGAAGCCGAGCCCTTCAAGGTGCCCGCCGGCTACCAGCCCAAGAAGCGCGGCAAGAAGGTCGTGTACTGCAAGAAGGCCATGGAGAGTGGCACGCGCTTTTCCCAGGAGAAGTGCTACAGCGAAGACCAGCTGCGCGCCATGAGTGCCGAGCGCGAGCAGGATCAGGCGAACTTCGACCAGACGCGCAAGGTTTGCGCCAACCCGGAGTCCTGCGCCGGCAGCTGACCGATCGAGTCGAGGAGGGCGAGCCTTGCTGAAACTGATCGCCGTCTTCGCGTTGGGCTTGCTCGGCGTCGATCGCACTGGCGCACGGCACGGTATCCGCTGATGAGGCGTTGCCGGCAACCGCGGCCGCGCCCAAGGCGGATGCGGCGAAAGCCGCAGTGGTCGGAGCCGAAACGGAGCAGGTGACTCTCCCGCCGGGTTTCAAGCCCAAGAAGCGCGGAAAGTACACGCTCTATTGCAAGATGGACACGCCGATAGGGACCCGGTTCAAGCAGGAAACCTGCTTCGATGCGGACCAGATGCGTGACTACCTGATTGCCTTGCAGGAAAACAAGGCCGACGTGGACCGGATACGAGCCACTTGCTCGAGTATTTGTGCTTGCGGCCAGCCGGGTTCGTGCTGAGCCGGGGCAGGCAACGATTTCGACACACATTGAGAACCCGGAGCATCAGGATGAAGAAGTTCTTGAGCGCGATCCTCATCGGCCTGGTTGCACAGTCGGCTGTTGCGCAGGATTCGCCGATTGGCAACGAAACGCCGGCCGCCGAGCAGGCACCGGACAAGGCCGCGACGGAAACGGCGGCGCCTGCGGCGGAGGCGAAGGAAGACAAGGAGTTTGTTCCGCCACCGGGCTTCCAGACCAAGAAGCGCGGAGAATTGGTGCTGTACTGCAAGCGCGACCGCGAGACGGGCACGCGCTTCACGACCGAAAAGTGCTACGACGAGGACCAGGTCCGCGAGTACCTGCTCGCCACTCGAGGTGCAGAAGCGGGACCTCGACCGGATCCGCTCGACTTGTGCCACATCTACGGTCTGCTCACCGCAGTGACATACGGCGCTGTGTTTGTAAAGAGCGGCACGGCTGACTATAATTCGCGCCCCTGTTGCGGGGTGGAGCAGTCTGGCAGCTCGTCGGGCTCATAACCCGAAGGTCGCAGGTTCAAATCCTGCCCCCGCTACCAACATTGGAACTGGAACCCCGGCCCTGCGCCGGGGTTGCTCTTTCTGACGCAGACCGACGTCGCTAACCAGCGTCCCTGGTGATGGTCACTCAGCATCTTGGCCAGTCCGTCACTGGTCGTGAATGTCCTTCGCTTCGATACGGATCATCGCTTCATTTCGGACATTGACGTTCGTCGCCCGAGGCAGCCTTGTATGACTCAGGCCGTTGCCGTTCAAAGGTGCGGTGCTTTTGTTTCCAACGAACGCCTTGTAGTGCGAGATTTTGGTATCCCGCCTGCAGCGAAGCAGATGACGTCCCCACCTGCCGGTATTGCTCGTCCCCCAGAATAATCGACGCGGCGAAACTTTCTTTTCGCCAGTTGACATAACCAGCCGGGTTCCGCGAATCGCGAAAGCTTGACTTGGACCTGACCCGCTCACACGATCGCGAGGCCAGCGCCACCCGATTCTGAAACTGGTGGGAACTGTGGGATCCGCGCGGCCTACGGACGCCAATGAGAACATTGTCCGGTTCCTGCATCGCAATGACCCTGGTGATCGCGTTGATTGCCGCGCCCGTATTTGCGGGTGAGGACGTCGCGGCGGCGGGCGAGGGCCGCTACCTGGTCAAGTTCCGGACGTCCCAAGGGGGCTGCAGGCGCGGTGACGACGGCCGGTGGCCGCGTGACTCGCGAACTGGCGCAGACAGAACATCGTTGCCGTCCGCCTTTCCGAGCAGGCTGTGCGCCTCCTGCGAAACAACCCGAACGTCGAGTATGTGGAAGTTGACCAGCGTCGCTATCCGATGGCGCAGACCAAGCCCTATGGCATCGGCCTGGTGCAGGCCGACGATCCCGTCCTGGCCGCGAGCAATGCCTCGGTCGGCAGTACCGTGTGCATCATCGATTCGGGCTACTACCTGGAGCACGAGGACCTGCAGGACGCCAACGTCACTGGCTCGCAAGATCCGGGCACGGGCAACTGGTACGAAGACAGCTGCGGCCACGGCACGCACGTGGCGGGCACGGTCTCGGCGCTCGACAACGCGATCGGCGTCGTCGGTGTCAACCGCAACGGCCTGCTCGGCATGCACATCGAGAAAGTCTTCGACGGTGCCGCCTGTGGCTGGACCTACTCCTCGGACATCATCGCCGCACTCAATCGCTGCCAGGATGCGGTCGCAGGCACCGGCCAGAAACTCGTGGTCAACATGAGCCTCAGCGGAACCACGCCCAGCGTGACGGAGGAGAGTGCATTTCAGGCCGCCTATGACAATGGCGTGCTGTCGGTCGCAGCGGCCGGCAACGGCGGGAGTACCTCGACCGTTTATCCAGCGGGCTATCCCTCGGTCATTTCGGTGGCAGCGGTTGACAGCAATGGCGCGGTCGCGAGTTTTTCCCAGCGGAACTCCGACGTCGAGTTGGCTGCGCCGGGGGTGGCGCGTTGTCTCGACGACTCCTTTCAAAGTCCTGGGCCTGAGCTCGGGCGGAACGACCTGGCCCGGATCGACCATCGACGGGTCGGCACGCAGCGATGCCTCCGGCACCCTGGTAGACGGCGGGATCTGCGACAGTGTCGGTTCCTGGGCAGGCAGCATCGTCCTGTGCCAGCGCGGCACGATTCCGTTCGCCGAGAAGGTGGCCAACGTCGAAGCGGGCGGCGGGGTCGGCGCGGCGATCTACAATAATGTCGCCGGCAGCTTCGTCGGTACGCTGAATGGCACCAGTGCCATTCCGGCGATCAGCCTCACCCAGCAGGACGGCCAGGCTGCCCTGGCCCACGTCAACGACGAGTCCTCGCTCGTCAATTCGACCGGGCCGGGCAGCGGCTACGCGGTGAAGGACGGCACGTCGATGGCGACCCCGCACGTCTCGGGCATCGCGGCGCTGCTGTGGAGCTTCTACCCCGAGAAGACGAACGCGGAGATTCGCGAGGCGCTGCAGGTGACGGCGCTCGACAAGGGCGCCGCAGGCAGGGATAACTCGTACGGATTCGGCATCGTGCAGGCAAAGGCCGCATACGATGTTCTCGGTGGGATCGCGCCGCCACCGCCACCGCCACCGCCTCCGCCGCCACCCCCACCCGACGACATCGAGCTGACCGTGACCAAGGTCAAGTCGGGCGGGAAGCGATATGCGAAGCTCAGATGGAGCGGCATCAGCGGCAGCTACATCAATTACTATCGTGACTCGACCAAGTACAAGACTGCCAACGACGGCGTGCAGCGAAACGGTCCGTTGGCGCTCGGCAGCTACACCTTCAGGGTCTGCAAGCTCAATACGACTACCTGCTCCGCGAACGTGACGATCACGTGGTGACGTTCACGTCGTGAGGGGGGTCTTCGGGGCAGGAAAAACGAAGGCCCCGAAACCCACAAGGGGTACGGGGCCTCCAGTCCAAGCCGCAATGGCGTCATCCGGGGAGACCGGATGCCGTGCTTTCAGGAATCAGATCGGGTCAGGCTCGACTTCCAGCCCGCCATCCTGGAACACGCTGCAGGCGCGCGCCGTGTTGGCCGGCAGCTTCTCGAGCCGGACCGGCACGCCGAATGCGTACTGCTCGAAGAACGGGAAGTAGCCAACGTCGATCTCGGCCCTGACGTTGCACAGCCACGACGCTGGCGCCGTTGACGTCTGGGGCGACGTGCACTCCAGCGTGAGTGGTCCGACGGCAAACTCGTCGAGATGCGGGATCCTCCGCAGGAACTGCATGTTGATACCCATGTGCGCACCGGGAGCATCGGCCGGGTTAGTGCCCGCGACGACTTTTCCGGTGATGATCGTGCCGTTGATCGTGGTCATGAGTCGAATCTGCCGCAGGTCGTCGGTGACCTGGTCGCAGTCGGCCGGACCATTGGTCGCGCAGCGGTCATCGAACAGGACGGTTGACTTGCCGTTCAGGTTATAGGCTACCTGCTTCAGGTGTCCCAATGCCTTGGCTTCCGTGTCCGTGTTGATGGCGCCGACGTTCTGCGCAATGTAGCGCAGGACCAGCGGTGGATCGCCGTCAAAGGATGTCTCGACATAGCCGGCAGGCACAAACGCATAACAGACGCCAGTCGCTGATGCGATCGTCGGCGCCAGTCCTGCCAGCGCGGTCAGGACGCCTGTAGTCAGAGCGAGTGAATGTTTCTTCATCTGCAATCTCCCAAGAGATCAGGCATGTTTAGGTGCTCTCTGCGAGCCGTCCGCGATCCTCCCTGGCGGGGCACTCAATGACTCAAACGCTCCTGCGTGTCGGGTTTCCCCACGGTTGCGAGCGGGAGTGTAGTCCTGCGAAGTGACGGTGCGGTGAAATTTGTGAGGCCCGTCACAAAAGAAGTCAGCATTGCACCGCGACATATGAAGATATGTAAAATTCCCGCGCGTCACCTGCGGCTATCTGGTCGAATTCATTGTCGCGACACGTGGAGTGGGGATTGAAGAACAACAGCGCCGCGCGCCGCGTCGTCCGGACGGGACTGCTCATGGCCTGCCTGGCAGCGGGTGGCGTGTCTGCCTCGCCCGCTGTCGCGCAATCCACTTCGCTGGACAACCAAGTCGCCGCCTTCGAGCGAAAGGATGTCAAGTTCCCGCCGCCTCAGGGCGCCATCGTCGTCACCGGCAGCTCGACCATTCGCCTGTGGGCGCAGATCCGCAATGACCTGGCGCCGCTCGAGACGATCCCTCGGGGGTTTGGCAGCAGCACGGCCAACGACCTTGATTTCTACCTCGACCGAATCGTGCTGCCATATGCCCCGCGAGCCGTCGTCATTTACGAGGGCGACCACGACCTGCAAGTCGGGATGACCCCGGAGTTCATCCTGGAGCGCATGACGAGTGTCCTGCAGCGCATTGGTACGGCGTACCCGGATGCGCGCATTTACCTGGTTTCGGTCAAACCGAGCCCGAAGTACGTATCCCTCTGGCCGCAAGCCCAGGTCGTGAACCAGATGTTCTCGGACCTGTGCCTCTATGTCCCGAACTGCACGTACGTCGATACCGCGTCATACCTGCTGTTGCCGAACGGCAAGCCCAACTCCGCCTACTTCCGCTCCGACCGCGTCCACCTGAATGACGCCGGCTACGCCGTCTGGAACGGCGTGCTGAAGCCGGTTTTGCTGGCGGGCGAGGCCCCCTACATCGTGCTGCCGACTCTGCGTGACCAGGACGTCGGCAGCGTGTCGGGCGCCGGGTTCAGCTCCACGAACGGGGGCACGATGACGGTCTATGGTGCGGGCGATGGCGTCGGAGGAACCGCCGACGGGTTCCACTTCGTCTGGCGCCAACTGGTCGGCAACGGCCAGATCACGGCCCGCGTTGCGGCACAACCCGATGCGAGTGGTAGCCCGGTCGCCGGCGTCATGCTGCGCGAGACGCTCAACCCCAATGCCAAGTCGGCCTTTGCGTACCTGTCTCCGGGTTCCGGCGCCCGCTCGGTGTTCCGCACGACAATCGGCGGAAACTCCGTTGGCGGCACAAACCCGCTGCCAACCGCATCCACGCCGCACTGGGTCAAGCTGGTGCGCAAGGCGGCCATGGTCTACTGCTGGCGGTCGACCGACGGCGTGACCTGGAAGGACTGCGGCGAGGCGAAGCTGACTGGCCTCAAGCAAACCGTCTACGTTGGCCTCGCAGTCAGCAGCGCGGGTGACGGCGCCGTCGCCACGGCCGAATTCGACAACGTGCATATCCACGGCACGACGTCTCTTCCCGCATCGCCCTGAGCGGGGCGTTGAGTTCCTTCGACCACGATGGGCCGGCTGTCGCGGGCCGATCCCGCCGCAGGGCGGCCACCGGCTTATGTCGAATCGTCGCCGGCCAGGTATCGGGGCGGATCATATTGGACGCCTCGGACTCGCACGCAAGATGCGGGATACCACTACTGAATCGAAGGGAAGGGGAAGCCATGGAAATACAACGAAAGCGTCGCTTGATCTCTGTCCTGGTGGCAGTCGCTGCACAATGCCTCTATGCGGGAACTGCAAGCGCCCATCACCCCGAAGTCTCGGCGGTTGCGGTCTGCAATGACAATGACGAATTGGTGATCGAGTACACCGCGACGGCATGGACGTCTGCCAATCCGGCGAAGCGGACCAATTCCCAGGTCGATGTCCTGGTCAACAACGTCAAGGTGGCCCAGGGCGCATTTGCCGCACCGAGCTTTGCTTTCTCGGGATCGACGTCTGCTCCGCCAGGCGGCTCAGCGACTGTCACCGCGCTCGCAGTAGCGGCCTGGGGTGATGGGGTGGCCGGCGGCCAGTCAACATCCGTGACGGTCACGTACCCGTCGGAATCCTGCGCACAGCCGACGCTCGGCCGCTTCACCGGCGGCGGTCGCCAGATCCGCCTCAGCGATGGCGTGAGGATCACCCGCGGCCTCACGATTCACTGTGACCTGAAGCTGTCCAACAACCTGCAGATCAACTGGCCCACCGGGAACAAGTTCCACATGACGGAACACCTTGAGACGGTTGCCTGCACGGACGATCCCGCCATCCATCAGCAGCCGCCGCCGGCGCCGCTCGATACGCTGATCGGCAAGGGCACCGGCCGTTACAACAACGTGCCGGGCTACACGATCGAGTTCACGCTCGTGGACGCCGGCGAACCGGGCGGCAACGACCAGTCCGCATTCAGGATCTACCAGACGTCCAATCCAGCGAATGTGGTGCTCGACGTGCCGCTGCAACAGCTCGATGGCGGCAACCTGCAGGCTCATTACGACCAGCCGCACAAGTAAAAGTAGGGCCTGCGCGATTCACGGCGGCATCCCGAGGGGGGTGCCGCCGTTTTCGTTTGCCGAGCCGGCTCCGCCACACTGCAGGCGAAAAAAAACCCCGGAGCGCCGCTCCGGGGTTCGAATCCTGCCTGGACTTGCGGTCGTCAGGCGGCCAGCCGCCTGCGCATGAACACGAGGCCGAGTCCCAGCAACAGCTCGAGCAGGCCGCTCGCACCGCCACCGCCGCCACCACCGCCGCCGACCGCCGCCGGACTGCGCGCGGGTGGTCGTCGTGAACGTGACGGCCAGCGCCGCCGACCGTCAGCGTCGTGGTCTTCGACGGTGGACGCCTGGTCGGAAGAGGTCTGCTGCACGCAGACCGTCTGACCGTCGTCGATCGTGCCCGGATCGGTCGTGAACGTGCCGTTGCAGCCGATCGAGTAGCTGCCATTGATGACGCTGACTTGTGCCGGCGCCTCGATGCCTGATGATCGTTGCGGCAGCCGACGTGATCACCGTGCTGGGTGCCACGTTCGTCTGCGCTGCAAACGAGAAGGCGTTCGGCGTCGTATTGCAGGTCCGGCGCGTGAACGGCGCGGTCACCGTCTCGCCCTGAACCGTCACGGTGCAGCTGGTGGATGGCGCAGTCTGCGATGCTGTTCGGGATCTCGATCAGGTACTCGCCGGTCAGCAGGAGGCGCACGGACTCATAGGCCGCACCGATGTCACCTCCATCGGTCGCGTCGACATATTCGCCGCCCGTGCCGCCCGAGAGATCGGTGAGAATCTGCAGGCCGCGCGTTTGCGGGTTGCCGATGCCGATCGTGAAGACCGGTACGCTGAGGTCGTTCGCTGCATCGATAACCCCGCCCTCGTTGATGTCCGAGTCCGAGTCGCGGCCGTCGGAGACGAGGATGACCGCCTTCGGGCCAGGGGGCAGCGTCGCGGCGCCGAACTGCTGCACGCCCAGATTGACAGCGTCCAGGATGTTCGAACCGTCGCCCGTATAGGTTGATGCCACCGCGTCGATGAGCAGCTTGTCGTTGCCGTTGACGTTGTTATCGTCGATCTCGGTAAATGCCTGAATGACCTGCTCGCCGCTGGTCTCGTTGAACTTGATGATCGCCGCCATGTCCCCCGGTTCCATTGCGGTAATGAAATTGATGACTGCGGTCTGCATCTCCGCGAGGAACAGGTTGGTGATGCTCGACGAGTAATCCATCACGAACACGACGGAGACGTTCTGGTTCGGGTCCACTTCCTGCGGCTGCGTGAACTGGTTCCCCGTCAGCACTTCGGCGACACCGTCGACCGCGACGTCGAAGTCCGTGAAGGTCAGGTTCGTGATCGGAACGCCGCCATTCGTGACCCGCACATAGACCTGGATCGGCGCAGAGGCGGGCCGTCCTTCGACACGCACGTCGACGGCGGCAGTTGCGGTGCCCGCCAGCAGCGAGCCCAGCAATGCCAGCGAAGTCAGACACTTGCGAAGAATGCGATTCATCTTTGTGTTACCTGTCAGGTACCCCTAGTTGGTGCATTTTAACCGCTTGCGGGTTTTTCGCTTCATACCTTGTGTCGCTTACGACGTACAGGCTCGTTCTGGGCGCGCGATACCTGCAAACTGTGAACTGCTTCACAGTTCGCCTCGTGTCATATTGTCTGGCAGGCCATGCTCCCGACCCTCGCAGAAATCCGGCGGGCACGCGAACAGACCGAGGGCGCTGCGCTGCGCACGTCGCTGCAGCACCTTGATTTGCCAGGTGCCCCTTGCGAGATCTGGCTCAAGCTCGAGAACCTGCAGCCGATCGGCTCGTTCAAGATCCGGGGTGCAGCCAACGCGATGGCGCCAGTTCCGGCCGCCGAACTGGCGCGCGGCGTGCTGACTGCGTCGGCCGGCAACATGGCGCAGGGCGTCGCCTGGTGTGCGCGGGCACGTGGCATTCCCTGCACCGTGATCGCGCCGGACAGCGCGCCCGCTGCCAAGCTCGACGCGATCGAACGCCTCGGCGCGCGCATCATTCGGGTTCCCTTCGAGCGCTGGTGGCAGACCTTCCAGGACCGGCGATATCCCGGCGTCGAGGGAACATTCATACATGCCTTCGACGATCCGCACGTCATGGCGGGCAACGGCACGATCGGCCTCGAGATCCTCGAGGACCTGCCGGATGTCGACGCCAGTCGTGATCCCCTGGGGCGGCGGTGGGCTCACCTGCGGGATCGGGGCAGCGATGCAAGCGCTTGCGCCGCACTGCCGCCTGTTCGCGGCCGAGGCCGAGACCGGCGCACCGCTAGCCGCGGCGCTTGCCGCGGGCGAGCCAACGATCGTCGACTACCGTCCCTCGTTCGTCGACGGCATCGGCAGCCGGCTCGGTCTTTCCGCAGATGCTGGAGCGGGCGCGCATCGCTCGTTGACGGTTCCATCGTCTCGTCGCTGGCCGGAGATCGCCGCGGCCATGCGAACTCATCGTCGAGCGCGCCCACGTGGTTGCGGAAGGCGCCGGCGCCTGCAGCGTCGCGGCAGCGCTTTCGGGCCGCGCGGGTCGACGGCAAGATCGTCTGCATCGTCTCGGGCGGCAACATCGACCTCGACCGCTTCGCGGCGTTGCTGGACGGCCGGCAGATCGGCGTAGAACTGCCTCATGCGTTAGCATCGACGGGCGGCGATCGTGCCGCATAAGGAATCGCGCGCATGCGTCACTGGCTACTCGGCATTTCCCTCGTGCTGGCTTTCTTCACCAGTGCTCCGGTCACGGCCGCCGCGCCGCGAGTCAGCGTTTCGTTTCCGCCTGCCATGAGCGAGGAACCGCTGACCGGGCGCCTGCTGCTCATTTTCTCGCCCGACGGCAGAGGGTGAACCGCGCGGCAAGACTTGCCTGGGACGGCGACGCGATTCCGTTCTTCGGGATGGACGTCGAGAACTGGAAGCCGGGGCAACGCATGGCTTTCGATGCGGAGGTCGATGGATTTCCCACTCGCTCGCTCGATGACCTGCCGGCCGGCGAATACACCGTCCAGGCGGTGCTCAACCGCTACGAGAAATTCACGCGCAGCGACGGTCGGACGCTGTGGCTTCCGCCGGACCAGGGCGAAGGCCAGGTCTGGCACCGCAAGCCCGGCAATCTCCATTCAAAGCCCGTGACCGTCCGCATCGACGGAAAGCGCAGCGCGCGCGCATCCAGCTCGTGCTCGACCAGAAGATCCCGCCGGTCGGCGCCGTTCGAAGACAAGCAGACCGAGTACGTGCGCTATTTTC
Organism: uncultured Gammaproteobacteria bacterium; assembly: GCA_963823415.1. Lineage (GTDB taxonomy): Bacteria > Pseudomonadota > Gammaproteobacteria > Steroidobacterales > Steroidobacteraceae > SCUD01. The sequence continues at coordinate 310,591 of CAWGLJ010000008.1, read as the reverse complement.
GCATGCGCAGCGAGCGGCTCTCGAAATTCTGGGGTCGCGACGTCTATCTCGCCGCCTGGGTCCGCCTGCCCTGGGGGTACCACGAGCATCCGGACGCCCGCTACCCGCTGGTGATCGCCCACGGCCACTTTCCGGCGGAGCCCTGGCGGATTCCGCGAGACGCCGCCGGATCCGGATCTGAAGCCGGACTACAGCAAGCGGTTCCAGCTCGAGGGCTACAACCGCATCCAGCAGGAGTACGAATGGCAGGCGCATCGCGACTGGATCACGCCGGGTTTCCCGCGCGTGCTGCTGGTCGAGATCCTGCATCCCGACGCCTTTCTACGATGACTCCTACGCCGTGAACTCGGCGAACAACGGGCCCTACGGCGATGCGATCCAGTACGAGCTGATACCCGCCATCGAAAAGGAGTTTCGCGCCCTGGGCACCGGCTGGTCGCGATTCGTCTATGGCGGTTCGACGGGCGGCTGGGAAGCGATGGCCGTGCAGATGTTCTACCCGGACGACTACAACGGCGCCTGGATTGCCTGCCCGGACCCGATCGATTTCCGGCACTACGTGCAGGTCGACATCTACAAGGACAAGAATGCCTACGTCACGGCCAACCCGTACAAGCGCACGCCGAGACCGGGGCACCGCAACTGGCTCGGGCAGGTCGACGCGACGATCGAGGAGCAGAACCGCTACGAGACCGTGCTCGGTGCGCGCGGCCGATCGGGCGACCAGTGGGATGCCTGGGAATCCGTCTACTCGCCGGTCGGCGCCGGATGGCTATCCGCGCCGCATCTGGGATCGCGAGACCGGCGAGGTGGATCCGGTAACCGCGGAGTACTGGCGCGACGAACTACGACCTCGCGCATATCCTGAAGCGCGACTGGGCGACGCTCGGGCCGAAACTCCGCGGCAAGCTGCGCATCTATACCGGCGACATGGACAACTACTACCTCAACAACGCCGTCTACGGGGTCGAGGAATTCCTGAAGAACGCCGATCCCGCCGCCGATGCGGTCGTCGAGTACGGCGACCGGGCCGAGCATTGCTGGAATGGCGATCACACGCGGGCAAACGCCTACTCGCGATTGCGGTATCCGCAGATGGTCCTGCCCTGGGTCGTCGAGCGTATCCTCGACACCGCGCCGCCCGGGGCGGACGTCGACAGCTGGAGGTACTGACCATGACGCGCCGGTTGCCTCGTTTCGCGTCAGGCATTGCGCTCGCGATGCTGCTGGCGGCGTGTTCGACGAACCCGGTGACCGGCGAGAAGGAGCTGATGCTGGTCGGCGAGAGCACCGAGCTTTCGATCGGCGCGCAGCAGTACGCCCCGATGCGGCAGTCCGAGGGCGGCGACTACGTCATGGATCCGGCGCTGACGGCCTACGTGCAGCAGGTCGGCAATCGTCTCGCAGCGGTGAGCGACCGGAAGCTCCCCTACGAATTCGCGGTGCTCAACAACTCGATCCCGAATGCCTGGGCATTGCCGGGCGGAAAGATCGCGGTCAACCGCGGGCTGCTCGTCGCAGCTCAAGTCGGAGTCCGAACTCGCAGCCGTGCTCGGCCACGAGATCGTGCATGCGGCGGCGAGGCACTCGGCACAGCAGATGAGCCGCGGGATGCTGGTGCAGGGCGGGCTGCTCGCGGCGCAGGTCGCCGCGAGCGACAGCGACTACGGCAACCTCTACATGGCGGGTGCGGGGCTCGCGGCCCAGCTCGACGATGCAGAAGTACGGTCGCGACGCCGAACTCGAATCCGACCGCTACGGCATGGATTACATGCGGCGCGCAGGCTACGACCCGCAGGGCGCCGTGACGCTGCAGGAGACCTTCCTGCGCATGAGCGGCGAACAAGGACAGCAGCTGGTTCGCGGGACTCTTCGCGAGCCATCCCCCGTCGCAGGAGCGCCTCGACGCCAACCGGCGCTACGCCGCGAAGCTCGGGCCCGGCGGCGAGACGGCGTCGAGGCGTTTTCCGCCGCGATGGCGACGACGATGCGTGCGAAGCCCGCCTACGACGCCTACGACGAGGGGCGCAAGGCGCTCAAGGACAAGCGACCCGACGTCGCCCTGGCCAAGGCGGCAGCAGGCCATCAAGCTGCTGCCGGGGGAAGGCCACTTCCACGCCCTGAAGGCCGACGCCTATCTGCTGCAGAAGAACCTGCCCGCAGCCAGCGACGCAGCCTACACCGACGCCATCGCGCGCAATGACGGGTTCTTCTACTACCACCTGCAGCGCGGGCTCATCGCCGAGAACCAGACGCCAGGATGCCGAGGCGCGCCACGACCTCGAGACCAGCGTGAAACTGTTGCCGACCGGTGCCGCGTACTTGGCGCTCGGCAACATCGCCTCGCGCGCGAGCGACCTCGGCGCGGCGAAGCAGTACTACGCGGCGGCCGCGGGCACCGAGGGCGAGATCGGGCAGGCCGCCGGGCTCGCGCTCATGCGCATCGAATTGCCCGAGAACCCCGGCAAGTACGTGCGTACGCAGGCGGCGCTGGATTCGCGCGGGCTGCTCGTCGTCGCAATCGGCAACCCGACGCGCGTGCCGATGAGCGGCATTGCGCTGACCGTCCAGTACGTCGACGCCGAGGGCAGAACTGCGCGATTTCCGCCGCAACCTGAACGGAACGCTCGCAGCGGGCCAGCAGGTCCAGGTGCCGACCGGTCTCGGCCCGTTCCAGAGCGCGAACCAGTTCCGGGTCGCAGTGAGTTCGGCGCGAATCGCCGAGTAGCGCTGCAACCTCAGGACGGACTCAGGACGAGTTCGCCGTCCTCGACCGGGATGCGCGGACCCGGGTCCCGGTCCATGCGCACGACCTTGCTGGACTCCATCCAGCTCATAGGTCACGTCGAATCCCGATTCGACCTGGAGCGTGTCGAAAACCGTCCGGCACTGCGGGATCCCGCCATCGACCGGGTCTATTGCTTTCGGCTGCGCTTCCGCCTGCAGCGGTGTCTGCTCCCCGACCAGCGCGGCCTCGTCGCCGCACTCGATCCTCGCCGTTTGCGTCGGCTCGAATGCCGGCGCGACGGACACGACGGTCGCGTATTCCTGGAGCGGGTTGTAGCCGCTGCTCACGGCAATGGCAGTTGCACCTGCGAGCGCGGCCCCTCCCACGATGAGCGCCGACAAGATCGTATTGTTGTTCACTGGGGACTCCTCGAGCGGCCTTCAACCGCATGGCTTGTTACGAGTCCAGTGATACCTTCGAGCGGTCTGGGCCGTTACCTCCGTGCGTCGCGCAACGGCGACGTGAGATGAACTCTGACCGCGACGCCGCTTTCAACAGTCGAGTATTCGTCGCAGCCTGTCGTGCAGCCGGAAGAGCTGCAGGTACTTGCGTTCACTTGCACCGGCCTTGGCTGCAATGATCGCGTGCAGCAATCGGCGGTCACGCTGCGACCAGCGTCCAGTGCTCCGCAGCGCAAGGATGATGCCTGCCCAGTCCGCAAGGATGCGCGAAGGTCTTGTACCGAATCGCCTGCCGTCGAGCCACTTGCCGGCGGCGACCGCCGCCGCGCGACGGCGATCGGCGGCATCCGGCGAGGGAGAAGCGTTGCAGTGCGTGTGTCGCGCGTTCGAGCAGCGCCGTTGTCTTCGGCAGCCGCGCCTGGCGGGTGCGATCCAGTGAAAAATACAGGTGCCAGCGGGCGAGGGCGCGCAGGCTCCGTGCGGAACTGCGATAGCTGCGCCGATGCCGGACCCGCCCGGCTTCCCGAGTCGGCAATCCGGCGAGCCTCCGCGCTGCCCGGACGGAAACCAAGTCTCCGATAGAACCACCAGGCGCCGGACGTGATGCCTTCGTCATTGTCGTGGCCGAGCTGGTATGGCTCGATGCTGAAGCTGTCGCAGCCGAAGACGTGGTGCGCTGCGGCCAGGTAGCGGGCAAAGACACGTGCGGCGCCGCTGTCACGGTACGTCTCGAACTGGTTGAAGGAAACTTCGGCGTGTCGGCCGAGCACATCGAGCTGCACGTAACCGATCGGCACGCCATTCTGAAGCGTCAGGCCGCCGTAGACGGCGGGCAACAGAGGCGCCGTTCCGGGCGAATGCCGAGGAAAGCGAAACCAAGCCCTGCCCCGTCATCCACCAGGAACGCGTCACGCGGGTTCGCGTACTGGAAAACCGCGAGGTCCCGTTCGCGGGTCGCCATCGAGATGCGTGCGAGGTCTATGAGGTCTGCGGCGTCGGTCCGAGCCCAGCTTGACGACGCGTTGGGGTGCGCGTCGACACTCCTGCCGCAGAGTCCGGGCGCGGACCGCGCAGCGGCCCGCGTTGGGGGTGCACAGGGCAGGGCACCGAAGCGCGCCGTTGTCCGTTCCGGCGTCGAGCGTCCGGCACGAAGGATGAAAGGCGGGTCGACGCGGTCGAAGAAGGCCTCGCGGGTTGCGTCGTCGCCCGGCATCGCAGCGACGAGCCCGATGAACCAGTCGGCATCCGTCACGCCGCGCGGGCACAGATGGTCGAGCGACTTCGAGCGTCAGCGTTCCGGCCTGCTTGACGTACTCGGACTGCACCACGGGGACGAGTTGCGGCAGTGACCTCGAGAATCGCCTGCGCCTGCGACGGATCGCTGCGATCGATGCAGAGGGCGCCTGGCCATCGCTGCGAGATCCAGCGTGCCGTCGGCCAATAGAAGCGGTAAGGAGTATCGGTGCCCGCGATGCCGGTCCCGGCGAGTTGCCTGCGCGCCCGCGCCTCAGGTCCGGGCGCTGGCGGAATCGCCTTCAGCATCGCGCGGAGCACGCAATCGCACGCGGCTGCTCGTCCGGAAAGGCGTCGAGGAAGACGAGCAGTTCGTGCAGGCGCAGGACCTGCTTCGCGGAGGTCAGTCCGGCTTTCTCGAGATCGCGCCAGGAGCGTGAGCTTGCGGTCACCGAGTCCGGGACCGTATTGCCGCGCGATGCGCGCGAGCGAGGCGAGGGCCCGCACGGGCTTTCGTTCGTCTCACCGCTCGATCCTAGCAGGGCCGCTGCGCTAGAGTGGCCCGGATGCGAGCCATCCTGCCGGCCATCGTTGTCGCGCCGTTGCTGGCTGCGGTGCATTCGCCGCCAGCGCGCGCGACTTCGCTCGATGAGAGCATGGCCGGCCGGTTTGCCGGCCTCGCGCTTGCCTGCGTGCACCGCGAGTACCCGAACAAGATCGCGCACGTGCTGGGCGCGGATTCCGACGCGCAACCGCCGCGCACGTTGACACCCGTGTTTTTCGGCTGTTATGACTGGCATTCCTCCGTGCACGGGCACTGGCTGCTGGTGCGGCTCGTACGCCTGTATCCCGATGCCGGGTTCGCGGCTCACGCCCGCGCGGCGCTGGCAGCGAGTTTCACCACGGACCGGGTAGCGCAGGAACTCGCCTACCTGCAGGGACCCGGGCGCGTGTTCATTCGAGCGGCCCTACGGGCTTGCCTGGCTCCTGCAGCTCGCGGCCGAATTGCGGGCGTGGGACGACGCGGATGCGCGCCGTTGGGTCGAGATCCTGCGTCCGCTGGAAACCGAGGCGGCGGCGCGAATCCGCGAGTGGCTGCCGAAGCTTCGCTATCCGATCCGCGTGGGCGAACACGCGCAGACCGCTTTTGCATTCGGCCTGATTCGCGACTGGTCAGTCGTGGCCGGCGACGACGCGATGCGGGCGCTGATCGATGAGCGCAGCCGCAGTTACTACCTGGCCGATGCCGCCTGCCCCCAGGCCTACGAACCGTCGGGCGAGGACTTTCTTTCGCCTTGTCTTGCGGAAGGCGACCTGATGCGTCGCGTCCTGGCGCCGGCGGAATTCTCGGCCTGGCTTGCGCGATTCCTGCCCGCGCATTCCGGTCAACGGCTCAGCGGACTGGCTCGAGCCGGGAATCGTGACCGACCGGAAGGACCCGAAGCTGGCCCACATCGACGGGCTCAACCTGAGCCGCGCCTGGATGTTGCAGGGCATTGCCTCTGGCCTTGCCGTCTGCGGATCCGCGTCGTGCCGCACTCCTGGCCTCGGCGGCGCGCCACGCGGACGCGGCCCTGCCCGCCGTGACCGGCGAGCACTACGAAGGCGGCCACTGGCTCGGAAGCTTTGCCGTCTACCTGCTGGGCGGCTCGGGCCGCCCAGCAGGCTGAACGGCCCGCGTTTACTTGAAGTCGATCCGGCGGAAGTTCTGCTCGCCGAAGAACGTCCGCAGTTCCTCGTAGCCCTCGACCAGATTGTCCTGCTTGTCCTCGGCGATCATCGCGCGCAGACCGGCCATGAACGCCTTGTAGCGTTCAGGATTCGGGTCCTGCGAAGCGGCGTTCGGGAACTTGATCACCAGCAGCATGTTGAAGTCGCGGTTGGCGGCGGTCTCGCTCAGGTAGGCGTAGCAGTCGACCACCGTGCCCTGCTTCTTGCCGACCTCGCAGCCGGTCAGCCAGGTCTGCTTCAGGCCCTCGAGGTAGTCGTCGATGCGGTTCGGGTTCACCTTCACCATCGTGACGTTCCAGACTTCGGTCGACGGCGTGTAGTCGGTAAATACCTCGAACGCCTGGCGACACCGGACGCGAACGCCAAGGCCGGCAGCCGAGGCTGCAATCAAGAGTCGCTTCATGTTCATTCCCCCTGTTGAAAGCCGCTCATGCGGCGATTCGTTATTGGCAGCGCGCCGGCCATTGACACGCGCTGCACGGGCAGCTGCGAACACCCTATGCCCCTGTGTCCGGCATGTCAAAGCGATCCGCGCAACAGGGGTGCTCGCGGCTCAGCGTCGGGAATCCGCCTGCAGGTAGTCGACCGCGACGTGCAGGAGGCTGCGCAGGCCGACCTGGATGCCAGCCTCGTCGACGAAGAACCGGTCGGAGTGGTTGTCCGGCGCCGTGGCCGGATCCTGTCCCGGCCGGCGTGACGCCGACCCACCAGTAGACGCTCGGTACGCGCGCGTGCAATGTGCGCGAAGTCCTCGCCGACGGTCTGCAGCCGGCTGGTCGCACACCGATCCTTCGCCGAGCGCGCGCTCGAGCGAGCGCGTCACGCGCCCGGTCAGCGCCGGATCGTTGACGACCGGCGGATTCGGCGCCGGCATGAGTCTCGAGTGTCGCGGTCGCGCCGTGCGCCTCGGCGACGTTCGGTCGCGATGCGGCGCATCCGCTCGATCACGTCCTGGCGCGAGCGCATTTCGCTGAAGGTGCGGATCGTGCCGAGCAGTTCGACCGTGTCGCGGGATGATGTTGTGCCGCACGCCGCCGTTGATCGCGCCGACCGTGACGACGGCCGGCAGGTCGGTGATGTCGGTCTGCCGGCTGACGATCGTCTGCAGCGCGCTGACGATCTCGGCGGACACGACGATCGGGTCGATGCCTTTCCACGGGCGCGAGCCGTGGCTCTGGCGGCCCGGTCACGAGGATCCGGAAGAAGTCGGAGCCGGCCATCAGCGGGCCGGGCCGCAGCATCGACCTGTGCCGGTGTTCAGCATCGAGCCGACGTGCAGGCGCGAACGCGGCGTCCGGCTTCGCGATCGCGAGCAGCCCTTCGTCCAGCATGAGCGGCGCGCCGCCGCGCTCGCCCTCCGGCACGCCTTCCTCGGCGGGCTGGAAGACGAGCAACACCTTGCCCGGCAACCGGTCGCGCAATTGCACCAGCATTCGGCGACGCCCATCAGGATCGCCGTGTGGGCGTCGTGACCGCAGGCGTGCATGACGCCGACCGTGCGGCCGCGAAACTCGCCGGTCGCCGTCGAGCGGAACGGCAGGTCGGTCTTCTCCGTGACCGGCAACGCGTCCATGTCGGCGCGCAGCAGGATCGTCGGCCCGGGCAGCCCGCCCTCGATGACGGCGACGACGCCGGTGTGGGCGATCCCGGTGCGCACCTCGAGCCCGAGCGCCCGCAGGTGCTCGGCGACCTTGGCGGACGTGCGGATCTCGCGGTTCGCGAGTTCCGGGTGGCCGATGGAAGTCGCGGCGCCATTCGATGACCCGCGACCCGCGAGCGCCGCGGCCGCGGCATCGAGTTCGGCGCCGGTAACGTCAGCCGCGAGGAGCCCTGGGCCGAAGGCCAGGAGCAAGGCGTGCGGGAAGCAAGCGTCGATTTCACCGGGACCTCCGGGGGTTCGCGGGAGTCTATCGCAGGCGCAAGCGTCGGATGTGCGCGCCATCCCCGGGTTGAGCGGATTCCCGGCGGCTGCGGTATCATGCGCGCCGGTCGGGGGCTCGGGCTCAGCCACCGTATTCCGGGCAGCGAGGCCCGGTTGCGGTCCCCCGGAACCGGATGGTCGTCCAGAAGGCCCCCTCGCGGGGCCTTTTTGTTGCGGCCAGGTCGCCGGGAAATGGGCCTCGTGCCCATTTTTTGTTTCCGGCGGCGGTTGGAGGCCGTATGAAGGACAAGCTGTTCGGCCTGCTGGAGCCGGTGGTCGAAGGGCTCGGCTACGAGTTCGTCGAGATCGAATGGAGTTCGGCCGGGCGGCGAGTCGGTGCTGCGGGTCTACATCGACCGCACCGACGGCAGCGGCGATCGGGCTCGACGACTGCGAGCGGGTGAGCCGCGCGATCGGGGCGGTGCTGGAGGCGGACGATCCGATCGGGCACGAGTATTCGCTCGAGGTCTCGTCGCCCGGGTTTCGACCGGCCGCTGCGGACGCGCGGCGCACTTCGCGCGGTTCGCCGGCAGCGAGGCGCGGATCGAGCTGGCGCAGCCGCTCGAGGGCCGGCGCAGGTTTCGCGGCCGGCTCGGGCGCGGTCGAGGATGGCCGGGTGACGATCGAGGTGGACCGGAAAGAGTGGAAGCTGCCGCTCGCCGGAATCAGCAAGGCGCGATTGGTGGGATGAACATGAACAAGCAGATCCTGGAAGTCGTCGAGGCCGTCTCCAACGAGAAGGGCGTCGCGCGCGAGATCATCTTCGAAGCGCTCGAGGCGGCGCTCGCGTCGGCGACGCGGCGCAAGCACGGCGACGACATCGACGTGCGCGTCGAGATCGACCGCAAGTCCGGCGAGTACAAGACGTTCCGCCGCTGGAAGGTCTTCGCCGACGATTCCACCGAGCTCGAGTTCCCGGAGCGCGAGCTGCGGCTCGACGACGCCGTGGACGTCGAGGCCAAGGCCGAGATCGGCGGCTTCGTCGAGGTGCCGATGGAGTCGGTCGCTTTCGGGCGCATCGCCGCGCAGACGGCCAAGCAGGTCATCGTGCAGAAGGTGCGCGAGGCCGAGCGCGCCCAGGTCGTCGACGAGTACAAGGACCGCGTCGGCGACGCTCGTGTCCGGCATCGTCAAGCGCGTGGACCGGCACGGCGTCTACGTGGACCTCGGCGGCAACGCGGAGGGATTCGTGCCGCGCGAGCACATGATCCCGCGCGAACTCGTGCGCCCGCAGGACCGCCTCAAGGCGCTGCTGCGCGAGGTGCGCTCCGAGGCGCGCGGCCCGCAGCTCTTCCTGTCGCGGACCTCGCCCGACTTCCTGATCGAGCTCTTCAAGCTCGAGGTGCCCGAGGTGGGCCAGGGCCTGATCCAGATCCTCGGCGCCGCCCGCGACCCGGGCGCGCGCGCGAAGATCGCGGTCAAGAGCCTCGATCCCGCGCATCGACCCGGTCGGCGCCTGCGTCGGCATGCGCGGATCGCGCGTGCAGGCGGTCTCCAACGAGATCGCCGGCGAGCGCGTGGACATCATCCCGTGGGTGGAGAACCCGGCGCAGTTCGTGATCAACGCGATGCAGCCGGCCGAGGTCACCTCGATCGTCATGGACGAGGACGCCCACTCGATGGACATCGCCGTGACCGAGGACCGCCTGTCGCAGGCGATCGGCCGCGGCGGCCAGAACGTGCGGCTCGCGAGCGAGCTGACGGGCTGGCGGCTCAACGTCATGTCCGAGCAGCAGGCAACGGAGCGCAGCGACGAGGAAGCGAGCCAGCTGCGCGAGGTGTTCAAGACCCAGCTCGACGTCGACGAGGACGTCGCCAACGTGCTCGTGCAGGAAGGCTTCTCGACGATCGAGGAAGTCGCCTACGTGCCGACCAGCGAGCTGCTCGGCATCGAGGAATTCGACGAGGCCATGGTCGAGGAGCTGCGCAACCGCGCCCGCGACGTACTGCTCACGCAGGCGATCGCCAGCGAGGAGAAGATCGACGAGTCCGGCCCTGCCGAGGACCTGCTCCAGGTCGACGGCATGGACAAGGAACTCGCCTACGAGCTCGCCGCGCGCGGCATCCGTACGCGCGACGAGCTGGCGGACCAGTCGCTCGACGAACTCGAGTCGGTCCCGGGTCTCGATCCGGAGCGCGCCGGCCAGATCATCATGGCTGCGCGTGCGCACTTGTTCGAGAACGCGGGCCAGGCCTGAGGCCGGGCGGAGGGTGGCATAGATGTCCGAAGTCACGGTCGAGCAATTCGCCGAAGTCCTGAAGGTCACGGTGGACAAGCTGCTGGCGCAGCTCGAGGAAGCCGGCATCAGGTCGCTCGGTCCCAAGGACCGGATCAGCGAGGACGCCAAGCACGAGCTCCTGACCCACCTGCGCAAGGCCCACGGCAAGGCCGAGGACGGCGGGGCGCCGCGCAAGATCACGCTTCGCCGCAAGGCGCAGAGCGAGATCAAGGTCGCCGCACCGCTCGGCAAGGCGCGCACCGTCAACGTCGAGGTCCGCAGCAAGCGCACCTACATCAAGCGCGACGTGCTCGAGGAACAGGCGCGCGTCGCCCAGGAAGCCATCGACCAGCAGCGCGAGGCCGAGGACGCCGAGCGCGTAGCCGCCGAAACCCTGTTGCGGCGTGAAGTCGAGCAGCGCGAACAGCAGAAACGCGAGCGCGAGGAGAGTGAGCGGCGCACGACCGAGGAAGCGACGAAGCGCCAGGCCGAGGAGCAGGCGCGCCGCGATGCGGAGCAGAAGGCGCGTGAGCAGGCCGAGAAGGAGCGCCGGGCACGCGAGGAGAAGGCGCGCAAGCCCGCCGAGGACGACAAGAGCACCCGCTACGGGCGGCAGGAACTGCACATCGCCGGCGGCCTGTCGGCCCGCCACAAGAAGGGCCGTGCGAGGCCGGATACGCGGCGGCGTGCGGCGGCCGTCGGCACCGACCGCAAGCATGGATTCGAGCTGCCGACCCAGCCGGTCCAGCACGAGGTCGCGGTGGGCGAGACGATCACCGTGGCCGAGCTCGCGCAGAAGATGGCGGTCAAGTCGAGCGAAGTCATGAAGACCATGATGAACATGGGCGTCATGGCGACGATCAACCAGCCCGTCGACCAGGACACGGCCGTGCTCGTGGTCGAGGAAATGGGCCACGTCGCCAAGGTCCTGAAGGCGGACCAGGTCGAGGAAGCGCTGCAGGCCGGCATGGAAGCGTCCGACGAAGCGCTGCCGCGCCCGCCGGTCGTCACGATCATGGGTCACGTCGACCACGGCAAGACCTCGCTGCTCGACTACATCCGCCGCACCAAGGTCGCGGCAGGCGAGGCCGGCGGCATCACCCAGCACATCGGCGCATACCACGTGGAGACGCCGCGCGGCGTCATCACCTTCCTCGACACGCCGGGCCACGCCGCATTCACGGCCATGCGCGCGCGCGGCGCACAGGTCACGGACATCGTGATCCTGGTGGTCGCCGCCGACGACGGCGTCATGCCGCAGACGAAGGAAGCGATCCAGCACGCCAAGGCGGCGAACGTGCCGATCGTCGTCGCGGTCAACAAGATGGACAAGCACGACGCGGATCCCGAGAAGGTACGCAACGAGCTTTCGCAGGAAGGCGTCATCGCGGAGGAGTGGGGCGGCGAGAACATCTTCGTGCCCGTCTCCGCCAAGACCGGCGACGGCGTCGACAAGCTGCTCGAGTCGATCCTGCTGCAGGCCGAGGTGCTCGAGCTCAAGGCGGTCCAGGACGCCCCGGCGATCGGCGTCGTCCTCGAGGCGAGCGTCGAGCGCGGACGCGGCGCAGTCGCGACCGTGCTGGTCAAGCGCGGCACGCTCAAGATCGGCGACTCGGTCGTGGCCGGCGAGCAGTTCGGTCGCGTGCGCGCGCTGTTCGACGAACTCGGCAAGGAGATCGAATCCGCGGGCCCGTCGATTCCTGCGCAGATGCTGGGCCTGTCCAGCCCGCCGAATGCGGGGGACGAGCTGCTCGTCGTCGACAGCGAGCGCAAGGCGCGCGAGGTTGCGCTGTACCGTCAGGGCAAGTTCCGCGACGTGCGCCTCGCGCGGCAGGCGGGCGCGAAGTCCGATGACGCATTCGCGCAGCTGGGCGAGGACTCGAAGGGCACGGTCAACCTGCTGATCAAGGCGGACGTGCAGGGCTCGGCCGAGGCGCTGCGCGAGGCGCTCATCAAGCTCTCGACCGGTGAAGTGTCGGTCAAGGTCATCTCGAGCGGCGTCGGCGGCCTGACCGAGTCCGACGTGATGCTCGCCGCCGCGTCCAGGGCGCGGATCATCGCCTTCAACATCCGCGCCGACGCCGCGGCGCGCGAAGCGATGCGCGACCAGAACGTCGAGGTCCGGTACTACAGCGTGATCTACGAGGCGATCGACGACATCCGCGCGGCGCTCACCGGCATGCTGGCGCCGGAGGTCAAGGAACAGATCGTCGGCCTCGCGGAGGTGCGCGACGTGTTCCGCTCGAGCAAGTTCGGCACCGTGGCGGGCTGCCTGGTCGTGGACGGCTACGTGCGCCGCAACAACCCGATCCGCGTGCTGCGCGACAACGTCGTGATCTTCCAGGGCGAGCTCGAGTCGCTGAAGCGCTTCAAGGACGATGCCGGCGAAGTGCGCGCCGGCACCGAGTGCGGCATCGGCGTCAAGGGCTACAACGACGTGAGGGTGAAGGACCAGATCGAGTGCTTCGAGCGCATCGAGGTCGCCCGCCAGCTCGGCGCTGAGGCCACGACGATGCCGCGCGAATATCCCGAGGGCGAGGCGCGTCGAAGAGCAGCTCAAGCGGCTGCTCGCGGACCTGGTGCGCCGCGAGGTCAAGGACCCGCGCGTCGGCCTGATCACGATCACGTCGGCCGAGGTCTCGAAGGACCTGTCGCACGCGAACGTCTACTTCACGCCGTTCGCAGGCATGCGGCGATGCCGCGGCGGCGCTCGAGGCGCTGCAGCATGCGGCCGGTTACCTGCGCCACCAGGTGCGCAACCAGATGCGCCTGCGCGTGGCGCCGGAACTCGTGTTCCACATCGACGACTCGGTGGAGCGGGGTGCGCGGCTCTCCGCGCTGATCCACGACGCCGTCGAGAGCGACCGGCAGCGGCACGTCGAGACCGAACCGGACCCGGAATGAGCGCCGCGCCGGCGCCCGCGGGCCCGTGGCGTGACGTCGACGGCATCGTCCTGCTCGACAAGCCCGAGGGGCTCACTTCGAACGCGGCGCTGCAGCGCGTGCGACGCGCCTTTCGCGCCCGCAAGGCCGGCCACACGGGCAGCCTCGACCCGCTCGCGAGCGGTCTCCTGCCGATCTGCCTGGGGCAGGCCACCAAGGCGAGCGGCCTGCTGCTCGACGCCGACAAGACCTACCGGTTTCGCCTGGTGCTCGGCACCCGGACGAGCACCGGCGACCGGGCCGGGCGAGGTCATCGAGTCGGCGCCGGTGCCCGGGCTCGACGAGCGTCGATTGCGCACCGTGATGGCGTCGCTTTCATCGGCGAATCGACCCAGGTCCCGCCGATGTATTCGGCCCTCAAGCACGAAGGCCAGCGGCTCTACCGGCTGGCGCGCGCCGGACGTCGAGGTCGAACGCGCTCCGCGCAAGGTGCGGATCGATCGCCTGGATCTGCTCGCCGTGGACCCGGGCTGGCTGGAATTCGAGGTCACCTGCAGCAAGGGGACCTATGTCCGCAGCCTCGCCGAGGACCTGGCCGTCGCCCTTGGAACGGTGGGTCACGTCGGCAGCCTGCGGCGTACCGGGTTCGGCCCGTTCTCGGGCGCCCGCGTGCACACGCTGGGCGAGATCGAGCAGGCTGCAGGCAGCCCCGACCTCGAGGCCTTGCTGCTGGCGGTGGATGCCGCCCTGCCGGGTCTGCCGGCCATCCAGCTCGGGGAAAGCGAGCAGTCCTCGATCCTTCACGGCCAGACCGTCCCGGCGGCTGGTCCCGGGGCGGCGCGCGTACGCATGTACGGGGTCGGAGGCCGCTTCCTGGGCGTCGGACGCATGGATGCGGAAGGGGCCCGCCTCGCCCCGAAAGGATCATGATCGAGCTGCCGGAAGCTCCGGTTCTGCGTGCTTGAGGCGACCCTGCCCGGCGGGTACAATGCGCGCCTTTTTAAGGGGTTAAGTGAACGAGATGCCACTCACGAATGCACGCAAGGCAGAGGTCGTCGGCAAGTTCCGGCGCGCCCCGGCGGACACGGGATCGCCGGAAGTGCAGATTGCATTGCTGTCCGAACGAATCAATGGGCTGACCGAGCACTTCACCACGCACAAGAGCGACCACGCCTCGCGGCGCGGCTTGCTGAAGATGGTGGCTCAACGCCGGCGGCTCCTGGATTACCTCAAGGACAAATGCCCCCGAGCGGTACACCAAGGTCGTCAACGAACTTGGCCTGCGCCGTTAAGGCGCTGCGGGCGCCTGGCGCCCGTTTTCCGTACCTGTAAATCAAAGGGGACTCGCTTGAGCTGTTTCCAGGCAGACTTTTTCTTATGGCGCGCACACGGTAACGATCGAGACCGGGCGCCTCGCCCGCCAGGCCGACGGCGCGGCCGTCGTCACGATGGGCGACACGGTGGTTCTCGTCACCGCAGTCGGCCGCCGCGAAGCGGTCCCCGGCCGCGACTTCTTCCCGCTGACCGTCAACTACGTCGAGAAGACCTACGCCGCGGGCAAGATCCCGGGCGGGTTCTTCAAGCGTGAAGGCCGGCCCTCCGAGAAGGAGACGCTGACTTCCCGGCTGATCGACCGGCCGCTCCGGCCGCTGTTTCCCGAGGGCTTCTACAATGAAGTCCAGGTCGTCGCGACGGTCCTGTCGCTCGATCCCGAGATCGATTCCGACATTCCCTCGCTGATCGGCGCTTCGGCCGCCGTCGCGTTGTCGGGCATTCCGTTCACGTCGCCGATCGGCGCAGCGCGCGTCGGCTACAAGGACGGCAAGTACCTTCTCAACCCGTCTTTCACGCAGGTGAAGACCGAGTCTGACCTCGACCTCGTCGTCGCGGGCACGCAGGACGCCGTGCTGATGGTCGAATCGGAAGCCAAGGGCCTGTCCGAGGACGTCATGCTCGGCGCGGTGCTGTTCGGCCACAAGGAAATGCAGGCTGCGATCGCCGCGATCAACAAGCTTGCCGCCGAGGCGGGCAAGCCGCGCTGGGACTGGAAGCCGGCCGACGAGAATGCGGCGCTCAAGCAGGCGGTCGCGAAGCAGACCGAGGCCGACTACGCGAAGGCCTACGGCCTCGTGGTCAAGCAGGCTCGCGTGGCGCGACTTGCGGAGATCCGCCAGGCTGCCCAGGCCGCCTTGTCCGGCGGAGAAAAGCCGCAGTTCACCAAGGACCAGGTCACGGTCGCGCTGCACGATCTCGAGTACCGCCTGGTTCGCGACATGATCCTCGACGGCAAGCCGCGTATCGACGGCCGCGACCTCAAGACGGTTCGTCCGATCAGCATCGAAGTCGGCGCGCTGCCGCGCACCCACGGCTCGGCGATCTTCACGCGCGGCGAGACGCAGGCGCTCGTCACGACGACGCTCGGCACCGGCCGCGATGCGCAGATCATCGACGCGCTCGCCGGCGAGCGCCGCGAGCCGTTCATGCTGCACTACAACTTCCCGCCGTTCTCGGTGGGCGAGACGGGCTTCATGGGCTCGCCGAAGCGCCGCGAGATCGGCCATGGGAACCTCGCGCGGCGCGGCATCATGGCCGTCATGCCGGACCTCGAGAGCTTCCCGTACGTGATGCGCGTCGTCTCCGAAGTGCTCGAGTCGAACGGCTCGAGCTCGATGGCGTCGGTCTGCGGCACCAGCCTTGCGCTGATGGACGCGGGCGTGCCGCTCAAGGCACCGGTGGCGGGCGTGGCGATGGGCCTGGTCAAGGAAGGGGACCGCTTCGCGGTGCTCACCGACATCCTCGGCGACGAGGACCACCTCGGCGACATGGACTTCAAGGTCGCGGGCACGGCGACCGGCGTCACGGCGCTGCAGATGGACATCAAGATCAACGGCATCACGCCCGAGATCATGAAGGTGGCGCTCGACCAGGCGAAGGCGGGCCGGCTGCACATCCTCGGCGAGATGAACAAGGTGCTCGACAAGCCGCGCGCGGAGATGTCCGCATGGGCGCCGACGATCGTCACCATCAAGATCGATCCCGAGAAGATCCGCGACGTGATCGGCAAGGGCGGTTCGGTCATTCGCCAGATCACCGAGGAAACCGGCGCGACGATCGACATCGAGAACGACGGCACGGTCAAGATCGCCTCGGTCGACGGCGCATCCGGCCGCGACGCCCTGCGCCGGATCGAGATGATCACGGCGGACGTCGAAGTCGGGCACGTCTACGAGGGCAAGGTCGTCCGCCTCATGGACTTCGGGGCCTTCGTCGCGATACTTCCCGGGCCGCGACGGGCTCGTCCACATCTCGCAGATCTCCGATGAGCGAGTCGAGCGCGTCAGCGACAAGCTGAAGGAAGGCGACGTCGTGAAGGTGAAGGTGCTCGAGGTCGACCGGCAGGGCCGCGTCCGGCTCTCGATGCGCGGCGTCGAATAAGGACGCTAGGCCGGATCCGCGGGCGGCAGGCGCCGCTCGCGGACTCCCACGAGCCGTTCCGGCTTCCAGTTCGGTATCGCCCACGCCCAGATCTCGCGCACGGGCGTGCGCGCCAGTTCCGGCGGGGGCGATTGCTCCAGCCATGACAACACCTGCCAGAGCTGCTGCGGTGCCGCTTCCGCGGCCAGCGGCAGCGCGCGTCGCGACTTGGCGAGCTTCCGGCCATCGGATTCGGTGAGCACGGGCAGGTGGCCGTAACTCGGGGTGGGTAGCCCGAGCGCCCGCTGCAGCAGTATCTGGCGTGGCGTCGAGGAGAGGAGATCCGCACCCCGCACGACCTCGGTGACGCCGATGCGTGCATCGTCCACGACCACGGCCAGGTGATAGGCAAAGACGCCGTCCCGGCGCCTGACGACGAAGTCCCCGGCCTCCTGCCGGCAGTCCTGGCGAAAGCTTCCCTGGAATGCGTCTTCGAACTCCAGCGCTGCCTGGTCACTCGCGATCGCAAAGCGCAGGG
The DNA here is from genome assembly GCA_963823415.1 of uncultured Gammaproteobacteria bacterium. Classification (GTDB taxonomy): domain Bacteria; phylum Pseudomonadota; class Gammaproteobacteria; order Steroidobacterales; family Steroidobacteraceae; genus SCUD01. The sequence continues at coordinate 293,463 of CAWGLJ010000008.1, read as the reverse complement.
CATGCGGCAGGCTGGCCGGCCTGTGGATCGTTCCTGCAGGTGCCGGGGTACACCGGCTCCGACCCGGGATCGACGGCCACCGCGGCTGCCAGCGTGGCGCGGCTGCAGCGGCAGGGAAAACAACGCCCGGCAGCCTGCAGCAGGTTCAGGGCCTGCCGGTAGTCATCGATTCGATCGGACTGGAACTGGATGCTTCCATCCCATTCGAATCCGAATGTCTCGAGGGTTTGCGGGAAGGACTCGCGCAGGCCCGGCACGCAGCGCTCCCGATCGAGGTCGTCAATCCGCAGGATCCAGCGGCCACCGCGGCTGCGCGCGCTCAGGTAGCTGCCGGCGGCAGCCAGCAGCGATCCCAGGTGCAGGGGACCGGAAGGGGTCGGCGCGAACCGGCCGCAGGGGGCCGGCTCGGCTGCGTCAGCGGTACCAGTCGTCGCGGTCGCCGTACTGCTTCTCGCGTCGCTCGCGGCGCTCCTGCGCCTCCAGGGAAAGCGTCGCAACCGGACGCGCTTCCAGGCGCTTGACGCCGATCGGCTCGCCGGTTTCGTTGCAGTAGCCGTAGCTGCCATCCTCGATCCGGCTGAGCGCTTCCTCGATCTTGCGGATCAACTTGCGTTCACGGTCGCGGGTGCGCAGCTCGAGGGCGAATTCCGACTCGAGCGTCGCGCGGTCGTTCGGGTCGGGCGGGTTGGCCGCCTCGTCCTTCATGTGCGACATCGTGCGATCGACCTCTTCCATCAGGTCCCGCTTCCAGCTGTTCAGGATGACGCGAAAGTGCTCGAGCTGTTCGCGGCCCATGTACAGCTCGCCCTTGCGCTCGCGGTAGGGGCGGACATTGCGCGGTCCGAGCAGCAGGTTGTGCGAGGTCGTGCCATCCTCATCGTCGTCCAGGGCATGCTGCCGGCGGGCGGCGCGCGCCTGGAGCGATGCCAATGATGCGCGCGCCTCGGCGATCTGGGCAGGCGGGATCGCGGGCTTCGCCTTGATGAGCGACCGGTTCGCGGACGGCCGGAGCATGGTTCACGGTCTTGACGCCGCGCGGCGGGGCCGCGACTTGAGCCTTGGTCTTGACGGGTTTGGCGGCCTTCGCGCGCGGCGCCGCCGGCTTGGCCTTGCGGGGCGCAGGTTTGGCCGCCTTGCGGGGCGCGGGCGCCTTGCGCGGCGCGGCTTTCGTGGCAGGTTTCCTGGGTCTGGCAGCCTTCTTGGCAGGCATCAAGTTCTCCGCAGCCTGATAAATCGAGCGCCGGATTATAGCCCTCGTTGTCGCGAGGTCCAGTGCCGCGAAATGTCGACTTTCGGGCGCGGATGCCGTCAGGGCAGGCTGACGGGCGGGCGGCGCCGACCAGCCCGGCTGTCGGTGTTCTGCGACGACCGTCGTGTAGATGCCGCCGCGCACGTTGAAGTGTGCTGCGAGCCGCAGGAAGCGCGGCTTGAGCGACGCCGCCAGGAGATCGGCGATCTCGTTGGTCACGGCCTCGTGGAAGGCCCCGCGGTCGCGGAACGACCAGACGTACAGCTTGAGCGACTTGAGCTCGACGCAAAGCTGGTCGGGGACGTACTCGAGTTCCAGCGTCGCGAAGTCCGGCTGTCCGGTACGCGGGCAAAGACAGGTGAATTCCGGGATACGCATCCGGATCGTGTAATCGCGTCCGGGCTGCGGATTCGGAAACAACTCGATCTCGCGGGCGGGAGCAGTCGGGCTCATGCGGATCGGATTCGGTCGTCGTCAATTGCGGGCCGTTAATCTACACTAGCCGCAATGCGCCTTGCCAGGATAAAACTCGCCGGTTTCAAGTCTTTCGTCGATCCCACCACCGTTTCCTTCCCCTCCAACCTGACCGGCGTCGTCGGTCCGAACGGCTGCGGCAAGTCGAACATCATCGACGCGGTGCGCTGGGTCATGGGCGAGATTTCCGCGAAGCACCTGCGCGGCGACTCGATGACCGACGTGATCTTCAACGGCTCGCGCACGCGCAAGCCGGTCGGCAGCGGCTCGGTCGAGCTGGTCTTCGACAACAGCGACGGCAAGCTGGCCGGGCCCTACGCCGCCTATGCGGAAGTGTCGCTGAAGCGCCTCGTGAGCCGCGACGGCAATTCGACCTACTTCATCAACGGCGCGAAGTGCCGGCGCAAGGACATCACGCACCTGTTCCTCGGCACCGGACTCGGTTCGCGCAGCTACGCGATCATCGAACAGGGCATGATCTCGCGCCTCATCGAGGCGCGCGCAGAGGACATGCGCTCGTTCGTCGAGGAGGCTGCCGGGATCTCGCGCTACAAGGATCGCCGCCGCGAGACCGAGAGCCGCATCGCGCACACGCGCGAGAACCTCGAGCGATTGAACGACCTGCGCGAGGAAGTCGAAAAGCAGATCCGCCACCTGCAGCGCCAGGCCGGCATCGCGCGCCGCTACCAGGAAAGCATGGAGCTCAAGCGGCAACTGCAGGCCGAGTTGCTGGCCCTCAGGATCCGCGACCTCGACACCGACATCGCGGGACGGCATTCGCTGGCGCGACTGCGCGAGAACGAGGCCCAGGCGGCGATTGCCGGATTGCGCGCAGCGGAGGCAGCCGTCGAGCGAGCGCGTTCGGGGCACATGGAATGCTCCGATGCGCTGGCGGCAGTGCAGGGTCGCTACTACCAGGCCGGTGCCGACGCGACGCGCACCGAGCAGTCGCTTCAGCACGCACGGGAACTGAAGCAGCGCCAGCGCACCGACCTGGATCGCGTCAAGGTGGAGCACGCGGAATCATCGGCACTGGTCGCGCGCGACGGCGAACAGCTTGCGGAACTTGCGCGGTACCTCGCGCAGGCCGACCCGGAACTGGATGCGGCACGTTCCAGGGAGACGTCGGCGCGCGAGGCGCTCGCGGTGGCCGAAGGCGCGATGGCGGAGTGGCAACAGCACTGGGAGGAGTTCAACCGGGATTCCGCGGAGGCGACGCGGCTCGCCCAGGTCGAGCAGGCGCGCATCGAGCAGATCGAGGCGGGCCTGCAGCGCCTGAACGCGCAGCGCGAGCGCTTGTCCGGCGAACGGGCCCAGCTCGAAGGCAGCGTATCTGCGGCCGATCCGCAGGGATTTGCGGCAGCCGAACAGCAGGCGCACGATCGCGGACGCGAAGCGCAGGCGGAACTCGAAGCGGCGCTCGCGTCGTTGCAGGCCCTGCGCGACGAGGAACGGCAGGGTGCGGCTTCGCTCGATGTCGCGAAATCGAGGCTGCAGGCCGCCCGGAGCGAATGGATGACCGTCGATGCCGTGCAGAAGGCGGCGCTGGGCAAGGGCCAGGCCGGAACCGCTGACTGGCTCGAGAAGCACAAGCTCGACGCACGGCCGCGCCTCGCGCAGCAACTCGAGGTCGACAGGGGCTGGGAGCGCGCGGTGGAAACCGCACTCGGCAGTTACCTCGAGGCGGTTTGCATCGACGACATCGAGGCCGTTGCCGAATCCCTCGATAGCCTCGGCGCCGGGCAACTCACGATTACCGATTCCGCGCGCGTCGCCTCTGCTCCGGCAAGCGCGGACGCGCTGCTCGCGCGGGTCCGCGGCCCGGCGGTCGTCGCGGAGCTGCTCGCCGGAATCGTCGCGGTCGATTCCCTCGCGGATGCGGTGGCATGCAGGAAATCGCTCAAGGCGGGCGAATCGGTGATCACGCGCAACGGAGTCTGGCTGGGCCGCGCCTGGGTGCGCGTCGCCCGCAGCGATGCCGGGCATGCCGGAGTCATCGAGCGCGAACAGGACCTGCGCCGGCTGCACGGAAGCCGTTTCCGCGCAGGAGCGCACCGTGGCGGATCTGGAAGCCGGGCTCACGGCGACGCGTGGGCAGCTTGCTGCCCTGGACGCCAGTCGCGACGAGCTGCACGCGAAGGTCAATCGCCTGCACCACGACCTGGTCAGCGTGCGCGGGGCGCACGAGACCCTCCGATCGAGGGCGCAGCAGGTCGGCAGAGCGCGTCGCGCGGATCACGGAAGAGTTGGCCCAGGTTCGAACGGGACCTGGCCCGCGACGAGTCGGATGTCGGCGAATGTCGTGCGCGCCTGAATGGCGAGCTCGAACGCCAGCGAGACCTGGTCAAGCGCGGCGCGCACTTGACAGGCGAGCGCGACAGCCTGCGCGCCGCGCTCGCAGCGGCGCGCGAGCGGCATACCGCGGAGACCGGCGCGGCCCAGCAAGTGGCCATCCGGGTCGAGTCGCAGCGCTCGACGCTCGCGACGCTGAAAACCAGCCTCGAACGGGCGGCCGAGCAGTCACGCCAGCTGGAAGCACGCCGCATCGAACTCGAGCGGCAACTGGCCGACGGCGAGGAGCCATTTGCGGACCTGGAGCGCCAGCTGCAGGCTTTCCTCGAGCAGCGCCTCGCGGTCGAGCGGGAACTCGGGGAGGCCCGGCGCGCCGTCGAGGACGCGGAAGCCGGCGTGCGCGAGGTGGATGCGGAGCGGCAGAAAGCGGAAGCCGTCGCCGAATTCGCGCGTGCGGCGCTCGCGGAGATCAGCCTCGGCATGCAGGAGACGCGCGTGCGGCGCGAGTCGCTCGTCGAGCAGTTTGCTGCGACGCAGTTCGACCTCGAGCAGATGACCGTAGCGCTGCCGGAAGATGCTTCGGTCGTGACCTGGGACCAGCGCCTGGCCGAAGTGGGCGAAAGGATCGAGCGTCTCGGCGCCGTCAACCTCGCGTCGATCGACGAGTTGAAGGAGCAGACCGAGCGGAAGGAGTACCTCGATCGCCAGTTCGCCGACCTGTCGGACGCACTGAATACGCTCGAGCAGGCGATCCGCAAGATCGACCGCGAGACTCGCACGCGGTTCCAGGACACCTTCGACCGCATCAACAACGGTCTCAAGGAGAAGTTCCCGCGCCTGTTCGGCGGTGGTGCCGCCTACCTCGAGCTGGTCGGCGACGATGTCCTCACGGCCGGCGTCGCGGTCATGGCGCGCCCGCCGGGAAAGCGGAACAGCACGATTCACCAGCTCTCCGGTGGCGAGAAGGCGCTCACGGCGGTGGCGCTGGTGTTCTCGATATTCGAGTTGAACCCGGCGCCTTTCTGCCTGCTGGACGAAGTGGATGCACCGCTCGACGAGCACAACGTCGGGCCGTTTCTGCGACATCGTGCGCGACATGTCCGAGCGCGTGCAGTTCGTCTTCATCACCCACAACAAGAACACGATGGAGCTTTCAAGTCACCTGATTGGAGTGACGATGGGCGAACCCGGCGTATCGCGGCTCGTGGCCGTCGATGTCGACGAGGCCATGCGGATGGCCGCGGTCGGATAGGCGAGGGTGTGAAGCCGTGCCGGAGCTACGTTGGATTCTGCTGGGAGCCGGCGTCGCGCTGATCCTCGGCCTGTGGTGGTGGGAGACGCGCAGGCCGCGCGCGACCGAGCAGGCAGCCGATTCCGGCGGCTGGGAAGAAGATCAATCCGCGCCGACCAGGCGATGAAATCGGCGAGACTTCCGCTGACGACGATCCGGCCCGCGTATGCGCCGACGATCGAGCGGGTGCGTGTCGAGCGACGTCCGCCGCTGATCGAGATTCCCGAGGACATGGAAGTCGACGTCTCCGAGTTCGTCGGGCATCGACCGGCGCCACGCCGCCGCAGGCGGATTTCCGCTCGAAGCGGAACCGGTCGACTGAAGGCGACTTCGCAGGATTCGGCCGAGGAAAGCGAGCCGTACACGGAGTCGGTCGAAGAGCAGGACGACTATCACCGCGCGCCGTGGGTGCGCACGCAGCCGCTCGAACGGGACGAAGTTGCGCCCAAGCGGGAGGAAGAACCGCCCGAGCCTCCCTCCGACCCGATCGAACGCCGCATGGCGGAGGCGTCACAGCAGCGCATCGTGGCCTTGAGGCTCGTGGCTGCAGGACAGAACTGGGGCGGCGCGGAACTGCGCGCCGCCTTCGAGGCGGAAGGCCTCGAATTCGGACCCTATTCGATCTTCCACCGGCCGCGCGAGGACGGAAAGTCGCTGTTCTACGTCGCCAGCATGATGGAGCCCGGGTCATTTGACGTCTCGCGCATGGACGAGCAGGAATTTGCCGGTATCTCGCTGTTCGGCGTGGTGCCCGGGCCGCTCGATGCGCCTGCCACGTTCGATCTCGTGCTTTCCGTCGGGCGAAACCTCGCCGACCGGATCAAGGGCCAGCTCCAGGACGAGCAGGGAAGCACGCTGACCGTCGCAGCGCATCCTGAACCTGCGCGAGGAGCTGGTCCACTTCGAGCATCGCAACCGGCGACTGCGGCGAAGCTGATGACGAGTCCGGCGCCTGCGAGCGTTCAGCAGCGCGTCGCGCGGCTGCGCGCCGACATCGAGCGCCACAACTACCGGTATCACGTACTCGACGATCCGGAGATCCCGGATTCCGAGTACGACCGGCTCCTGCGCGAGCTGCGCGCGCTCGAGGAAGAGTTTCCCGCGCTCGTAAGTCCTGACTCGCCCACACAGCGAGTCGGCGGCGCGCCAGTTGACGCTTTTTCCCAGGTCCGGCATCGCATGCCGATGCTCTCCCTGGACAATGCCTTCTCCCGCGAAGACGTCGAGGGATTCGACAGACGCGTGCGGGAGCGCCTGGAGGCCGAACGGGACATCCAGTACGCCTGCGAGATGAAACTCGACGGGCTCGCGGTCAGCCTCACCTACCGCCACGGGTCGCTGGAGATCGCTGCCACGCGCGGCGACGGCACGGTCGGCGAGGACGTCACCCACAACATCCGCACCATCCAGTCCGTGCCCCTGCGGCTTGCCGGCAGTGGTCACCCGGAGCTGCTGGAGGCACGCGGCGAGGTGCTGATGTCGATCGCCGGCTTCCGGGAGATGAATCGCCGCGCGGAAGAAAAGGGCGAGAAGGTATTCGTGAATCCGCGCAATGCGGCGGCAGGCAGCCTGCGCCAGCTCGATCCGCGCCTTGCGGCGTCGCGCCCGCTCGAGATCTTCTTCTACGGCGCCGGGCGTCGTTGAAGGCGCAAGGCTGCCCGGGACGGCACAGCGAAGTACTCGAGAAGCTGCGTGGCTGGGGGCTTCGAACCTCGCCGGAATCGCGGGTGGTCGAAGGGGTTGATGGCTTGCTTGCCTACTACGAGGAGATTGGCCGAAAGCGCGCCAAGCTCCGCTACCAGATCGACGGCGTGGTCTACAAGGTCGACTCCCTGGAACAGCAGCGCGAGCTCGGGTTCGTCGCGCGCGCGCCGCGCTGGGCCATTGCCCACAAGTTCCCGGCCGAGGAGGAGATGACACGCGTCCGCGCCATCGAGTGGCAAGTCGGGCGCACCGGCGCGCTCACACCGGTGGCTCGACTCGAGCCTGTATTTGTCGGTGGCGCGACGGTCGCGAACGCGACGCTGCACAACATCGATGAACTTCAGCGGAAGGACGTTCGCGTCGGCGATACCGTCGTATTGCGCCGGGCAGGAGACGTCATCCCGGAAGTCGTGCGCGTGATACCTGAAAAGAGGCCGCACGACACGGTGCCGGCACAGCTCCCGGACCGTTGTCCCGTCTGCGGCTCGGATGTCGAACGAGAGGAGGGCGAGGCGGTCGCGCGCTGTACCGGGGCCCTGGTTTGCCCGGCGCAGCTCAAGGAGTCCTTGCGCCATTTTGCGTCGCGACGCGCGATGGATATCGAGGGCCTCGGCAGCAAGCTCATCGACCAGCTCGTAGACCAGGGCCTGGTCAAGGACGCTGCCGATTTGTACCGCCTGCGCGTCGACGTCCTCGCCGAACTTGATCGCATGGGCGAGAAGTCCGCCGCGAAGCTTGCGAAAGCGCTCGATCGCAGCAGGGAGACGAGCCTGCCGCGGTTCCTGTTTGCGCTTGGCATCCGCGACGTCGGGGAGGCCACGGCCGATGCGCTGGCGCGGCACTTCCGAACCATCGACCACCTGCGCGAGAGTGCCGTCGCCGAGCATCGAGGAAGTTCCTGACGTCGGACCGATCACCGCCGGTCATGTGCATGCGTTTCTGCAGGAACGTCGAAACACCCAGGTCATCGATGCACTGATCGAGCTTGGCGTACGCTGGCCGGATATGCCCGCCGACCGGGCCGGAAGCCGGGAACTCGAGGGCAAGACGTTCGTACTCACCGGCAAGCTTTCGTCGCTTTCCCGTGACGAAGCCGGCGACCTCATTCGGGCGCGGGGCGGGTCGGTTTCCGGCAGCGTTTCGAAGAAGACCGATTTCGTCGTGGTCGGCGAAGAGGCCGGTTCCAAGCTCAAGAAGGCCACGGAGCTCGGCTTGCAGACGCTCGACGAGGATCAGTTCCTGGCGCTGGTGGGACGCAAGCGCTGATCAGGCAGAGCCGGGCCCGGATGTCTCGTCGCGCATTCTCCGGCTCCTCATCGACGAACATCTGGACGATCACGCCCGCGCGTGCCGTGCCTTCGGCATCCGGTTTCTCATGCTCCGCGACCCAGCCCTCGATGTCCTCCAGAAAGGCCGCCCCGCGTTCGCGCAGCAGCCGCCTGAAGAGTGGAAGTGCGTCCCGATCGAGGTGCAGTGTCACCACGCTGATCGTCGTAGTGTCGCCGTTCGGGCGGATTGGCGAGGTTGTGCTCCAGCGTGCTCAAGACGTCACGCGCGACGCTACCGAGGTGCTGGAGTGCCGCGGGTTCCGCGCCTCCACTCGTGTAGCGGCGGGCGAGCGCCCTGATGCTGCCATCTTCCTGCACGACAACCGCCCCGACTTCCATCAGTTCGTCCAGGACGATGCCGGGATAGATGTCACCGCTGAATTCGTGAACGAGCGAAGCAAAAGACGGCTGGGGACCGTCACCCGGGAGCACGAGCGGGCGACCTTCCGCATCCGTGTATCGCGGACTTTCATACCAGCCGGTTAGAACGCGCGCCAGACGATTGCGGCGATAGTCCTTGTCGTTCGAGCTGTCGGTGCCCTCAGCTCCGGACGACTTAACAATATCGCTGACGACGTGACGGTGCAGTCCAGTAATTGCCGAAACGCGCGAGAAACTCACCGGTTTACCCTGCTCATTTAGGATATCCCCGGCTGCCCGGACAAAGGCAATATTAGCCATACGCGAGAAATCATAGGTCGACAGGCCGTGCCGCAACATGATCCGGGCGAGCGGGCGGAGGAGGCGGAGGCAGGCCTGATCTAGATTAGATTCGGATTGCACGCTTATAAATCTCAATCAAGGCCAGAAATTCCAAGCAACGGTTCAATTCTCATACAAATCATCTAGAACTTTGTAGCACGTTTTGAAAAACATGGCGGTGAATCAGATGAGCACATTGAACAGTGTCGATCATCAAGCTGGAAACGCGGCAACGCAGGGTCATCTGAATGATGCTGTTTTCAGATGTGCACATGTATTGCTTCGGCGAGTATTCAGAATCTTGCGGGGATGCGGTTTCTCGGAACCACAACTTAGAGCAATGGCGGAAACTGCGGTTTCTGAAATAGAGCAGATACCAGATTCGCAACGGAGCAGAGTCACGGCTCGTCAAGCGATGATGTGCTGTGACGTTGTCCTTAGATGGCGACGTGATTGCGCCTTTCTTGACGGTGATGGTGCGCCACGAATACTTTCAGTGACTGGCGATTCACAATCTTTCGCGAGTTTGGTGCGACTCAGTGCACCTGGTGCAGATCCAATGACATTGTTGGCCACGCTGGCTGAGTTGGGCGTGGTTCGGATGGCTGACGACAGACAGATCGAGCTAATCAGTGAGTCTGTTGTTACATGCTCAGGCCAAGAAGGACTTGCAATTGCAGGCGAGTGTGTCTTGGAACATATCTGCGGTTTTCTTGGTTCTGTCGAGTTCAATGTCTTCGACAAGCCATCGCGTGCAAAGGGTCGATTTGAGCGAGCATGCTACGCAACGGTTCCAAAGGAGTTGGTACCGGTACTTCAGCAACTTGTAAGTTCTCGTGGGCAAGATTTTGTTGACGTTATCGATGAGTGGCTTGCCCGTCGATGCGTTAAAGCAACAGAGACTGGCCCAAGCCTTCTGGTTGGGCGGGCGCCTACCTGTTCGTCAGAGAGAACTTCTCCTAGAAAAGCTAGAAATGTTAATGAGCTTATGGCATGATCCAAGATTATGGGTCACGCTGCTCCAGCCGTTTTTACGTCTAACTAATTGATTGCTTAGTTTTTTATTGTCCACCGCTTGCCAAACACTGGCGGCGGTGGCTTCTTATCGTTCAATCCAGCTAGATTAAGTCATGTCAGATACTTATGATGTTAAACGGGACCTTCTAGCGGCATTTAGATCCCTGATGACGCCGCTCGTCAGGATCCTGCTGAGAAGCGGAATTACTTTTCAGGAATTCGGGGGGGTACTCAAAGACGTCTATGTAACTGTCTGCGCGCAGGAGATGGCGCTACCTGGTCGCAAGCTGACGCTTGTCTCGTGTAGCGATTGCCACAGGCCTGCCGCGTCGCGAGGTTGCAAAGATTGTTCGAAACGAAGGCAAGACTCAGTGGGGGGTTGGGAGCAATGCGGGACTCGCCGCAAGTGTGCTTGAGGCTTGGCATACAGACGCGCAGTACCTCGCCCCATATGGATACCCGCGAGACCTAAAGATTGATGGAACGGATCTTGTTCCTACATTTGAAGATCTTGTGAGGCGGTTTAGCAGCGATGTCCCTCACGAAGTATTGATAGGAGAATTGGTCAGAGTCGGAGCTGCACGAGTGTTGGAGGGTGGCGTGTATTTGCGAGTGCAAAAGCGCACGTACATACCGACCGACATGACGGCAGAGATGATTCAGGTTTTTTCTCAAGCGGTACGGAGATACATCGAAACTGTTGACTACAACTTGGGGCGAGCAAAGGGCCAGGAAAAGCGCTTTGACCGCATGGTCTACCCAGATGGTGGCCTAAGAGTTGTGGACGTGGAGATTTTTCAGCAAGAGATACGCGAGTATCTGGAGACCGTGATTCAGGAGATTGATCAGAAATCGTCGACGTACCCAAGGCCCGAAAGGAAGAAAGGGGAGCAAACGGTACAAGTCGGGGTTGGCCTCTATTTTTATCAGGAAACTGCTGAAGACCGGGAACCCCTGAGTGAGTCGTTTAGAGATCTCCAAGAGTTCGCAAACGACGACTTTGACGACTAGCTGAAGGTGTGGTGGTGCGACACTGAAACGATGTGTCACCAACGAGAATAGAAATTGTGACCGATGATTGGGAAGGATCGGAGCACTCAAAAAATGAAGACTGTTGATTGGCGGATGAAGGTTTCTGCACTAGCTTGCGCTTCCGCTGTCGCATTTGTCAGTGCGGGTAGCGCATATGGCGCGCGACCGACACGAGTCGATTGAAGCGATAGCTGTCGCAGATCGCGCTGCTGTGCAGCAAATTGAGAAAGCCGCGAATGGTCGACTGCTTGCGATCGGTCGCATTGATCGTCTGTCAACTAAAGCATCAACCGTTTCCGTCCTTGGGCAGGAGTTTGTCCTGCTCGCATCGCCGTCGAATCGCCGTTTCCTTTCTGAGGCGCGCGTTGGCCGTGCAGTGGCATTGTTTGGCGAGATCAGCGGCTCCAACTATCTTGTGGAAGCGGCTTTGAGACTTGATGGCCAATATGTCCAAGGTGCGTCTAAGGTTTACCTTCAAGGTTCTGTTCGATCGAACGACCTAAAGAATGCTGTTATCAATATCGGAAATGCGGTGTCTCTTGACACATCGGCACTGGTGTCGCGCAGTGCTGCAGATCGTTTGACGTTGGGCACGGTCGCGTCGGTCGTTGGAACGCAGCCGTCACTAGGCGGAAAAGTACTTGTCGAGTCTGTCAGGAAACCGTCTGCGCGTTTGAATGCCTCGCTCGGCACGGGCCGCCCTGATGCGTCCTTGGGTACCGGCCGCGCCAATGCCTCACTCGGCACCGGTCGTCCCGATGCCTCGCTCGGCACGGGCCGCCCTGATGCGTCCCTGGGTACCGGCCGCGCCAATGCCTCACTCGGCACCGGTCGTCCCGATGCCTCGCTCGGCACGGGCCGCCCTGATGCGTCTCTGGGTACCGGCCGCGCCAATGCCTCACTCGGCACCGGTCGTCCCGATGCCTCGCTCGGCACGGGTCGCCCTGACGCGTCCCTCGGTACCGGTCGCCCCGATGCCTCACTCGGCACGGGCCGTCCTGATGCGTCCCTGGGCACCGGTCGTCCCGATGCCTCGCTCGGCACGGGTCGCCCTGACGCGTCCCTGGGTACCGGTCGCCCCGATGCCTCACTCGGCACGGGTCGCCCTGATGCGTCCCTGGGTACCGGTCGCGCCAATGCCTCACTCGGCACCGGTCGTCCCGATGCCTCGCTCGGCACGGGTCGTCCCGATGCCTCCCTCGGCACCGGCCGCCCTGATGCGTCTCTGGGTACCGGTCGCGCCGATGCCTCACTCGGCACCGGTCGTCCCGATGCCTCGCTCGGCACGGGTCGCCCTGACGCGTCCCTCGGTACCGGTCGCCCTGATGCCTCACTCGGCACGGGCCGTCCTGATGCGTCTCTGGGTACCGGCCGCGCCAATGCCTCACTCGGCACCGGTCGTCCCGATGCCTCGCTCGGCACGGGTCGCCCTGACGCGTCCCTCGGTACCGGTCGCCCCGATGCCTCACTCGGCACGGGTCGCCCCGATGCGTCTCTCGGCACCGGCCGTCCTGATGCCTCCCTCGGCACCGGTCGTCCCGATGCCTCGCTCGGCACGGGTCGCCCTGATGCGTCCCTCGGCACCGGTCGCCCCGATGCCTCACTCGGCACGGGCCGCCCTGATGCGTCCCTGGGTACCGGTCGCGCCAACGCCTCACTCGGCACCGGTCGTCCCGATGCCTCGCTCGGCACGGGTCGCCCTGACGCGTCCCTCGGTACCGGTCGCCCCGATGCCTCACTCGGCACGGGCGCTCCTGACTGCATCACTCGGCACTGGTTGATAGATTCCTGGATATTCATCGACTTTGTAGCTATCAGCCAAGTCGAAGACGGACATTTGAACGGCGCTTAATTGCGCCGTTTTTCTTTCCTGCGTGAACGTCTGCAGCTTGAGTCACTCCCACATCGTTGAACCCATCATCGCGTAAGCTTGCTCGATGCCTATTCGATTGGCGCGCGTGACCAAATTGATGGTGCAGTTGGGATACAGTGAAATGCGTCCAATGCAGGGGCGCAGTGTCGTTGCACTCATTGTTCGCAATCGTCGCAATCGCATCGACTTCATGCGACGGCAAGAGTTCGACAGCAAGTTCGCATGCGACGCCCCTGCAACGCAGGTCCTGAACAGAGGCCTTGCGCGGGCAACCTGGTTCGCTCGATCCGCAGCGAGCGGAGGATGCATTCTCATACGACGTCCTCCGCGACCTCTACGAAGGTCTGACCTCAAGCACTCCCGAAGGCGAAGTCGTGCCTGCCGCCGCTACCTCGTGGAGCATCGAAGACAACGGCAAGCGGTACGTTTTCCGGCTGCGTCGCGAGGCCCGTTGGTCCAACGGGGATCCGGTCACCGCCGCGCACTTCGTGACGGCATTCCAACGCGCCGTCGATCCAGCCACGGCTTCGGGTGCCGCGGATCTCTTGAGATCGATCGAGAATGCGCCGGAGATCCTGCAGGGACAGTTGCCTTCGAGCCAGCTTGCGGTTCGTGCAACCGACGACCACACCCTGGAGATCCTGCCTGTCGCGCCCGGTCCCGTTCTTTCCAGACATCCTGACGAATACGGTTGCCTCGCCCGTGCACCCGTCATCCCTGGCGATTGACGGCGGATTCTCCAAACCTGGCGCGACGGTTTCCAACGGACCGTATGTGCTCGCCGAGTTCTCTCCCGGTTCGAGCCTCGCGCGTGACTCGCAATCCGAACTACTGGGACTCGGCCTCGGTCGCCTACGATGAAATTCGCTACTACTTCGTGCCGGATGAAAACGCGGAGTTCATGCGCTTCAGGGCGGGCGAGATCGACGTGACGTACTCAGTGCCGGAGCAGAGATTCCAGGAAATGCGTGCGCAACCGGAATCAGGACTGCAGCACCGCCCCACGCTGGCCACGATCTACCTCACGTTCAACACGGATCGCGGGCCGCTGCAGCGGGAAGCGCGGATTGCGCGAGGCGCTATCCCTGGCCGTCGATCGACAGGCAATCACCGAATCGGTGACGCGCGCCGGCCAGGTGCCTGCCTATTCGCTCGTGCCCGACGGCACCTGGAACTACCAGCCGGCCTACTACAGCTGGCGGGACTCGAGCTCCGCCGAGCGACTGGCGCGCGCTCGCAATCTGTACCGCGAGGCAGGCTACTCCGCCGGGAAGGCCGCTGCGCCTGAGGCTCCTCTACAACGAGAACGAACTGGTGCAGCGCGTATGCCTCGCGATCGCCGCGATGTGGAAGGATGCGCTGGGCGTCGAGACCGAACTCGTGCAGATGGAGTTCAAGGCCTACCTGGCGGCGCGTGCCGACCCCGCGCAATGGGACGTGGTCCGCGTCGGCTGGACGGCCGACTACAACGACGCGTCGACTTTCCTCGACACGATGACGCGCGACAGCCCGCAGAACTTCGGGCGCTGGATCAACGCGGACTACGCGCGACTGCTCGATGACGCAGCGGCGGAATCAGACCCGGCTCGCCGGCGCGACACGCTGCAGCAGGCGGAGTCGTTGATGCTCAACGACTACCCCCTGCTGCCCGTGTATTTCTACGTCACGCGCCGGTTGGTCGCGCCGCGAGTCGTTGGCGCCGTCCATCAACCCGATGAACCGCACCTACTCGCGATACTTCCGCCCGGCGGCCTAGTCTCAGAGCGACCGTTCGACCTTGGCCGACTTGACGAGGTCCTTGAGATAGGTTTCGAACTTCTTCTGGTTGACGAGCGGCGCCGAGCTGCGCCTTCACCGCGTCGTACGGAGGCGGCGTCGTCGCGCGCTTTTCCTCGAGCTTGATGACATGCCAGCCGAACTCTGACTTGCACCGGCGTCGCCGTGTACTTGCCGATCTCGAGCTGCTGAACGGCGTCGGAGAAGGGCTTGACCATCTGGTTCGGGATTGAACCAGCCGAGGTCGCCGCCCTCGGCCGAGGAGCCGTCCTTCGAGTTGTCCTTCGCGAGCTGCTCGAAGTTCGCGCCGCCGTCGAGCTTGGTGATCAGCTCCTTGGCCTTCGCCTCGTCGTCCACGAGGATGTGCCGGGCGTGGAACTCCTGTCTTCGGGGCCTCGGCGATGCGCGCGTCGTACTCGGTCTTCAGTTCCTCTTCGGTCGGCTCCGCGCCTTCGCGTGAACTTCTTGAAGAGCAGCTCGGCCATCGCGCTCTTGCCGACCAGCTCGAGCCGGGCGTTGGGTTCGCCGGCGCCGAGCTTCTGCTTGTCCGCTTCCTGGGAGCCCGCGTACATGCCGATCAGCTCCTCGAGCGCCTCGTTCTGCTCCTCGGCGGTGAGATCACCCGGGCGTCTTGCCGGCATGACGGGTCTTGACGTACAGGTTCCAGACGTCGCGCGAAATGGCCGTGCCGTTCACGACGGCCACCGGCTTGTCGGCGGCGACTTCCGGGGTCTCGGCCTTGGTGCAGCCAACGGCCAGCAGCATGCCGAGTGCGGAAATAGCGAAAATCTGCGTCGATTTCATTGTGTCCTCGATGGAAATGTCGTCGTCAGGTGATACTGCCACGATATTGAGGGCGTGTATCTCGCGCGGCAGCATTTGGGCGAGCGCCTCGTAAACCAGACGGTGCCGCTCGAGGCGGCTGCGTCCGCTGAATTCCTCTGACTCGACTCGAACGACAAAGTGCCCGGCGCCGTCGCGGGCGCCGGCATGGCCCGCATGCCGCGCGCTGTCGTCCTGCACGGTGACCCGGGCCGCGGCAAACCGCTGTTCGAGCATGGCCTTGATTCGCTCAGTCCGCGGGCTTGTCATGGGCGTCGGTCCGTGATGCGATCCAGAAGCCCTGCACCAGGATGAATGCGAGCGTGAGACCCAGCATTCCCCAGAGCTTGAAATTCACCCAGGTGTTCTCGTCGAAGTTGCGGAACACCACCAGGTTGGCGGCTCCCATCAGCAGGAAGAAGACGATCCACATCCAGTTCAGGCGGCGCCACAGCGGTTCGCGCGAGCTCCGATCTGCCCGCCGGACGCGCCGAACATGCGCTGGATCAACGGCCGGTCGCTGACCCGGCGCCAGAGGCTCAACAGGAACGCCGCGGCGAAGAGCCAGTTGACCACGGTCGGCTTCCACATGATGAACGCCTTGTCGTGGATCAGCAGCGTCATGCCGCCGAATAGCAGCACGAGCCCTGACGACACCAGGTGCATCGGGTTCACGCGGCGCTTCCAGAACCAGTGAACGGTCACCTGCAGGATCGACGCGACGATGATGACGCCAGTGGCGACGTAGATGTCGGCGAGCTTGTAGGCGACGAAAAACGCGATGATCGGCAGGAAATCGAACAGCAGCTGCATGCGCGGAACCGGGAAAAGGGGCGCCAATGATAGCGGAAGCGGCCCCGGCATGCGTCCGGTCCATAATGACGCATGGGCGAGCGACTGGAGCTTCATCCGGACGAACCCGCAGCCGCGCCTGCTGCGCGCCGCTGCCGATTGCCTGGAGCGGGGCGGTGTCATCGCCTACCCGACCGACTCCTGCTACGCGCTCGGCTGCGCGCTCGGCGCCAAGGACGCGATGGAACGGATCCAGGCCCTGCGCCAGACCCGCAAGGGCCACTTCTTCACCGTGGTCTGCCGCGACCTGTCCGAAATCGCGCGCTTCGCAGTGGTCGAGAACTGGCAGTACCGCCTGCTGAAGAGCTTCACGCCAGGCCCCTATGTCTTCGTCCTGCAGGCGACGCGGCAGGTGCCGCGGCGGCTGCTGGATGCGCGGCGCAAGACGGTCGGCATCCGCGTGCCGGATCACGCGGTCGTGCGCGCGCTGCTGCGCGAGTACCCGGAGCCGATCCTGAGCACCACGCTGCAGCTGCCGGCCGACGAAACACCGATGACGGACGGCCGCGAGATCGAAGCGCAGATCGGCCACGCGCTCGACCTCGTACTCGACGCGGGCAACTGCGGCCTCGAGCCCAGCACGATCGTCGACCTTTCCGGCGAGGCGCCGCGGCTTGCTGCGTGCCGGCAAGGGCGACCCGCGCCCGTTTCAATGACGGTCGAGCCGGGCTGCCGCATCGTATAATCCCTGCAGTCCCGGCGAATATCGGCCCTCTGCGGCCGCTGGATGGTTCATGGACCTTGCTTCGTTCCTGACGACGATTTCGATCGCCGCAATCCCGGTCGTCTTCGCAATCACCGTCCACGAGGTCGCGCACGGTTGGGTCGCCAAGCAGTTCGGCGACCGTACTGCCGAGATGCAGGGCCGGCTGAGCCTCAATCCGATCCGCCACATCGACCCGATTGGAACCGTGCTCGTGCCGGCATTGCTGCTCTGGCTCGGTGGCTTCCTGTTCGGCTGGGCGAAGCCGGTCCCGGTCGACGCGCGCAACATGCGCAACCCGCGACCCAACATGGTGTGGGTGACGGCGGCCGGTCCGGCAGCCAACATCGTCATGGCGCTCATCTGGGCGTTCCTGATGATGCTTGTCCCAGCAAGTCGACCTGGGCACGGGCGGGGAGTGGATCTGGCAGATGGCGCGGATCGGCATCCTCATCAACGTGATGCTTGCCGTGTTCAACATGCTGCCGATTCCGCCGCTCGACGGCGGCCAGGTCCTGACCAACCTGCTGCCGCAGGGCCCTGCCAGCGCGCTTCATGGAGCGCATTGCGCCTTTCGGCCTCTTCATCGTCCTCGGACTGCTCGCGACCGGGATGCTGTCGGCGCTGATCGGCCCGCCGGTATCCGCGCTGGTCCGCCTGATCGCGGAGCATTTTCGGCCTGTCGCTTCGGCTAGAGTCGAATCATGCCGGCACCAGGCGAGCCAGAACCGCCGCGTCGTCTCGGGCATGCGCCCGACGGGCCAGCTGCACCTCGGCAACTACCACGGCGCGCTCGCGAACTGGGTCGAGCTCCAGTACCAGTACGAGTGCTACTTCTTCGTGGCGGACTGGCACGCGCTGACGACCGCGTACGAGAACACCGAGAACCTCCGGGCCAACACGAACGAGGTCGTCATCGACTGGCTCGCGGCCGGCCTCAATCCGAGCGCCTGCACTTTCTTCGTCCAGTCGCGGGTTCCCGAGCACGCCGAGCTCCACCTGATCCTGTCGATGGTCACGCCGGTGTCCTGGCTGGAACGCGTGCCGACCTACAAGGACCAGATCGAGCAGCTCAAGGACAAGGATCTCAGCACCTACGGTTTCCTCGGTTATCCGCTCCTCCAGGGAGCCGACATCCTGATGTACCGGCCGGCGTACGTGCCGGTCGGCGAGGACCAGGTCGCCCACGTCGAGATCACGCGCGAAATCGCGCGCCGCTTCAACAACGTCTTCGGGCGCGAGCCGGAGTTCGAGTCGCGCGTCGCGAGCGCCGTCAAGCGGCTCGGCGCCCGCAATGCGGTCCAGTACGACGAACTGCGCCGGAAGTTCCAGGAGCACGGCGACGCAGAGGCGCTCGCGCGCGCGCGGGCACTGATCGACTCCGGCAAGGGCCTGACGGTCGCGGACCGCGAGCGCCTGCTCGGCCACCTGGAAGGCGGCGGGCGCGCGATCCTTCCGGAACCGTCCGTGCTGCTCACGAAGACGCCGAAAGTGCCGGGCCTGGACGGCCGGAAGATGTCGAAGTCGTACGGCAATACGATCGGCCTGCGCGAAGAGCCCGACAGCGTCCGAGAAGAAGCTGAAGGCGATGCAGACCGACCCGGCGCGTGCCCGTCGCAGCGATCCCGGGCGACCCGGACAAGTGCCCGGTATGGGACCTGCACAAGATCTACTCGGACGAGAAAACCCAGGCCTGGGTGCAGGCCGGCTGCCGGTCCGCCGGCATCGGCTGCCTCGATTGCAAGAAGCCCGTCATCGAATCCGTGCTGAAGCAGATCGAAGGGTTTCGCGAGCGCGCGAAGGAATACGAAGAGAATCCCGGAGCTCGTGCGCGGCATCCTTTCGGAGGGCTGTGAGCGTGCACGCGAGGCGGCGCGTGCGACAATGGCGGAGGTGCGCGAAGCCGTGGGCCTGGAGTACCGGTGATCGAGTCTGCCGAATCGCCCGGACATCGTGACCCACGCCCACGCGGGCGGCGCGCCGCCGCCGCAGCAGGGCGAGATGCCGTTCGCAATCGTGGACGGCGAGCCGGTCACCGATGTTCCGCGCGACCTCTACATCCCGCCGCAGGCGCTCGAGGTGTTCCTCGAGGCGTTCGAGGGCCCGCTCGACCTGCTCCTGTACCTGATCCGCCGGCAGAACCTCGACATCCTCGACATCCCGATCGCGGACATCACGCGCCAGTACATGAAGTACATCGAGCTCATGCAGGAGCTCGACCTGGAGCTGGCGGGCGAGTACCTGCTGATGGCCGCCATGCTGGCCGAGATCAAGTCGCGCATGCTGCTGCCGCGCCCGTCCGAGGGCGGGGACGAAGAGGACGACCCGCGCGCCGAACTCGTGCGCCGGCTGCAGGAATACGAGCGCTACAAGCGGGCGGCGGAGGACATCGACAGCCTGCCGCGGCTGGACCGCGACGTGCACCCCGCGAGTCGCCGAGCTGACGCACCGGCAGGTCGTGCGCATCCTGCCGGAAGTGGCGCTGCAGGAGATGCTGGTCGCGTTCAAGGACGTCGTGCAGCGCGCCACGATGTTCGCGAGCCTGCACGTGCAGCGCGAGACGCTGTCGGTCAGGCAGCGCATGTCGGACGTGCTGGCGATCCTGGAGGGCGTCGGGCTGGTGGAGTTCATCCGCCTGTTCCGGCCGGAGGAAGGGCGCCTCGGCGTCACCGTCACGTTCGTCGCGATCCTGGAGCTCCTGCGGGAACAGCTCGTCGAGATCGTGCAGGCGGAGCCTTACCAGCCGCTTCACGTCCGGCGCGCCGAGCCGAACCTGGATTCCGCGACCGTCGAGAGCATCGAGATCACGAGCGCCTGACGGGACAAGTCATGGAAAACGGACAACTCAAGGGCATCATCGAGGCGGCGCTGCTGGCGTATGGACAGCCGCTCAACATCGAGCAGCTGCGCGAGATCTTCGATGAATTCGAACGGCCCGGATGCGGCGGCGGTGCGCCTGGCGCTCACCGCGCTTGCGGCGGATTGCGAAGGCCGGCCGGTTGAACTGGTCGAGGTTGCGAGCGGCTGGCGACTCCAGGTTCGCCGCGAGTACTCGACCCGGCTCTCGAAGCTCTGGCAGGAGCGCCCGACGCGCTACTCGCGCGCGCTGCTCGAGACGCTCGCATTGATCGCTTACCGACAGCCGATCACGCGCGGCGAGATCGAGAATGTCCGCGGCGTGACGGTCAATCCCAACATCGTGCGCACGCTGACCGAACGCGGGTGGATTCGCGTGGTGGGCCACCGCGAGGTTCCGGGTCACCCGGAGCTTCTCGGCACCACCCGCGAGTTCCTCGACTATTTCAGCCTCAAGAGCCTCGATGAGCTGCCCTCGCTCGCGGCCCTCAAGGACATGGACGACGTCGGGATCCAGCTCGAGTTCGACGGACCCGTCACCGTGCAGGCGGCGCCTGCCGGACTGCCGGCGGCCAACGACGCCGACGCGACGGCCTGAGCCGGCGCGGCGCCGCCGCAGGCCGCAACCGCAATGCGCGAAAGAATCCAGAAAGTGCTCGCTGCGCGAGGCATTGGCTCGCGCCGCCAGGTCGAGTCCTGGATCACGCTTGGACGCGTCACCGTGAACGGCAAGCCGGCGACGGCCGGGCAGGCCGTCGGTGAGCGCGACGACATCCGACTCGACGGGCGACGCCTGCGACTTGGGAAAGGCGCAGACACGGCGCATCGCGGCATGGCCTATCACCGGCCCGCACAGGAAGGCCTGCGTGCCCGGGCGGACGATACTGCGCCGGGCGCGATCGAGAAAATGCCGAAGACGGGTGGACATCGCTGGGTTCCGGTCAGCGCGCTGCCTGCCCGCGACGGCGGCCTCGAACTATTCGTGACGGATGGTGCGCTGGCAGCGGCGCTGACCAAGCGCGGCTATGCAATCTCGAGCGAATTCAGCGTCCGCGTGCGCGGCGACTTTGAAGAGGCGGACATCGGGGAGCGCCTGCGCGCGGCGCTCGAGTCCGCCGGAGCCAAGGGCAGTATCGAATCCGTGACGCTGGCAGGAGGCGAAGGCAGCAATCGCTGGTTGCAGGTGGTCGTCGCGGGCCTGCGGCCGCACGACCTGCGCCTCGCACTCGAAGCCTGCGGCCTCGAAGCGAACCGGATCCTGCGCACGCGCTACGGGCCGATCGCGATGGACCGCGTGCTCGCCCGTGGGCGAAGCCGGCCGCTGACCGACGGGGAGCTGAAATCGCTGCGGGAGATCGCGCTGCCGCCGGTGGCTACCGGCAATCGAGCGCCTGGCCGTTGACGCCCTTGCTCGCAGGCCCCAGCAGGTAGAGAAACGGCGCAAGCACGGCCTCGGGTTCGGGCAGGGTGGCGGCGTCTTCAGCCGGGTACGCCTGGCGGCGCATCGCCGTGCGCGTCGGGCCGGGATTGACGCTGTTGGCGCGGATGCGGGTCGTGCCGGAAAGTTCGTGGGCCAGCACCTGCATCAGTCCTTCGACCCCGAACTTGGAAGCCGCATACGCTCCCCAGTAGGCGCGCCCGCTGCGACCGACCGTGCTCGACGTGAACAGCACCGACGCATCGTCCGAGCGCCGCAGCAGGGGCAGCAGCGAGCGCGTGACGATGAAGGCCGCCGTGAGGTTGACGTGCAGGACGCGACACCACGTCGGCACGTCGTACTGGTCGATCGGGCTCAGGTCGCCGAGGATGCCGGCCACGTGCGCGAGGCCGTCGAGGCGGCCGAATTCGCGTTCCAGCACCTCGGCCAGGGCGCCGTATTCTGGCGCCGCCGCGGTCTCGAGATTGAATGGCAGCAGTGCCGGCTTTGGTCCGCCGGCATCGACGATGCGGTCATAGGTGCGCACGAGCTTGCGCTGGGTACGCCCGAGCAGCGCGACGGTTGCGCCCTGCCGCGCGAGCGCGAGTGCGAGGGCCTGTCCGATGCCGTCGGAAGCGCCGGTGACGAGGATGATGCGGCCGGCATGAGAGGCGGGCGCAGGAACGTACGCGCGCGCCGCGGCCTGCGCCGGGACGTCAGGCGCCGTCCTGTCAGCGCTCAATGTTCCTCGGGCGGTGCGAGCTGCGGCGGCGGCGTCTCGGAGAGCCGGACGCTGACCTCGATCTCGGCGAGTTCCTCGATCGGCTTCTCGCTGCGCACGCCGAGTTCCACGAACTTGCGCGCGCCCGGCAGCACGCTGCGCTCGAGCGACCCGACGGCCGCATTGAAGGCCCGCAGGCTCGACTCGAGCGAGCTGCCGATCTTTCCCATGTGGTTGCGGAAGGTCGCGATTCGCGCGTAGAGATCCTCGGCGAGCCGCCGGATCCGCTCGGCATTCTCCGCCAGCCTCACGTTCTGCCAGCCGCTGTGGACGGCCTTCAGGAGCGCGAGCAGCGTCGACGGCGTCGTCAGGATGATGTTGCTGCTCATTGCGCGGTCGAGCAGGTCCGGCTGCTGGTCGAGCGCAGAGGACAGGAACTGGTCGCCGGGCAGGAACAGCACGACGAACTGGGGCGCCCGTTCGAACTGCGACGCGTAGTTCTTGGATGAAAGGAGGCGCACGCGATCCGCGACGTGCTGCGCATGCCGACGCAGTGCCGCGGCGCGCAACTCGTCCGTCGGCGCCTCCGCTGCCGCCAGGTAGGCGTCGAGCGGCGTCTTGACGTCGACCACCACGTCGCGGCCTTCCGGCAGGTGGACGATCATGTCCGGCCGCAGCGCTCCGTCCTCGCCGACGACGTGCACCTGTTCTTCGAAATCGCAGTGCGCCGTCATTCCGGCGAGCTCGACGAGGCGGCGCAGCGCGATCTCGCCCCACTGCCCGCGGACCTGGGGCTTGCTGAGGGCCTGGACGAGGTTCCGCGTCTCGCGCTGCAGGGCCGAGTGGGACTCGCGCATGTCCGTGAGGTGCTGGCGCAGGCTGCCGAAGTCGCGCTGACGCTCGACCTCGATCTCGCGCAGGGCCTGCGAAGTCTGGACGAGCGAATCCTGGATCGGCTTGACGAGCGCTTCGATGGCGGTCTCGCGCTCCTTGAGGGAGGCCTGGGCACTCTGCTGGTGGCCGCCGAGGTTCTCACGGGCCAGCCGCAGGAAATTCTCGATATTCTCGCGCAGCTGCCGGCCGGCAAGGTCGTCGAACCGGCGGTCGAGCTGTTCCATCGCGCGGTCGAGCGTCAACGTGCGCTCTGCGTCGATGGCCACGCCACGGCGACGTCCCATCCACCAGCCGGCGCCGAACGCGACCGCGACGGCGACGAGAATCACCACCAGCGTCACGAGATCGGGCGTCATGCGATTTCCAGCCAGTCGATCAGTTCTTCGGGACGGGCGAAGATGGCCTCGGCCTGCCAGTCGGCCGGGTCCTCGTCTTCACCCAGGTATCCGAATCCGGCCACGAGCGGAATCATGCCCGCGTTCCGGGCCGCCTGCACGTCGCGCTCCGCGTCGCCGACGTACACGCATTCGCGCGGCTCGAGGCCCAGCAGGCCGGCGGCGTGCAGCAGGGGGAGGGGATGCGGCTTGCGCTCGGCCAGGGTGTCGCCGGCGACCACGCATCCGCAGCGCGGTGCAAGTCCGACCTGCGCCAGCAAGGGAGTCGTCAGCCAGCCTGGCTTGTTGGTGACGATTCCCCAGCGCATGCCGGCGCGCTCGACCGCGTCGAGCACGCCGTCGAAGCCCTCGAACAACCGCGTGTGGACCGCGATCGCCCCGGAATAGAATTCGAGAAAGCGCGCCCGCAGCGATTCATAGCGCGCCGGATCGGGTTCGCCGAAGGCGAGTCGGATCAGGCGCGGCGCGCCATGCGAGACGAAAGGCCGGATCCGCTCGTAAGGCAGCCGTTCGAGACCCTCGGTCACGCGCAGGCGGTTGAGTGCTTCCGCCATGTCGCGGGCGGTGTCGAGCAGCGTGCCATCGAGGTCGAACAGGACACCGCGGAAATCGCGGCGAGCGCTCATTCGGAACCGGGCGGCGTCGGTCGCCGGAAGGCTGCGAGGTAGTTGACCGATACGTCGTCGGTGACGCGAGCCTTGCGGCCGAGCGGGTCGTATTCGAGGCCCGCGAGATCCTCGAGTTCGAGTCCGCCCGACCGCGCCCAGCTGGGTGAGTTCGGAGGGACGGATGAGCCTGCCGTACTGGTGGGTGCCCATCGGCAGCAGTCGCAGCACGTACTCGGCGCCGACGATTGCGAGCGCAAAGGATCGCGCGTTGCGATTGATCGTCGAGCAGATCACATGCCCGCCAGGCCGCACCAGCCGGGCGAGCGATGCCACGATGCCCGCGGGATCCGGGACATGCTCGAGCATCTCGAGGCAGGTCACGAGGTCGTAGCTCGCCGGCTGCCGCTTCAGCCAGCGATTCCGCGGTTTCCAGCCGGTAATCCACCTCGATCCCCGATTCCAGCGCATGCAACCGTGCGACCGCGAGCGCCTCGGGCGCGAGGTCGATGCCCGTTACCCGGGCGCCGCGTCGGGCCATGCCCTCGGCGAGCAGGCCGCCGCCGCAGCCGACATCCAGCACCCGGCGGCCGGCGAGTCCCGCGCGGGCGTCGATGTAATCGAGGCGGGCGGGATTGAGGTCGTGCAGGGGGCGAAACTCCCCTTCGGGGTCCCACCAGCGAGGCGCCGCCGCGTCGAATTTCGAGATCTCCGCAGGGTCGAAATTCCGGCTGTTTTCCATCCGGGAAGTATACGCGCTGTGGTAAAATTCGCGGCTTCCTGGGCCGTAGAAAAGACGACGAAATCCGCATGAGCGAGATCGCGCGCGAAGTCCTGCACGTCAACCTCGAAGACGAGATGCGCAAGTCCTACCTCGATTACGCCATGAGCGTGATCGTGGGCCGCGCGCTCCCCGACGTCCGCGACGGGCTGAAGCCCGTGCACCGCCGCGTCCTGTTCGCGATGCGCGAGCTCGGCAACGACTGGAACAAGCCCTACAAGAAATCCGCCCGCGTCGTCGGCGACGTGATCGGCAAGTACCACCCGCACGGCGACGCGGCCGTGTACGACACGATCGTGCGCCTGGCGCAGACCTTCTCCATGCGCTACCTGCTGGTGGACGGGCAGGGCAACTTCGGCTCGGTGGACGGCGATGCCGCGGCGGCGATGCGCTACACCGAGGTGCGCATGTCGCGCATCGCGCACGAGCTGCTGGCCGACATCGACAAGGAAACCGTCGATTTCACGCCGAACTACGACAACAGCGAGCAGGAGCCGGTGGTGCTTCCGGCCCGGGTCCCGAACCTGCTCGTCAACGGCTCGTCCGGCATCGCGGTCGGCATGGCGACCAACATCCCGCCGCACAACCTCGGCGAGATCGTGGATGCCTGCATCGCGCTGATCGACGACCCGAACCTCGGTCTCGCCGACCTGATGCGGCTCGTTCCCGGCCCGGACTTCCCGACCGCCGGGATCATCAACGGCGCGGCGGAGATCGTCGCGGCGTACAAGACCGGGCGCGGCCGGCTCTCGGTCCGTGCACGCACGGGCGTGGAAGATCATCGACGAGCGCGGCCGTGAGGCGATCGTCGTCACCGAACTGCCGTACCAGGTCAACAAGGCGCGGCTCCTCGAGCGCATTGCCGACCTCGTGCGCGGCAAGGAAATCGAGGGCATCTCGGAGCTGCGCGACGAGTCCGACAAGGACGGGCTGCGCGTCGTCATCGAGCTGAAGCGCGGAGAGAACAGCGACCTGGTGCTGAACCAGCTCTTCAAGCTGACGCCGATGGAAACGGTGTTCGGCGTCAACATGGTCGCGCTGATCGACGGCCAGCCGAAGCTGCTCTCGCTGAAGGAGATGCTGGACGCGTTCCTGCGCCACCGGCGCGAAGTCGTGACGCGCCGGACGATCCACGACCTGCGCAAGGCGCGCGAACGTGCGCACATCCTCGAGGGCCTCGCGGTCGCGCTCGCGAACATCGACGAGATCATCGCGCTCATCAAGGCCTCGCCTTCGCCGCCCGAGGCGCGCGCGGCGCTGCAGGCGCGACCCTGGGGACCGGGCGCGGTGCCGGCGATGCTGGCGCGCGCCGGCAACGTGCCGACGCGGCCCGAGGGGATCGCGGACGAGCTCGGCCTGCATGGGCAGGGCTACCTCCTTTCGGAAGTCCAGGCGCAGGCGATCCTGGACCTGCGCCTGCACCGGCTGACCGGCCTCGAGCAGGACAAGATCGTCACGGAGTTCACGGAGCTCCTCGAGCTGATCCGCGACCTCGGCGAGATCCTCGCGCGTCCGGACCGCCTGCTCGCGGTGATCCGCGGCGAGCTGGCGGCGATGAAGGAAGCCTACGGCGACGCGCGCCGCACGCAGATCGTCGCCGACCAGTCGGACGTGACGATCGAGGACCTCATCGAACGGCAGGACCTGGTCGTCACGCTCTCGCACGCAGGCTACGCGAAGACGCAGCCGGTCACCGACTACGAAGCCCAGCGACGCGGCGGCAAGGGCAAGATGGCGACGACCGTCAAGGACGAGGACTTCGTCGACAAGCTGTTCATCGCGCACTCGCACGACACGCTCCTGTGCTTCTCGGACGGTGGCCAGTGCTACTGGCTCAAGGTCTACCAGCTGCCGCTCGCGAGCCGCGGCTCGCGCGGCAAGCCGATCGTCAACCTGCTGCAGCTCGCGGAGGGCGAGCGCATCACGGCGGTGCTCGCGATCCGCGAGTTCGACGAGTCGCATTTCGTGTTCATGGCGACCGCGCTCGGGACGGTCAAGAAGACGCCGCTCTCGGCGTTTTCCCGCCCGCGCGCCAACGGCATCATCGCGGCCTCGCTGGAGCCTTCGGACTGCCTGGTCGGCGTGGCGCTCACCGAC
This sequence comes from uncultured Gammaproteobacteria bacterium, assembly GCA_963823415.1. Taxonomy (GTDB): domain Bacteria; phylum Pseudomonadota; class Gammaproteobacteria; order Steroidobacterales; family Steroidobacteraceae; genus SCUD01. Next base: position 266,582 of record CAWGLJ010000008.1, on the reverse strand, counting down.
GGGGAGCGCGAGATCCTGCTCACGACGACGGATGGCAAGGCAATCCGGTTCACCGAGGACCAGGTGCGTCCGATGGGTCGCGAGGCAGCGGGAGTGCGCGGCATCAAGCTGAGCGATGGCCAGCGCGTGACGTCGCTGATCGTGCTCGGCGACGGTGAAGTCCTCACCGTATCCGAGCACGGCTACGGCAAGCGGACGGAAGTCACCGATTTTCCGAAGCACGGCCGCGCCGGCCAGGGCGTCATCGCCCTGCAGACCAGCGAGCGCAACGGATCGCTGGTCGGCGCCCGGCAGGTCCGGGGCGACGATGAAGTGATGCTCATCAACTCGAGCGGCACGCTGGTGCGCGTGCCGGTGAGCGACATTCCGGTGCTGGGCCGCAACACGCAGGGCGTGCGCATCATGCGCCTGGAAGAGGGCGAGAAGCTGGTCGGCCTCGAGAGCATCGCCGGTGAGGACTCCCAGGGCGGCGAAGGGGCCGGCTGAGCCGGGAACCGCGCGTGCGCGTCTACAACTTCTCCGCGGGTCCGGCGGTCCTGCCACTGCCCGTGCTCGAGCGGGCGCGCGACGAGCTGGTCGAGTGGCAGGACGGCTCCTCCGTCATGGAAGTGAGCCATCGCAGCCGTTCCTTCATGGCCGTCGCCGAGCGCGCCGAGTCGGACCTGCGCGAGCTGCTCGCCATCCCGTCGAACTATCGCGTGCTCTTCATGCAGGGCGGCGCAACGGCCCAGTTCGCCGCGGTGCCCATGAATCTCGCGTCCGCAGGCGCGCGCGCCGGTTACGTGAATACCGGCCACTGGTCCGCGCGGGCGATCACGGAGGCGCGGCGTTTCATCGACGTGGGCATTGTCGCGGACGAGGCTGCATCGGGTTACATGACGGTGCCGGAAGCCGCGGCGGTCAAGCCGCACCCGGGCGATGCCTACCTGCACTACACGCCGAACGAGACCATCGGCGGCGTGGAGTTCCCCTACATCCCGGACACCGGCGCCGTGCCGCTGGTCGCGGACATGTCGTCGACAATCCTCTCGCGACCGCTCGACATCTCGCGCTTCGGCCTGATCTACGCGGGCGCCCAGAAGAATATCGGCCCGTCCGGCCTGACCGTCGTCATCGTGCGCGACGATCTCGTCCAGGATTCCCGCGCGGGAACGCCCACGGTCTTCGACTACCGTGCCGTGGCCGACGCGGGCTCGATGCTGAACACGCCGCCGACTTTCGCCTGGTACTTCGCGGGCCTCGTGTTCCAGTGGCTGAAGGACGAAGGCGGCGTCGCGGAAATGGGCCGGCGCAACCGCGCCAAGGCGGAGGCGCTGTACGCCGCCATCGACGCATCGTCGTTCTACAGCAACCCGGTCGAGAAGAGCTGCCGTTCCTGGATGAACGTCCCGTTCCGCCTGGCCAAGCCGGAACTGGAGAAGTCCTTCCTTGCCGAAGCCGGTGCCGCGGGCCTCGCACACCTGGCCGGTCACCGCGCCGTCGGCGGAATGCGTGCGAGTCTCTACAACGCGATGCCGATCGACGGCGTCCGCGCGCTCATCGACTTCATGCGCGAATTCGAACGGCGGCACGGCTGATGCGCTTCCGGGTCAGGACGCTCAACAGCATCTCGCCGCGAGGCCTGGAGCGCCTGCCGCCCGACCGCTATGAGCTGGGAGACGCGATCGATCGCCCGGACGCGATCCTCCTGCGCTCGGCGGACATGCACGCACTCGATATCCCCGCGAGCGTGATCGCGGTCGGAAGGGCGGGCGCCGGGACCAACAACATCCCTGTCTCGCTGCTGACCCAGCGAGGAGTGCCGGTATTCACGGCACCGGGCGCGAATGCCAATGCCGTCAAGGAACTTGTCCTCGCCGGCCTGTTCCTCGGCGCGCGGCACATCGGGCCCGCGCTCGATTTCGTGCGCTCGCTCGATCTCGCGGGTGACGCACTGGACGCGGCGGTCGAGGCCGGCAAGAAGCGCTTCATCGGGCACGAGCTGCCGGGTCGCACGCTCGGCGTCGTGGGACTCGGTGCGATCGGCGTCGAGGTCGCGAATGCGGCTCACCTGCTCGGCATGCACGTGCTCGGCTATGACCCGCAGATCACGGTTCAGCGCGCCTGGCAGCTCTCGTCCGGCGTCGAGCAGGCCCTGAGCCTGGACGACCTGTTTGCACGCTCGCACGCGGTGACCGTCCATGTTCCACTGACCGACGGGACGCGGGGCCTGGTCAGCGCAAAACGTCTCGACCTGATGCCGGAAGGCGGGACCGTGCTCAACTTTGCCCGCGCTGCGATCGTCGATGAGCCGGCCATCGTCGCGGCCCTCCGTGCCGGCCGGCTCGGCGCCTATGTGTGCGATTTTCCGTCGGCCGTCATCCGCGGCGTGGCCGGGGTCGTGGCGCTGCCGCACCTCGGCGCATCCACCAGCGAGGCGGAGGAGAACTGCGCGATGATGGTCGCCGACACGCTGCGCGACTTCCTCGAGCACGGCAACATCCGCCACTCGGTGAATTTCCCGGAGGCGGCACTGCCGCGCGTGCCTGCCACCTCGCGGATCGCGATCGCGAACGCCAACGTGCCCAACATGGTCGGCCAGATCTCGACGAGGCTCGCCGACGCCGGGCTCAACATCGCCGACCTTCTCAACAAGTCCAAGGGCGAAGTCGCCTATACGCTGGTGGACATCGACGGGAAGGTCCCCGCCGGCCTCGTCGAGCGAATCGCCTCGATCCAGGGCGTGCTGGGTGCGCGGGCGGTATGAGGACACCGTGAACCGATTCGAAGCATTGGCGGCACCGGGCGTGCGCAGCCTGACGCCCTACGTGCCGGGCAAGCCGCCCGAAGCGCTCGAGCGTGAGCTCGGCGTCAAGGACAGCATCAAGCTGGCGTCGAACGAGAATCCGCTCGGTCCCGGGCAGCTCGCGCGCGTCGCGCTCGCGGCCGCAGCCCCGAAAGTCGGGCTGTATCCGGACGGCGGCGGTCACGAACTGCGTTCGAAGCTCGCACGCCGGCACGGCGTCTCACTCGAGCAAGTGACGCTCGGCAATGGTTCGAACGACGTCCTGGTGCTGCTGGCCGAGGCATTCCTCACCGCTGAAGTCGAGGCCGTCTACTCGCAGTACGCTTTCGCCGTGTACCCGATCGCCGTGCAGGCTTCCGGCGCGTCGGCGCGCGTCGCGCCGGCCCTGCCCGCGAACGCGACCCAGCCGCTCGGCCATGACCCGTCGGCCCTGCTCGCCGCGATCGGCCCGAAGACGCGGCTCCTGTTCCTCGCGAATCCGAACAATCCGACTGGCACCTGGATGGACGAGTCGGCGCTCGACGCGCTGCTTTCGCGCAGTTCCGCCCGATGTCATCGTGGTCCTCGACGAGGCGTATCACGAGTACTCCGCCGCACACGGCGTGCCTGACGGTACGCGCTGGCTCGCACGCCATCCGAACCTCGTCGTTACCCGGACCTTCTCGAAGGCCTACGGACTTGCCGGGCTGCGCGTCGGCTACGCGCTTTCCCACCCGGACCTTGCCGACCTGCTGAACCGCGTGCGGCAGCCGTTCAACGTTTCGCTGCCCGCGCTCGCGGCGGCCGCCGCCGCGCTCGACGACCGCGAGCACCTCGAGGCGACGCTCGCCCTCAATCACGCCGGGCTCGAGCGGCTTCGAGCGGGCCTCGCAAGTCTCGGAATCGGCGTCCCGGCATCCGCCGGCAACTTCGTGCTCGCCGACCTCGGCCGTCCTGCCGCCCCGATCAACGAAGCCTTGCTGCGGCAAGGCGTGATCGTGCGCCCGGTCGGAAACTACGGGCTGCCGAACCACCTGCGGATTTCGACCGGCACGGCGGCGCAGAACGAACGACTGCTTTCCGCCATGGCGGCGGCGCTCGCCGCGGCGCCGTGAGCGTACGGCGCGAACGCTTCGTCACGATTCCCGGCGGACGGGTCGCCGGCGACATCCGGGTTCCCGGGGACAAGTCGATTTCGCATCGCGCCGCCATGCTGGGTGCCGTCGCAGAGGGTACGACCGAGATCCACGGATTCCTGGAAGGCGAGGATTGCCTCGCCACGCTGGCTGCGCTCGCCGCCATGGGCGTCGGCATCGAGCGACCGGGGTCCGGCAGGGTGCGCATCCAGGGCGTCGGGCCTGGGCGGCCTCAAGGCGCCGCCCGCTGCGCTCGACCTCGGTAACTCGGGCACTTCGATGCGGCTGCTGACCGGCCTGCTCGCAGGCCAGGGCTTCGACTCGATCCTGATCGGCGATGCATCGCTGATGTCGCGACCCATGGAGCGCGTCGCCGCACCCTTGCGGCGCATGGGCGCGGACGTGAGCACCAACGAGGGCCGGCCGCCGGTCGCCATCCGGGGCGGCCGCGCACTGCACGGCGCGGAGCACCGTCTCGAAGTCCCGAGCGCGCAGGTCAAGTCGGCCCTGCTGCTCGCAGGCATACAGGCGCAGGGGCGCACGATCGTCCGTGAACCCGGGACGTCGCGCGACCACACCGAGCGCATGCTCGGCGCGTTCGGCGTGCAGGTATCGCGAGATGACGGCGCGGTGGCCGTGGAGGGGCGCGCCCGGCTCCAGGCGAGCGCGCATCGACGTCCCCGGTGATTTTTCCTCGGCCGCGTTCTTCATCGTTGCCGCACTGATCGCCGGTCGCGAACCGCTCTGGATCCGCGACGTCGGCGTCAACCCGACGCGCGCCGCCCTGATCGACATCCTGCGGATGATGGGCGCGGACATTCGAATGCACTCACTCACGGAAATCTCCGGTGAACCGCGGGCCGACATCGAAGTGTTTCCGGGTGCCCTGCGCGGCATCGTGGTTCCGGAGGCGCTCGTGCCTGTCGCCATGGACGAACTGCCCGTACTGTTCGCCGCGGCTGCCGTCGCCGAGGGTGAAACGGTCGTGACCGGCGCAGGGGAACTGAGGGTCAAGGAAAGCGACCGGCTGGCGGCGATGGCGCAGGGCCTCACGACGCTCGGCATCCGGGTCGAGAACCGGCCGGATGGCTTGCGGATCCGCGGCGGAGCGGTCGGTGGCGGCGAGGTGGATTGCCGCGGCGACCACCGGATCGCAATGTCCTTCGCCGTGCTCGGCGCGCGTGCGCGGGCACCGGTCGTGATCGACGACGTGCAGAATGTGGCCACCTCGTTTCCCGGGTTCGCGACGCTCGCGCGTTCGGCCGGGCTTCGCTTCGGGGAGGACACGTGAGCCCAGGTTCCGGTCATTGCCATCGACGGTCCGAGCGGTTCCGGCAAGGGCACCATCGCCCGACGGGTGGCCCGGCATCTCGGCTGGCACCTGCTGGACAGTGGCGCGCTGTACCGGCTCGTGGCGCTTGCCGGTCGACGCGCCGGTCTCGCCCCGGACGATGTGACCGGCCATGCCCGGCACGCGGCGCAGCTCGATGTCCATTTCGGCATGGACCCCGAGGGCGAGGAGCGGGTGCTGCTGGGCAGCGAGGACGTCACGCGCGAGCTACGCGCCGAGGCGACCGGCGAGGCGGCATCCCGGGTCGCCGCCTGGCAGGACGTACGATCGGCCCTGCTGGGCCGCCAGCGCGCTTTTGCACGGCACCCTGGCCTGGTGGCCGATGGCCGCGACATGGGATCGATCGTTTTTCGCGACGCGGGGCTCAAGATCTTCCTCACCGCGAGCCCTGAGGAAAGGGCCCAGAGACGCTATAAGCAGTTGAAAGGAAAGGGGTTGAGTGGTAGCCTTGCCGCCCTTTCCGCGGAGATCGCCGAGCGGGACAGGCGGGATACCACGCGAGCCGTGGCCCCGCTGGTCGCGGTTCCGGAGGCGGTCGTCGTGGATTCGACTGCGTTGACCATCGAGGAGGTCGTCGAGCGGGTCATCGAACTCGCGCGCGAGCGGTTTCCCGAGGCGGCGCGCGGGCGTTGAGCAGCCGGCAGAAGCCGGCAAGGACGGCAGGGCAGGAAGCCTCGCCGCGTTGAGCAGGACCCGGACCGGCAGGATGCCGTACGGCAGCTAAAACCCAATGGGCCACGAGGCCCGGATGACCCAATGACCGAATCCTTCCAACAACTTTTCGAGCAGAGCCTTGCGAGCCAGCAGATCCGGCCCGGCCAGATCCTGATTGGCACCGTCGTCGACGTGAATGCGGACGTCGTCATCGTGAGCGTCGGACTGAAGTCCGAAGCGGTGATCCCGATCGACCAGTTCCGGAACGAAAGCGGCGAAATCGACGTCGCGTCGGCCAGGAAGTCGAGGTGGCGCTCGACGCCGTCGAGGACGGCTCCGGCGAGACGCGCCTGTCGCGCGAGAAGGCCAAGCGCGCCCGTACCTGGACCCGCCTCGAAGAGGCCTTCACCAAGGGTGAGATCGTCAAGGGCGTCATCAACGGCCGCGTCAAGGGCGGCTTCACGGTCGAGCTCGACAACGTCCGCGCCTTCCTGCCCGGATCGCTCGTCGACGTTCGCCCGGTGCGCGACCCGAGCTACCTCGAGGGCAAGGAACTCGAATTCAAGGTCATCAAGCTCGACCAGCGGCGCAACAACGTCGTCGTGTCGCGTCGCGCGGTCGTCGAGCAGGAGTACAGCGCAGAGCGCTCGCAGCTGCTCGACAACCTGAAGGAAGGCGACGTCGTCAAGGGCACGGTCAAGAACCTGACCGACTACGGCGCGTTCGTGGACCTCGGCGGCATCGACGGCCTGCTGCACATCACCGACATGGCCTGGAAGCGCGTCAAGCACCCGTCCGAGATCGTGAAGGTCGGCGACGAGATCGACGTCCGCATCCTGAAGTTCGACCGCGAGCGCCAGCGCGTCTCGCTCGGCATCAAGCAGCTCGGCGCGGACCCGTGGCAGAACATCGCCCGCCGTTACCCGCCGAACACGCGCCTGTTCGGCAAGGTCACCAACATCGCCGACTACGGCTGCTTCGTGGAGATCGAGGAGGGCGTCGAGGGCCTCGTCCACGTCTCCGAGATGGACTGGACCAACAAGAACGTGAACCCGGCGAAGGTCGTGCACGTCGGCGAGGAAGTCGAGGTGATGGTCCTCGACATCGACGAGGAGCGCCGCCGCATCTCGCTCGGCCTCAAGCAGTGCAAGGCGAATCCGTGGCGCGAGTTCTCGGACAGCTTCGCCCGCGGCGACCGCGTCAGCGGCCAGATCAAGTCGATCACGGACTTCGGCATCTTCATCGGGCTTTCCGGCGGCATCGACGGCCTCGTGCACCTCTCCGACATCTCCTGGGACCGTCCGGGCGAAGAGGCCGTGCGGGACTACCAGAAGGGCCAGACCGTCGAGGCCATGGTGCTTGCCATCGATCCGGAACGCGAGCGCATCTCGCTCGGCATCAAGCAGATGGCCAAGGACCCGATTTCCGCCTACCTCGCCGATCACCCGAAGGGCAGCATCGTCAAGGGCACCGTCAAGGAAGTCGACGCGCGCGGCGCGGTCATCGACCTGGGCGACGGCATCGAGGGGAGCCTGCGCGCTTCCGAGCTCGCGCGCGAGCGCGTCGAGGATGCCCGCACCGTGCTCAAGGTCGGCGACGAGGTCGAGGCCCGCTTCACGGGCGTGGACCGCAAGAGTCGCGCGATCGTGCTGTCGATCAGGGCGATCGAGGCCGAGGAAGAGGCCGAGGCCGTGCAGCAGTATCGCGGCACCGACTCGGCGACCGGCACCTCGCTCGGCGACCTGCTGAAGGAGCAGATCTCCGGTCAGTAAACCGGTCCGGGGCGCCGCCGGGGATGGGCGGCGCCTCGCGTTTGAGGGACGGGAGTCATGACAAAATCAGAACTGATCGAGATCATCTCCGCCAAGCAGAAGCACCTACCCGCCAAGGACATCGAGCTCGCCGTCAAGCAGATGCTCGAGATCATGAGCGACGCGCTGGCTGGCGGTGAGCGCATCGAGATCCGCGGCTTCGGCAGCTTCTCGCTGCATTTCCGTCCGCCGCGCCAGGGTCGCAACCCGAAGACCGGCGAGGCCGTGGCGCTGGCCGGCAAGTACGTGCCGCATTTCAAGCCGGGCAAGGACCTGCGCGAGCGCGTCAATGCGGGGCAATCGCACCCGATCCGCGACTGAGCGGCGGGGTCCATGAATCCGGAGTCGATCTGGATCCTGCTCGGCGTCCTGTTCCTCGGCGGGGCCATCGGCTTCTACACGTCGCGCAAGCCGCGCCCGAGCGCAATCGGCGAGGAGCGGCTGCGCGGCAACTACCTCGCAGGCGTGAACTTCCTCGTCAACGAGCAGCCCGATCGCGCGCTGGAAGCCTTCCTGCGGGCGGCTGAGCTCGACGACGACACGGTCGAGACCCATTTCGCGCTCGGGAGCCTCTACAGGCGCCGGGGCGAGGTGGACCGCGCCATCAAGATCCACCAGAACATCGCGACCCGCGAATCGCTGGAACCCGCGCAGCGCGAGCAGGCCGGGTTCGCCCTTGCCCAGGACTACCTCAAGGCGGGACTGCTCGACCGCGCCGAGAAGATCCTCGAGCCGCTCGCCGCCGCGGGCGCGCATCGCATGGCTGCGATGCGCAAGCTGATGCGGATCTACGAACAGGAACACGAGTGGGGCCGCGCAATCGCGGTTTTCCGCGAGCTGCAGAAGGCCGGGCGCGCGCCGCAGGAGAGCGCGATCGCGCACTACCACTGCGAACTGGCCGAGGCGGCGCGCACGCGCGGCGCGCTCGACGAGGCCAGGGACCACCTGCGGGCCGCGCGCAAGGAAGTCCGCCGCTTCCCGCGCGGCGCGCTGGTACGCACCGACATCGCGATCGAGCAGGGCGACCTCGCGCTGGCGGAGCGCCTGCTCGGCGCGGTGCTGACGCACGATGCGGCGCTCGCCATCGAAGTCGTCCCGCGGCTCGTGCGGCTGGCGCGCGCTGCCGGCGAGTCCGGCGACGAAGTGGTTGCACGGGTAGTCGCGGGCCGCCCGGACGCGGTCAACGAACTCGCGATCGCCTCGATCATGGCGGACGCGCTCGAATTCGCGCCGCTGGAGGAGCGCGTGCGGGACTGCCTCGCGCAGGACGATGCGATCGCGGGGCTCGTGCGCGCGATCGGCCGTGATCCGGCCGTGCTCGATGCCGGGGCCGTCGCCGATATTGCGGCCGTCCTTCGCCGGCTCGCTGCACGCACGCCGCGCTACCGCTGTGCGAACTGCGGATTCTCGAGCATCGACCACTTCTGGCAGTGCCCGGGATGCAAGGCCTGGGACAGCCAGCGGCCACTGCTGCGATTCGATCTCGTGGCGGGGCTCGAGGGGGCGAAGAAGCAGTAGCGTCAACGAGGAGGGGTCTGACCCCTTCATCGATCGGGTTTCCCAGATGACGCGAATTCACGGCGATGAAGGGGTCAGACCCCTTCGTGCCATTCTCGACGAATGCGCGTGATTGTCATGCGGCGCGCGCGCATCGCGCGTCTAGTGTTCCTCCCGGGCGCGGCGATGGTCGCCGCGCGCGAGAAAGGGAGTGAAGCCATGATGATCAAGGGACTGAGTGCGGCCTTCGTGGCCGCGACGCTGCTCGCGCCGATTGCCATCGCCGGGTCCGTGGACGTGAATACCGCGGACGCAAAGACGCTGGCGCGCGAACTGGATGGCGTCGGGCAAGGCGAAGGCGGAGGCGATCGTCAGCCATCGCGAGAAGAACGGCCCGTTCAAGAGTGCCGATGACCTCGCGAAGGTGAAGGGACTCGGCAAGAAGCTCGTCGAGCAGAACAAGCCGAACCTGAAGTTCGATTCGGCCAAGGCCGGCGGCTGACATTCCCGGGCCCGCGGCGCGGGCCGGCTCACGGCGGCTCCGGTATCATGAGCAGCTCAGGATCCGGGAACCGAAGGAGTGCACGTGAGCCGACCCGCACCGATCCGCTTCGCCGTATTTCCCGTCGCGGGGCGCGGCACGCGTTTCCTGCCAGCCACGAAGGCGAGCCCGAAGGAAATGCTGCCGGTCGTGGACAAGCCGCTGATCCAGTACGCGGTGGATGAGGCGCTGGGCGCGGGTGCGCGACTGCTGGTCTTCATCACGGGCAGCTCGAAGCGCGCGATCGAGGACCACTTCGACACCGACCCGGAGCTCGAGTCCGCGCTTGCCGAGCAGGGCAAGAAGGACCTGCTGGACACCCTGCGCGGCATCCTGCCTGCCGACGCCACCTGCATCTACATCCGACAGCCAGCCCCGCTGGGCCTCGGCCACGCCGTGCTCTGCGCACACGCCGTGGTCGGGAACGAACCATTCTTCGTGCACCTTGCAGACGACCTGATCGACGCCAAGGAGCCGGTGCTCGCGCAGATGCGAGACAGGTACGCCGTGTCCGGCGGCAGCGTGATCGGCGTGCAGCAGGTGCCGCGCAGCCAGACCGGCAGCTACGGAATCGTCGCGACCGAGGATCCGGACGGCGAGTTCTCACGCATCCGGCGGATGGTGGAAAAGCCGAAGCCTGCAGACGCGCCTTCCGACCTCGCCGTGGTCGGACGCTACCTGCTCTCCGGTTCCATTTTCGCGCGACTCCAGAAGGTCGGCCGCGGCGCCGGCGGCGAGATCCAGCTGACCGACGGCATTGCGGCGCTGCTCGACGACGAGCCCGTGTACGCCTACCGTTTCAAGGGCAAGCGCTACGACTGCGGCAGCAAGCTCGGCTACCTGGAAGCCACCGTAGAGTACGGACTGCGCCACCCCGAGCTCGGCGGCAAATTTGCCGAGTACATCGACGCCCTGCGCGGCCGCCCGCAAGTCCGGCGGCTGACGCCGGGTCAATTGAGCAGGAGGGAGTCGCCCGGTGCGCAGGTGCACGGGTGGTTGCTGCACGGGCTCCGAGATCGACTGGCTCCAGCGTCGCGTATAGACCTGCAGCCTCACCAGGTCGGCGTCCTCGCCACGCACGCCCTCCAGGCGCACGCCGGCCACCGCCCGTCCGGTGACACGCCACTCGATGGTCGCCGCAAGCCGCAGGCCGAGCCCGTCGCGTGAGTCGCCCGGGTAGCGCGGATCGCCGCTCGCTGCCTGGAGCGCGGCATCCTCCGGAAAGTAGTCGCTGGCCGACTCACGCACTTCCTGCCACTCGACGCCACCTTCGACGAAGAAGCTCCGGTCGCCCTGGCGTGCCTGCAGTTCGAAAACCGGCCCGACCGACAGGAACCTGTTCGGGCTGAAGTAGCCGCCGTGCCCCAGCGTGAAATGCGACCGGTTGGCGGAAAATCCGGCGGCCCCCACCGCGCCGCCGAACCTGCGCGACCCAGCCCGTTCCCGAGGCGGCACGCTGCAGGAAACCCGCGTCGGCACGCCATTCGGTGTTGCTGTCCACCCGGTGCCCGTCGAGCTCGGCCCCCGCGATCAGGCCGTAAAGTTCGAAATCGTCGTCACCGAGCGCGGCCGCCGAAGTAGGCGCGGTTGCGAATGACACCGCCCCAGGTCTGGCCGCCGACGGGGTCGCGCGTGCCGGCGTACGAGAGCAGCGAATCCTCGACTGCCTTGCGGTCCAGCCCGTAAGTCCAGGTTGCCGTATCGGACTCGGTCCGAAAGCGGAGTGCGCCCAGAAAATTGCTGACTTCGAAGGAGGTCGGCGTGGTGCCGAACTCGAGCGCAGTCCCGTTGCGCGGCGTCCACTGCACCAGCGCCCCGATTCCCTTGTCCGACTGCGACTCCGCAATTGCCGGCAGGGCGACGGAAGTCCCGAACGGCTCGCCGGCCGGCACGTCGTCGGACTCCGGGTAGGCCGCCTCGCCGAACACGCGGACACGGCCCCAGCGCGAGTGACTGGACTCCCAGGCAAGCTGCACGCGCGGCAAGTCGAGCCGGTCGTGATCCGTCTGGCCGTTGCGCCATCGCCCGTCGAGTGCCGCCTCGGCATGCGGACACCCAGTCGCGCTCGATCGACTGCAGGTGCGCGTCGCGGGCCAGCCGCTCCGGCGCCAGGTCGCGCGCCACGACGTAGGCGTCATAGGGCCGGTTGAGGGCGAGCAGGGTGTCGGTGAGCTGGCTTGCGGCGCCGGGCGCCTTCGGGTCCACGGCCAGCAGCTCGCGCAGTGCCCGCTCGCGTGCGGGCTGGTCGCCGCGAAGCTGCGCGAGGTCCGCGCGCGCCTGCAAGGTCGCCGGGTGACTCGGCCGCAGTTCGTCCAGCACGGAATATGCACGGCCCGCGGCATTCGCATCGCGCAGGTCCCGCGCCGTGGCGAACTCCCGCAGCTCGACCTCGAAGCGGGCATCGCGCTCGAGTTCCGCGAGTGACGGATCCTGGCGCACGGTCGTGCGGGCAGCCGTGAAATGGACGATTGCCTGACGCGAGTTGCCGCGACGGACAGCGAGGATCGCGAGGCCTGCCTGCGCCCTGGGATAGCTCGACGTGTCAGCCGGGACTTCGCTGAAATACATCGCGGCCAGGGGCTCGATGCCGAGATCGAGGCAGAGGTAGCCGAGCGACGTCCCGAGCCGCGCCCGGTCTTCCTCCGGGAATGCCTTGAGCGCCATCGGATCCTGCAGGCCGAGCATGGCGCGCCGGGCGGCATCGGCGTCAACCGCGGCGAGTGCGCGAATCCAGGCGAGGCGGGCCCAGGGATCGGAAGGGTCGAGCATTTGCGCGCGTTCGGCGGCCGCGAGCGAGCCGCGGAAGTTGCCCTGTGCATAGAGCGACTCGGCTTCGCGCACGCCAGCCCGCAGCGTCCTGCGGTGACTCCGCCGACGCGGCAAGTACGATTGTCGCGATCAGCGCGACCGTCAAACCCATGCGGCGATCCCCTTGTCCTGCCGCCCGTCATCCATCATAGCGGCTTTCAGCGCAACCCTCACCTGCGCATAGGTGATGAGAGGTTTAGCTTTAGTGATTGATTGGCCGGGTTAAAACCCCTAGCGTCCGCCGGTGCCCACGACCCTCATTTACGCCATTGTCGTGCTCATCTGGGGCACGACCTGGTTCGTCATCAAGTTCCAGCTCGGCGTGGTCGCGCCGGAGATCTCGCTGGTCTACCGGTTCGGCGCTGGCCGCCGCCTGCGTCTTCCTGTTCGCACGCATGACCGGCAGTCCGCTCGCGCTGTCCTGGCGCGACCATCGATTCGTGGCACTGCAGGGCCTGACGCTCTTCTGCCTGAACTACTGGATGACGTACCTCTCGACCGGGTACCTGACGAGCGGCCTGGTCGCGGTGCTGTTCACGTCGATCATCTTCTTCAACATCGTCAACGGTCGATTGATCCTCGGTACGCCGATCGAGACCGCGCGTGCTCGTCGCCGCGGCGGCACGGGCATCCTCGGCGTTGCGCTGCTGTTCCTGCCTGAGCTGCAGGCCGCGTTGCACGAGCCGAAGATCGCACACGGCGCCGCGCTCGCGCTCGGGGCGACCTACGTCGCTTCGCTCGGCAACATGGCGGCTTCGCGCAACACGCAGGCCGGCCTGCCCGTCGTGACGGTCAACGCCTATGGCATGGCTTACGGGGCGGCCGGGCTCGCGGTGATCGCGGCGATCCGCGGCACGCCCGTCGCACTTCGATCCGCGCTGGCCGTACGTGCTGTCGCTGATCTACCTGTCGCTCGCCGGCACGTCGCTCGCTTTCGGGCTGTACCTGGCGCTGATCAAGCGCATTGGCGCGTCGCGCGCGGCGTACTCGAGCGTGCTGTTCCCGGTCGTCGCACTGATCGTGTCGACGCTGTTCGAGGGCTATCGCTGGAGCCTGCCGGCGGTGCTCGGCCTCGCCGTGCTGGTGGCCGGCAACGCGCTCGCGCTCGGCGGCGCGCGCGCGCGCGCCGCGTTCGGCGGATCTCCGGATTGAAGGTTGGCTCCCCGAGTTGGACTCGAACCAACGACCCACGGATTAACAGTCCGTTGCTCTACCAACTGAGCTATCGGGGAAGCGGCTTTTCAGGGCGCGCGATTGTCGGCCAAGGCCGCGCGCAAGTCAACAAAAGCGCTGGGAAATTCCGCGTGACTTGCCGGCGCTCAGGCGCGCCGCCTGCCCGGCGCGCCCGCAAGCGCGCTGCTGCATGCGCCCGAGCGCGTCCCTGAGCGTCGCGTCGGCGGCCGCGAAGGAAAGGCGCATGTGGCCCGGCGCGCCGAACGCGGAACCCGGCACGACCGCGACGCCCGCCTCGTTGATCAGGAACTCCGCGAAGGCGTTGTCGTCGGCCGCGCCGACGTCCTTCATGGCCTGCTCGACGTTCGCGAACGCGTAGAACGTGCCCCAGCCCGGCATGCAGCGCACGCCCGGGCAGCGCGTTGAGTCCCGCGACGACGAGGTCGTGGCGCACCTTGAACGCGCGGTTCATCTCCGCGACGCAATCCTGCGGCGAGTTGAGCGCGACGGTCGCGGCACGCTGCGAGATCGACGAGGCGTTCGACGTGCTCTGGCCCTGGATCGTCGCCATGGCGGCGACGATCTCCGCCGGGCCGCCGCAGTAGCCGATGCGCCAGCCGGTCATCGCGTAGCTCTTGGAGCAGCCGTTGATCGTCACGGTGCGGTCGTAGAGCCGGGGATTCGCCGTCACGAAGCTCGTGAACGGCTCCGGGCCCCACCAGATGTGCTCGTACATGTCGTCGGTGCCGATGACGACCTGCGGGATGGCGTTCCAGCACCGCGCCGAAAGCCTCCAGCTCCGCCTTCGAGTACGCGGCGCCGGTCGGGTTGCTCGGGCTGTTCAGGATGAACAGGCGCGTGCGCGGCGTGATCGCGGCCTCGAGTTCCGCGGCCGTGATCTTGAATCCCTGCTCGATGCCCGCAGGAATGAAGACCGGCGTGCCGTCCGCGACCAGGACCATGTCCGGGTAGGACACCCAGTACGGCGCCGGGATGATCGCTTCGTCGCCCGGGTCGAGCAGGGCGCAGCAGAGGTTGAAGACCGTCTGCTTGGCGCCGCTGGAAACCAGGATCTGCGAGCGGCTTGTACTCGAGGCCATTGTCCCGCGGAACTTGGCGATGATGGCGTCCTTGAGTTCGTTCGTGCCTTCGACGGCGGTGTAGCGCGTGATGCCGCCGCGGATGGCCGCGACGCCGGCGTCGGCGATGTGCACCGGCGTGTCGAAATCCGGCTCGCCGGCGCCGAGTCCGATGATGTCCTTGCCCTCCGCCTTGAGGCGCGCGGCGCGCGCGGTCACGGCGAGCGTCGGCGAGGGCTTGATGCGCTGGACGCGCCTGGCAAGTCGGATGGGCACGGGGAGTACCGAATGGCCGGGAACCCGGCTAAGGTAAGGGAAGGCATTTTGCGTTGCAATTCGAGGTCTTGCGTGAGCGAAGCGAAGCCCTTTGACCTGCAGGCGGACTACGCGCCGGCCGGCGACCAGCCGGCCGCGATCGCCGCCCTGATCGACGGCATATCGGTCCGGCCTCGCGCACCAGACCCTGCTCGGCGTCACCGGTTCAGCGGCAAGACCTTCTCGATCGCGAACGTGATCCAGGCAGCTGCAGCGGCCGACGCTCGTGCTCGCGCACAACAAGACGCTGGCGGCCCAGCTCTACGGCGAGTTCAAGGAGTACTTCCCGCGCAACTCGGTCGAGTACTTCGTCTCGTACTACGACTACTACCAGCCGGAAGCCTACGTCCCGTCCTCGGACACCTACATCGAGAAGGACGCCTCGATCAACGAGCACATCGAGCAGATGCGCCTGTCGGCGACCAAGGCGCTGCTCGAGCGGCCGGACTCGATCATCGTCGCGACGGTCTCGGCGATCTACGGCCTCGGCGACCCGGAGGCCTACCTGAAGATGGTGCTGCACCTGGTGCGCGGCGACCGCATGGACCAGCGCCAGCTGCTGCGGCGGCTGGCCGACATGCAGTACACGCGCAACGAGCTGGACCTGCGCCAGGGCACGTTCCGCGTGCGCGGCGACGTGGTCGACATCTTCCCGGCGGAGTCCGAGCGCGAGGCCGTGCGCGTGCAGTTCTTCGACGAGGAGATCGAGACGCTCGCGTTCTTCGATCCGCTGACCGGCGAGGTGCTGCGCAAGGTGCCGCGGCTCACGGTCTTCCCGTCGACGCACTACGTGACGCCGCGCGAGCGGCTGCTGCGGCGGTCGACGAGATCAAGGTCGAGCTGCGCGGCAGGCTCGCGGAACTGCGCGCCGCGAACAAGCTGCTGGAGGCGCAGCGGCTCGAGCAGCGCACGCTCTTCGACCTCGAGATGATCGCCGAGCTCGGCTACTGCGCGGGCATCGAGAACTACTCGCGCTACCTGTCCGGTCGCGCAGCCGGGCGAGCCGCCGCCCTGCCTGTTCGACTACCTGCCGCGGAACTCGCTGCTCGTGATCGACGAGAGCCACGTGACCATGCCGCAGCTGCAGGCCATGTACCACGGCGACCGCTCGCGCAAGGAGACGCTGGTCGAGTACGGCTTCCGGCTGCCGTCCGCGCTCGACAACCGGCCGCTGCGCTTCGACGAGTTCGAGAGCATCCAGCCGCAGACGATCTACGTCTCCGCGACGCCGGGCCGAGCGTGAGCTGGCGAAGTCCGGCCAGGTCGTCGAGCAGGTCGTGCGGCCGACCGGCCTCGTGGACCCGGCGGTCGAGGTCCGCCCGGTGGCAACGCAGGTGGACGACCTGCTGTCGGAGATCCGCGCTGCGCGTCGAGCGCCGCGAGCGCGTGCTGGTCACGACGCTGACCAAGCGCATGGCCGAGGACCTGACCGAGTACCTCGACGAGCACGGCGTCAAGGTGCGCTACCTGCACTCGGACATCGAGACGGTCGAGCGCGTCGAGATCATCCGCGACCTCCGGCTCGCGAAGTTCGACGTGCTGGTCGGCATCAACCTGCTGCGCGAGGGGCTCGACCTGCCCGAGGTCTCGCTGGTCGCGATCCTCGATGCCGACAAGGAAGGCTTCCTGCGCTCCGAAGGCTCGCTGATCCAGACCGTCGGGCCGCGCGGCGCGCAACGAGCACGGCACGGCGATCCTCTACGCGGACCGGATCACGGGCTCGATGCAGCGTGCGATGGCGGAGATGGACCGGCGCCGCGAGCGAAGCAGCTCGCGTACAACGCCGAGCACGGCATCGTGCCGAAGTCGATCCGCAAGGCCGTCAAGGACATCATGGAAGGCGCGCGCAGCGGAGCCCCCGGCGAGGCGGCCCGCCGCCGCGTCGTGCGCCTTGACGCCCGGACAGGCGATGCAGCAGATCCGCAAGCTCGAGTCGGAGATGTTCCGGCTCGCGCGCAACCTCGAGTTCGAGAAGGCGGCGCAGCTGCGCGACGAGATCGCCGCGATCCGCGCCGGCGCGCTCGGCGCGGACGCGGACCGCGAGAGGCTCGCCAGCTGTGCTTGACGACAAGGAGGAGATCGTCGATGCGACCCGCCTGCTTTTTGAGCCTCGTGCTCGGGGCCGTGCTCGCACTTCCGGCTGGCGCCGCCCAGCCGATCCTCGTCCTGCAATCCGACTTCGGCCTGCTCGACGGCGCCGTCGCGTCGATGAAGGGCGTCGCGGTCGGCGTGTCGCCCGACATCCACATCTACGACCTGACGCACCACATCGAGCCGTTCAACATCTGGCAGGGCGCGCTGCGCCTGGTGCAGACCGCCGAGTACTGGCCGGCCGGCACGGTGTTCGTCTCGGTCGTCGACCCGGGCGTCGGCACGGACCGCAAGTCCATCGTGCTGCGGACCAAGTCCGGCCACTACTTCGTCACGCCCGACAACGGCACGCTGACCTTCGTCGCGCCGCGGCTCGGCATCGACGCCGTGCGCGAGATCGACGAGGCGGTGAACCGGCGGAAGAACTCGGAGAAGTCATTCACTTTCCACGGTCGCGACGTCTACGCCTATACGGCGGCGCGCCTCGCCGCGGGCGTCATCAGCTTCGAGCAGGTCGGGCGCGAGCTGCCGGCGGAGGTCGTCACGATCCCGCACGAGGCCGCGCGCTACGAGGACGGCGTCGTGCACGGCAACATCCAGACCGACGACGGCAACTACGGCAACATCTGGACCAACATCGACCGGGAGACGTTCGGGCGGCTTGGCGCGGCGCGCGGCGACACCGTGCACATAAGGATTCTAAGGTCAGACCGGGAAGTTCTGAGCCTCGACGTGCCGTTACGTGGCGACTTTCGGCGCGGTGGAAGTCGGCAAGCCCTTGCTTTACCTGAACAGTCTCGACAGCGTGTCGCTCGCGATCAACCAGAAGAACTTCGCCCAGAACACGGCATCGGTTCCGGACCCGAGTGGAGCATCCAAATTCGGCGTTGACCGGCGTTTCGCACCGCCCCTACACTCGATCCGCGTCACTATCGGCGCGGGAGTCAATGTCATGCGAATGGAATTGCGGTTGGCGGTGAAGGCGGTGCTCGGTGCGCGCGGGTGTCGCGATGGTGGCGAGCCCGGCGGCACTCGGCACAGGAGCGATCGCCCGAGCTCGAGGAGATCGTCGTCGTCGGCACGCGCACCGCCGGCCACGACGTCTACGAGAGCCTCGCGCCGATCGACCTCGTCACGCCCGAGGCGATCCGGCAGTCGGCCGCGATCCCGGGCGAGATCGGCGCCGCGATCCAGTCGCTGGTGCCGTCGTTCAACCTGCCGCGCCAGTCGAACTCGAACTTCGCGGACGTCGTGCGTCCCGCGCAGCTGCGGAACCTGAGCCCGGACCAGGTGCTGGTGCTCGTGAACGGCAAGCGGCGCCACACGACTTCGACGCTGACGACCGAATCCAAGCTCGGCAAGGGCACGAGCCCGGTCGACTTCAACAGCATTCCGGTCGGCGCGATCAAGCGCATCGAGGTGCTGCGCGACGGCGCCGGCGCGCAGTACGGCTCGGATGCGATCGCCGGCGTGATCAACGTCGTGCTGAAGGACGCGGACAAGGGCGGCGAGGTGCCGGCGAGCTGGGGCCAGAACCGCACGGACTTCGCAGCCGACCGGCCGCAGCGTCAACGACGGCGACACGCTGTTCGCGTCGCTGAATGGCGGGCTCGGAGTCGGCGGCGGCTTCCTGAACCTGACCGCCGAGTACCGCGACCGCGACTCGACGCTGCGCTCGGGCCCGGACCAGATCCCGTTCTTCGAGAACCAGACGCCGCCCAACCTCGCGCTCGCCGGCACGCAGACGCACAAGGCGGGCGACGGGACGATGGAAGACCTGTCGTTCATGTTCAACTCCGCCGTCCCGCTCGGCGAGGCGTTCGAGTTCTACTCGTTCGGCGGCTATTCGCAGCGCGACGGCGAGGGTGCGAACTTCTTCCGCTACCCGGATTCGTTCGCCAACGTGCCGACGATCTTCCCCGACGGCTACATCCCGGTGCTCGAGGCGGACAACGTCGACATGTCGCTCGCCGCGGGCTGGCGCGGCTCGATTCGCTTCCGGCTGGAACTGGGACCTGTCCGCGGTCTACGGCGCGAACGAGTTCGACCACGACGTCACGAACTCGCTCAACGTGTCGCTCGGCGACGCGAGTCCGACGAGCTTCAACGTCGCCGAGTACGAGTTCACCCAGCTGACGTTCCGCTTCGACATGTCGCGGCCGTTCGAAGTGGGCGGCTTCGCCAACCCGGTCAACCTCGCCTGGGGCCTGGAGTACCGGACCGACAGCTACGAGACGAAGGCGGGCGACCCGGAATCCTACGAGGCGGGTCCCGTGATCGGCGCGCCGATCGGCACGCAGGCCGGGTCGGGCCTCAAGCCGGAGGAGACCGTGGACGTCGACCGCGATGCCATGGGCGCGTACCTGGACCTCGAGTCCGACATCACCGACCGGTTCCAGGCGGGCATCGCGGCACGGTTCGAGGACTACAGCGACTTCGGAAGCTCCGTGGACGGCAAGATCTCCGGGCGTTTCGAACTGACGCGATTCGTTCGCCGTGCGCAGCACGATCGGCACCGGCTTCCGCGCGCCGTCGCTGACGCAGGCCTACTTCCGCGGCTCGACGACGAGCTTCGGCGAGGGCGGCCAGCTCGAGAACGTGCTGAACCTGCCGACCGACGACCCGATCGCCGTGCTGCTCGGCGCGAGCGATCTGGACCCGGAGGAGTCGGTCAGCTACAACCTCGGCTTCGTGTTCACGCCGGCCAGCAGCTTCCGGCTGACCGTCGACTTCTACCGCGTCGACATCGACGACCGCATCACGCTCTCCGAGCGCATCGGCGGCCAGGAGGTCACCGACTTCATCGAGGACCAGCTCGGCATCGCGGGCGTGCTCGGCGTGCGTTACTTCACGAACGCGATCGACACGCAGACGGACGGCTTCGACATCGTGGCCGACTACACGCTCGATCTCGGCCCGGGCAGCCTGCTGCTCTCGGCGGCCTACAACCAGAGCGACACCGAGGTGACGCGCGTCGACCCGAATCCGGCCGCCCTCGACGCGCTCGGCGTCGACAACGTGCTGTTCGGCGTCGAGGAGCGGAACACGATCGAGACCGCGTCGCCCGGACGACAAGCTGATCCTGACCGCGCACTGGACCACGGATCGCTGGTCGGTGCTTGCCCGCGGCACGCGCTGGGGCGAGGCGACGCGCGTGTTCAATTTCGGCGGCGGATTCGAGCCGGAGCAGACCTACGGGGCGGAGTGGGGCGTCGACATGGACGTCGAGTTCGCCGTGACCGAGGCTTTCCGCGTCGCGATCGGTGCCAACAACATCCTCGACGAGTATCCGGACCTGTCGAGCGCCGACATCAACTACTTCGGCAACCTGCCGTACGACGTGCTGCAGCCGATCACGTTCAACGGCGCGTTCTACTACCTGAGGACGACCTACAGCTTCTGATCGCCACGGGGCGGCGGCATTCCGGGCGGCAAGCGCGCCCGTCTACCGCAGCCGGTCGGAAATTCCGAGCAATACATCCCCCAGGCCGGCTCGCCGCCGCGTCGTGATCGCGTTGCCCGCGCTTGCTTCCCGCAGGGAAACTGCCTGTGACTTCAGAACTGCAGCCAGCTCTTCATCACTGCCGCCTTCGGCGAGGCGTCGTCCTGCGCGGTCCAGCGCCGCGGTCACATCGATCACCACCTGATCCGGCAATGCCTTGTCGCGATCGAGCTGGTCGAGGTAGGCCCTGGCCACGACCGGTTCGGCCGGCCAGGTCACGCGGAACTGCTGCTGCGGATTGAACAGCGCGCCCTGATCGGCAATGGCCGCCGCGGCGATCTCGTTCTCGGTGAGGTGCTCGCTGGGCAACAGCTTGAACACGTCCAGGCCGCGCACGATCTCGGTGCCGTAAATCTTTCCGTGGTACCAGTAGGTCGACCAGTAGCCGCCGCCGACCAGGTGCTCGGCATCGATGGGACCGCGATCGAAGTATGCGATCTCCACCGGCTTGGCGGAGTCGGTGAAATCGATCACCGAGACGCCGCCCTGGTACCAGGCCTGGACGAAAATGTCGCGGCCGGGAACCGGCACGATCGAGCCGTTGTGCGCCACGCAGTTTTCCTGCTCCGTCTGCGGCGCCGGCATCTTGAAATAGCCGCGGAACACCAGCTTGCCGTCGACGATGTCGTAGATTGCATCCGCGCCCCAGGTGATCGGGTCGTAGGCGAGGCAGCGCGGCCGGCTGCCGCCGCCCCATTCGTCGGTGAAGATGACCTTGGTGCCGTCATTGTTGAACGTCGCCGAATGCCAGTAGGCAAAACCCGTGTCGACGACCTCGTGCAATGCGCCTGGGCTTCAGCGGGTCGGAAATGTCGAACAGGATGCCGTTGCCCGAGCACGCGCCGGCCGCGATGCCGAGTTCCGGAAATGCCGTGATGTCGTGGCATTGGTCGGTCTGGTAGGTCTCCTGCGTATCGTCTCCGTGTTCCCCGCCGCGCCACAGGCCGGCCATCACGCCCTTCTCGGGATCGGCGAACACCGCGGGGCTGTCGACGATGCGCGCCTTCGAGGGATCGTCGACCGGGATTTCGATGACGTCGATGCGAAACAGGGCGGTTCGATAGTCGCCGGGGGATTCGTCGATGCAGCCTTCCATCTCCTTCGTCTTGCGCACGCTCCGAGGTGCCGGAGTTGTAGACGATGATCTTTCCGTCCTTGCCCGGTCCGGAAACAACCGAATGCGTGTGCGAGCCGCGGCAGGTCTGCACGGCGCCGACCTGCACGCGGCCGGGTCAGGTCGCTGATGTCGAAAATGCGGATCCCGCGGAAGCGATCGGGGCTGACGTCTTCGGTGATGCCCCCGAGCCCGCAGTCGATCCGCCCGCGCAACTGCTCCACCGACATGATCAACAGGTCGCCGACGATGGAGACGTCGCCCTGACCACCCGGGCACACGACCGAACTGAGCAGCTCAGGCACGCCGTCCTTGCCCAGGCGATAGATATTGAAGCCGTGATAGCTGCCGGCCACCAGGACATCGCCTGCAAATGCCATGTCGGTGTTGCCGAAGCTCAGCAGCGACGCGCGCTCGTCCTCCTCGTCCGGTTTCTTCTTCGGATCCTCTTCACCGTTTGCAGCCGCATCGGCGGGTTTGTCCGCACCGGGCGCCTTCTTGCCGGATTCCGGCGGCTCGGGCGGCAGTTCGGACGGGTTCTGCGGATCGATAGAACCCGACCGGTTTGGGCAGTGAGGCGACACGCTCGAGGTTCGAGATGGCTTCCCCCGCATCAGCGAAGCCGGCGGCCAAGCCCTGCGCGCGGGTCGGAAGACAGGGTGATCAATAGCGCGTTCATCTTCTCGATCTCGGCCTTCTGGTCGTTGGTCACGTCGGTCGTGAACTCGAACAGCACCGGGTCGAAGGCCGAGCCGTCCTGCTCGAGCAACTTCTTGACCATCTTCACCGCGCCCTCGTGGTGCTTGATCATCAACGTGAGGAACAGTCGGTCGAAATCCACGCTCCTGGCTGCAGCAAGTTCCGCCATCTGTTCCGGCGTCGCCATGCCCGCCATCTTGTGATCGGTATGCATCGCGCCGTGCGTGCCCGGATCAGGCACGTCCTGGCCACGTTCCCGCAACCACTGCTGCATGAACCTGATCTCGTCCGACTGCGAGGCCTCGATGCGCCGGGCGGCCTCGAGCAGATCCGGCCGATTGGTGCGGTCCGGCGCGAGCACGGCCATTTCGAGCGCCTGGTGATGGTGCGGGATCATGTCCTGCATGAAGCGCACGTCGTCCGGGGAATAGCGCGTGACGGCGATCTTGATGGCATCTTCGGCCGCAAGGTCGCGTGCCGGCTCACCCGGCGCGCCCGGCTGGATGATCGGCGGCGTGGCCAGGGCGAAACCCGCCTGGCCGTACAACACCGCGCACAGGCCGGCACCTAGCAATGCCTGGAGGAGGCGAACACGATTCGGGTTCATCTGCGGTTGTCCGGTTTGGATTGCTGCGGGATTGTGGCGAAATCGGAAGGCGCCGACTACCTCCCTGCCAAAACATCCCTGCCGCCTCGAACTGCGACACTTGTAGACTGCATCTGATGGCAATGATTCGCAGCGTCTTTCTGTTGCTGTTCGTGCTGCTTGGCGCCTGCGCGGGGCTGCCCGAGGGCGTGGAGCCGGTTGCCGGCTTCCAGGCAGAGCGCTACCTGGGCAAGTGGTACGAGATCGCGCGCCTTGACCATTCCTTCGAGCGTGGCATGTCGCGCGTGACAGCCGAATACACGGCGCGCGCCGACGGCGGACTGGACGTGCTGAATCGCGGCTACCTGGCCGAGAGCGGAACCTGGAAACAAGCACGCGGCGCCGCTTACTTCGTCGACGGGCCGGATCGCGGTCACCTGAAAGTGTCCTTCTTCGGTCCGTTCTATGGTAGCTACGTGATCTTCGAGCTCGACGCCGTGAACTACGGCCACGCGCTCGTCAGCGGTCCGAACAAGTCCTACCTGTGGCTGCTGGCGCGCAGCCCCGCGCTCGACGTGACCACTCGCGACCGACTTGTGGCACGTGCCGCGGCGCTGGGCTTCGACACGGGCGGGTTGATTTTCGGCGACCACAGCCAGGTGCCTTGAGGGACTATGGTCGGGTGGACCGGGAGGGGCGGAATCCACTAACATTCCGCCTCCTTTCGGGGCGCGTAGCTCAGCGGTAGAGCACTACCTTGACATGGTAGGGGTCACAGGTTCGATCCCTGTCGCGCCCACCACCGATCGACAATCAGATCCTCGTTGTCGGCCGGTTGAACGGGCGCGCGTCGCGACCATAGTAGTCGGGGTCATCGGCCGCCAGCCTCTTGAAGCGGCGGTGAACCCACAGGTACTGCTCCGGGTGGTGCCGAATCTGTGCTTCGAGCAGCGCCCCGAGTCGCGCCGCATCCGCAACGGGGTCACTGCTGGGAAACTGATCCAGCTCCGGCCCGATGATGACTCTGTAGCCAGTGCCATCGGGCAGGCGCTGCGGGAAACAGGTCAGCACTGCGGCACCGGTTACCCGCGCGAGGCGCGAAGTCGACGTCGTCGTCGCTGCTGGAGTGCCGAAGAACGGGACCATGGCCGCGCCTTTGTCGCGACTGAACTGATCTGGCGCGTACCAGACGGCGCCATTCCGCCGCAGCGCGCGTACCAGGGCGCCAATGTCGTTACTCCTGATCGCGCGCTGGGCATGGTGGGCGATCCGTTTGGCCATGAAATCGGACAGAACTTCGTCCTTGGTCGGTCGGTACAGGACGTTCAGCGGCACGACAGTTCCCAGGATTCGGGTGCCGATCTCGATGGTCGTGAAGTGGCCCCCGACCAGTATGACGCCACGGCCGCGTGCGACCGCTCGACGCAAATGGTCGAGTCCCTCGACCTGCGCGAGCGATCGCACGCGTTTGTCATCGCTCCACCAGGTCAATGCGGTTTCACAGAGACCGATGCCGAGACTCTCGAAGTGACGTCCCAGGAGGACTTTTCGTGCATCGGGTGTGAGCTCGGGCAGGCACAACTCGATATTCCGTCGCGCAATACGGACATGGGCGAGTGGCAGCACGCGTGCAAACCGACCGATGGTCCGTCCGATCAGCAGTTGCGACGCGTAAGGCAGTGGCTCGATGAGTCGGAGCATGCCAATGGCAAGCCAGGTCGGCCAGTATCGAGGGGCAAACCTGTGCATTTGGCGCCTCATGCTCGGTAGCGTCGTTCCGGACGTCGCAGCCTTGCGGTCGCGCCGGCCTGCCCTGCGTAGGTCTGGGCCAATCATCCACCTTTAGACGGACACTGGGACCTCGAGCAGTCGGACCGGGCTGCCAGGGTGTGCCTAACTGCTTGATTCGCTGTCGGCTGGTTTTGCCGGGTTGGCCTCTGGTTTGGTGAAAAGGGGAGCGTCACATGCAGTCCTGTTCCAGCGGCCTGCGTTCGCGTCGCGAGAAGGTCAGGTGGGCCTGCTCGAATTCTGGTAGAATTCCGCGGTCTGGTGATTCCCTAGTCCTGTCTTGCCTGGTTCGTTGCGCCGCTTCGGCGCGCCTTCTGATCCGGTCCAGCCACCACGAAACGCATCGCCGAACCAGCTTGTGGATATCCGCCAGCTGCCATTTTCCTATTGTGAGTAATCCAAGTGACCAAGCTTTTTATCGGTAACCTTCCTTTCTCCGCGACCGAGCAGTCGGTGCGCGCGCTGTTCGAGCCGCACGGCGCGATCCAGTCGCTCGCCCTGATCACCGACCGCGAAACGGGCCACCCGCGCGGCTTCGGCTTCATCGAGATGTCGAATGCCGACGCCTCGAATGCAATGCAGGCGCTGAACGGCAAGGACTTCGAGGGCCGTGCCCTCAAGGTCAATGAGGCGCAGGCGAAGGAGCGCAGCGGCGGCGGCGGCGGCTCCCGCAACGGTGGCGGGAATCGTTACTGATTCCAGCTCCGGACCCGCGGCGGGCCGGGATGAGTGCCCATGAAGTGGGCGATCATCCTTGGCCTGTCGGGGGTCGCACTGTATCTCGGCATGAGCCTGCACAGTGCGCGAACCAAGATTGCTGAACTGGTCGTGCTGAACGATCGTCTCAAGCGGCGTCTCGCGCGAGGCACCTCCTAAAAATTTCCGAACTTCGCGAGGTTGAACACATGCGCATCGTGTCCCGCACCGCCCGATCGGTCCGCGAACAGGAACGCGAGAAGTCGACCCGCAAGCGCGAGGCTGCCGGCACGCTGGAATCGGCTTTCCCGCGCAGCGAGCAGGTCCGTATCCATCTTCAGTTCGTAGCCAAGGATGGCCCTGTGCCCGCGGCAAGGACGCACGCGCTCTATGCCTCGGCGCAGGCCTATTTCGAGTTTGCCTGCCCGCATGGAGATTGCGACGGCAGCATCGACCTGAACGCACGTCGCCCTCCCGTTGCTGCGCAGCTCAGGTACCCATGCCGAAGGCACGCTGCATTGTCCGGGGACACGCGCGGATGGTGGAAATGCGCGACCGCCCTGCAACCAGCGAGTCGACTACTGGATCGTCGCCCGCTATCAGTCGCTTGCCCGGGCCGCGGGCTGATCGGCCGCCGAGCGCACCCCGGTCGATAGCCAGTAACGTCCGCAGCAGGACGTCGGCGCCGTTCGCCAGGTCGACCGGCGCCGTGTATTCCTTCGGGGCGTGGCTGATCCCGCCCTGGCTCGGCACGAAGATCATGCCCATCGGCGCGACGTGCGCCATGTCCTGGGCGTCGTGGCCGGCGCCGCTCGGCATGCGCCGGTGCGACAGTCCCGAGTGACGCTGCCGCAGACTCGACGATCGCGCGCAGGCGTTCGTCGGTCGGCGCCGGCGTGAGCGCGAGTTCGACCTCTTCGAAGCGGATCGACGTGCCGCGTGAATCGGCGATGCGCTTCGCCTCGGCCTCGACCGCCCGGAATACGGATTGCCATCTTGCCGGCATCGAGGTCACGGATCTCGAGGCTCAGCGTGACGCGGCCGGGAATGACGTTCGGGGCGCCCGGCTCCGCGCTGATCCGGCCGACGGTCGCGACCTGCGTGCCCGGCGTCGTCGACGCGATCCGGTTCACGGCGAGCGTGAGTTCCGCGGCCGAGACGAGTGCGTCGCGCCTGCGACCCATCGGCGTCGTGCCCGCGTGGTTCGCGACGCCCTCGACCGTGACGTCCCACCAGCGGATGCCGACGATGCCCTCGACGACGCCGATGTCGATGCCGGACTCGGCGAGGATCGCACCCTGCTCGATGTGCAGTTCGACGAACGCGGCCAGCGAGCCTGGCGCGCGCCGCGCTTCGGCGATGCGTGCGGGATCCCCGCCGACTGCGCGGATGCCGTCGCCGATCGTGAGCCCGCTGTGGCTGACCACTTCGAATGCCGAGGCGGGGAGGCGGCCGGCCATGGCCTGGCTGCCGACAGTCCCGCCTTCCTCGTCGGTGAAGACGACGAACTCGAACGGATGGCGCGTCGCGATGGCGTGCGTCGCGCAGGAGTTCCGCCACTTCGATGGCGCCGAGGACGCCGACATCGCCGTCATAGTTGCCGCCCTGGGGGACGGAATCGATGTGCGACCCGGTCATGATCGTCGCGCAGGCCAGGCTCGCTGCCGGCGCGCCGCCCGATGATGTTTCCCGCAGTGTCGACGCGCACTTCGAGGCCCGGCGCCTCGCATCAGCGACTTCACGTACTCCCGCCCGGCGATGTCGGCGTCGCTGAAGGCCACGCGGCTGACGCCGCCCTTCGGGATTGGCGCCGAAGCGCCCGAGCTCGACGATCCTGCGCTCCAGCCGTTCGGCACTGGCGCGCGGCAGGCCCTCGTCCGCAACCGCGCAGGCGAGCATCGCCGCCTCGGCGAGCGCAAGGATCGCCGCCCGCCGGAGGGTGGCACCGAACGTGGTTTCCGCCATTGCAAAGTCTCCCTTGGCGCCGGATTGCCTTGCATGCGGGTCCGCCGCCCATTTACATTCGCTCGGCAGTTGCAGCGTCGGGCAATCTAACCGGAAACCAGACCTTGGCGACAGGCCGCTATGACGTCGTCATCATCGGTGCCGGCCACAACGGCCTGACCTGCGGCGCCTACCTCGCGCGCGCGGGCAGGAAAGTGCTCGTCCTCGAGCGCCGCGACGTCATCGGCGGTGCGGCCGTGACCGAGGAGTTCGCGCCGGGCTTTCGCACCTCCACGTTCTCCTACGTCATGAGCCTGCTGCACCCGAAGGTCATCCGCGACCTCGGGTTGCGCGAGCTCGGCCTGACCGTACTGCCGGCGACGGATCTTTTCTGCCCGATCGGCAGGAACGACTACATCCTGTTGAGCGGCGACGTCGCCAGGACCGCGCGCGAGTTCAGCCGCTTCTCGCCCCGCGATGGAGCGGTCTATCCGGAATTCGACGCCTTCCTGAACGAGTCCGCCAACGTCATCCGCAAGCTGCTGTTCGACACGCCGGTCGATCCTTCCCGGCGCGACCTGAAGGGCCTGCGGGAACTGGCGGCGTTCGCGTGGAAGTACCGCAGGATCGGCAGGAAGTTCTATCGCATCGTCGACCTCCTGACGATGAGCGCGGATGACTACCTGGCGCGCTGGTTCGAGCATGGCGTGACGCGCGCGGTGCTTGGCTACTACTGCTCGATCGGCACCTTCGCCGGGCCGAGGACGCCGGGTTCCGCGTACGTCGTCATGCACCACATCATGGGCGAGCACGAAGGTGCCGGCGGTTGGGGCTTCATCCGTGGCGGCATGGGCGCGATCAGCGAAGCGATCGCCGAATCCGGCCGCCGGCACGGCATGGAAATCCGGACCGGCGCCGAGGTCGTCAAGGTCGAGGTCGCCGGACGGCCGCGCGGCGAGGGTGGTCACCGCGGGCGGGGAGGAGTACGAGGCGAAGCGTGATCGCCTGCAACGCGAGCTGCAAGGTGCTGTTCGACCGGCTGGTCGACCCGCAGCACCTGCCTGCGGAATTCCTGAAGCACATCCGCGACTACCGCACTTTCTCGACGGCGTTCAAGATCAACGTCGCGGCCGAAGCGCCGCCGCGCTATGCGGCATTCGACGCGGCCCGGTGCGGATTCCCGGCGCCCAACTACGCGCACATCGGTCCCGACGTCGATTACCTCCAGGCGGCGTACGAGGATGCCTGCCAGGGACGCTACTCGCGCCGGCCGTTCATCACTGCAGTCGTGCCGACGACCGTCGACGACACGCTCGCCCCGCGCGGCAAGCACGTCGTGAACCTGTTCGGGGGTCATGCGCCCTATGAATTGAAGGGCACGACATGGGACGCCGAGCGTGCCGGCTTCCTGAAGAACGTCTATGCCACGATCGACGACGTGGCGCCCGGTTTCAGCGACGGCGTCATTGCCGAGCAGTTGCTGCTGCCCCCGGACATCGAGCGGATCATCAACACGCCGCACGGGCACATCTTTCACGGTGAGCTGGCGCTGGAGCAGCTCTTCTTCCAGCGGCCGGCTCCGCATTACTCGGACTACCGGTCGCCGGTCCGGGGCCTCTACCAGTGCGGTTCGTCGACGCATCCGGGTGGCGGCGTGTCGGGCATCCCGGGACACAATGCGGCCCGCGAGATCCTCAAGGACTGGAAGGCGCTCCGTGATTAGCGTCGGGACGGACGCCATCGCCGACGACTGGATCGACGCCCTGGTCCAGGCCCAGCGTCCGGGTCACTCGCTGGACCAGGCGCTCTACGTCGATCCGGCCGTGTTCCGGCGCGACCGCGAGCGCATCTTCAGCAACCAATGGATCCTGGCCGGGCCACGTTTCGCAGATCCCCGAGCCCGGCGACTACCTGCTGTTCGACCTGGCCGGCGAGTCGATCATCCTCATCCGCGACCGGCAGGGCGCCGTCCATGCGCATTACAACGTGTGTCGCCATCGCGGCAGCCGCGTGCTGCTCGAGCCCGCCGGAAATGCGCGCAGCCTGGTCTGCCGCTATCACGGCTGGACCTATGCCTGCGACGGGAGCCTCCAGGCCGCTTCGCGCATGCCGGACGGGTTCGATGGCGGGCAGCACGGTCTCGAGCGTTGCAGCCTGCGGATCGTCGAGGGCTTGATGTTCGTCAGCCTTTCCCGGGGTTCCGGTCCTGACCTCGATGCCGTGGCTTCCGGCGTGACGCCCTACCTCCGGCTGCACGGGATCGCGCAAGCCCGCGTTGCGCACCGCGAGGTCTACCCGGTCCGGGCCAACTGGAAGCTGGCGGTCGAGAACTACCTCGAGTGTTACCACTGCAAGCCGGCGCATCCGGAGTACTGCGGTGTCGAGATCAAGGCCGACAGCATCGGTGACGGCTCCCCCGCGGCGATGGCCCGCTACGAGGTGCGCCATCGCGAGTGGCTTGCGCGCGCGACGCGTCTCGGCACGACGTTGCCGGAATTCGGCACTGGACCTGCCGCTCGACGAGCGACTGCCGCACGCCCAGTTCGGCGCCGCCTATCGTGCACCGCTGCGCGCGGCTACTCGCAGCGCCACGCAGGACGGCAAGTCCGGTGGCGCCGCTCATGGGCGGATTCCGCGACTACGACGGCGGTGAGACGGCGCTCGGACATCGGCCCCTGCACTTACATGCTCGCCTACAACGACTACGCCACGTTCTTCCAGTTCGTGCCGCGCGAAGCCGAAGTCAGCGACATCGTCATCACCTGGCTGGTCAATGGCGCGGCGCGCGAAGGCGTGGATTACGACCGCGAGCGGCTGACGTGGCTGTGGAGCGTAACGACGGAACAGGACAAGTCGATCATCGAGGCGAACGCGGCCGGCATCCGCTCCACCCGCTACGCGCCCGGGCCGTCGTCGCTGCTCGAGCAGGACCTCGACGGGTTCCGCGAGTGGTACCTCGCCGTGATCGGACCGGCGGGCCGCAGGCAACCGCTGGCGCGGCGCGGCGGCGGCCGCTACTTCGGGACCTGACCGATCGGCCGGGAATCCACTAACATGGCGCGTTTGAATGCGAACCAACCGCCATGCCCGTAATCACCCTGCCTGACGGCAGCCAGAAATCCTTCGAGCGCCCGGTCATCCGTCGCCGAGGTCGCCGCCTCGATCGGCAAGGGCCTCGCGAGAGCCGCGCTGGCCGGCGCCGTCGACGGGCGGCTCGTGGATACGTCGCACGTCATCGATCGCGACGTGACGCTGCGTATCGTCACGGCGAAGGACCCCGAGGGCATCGAGATCCTGCGCCACTCGACGGCGCACCTGCTGGCGCAGGCCGTGCAGTCGATCTATCCGAAAGCCCAGGTGACCATCGGTCCGGTCATCGACGACGGCTTTTTCTACGACTTTGCCTTCGAGCGTCCCTTCACGCCGGAAGACCTCGAAAAATTCGAGCAGAAGATGCGCGAGATCGTCAAGGCCGACCAGCCCGTGCATCGGCGCGTGCTGTCGCGCGACGCGGCGGTCGCGCATTTCAAGTCGATCGGCGAGCACTACAAGGCGGAGATCATCGCGGCGATTCCGGCCGGCGAGGAGATCTCGCTCTACGGCCAGGGCGCCTGGGAAGACCTTTGCCGCGGCCCGCATGTGCCGTCGACCGGCAAGCTCGGGGCGTTCAAGCTGACGAAGGTCGCCGGCGCCTACTGGCGGGGCGATTCGCGCAACGAGATGCTGCAGCGCATCTACGGCACGGCCTGGCCGGACGAGAAGCAGCTCAAGGACTACCTCACGCGCCTCGAGGAAGCCGAGAAGCGCGATCACCGGCGGATCGGCCGCGAACTCGACCTGTTCCACTTCCAGGAGGAGGCGCCGGGCGCGGTGTTCTGGCATCCGCACGGCTGGACCATCTTCCAGCAGCTCATCGCCTACATGCGCGAGAAGCAGGCAGCGGCCGGGTACCAGGAGATCAGCAGTCCCGAGGTCATGGACCGCGAGCTCTGGGTGCAGTCGGGCCACGTCGAGAAGTTCGGCGAGAACATGTTCCTGACCAGGACGCCGGACGAGCGGGTCTACGCCATCAAGCCGATGAACTGCCCCGGACACGTGCAGGTGTTCCGGCAGGGACTGCACAGCTACAGGGAACTGCCGCTGCGGTACGCGGAGTTCGGCAAGGTGCACCGTTACGAGCCGTCGGGCGCGCTGCACGGGCTGCTGCGCGTGCGCGCCTTCACCCAGGACGATGCCCACGTCTTCGTCACCGAGGACCAGATCGGCGAGGAGACCGTGCGCGGCATCGACCTCATGATGTCGATCTACCGCGACTTCGGATTCGAGAACGTGCGCGTCAAGTTCGCGGACCGGCCGGAGCGGCGCGTCGGCGACGACGCCACCTGGACGAAGGCCGAGGAGGCGCTCAAGGCTGCGACGCGCGCGGCGGGCATCGAGTACGAGTTCAATCCGGGCGAGGGCGCGTTCTACGGCCCCAAGCTGGAGTTCGTGCTCAAGGACGCCATCGGGCGCGACTGGCAGTGCGGCACCTGGCAGGTGGACCTGAACCTTCCGGGGCGGCTCGGGGCGTACTACGTCGACGAGGCCAGCCAGAAGAAGACGCCGGTCATGCTGCACCGGGCGATCTTCGGCTCGCTGGAGCGTTTCTTCGGGATCCTGCTCGAGCACCATGCCGGCAAGTTGCCCGCGTGGTTGTCGCCGGTGCATGCCGTCGTGATGAATATCAGCGAAAAGCAGGCGAAATTCGCGGTCGAAGCCTTCGAATTCCTTAAAAATCAGGGGCTTCGGGTCGAAACCGACTTGCGGAACGAGAAAGTGGGCTATAAAATCCGCGAGCACACGCTGAAGCGTGTCCCGTACCTGCTCGTCGCAGGCGATCGGGAAGTCGAGTCCAGGCAATTGGCCGTGCGCACGCGCTCCGGGACGGATCTGGGTGCCATGCCCCTGGAAGAGGTGGCCGCTCGGATCGCCCGGGATGTGGCGAGCCGCGGCCTTGGTCATTTGGAGGGCTGAATATTTCGACAACGAAACGCGTAAGGCGCAACGAGGAGATCCTTGCGCCGCAGTTACGCGTGATAGGCGCCGACGGGAGTCAGGTCGGCGTGCTGAGCCGCAGCGAGGCGCTAGCGAAGGCCACCGCTGAGGAACTGGATCTCGTGGAGGTTTCGCCGACCGCCGAGCCGCCTGTCTGCCGGATCATGGACTTCGGAAAGTACCTGTTCGAGCAGAACAAGAAGGCTCACTCCGCGAAGCGCAAGCAGAAGCAGATCCAGCTCAAGGAAGTGAAATTCCGGCCGGGCACGGAAACGGCGGATTACCAGGTCAAGCTGCGTAATCTGATCCGCTTCCTGACCGACGGGGACAAGGCCAAGGTAACCATGCGGTTCCGCGGCCGGGAGATGGCCCACACCGAGGTCGGGCGCAGGCTCCTCGACCGCCTGGTGGTCGATCTCGCCGATTACGGCGCGATCGAACAGCATGCGGCGATGGAAGGGCGCCAGATCACGATGGTCATATCTCCGAAGAAGAAGTGACCGGCGGGAAACCGCCGATACGCCTCCAGCCCGCGCAAGCGGTGTGAAGAGGTCATAAAAGGAGACGAACGATGCCCAAGTTGAAAACCAACCGGGCTGCGGCGAAGCGTTTTCGCAAGACGGCGAAAGGCTTCAAGCGCGGCCAGGCGAACCGCCGCCACATCCTCACCAAGATGACGAAGAAGCGTAAGCGCCAGTTGCGCGGCTCGACGATGGTCCACGAGACCGACGTCGGCCGGCTCGTGCGACTGCTGCCCCACGTCTGACGCGCAGAACCCAGGAGTGATGTGACATGGCAAGAGTGAAACGTGGCGTCATCGCAGGACGCCGCCACAAGAAGGTCCTCAAGAAGGCGAAGGGCTACTACAACGCCCGGCGCAAGGTCTATCGCGTCGCGAAGCAGGCGGTCATCAAGGCCGGCCAGTACGCGTACGTGGGCCGGCGCCTGAAGAAGCGCGACTACCGCGCGCTGTGGATCCAGCGCATCAATGCGGCGGCCCGCGGCTTCGGCCTTTCGTACAGCCGGTTCATCGCCGGTGTCCAGGCGGCCGGGATCGAGATCGACCGCAAGGCCCTCGCCGACATCGCGGTGCACGACATCGCGGCGTTCGGCGCGATCGCGGAGAAGGCGAAGGCCGCACTGGCCGCCAAGTAGCGCGATCCCGGGGATTCAGGTGAAGGACCTGGAATCGCGCATCGCGCAAACGCTCGCCGAGATCGGCTCGAGCGCGGACCTTCGCCGCGCTCGAGGCCGTGCGCGTTGCCGCCCTCGGCCGCAAGGGTTCCGTCACCGAACTGCTCAAGGGCCTCGGCAGCCTTCCGGCTGCGGAGCGCAAGGCTGCGGGCGCTGTCATCAACGAGGCCAAGGCGCGGATCTCCGCAGCGCTCGACTCGAGACGGATTGCGCTCGAGGCGGCGGCGCTCGAGCGTGAACTTGCGAGCGGCGCGATCGACGTGACCTTGCCGGGCCGGGGACAGTCGGTGGGCGGCCTGCACCCGGTGACGCGCACGCGCCTGCGGATCGAGGCGATCTTCCGCCGCGCGGGATTCAGCGTCGCGGAAGGACCGGAGGTCGAGGACGACTTCCACAACTTCGAGGCGCTCAACATACCCGCCAACCACCCGGCGCGGGCGATGCACGACACGTTCTACTTCGGCGACGGGCGGCTGCTGCGCACCCACACCTCGCCGGTGCAGATCCGGGCGATGAAGCTGCAGGGCGTGCCGATCCGCGTCATCGCCCCGGGCCCGGTCTACCGGCGCGACTCGGACGTCACCCACACGCCGATGTTCCACCAGGTCGAGGGCCTCGTGCTCGACGAGGACGTGAGCCTCGCGAACCTCAAGGCCGTGCTGGCCGGCTTCGCCGAGCAGTTCTTCGAGAAGCCGCGCGGGCTGCGGTTCCGGCCCTCGTACTTCCCGTTCACGGAGCCGTCCGCCGAGGTCGACATCCAGTGCGTGCTCTGCGACGGCGCGGGCTGCCGTATCTGCAAGCAGACCGGCTGGCTCGAGATCCTCGGTTGCGGGATGGTGCACCCGAACGTGCTGACCGCCTGCGGTGTCGATGCGACGCGCTGGCAGGGGTACGCATTCGGGATGGGCATCGAGCGCCTCGCGATGTTGCGCTATGCCGTGAACGACCTGCGCATGTTCTTCGAAAACGACCTGCGCTTCCTCGCGCAGTTCAACCGGGGCTGACGGATGCGCATCAGCCTTGCCTGGCTGCGTGAGTGGGTCGATTCGGGCCTCGACCCCGCAGAACTCGCCGCGCGACTGACCATGAGCGGGATCGAGGTCGAGTCGATCGAGGCTGCGGCCGGGGACTTCCAGGGCATCGTGGTCGGCGAGGTGCTCTCCGTCGAGCGCCATCCCGACGCCGACAAGCTCACCGTCTGCCAGGTCGCGGGCGGCGGCCCGTCGCTGCTGCAAGTCGTCTGCGGCGCAAGCAACGTGCGCGCGGGCATGAAGACGCCGCTCGCGCTCGAAGGCGCGAAACTCGCCGCCGGCGCCGTGATCCAGAGGACCAGGCTGCGCGGCGTCGAGTCGAACGGCATGCTCTGCTCGGCGCGCGAGCTGGGCCTGTCGGACGAGCACGAGGGGATCCTTGAACTCCCCGACGAGCTCGTGACGGGCACGCTGCTTCGCGATGCGCTGGCGCTCGACGACACGATCCTGACGCTCAACGTGACGCCGAACCGCGGCGACGTGCTGTCGGTGCTGGGCGTCGCCCGCGAGGTGGCGGCAGTCACCGCCCGCAAGCTGACGCCTCCCGCGCTGGAGCCGGTGGCCGCGGTGACGCGGGAGAGATTCGACGTCCGCCTCGAGGCGCCGGCTGCATGCCCGCGCTTTGCGGGGCGCGTCATCCAGGGCGTGAATCCAGCCGCGCGTACGCCGCTGTGGATGCGCGAACGGCTTCGCCGCGCGGGTATCCGGCCGATCCGCCCCGTGGTGGACGTCACGAACTACGTGATGCTCGAGCTCGGCCAGCCGCTGCATGCCTACGACCTGCGGCGATTGAACGGGCACATCGAAGTGCGCGTGGCGCGCGAGGGCGAGAAGCTGCTGCTGCTCGACGGACGCGAGATCGCGCTCGATCCGGCCACGCTCGTGATTGCCGACGACACCGGGCCGGTGGGGCTTGCCGGGGTCATGGGCGGCGAGAAGAGCGGCATCGCCGCCGATACGGCGGACGTCTTCCTCGAAGGCGCGTTCTTTCCGCCGGACACGGTGGCGGGTGTCGCGCGCCGACATGGTTTCGTGACCGACGCGGCGCAACGGTTCGAGCGCGGCGTGGACCCGCGGGGACAGGAACGGGCCATCGAGCGCGCAACCGAACTGCTGCTCGCCATCGCAGGTGGCCGGCCGGGTCCGGCCGTGCTGACGCAGGACGAAGCGTCCCAGCCCAGGCGCCCGGGCGTGACGCTGCGCCCGGAGCGGGTTGCAAGCCTGCTTGGCGTGCAGATCCCGCGCGCCGAGATCGAGGAGATCCTGCGCCGGCTCGGCATGCAGGTCGCCGGCGCCGGTGACGTCCTGGGCGTCATGCCGCCGAGCCATCGGTTCGACATCGCGATCGAACAGGACCTCATCGAGGAAGTCGGCCGGATCTTCGGCTACGACAACATCCCGCGCACCGATGCCAGGATGCCGCAGCGCCCGCAGCCTGCGACCGAGCGGGCCGTGACACGCGAGCGGCTCCGCCTGCTGCTGGTCGATCGCGGCTACCAGGAAGTGATCACCTACAGCTTCGTCGATCCGCGCCTGCAGCGTCGGATGTTCCCGGGACAGGAAGCGCTCGCTCTCGAGAATCCCCTGTCGGCGGAGCTTGGCGAGATGCGCGTGTCGCTCTGGCCGGGTCTCGTCGAGACGGCGCGGTTCAACCAGCGCCGGCAGCTGGAGCGCGTGCGGATATTCGAGGTCGGCACGCGCTTCGAGATGCACGGCGGCCGGCTCGTCGAGAGCCAGGTCATTGCCGGACTCGTGACCGGAACGGCGTTGCCGGAGCAGTGGGGAACGGACAGCCGCGCGGCGGACTTCTACGACCTCAAGTCGGATGTCGAGGGACTCTTCGCGCTCACGGGCCGTCAGGCGGAAATAAGTTACATCGCGGAGCCGCTTCGACTGCCTGCATCCGGGTCGCAGTGCGGCCGTCTTCGATGGCAAGGTTCGCGTCGGGTGGATCGGACAGATGCAGCCGGAGCTCGCCAGGCACCTGGAATTGCGCGACGGCACCGTGGGTGTTCGAGCTTGGAATAGACCCGAGCTTTCGTTCGGAAGTCCCTGTATTCAGGGAGATTTCAAAGTACCCTGCTATCCGGCGTGACCTGGCGGTCGTCGTCGACGAGGCCGTTACGCTGGACGAACTGCGGGAAAGTGTTAATTTTGCCGCGAAAGGCCTGTTGCGCGAGCTTGCCGTATTCGACGTCTACCGGGGAAAGGGGGTAGAAGCGGGTCGAAAAAGCATCGCTTTAGGCTTGATTTTACAGGAAACTTCTCGCACCCTTACCGATGAAGAAGCCGATACCGTGGTTGCCGCGGTCATCGAGCGCGTCAAGGGTGACCTGAAGGCGGGGATTCGGGAATAGTCGGGATGGCACTCACGAAGGCGGAAATCGCCGAGGCCTTGTTCAACCAGCTTGGTTTGAACAAGCGCGAAGCGCGGGAGCTCGTCGATCTCTTTTTCGAAGAGATCCGCGCAGCGCTTGCGACCGGCGGGCAGGTGAAACTGTCGGGCTTCGGCAATTTCGACCTGCGCGACAAGAACCAGCGTCCGGGAAGGAATCCCAAGACCGGCGAGGAGATCCCGATTTCCGCGCGCCGCGTCGTGACGTTCCGACCAGGACAGAAGCTGAAGGCCCGCGTCGAAGCCTATGCTGGAAGCAAGTAACAACAAGGACCTGCCGGCGATCCCGGCCAAGCGCTACTTCACGATCGGTGAGGTGAGCGACCTGTGCGGCGTGAAGCCGCACGTGCTGCGCTACTGGGAGCAGGAGTTCCCGCAGCTCAAGCCCGTCAAGCGGCGCGGCAATCGCCGTTACTACCAGCGCCAGGACGTCATCACGATCCGCCAGATCCGGAGCCTGCTCTACGACGAGGGCTTCACGATCGGCGGGGCGCGCAACCGGCTCGACGGCGACGAGGCGCGTGAGGACAACACGCAGGCGCGCCAGGTCATCCGCCAGATCCGCGCCGAGCTCGAGGAGCTGCTCCGGATCCTGCGTCGCTGAGTCCGGCGGCCGCCGGATCGGCTATCATTCCAGTGTCGGAGCGTGGCGCAGCCTGGTAGCGCACTTGCATGGGGTGCAAGGGGTCGCGAGTTCAAATCTCGCCGCTCCGACCAATCAACCCGGATTCCGAGCCGTGATGAACCAGGTGCTGGAAGGCGCCCAGACGCCGTCATTGCGCTCGTAGCGCGCGAGCGTCTCGCGCAACGCTGCGACGACCTTTGGCTTCAGCCGTTCGCCCTCGGCGCCGGCCAGCCGGATGATCTCGCCCGCCGGCCCGAGCGCCATCGCGAACTCGACGGCGTCGTCGAGGTTGCGGCCGATGCAGATGTCGGTGTCGTAGCGCTCGAACGCGACGCGCTCGAATCCCGCGGCCTTCATCATCGCGCTGACCATGTCCGGGCCCGCCATCGAGAACGGGCCGGGTCCGCAATGCACCTGGTTGGCTTCCTCGTGTGAAACGACCGGGACGATGTCGCGGACCCGCAGTTCCGCGTCGTGCAGCCAGGGGTTGTCCTCGCGCTTGCGCCAGACGATCTGCGCGAAACTGGCGCCCGGCTTCAGCGCACGCCGGACGTTGCGCAGCGCGGCGACCGGCGACATGAAGAACATCGTGCCGAAGCGCGCGAATGCGTGGTCGTACGGACCGCCGCAGATCGTCGTCCTGCACGTCGGCGGCGAAGAATCGCGCATTGACGGACGCCGGCCGCCGCGGCATCCGCCTCGCTCGGCACGGACGAAGTTCAACGCGCAATCAACGCCGACGGCCTCGCCCCCGGGCGCGACAAGCCGCGCGATCCGGATCGTGCAGTCGCCGAAACCGCAGCCCACGTCGAGCACGCGCTCGCCCGCGCCGATAAAGTCTCCGCGAGAGCAGCTCGTTGCTGTGACCCGAGAGTCCGGCGACCAGCAGGTGCTTGAAGCGCTGGAACTTGTCGAACAGGACCGTGTTCCAGGCTTCGACGACGATTTCGTTGTCTTGCTGGCTCATGTCATCGGCTCGTCTGGCCTGAAGTTGCGGGGCCCGGCTGCCGCGATCGCGCGCCGGACCCCGCCGGAATCCGTTCCGCCCGCTTCAGGGAGCCTGGGCCTTGATCTCCCAGATGTAGTCCGTGTGCTCGCCGCAGATCGAAGTCAACAGGTCGCCGGCCGGGTTGTCGTCCATGGCTTCGACGATCGCGGCGCGCGCCTCCATGAGCGACTTGGTGTCGGCGGCGCTGATGGTCGCGAGACGCCGGAACTTACCGCCGACGATGTGCTCGAGCCAGCCCCATGACTTCAGCTTTCCGTCGGCGACCATCTTGTCGTAGACGGGAGCGAGCATGCCCTTCACGAGGGCGTCGGCCTGTGACTCCCGCGACTCGTCGCAGACGTAGTAGGTGGAGAACGCCGCGCCGCCGCGAGTTGCCGTACCGATGTTCCCGGCCACCGCCCGCCAGATGTAGTCGTCATGCGACGGACAGATGGCGCTCGACTCGGCACCGAGCTTCTTGTTCTTCTCGTTTGCGTCTTGCTGGTCGCCCATCTTCTTCTGGGCATCCAGCAGCGCCTGGACGCTGCCCGCCCCGTGGACGCTCGCGCGGCGCCACTGGCCGCCCGTCTGGTGGCCCAGGTAGCTGTAGGTGTTGATCGTGCCGTCCTTGATGGCCGCGTCCAGCACCGGCTTCTGCACCTGGTCGAAGATCTCGTCGGCCCGCTCCTGCTTCGAGAAATCGCAGTACGAGTAGGTCGCGTAGATATAGCGCTCGGCGGCCTGGTCCTGCGCCGATGCCGCCGTGCTGGCGAGCAGGCATACGCAGGCCGGGAGCGCCCAGGCCCCTGTCTTCATGGTCTTCATGTTTTTCCCCCTGTAACCGGGCATTGGCTGGTCCGGCGTCAGCGCGTGCAGTATAGGCCTTGCGGGATTTTTCATTGGCGCCGACGGGGATTGGCGCATGCTGGCGGTTGATGGCTCGCACGCACCCTGCTGCTCGGGGTCGCCGTCGACCCCGCAGGAACGGAGTCGACGCGCAGGTACGCGGCGTGGCGATTACCCATCCGCACAAGGCGCTCTGGCCGGCTGCCGGGAGCGGCGAGCCGGTGTCGAAGCTTGAGCTCGCGCGCTATTTCGAGGCGGCCGGCCCCTGGATGATCGAGCACCTGCGCGGGCGACCCTGCTCGCTCCTTCGCGCGCCCGACGGCATCGGCGGCCAGAGATTCTTGCAGCGCCATGGGCGGGCGGGTGACCCGCATGAAATACGGGCCGTACGAATACGCGGCGATCGCAGGCCCTACCTCCAGATCGACGACATCGAAGCCCTGGTTGCCGTCGCCCAGCTTGGCGGTATCGAACTGCACCCTTGGAACTCCGCACCCGGGCGGCCAGGCACGCCCGGTCGATTGGTGTTCGATCTCGACCCGTCGCCGGGGCTAACGTTTGGCACTGTCGTGGCAGCAGCTCGGGAGACGAAAGCGCGCCTAACTGAATGCGGTCTTGCTTCTTTCTGCAGGACCACCGGAGGCAAAGGTTTGCATGTCGTCGCGCCGCTTGCCGTGACGGTGCGCGGCGGTCCGGGCTGGCCCGCCGCGAAGGAGTTCGCCCGCAACCTGTGTGCGCAGATGGCCGCAGATAGCCCGACCCTGTACGTCATCAACCCGCGCATCGCGGCCCGCACCGGGCGGGTCTTCCTCGACTACCTTCGCAATGGCCCGAAGGCCACTGCCATCGCGCCGCTGTCGCCTCGCGCGCGAGAGGGGGCGCCTGTTGCGATGCCGCTCGCCTGGGATGAGGTCAATGATTCCCTGGACCCCGCGCTTTTCACGATCCGGACCGCGCTGGCGCGACTCGGATCCAGTCGAGCCTGGAATGACTATGGGCGGACGGCTGGAGCGTTGCCGAGGATCCGGCACCCGAACACCGGGCCGGCCGTGTGGCCCGGCTCCGGCTCGAAGCGGACCCGCACACGCTCCTTGCCACTCAGCAGGCGCCCGGGCAAGGCGTAGTCGCGCTCGATGAACTCGCCGGGATGCTCGCCCTGGAGCCGTTGTGTGGCGATGCGCTCGCCATCCACGAGGATGTGGAAGACCCTGTCGCGTTCGCCGCCCCAGTAGGTTGCGCGCAGGGCCAGGGGTTCTTCGCGAACCGCCGCGTCGAATTCCAGGTAGCCGCCGGTCCTTGCGTCGCGTCCCGGGCGGAATCGGTAGGAAACGGCGTAGGAAATCCGGCTCGCAAGCCCGTGCCGGCGCTCCTCTTCCTCGACCCCGAGGCGGATGATGTCGATCGAGCGCGCGTCGAGTTCCGCCGCGCGCACCCGCTCGTCCGCGCGCGACACGAGCGCCGCCTGCCATTCGGCGGGCGTGAACCGGCGGAAGTAGACGGCCGTGCGGCGATCATGCTGGCCGAAGAAGGGTGCGAACTCGAGATCCGCCGGCTGCCCGATGCCGCGCGTCGTGAATTTCGCCTGGGCGGCGTCGGTGACGACGATCGATGAGAGTGGATCGGTTCCGACCAATGCAGGGGCGGGGCCGTCGAAGGCGGCCGTCGACGGCCCAAGGTCCGCGGCCAGGACGAGCGGGCCGAACAGCAGGGCCACGGTCGAGGGATCGTCGGGCGTCGGCTCCAGGCGCGGGCGCATCGGCAGCTCGAGCTCGATGGAATCGCCCGACTGCCAGGCGCGCCGCACGCGGAAGTAACCGTCCGCGCCGCCGCGAACTGCAGCGGGCTCGTCCATTGATGCGCGCTGCGGGGGCAGCGCACCAGGTTGGCAACCGCAGTGCGACGTCGAGCGGCTCGGCCTCTCTCACGGCCGCGAAGCGCAGGGTCACGCGTTCGCCGAACGGGTAGTCGGTTTCGAGCGCGAGGCGCAGCCCGCGCGCATCCCAGTCGAGCGTCGCCGGGATGAACAGGTTGACGAAAAGGGTCCCGTCGCCTTCCCAGAAAATCGAGTCGCCGTGCTTGGCGTGGGTCTCCATGCCCGTGCCGACGCAGCACCAGAAGGAATCGAAGGGCAGGGACCATTCGCGCGCGGTCCCGCTCATGAGCGGGACCATGTACGCGAAAGCGCCGTCGCGCGGCCGCTGGTGCGCCAGCATGTGATTGAGGTGCGCGCGATCGTAATAGTCGAAGTACGCCGCGTGCGGCTCGGCCGCGTAGAGCTTCCGCGTCAGCTTCAGCATGTTGTAGGTGTTGCAGCTCTCGCAGGTCTGCTCCGTGATGTAGCGCGAGAGCGAGCCGGGCTCCTGGAAATTCTCGCGGTCGCTGTTGCCGCCGATCACGTAAGTGCGGTCGTCAGTCACCGCGTGCCAGAAGAACCGGGCACCGCCGAGTTCCCGCGCGTTGTCCGTGAGTTCGGCGTGACGGGCGAGCCCGATCAGCTTCGGAATCTGCGTGTTCGCGTGCAGGAAGGCGAGCTCGTCACGCCCGTCGATCAGCGGGGCGAGGACCGCCTGATGGTGGAAGCGCTCCGCGAGCCTGAGCCAGCGCCCCTCGCCGGTCCGGTCGGACAGCTCGGCGAGTACCTCGCTCATGCCGCCGAACTCGGTGCCGAGCACCGACTGCATCTGCGCCGCATCGAGGCCGGCAAGCGTGCGCTCGATGAAGGCCGCGAGCGCTTCGGCGACCGCGAGGGCGTCTTGGCTCGCGCAGTAGCGCGTTGGCGTCGAGCAGGCCGGCAAACAGCTTGTGCCAGTTGTAGAACGGCGCCCAGCAGCCGTTCAGGTAGAAGCGCGCGGAGCGGATTTCCCCACGGGCGATCTCCTCCATGACGCGACGGCCCGGCTCGATTGCGCCGGTCGCCTCGTTGCGGCGCGTGAACGCGCCGACAAAGCCGTCGCGCCCGGCATGCTGGCAGTCGCCGAGTTCGCCGACGATGTAGTGCGCGCGCGCCCGGCATTCGACGTCGCCCGTCTGCGCGTGCATGAGCGCACAGGCGGACAGGTAGTGGCCGAGCGTATGGCCGGCGATCGTTTCCTGTTCCCAGCCCCCGTAACGCTCGGCCTTCGGCGGCAGGCCTGCCTGGACGCGGTAATCGTGCAGCAGCCGGTCGGGCTCGAGTCGATGCAGGTAGGTGCGGTTTGATTCGACCGCCTGCAGCCAGGGTGACGGCTGCAAGCGCACCGCCGTCATCGGCAGTGGCCGGGCTCCGTTGCGCTGCAAAGAAACCGCGACGCGCGGTAATCCGAGGGCGGATGCCAATGACGCGAGGAGCGTGCCCTGAAGCACGTGTCGCCTGGAAACTGAAACCGGGAATCGCATCCGCATACGTTACCCCGGTGTCGGCAACCGCAACATAGACCTAGTACACTGAGGCATCCGGGAGGGGACCATGTCTGGAAGACTCGCTTACGTGACGGGCGGGATGGGCGGCATCGGTACGGCGATCTGCAGGCGCCTGTGTCGCGAGGGTTTCAAGGTCGTTGCGGGCTGCGGGCCGGGCTCGCAGCGCAAGGACCGCTGGATCGCCGACATGCGTGCCGAGGGGTACGAGGTTCACGCCTCCGAAGGCAACGTCGCGGACTGGGAGTCGACCCGCGCAGCGTTCGAGAGGGTGCGCAACGAGCTCGGGCCCGTGGACGTGCTGGTGAACAACGCCGGCGTCACGGCCGACGGCACCTTCCGCAAGATGACCTTCGAGCGCTGGCACAAGGTCATCGACACCAACCTCAACAGCCTGTTCCACGTCACCAAGCAGGTGATCGACGGCATGCTGGACCGCGGCTGGGGCCGCATCATCAACATCTCGTCCGTGAACGGCCAGAAGGGCCAGTTCGGGCAGACCAACTACTCGACCGCCAAGGCCGGCATCCACGGCTTCACGATGGCCCTCGCGCAGGAAGTTGCGGCCAAGGGCGTGACGGTCAACACGATTTCGCCGGGTTACATCGGCACCGACATGGTGCGTGCGGTCAAGCCCGAAGTGCTGGCGACGATCGTCGCCACGATTCCGGTCGGCAGGCTCGGAACGCCGGAGGAGATCGCGTCCATGGTGGCCTGGCTCGCGTCGGATGACGCGGCCTTCGCGACCGGCGCGGACTTCTCGCTGAACGGCGGCC
Source organism: uncultured Gammaproteobacteria bacterium (assembly GCA_963823415.1). Taxonomy (GTDB): domain Bacteria; phylum Pseudomonadota; class Gammaproteobacteria; order Steroidobacterales; family Steroidobacteraceae; genus SCUD01. Next base: position 222,748 of record CAWGLJ010000008.1, on the reverse strand, counting down.
TGCACATGTCCTGAGGAGGGGGCGGCGAGAACGATGAAAACGCGCGCAGCAATCGCATACGCGGCCGGCAAGCCGCTCGAAGTCGTCGAAGTCGACCTGGACGGCCCGAAGGCCGGCGAAGTCCTGGTCGAGATCCGCGCCTCCGGCGTCTGCCACACGGACGAGTTCACGCGCTCGGGCGCCGACCCGGAGGGACTCTTCCCGGTGATCTTCGGCCACGAGGGCGCTGGCGTCGTGGTCGACGTCGGTCCCGGCGTGAAGTCGCTCAAGAAGGGCGACCACGTCATCCCGCTGTATACGCCCGAGTGCCGCGAGTGCAAGTCCTGCACTTCGCACAAGACCAACCTCTGCACGGCGATCCGCGCGACCCAGGGCAAGGGCGTGATGCCGGACGGCACCAGCCGCTTCTCGATGGGCGGCAAGCCGGTGCACCACTACATGGGCTGCTCGACCTTCTCCAACTACACCGTGCTGCCCGAGATCGCGCTCGCGAAGATCCGCGAGGACGCGCCGTTCGAGAAGGTCTGCTACATCGGCTGCGGCGTGACGACGGGCATCGGCGCGGTGATCAACACCGCGAAGGTCGAGCCGGGCGCGAACGTCGTGGTCTTCGGCCTCGGCGGCATCGGCCTCAACGTGATCCAGGGCGCGCGCATGGCGGGCGCCAACAAGATCATCGGCGTCGACGTCAACCCGAAGCGCAAGGCGCTCGGCGAAAAGTTCGGCATGACGCACTTCGTGAACCCGAAGGAGGTCAAGGACGATCTCGTCGCCCACCTCGTGGCCCTGACCGACGGCGGCGCCGACTACAGCTTCGAGTGCGTCGGCAGCGTGGACCTCATGCGCCAGGCGCTCGAGTGCTGCCACCGCGGCTGGGGCGTGTCGGTGATCATCGGCGTCGCGGGCGCGGGCCAGGAAATCAAGACCCGGCCGTTCCAGCTCGTGACCGGCCGCGTCTGGAAGGGCACGGCCTTCGGCGGCGCGCGCGGCCGCACGGACGTGCCGAAGATCGTCGACTGGTACATGGACGGCAAGATCAACATCGACGACCTGATCACGCACGTCATGCCGCTCGCGAAGATCAACGACGCCTTCGACCTGATGCACAAGGGCGAATCGATCCGCAGCGTCGTGACTTTCTGAAACCGCAGGAGGGGATACACACCATGGCTGTCAAGATTCATCCGTCCGTCGACAACGGCGTCAAGGCCGGGACCAAGGGCTTCGCGGGCGGCACGCTCACCTGCAAGTGCGCGAGCAACCCGGTCACGGTGACGCTCGCGAGCGACGTCGCCTTCAACCACGCCTGCGGCTGCAGCAAGTGCTGGAAGCCGGAGGGCGCGGCATTCTCCGTCGTCGCCGTCGTCGGCCGCGACAAGCTCTCGGTCACGGCCAACGGCAACAAGCTGAAGATCGTCGACCCGAGCGCCGCGATCCAGCGCCACGCCTGCACGGGCTGCGGCGTGCACCTGTACGGCCGCATCGAGAACAAGGGTCACCCGTTCTACGGTTTCGACTTCGTGCACGTCGAGCTGTCGAAGGACAAGGGCTGGGCCGCGCCGGAATTCGCCGCATTCGTCTCGTCGATCATCGAGACCGGCGCCGCGAAGCCGGAGGAGATGGCCGGCGTGCGTGCGCGTCTCAAGGAACTCGGTCTCGAGCCCTACGATTGCCTGAGCCCGGCCCTGATGGACGCGATCGCCACGCACACGGCGAAGTCGAAGGGCGTCCTGAAGTCCTGATGCGGCCGATGTCCGGCGCCGGCGGGAGCGATTGGCGATGACCGCGGCGCCGGAACTCATTTCGCGGCATGCGGCGTTCGGCGGGGCGGTGAGCTTTCATCGCCACGCCGCCGTCGAGACCGCCTGCGCGATGCGCTTCGCCGTCTACCTGCCACCGCAGGCCGAACGGCGGCGGGTTCCGGTGCTCTGGTACCTCGCGGGCCTGACCTGCACCGAAGAGACGTTCATGATCAAGGCCGGGGCGCAGCGCGTCGCCGCGGAGCTCGGCCTCGCGCTGGTCGCGCCGGACACGAGCCCGAGGGGCGTGCCATTGCCCGGCGACAGCGATTCCTGGGACTTCGGCGTCGCCGCGGGCTTTTATCTCGACGCCACCGCGGATCCCTGGTCACGGCACTACCGCATGTACTCGTACGTCACGCGTGAGCTCGCGGAGCTGGTCGAGAAGAACTTCCCGGTGGACCCGCAGCGCCAGGGCATCTTCGGGCACTCCATGGGCGGCCACGGTGCGCTCACGATCGGGCTCAAGCACCCGGATCGCTACCGTTCCATATCGGCCTTCGCGCCGATCTCGGCGCCGATGCAATGTCCCTGGGGCCAGAAGGCCTTCACGGGATACCTGGGAGCCGACCGCGAGCGCTGGCGGCCGTACGATGCCTGCGAATTGATCCGCGCGCTGCCAACGGTCTCCGGGCCGCCCGCCGCTGCTCGTCGACCAGGGGAATGCGGACCAGTTCCTGGAGCAGCAACTGCTGCCGGAACGGCTCGAACAGGCCTGCAAGGACACCGGCTACCCGTTGACGCTGCGACGCCAGCCGGGCTACGACCACGGCTACTACTTCATCTCGACCTTCATGGAAGACCACCTGCGCCACCACGCGCGGCGCACTGCTCGGCTGATTCAGCGTTTCAGCAGGCCGAGGATCGCGCGGAACCTTCGCCCGTAGGGCGGCGCGAGCAGCGACGCGGCGCTCCACCTGCCGTCGATGAACACCGGCTTCAGCTTGGAGAACCGGTCGAATCCGGCGCGACCGTGGTACTCGCCCATGCCGCTCGGGTCCGACGCCGCCGAACGGCAGGTTCTCCTGCACGACGTGCAGCGCCGTATTGTTGACGGTGACGCCGCCCGACAGGGTTCGCTCCAGCACGGCTTCGAGATTCCGGTCGCGGGCGCCGAAATAGTAGAGCGCGAGCGGGCGGGGACGTGCATTGACGAACGCGATGGCCTCGTCGATCGTGTCGTAGCCGACCACCGGAAGGATCGGGCCGAAGATCTCCTCCTGCATGACGCGCATCGCGTCGTTCACGTCGGTCAACGCAACCGGCGAGAGTCGCCGGCGCTCGACGTCCGAGGCTTCCTCGTGCAGGGGATGGATCGAGGCGCCCTGCTCGCGGGCGTCGTCGACGTATCCGGCAAGGCGCCGGAACTGCCGCTCGCTCGCGATCGACGTGTACTGCGGGTTGGTCGCGAGCGTCGGGGAAGTAGTCGCGCGTCGCCGCACGGCAGGCCTCGATGAATGGATTCACCAGCGGTCTTGGCACCAGCGCGTAGTCCGGCGCGACGCAGGTCTGGCCGGCGTTGATCAGTTTCCCGTACATGACCCGTCGCGCGGTCTCCGCAAGATCGAATCCCGTGGTCACGATCGCGGGCGACTTGCCGCCCAGTTCCAGGGTTACGGGGGTCAGGTTTGCGCTCGCAGCCTTCATGACCTCGCGGCCGACCGCTGTCGATCCGGTGAACAGGAGGTGGTCGAAGGGCAGGGACGCAAACGCCTTCGCCGCGGTCGCGTCGCCATTGAAGGCGACGACTTCGTCGGCCGCGAAATTGCGCGCGACGATGGACTCGAACAGGGCGCCGAAGCGCGGAGTGTGCTCGGACAGCTTCAGCATCGCGCGGTTGCCCGCGGCGATCGCGGCCGTGAGCGGCGAGATCGCGAGATACAGCGGGTAGTTCCACGGCACGATGATTCCGACCACGCCGAGCGGCTGGCGCATGAGTTGCGCCCGGCCGGGCAGGCTCCACCAGGCCACCGCGCGGCGCTCGATGCGCATCCAGCGTCGCAGGTGGCGCCGTGCATGCGCGATGCCCTCGAGGCTCGTGAACACCTCGAGCAGCTCCGTTTCCTCGCCGGCGCGCAGCCCGAAATCGGCGGAGATCGCGTCGCGGATGCCGGCCGAGTGTTCCCGTAACATGCGCGCGAGTCGCGCGAGGCGGTCGCGCCGCACCGCCTGGCCGGGGCAAGGGTCGGCGGCGAAAGCCTGCCGCTGGAGCTCGAGGGCCTGCGAGAGCTGCGCGGGATGGGTCACGAGGCGGGCGGAATCGTGTGCCGTGGCCATCGCGGGTATTCTAAGCGGATAATCGCACCCGCTGCCCGCGATCGCGGCAGGCGTCGTATGTCACGCAGGTGGCTCCAGGGGGTCCAGGTGAAGATCGGTTGTCCGAAAGAGATCAAGGTTCACGAGTATCGCGTCGGCCTGGTGCCGGCGGGCGTCCGGGAGTTGGCCGCGGCCGGTCACCAGGTGATCGTCCAGGCCTCGGCGGGCGCCGGCATCGGCATCGGGGATGACGCGTACCGCGCCGCTGGCGCGACCGTCGTCCCGGACGCGAAATCCATCTTCGCCGAGGCCGAAATGGTCGTGAAGGTGAAGGAGCCCCAGCTCCCGGAGTGCGCGCAGCTCAGGCAAGGACAGGTGCTGTTCACCTACCTGCACCTCGCCGCCGACAAGGAGCAGGCGAAGGCTCTCGCGAAGTCGGGGGTCACGGCCATCGCCTACGAGACGGTGACTTCTCCGGATCGTTCGCTTCCGCTGCTGACGCCGATGAGCGAGGTGGCGGGGCGCATGTCCATCCAGGTGGGTGCGACCGCGCTGCAGAAGGCCAACGGCGGGTTCGGCGTGCTGCTGGGCGGCGTGCCCGGTGTCGCGCCCGCGCGGGTCGTGATCCTGGGCGGCGGTGTCGCCGGGACGAATGCGACGCAGATGGCGGTCGGGCTCGGCGCGCAGGTGACGGTCGTCGACCGGTCGCTCAGGCGATTGCGCGAACTCGATGCGCAGTTCGGCAGCCAGATCGAGACGGCGTACTCGACCACCGAGGCGGTGGAGCGGCTGGTGATCCAGGCCGACCTCGTGATCGGCGCGGTGCTGGTGACGGGCGCCGCGGCGCCAAAGCTCGTCACGCGCGCGATGCTCGGTCGCATGGAGAAGGGCGCCGTGCTGGTCGACATCTCGATCGACCAGGGCGGCTGCTTCGAGACCAGCAAGCCGACGACGCATGCGGATCCCACCTACGTCGTGGACGGCGTCGTTCACTACTGCGTCACGAACATGCCGGGCGCCGTGCCGCGTACCTCCACGTTCGCGCTGACCAACGCCACGCTCCCGTACGTGCGCTCGCTGGCGGACAACGGCTGGCGCAAGGCGCTCGCGCGCGATCCCGGGTTTGCCTCCGGTCTCAACGTGCACGAGGGCGCCATCACGCACGAGGCAGTCGCGCGGGACCTGGGCCTGGAATACAGGCCGCTCGCACTGTAAAAGGGGACGCACCCCTTTTCCATTCCGATGAAACTCCAGGAAAAGGGGTGCGTCCCCTCTTCTCAGAACCCGCCGTCGGGAATCGAGAGGGCGGTGTCGTCGAGGGAGCGCACGAGGTGCAGCGCGGGCCTGGTGCGCGGCAGTTCGTACCGGAAGAAGTAGCGGCAGGCGGACAGCTTGCCGGCGTAGAAATCGCGCTCGCTGCCGGAAGCCGCCGCGATGGCGCGTTCGGCGGCCTGGGCCTGGATGAGCCAGCGCCAGGCCACGACGATGTGGCCGAGGCTGTCGAGATATAGCGTCGCATTCGCCAGCGCGAGTTCGGGATTCCCCCGCAGTGCAGTCGCGATGCTCGCAGTTGTTTGCGCCGCGTCCGCAATGGCGGCTTCGAGCCTCTCCGCGTACGGCGCGAGCACTGCAGAATCGCGGGAGCTGCCGATGGTCTCCGCCATGCGTGCAAAGAGGTCCTTGAGCGCGGCGCCTTCCTGTGCGACGACCTTGCGGCCCAGCAGGTCGAGCCCGTGTATGCCGTGCGCGCCTTCGTGGATGTGGTTGAGCCGGTTGTCGCGGTACAGCCGCTCGACGGGGAAATCGCGCGTGTAGCCATAGCCGCCATGCACCTGGATCGCGAGCTTGTTGGCCTCGAGGCAGTACTCGCTGGGCCACGACTTGGCGATCGGCGTCAGCAGCTCGAGCAACCGGTGGATCCTGGCGCGCTCCGGGGCGCCCGCCGCGCAACGCTCCTCGTCCGCCAGTCGCGCGCAGTAGAGCACCAGCGCGAGGCCGCCCTCGACCCAGCACTTCTGCGCAAGCAGCATCCGCCTGACGTCGCCGTGTTTCAGAATCGCGACTTGCGGCGAGGCAGGATCCTTCGACCCGGGCAGGCGGCCCTGCCGGCGCTCGCGCGCATAGGCGAGGGCGTCGCCGTAGGCGGCGTAGCCGAGTGCGACCGCGTTGGTGCCGACGCCGATGCGAGCGGCGTTCATCATCTGGAACATGTATTCGAGGCCGCGATGCGCCTCGCCGACGATCTCCGCGCGGCACTCGCCGCGCTCGCCGAACGAGAGCACGGCGTTGGTCGTGCCGCGCCACCCCATCTTGTGGTTGAGACCCGCGAGCCGGACGTCGTTCGATTCGCCGACCGAGCCGTCCTCCCGCACCCGGTCGCGCGGCACGGCGAACAGCGAGATGCCGCGGACGCCGGGCGGGGCGCCGGGCAGTTTCGCGAGCACCAGGTGCACGATCGTTTCCGCGAGGTCGTGGTCCCCGCCGGAGATCCACATCTTGGTTCCGGTCAGGCGGTAGTGTCCGTCGTCATGCGGCCGGGCCTGGCAGCGAATGTCCGCGAGCGAGGATCCGGCATGCGGTTCGGACAGGCACATCGTCCCGGTAAATCGGCCGGCGAGCATCGGCCGCACGAATCGCCGGCGCTGATCGGGGCCGCCGAAACTCACCAGCAGATCGGCCGCACCCGCCGTGAGGGCCGCATAGGAGTGGAAAGCGACGTTCGCGCTCGAGAACACCGCCGTGCAGGCCTTGGCGATCGCGATCGGCAGCTGCAGGCCGCCGTCCTCGACATCGAAGGTCGCCGCCGTGAAGGAAGCTTGGTTGTAGGCGGCAAGCGCCGCGCGTGTCTCGGGGATCGTCCATGCGCGACCGCCCTCGATGCGCGGCTCCTCCCGGTCGCAGGCGGCCGCGAACGGCGCGAACCGCTCGGCCGCGATCCGGTAGGCCGCATCCAGCACGCCGTCGAAGACCTCGCGGTCATGCGCGGCATGCCGCGCATGACCGGTGAGCGCGGCGCAATCGAGGACTTCGTACAGCTGGAAGTCGAGATCGCGGCGCGGAATCAGCATCCGATAACCCTACAGCAACGGGGTGCTACGATGAAGCGCGCTGCGCCGGGCGCGCGGAAGGCGGGGAATCTTGGCAGCGGGGGAATTCGACCTGAGCGGGCGAGTCGCGCTCGTGACCGGCGGTAGCCGGGGGATCGGCCGCGCGGTGGCGCTCGCGCTCGCGCGTCACGGAGCGACGGTCGCGGTCGCGAGCCGCAGGCTCGATGCCTGCGAGCAGGTCGCGGCCGAGATCCGCGCGACGGGCGGGGCGGCGAGCGCACACGCCTGCCACATCGGCGAGCCGGCCGCGATCGGGGCGACGCTCTCGGCGATCGACGAGCTCCATGGCCGCATCGACATCCTCGTCAACAACGCCGCGACCAACCCTTACTACGGGCCCGCGATCGACATGGATCCTGCCGCCTGGCAGAAGACGCTGGACGTGAACATCGGCGGCTACTTCTGGACCTCGATCGAGGCGGCGCGCCGCATGCTGCGCCAGGGCAAGGGTGCGATCGTCAACGTGGCCTCGGTCAACGCGTTTCGACCGATGGACGGGCAGGCCTGCTACTCGCTGACCAAGGCGGCCATCGTCAACATGACGCAGGGACTGGCACGCGAGTGGGCGCGGCACGGGATTCGCGTCAACGCGCTCGTGCCCGGAATCGTCGAGACGCGTTTCGCCGCCGCGATCCACGAGGACCCGAAGCACCGCGCAGCGCTCGAGCGTCTCGTCCCGATGGGGCGGATCGCGCAGCCGGAGGAGATGGCGGGCGCGGTCATCTACCTTGTTTCCGACGCGGCTTCATACACGACCGGCAGTTGCCTGACCGCCGATGGCGGCTGGTTGGCCTGAGAGGCCGGAAGGGGCGGTTCAGTCGGCGTTCAGCAGACAGGCTTCAGTGTATGCGCAGCAGATTGCAGGCCGGCGCGCCGTGCCGTATAGATAGGATCTGCCGGAAGGAACGTGGACATGAAAATGCGCAAGAATCGCTGGCTCGCTTTCGCCCTTCTGGGTTCACTCGTTGCAGCGCCCGCCATCGCGGACGACATTCGTCCCGAAGCGCGCGCCCTGGCCGGCGCCCGGACGATGGCGGACGAAAAGTGCATCGAGAAATGCGATATCGAGTCCGACAAGTGCATGCAGGACGCCGAGGCCGATTCGGGAAAGATCCAGGTCTGCGACGAGAAGTACAGCGAATGCCTGCAGACCTGCGAAGGCGGGTGACCGCCCGCCGCTGACGCCGAGGCGGCCGTCCGGGCCGCTTGCAGTTGATTAATGCCGCTTTTCGTATATATTGCGCAGCCCGACGCAAGCCGGGATTGCGGCCAAACTCATTGTTTTCTCTAGGTATTCTACGGAATGAAAGAGCGCAATGACGACTCCTTCGACCTCGAGGACGAGTTCCTCGGGGGGGCTGCGGAGCAGGATGGCGACCTCGACAAGCTGATCGTCGTCGAGCGCCGGCCCAAGGGCCCGAAGCGCCCTGTGCAGCAGTCGGCCTGGAGCCGGGTGGAAGACGTGCTGGCGGAGAAGCGCCTGCTGCGCGAGCTGCAGGAGTTCAACGACGTCGACGAGGCTTGAGCGCGCGGCGTCTCGGATAGAGTCGCCGATGCAGGACTTGGTCGACACCCCCTGGTGGCACGCGCACCGCGAGGCCCTCATCGGCCTGCTCGGCGATCGCGACAGTGCCTATGTCTACGACCTCGCGACGGTCCGCGCCCAGGCCGGGAAGCTCGTCGCGCTGCGTTCCTTCACGCGCGTCCTGTATGCCTTGAAGGCGAACCCTCACGCCGCGATCCTCGAGGCGCTGGCCGGCGCCGGACTCGGCTTTGAATGCGTATCGCGCGCCGAACTGGAGCGCGTCCGGGAGGCACTGCCCGGGCTTGCACACGAGCGAGTGCTGTTCACGCCGAACTTCGCACCGAAGTCGGAGTACCGCTGGGCCCTGGAGCGCGGATATCGCGTGACCGTGGACAACCTGCAGGTGCTCCGCGACTGGACGCCGCTGTTCCGGGACCGCGAGATATTCCTGAGGCTCGATGCGACCGGCGGACGCGGCCACCACGAAAAAGTGCGCACCGGCGGGCGGCACTCGAAGTTCGGCGTGCCGCCGGAGGAGTTTGACGAACTGGTCCCGGCGGTTTCCGCAGCGGGCGCGCGCGTGGTCGGGCTGCATGCCCACGGGGGCAGCGGCAACTTCGACCTGGAGACCTGGCTGGAGCCGGCACGCGCCCTGGCTTCGCGCATCGCCGCCTTTCCCGCCGCGCGCATCCTCAATCTCGGCGGCGGGCTAGGCGTCCCGGACCGGCCGGGCCGCGCGCCAGTCGACCTTGCAGCCCTCGATCGCGCGCTCGGGAAATTCAGGTCGGCGCATCCCGCGCTGGAGCTCTGGCTTGAACCCGGTCGTTTCCTGGTGGCCGAGGCAGGTGTCCTGCTCGCGCGGGTGACCCAGACGAAAGGCAAGGGAGAGCGGCGTTACGTGGGCGTGGCGACCGGCATGAACTCGCTGATCCGGCCGGCCCTGTACGGTGCGCACCACGAAGTCAGGAACCTGACCCGCCTCGACGAACCGGACAGCCAGACCTGCACGGTCGTGGGTCCGATCTGCGAGAGCGGCGACGAGCTCGCGCGCGACTGCCGGCTTCCGCGCTGCGAGGAGGACGACGTCCTGTTGATCGCGGATGCCGGCGCATACGGGCACGCGATGGCATCGCATTACAACCTTCGGCCACCCGCGGCCGAATTGCTCATGCCCGAATGAGCGAGGTGCACCGGACTCACCTGTGGCAGCTCGTCATGATCAATGCGATCTGGGGCTTCAACATCGTCGCGGTAAAGCTGAGCGCCGACCGATTCCCGCCCGTGTTCCTCACCTTCCTGCGCTTCCTGATCGTGGGTCTTGTGGTATGGCCGTGGCTCCGGATCCGGCGCGGCGAAATGCGCTGGCTGCTGACCGCGGCCATCTGCAGCGGCGGCCTGCAGTTCGCGCTCATGTACTCCGGCGTCGCGCTGTCGGAGAACATGTCCTCGGTCGCCATTGGCGGCCAGCTCGGCGTGCCATTCGCTACGCTGCTGTCGGTGATGCTGCTTGGCGAGCGAATCCACTGGCGGCGGTGGCTCGGCATCGCCATGGCCTTTGCCGGGGTGGTGCTCATCGGCTTCAGCCCGGAGGTATTCCGCTCCTGGACCGGCCTCCTGTTGATCGTCATCGCAGCCTTCATCGGCGCCGTGGGCCTGGTCGCGATCAAGCGCGTCAGGAATCTCGAGCCGCTCGAACTGCAGGCCTGGCTCGCCTGGGGCAGCGTGCCACTGCTGCTGCCGCTCTCGCTGTTCCTGGAAGACGGCCAGCTCGCGAGCTTGCCGACCGCTGGCGTCACCGGCTGGAGCGCGTTGCTGTACTCCGCCGTGCTGGCCAGCCTCGTCGCGCACACTTCTTACTTTGCGCTCATCCGCCGTTACCCGGTTTCGAGCGTCGCGCCCATCACCGTGTTGACGCCGCTGTTTGGCGTTTTCTTTTCGGTGCTCATCCTGGGTGACGCCCTGGACGGGCGCATGGTGGCCGGCGGGCTGCTGACACTCTCCGGCGTCACCGTCATCCTGGCTCGCGAACGGCGCGGTGCCGCTTCAGGGACCTGAAGTCATCCTCCGCGTCGATCGGTCAACCCCTGGCGGCCGGTACCGGCGTTAGAAGCCGGTAAGCAGTCATGGAGGTGACATATGACGGCAACGATCGTGGCCGGCGCCTCGCGTCAGTCGGCAGTGCTCGCGTCCGTCGCGGGACTTCACGTCGGGGCATTGATCCTCTTTGCGAGCGGAATGTTGCCGCGACTCCTCGATGCGCTGCCAGCGCCGCCGGCAATCGTCGTCGTCCAGCGGATCCCGGAACCCGTGGTCCGCGTGCAGCCCGGCATGCCCGTGCCGGCCGATTACCAGCCGCTGCGGGCGCCGTTGCCGGACATCGACATTCCCCGGGTGGACGAAGTGGCTCCGCCTGTCGACTCGGTACTGGTAACGGATGCCTCGACATCCGATGCAGGCACCGGCGGGCAAAACGTCGATTTCCAGCCACCCGCGTTACAGATGCGTGACAGCCGGCTGGCAGCCCTCGTCGACGCCTGCTATCCCTCGGGTGCGCGTCGCATGGGCGAGGAGGGTCGTGCCGTCGCTCTCATCGTAGTCGGTGCCGACGGCCGGGCGGCGTCCTGGACCAAAGCGCAGGGCACGGGTTTTCCGCGACTCGATGCGGCCCTGGGCTGCGTCATCCGCCGCCTGCAATTCCATCCCGGCCGGCGCGATGGCCGCGCCACTGTCGCCGAGGTGCAGTTGCCGATCGTGTTCCAGCTGCACTGATGCGGTGTTCCACGGCCGGTGTTTGCTATGCTCCGGATGTCCCCGCTCGACGGGTGGCGGCGGGCGCTTGCAGTCGATTGGGCCAACCGCTAAGGTGGCTGTGGCCGGGAAACGGAGCGCCCCCGCGGGTGCTTCGAGAAGAAATGGCAGGGGCCGCGGCCCGGAATTCGGGCATGCGACCGGCTAGAACGGACGAGGGGTGAGACAGGTCCGGTATGGCGAATACCTATTCCGCAGGTGGTTCTCGCACGACGGCTGTGTTCGTCGGAATCATCGTTTTGCACCTGGTGTTTTTCTGGGCGTTGAAGCAGGGTCTCGTGCGCGCGGGCATGAACCTGGTCCAGGATTTTTCGATCATGGATCTGCCGCCGCCGCCGCCGCCGCCGGAGAATCTCGACGAGCCGCCGCCGCCGCCGCCGGTGGACGTGCCGCCGCCGGTCGTGCCGCCGCCGCTGATCGACCTGCCGGCGTTCGAGGGCCCGACCACCGCGATCACCGCCAAGGTCCAGGAGACACCGCGCGCGCAACCGGCAACGCCGGCGCGCCAGGTGCAGATCACGCCCGCGCGGTTCAAGTCGCGCAGCGACCGCATCGCGGCCGCCATCTCGGCATGCTATCCGTCGGCATCGCGCCGCCTCAGCGAGGAAGGGCGCGTGGTCGCGACGATCACCGTTGGAGCGGACGGCAAGGCGGGCGCTGTCACCGTCACGCAGAGCAGCGGCTTCCCGCGGCTCGACGCGGCAATCGAGTGCGTCGTTCGCCGGCTGCCGTTCGAGCCGGGCAAGCGCGACGGCCAGGCGGTCGATTCGCAGGTTTCGGTACCGATCGTCTTCAAGCTGGAGTGAGGCGGCGGGGATTCGTCTAGGACCGGACGCGCGTTCAGCCTCGACAGGGCGGCGTGCAGTCCGGAGCGTATATTCTGTTAGAGGGATTGCAGCATGGCTGGTGAAACCACAGTAACCGACAACCCGTACGGCATCGAGTCGATGTGGACGCAGAGCGACTACGTCGGCAAGGGCGTATTCGTCATCCTGATCGTGATGTCGCTCTGGTCATGGCTCGTCATGATCAACAAGTGGCTCGACCAGCGCATGCTCCGGAAGGTCGCCGCCGAAGCCGAGAAGAGCTTCTGGTCGGCCGGCTCGATCCAGGAAGGCGTTGCCAAGCTGAAGGGCAAGATCAATCCCTTCCGTGACATCGCCCAGGACGGCCTGCAGGCGGTCGAGCATCACCGCAAGAGCGCGAACGTCACGAGCAAGATCGAGCTCGCCGACTGGGTACGCTCGCACATCGACAAGCGCACCACGATGCTGCAGTCCAGCCTGCAGAGCGGCATGGTCGTGCTGGCTTCCGTCGGCGCGACGTCGCCGTTCGTGGGTCTGTTCGGCACGGTGTGGGGCATCTACCACGCGCTGATCAGCATCTCGATCGCCGGCCAGGCGTCCCTCGACAAGGTCGCGGGCCCGATCGGCGAGGCACTGATCATGACGGCCATGGGCCTCGCGGTCGCGGTGCCGGCGGTGCTCGGCTTCAACGGCCTGTTGCGCGGCAACAAGGCGTTGATGGAGCGGGCCAATTACTTCGCCCATGACGTCGAGGCGGCCCTGATCGCCGGCTCGCGCGTCTCCGGAAAGTAAGCCGTGGCGATCCAGGTCGGTCATGACGAAGGCGACCCGATGGTCGAGCCCAACGTCATTCCGCTCGTGGACATCATGCTGGTGCTGCTGATCATCATGATCATCACGGTCCCGGTGATGACACAGGCCGTAAAGATCGACCTGCCGAAGGAGATCAACCGCCCGACCGACACGAAGCCGGAAAACATCAATCTTTCGATCGACTTCGACGGCTCGATCTACTGGAACGAGAGCAGCGTCGATCGGGCGCAGATGCTGAACCTGCGTGCTGGCGGAAGCCGTGAAGGATCCGCAGCCGGAGGTGCACATCCGCGCCGACAAGCGGGCCCGCTACGAGGCCGTGGCGGACACGCTTGCGGTACTCCAGCGGGGAGGGATGCGCAAGGTCGGCTTCATCGCCGAGCCACCGCCCAGCGGCGGTTAGCCGCGGCGGGATCCGGAAAGACCGATTACGGGCCCGCCACTGGCGGGCCTTTTTCTTGGGAGAGGCTCGCTGAACGCCGGCTGAACCAGCGATGATAAATTTCCGGCCGGAACCCGCGGGCCCGGCAGGAGTCCATCGATACAGGCAGCGGGCAGACAGCCGCCCGGGTTTTGGGGTATAAACCCGCCCCACACGCAAAAGGCGGCGGCCAGCCACAGGTGAGGATGAGGCAAATGACAGCTTGGAATTCGTGGTTGAAGGGGCTCGTTCTGCCGGCGGCGGCACTGGCCATGGCGATCGCGGTCCTCCCGTTGGCGTCGGCCCAGGAAGAAAAGCCGAAGTCGCGCAAGGAGCGCGCCGCGGAGGCGGCCGCGGCCGAGGCGGCGGCCCCGAAGGCGGACTACAGCAAGGAGTTCCGCAAGCTCGCGGCGCCCGTGCAGGCCGCTGTGAACGAGAAGCGGTGGGCCGACGTGCTCGCGGCACTGCCGGAGCTCGAGACCATCCCGACGCCGACCCTGGACGACCAGAAGGCCATCGCGACCTGGCGCTTGCAGGCGACCCAGGGCGTCGGCGACATGGACGCGTTTGCCGCCGCGATCGAGTCCTTCCTCGCCAAGGGTTACGCCGAGCCCGAGAACGTCGGCGCGATGCATCGCCAGCTCGCCGCGCACTACAGCGCGAAGAAGGACAGCGCCAAGACGCTCGAGCATTTCCAGAAGTTCGTGGACGCAACGCCGGACGTGGAGCCCGAGGAATACGAGACGCTCGGAAGGCTGTACCTCCAGGCGAATCAGTTCCCGGAAGCCTGCCAGAACCTCGGCAAGGCGATCGAGCTCGCCAAGGGCAAGGGCGCGAAGCCCAAGGAAATGTGGTTCCAGCTCCGGGACCGCTGCTTCATCGAGATGAAGGACGACGCCTCGCGGCTCGCCAACCTGGAAGCGCTCGTCGGCGAGTACCCGGACAAGGAGTACTACGGCCGGATCGTCGCGCTCTACCAGGCGCAGTCCAACGACGACCGCATCGTCATGCTGAACGCCTACCGCGTCGCGGCGAGCGACCCCGCCGGTGGCCTTGCCACCGTCGGCGCCTACCTGAACTACGCGGATACCGCACTCGTGGCCGGCAGCCCGGGTGAAGCGCAGCGCGGGCTCGAACGCGGCATGAAGGACGGCATCGTGCCGAATGCCGGCACCAACCAGCAGCTCGTGACGCAGGCCAAGGCGGCCGTCGCCGCCGACAAGAAGACGCTGCCCGGCGAAGCCGCGTCGGCAGCCAAGAACCCGAAGGGCGAAGTCGACGTGAAGGTCGGCCTCGGCTTCTTCAGCACCGGCGACTACGCGCAGGCGGTCGAGGTGATCAGCCGCGGCATCGCGAAGGGCGGCGTGACCCGCCTCGACGACGCGAATCTGCTGCTCGGCGCCGCGCTCGTGGAACTCGGCAAGAAGGATGAGGCGCGTGCGGCCTTCGAGGCAGCCAAGGCAGCGGCCCCGGCGGGCAGTCACCTTGGGCGCATCGCAGACTTGTGGCTCGCGCGTCTCGCGCGAGGTGATACGGCCCCGGCGGCCGGTTGAGCAGGAGTACGAGCTGATGACGGCCAAGAATTCGATGTTCCGTGCGGGTGCGGTGGCCGCATACCTCGCGCTGTCCGTTGCCGGGCTTGCGCTGGTGGCGCTGCCGGCGGACTCCGTCGCGCAGTCGCAGGGCGGCTGGCGCAAGGAGCTTGCCGACAAGGCAGCCGCCGCGCAGGCGGCCGGCCAGAAGGGCAACTACAGCGAGGCCATCCGCCTCCTGAAGGAAGCCAAGGCCAAGGCGCCGCTGTCGCCGCAGGAAGAGCAGGGCATCAACGAGCTCATGATCTGGGCCGCGAGCGGGGCCAAGGACCACAAGCTGGTGCTCGCGACCGTGGACGAGCGCCTGGCGACCGGTCGCGTGACCGGCGCCGACCTCACGCGCAAGCTGCGCCTGAAGGCGACGACGCACTACGCGCTGCGCGACTACCGCAGTGCTGCCGCGGCGTTCGACAAGCTGGCCGCCCAGGGCGCCCTGACGGCCGACGACCTGACACTGCTGGCGACCAGCCAGATGCAGCTTCGCGACTACGGCAAGGCGACGACGACCCTCGAGCGCGCGATCGCGGCCAACGACAAGGCCGGCCGCTCGTCCAAGAACGGCGCGCTGCTGGAGATGCTGAACTCGGCGTACTTCGAGACCAAGAACGATGCCAAGCGCAATGCAGACGCTGCACCGCCTGATGGCGGTGGCGCCGAAGCAGAGCACGTTCAAGCAGCTCGCAAGCGCGTACGAGGTGGAGTCGGCGCGCGACCCGGTGGTCATGATCAACGTCTATCGCCTCGGCGCCACGAAGGGCCTGCTCGCGGGCGACCAGTTCGTGAAGTACGCGGAAACCGCGCTCGACCTGTCGAGCCCGGGCGAGGCGGTCGCAATGCTCGAGAAGGGCATGGCGGCCGGTGCCATCAAGAAGGACGACCGCAACAACAAGGTGCTCGCGGACGCGAAGTCGCAGGTCGACCGGGTCAAGGCGACCCTGCCGCAGCAGGAAGCCGAGGCGAAGGCGATCCAGACCGGCGAGCCGGAGGCGAAACTCGCCACGGCCTACTTCACGCTGAAGAACTACGCGAAGGCGAGCGAGGCCGCGCAGCGCGCGGTGACCAAGGGCAACCTCAAGCGTCCCGACGACGTCAACATGCTGCTCGGCATCTCGCTGGCCAACAGCAAGAAGCCAGCGGAGGCGAAGAAGGCATTCACCGCCGCGGCGGCCGCGAACGCGAAGTCGCGCGGCGTCGCCGACCTCTGGACCAGCGTCACGGGCTGATCCCGCCACACGCGCATCGAGCACGGGGCCGCGGCGCGAAATCGCCGCGGCCTTTGCGTATACAATTCCCGGGAATGCCAGCCCCGCGCCGCATCGAGATCGTCGAGGTCGGGCCGCGAGACGGCCTGCAGAACGAGGCCGCCGCGGTCCCGACGTCCGTCAAGCTCGAGTTCATCAACAGGGCGCTCGAAGCCGGCATCCGGCGCATCGAAGTCGCCAGCTTCGTCAATCCCCGCCGCGTCCCGCAGATGGCCGACGCGGAGGCCATCCTGGCGGCCCTGCCGCGCCGCGACGACGTCAGCTACGTCGGCCTCGTGCTGAACCGCGCGGGTTTCGACCGCGCCGCCGCTGCGGGCTGCCGCGAGATCGGCATGGTCGTGTTCACGACCGACGAGTTCAACCGCCGCAACCAGGGCGTGACGCTGCGCGGAGTCGATCCGCACCTGGCGCGAGATCGCCGCCGCCGCGCAGGCCGCAGGGATCCGGGCGCAGGTCACGATTTCGGCGGCGTTCGGCTGCCCGTTCGAGGGCGAGGTGCCGGTCGCGCGCGTCGTGGAGATCGCGCGCGCCGTGGCGGAAGGCGGCCCGTTCGAGATCGCGATCGCCGACACCATCGGCGTCGGCGTGCCCGGCGCAGGTGACCGAGATCTTCGGCGCGGTCGCCGCGGCGCTGCCCGGCGATGCCCTTGCGCGGCCACTTCCACAACACGCGCAACACCGGCCTCGCCAACGCCTATGCGGCCGCCATGTCGGGCGCGCAGGTGCTCGACGCGAGCCTGGGCGGCCTTGGCGGCTGCCCCTTCGCGCCGGCGGCCACGGGCAACATTCCCACCGAGGACCTCGTCTACATGCTCGGCCGCATGGGCATCGAAACCGGCATCGATCTCGGTCTCGCGATCGAGACCGCGCGCTGGATCGAGCAGCACGTCGGCCACGCGGTGCCGGGCATGCTGGTCAAGGCAGGGGATTTTCCGGGCGCGCGTCGCGCGACCCGCTGATTTCACCAAGGAAAGGAACACGACGATGACGATCAAGGCAGGCGACCGGATTCCCGACGGAAAGCTCAAGGTGATGGGCGCGGACGGCCCGATGAACGTGACGGCCGGGGAGTTGCTCGGCAAGGGACGCGTGGTGCTGTTCTCCGTGCCGGGCGCATTCACGCCGACCTGCAGCGCGAAGCACCTGCCGGGCTTCGTGGAGAAGGCCGCGGAGTTGCGCAGCAAGGGTGTCGGCGAGATCGTCTGTCTCGCGGTCAACGACGTGTTCGTCATGAATGCCTGGGGCAAGTCCTCGAGCGTCGGCGATGCGGTCGTGATGGCGGCCGACGGCAACGGCGACTACACGCGCGCGCTGGGTCTCGAACTCGACGCCCGCGGCTTCGGCATGGGCCTGCGCGGCCAGCGCTTCGCGCTCGTGATCGAGGACGGCGTCGTGCAGCAGGTGCACGTCGAGGCGCCCGGCGAATTCAAGGTCTCGAGCGCAGAGCACATTCTCGCGGCGCTTCCGTGATCGCGGGGCCGGCCTCGTTCCTGTACGCGGGCCTGCTCGGCCTGGTGCTCATCGCGCTTTCGGTGCAGGTCGTGCGGGCGCGCCGGCGCTTTCGCGTGGGCCTCGGGACCGGCACGGAGGAGGGCATGCAGCAGGCGGTGCGGGTGCAGGCGAACTTCACCGAGTACGTGCCGTACGCCGTGCTGCTGCTCGTGCTGGCGGAGATCTCGGGCCTGCCGGCCGTCGCCGTGCATGGCGCGGGCAGCACTGCTGGTCGTGAGCCGGCTGCTGCACGCCGCGGGCCTGTCGGCGCAGCCCCGGCCGCAGCTTCGGCCGCTTCTACGGGACGGCCGGCACCTGGCTGGTGATCGTCGGGCTGTCGCTCTGGCTCGTCTACGCGACTACAGCAGCTTCTCGATCTCCGGCACCAGGCTGAAGAGGTCGCCGACCAGGCCGAAGTCCGCGACCTCGAAGATCGGCGCCTCCGCGTCCTTGTTGATCGCGACGATCGTGCGCGCGTCCTTGATGCCCGTGAGGTGCTGGATCGCGCCGCTGATCCCGATCGCGACATAGAGTTCCGGTGCGATGATCTTCCCGGTCTGCCCGACCTGCAGCTCGTTCGGGGCGAATCCGGCATCCACCGCCGCGCGCGAGGCGCCGACCGCGGCGCCCAGCTTGTCGGCCAGCGCCTGGATCAGCTTGAAGTTGTCGGCGCTGCCGAGCGCGCGGCCGCCGGAGACGACGCGCGCGGCCGTCTGCAGGTCCGGGCGATCGCTGCGCGCCGCCGTCACGGAGACGAACCGGGTGGATACCGGCAACGGAACGTCGATCGACACCGTCTCGACCGGGGCGGACCCGCCCGCGGGCGCTGCCGTGAAGGAGGCGACCCGCACCGTGGCGATGATCTGCCGCCCTGCCGGGGCCTCGACGGTCGCAATCGCATTGCCGGCATAGACCGGGCGGCGGAAGCGGGTGGCGGACTCGACCGCCATCACGTCGCTGACCTGCGGCGCGCCCAGCAGGCCGGCGACGCGCGGCATCAGGTCCTTGCCGAAGGTGGTCGAAGGACCGAGCACGAGACCGTAGCCGGCGGCGAGCTTCGCGACCTGCGGCGCAAGCACGGCGGCAAGTGCCGGCTCGTTGGCGGCATTCTTGACCAGCAACACGCGTGCGACGCCCTGGATCGCGGCGGCGGCGGCGGCAACCGCCGAGCCATCGACCGCGAGGACGGCAACATGGATTTCCGCGCCGGGTATCGAGGCGGCGCAGGCCACGCACTTGGCGACCGCGGCATTGAGCCTGCCATCCGCATGCTCGGCAACGACCAGGACGCGGTCCATCAGGCGAGCCCCCTCTGCTTGAGCGCCGCGACCAGCTCGCCGGCATCCTTGACCATGATTCCCTTTCTGCCGCTGCGGCGGCGCCTCGAACTTCAGGACCTTGAGTTCCGGTGCCGCGTCGACGCCGAGTGCGGCAAGCTCGATCACGTCGAGCGGCTTCTTCTTCGCCTTCATGATGTCGGGCAGCTTGATGTAGCGCGGCTCGTTCAGCCGCAGGTCGGTCGTGATCACGGCAGGCAGATCGACCTCGACGGTCTCGAGACCGGCGTCCACCTCGCGGGTCACGCGCGCGGTTTCTCCCTTGACCTCGAGCTTGGAAGCGGAGGTCGCCTGCGGGCGGTCCCAGAGAGCGGCGAGCATCTGGCCGGTCTGGCTGCAGTCGTCGTCGATGGCCTGCTTGCCGAGAATCACGAGCCGCGGCGTCTCGCGTTTCACGAGCTCGAGAAGTACCCGGGCAACGGCGAGCGGCTCGAGTGCGGCATCGGCCTTGACCAGGATTGCGCGGTCGGCGCCCATCGCGAGCGCGTCGCGCAATTGCTGCTGCGCCTCCGTGGGTCCCACGCTGACCGCGAGGACTTCGTCGGCCTCGCCACGCTCGCGCAGGCGCAATGCTTCCTCGAGCGCGATCGAATCGAAGGGGTTGGCGCTCATCTTGACGCCATCCGTCACGACTCCGGTGCCGTCCGGCCGCACGCGAACGCGCACGTTGTAGTCGATGACGCGCTTGATGCCGACCAGGATTCTGCGCATGCCGCCTCTCCGTTGTTCGCGGCGAATGGTATCGGATTCGAGACGCCTGCGCTCTACATCATGCTTATATTCAATGAGTTAGGTATATTATCTCAGGCATACTCTGGGAAAGAATCCCAAAGGCCGCGGAATGTCGACGTCTGCCTTCGTCCTCCGGCGCCTGCTGGGCGCGATACCGACGCTTGCGCTCGTCGTGACGCTGTCTTTTCTGCTGACGCGCCTGGCGCCCGGCGGGCCCGTTCGACGAGGAGCAGGCGCTGCCTCCGGAGATTCGCGCCAACCTCGAGGCGGCTTATGGCCTCGACCAGCCGGCCCATGTCCAGTTCGGCCGCTACGTGCAGGGCTTGCTGCGCGGCGACTTCGGCCCGTCCTTCCGGTTCCGCGACTTCACGGTCGGCGAACTGATCGCCGACGGCCTGCCGGTGAGCCTCGCGCTCGGTGCCGCGGCGATGCTGCTCGGCCTGGCGCTCGGCATTCCGGCCGGCATCTGGGCCGCCCTGTCGCGCGGGCGAGCCGCCGACCGGCTCGTCATGGCCCTCGCCGTCGCCGGCATTTCGATCCCGGTCTTCGTGGTTGCGCCGCTGCTCGCCCTGGTGTTCGGCATCTGGTTGCAGTGGCTGCCGGTCGCCGGCTGGGTGCCCGGGCGACCGTCGGATCTCGTGCTGCCGGTAGTCGCGCTCGCGCTGCCGCTGATCGCGTTCGTCGCGCGCCTCATGCGCGGCAGCCTGCTCGAGGTGATGCGCGCGCCGTGGATTCGCGCGGCGCGCGCGCGCGGGCTGCGGGCACGGCACGGTCGTCATGCGGCACGCGCTGCCGGCCGCCCTGCTGCCGGTGCGTGAGCTATGCGGGCCCCGCGGCGGCGGCGGTGCTCGCAGGTTCGCTCGTGGTGGAAACGCTGTTCGGCTTGCCCGGCATGGGGCGGCACCTGGTGCAGGGCGCGCTGAACCGCGACTACACGCTCGTCATGGGCATGGTCATCGTCTACGCCGCATTGATGATCGCGCTCAACCTCCTTGCGGACCTCGCCTATGCCTGGCTCGATCCGCGCATCCGGCGGGAGGGCCGTTCGTGAGCAGCAGCCTGTGGGATGCAGCGCGCGCGGCGCTCGTGCGCGACCGGCTGGCGATGGCCTGCGCGGCGATGCTCGTCCTGCTGGTGCTCGCCGCGATCGTCGGCCCGCAGCTCCTCGACTACCGCGAGGACGAGATCGACTGGGCGCACATGGCGGTGCCGCCGTTCGAGGCGCCCGGGCACTGGCTCGGCACCGACCGTCTCGGCCGCGACCTGCTGGTGCGCACGCTGCATGGCCTGCGCGTATCGCTGGCGATCGCGCTCGCCGCCACGCTCGTGAGCCTCGTGATCGGCGTCGCCTGGGGCGCGATCGCCGGCTTCCGCCGGGGCCGCACGGACGCGCTGATGATGCGCTTCGTCGACGTCCTGTATTCGCTTGCCGCAGGTCTTCTTCGTGATCATCCTGACGGTGGTGTTCGGACGCGGCCCGCTCACGATCCTGGTCGCGATCGGGGCCTTCGGCTGGCTGACCATGGCCCGCATCGTGCGCGGCCAGGCGCTGGCGCTGCGCGAGCGCGAGTTCATCGAGGCGGCCATCGTCGGCGGCGCCGGGCCCGCCCGCATCGTCGCGCGCCACATCGTGCCGAACCTGCTCGGGCCGGTGATCGTCTTCTCGACGCTGACGCTGCCGCAGGTGATCCTCGTCGAGAGCTTCCTGAGCTTCCTCGGCATCGGCATCCAGGAACCGCTCGCGAGCCTCGGCAACCTGATCGCCGACGGGGCTGCCGAGATGGAGACTGCGCCCTGGATGCTCGCCGTGCCGGCCGCCTGCCTGATGCTCGTGGTGTTCTGCTTCAACTTCCTGGGCGACAGCCTGCGCGACGCCCTCGATCCGAGGGACCGGTGAGCGCGCTCCTCGAGGTGCGCGGACTGACCGTCGACTTCACGGGTGAACCGGCAATCCGCGCCGTGGATGGCGTCGCGCTTTCTGTCGCGCCGCGCGAGCGGCTCGCGATCGTCGGCGAATCCGGCTCCGGCAAGAGCCAGCTGCTGCTCGCCTGCACGGGCCTGCTCGCGGCCAACGGCAGCTCCGGCGGATCCGTGCGGTTCGACGGTCGCGAGCTGCTGGGCGACGCGCGCGCCACCGGGAGCGTGCGCGGCCGCGGCATCGGCTTCGTATTCCAGGATGCGTCAGGAAGCCTGACGCCTCACCGGTCGATCGGCGACCAGCTGGCCGAGGTGACGATGGCGGCGAGCGGCGTCGGCAGGCGCGTGGCGCTGGACGAGGCCGCGGCGATGCTGGGGCGTGTCCGGCTGCCGGGAGCCGGCAGGCTGCTGGCGCAGTATCCGCACGAGCTCTCGGGCGGGATGCGACAGCGGGTCGCGATCGCGCTCGCCCTGATGGCGAAGCCGCGCATCCTGTTCGCGGACGAGCCGACGACCGCGCTCGACGTGACCGTGCAGGCGGAGGTCATGGCGTTGCTCGCTTCGCTGTGCAGCGAGTTCGGCATGGCGCTCCTGATCGTGACGCACGACCTGGGTGTCGTCGCGGCGCTCGCCGACCGGATTGCGGTCATGTACGCGGGGCGGTTCGTGGAGGTGGGTGAGGCGCAGGCACTGCTCTCCAGTCCCCGGCACCCGTACACCGCCGGGCTGCTCGCGGCGGTACCGCGACTCGGCGACCACGGCGAGCTCGCCACGATTCCGGGTTCGCCGCCGAGGCCGGGAGAGGTCGTCCAGGGCTGCCGGTTCGCGCCACGCTGCCTGCGCAGTGCAGACCGCTGCCGCACCGAGGATCCCTCGCTCGCGGGCCAGGCCATGGCGGACGTCGCCTGCCATTTTCCACTCGGCCCGGATGACCGGCCGTGAGCGCGCTACTCGAAGTCCGCGAGGCCGGCGTTTCATATCCGCACGCCGGGGCGGTGGGCGGCCGCCTCGCTGCGGTCGAAGGCGTCAGTTTCGCGCTGCAGGCTGGCGAGATCGTCGGACTGGTCGGGGAATCCGGCAGCGGCAAGTCCTCCCTCGGTCGCGCGATCCTCGGCCTGGTGCCGCTTGCGGCGGGCGAGATCCACTGGAAAGGCGCACGCATCGACACCTTGCCGCGCGGCGCATTCCGCCGGCTGCGCCGCGAACTGCAGCTCGTGTTCCAGGACCCGCAGGCCAGCCTCGACCCGAGGATGACGATTGCCGAGAGCGTCGGCGAGCCCTTGCGCGCACTCGCGCCGGAAGTGTCGGCCGCAGCGCGTGCCGCGCGCGTTGCGGCGATCCTCGGCGAGGTGGGACTCGCCGTCGAGCTCGCGAGCCGATACCCGCACCAGCTGAGCGGCGGCCAGCTCCAGCGTGCCGCGATTGCGCGCGCACTGATCGTGGACCCGGGGTTCATCGTCTGCGATGAGCCCGTGAGTGCGCTCGACGTCTCGGTCCAGGGGCAGATCGTCAACCTGCTGTCACGGATCCGGCGCGAGCGCGGGCTCGCCTGCCTCTTCATCAGCCACAACCTGGCGGTCGTCACGCGGCTCGCCGAGCGTGTGCTGGTGATGTACCGCGGGCGCATCGTGGAGTCGGCGGCGAGCGAGACGATCCTGAAGTCGCCCCGCCATCCTTACACGCGCCTGCTGCTCGACTCGGTGCCGGCGGTCGATCCGGCGTCGGCGCGCCGGCTCGTCGCGCGCGCGGTACCCGCGATCGGCGAGGCGTCCGGAGCGCCAGTCAGCGGCTGTTCCTTTGCGGCGCGATGCCCGTACGCCTTGCCGCGCTGCCTCTCCGAAATTCCGGCGCTGCACAACCTGGAGGGCGGTGGAGCGGCCGCCTGCCATCGTGCCGCGGAATGGCCGGCAGGACTGCCGCCTGCAGCTCCAGCCTGAGTGCCGGCTCACGCCCTGAGCCCGTTCACCGGCTAAGCTCGCAGCCGAGTACCGGAGTCGCGGCATGGAATTGAACCATCGCTGCCTGGCACATCTCGATGCCGGGGGCCTGATCCTGACGGCAGACCTGCGCCAGGCGAGAATCCTGCGTCGCCTGCACGACCAGGCGCAGATTGCCGCGCGCCGCGAGGCCTGGCCGACCGCCCAGGTGCTCCCGCTCTCGGCCTGGCTCGACGAGCGCCTGGCGGTCCGCCGGCGCGGAGCGACCCTCCATGCCGGTCGCACTGCCTGCGATCGCGGTGAACTGGCTCTGGCGCCAGCGCGTCGCGGCGGACGCGCCGGACCTCATCGATCCCGCCGAAATCGGAGCCCGGGCACGGGCGAGCTGGCTGCTCCTGCGGGCGTACGGCGGCGAGGTCGCCGATCTCACGCGCTGGCCGCTGACGCGTGACCAGCAGGCTTTCGTCGCCTGGGCGAGGGCCGTCGAGCTCGAACTGGCCGGGCGCGGAGCCTGCGACGCAGCCGACCTCGCGCGTCGCATCGTCGCCGAGAACGCGCTGCCGTCGCCCACCGCACCGATACTGCTGGTCGGTTTCCGGAATCCTGCGCCGGCCGAGGCTGCGCTTTTCGACGCGCTCTCACGCCACGGCTGGGTCGCTGGAACGGGCGTCGCATCCTGGCCGCGCCGGCAGCGGCACGCGCCACGCGGCCGCAGATCCGGATGCCGAGCGGGGGACGATGATCGCCTGGCTCCAGGAGCGGCTCGCCGAGCGGCCCGACGGCGTACACGGAATCATCGTCCCGGACCTCGCGCAGCAGCGCGGTAGTCTCGAGCGCGCACTCGAGGCCGCGCTGCAACCGGAACTCGAGTTGCCCGGCGCGCCGCGCGAGCGGGTGTTCGACCTGGCGGGTGGACCGCCACTGCTCGCACGGGCGGTCATCGAAATCGCGTTCGATGCGCTTCGCTATGCGCAGGGTGGGGCTGACTGGACCGCTGCGACGCGCTTGCTCCGAAGCGCGTACGTCGCCGGCAGTGCCGTGGAGCGGGAAGCCCGCGTGCGCCTCGACCTCCGTTTGCGGCGCGACGGCCGCATGCATCCCGCCGAACCTTTCGCGCTCGCACGCGAGGCGCGCGACGGCGGTGCGCCCGTGCTGGCATCCGCCGCTCGAGTCCGCGGCGACGGCAGGGCAGGGACCCGCCCGGCGAGATGCGGCAGCCTGGGCCGAGGCGTTTGGCCGCTGCCTCGCTGCCTGGGGTTGGCCTGGCCCGCCGGAGGCACTCGAGTCGTCCGACTGGCAGGCCGCCAGGCGTTTCGGCGAGCTGCTGCGCGAACTTGCAAATCTCTCGGGTCTGGCCAGTCCGTTGACAGGCGGTCAGGCGCTCGCGCAGCTGCGCGACCTGGCCGCTGCGCCGTTCCAGCCTGAAGGTGGCGAGCCTGCCGTCTTTGTCCTCGATCGCTGGGACGACCCGGGCCTTGGCTTCGACAGCCTGTGGGTCGCAGGACTCACGTCGGCTGTCTGGCCGCGCCCGGTTCGCATCGATCCCTTCCTGCCGATCGACGCGCAGCGGCGACTCGGCATGCCGTTCGCGACTGCACAGGGCTGCATCCGCGAGGCGGAGGCCGTCGTCGACGCCTGGCAGTCCCAGGCCTCGGCACTCGTCCTGTCCTGGCCAGCGCGCGTGGACGACACCGACGTCGAGGGTTCACCGCTCATTCCGGCGAGCCTCGCCGGGCTTGCATCGCCAGGCAGGCGTCCGTGCGCGCGCGGCGCTGCAGTTCGGGGCGGCGACGCTCGAAGCCGCCGGTGACGATCCGGCACCCGCACTCGCGGCCGGGCGGGCGGCCGGACGGGGCTCGCGTGCTCGAGTTCCAGTCGGCCTGTCCGTTTCGCGCCTTCGGCGAATTGCGGCTCGGCGCGGCGCCGCTCGAGGAGCCGCAGGCGGGCATCGACCGGCGCGTGCGCGGCATCGTCCTGCATCGTGCGCTCGAAACTTTCTGGTCCGGGCTGGGTTCCCAGGCTGCCTTGCTGGCGCTCGATCGCGAGGATTGCGAGCGACGCGTGACGTCCTCCGTCGAGCGCGCGCTGGGCGCGGCGTTGCCGGCTGACGGTCGGCGCGAGGTCCCGTGGCCTCGAGCGCGAGTGGCAGTGCCGCGCCATTGGCGGATTGCTCGCGATCGAGCGCAGCCGCGCGCCCTTTGCCGTCGTCGAGACAGAGCGTGAATTGACGGGCCGGATCGGGGGACTCGAGTTCCGCCTGCGTGTCGACCGCGTCGACGCCGTGGACGGCTCGCGGGTCGTGATCGACTACAAGACGGGCACGACCGGAAGCGCCGCCTGGCGCGGCGCGCGCATGGATGCACCGCAATTGCCGCTGTACGCGGTGCTCCATCCGGATCGCCCTGCCGCCATCGCTGCTCGCCCAGGCCAATGGCGCGGGCGCGCGATTCGTGGGCGTCGGCGATGAGTCGATCCTGCTCGAAGGGATCACGCCGGCCCGCAAGTTCGCGTTGACGGAGGACAAGGAGAAGGGCTTCGACTGGCCCGCGATCACGCAGCACTGGTGGGCCTGGCTCGACGCCCTCGCGCGCGACTTCGCGGCAGGCGGAGCCGTGGTGGATCCAAAGCTGGCGGCGGCCACCTGCAGGCGCTGCCATTTGGGCGGGTTGTGCCGCGTGGATACGGCACGTTCCCGCGAAGATGTGCCGGAGGAGACGGGCGATGAAGGCTGAAGACGATCGCGACGCCGACGCGCGGCGCGAAGCCATCGACCCGCGTCGTTCCTTCATCGTCCAGGCCCCCGCGGGTTCCGGCAAGACCAGCCTGCTGACGCTCCGCTACCTGCGGTTGCTCGCCACCGTGGACTGTCCGGAGGAGATCGTCGCCATCACGTTCACGCGCAAGGCGGCAGCCGAGATGCGGCACCGTATCGTGCGCGCGCTCGCCGATGCAGCCCTGCCGCTCGCGGCGGGCGCGCCCGCCCACAGGCAGGAACTGCACGCGCTGGCCGCGGCTGCGCTGGCGCAGAGCCGTGCGCGCGGCTGGGACCTCGACCGCAACCCGGCGCGGCTGCACGTGCAGACCATCGACGGGCTCAATCACTGGCTCGCGCAACGCTTGCCGCTGGCCGCCCGCATTGGCCTGTCTGCCGCGCTCGTCGATGATGCGCGGCCGCTCTATCGCGAGGCCGCGCGGCGGCTCGTGGAAGCCCTCGAAGCCGGCGACGAACGCACCCCGCCGCTCGAGCGGCTTGCCCGCGCGCTCGATCACGAGCCGCGCCGGCTGGCGAGCCTCCTCGCCGACATGCTGGGCACGCGGGAGGTCTGGCTGCCCAAGCTCCTTGCGGAGCCGGATGGCGGGCGGCTGCGCGCGGGAATCGACAGCCTGTTGCGGGCGGCGCTGGAAGCCGAACTGTCGCGCGTGCGGGACGGGCTTGTGACCGCACTCTCGCCGGACCTGTTCGCCGTATTGCGTGCGGCTGCGGCCGCGGGCGGTGTCGCGAGTCCGCTCGCGCCGCTTGCCCGGCTCGAATCCCTGCCGGAGGCCCGCGTGGAAGCCGTACCGCAGTGGTCGGCGCTCGTGAACGTCCTGCTCACTGCAAGCAACCCTGCGGTCCGCAAGACCGTGGACCGCAAGCTGGGATTCCTTGCGGCTTCCGAGGGTCCGCCCTGGCCGGCACTCAAGCAGCACATGAAGGACGAGCTCGAATCGCTGGCGGCCATCGACGGAATCGTGCCGATGCTGCAGCGGATCCGCCGGTTGCCGCCCGCCGCGCTGACCGACGGGCAGTGGGAACGCATCGAGGCGCTGGTCGCGGTCCTGCCGCACGCAGTCGCGGAACTGGTCGCGCTGTTCGCCGAACGCGGCAGCCTCGACCACCCGGCAGTCGCCGCAGCCGCGCGCGACGCGCTGCGCGACGAAGCCGCGCCGACGGAACTCGCGCTCGCGCTCGACTACCGGATCCATCACCTGCTCGTGGACGAATACCAGGACACTTCGCCCGCGCAGGAGCAGCTGCTGGCACTGCTGCTCGCCGGCTGGCAACGCGGCGACGGCCGGACGCTCTTCTGCGTCGGCGACCCGATGCAATCCATCTATGCGTTCCGCGAGGCCGACGTCACGCTGTTCCTGCAGGCAGCCGAGGAGGGCATTGGCGGCGTGCCGCTCGTCCCGTTGCGGCTGCGGCGCAATTTCCGCTCGAGCCGCGCGATCGTGGACTGGGTCAACACCCGCTTTGCGTCGCTGCTGCCGGAAGCCGATGACTTCGAGCGTGGCGCGGTGCGCTATGCACCCGCGCTGCCCGTGCACGAGGCGCAAACGGGCGACGGGATCCGCGTGCACGCACTCCTGGACGCGGACGAGCGGGCGATGGGCGAGGAGGTCGCACGCATCGCCGCCGGCGCGCTCGAGGCGGCCCCGGACGGTCCGCGCCCGAGCATCGCCGTCCTCGTGCGTGGGCGTACCTCATTGCCGGCACTGGTCGCCGCGCTCAGGCGGGCGGGCATCGACTATCGTGGCATCGAACTCGAGTCGCTCGCCGACCGCGCGGCAATCCGCGACCTCGTGTCGCTGGTCCGCAGCCTGCTCCATGCAGGTGACCGCACGGCCTGGCTCTCGGTCCTGCGCGCCCCCTGGTGCGGCCTGTCCCTCGAGGACCTGCATTCACTGGCCGGTGACGACCCGGACGCGACCATCCCTTCCCTGGCCACGGAGCCGGCGCGGCGCGCGCGCTTGTCGGCGGACGGCGCCGCGCGACTCGAACGCCTGCTGGCGGCCCTGCTGCCAGCCATGGCCCGCCGGGGCCGGCGCTCGCTCGGCGGCTGGCTCAAGTCTGCCTGGCTGGCGCTCGGGGGGCCCGCGACCGTCGAGGATCCCTCTGACCTGGTGAATGCGGAACTGTTGTTCGGTGCACTCGACCGGCTCGAGTCGGAGTCCGGCGCCTGGCCCGAGATTTCCGATCTCGAAGCCTCCGTGGAGGGCATCCGGGCGTCCCCGGTCGGCCGCGAAGACGCGCCCGTGCAGATCATGACGATCCACAAGGCCAAGGGTCTCGAGTTCGACATCGTGATCGTGCCTGACCTGCAGCGCGCGGCGCCCGCCGGCGATCGTCGCCTGTTGTACTGGACCTCGATCGCAACCGGACCCGGGCGCCGCAGCGTCGTGCTCGGCAGCCGCAGCGAGTCGAGCGAGGAGGCCGGGGCGGCGGATCCTCTCGAAGACTGGATGCGCAGGCTGGAGGCGGAGCGTGCAACGTATCGAGCTCGGGCGCGTGGCATACGTCGCCGTCACTCGCGCGCGGCGGATCGTGCACCTGGTCGGCAGCGCCAGGACCCGCCGCAAGGCGGAAGTTTCGGAACTTCGCCCACCGCGCGCCGGGAGCCTGCTGCGCTTCTTCTGGCCGGTGGTTGGTCCGGACTTCGAGCGCGCATTGGCGGTGCGCGGGTCCGCGGAGGAAACCACGCTCGGGGCAGGCCGACCGCGGCTCACCGCGCCGCCGCTCATGCGGCTGCCGCTGGCCTGGTCGGCACCGGTGCCGCAGGCGCTGCCGCGCGCCCCGGCCCTGCGCATCCTCGGGGAAGCGGAGAGTTCGGTACGTCCTGATTTCGACTGGGCCGGCGCAATCGCAACGGCGGTCGGCGAGGTGGTGCACTTCGAGTTGCACCGGCTCGCGCGTACAGGTCAGCCGCGCGAGGCCCTGGCGGCGCGCACCGGCGCCTGGAGCAGACTGCTGCGCGAGGCGGGCGTGGACGAGGCGCACCTGCCCGAGGCGCTCGCGCGTACGCAGGAGGCCATCGGTGGACTGCTCAGCAGCGAACTTGCCGGGCAGACTGCTCGACCCCGGCGCGCGCGACGCCGCCAGCGAGCTTGCGGTCACCGCGAGGATCGCCGGCGTCGGTGCAGAGCCTGCGCATCGATCGCACTTTTGTCGATGCCGAGGGCGTGCGCTGGATCGTCGACTGGAAGACGAGTCGCCACGAAGGCGGCGATCGGGAAGCGTTCCTGGATCGCGAGCTCGAGCGCTACCGCAGCCAGCTCGAGCGCTATGCGCAGGCGATGCGAACCCTGGAGCCGGATCGGCCGGTGAAGACCGGTCTCTATTTCCCGCTGCTGGACGCCTGGCGGGGTATCTAGAGCGTGCCTTCGATCGTGAACGGGCGGCGGCCCTGGCTGTCCGGCGGGCCGAGGAAGTCGAGCGTGTCGAAGATCGCGGGCCCCGCGCCCGGCCCAGGCGCTGCCTCGCCGCGGAGCAGATAGCGGCCGTCCTCGAACAGCTCGATGGCCCCGCGCACGTGCAGCGGCCCGCCGAGATCGCGCAGGCGGCCGTTGAGCGTCGCGCCGCCGACCGAACCCTCGCCCACGACCAGCTCGAAGTCTCCCAGCCGCTCGCCGTTCGCGCCCGGGGCGCGCAGTCCGCGAAGGAACAGCCGGCCGCTCGCCGTCTCCGGAAGGCGCGACTTCACCGTGAACGCCTCGAGGTCCAGTTCGAGGTTGCCGGTCCAGCCGCGGGGTGTCGCGATGCCCTCGAAGTTGCTGATCGGCGCCGTGCCGCGGATGTCGCGGCCGACGAAGTTGCCGGCGAAATCGCCGGAGAAGTCGCCGTTCACTTCCCCGCCGGGCGGTTGCAGGCCGATGCTGCAGGACCACTCGAGCAGGACCAGGCGCCACGGACGGCAGGACCATTGCAGCGCGCCGAGCGGTCGTCCTGCAACCGTGAGGCCGCCTGCACGTCCGGACCAGATCGTCCCGGACAGGCCGTCGAGCGCGACGCCCGAAGGCATGTGCCGGGCGACCTGGCTCGCCGGCACCATGGCGACCAGGAAGACGAGGAAGGCGGCAAGGCCTGCCGCGACGTAGGCGCCACGCTTCGCCATCGCGTCAGGGACCGCGGATGACGATCGTCGCGTCGACCAGGCCCGGCGCGTCGCTGGCCGAGACGCTTGCCGTTTCCGCGTGCGCGCCGCGTTCCTTCTGCAGGCGCGCGAGGAGCAGCATCAGGGAATCGAAGGAAGCGGCCGTGAAGCGCGCGCGCAGCGCGCCGTTGGCGGCAGGCTCGGTACCCGCGAGCTGCTCGGACAGGCCGCCCTCGCGCGCCATCCGGTCGACGGCGATGGTGAGCGATTCGCCGGGGCGCGCCGCGGGCATGGACTGGATGATCGGTGTCGCCGCCTCGATGAACGCCAGGTCCTGGCGCCGGCGCTCGACGCGCTCCTCGGTCGCCGTGACCGACGCCCCGAGCTGCCAGACCAACGCTGCGAACAGCAGCACGGCCGCGGCCGCACCACCCCAGAGCGCGATGCGCTGCTCGCGTTCCGGGAGCGCGTAGTACCAGTCGCGCAGCTTCATTCCGGCGCTCCCGCGCCGATCCGCACCTGCGCCTGGATTCCCTGTTCGCTGTTGGTGGTCGAGGTGACGTCGGCCGCGAGGCCGCGCTCGTTGATGCCCTGTGCGAAACGCGCGATCGAGTCGGTGTCGGGCGCGACGAGGCCGAGTTCCAGGGCGCGGTCGCGCCAGCCGAGCGACTCGAGCCGCGGTCCCGGCGCGCCGGCGAGCGCACCGCCCACCGCCGCGAGCTGTGCGAGCAGGCCCTGCGGGTCATTGGCGCCCGCACCCGCGAGCCGTTGCTCCACCTGGGTGCGTGCGTCCTCGATGCGCTCGACGTCGGGCATGGCGACGCGCGCGGCCTGCTCGATGGCGGCGTCGAGACGACGCTGTTCGGCGTGCAGCCGGACCAGGTCGTAACCGCGCACGCCGACGAACAGGACCAGGGCGGCGATCGCGAGCAGGGCCGCGACGCGCCAGCGCTGCCACTCGGCGCGCCAGCCCGTGCGGCGGGCGAACTCGCCCTGCAGCAGCGAGAGCGTGCCCGGGCGAACGGCGCCGGACGCGATCAGCGGCAGTGCGCCGTCGGGCAGGATCTGCAGGTCGAGGCTGCCCGTGACTTCGCGCAGCGCCTCGATCATCTCGCGCGAGTGCTGCCAGTCCTGCTGCGCCACGTAAGAGCTGCACGTGGCGATCCTCGCCCTCGAGTCCCGCGAGCGCGAATGCCTCGGTCAGCGGCTCGGCGTCGAGCGCGACCGGCAGTCCGCCAGGCGCCCGCACCAGCAGCTGCCCCGAGTCGAGCACGACGACGGTCTTGCCCGGATTCTCCGGCATGCAGAGCGTGTCGGGCACGATGGACGCAGGCCCGATGCCGGCGGCGGTGAGGGCGTCGAGCCAGCCGCGCAATTCTTCGCGCCGGACCGCCGCGACCTGCGTGCAGCCGGCATCGTCGGTCGCGCCGATGGCGAAATGGAACTGCTCCACCTCGCCGGCCAGCGACTCCTCCATCGCGTACGGCACGACCTGTGCGATTTTCGCGCCGGCTTTCACCGGCAGTTCGGGCCGCGCGAGCGTGACGCTCGGCGCCGGGTGCGACGGCAACGACCTGACGTTCCCTGGCGACGGGCGCGGCATCGGCGAAGTCGCCGGTCGCAACCGGCCCGAGGCGACCGCCATCGCTGCCGACGATCACCCAGCTGATCGGGTTTGAGAGCCTGAGGACGAGGAACTGGTTCATGGGGCCTACTCGGTGCCGGTCGAGCGCAGTACGGTCCGGATGGCGGTAGGCCCGTTGCGCTCGATCAGACTGTACAGCGTGAATTCCGAGGTGCCAATACGCACGGCCGTCACTGCGCGGAACCAGCTGCTGTTCTCGGTCACGACCCCGTCGAGCGCCTGCCAGGCTGCGGCATCGAGCGTTGCCTGCAGGTCCGCACTCGTCGGGAAACATCCGTCCCGGCGGTTTGCGGCGAGCAACTCCGCGTCGCCGAAGTCCGTGCCGCCCGCGACGAGCGCCGCGAGCAACGGCGCCTTGGCAGTGCAGAGATTGATCGTCGTTCCGACCGGCAGTGCCGCGACGTAAGGCCGGATGCGTTCGAACTCCTCGCGCGTCATGCCGGGCAGCGCCATCATCTCGGTCGTCGTCGCCACCAGCCCGTTGGCGGCGCGATAGGGCGGATTCTGCGACAGGTAGGTGCCGTCCTCCGCGCCTTCGGGAATCCCCGGCACGGTGTCGTCGTCGAGCCAGTCCGCCATGATCCGCGCCCAGCGCGGCTGCGCGCCGACCAGGAGCAGCAGTCGTTCGAAGCGCTCGATGCTGGCTTCGTCGGGCACGCGGTTGTCATCGAGCAGGTTGTTC
The DNA here is from genome assembly GCA_963823415.1 of uncultured Gammaproteobacteria bacterium. GTDB lineage: Bacteria > Pseudomonadota > Gammaproteobacteria > Steroidobacterales > Steroidobacteraceae > SCUD01. The sequence goes on along the minus strand of CAWGLJ010000008.1, from coordinate 189,767 downwards.
AGGTTGAACCGGCCCTGCATGTCCTCGAGCGCGCCGCGCACCTCGCCGCCGTCGATCGGCAGGCCCGGCAGCGGCTGCGCCCAGGCCTCGGACAGGTGATCGATGTCGGGGTTGTCCTCGAAGTCGTCGCGCAGCACTTCCGCCGCCCAGGCCTCGGCGCCGAGCGCCACGTGCCAGCCCTGGTCGAGCGCAGCGAGGCCGGCGGTGCGCCGCAGGTCGAGCGCGGCGCGCGTGCCGACGTGGACCGCGAGCATGGTCGCGATCGCCACCAGGACGATGGCCGTGATCAGCGCGACGCCTCGCTGCAGGCTCATCCCGGCACCTCGACGACGCGGCGGATCTCGCCGAAGTCGGTGAGCACGAGCGTGATCTCGACCGCGATCGGGCGCATGTAGAAGCCGAGGTCGGCGGTATTGTTGAAGGGCGGCCACTCGGCGATCCACTCGCGCCCGCTCGTCAGGTAGCGGAACTCGACGCGTTCGACCCGGTCGAGCAGTTCGCGCCGCACCGGCGGCGTCGCAGAGCGTCGCGTCCATCACCGTCCAGTAGTTCCGCAGCAGCTTGCCTTCCTCGAGCCGGTAGACGACGCGCTGCACCGTGCCGCGCGGCGTGCCCGCGCCGTTCGGCCAGCCGCCGTGCGACAGCTCGACCAGCGCGACGGCGTTCGGATCGCGCAGGAGCGTCGCGCGGTATGCCGTCGCCGATCGACTCGCGCACCGGCCGGCGCGTCAGCGTGCGGAAATCCGTGACGATCAACTGCACGCTGCGCTGGACCGCGCGCAGTCGCTCGAGGTGGCCCTCCGCGTTTCTCGACCGCGATCCGCGCCTCGCTGACCCCGCGAAAGGCCATGAGGCCCATGACGGCGAGGATCACCATCGCGACCAGGATCTCGAGCAGCGTGAATCCGCGCGCACCGTTGACGCGTGCTCACTCGGCGTCTCCCGGATCGCCGCCGTCGTCGTCTTCCTCGCCGTCACCGTCTTCGTCTCGTCCCCGGCCACCCTGCGGCCCGTCGTACTCGTGCCAGTCGACCGGCATCGTCGGGGAGGCGGTCGCCGTGGCGCCGACGAAGCCGGCGAGGTCCACCAGCGAGGCGTTCTCCGGATCCTCGTCGCGGCGCACGCTCACGTCGATGCGGCGCAGGCCCTGGACCTGGGTCTGCGAGACCTTCGTGACCCAGTGCCAGCTGCGCCCGGCGAACTCGACTTCGCCCGGCCGTCTCCTCGACCGACGGCATCTCGCCGGAGATGCGCATCTCCGGTGATCCGGTTGTCGGCGATCCAGGTGGCGAAAGCTGCGATCGCGCAGGTCGGTGACGTTGTGCACCGTGTCGCCGATCGTCTTGAACACGGCCATCATGCCGATCGCGACGATCGCGAGGGCGACCACCACCTCGACCAGCGTGAATCCGCGCTGGTCAGGGCTGTTCATCGCCGCGCTCGATTTCGATGCTGCCGTCGGCCGCGCCGACCAGCGTGATGCCCGCCGCCGCCCTTGCGGACGATCGCGAGACGGTAGGGAGTCATGTCCCCGCTGCCCCAGGCCACGAGTTGCGGCAGGCGCGCGTCGGGATTGGGCTCGCGCCTGAGGAGAATCGCGCGGCCCTCGAGGTGACAGCTCGAAGGCGAGGTCGGGCGGCAGTTCGCGGGCGCGCAGGGCGGGGTCGTCTTCCACCGTGACCCAGCGCTGCTCGAAGGCGTCGAAACGCTGGAATTCGTAGCGCGCGGTCTCGAGCAGGATGCCGAAGTCGCGCCCCTCGAGCTGGGCCTGTTCCTGGAGCAGGGCGATGGCGTCGGCGAGTCGCCTGCTCTCGTCCTCGATCTCGCGGTCGTCGCCGAGCAGGCCGATGGAGAGCGTCGCGAGCGCCGCGAGGATGCCGATGATCAGCACGACCACGAGGATTTCGACCAGCGTCATGCCGCGCATCGAGCGGCGCAAACGGGCGACGGGCATCGCCGCGAGCCCTCAGTCGGTCACTCGAGGTTCCAGCTGCCGATGTCGGCGTCGGCGTCTTCGCCGCCCAGTCTCGCCGTCGGCACCGAAGGAATAGAGGTCGTAGTCGCCGCCCTTGCTGCCCGGCTGCAGGTAGCGGTACTCGTTGCCCCAGGGGTCCTTGGGGATGGTCGTGGACTTGAGGTAGCCGCCCGCGCGCCAGTTGCGCACCGAGGGGTCGTCGGGCTTCTGCACCAGCGCCACCAGGCCCTGGTCCGTGGTCGGGTAGCGGAAGTTGTCCATCTTGTAGAAGTCGAGGGCCGTGCCGAGCGTCCGGATGTCCTGCTTGGCGGCGGTGATCCGGGCCTCGTCCACGCGCCCGAGGATCTGCGGCGCGATCAGGGCGCCGAGGATCGCGATGATCACCAGCACGACCATGATCTCGATCAGCGTGAAGCCCGATTCGCGTCGTGAAATCAGCATGATGCGGCTCTCCTGGACGGTCCTCGATGATAACAGGTCACCTCGCGCGGACCCCTTCGGGAGGCGCGCAGTGTGAAGCCGCGCTCAACCTATAATCCCGGCAGGCAACGCAAGGGGAAGGCCTTGAAGCTGGCAATGATGTTTCCGGGCCAGGGCTCGCAGTCCGTGGGCATGCTGGCGTCGCTCGCGGCCGCCGAGCCGGTGGTCCGGCAGACCTTTGCCGAGGCTTCGGCGGTGCTCGGCTACGACCTCTGGGAGCTCTGCCAGCAGGGCCCGGAGTCGCGGCTCGCCGAAACCGAGCGGACCCAGCCCGCGATGCTGGCGGCGGGGATCGCCACCTGGCGGGCCTGGCTGGCGCATGGCGGGGCGACGCCGGTCCTGCTCGCCGGCCACAGCCTCGGTGAGTACAGCGCCCTGGTGGCCGCCGGGTGCCATGGACTTCGCCGCCGCGGTGGACCTGGTCCGCTTCCGGGGCGAAGCCATGCAGCGGGCCGTTCCCGCCGGAACGGGTGCCATGGCGGCGATCCTCGGCCTCGATGACGCCCTGATCGAGGCCGCCTGTGCCGAAGCGGCGCGGGTGCCGTCGTGCAGCCGGTCAACTACAACTCGCCGGGCCAGCTCGTCATTGCCGGTGAGGCCCAGGCCGTGGCGCGTGCCATCGAGGCCTGCAAGGCGCGCGGCGCCAAGCGCGCCGTATTGCTGCCAGTCTCCGTGCCGTCGCACAGTGCGCTGATGAAGCCCGCCGCGGAGGCCCTCAAGGCGCGCCTCGGCGAGCTCGACATCCGTGCCGCCCGCGGCTGCGCGTGTACGCCTTCGATGGCGGGCTGTACACCGACGCCGCTTCCGATCCGCGACGGCCTTTACCGCCAGCTGTTCAATCCGGTGCGCTGGTCGGCTATCGTGGCCGCGATGGTCGCGGAGGGTGCCAGTATGCTGGTCGAGTGCGGTCCGGGCAGGGTCCTGATCGGGCCTCGCGCGGCGCGCGCCCGGCGGGCGTGATCTCGCGCTCCACGCCGTCGATTCGCCCGAAACGCTCGACGCGGCGCGTGCCGCAACCGGGAGCCAGTCCGCATGACGACAGGGCCACTGCAGGGCGAGATCGCCCTCGTCACCGGCGCATCGCGCGGCATCGGCCATGCCATCGCCCTCGCGCTCGCCGCCCAGGGCGCGACCGTCGTCGGCACTGCGACCGGCGCGGCCGGAGTCGCCGTGATAGACGCGGCACTGGCCGGGCCGGCGCCGCGGGGCGCGGAATCGCCCTGGACGTCGGCGATGGGCCGGCCTGCGAGGCCGCGATCGCCGGCGATCGAGGCGCGCGAGGGCGCCGTGACGATCCTCGTCAACAACGCGGGCATCACGCGCGACACGCTGCTGCTGCGGATGAAGCCGGAGGACTGGGATGCCGTCATCTCGACCAATCTCGGCTCGGTGTTCCGGCTCAGCAAGGCCGTGCTGCGGGGCATGATGAAGGCGCGCAAGGGCCGCATCATCAACATCGCTTCGGTCGTCGGGCTCATCGGCAATCCGGGCCAGGCCAACTACTGTGCCGCCAAGGCGGGCATCGGCGGCTTTACCCGCTCGCTGGCGCGGGAAGTGGCGTCCCGCGGCATCACGGTCAACGTGGTCGCTCCCGGATTCATCGACACGGACATGACCAAGTCGCTGGCAGAGGCGCAGCGTACGGCCCTGGCGGCGCAAATCCCGCTCGGGAGGCTCGGGCTGCCTGCGGACATCGCCGAGGCCGTGTGTTTCCTGGCGGGCCCGGGCGCCGCCTGGATCACGGGCGAGACCCTGAACGTCAATGGCGGCATGCACATGGCCTGAAAAAGCCATGAGAAACAGCATGTAACAAAGGCATCTGGTAGCCAGTGGGGGGTCCGTGGCATAGAATGGCCGCCCCCAGCCGGCTCGCGCCGACATGGGCATCACAAGGTGAGGGACATCAAACCGATGAGCACAGTCGAAGAACGGGTCAAGAAGATCGTCGCCGAGCAGCTCGGCGTGAAGGACGAGGAAGTCACCAACGACGCGTCCTTCGTGGACGATCTGGGTGCCGACTCACTGGACACGGTCGAGCTCGTGATGGCGCTCGAAGAGGAATTCGAGACCGAGATTCCTGACGAGGATGCCGAAAAGATCACCACGGTGCAGCAGGCGATCGATTACATCGTCCAGCACCAGTCCAAGTCCTGATGCCATCTGCGCGCGAGCCCCGGCCCCGCGGCCGGGGCTCTGCGCGTCGTGGCCGCTCTCCAGCCTGAGGTCTGCCCCTTGAGCAAGCGGCGCGTCGTCGTCACGGGTCTCGGCATGCTGTCGCCGCTCGGCAATACGGTTGCCGACGGCTGGTCGGCTGCGCTCGCGGGCAAGAGCGGCATCGGCAGGATCACGCGCTTCGACGTGACGGGCTTCCCGTGCACCATCGCGGGCAGCATCCCCGACTTCGACGTGACGAAGTACATGCCGGCCAAGGAAGCGCGCCGCATGGACCTGTTCATGCAATACGGCGTTGCGGCCGGCGTGCAGGCCATTGCGGATGCCGGGCTCGAGGTGACCGACGCGAACCGTGCACGGATCGGGCTCATCATGGGCGCCGGCATCGGCGGACTTGCGACGATCGAGGACAACTACGCCAAGTACCTCGAGACGAAGACGCCGAAGAAGATCTCGCCCTTCTACATCCCGGCCTCGATCGTCAACATGATCTCGGGGCACCTGTCGATCATGTACGGCATCACGGGCCCGAATCTCGCCGTCATCTCGGCCTGCACGACCTCGACCCATGCGCTCGGCATCGGCATGCGCACGATCCAGTACGGCGACGCGGACGTCGTCATCGCGGGCGGCGCCGAGATGGCGCAGACGCCGACCGCGGTCGGCGGCTTCAGCCAGGCTCGCGCGCTGTCGACGCGCAACGACGAGCCGACCCGGGCGAGCCGGCCCTGGGATCGCGACCGCGACGGCTTCGTGATGGGCGACGGCGCAGGCGCCATGGTCCTCGAGGAATACGAAGTCGCCAGGAAGCGCGGTGCTCGCATCTACGCGGAGTTGATCGGCTTCGGAATGAGCGGCGATGCCTTCCACATCACCGCGCCGCCGGATGACGGTGCCGGGGCGAAGCTGTCGATGGAGAACGCCCTGCGCGACGCCGGCATCAATGCCGACGAAGTGCAGCACGTGAACGCCCACGCGACCTCGACGCCGCTCGGGGATGTCGCGGAGACGACGGCGATCAAGAACGCATTCGGGCCGCAGGCGGCAAAGCTCGCGGTCAGCGGCACCAAGTCCATGACCGGGCACCTGCTGGGCGCCGCCGGCGTGGTCGAGGGAATCTTCTGCGTGCTCGCGATCCGGGACCAGGTGGCCCCGCCCACCATCAATCTCGACAACCCCGGCGAGGGCTGCGACCTCGACTATGTGCCGCACACGGCCCGCTCGATGAAGATCGACACCGCCGTCAGTAATTCCTTCGGGTTCGGCGGCACCAACGGGACGCTGATCTTCCGCGCGCTGCGCTGACGCGAGACCGGCCGGCATGCTGCCGCGGACTCCCGTCATGCAAGAGCTGCCGCGCGTTCCCGACGCCCCGGACCGCATGCTGGCGCTGCATGGCCGGAACCCGGATTTCTATCCTGCCTTCCTCGACAGTGCCGCCCCCGGCGGCGACCTGGGCCGCTTCAGCCTGCTGCTCGCCGCTCCCGGGAAGCGCCTGCAACTGGACCGGCGCGGCCGGATCACGGGCCCAGGCGCAGGCGAGGGTTTTTGCGCGCGCCTGAACGACTGGTGGCGCGAAGAGCGTGGCCCGGCGCCGCCGTCGCCCTGGCCGTTCGCAGGCGGCTGGTTCCTTTACCTCGGCTATGAGCTTGCCGCCGAAGTCGAACCCAGCCTGGATATTCCCGAATCGCCGCTCGAAGTCGTTGCGAGCGCCGTGCGCGTCGCCGCGGCGATCCTCCACGACCATGCGACCGGCCAGAGTCTCGCGATCGGCGAGGCGGGTGCGGAGCGGCACGTGGAGCGGCTGGTCAGGGAATTCACGGATTGCCAACCCTTGCCCGAGGATGGACCGTACCCGGGGTATGCAGCCGTCGTGGAGGACGATCCGGCGCTCTACCTGGAGGCGTGTCGCAGGGCACTGGCGCATATCGCGGCAGGCGACGTCTACCAGGCGAACCTGGCCCGCAGCTGGCAGCTCCCGATGCCGCCCGGAGCGAGCATCACGGGCCTCTACCGCCGCCTGCGGAAGGCCAACCCCGGAGCTTTCGCGGCCCTGGTGCGGATGCCCGGGTTTCACCTGCTGTCCAGCTCCCCGGAACGACTGGTGCGCGTGCGCGGGCGAAAGATCGACACGCGTCCGATTGCCGGCACGCGGCCACGGCTGGGCGACCGGGATGCCGGCGCGATCGCCGAGCTGACCGGCAGTGCCAAGGAACAGGCCGAGCACGTGATGCTCATCGACCTGGAGCGCAACGACCTCGGCCGCCTCTGCGAGGCGGGGACCGTGCAGGTGGACGAATTCATGGTCGTCGAGAGCTACGCGCACGTGCACCATATCGTCTCGAACGTGAGCGGGAATCTGCGCGCGGATGTCGAGCCGGGCGACGTCATTCGCGCGTTGTTTCCCGGCGGCACGATCACCGGCTGCCCGAAGGTGCGCTGCATGCAGTTGATCGGAGACCTCGAAGGCAAGGGCCGTGGCGCATACACGGGCGCCCTGGGATACCTGGCGCTCGATGGCAGCCTCGATCTCAACATCCTGATCCGCACCATGACCGTCCAGGACGGAAACATCGAGTTCCGTGCCGGCGCGGGCATCGTCGCGGACTCGGAGCCCGCCCGCGAACTCGACGAGACCCGCGCCAAGGCGCGCGGACTGCTGCGTGCGCTCGGGAGCGAAGCTTGATGCGCGTTTTCGTCGACGGGCGCGAAGGCGGGCGCATCGATCCGCTCGATCGCGGCCTGCACTATGGCGACGGCCTGTTCGAGACAATGGCGGTTCTCGACGGCCGCCCACGACTTGCTCGAATGGCATCTCGAACGCCTCTGCGAAGGCGCGCGGCGCCTCGGCTTCCCGGCGCCGGACACCGGCCAGCTACGCGACGAAATTGCCGCAGCCAGTACGGCTCCGCGCTGTGTCGTGAAGCTGATCCTGACGCGGGGGAGCGGCGAGCGCGGCTATCGGCCGCCGCGGCAGGCGCTGCCGAGGCGCATCGTCACCGCCTGGGACTGGCCGATCCAGCCTGCGTCCAGGGCGGCCGCCGCCCGCGTCGGCTGGTGCCGTACGCACCTGGGCCGCAATCCACTGCTCGCGGGCCTCAAGCACCTCAACCGCCTCGAGCAGGTCATGGCGCGGGCGGAATGGGAAGATGGCGCCATGGACGAGGGTCTCATGTGCGACGACCGCGGCTGCGTCATCTCGGCGACGCAGGCAAACCTGTTCGTGAAACTCGACGGGCAGCTGGACCACGCCGCGCCTGGACGAATGCGGTGTCGCCGGCGTCATGCGACGCGCGTTCTGTGCCTGGCAGGCAGGGCAGGGCACGCCTGTCGAGGTGCGCGCGCTCACGCGCGCGGACGTGGAATCCGCCCCGGCGCTGCTGCTGACCAGCGCGCTGCTCGGCGCCTGGCCGGTCTGCGTGCTCGCTGACCGGCCGCTCGCCGAAGATCCGGCGGCACGCGAGTTCAACGCGTGGCTCGCGCGCGGCTGAGCCGCTTCCTGGGAGCATTCGCGGTCCTCGCGCTGGCGGGGATCGCGGCCTGGCTCGGCTGGCGTCACTACGAACGCCAATGGCTGCAGTCGCCGGTCGCAGGGCTCACCGCGCCCGTCACCTTCGAGGTCCCCCCGGGGGCGTCGCTCGGCTCCGTCGCCCGCGACCTGGAAAAGGCGGGCCTGCTGGACCGCCCCCGCATCTGGCTGCGCCATGGCATCCGCGCAGGTCTCGCAACGCGCATCCAGGCCGGCGAATATCGCCTGCTGCCCGGCACGACGCCGGCAACGCTGCTCGATCAGTTCGCAGCCGGCGACGTGATCCTGCACACGCTCACGGTCCCGGAGGGCTGGACCTTCCGCCAGGCCCTGTCATTGCTCCAGTCGCACCCGCGGGTCCAGGTCGAGCTGGCGAACCTGGCGGATGCGGAAGTGCTGGAGCGGCTCGGAATCCAGCGCAAGCACCCGGAGGGCCTGTTCTTCCCGGACACCTACCGGTTTGCGCGCGGCACCAGTGACCGCGCGCTGCTCCGGCAGGCGCATGAGCGGCTCGAGCGCGAGCTGCAGGACGCCTGGGTGAAACGCGCTCCAGACCTGCCGCTCGTCCAGCGCCTATGAGGCGCTCATCCTCGCATCCCTGGTCGAGAAGGAAACGGCCGCAGCCGACGAGCGCCCGCTGATTGCCGGCGTATTCGTCAACCGCCTGCGCAAGGGCATGCGCCTGCAGACGGATCCGTCCGTCATCTACGGCCTCGGCGAGCGATTCGACGGCAACCTGCGGCGCCGCGACCTGGTCGCGGACACGCCGTACAACAGCTATACCCGCGCTGGCCTGCCGCCGACGCCCATTGCGCTGGTGGGGCGCCAGGCACTCGACGCGGCCACGCGGCCGGCGACGACCCGCTCGCTCTATTTCGTCGCCACGGGCCTCGGCGACGGGCGCCATTATTTCGCGGAGACGCTGGTGAAGCACAACGCCAACGTCAAGCGCCACCTGGCCAACCTGCGCGCCGGCCGGGGCGTTCCGGTACGCTGAAGTCGTGCGCGGCCGATTCATCACGTTCGAGGGGGCGGAGGGCGTCGGCAAGACGACCCAGATCGCGCGCGCCGCGGCTCACCTGCGCGCGCGAGGCATCGAGCCGCTCGTGACCCGCGAACCGGGCGGCACGCCGCTCGCCGAAAAACTGCGAGCGCTGGTGCTCGAACCGGGTCATGGCCCGGTCGATGCGACGACGGAATTGCTCGTCATGTTTGCGGCGCGCGCGAGCCACGTCGCGGAAGTGATCCGCCCGGCGCTCGCAGCGGGGCGATGCGTACTCTGCGACCGCTTCACCGATGCGACCGAGGCTTACCAGGGCGCAGGCCGGGGCGTGGACCGGGACTGGATCCGCGCGCTTGCCGGGATTGCGCATCCGGGCCTCGAGCCGGACCTGACGATCGTCTTCGACGTGCCGGCCACGGTCGCGAATGCGCGGCTTGCCGTGCGCGGTGCCCGGCAGGATCGCATCGAAGCGGAGGATGCGGGCTTTTTCGAGCGCGTGCGTGCGGCTTACCTCGACATCGCGGTGCGCGAGCCGGGGCGCGTACGCGTCGTCGATGCAACGCGGCCGGAGGCCGATGTCGCAGCCAGCGTCGCCGCGTTGCTGGACGCCGCACTCGCAGTGGAGCTCGCGCTAGTCATGGCCGCGAACGAACCTGCAGTCGACCTCGCGCTTGCGCCGCCGGTGCGGCCGCTGCTCGAACGGGCAGGCAGCTCCTGGCTCGAACGCCGCTGCGCGAAAAGCTGTCGGCGCTGCAGGACCAGGGCCGCTTGCCACACGGCCTGCTGCTCACCGGGAGCCCGGGCGCCGGCCAGCCGGAAATCGGAACCTGGCTCGGAGCGCGCCTGCTGTGCCGCGCGCCGGCCGCCGGCGCCTGCGGCCAATGCGCCGACTGCCGGCTGTTCCTCGCGGGAAATCACCCGGACTTTCGCTGGATCGGCGTGCTGCCCGACAAGAAGGAAATCAGCATCGAGCAGGTGCGCCAGTTGTCGCAGGCGCTGGCGATGCGCAGTTACCGGGGCGGCGCCAAGGTGGCGGTCATCGCACCGGCGGAAGCCATGAACACCAAGGCCTTCAACGCTCTCCTGAAGACTCTCGAGGAACCCACGAAGGAGACCTACCTCGTCCTGGCGGCGGGCCGCATCGACCGGATGCCGCGGACCGTGTTGAGCCGTTGCATGCGGCTACGGCTTCCGTTGCCCGATCAGCGCGATGCGCTCGACTGGCTCAAGCGACAGGGCAAAGGCGAAGAGTCGCAGGCGCTGCTGGCACTCGCCGGCGGTGCGCCGTTCCTTGCTGCCGAGTACGCAGCGGCCGGCCTCGGCGCGCTCGATGCCGAGATGCAGGGCGCGATCGCCGCGGCGGTCGACGGGCGGCTTGATTTCGTCGCCTTTGCGGATGTCTGCGCGAAAGACTCGCCGGCAGCGCGGCTGGCCTGGCTCGAGAACTGGCTGACGCAGTGCCTGCGGCAGGCAGCCGCAGGGAGTGATCTGGTTAACAATAATCGTTTACCATGGTTGCGGCAGCCCGGCATCGAAACGAAGATACGGGCGGCTTACGGCCTCCTCGACCAGCTGCGCGATGTGCGGCGGCAGGCAGGCGGTCCGCTGAATCTACAGCTCCAGTTCGAGGGGCTGGCAATCTCGCTGGCAGCCCTGGTCGGCAGGCCAGCGTGACGGGCGAGGGAGTCAACGGGTTGAAAATGCGCGCGCCATCCACCAAGCCGGGCCTGCTGACGCTGACGATCAAGGACAAGAGCGCGCTTTACCTTGCCTACATGCCATTCGTGAAGAACGGCGGGCTCTTCATCCCGACCAACAGCAGCTACCGGCTCGGCGACGAAGTCTTCATGCTCCTCAACCTGATGGGCGAGGAAGAAAAGCTACCCGTCGCGGGCCGCGTCATCTGGCTGACGCCCAAGGGCGCACAGGGCAAGCGCACCGCCGGCATCGGCGTGCAGTTCAGCGAACAGGACCGCGGCGCAACGCAGAAGAAGATCGAGTCCTACCTCGCCGGCGCGCTCGGCGGGGACAAGGCGACGCACACGATGTAGAGGATCGGAGGAGCGAAAGGGGACAGTCACCTTTTCCTCTTGCCGACTCCTTACCGAACGCACGGCGGGCGGAAAAGGTGACTGTCCCCTTTTCGCCCTTTCGCTACTCCGGCCCCAGCTGGTTGCCGCTCATCCCGTTCTGCAGGCAGTAGGCGTCGAATCCCCGTTCGGACAGCAGGAACGCGGCCGCCGAGCTGCGCCGGCCGGTGTCGCAGACGGCGATGTACGGCGTCTTGGTGTCGAGCGTCTTGACCTTGAGCCGGATGAAGTAGAGCGGCACGTTCAGCGCGTCGTCCAGGTGGAAGGTCTCGAACTCCGAGGGCAGCCGCACGTCGAGCCACTTGGCGCCGCGGCCGACGAGCTCGCGGGCGTGGGCGAGGTCCACCCAGTGCAGCAGGGGCTCGTTCAGGAGCTCCTTGAAGTCGTCCTTGCCGAGTCGCACCAGCGCGCCATCCGTCTGCATCGTGATCGTCGCATTGCGCTTCGCATCCGAGATCAGCGCTTCCTCGCCGAAGGACTCGCCCACGCCGAGCTCGGCCAGCTTCAGGCCGTCGCGATTCATGGGCGTCTCGCGCGTCACCACCGCCGAGCCCTTGGTGATGACGTAGAAATAGTCGCCGTCGTCGCCCTGCTTGATGACGACCTCGCCGGCGCGGCAGGCGACGTGCTGCATGCGCATGAATAGCGCCTGCAGGTTCGCGGGCGGTATGCGGTGAAAGGCCTTGGTCTGGAGCAGCACCGTCATCCAGTCGTCGGCGTCGGTCCCGGCGCCGCCGGAGATCTCGCTGACCTCGTAGGAACCCGTCTGGTCCCAGGTGATCATGACGTCGAGCAGGTCGGAATCGATCGCGACGTACGTGATGTCCGACAGGGCGCGGGCCGTGAAGCGCCGCGGCTGGCCCGGGGCCACCGCGATGCGAGCTTCCGGCGTGCCGGCGCGCAGCATGGAAACGGTGCGGTCGCCGACGCGCAGTTCGAGTTCGCCGCCGACCAGGTAGATCGTGCGCTTGTCCGATTCGCCTTCCTTGAACAGGACGCGGCCGGAATCGAGGTCCTGAAGCCGCGTCTTGCGGGCGAGCGCGTGCAGGTTCTCGCGCTTCAGGCCGTCGAGCGGACTGAAACTGCGCAGTACTTCGAGTTCTACCGGCTTCTCTTGCGTCATCTCAATGCGCATCCGCCGGAGGTACCGGCCCCATCGCGCGCGAATCCTATCATAGCCTTACCGGCGTTCCCCGAACGTGCTCCAGCCGGCGTCGGGCCTGAAGCGCGGACCGTGCCTGGCCGAGAGTTCCTCGAGGCGAGCGACGATCGCCGGTACGCCGCGCGCGCGCGCATAGTGCAGCGGCCCGCCGCGGAATGGCGCGAACCCGGTGCCGAAGATCATGCCCGCGTCGAGCAGGTCCGCGTCCTCGACGACATTCTCGCGCAGGCATGCGACGGCCTCGTTGAGGTACTGCAGCACGAGCCGGTCGGTGAGGTCCTCCGGGGCGCGGCCTTCCGCCGCAGGCTTGACCGGTTTGCCATCCTGCCAGGCGTAGTAACCGCGCCCTGATTTTCGGCCGACGTGGCCCGCGGCGATCAGTTCCGCGGTGCCGCGCGGCACCGGCAACCCGAATGCCTCGGCCAGGATCCGGCCGACATGCGATGCGACGTCGAGGCCCACGGTGTCGGCGAGTTCGATCGGCCCCATCGGCATGCCGAACTCGACGGCGGCGCGGTCGATCAAAGCGAGCGGCACGCCTTCGTCCGCGGCCAGCATGGCTTCGGTCATGTAGGGCATCAGCACGCGGTTGACGACGAATCCAGGCGAACTGCGACAGGGCAGGGGCAGCTTGTCCAGGCGGCGCGTGAAGGCAAGCGCATCCTCCACCACGGCGTCGCGCGTCTGGGCGGAGCGGATGATCTCGACCAGCATCATCTTCGCGACCGGATTGAAGAAATGCAGCCCGACCAGCCGCCCGGGATCGGCAAGCCCGCGCGCGAGCTCCTCGAGGACGATGCTCGACGTATTGGTCGCGAGGATCGCCTCCGGCTTCATGCGCGGCTCGAGCTTCGCGTACAGCTCGCGCTTTGCATCGGCATTCTCGAAGATCGCCTCGATGACGATGTCTGCGCGCGGTACGCCGGCCGCCTCCACGTCCGGTGCGAGCCGGGCCGCCATCTCGGCGGCCTTCTTCGGGTCGCGGGCGCGCTTGGCGAAGAACTCGCGCGCCCGGGCGAGCGCAGGTTCCACGTACTTCATCTCGCGGTCCTGCAGCGTGACCGTGAGGCCGCGCGAAGCGCACCAGGCGGCGATGTCGCCGCCCATGACCCCCGCGCCCACGACGTGGACGTGGGCGACCTTGCGCGCCGACTTGCCGCCCATCGCCTTCATGCGGTTCTGCAGGAAGAACACGCGCACGAGGTTCCGGGATTGTTCGGACAGGAACAGGCCCGCGATCGAGCGCGCCTCGGCTTCAAACGCCGCCGCGCCGCCCGCCCCGTGGCGCGCGAACAGGTCGAGGATGGCGTAAGGCGCCGGGTAGTGCTCGGGCCGCGCGCGACGCGCGACCTGCTTGCGCGCCTGCGCCGCGACGAATCCGCGCACGAGCGGCCAGGACAACGCCCGCTGCGCGAACGGCGGACGATGGCGCGGCGGCGCCTGCAATGCGATCTCCCGCGCGGCGGCGGCCAGTTGTTCGCGCGGCACCAGCCGGTCGATGAGGCCGACCTTGAGCGCCGCGTCGCCGCGCAGGGACTTGCCGGTCAACATCAGGTCGAGCGCCGCGGCCGCGCCGATGAGTTGCGGCGCGCGCACGGTCCCGCCGAAGCCCGGGTGTACGCCGAGCATGACTTCCGGCAGGCCGAGGTTGAGCTTGCCGTCGTCGGCGGCGACCCGGTAGTCGCAGGCGAGCGCGAGCTCGAGCCCGCCGCCCAGCGCGAACCCGTGGATCGCGGCGACCGTGGGCATCGGCAGTGCCTCGATGCGGTCGAAGACCTGCTGGCCCGTGCGCACGAGGCGGTAGGCCTGCTTCGAGGTCCGTCAGTCCGGTGAACTCCGTGATGTCGGCGCCGGCGACGAATCCGCCTGTCCTTGCCGGAGCGGATCACGAGTGCCAGCGGCTGCGCGGCCTCGACTTCGCCGAGGAGGGCGTCGAGCTCGCGCATCGGCTGCGCTGCCGAGCGTGTTGGTGCCGCTGCCCGCGAGGTCGAAGGTCAGCCATGGCGATGCGGTCGGCGTCGGTCTCGAGGCGCCAGTGCTGCGGGGGATTCGTCATCCTTCGACACCTGTGGCCGGGCGATGCCCGATTATGCGCCCGCGAGCGGGTTCACGCGGAGGCGGCGGCCCGGTGCGGCGGCGCGCGCAGTATCCGGGTCGATCTCGAAGTCGAACACGAGCGGCAGGTGATCCGAGAGCGGCACCGTCGGGATGTCGAAGCCCCTCGGGATGATGCCGTCGCCGTAGAGGATGAAGTCCAGTTCCTTGCGCGGCCAGCGGCTCGGGTAGGACGGCAGGCCCGGCGACGTTGGCGCTGCGCAGTCCCGCGGCCTGCATGAACAGGTAGATCTCGTGCTCGCCCCAGAACGTGTTGAAGTCGCCGGCGACGATCACGGGCTTGCGTCTGCTTGCGGACCAGCTGGTGCAGGTGGCGGAGCTGGTAGTGCCGGTGCCGGAACTTGAGCGACAGGTGCACGAGGAACACGGCGACGTTCTCGAGCTCGAGCTCGATGATCAGCTTCTTGATGCCGGTCTCGAAGTAATGGAAGCGCTCGCCGTGCACGCGCGGCGCGGCCAGGAAGGCGTTGGCCTGCTTGCGCACGATCGGCATGAACTGGTTGAGCGAGTCCTCGCCGTACTTGCACTGGTAGGTCGAGAAGTGCGACAGGTGGCTGGCGATGAACTCCGCCTGGTTGATCATCCCGCTGCGGATCGAGCCCGTGTCCACCTCGATCAGGCCGACGATGTCGGGATCGCGCTCGGCGATGAAGTCCGTGATCCGCTCGAGGATCTGGCGGCTGCTGCGCAGGTAGCCCGCTCCGGGCACCGGCAGGTGGAACGCGGGGCCCGTGCCGGTCGCGTAGCGGATGTTGTAAACCAGCAATCGCATCAGGAGCGCCGTTTCCCGGGGCCGGCCCAAAGGCGTATTCTAGGCGCTGCACTGCAAGGAGGACGGCGAACTTGGCGCAGGAGAGCGATCCGATCCGGCTTTTCGTCACGCACCTGTACGCGCCTGACGACTCCTACTTCCGCGTCTTCGAGTACCTCGAGAGCCAGCCGAACTTCTACTACAAGAACCTCGCGACGCCGGACAAGCCGCCGCGCAGCAAGGAAAAGGAAGCGATCCGCGAGGACCTGCGGCGCCAGATGACGGACGCCGAAGTCGTCGTCATCCTGTCCGACGCTGTACCTGCGCGATCCCGGCGCGATCGAGTACCAGTGCCTCTACGCCCAGTCCTGCGACAAGCCGCTGGTGGTGCTCGAGCCGTTCGGCACGACCGAGCCGGTGCCGGCGAAACTGCGCGAGATGGCGGACGAGGTCGTGCCGTGGAACGGGCGGGAGATGGTGGATGCGATCCGCCGCCAGGCGCGTCACGAAGATACGACGCGCTGGGACGTGATCGAATTCAAGCTCGATTGACGCTGATGAGCGTCGGGACGCGCGACGACGCCGGTGTCGCCGGCTGAACGCGCCTGAGCCTGGCCGTTCGGGCGCGGGCCCGCGGCGAGGCTGGTGCGATGCAGGGTGTCGAGCAGTGCGACGATGCGCGCGGCGCAGGCGTCCGCTTCGCCGATCGACATCTTGCGCACGGTGGCGGCCACCGGGCACTCGCCCTGGTGTGGCCGGATGCGCGTCATCGACTGGCGCAGGGCCTCGAAATCCTGGCGCAGTTCGCCCGGCATCTCCTGCGTCGGCAGGTCGATGCAGGTGGCGCGTGAACGCGTCGGTGAGGCGCTGCTTGAGCGCCGAAGGCTTGGCCAGCTCGAGCGTGGCCTTGTGCAGACTCTCCCAGGCGGCTTCGCTCACGGTGTTCCTCGGCTCCCTGACAGATCGCTGTTTGATTTCTAGTTCAATCGAAACGTCATCGAACCCTGGATCAAGAACACCGCGTATCGATTCGAAGTTCCCCGTAACATCAAATCGATACGACGCGAATATAGCGCGATTTCTAGGGCGGGGAAGGGCTGCGGGGAGCGGATTCTTGCGCTATGTCAAGAAATTCGGTTCTACTGTTCCGAGTCATCGCCCAGGGCGGGCCCATGGCCGAGACCCAAGCCCAGCGGCAGGTGTCGATCCTGGCCGCCTTGGCCCAGCCTACGCGGCTGCAGATCCTCGACCGGGTCGCCGACGCGGGCCCCGAAGGGGTCGCGGCGGGGGACATTGCCCGGGCCATCCGCTGCCCGGCCTCGACCTTGTCGTTCCACCTCAAGGAGTTGAGCCGGACCGGGGTGCTGGAGGCCCGTCCGGACGGGCCGGTTCATCCTCTATTCGCTGCGCCGGCCGGCGCTCGAAGGCCCTGGCCGTCTACATCGCCGGGCCTGGCCGGGACGCCGCCCGCCAGGCGGGGCCGCAAGGGAGCGGGCGGCCGGACCGGCCGCCGGGGACGCCAGGCGGACGCCAGCCAGCTCACGATCTTCGGGGACTGAGGCTCAGCGGCGGCCGCTTCAGTTGCGCACGAGATGCGCGACGAAGTCGTCGACCGGCATCGCATCGAGCCGCGCCGGGTCCGCAAACAGCGCCTCGATCCGTCGCGCACTGCTTCGCCGGGAAGACCGGACGGCAGCGAGCCGCGGAATTTCTCGACCAGCACCGGGTAGCCTTCCGCCCGCCGGCGCCGGTGGCCGATGGGCGAGTCGACGTGCACGCGCTCCGTGCGCGTGCCGTCCGTGAAGAAGACCTGGACCGCGTTGCCGATGAAGCGCTTGTCCGGCGTCGTAGTAGTCCGCGGTGAACTGCGGGTTCTCGCGCACCTCCATGCTCGCGCGCAGCGCGTCGATGCGCGGGTCGTGCGCGACCGCGTCCTCGTAGTCCGCGGCCGTGAGGCGCCCGTAGATCAGCGGGACCGCGACCATGTACTGGATGCAGTGGTCGCGGTCGGCGGGATTCGCGAGCGGGCCGGTCTTGTCGATGATGCGCACGCCCGGTTCCTGGGTCTCGATCACGATGCGCTCGATCGCGTCGAGGCGGTCCACGACCTGCGGGTGCAGGCGCATCGCGCACTCGACCGCCGTCTGCGCGTGGAACTCGGCCGGGATAGCTGATCTTGAACAGCACGTTCTCCATGACGTAGCTGCCGAAGCCCTGCTTGTAGACGAAGGGATTGCCGCGGAACAGCACGTCGTAGAAACCCCATTTCGGCGCCGTGAGCGCCGACGGATAGCCCATCTCGCCGGCGCAGCGCGATGAGCGCATGCCGCACGCCGCGGCTGGTCGCATCGCCCGCCGCCCAGCTCTTGCGCGAGCCGGTGTTCGGCGCATGGCGGTAGGTGCGCAGCGCGCCGCCGTCGATCCAGGCATTCGACACCGCGTTGACGACCTGCTCGTCGCTGCCGCCGAGCATGGCGGTGACGACCGCCGTCGTCGCGACGCGCACCAGCAGCACGTGGTCGAGGCCGACGCGGTTGAAGCTGTTCTCGAGCGCGAGCACGCCCTGGATCTCGTGCGCCTTGATCATCGCGGTCAGCAGGTCGCGCACGCGTGGCGGCGTGCGGCCCTCGGCGGCGGCCTTGCGCGCCTGACAGTCGGCGACCGCGAGGATGCCGCCGAGATTGTCCGACGGGTGGCCCCACTCCGCGGCGAGCCAGGTGTCGTTGAAGTCGAGCCAGCGGATCATCGCGCCGATGTTGAAGGCGGCCTGCACCGGGATCGAGTTCGTAGCTCGTGCCGGGCACGCGCGCGCCGCCGGCCATCGTCGCGCCGGGCACGACCGGCCCGAGCATGCGCGTGCAGGCCGGGAACGAGAGCGCCTGGAAGCCGCAGGCGAGCGTGTCCATCAGGCAGTAGCGCGCGGTCTCGTAGGCGACGTCGCTCGCGATCCTGCCGTCGCGTGCGTAGTCGGCGATGTCGACGAGCACGCGATCGGGCGCCGGCCGCTCGGCCGAGCGGATGTCGTGGTGGCTCATTCCCGTTTACCGCTGGTCGGCAGGCGGAACCTTGCGTGGCTCCGGCCCGATGTAGTTGGCGCTGGGGCGGATGATCTTGCCGTCGGCGCGCTGCTCGATGACGTGCGCCGCCCAGCCGGTGGTGCGCGAGATCACGAACAGCGGCGTGAACATCGCAGTCGGCACGCCCATGCGGTTGTAGGCGACGGCGCTGAACCAGTCGAGGTTCGGGAACATGCGCTTCGCGTCCCACATGACGGCCTCGATGCGCTCCGCGATGCGATACAGGCGGAAATCGCCGGACTCCGCCGAGCCAGCCTGTTCGGCCACCCGCTTGATGACCTCGTTGCGCGGGTCGGCCACGGTGTAGACGGGGTGCCCGAAGCCGATGATCACTTCCTTCGCCGCGACGCGCGCGGCGAATGTCCGCCTCGGCTTCGTCCGGCGTCCGCGTAGCGCTGCTGGATCTCGAGCGCCACCTCGTTGGCGCCGCCGTGCTTCGGTCCGCGCAGCGCGCCGATCGCGCCGGTGATCGCAGGAGTACATGTCCGAACCGGTGCCGGCGATCACGCGGGCGGTGAAGGTCGATGCGTTGAACTCGTGCTCGGCGTACAGGATCAGCGAGGTGTGCATGGCGCGCACCCAGCTCGCCGAGGCGGGCTTGCCGTGCAGCATGTGCAGGAAATGCCCGCCGGTCGTGTCGTCGTCCGTCTCGACCTCGATGCGCCGGCCGCCATGCGCGAAGTGATGCCAGTAGCAGAGCATCGAGCCCGCGCAGGCCACCAGCCGATCCGCGACGTCGCGCGCGCCTGCCGGCGCATGCGCGGATCCTCGGGCGATTCGCAGCCGAGCGCCGAGACGCCCGTGCGCAGCACGTCCATCGGGTGTGCGGTGGCCGGGAGCTGCTCGAGCACGTGCCGCAGGCGCGGGCGAGGCCGCGCAGGCCCTTCATCCGGCGCTTGTAGGCGGCGAGCTCCGCGGGATTCGGCAGCTTTTCGTGGATCAGGAGGTAGGCGATCTCCTCGAACTCGCAGGATTCCGCGATGTCGAGGATGTCGTAGCCGCGATACTGCAGGTCGTTGCCGCTGCGGCCGACGGTGCAGATCGCGGTGTTGCCGGCGGCGACGCCGGAGAGGGCGACGGATTTCTTGGGCTTGAACCCGCCCGCGGAGGTCTCCGCTTCGCTCATGACTTGCGCCCCTGGCCGCGGCTGAACAGCTCGTCGAGCTTGCGTTCGTAGTCGTGGTAGCCGAGCACCTCGTACAGTTCCTCGCGGGTCTGCATGCGGTCGATCGCGGCGCGCTGCGTCCCGTCCTTGCGGATGGCGGCGTAGACCTGCTCGGCGGCGCGGCTCATGGCGCGAAAGGCCGAGAGCGGATAGAGCACCAGCCGCACGCCCGCCTGGCCGAGCTCGGCGGTCGTGAACAGCGGCGTCTTGCCGAACTCGGTGATGTTGGCGAGCACCGGCACCGGCAGCGCGCGCGTGAACTCGCGGTACTCCTCGAGCGTCGTCAGCGCCTCCGCGAAGATCATGTCGGCGCCGGCGTCGACGTAGGCGGCGGCCCGGTCGATCGCGGCACGCTGTCCCTCGACGGCGTGCGCATCCGTGCGCGCCATGACCACGAAACCGGCGTCGCTGCGCGCATCGACCGCCGCGCGGATCCGGTCGCCATTTCGGCGGCCGCGACGAGCTCCTTGCCGGGCCGATGGCCGCAGCGCTTGGCCTGCACCTGGTCCTCGAGGTGCATGCCGGCGGCGCCGGCGCGGATCAGTTCGCGCGTCGTGCGGGCGATCGAGAAGGCCGCGCCGAAACCGGTGTCCGCGTCGACGAGCAACGGCAGTCCGGTGGCGCCGCAGATGCGGCGCGCGTCTTCGCAGACGTCGTTGAGGCTGGTGATGCCGAGGTCCGGCAGGCCGAACGAGGCGTTCGCGACGCCGGCGCCCGAGAGATAGAGTGCGCGGAAACCGGCGCGCTCCGCGAGCAGCGCGCTGTAGGCATTGACGGTGCCGGCGACCTGCAGTGGCCGCTCGGCTTCGACGGCGTCGCGCAGGCGGCGGCCCGGGGAAGTCTCGGTCATGCGGCTATGATACATGGGGCTGCCGCACAGGAGCCGAGGGCATGGCGAAGACTCCCACGATGCAACGCGCTGCCGCGGCTTGTCGCGCGCGTGTCGGCGGGTGTCGTGATCCTTGCGGTCCTCGCGGTCGTCGTCCTGTACGCCGCGAGCGAGTACCTGCTGCGCAGGACCTACGACGTCGCGCTCGTGCCCGTCGTCGTGCCCGCGGATGCGGAGTCGATCGCGGAGGGACGGCGCCTCGCGACGATCCGCGGCTGCAATGACGGCTGTCACGGCAAGGGCGTTTCCGGCGGGCGATTTCTTCGACGGCCCCTGGTACTACGGCGGCATGGTGGCGCCGGATCTCACCCGGGTCGCGGCCACCACTCCGATGCCGAGCTCGCGCGGGTCATCCGGCGCGGCGTGCGCAAGAACGGTCGCAGCACCTTCGGCATGCCGTCGCACGATGTTCTATCACCTGACGGATGCGGACCTCGGCCGCATCATTGCCTTCCTGCGTTCGCTTCCGGTCGGCAGCGGACCCGAGACGGTCATCCGCTTCGGGCCGCTCGCGCGACTCGAGCTCCTGAGGAATCCGCACTTCGCATACGCCACGGAGATCGCGCGCGACGCTCCCTGGGTGGCGGAGGCCGAGCTTGTCGGGCGAATCGGGCCAGGGTCGCTATCTGGCCGTGACCGTCTGCACCGAGTGCCACGGCATGGAACTTCGAGGGGACCGACGACGGCTCGACGCCGGACCTCGTCGTGGTGGGCTCGTATGCGGCCGGAGGACTTCGCGCGACTCATGCGGGATGGCATCGCCGTCGGCGGGCGCGAGCTGCCCATGATGTCGGAGATCGCGCGGGTGCGGTTCTCGCAATTCCAGGACGACGAAGTGCGGGCGCTGTACGATTTCCTTTCCGCGCGTGCCCGCGATCCGCGCACCCACGAGTAAGTCATGCGTAAAACTTCGATGTGTCCGCTGGCTGCAATCCTGGTCCTGTCCGCGCTGCCGGCTGCAGCCAACGAATGCCGCACGCTCGCCTCGCTCGATTGGCTGCTCGGCGAGTGGGTCGCCGACGGTGCCAAGTCCACGTTCCGCGAGTCCTGGACCGCCCGCGGGCCGCAGACCTGGGAGGGCGAGGGGAGTCGAGACGTCCAAGGCGGATCCGGCGAAGACGAGCGGCGAGGTCCTGCGCCTCGTCGAGATGGCGGACGGTGTCTACTACCTCTCCAAGGTCACGCACAACGAATTGCCGGTCGCCTTCCGCTTGAGCGAATGCGCTGACGGGCGCTTCGTGTTCGTCAACCCAGCGCACGATTTCCCGAAGCGGCTGGACTACGTGCGGGAAGGAGAGGACCGCCTGAAGGTTCGCGTCAGCGACGGGGCGGACAAGGGCTTCACGCTGGATTTCGCCCGGATGCCGGTTCCGGCGGCCGACCTCGACGCCGTGCTCGCTGCCGAGGATGCACGCTTCGCCGCGATGGTCGCCGCGGACCCGGAGGCCATGCGCCGCTGGTTCGCCGATGACCTCGCTGTACGTGCATTCGACCGGGGTGCGTCGAGGACCGCGAACAGCTGATCGCGTCCATCGTCAGGCCGGAAGCTGCAGTATCTCGCCATCGAGCCTTCGGCACGGCAAGTCGTCTTTCAGGGAGCCGATGCCGCCTTCGTGCACGGCGTCGCGCACATCAAGGCCCGGGCCGGGGACAAGCCGCTCGACTTTCCAGGCGCGTTACCTTGCCGTCTACGGCTGCAGGATGCGCGCCTGGCGACTGCGTGCCTGGCAATCGCTGCGCCTGCCCTGAGTACGGTGGCAGAATGAAACACCCATTCGTGCAAAGGAGATCGCGTCGATGAGCAAGGGCATGGACAAGAAGCGTGAAGACAAGAAGAAGCCGCAGCACTCACTCACGGAAAAGCGCGCGTTGAAGCGCGAGAAGAAGCGCCAGAAGGGCCTGATGTAGTTGCTGGCCTACGCCTTCTGGCACGTGCCGCGCGCGAATGCCGTGGCGCAGGCGTATGAGTCTGCCCACGGCGGTTTTCACGACGTGCTGCGCGCGGCCGGCGTCCCGGGCCTGCGCGGTGTCCGTGTTTCGAGGCTGGAGACGATTCCCTGGCTGGGCGGGCAAGCCGGGCTACGAGGACTGGCACCTGCTGGACGGTTCCGCGAACCTCGATGTACTGAACGACGCCGCCATCAGCGAGGCGCGCCGGCAGCCGCACGACCGGATCGCCGCGCTGGCGGGCGAGGGTACGGCGGGCTCTATGGGCTTGCGGATGGGGACCAGCGTCATCGCCGGCGGTCGCGTACTGGCTGTCGAAACCGGATGGCATGGGTTACGCGGCATTCGAGGCGTCCATGGCGCCGCTCGTCGCCGCGGCTGCGCGCTCTGGGGGAGGCGCATGACGCTCGGGCCGACCCCCGAGTTCTGCCTGCACGCGCCGGCGGCGCGCGCCCTGCCGTATCCGGCGCAGGCGATTTCCCTGCATCATGTTTCGAACTGGCCTGGAAGCTCACCATGAAAGCCTATGTCATCGCCAACATCGACGTCCGGGACCCGGTCCGCTACGCGGACTACGTCAAGCTGACGCCCGGGTCGATCGCACCATTCGGCGGGAAGTTCATTGCGCGGGGAGGGCGGTCGGAGAAGCTCGAGGGCGATACGGCGGCAAACCGCCTGGTCATGATCGAATTTCCGAGCTACGAGCAGGCGAAGGCCTGGTACGACTCCGAGGGCTACCGTGTCGCCCGTGGCGATCCGGCAAAGCGCCTCGACGCGGCAGCCTGCTCCTGGTGGAAGGTGTTGCGCCGTGAACCTGCGAACCGGTGTCGGCTGCATCCGTTGCGGGCGTAGTGCTGCTGATCGCGCCCGTCTCGTCCCACGACGACACGCGCGGCGCGCGCTTCGTCGGTCCCGACGGGGCGAACGCGACCGACTGCCTCGAGCACCACGATCCCTGCCTCAGCATCCAGTACGCGCTCGCGCAGGCGGGCCCGGGCAACACGCTCAAGGTGGCGGAGGGCATCTACGACGTCACCGGCGTCGATCCGGAGCGTTTCCTGTTCGGAACGGTCCATGCCCAGGGCGGCTACGAGCCGGGCGGGCACTTCGAGGCGCGCGACCCCGACGTGTACCCGACGATCCTGGTCGGCGTGGATCCGAGGTACCGCCTGCAGCTGATGCATCTCGGGTTCAAGTGGTCCGCGGACCTCGAATCGGCGCGGCTCGGCATCGTGGACGACAGCCCGGCGGAAGCGCTGCAGGCCACCGCACTGGCTGCCGATCCCTGCGTCCAGGGGACCGCCGGCCAGTTTCCGTGCCGCAACGTCGACTTCCTCGCGCAGATCGCGCTGAACCAGTTCTCGAGCCGGCCGACGTCGGCGGCGAACGTCTGGGGGTTCGTGGACCTGAACGACGATCGCGAATACGCGGTCGTGGGGCTGAGCGATGGCACCGCCGTCGTCGAGGTCACGGATCCGGAGAATCCGCGCGAGATCGTCACGATCCCCGGCAACAGCTCGTCCTGGCGCGAGGTGAAGATCTATCAGTTCTTCGAAGCCGGCAGCAATAGCTACCGGGCGTACGCCTACGTCACGACCGAGGCGCCGGTCTCCGGCCTGCAGGTCATCGACCTGGGCGGGCTGCCGGCGAACGCGACGCTGGCAGCGACCCTTTCCGACACGGGCTCGCAGCACACGCCCTACATCTCGAACATCGACTACGCGACGAACATGGCCTTGCCGGGCGCCGAGGCCTTCCTGTACCTGGCCGGCAGCGACGTGGCGGGCGGCGCCTGGCGCGCCTACAGCCTCGCGAATCCCGCGCTGCCGCAGCTGGTCGCGACCGCGCCGCCCGGCACGGAATACGTGCACGATGCCACCAGCCTGCTGATCACCGACGCGCGCACGTCGCAGTGCGGCATCGGCCACGACCCCTGCGAGGTCTACGTCGACTTCAACGAGAATTCGGTCGACCTCTGGGATGTCACCGACAAGACGGCGCCGGTCCGCCTGTCATCGACGACGTATTCCGACGTGAGCTACACGCATTCCGGCTGGCCGACGGCCGACCAGCGGCACATCTTCGTGCACGACGAGACCGAGGAGATCTTCGGGGGCATCCGCACGCAGATCTACACGATGAATGTCGATGACCTGCGCAATCCCTTCATCGTCGCCAGTTACCAGGGTCCCGACACGACCACCGACCACAACGGCTACGTGAAGGACGGCTTCCTGTACGTATCGCACTATCGCCGGGGACTCGTCGTGTTCGACGCCAGCGACCCGCTTGAACTGAGGGAAGTCGCGAGCTTCGATTCGTTCCTGGCTCCCGCCGTCCAACAGCGCGGGAACCGACGGCGCCTGGGGCGTCTATCCGTTCCTCCCGTCAGGAACGGTCGTGGTCAGCGACATCAGCAACGGGCTGTTCGTCCTGCGCGACGGTGCTTCGGCGTACGCGCAGAGCCCGGGTCGGATCGGCTACTTCGGCACTTCCAGTTCAGTCCCGGAAGACCGCGGGCACCGTGGTGTTGACCGTGCGGCGCAATCGCGGCCTGGCGGGTGCGGTGAGCGTCGATTACGCGACGAGCGACCTCTCGGCGAGTCGCTGGCAGCGACTACACGCCCGCTTCCGGGACGCTCGAGTGGGCCGCGGGCGACATGAGCGATCGCTCGATCACGATTGCCGTGACGAATGACACGGCCGAGGAGACAGCCGAGTCGTTTCGCGTGACGCTCGCGAATGCGGCCGGCGGCGCGACGATCGAGGGAGCCGCGGAGTTCGACATCGAGATTCAGGCCAATGACAGCGTGGTCGTACCGCCGCCGCCGGGCGGCGGAGGGGGAGGCGGCGGCGCGCTAGCGTCCGAGCTCCTGCTGCTGCTCGGGTTCTGGCTGCTTGCGGCGCTGGCGCAGCAACAGGCCCGCCGCCGTACCCACGATCGCGCCGATCAGGTGCGACTGCGGCACCACGGCGATACGTAGCACTTCGTGCACCGGGAAACTTGCATCCCAGGGCTGCTCGACCAGGACTTTCAGGGTACCGCCGATGAGTGCGGCGACCGGCAGCCAGCGCGCGCGGCCGGTACTTGAGGCGATCCAGGTCACGCAGCCCGCGAAATAGACGGCATGCAGGACGCCGGAAAGTCCCCGGTACCACTGCAGTTCCGGAAGGACCAGCCAGAAGACCAGGGAAACCAGGATCGGGGCGAGGCCCAGGATCGCGAACAGTTCCCGTGGCCTCAGGCGGTCCGCAAACAGGCGGTCGAGCAGGAGTAGCGCGACGCAGTTCAGCAGCGCGTGCAGCAGCGACAGGTGGACGAAGTGGCCGGTGAACAGGCGCCAGGGTTCCTGCGCCGCCAGCGCGCGCCGGTACTCCAGGAGTTCAACGGGCAGGAATAGCTGCGCCGCGAGCACGGCGAAGACGATTGCGTACAGGCCGGCGGTGGGCGTCAGGCGCATGAGCCGCTCTTTGCGCTAGGCTGGCAGCCATTATGGAGCCAAAGCTGTTCGGGCAGATGGCGATCTCGCTGCTCCTGGGCCTCCTGATCGGCCTGCAGCGCGAGCGTGCCGATTCCACGATCGGCGGGATCCGGACTTATCCGCTGATCGCGGCTTTCGGGACACTCAGCGGCTGGCTCGCCGTCGACTACGGCGGCTGGATCGTCGCGGCGGGACTGATTGCGCTCTCGGCCCTGCTCGTCATCAGCAACTTCATGCTCGCGCGCGCTGGCAGGCACGATTCCGGCCAGACTTCCGAAGTCGCGGCGTTGCTGCTCTACGGCATCGGCGCCTACCTGGTCGTCGGCGAGCCCGCAGTCGCAGTGGCGCTCGGCGGCGCGATCGCAGTCCTGCTGCATCTGAAAGACCCGCTGCATGCCTTTGCGAACCGCATTGGCGAGCGGGATATCGCCGCCATCATGCAATTCGCGCTGATCACGCTCGTCGTGCTGCCGGTGCTGCCGGACCGCACGTTCGGGCCCTACGACACCCTGAATCCCTTCCACACCTGGCTCATGGTCGTGCTGATCGTGGGCATCGGCCTGGTTGGCTACGTGGCCTACAAGCTGTTCGGCGCGCGGGAAGGCGCCGTGCTGGGCGGCGTGATCGGCGGCCTCGTTTCGAGCACTGCGACGACTGCCAGCTTCGCGCGTCGTGCAGCCTCGGCGCCCGCAGGCGCCGGGCTTGCGGCGCTCGTGATCATGATCGCCTCGGCGATCGTCTACGCCCGCGTCATCACCGAGGTCTCCGTCGTCGCGAGGGGGCAGGTCGGCGCCATGTTGCCGCCGCTGGTCGTCATGCTCCTGGCGAGTGCCGTCATCGCGGCGATCCTGTACTTCCGGACCCGCGATCACCATGCGCCGATGGCGGAGCAGGGGAACCCGGCGGACCTGCGCCTCGCGGTACGTTCGCGGCCGTCTATGCGCTCGTCTCCTTCATCGTCGCGGCGGTGAAGACGGAATTCGGCGTCCAGGCGCTCTATCCGGTCGCGTTGATCGCGGGGCTCACCGACGTCGACGCGATCACGCTGTCGTCTTCGAAGCTCGTGGCCCAGGGCCGGCTCGAGCCGGGCACGGCCTGGCGCGTGATCCTGGTCGCGTCGCTCTCGAATCTCGTCTTCAAGGCCGGGATGGTCGCGGTCATCGGCGGCCGCGGGCTCCTGCGCTTCGTCCTGCCGGCATTCGGCGCGGTGCTGGTGGTGGGTATCGGCGTCCTGCTGTGGTGGCCCGCGGGTCTGTCTTTCTGATGTCCGGCGTTCGCGGCATTGGGCGGCAGCTGCCTCTGCGGGCGCGTCCGCTTCGAGGTCGCCGGGCCTTTCCCGAAGCTCTATCAATGCCATTGCTCGCTGTGCCGCAAGCAGGGCGGCTCGGTGTCGAACACCGGGCTCATCGTCGCGACGGACAAGTTCCGCTGGCTCGCTGGCGAGGACGCCATCGGCAAGTGGCAACGCTCGACGGGCTTCCGTTCGCATTTCTGCCAGCGCTGCGGGTCGGTGGTGCCGAATCCCTTGCGCGACACGGGTTACATCTGGGTTCCGGCCGGCGCGCTCGACGATGAGGGAACGCTCGAGATCGCTGCGCAGCTGTTCCTCGGATCAAAGCTCGACTGCGACCAGCCGCGTACCGATGGACTGCAGTACGAGACGGCGCCGTCGCTCGAGGAACTGATCGCGATACTTCACGGGCGGGCACCCGCAGGGCAGTGATCTAGTCGACCCGAACACCTGAATGCCTGGATGGGCTCATGCGGATATGAGTTCGCATAATGTATATTATGGTAAATAGCAAATATCCATTCTAGGGGAATTGCCGCCGTTTCAGCCTCCGCTCTGTTCTCGAGCCCTGCTCCCCGCGACTGGCGATCGCCCGTCAGCGGAGATGCTCGGCAAGGAAGTCATCGAGGGCCTGCAGGACAGTCAATCGCGAGGCGCCGGTCGATAGCCAGTGGTCTTCCCCGGGCAGCTCTATGAGCTGGTAGTGCTTGCCCTTGCGCTTCAGGAGTTCAGCGAAGTTCCTGGACTGGCTCGGCGGCACGACGGTGTCGTTGGCGGCGTGGATCAGCAGGATGGGTGCCCGGATCGTTTCGATCGACTGGCTGGGGGAAAACGCGATGAGGTCCTGGTCGCTCGGATTGCCGATCAGGTCCCGAAAGCTGCGATAGGCCTGGGAGTCGTCCCCGCCGCGCTCGCGTATGAATCCCGCCAGCTGCGGGATATCCGCGATTCCGTTCACGCTGACCGCGCACGCGTAGAGATCCGGGGTGAAAGCGGCGCCGGCGAGCGCCGCGTAGCCGCCATAGCTCGCACCCACGATGCACACGCGCTTCGGGTCGGCGATGCCCTTCTCCACCAGGTCGCGCACGCCGGCGGCGATGTCATCCTGCATGCCACGACCCCATTGCTTGTGGCCGGCCCTGTACAGGTCCGCACCAAAGCCCCAGGAACCCCTGAACTGCGGCTGCAGCACGACGTAACCGCGCGTCGCCAGGAACTGCGCCCACCAGTCGAAGTCGGCCGTGTCGCGTGCATACGGCCCGCCGTGCGGAAACACGACCAGCGGCAACGAGCTCGGTTCGAGACCCGGCGGCAAGGTGAGGTACGCGGGGATCTGGAAGCCGTCCGGAGCCTTGTAGCTCGTGGACTCGATCGCGCCGAGCGGGACTTCGGCGAGCGTCGGATAGGCCTCGCCGATGATGTCTGCGGAACCCTTGGCGAAATCGATGAGGTAGTAGACGGGCGGGCTGGTCGGCGCTTCGACCTCGGCGATGATCCGCTTGTAGTCGGCAGACCGGTCGAAGATGAGCCGTGCTCTTGCCGGGGAACGCCTTGGAGACCGCCTTCTGGATGGCGGCCAGCTTCGGGTCGACCCACACGGCGTCGGGCTCCGGGCCGCCGGTCCAGTAGACGGCCGGCAGGCTGGTGAAACGGTCGAAGCGCACGGATGTCACGTCGAATTCGGGATGCTCGTAAAGGAGCGAAAGCTCGCCGCCCGCGAGCGGGATGGTCCAGATCTTGAAGCGGTCGCTGCCGCGCGGGCTGCGCACGAGGAGCGACTGGCCGTCGGCGCCGAGCCCGATGACGTCGAACTCGTAGTCGATCGGCTCGGAGAAGATCGAGCGCCAGCTTTCGCCTTGCCTGGCGAGGATCGAAAAGCGCCGGGATTCCGGATCCCACTCCGTGCGCGCGACCGGGCGGCCTGAGGGGTCGAGTATCCAGTCCTCCGTGTTCACGGTGCCGGACTCGATCATGCGTCCCTTGCCCGTCGCGAGCTCGACTTCGAACAACGACAGCTGCCAGCCGGAGTCCTTGCGCCCGCCCGAAATGCGCGACCCCATCTCCGAACGGAACGCGGTTTCGGCGAACTGCAATGTCGACATGATGACCGTGCCGGCCTTGGCGGGGTGCAGCCGTTCGAGACTCGCGGCCGTGACGAGCTCGCGTTCCGGATGCTCCATGAGCAGCGACCGGGCCTGGCCCGACGGGTCCTCGACGTCGAGCGCTAGGTAGCGCTCGAATTCGTAGGTCTCTTCGCGGACCGTCGTACCCGCGCTGGTCAGCGAACGGCTGACGCTGATGATCAGCGTACGGTCGTCGGCCCAGTCGAGGTCGCGCACGCGCGAGTTGCTCGGCTGCAGGCGCTTGAGGTCCTTGCCGGTCGCGAGGTCGAATACCACGACCAGCGGCACGCCGCCGGGATCGTTGGCCCAGGCCACGCGCTGACCGTTCGGCGACAGGCGAACCATCGACATTTCGGGCAACGCCGCAAAGGCGCTGGCCGGGGGCGCGGCCGCCGCGGGAAAGCACTGGAGAACGAGCGCAATCGTGATCCCGGCAGCGGCAATTGTTCTCATGGATTCCTCCCTACGCGCGGGAAAGATACTCTTTCGCGAGCTGCTCGAGGTGGAACCGGCTCTCAGGCTGGAGAAACGGCGCGACCAGCATCAGCACCTGGTAGGCGCCGCGCGCCATCCCCTTGCGCTCGAAACTGGCCTTCGGGTGCCTCGCGGATTCGAACGAGAGCCAGTAGAGCGACACGACGGCGATGTTCCCGGACAGGGCGTCGATCTCGGTCCCGGTAGCCGTCATGATCCCCTGCTCCACCAGGCCGAGGCAGATTCCGCGCGAAACGCCGACGGCACGTTCGAAAACGCTGGCGAGGCGCTGCCCTGCACGCCGGTCGCGCGCCATGATTCCGGACAGGTCGCGAAACAGGAATCGGTAACGCCACAGCGTTTCGAGCAGCAGGTGAAGCAGGAGCCAGGCGTCCTCGACATGGTCTGCGCGCCAGCCCGCTGGCGGCAGCAGCGCGTCGAAGTCAGCGACGAAGCAATCCAGCAGGGCCGCGGACAACTCGTCCTTGCGACGGAAATGGTAGTGCAGGTTGCCGGCGCTGATGCCGAGCTCGGCCGCGATCAGCGACGTGGATACCTGCGGCTCGCCGTGCTCGTTGTAGAGCGCGAGCGTGGTGTCGAGGATGCGCTGGCGCGTGCGCCGGCCGGGTTCGGACTTCTGGCGATTGGACATGCAGCTGGTGTACGACGGCCTGCGCCATCGTACACCAGCGGCAAGGGACGGCTCAGGCGGCGCGGCGCGTGCTGCGGCGCGTCGTCTTGCGGGCGACGGTCTTGCGCGCAGCCGGGACCTTCGCGGCCTTCACGCGGACGGCGAACTTCTGGCCTTCGTCGATTGCGAGGCCAATGACCTTGCCCGCCTCGACGCGGGTCGTCTCGAACGCCGCGCGGTGCGCGTTCCAGATCGTGCGGGCCGAACGGCGGGCGGTCTTGGCGAGCTCGGTCTCGGCGACCGTGCCCAGAAACTGGTTGACGTTGTCGATCATGGCGGACTCCTGGGGGATGGGTTTCCTGACCCGGAAGTATCCCCGTCCCCGCTAGGGAGAGCACCCTAGCCTCAGAGCCGGGCGAACCAGTCCGCGATCGCCTTGCGCTGCCCGGCATCGGGCACACGGCCGGATGCGGCCTCGAGGTTTTCCGCGGCATGGCGCGGATTGCGCGTCGCTGCCAGCACCACCGTGACTGCGGGATCGCCGAGCACCCACTTGATGAAGAGCTGCGCGGCGCTGCGGCAGCCGAGCTCGGCCGCGACCGGCGGCAAGTCATGGCCGGCGGCCCGGTCGATCATCGCGCCCTTCGTGAGGGGGCGATTGACGAGCACGGCGACGCCCAGGTCGTGCGCCGAAGGCAGCAGGCGCAGCGCCGGCATCCGGTTCCGCGAGCGAGTAGTTCACCTGCAGGAAGTCAGGTTTCTCGCGCCTGATCACCCGCTCGAGTTCGGCGTGCGCGCTGGCGACGTAATGCGTGACGCCGACGTACCGCACCGTGCCGGCATCCCGCGCGGCCCGGAGTGTCGCGAGATGCGTGCCGAGGTCCTGCAGGTTGTGGACCTGGACGAGATCGATTGCCCTTGACCGCAGGAAGCGATGCGAGTCTGCGAGCTGCTGGATGCCGGCATCGCGCCCGGTCGTCCAGATCTTGGTCGCCAGGAACGGCGGCGTCCCCGGCTTGAGGTCCGCCAGGATGTCCCCGACCCGCTCTTCCGAGCGCCCGTACATCGGCGAGCTGTCGATCACGCGACCGCCCGCGGAGAGAAAACTCCGCATGGTGGCCAATGCAGCGTCGTAGTCGGCGCCGCGCGATGCCACATCGAGCACTTGCCAGGTGCCGAGACCGAGCACCGGCAGCTTCTCGCCGGTCCGCGGGATCGCCCGCTCGATCGGGCTAGCAGCCCCCATGGCGAGGTGCGGAGCCGCGAGTGCGGCCAGGAATCCGAGGACGTTGCGGCGCGTCAGCGTCGGCGAGGCCGGTACCGGCTCGATCATGGGCTTCTCCCGTCATGTGCGCGGGATTGGACCAGCGGCGACCCCCGAAGTGCCGGAACGGCGGCGCTCGAATGCGCGGCCGAGCCCGAGCGAGACGGCGATGGCCGGAATCATCATGGCCGCGCATATCCACGCATGCCCGACCAGCCCGACGCCTGCGGCATGGAACAGCGCGAAGAGCCACACGCCGACCAGGTCGCTGGCCCGCTGCAGGACCGTATCGATGAAGTTCTTGGCCTTGTACTTCGTCTCGGCGTCCACGACGGTGAACAGCACTTCGCGGCTCGGCTTCGCGATGCCGTACTCCCCTGCCCGACGCAGCACCTGCCCCGCGGCGAGCACCAGCAGCACGGGCGCCGCGGCGAGCACGAGAAAGGATCCGAGCGCGAGGACCGGAATGGTGACGAGCGCGCCGCGCAGCTCGAAGCGCCGGATCAGCCAGCCCACGACGAAGGCCTGGAACATCCAGGAAGTCAGGCTGACCGCGAACTCGATGCGGCCCAGGAACTGCCCGCGGCTCGCGAGGTCCGGGTAGCTCGCCTCGACGAAGCGCAGGAACTCGTTGTACATGAATGCCGCTGCGGTCGACCCGATCAGGATCACGGCCGTGATGCCGATCAGGTAGGGCGAACGCGCGACCAGCAGCAGGCCCGACAGCACGCGCCCGCCGATGCGCGCGTCCGGGTCGTCCGGCGGCAGCACGAAGCGCCCATGCCGGGCCTCGGCCCAGCGGGCGAGTCCGCGGATGCAGGGCAGCGTGCCGAGCAGGAACAGCATCGACGATCCCGACGACCGCGTCGACGCCGATGCGCGGCGTGAGGTACTGCATCAGCAGCGGCCCGACGATCGCGCCCGTACCGCCGCCGGCCGCGATCGGGCCGAACAGGCGCTTCGCCTCCTCGTCCCGGAACACGTCGACCATGAAGCTCCAGAACACCGAGACGACGAACATGTTGAACGTCGATACCCAGATGAAGAACGCGACCGCAAGCCACCTGCGCATCCGGCACGAGCTTGAAGAGCAGGTAGAAAACGAGGAGGTTCGACGCGAAAAAGGCATAGGTGAGCGGCAGCAGCAGTGCCTTGCGCACGCGGGCCACCAACGCCCCGAAGCCCGGCGAGAGCACCAGCGTCGCCGCGAGCGTGCCGACGTAGAGCCAGGGAAGGTTCTCGAGGCCCGCTTCGATCGCCATCGCGTCGCGCAGCGGGCGCAGCAGGTAATACGCGCACATCAGCATGAAGAAGTAGCCGAAGGCGAGCGCGACTGCCGCTTCCTCGCCGGCCTGCGCACGGAGTACCTTCCGGATCAGCGCGAATGACATCGAATCAGCCGCGCTGCGTCGAGCCCGCGAGGTGAGGACGGTCGCTGTCCTTGTCCTTCAGCACGAACACCCGTCGGTCCTCGCGCTGCCAGTGCTCGAGCCGTGCGACGGACGGCATGAAGAGCGGGAACTTGAACTCGAGGCGCACGTCCACGGGCGGCGCGAGCGCGTCCCCGCCGAGCGCGGCAAGCGTGCGCGCCATCGACCACATGCCGTGGGCGACGGCGCGATCGAAACCGAACAGCCTTGCCCCGCGATCGGCGAGATGGATCGGGTTGAGGTCGCCTGACAGCCAGCCGTAGCGGCGCCCGACCGCGCGGGGCACGTCGATGTCGGCGGCCACCGTTGCATCGCCCTCGCCGGGCTTCTCGTAGCGCAACGTCTGGCGTGCGCTGCGGGCCGCCGATTTCCCGCCACCGGTCACGGCGCGCAAGCAGCGTCGATTTCTCGATCCAGGCGGTGCCCTCCCCGTCCTCTACCGACGTGAACACGTCGAACTCGTGCCCACGATCCGCTTCGCGGTGCCCCTCGATCCAGCTTTGAAGCGTATAGACGCGTTCCGCGGGCAGCGGCCTCGCCTGGCGGATCTCGTTCGCCACGTGGATGAGTCCCATGATGCGCACGACGAAGCGCGGATGCGTCAGGATCGCGAACTGCAGCGGCATCGCGAGCACGTGTGGATAGGTGACGGGCAGGCAACCGTCGTCGCTGAAGCCGCAGATCCTGCGATAGCGCTCAAGGTGCCGGCGGCTCGCGCGCACTCGCTCGACCCTGCCTTCCAGGCGCGGCACGGCGGCCCCTTCCGGAACGAGCGCGTGGCGCCGCCCGAACACGGCGCGCGGAAAATACCGGAAGGCCGATGGCAGGTGTTCGAAGCGGTAGCTGACGTCGGCCGGCGCCATGGCGTTCCTCCGGCCGCTGATTTACGGAACGATCCGGTCTATCGTGATGCTTGCCGGTTGGGCCGAGGCGAAATCATAACCGACCTCGCCGAACAGGTCGCCGCTTGCGGCGATGGGCTGTCCGCTCGCGGAAATCCGCGCAATGAGCGTGAGCGGGCCGCCGCCTGCGAGCGTGGTTCCAGGCAGCATGGCGTCGGCATCGCTCAGGCGGATGGACACCGGCCAGGCGCCGACCGGGCGTCGCTGCACCGCGAGCGGGGGGCCGCCCGCGCCGCGGCGCGCAATGACGAAGAGGGTCGCATTCGGCGGCACGCGCGCGGCCTGCGCAGGATCGAGCGCAATCGAGAGCTCGATGGCCGCTGCGGCGGATGACTGCTCCGTCGGCGCCGCGGGCAGTCCCTGGGATTGCTCGAGGGCGGCCAGGCGCTCCGCGAGGACCTGCCGCAGGTCCGGCGGCAGGTCGTGATTCTGCAGTTCGACCCACCTTTGCCCGGCCAGCGCGAAATCGCCGCGCCGGTAGGCGGTGATTCCGCCGTACCAGAGCGCGCGCGGATTGTCCGGTGCGATCGCGAGCGCCTGCTCGAAGAGTTCGGCGGCCTGGCCGTCGATCGCCTGCTCATCGACCAGCACGAGCGACTCCGCGTAGCCGACGATCGCATCGGCATCGCGGCCGCCGGTTCGCGTGTAAGCCTCTTGGAAGGCGTCGCGCGCGAGTACGTAGTTGCCCAGCACCGTCGCGGAACGGCCGAGCAGCTTCCAGCCTTCCGGGTCCTCGGGCTCGCGCGCCAGCTTCTCCTGGATCTGGTCCACCATGCGCTGCAGGTCCGGCGCCGTGATCGCGGGCGACGGCGGCGGCGCGTCCCAGTCCCAGTTGCTGGCCTGGACATAGACGAGGACGGCGGCGACCGGCAGGAGAATCCCGATCGCAGCGGCCGCGACAGGGGCGCGCGGCGTCGGGGTGCCGACGCGGCGTCGGCCGGCCAGCGGCCAGGCGAGCAGCCCGATGGCCGCCAGGAGCATCAGCGCGGCGATCAGCGCGAATGTGGTCACGGTCGGTCCGGCTCCTCGTCGAGCGTGGCCGGATTCGCGCTTGCGACCCGTGCGCGGCGCCGCACGACAACCAGCACCACTGCGAGGCCGCCGGCCAGGAACAGGACGGGCGCCGCCCACAGGAGCCAGGTGCGTGGCGCGACCGGCGGCTGGAGCAGGATGAAATCGCCATAGCGCTCCGTCATGAAGGCGTATATCTCCTCGTCGCTTCGGCCTGCACGCATGAGCGTCTCGACTTCGCGACGCAGGTCTGCGGCGAGTGGCGCATTGGAATCGGCAATGCTTTCACTGCGGCAGACGAGGCAGCGCAGGTCACGAATCACGCGCTCGTAGCGCGACTGTTCTGCGGGATCCTCGAAGCGCTGGCCGGAATCGACCGCGCTCGCCAGCGGCGACAGTGCCAGGAAGGCAAGGAGTGCCAAGCGCGCATCACGGCACGACCTTCGCCGTTCCGAGCAACGGCAGGAACTCGCGCTCCCAGACAGCCAGGGTGATCGGACCGATGTGCTTCTTCACGACGCGGCCGGAACCGTCGATGAGAAAGGTCTCGGGTGCGCCGTACACGCCCCAGTCGATGGCCGTCCTGCCCTTCCGGATCATAGGCGACCGAGACATAGGGGTTGCCGAGTTCAGCCAGCCAGCGCAAGGCGAGCGCGCGGTCGTCACGCCAGTTGAGCCCCATGATCGGCACGCGCTTCTGCCCGGCGATCGCCAGGAGCGCGTCATGCTCCTGGCGGCAACCGCCGCACCAGGTCGCCCAGACATTCAGGAGCCAGGGGCGGCCGGCAAAGTCCGCCGATCCCACGATCCAGGCCGGGTCGCCCAGTGATTCCAGGGCGAATCGCCGGCGCCGGTTTGCCGATCAGCGGTGACGGAATCTCCCCTGGGTCGCGCTTCAGCCCGACGACGAAAAAGCCGACGAGGACGGCGAAAGCCAGCGCGGGCACGAGGAATCGCAGGGGCAGCTTCATGGCGTAACCGTCGCCACCGACTCGACGGCGTGCGCGCGCACGCGCACGCGGTAGCGTCGGTCGAACGCGGCGACCACACCGCCGAGCGCGATGAGGATTGCGCCGAGCCAGATGTAGCGAATGAGCGGCTTGTACTGCAGCCGGACGCTCCACCGACCCTGGCCGAGATCATCGCCGAGGGCGGCGAAGAGGTCCCGCGCCGGGCCGACCTCGATACCCGCTTCCGTCATCGGATTGCCGCCGCGAGTTGTACAGGCGCTTCTGCGGATGCAGTACCGTGACCTGCTTCGCCGTCTCGCGAGACGACGATGTCCGCCTCGACGCCCGTGAAATTCGAGCCTTCGCACGTCGCGCAGGGCGGCGAAGCGGAAGTCGTAGCCGCCGATGCTGGCGGCCTCCCCGACCGCGAGCGCGAAATCCTTCTCGATCTTGAATGACTGCACGCCGGTGATGCCGAGCGTGGTCAGGCCGACTCCGAAGTGCGCGATCACCATGCCGATCACGGCCGCCGGCAGGGCCTGGCGCGCGCGCAGGCGCGCGAGCGGGATCAGCAGCGACGACAGCATCACCCAGAGCGCGAGCGCGAACCCGAGCGTCGTCATCGGCCGCAGGTCGGCATAAGCCGCCGCGCCGATCAGGACTGCTCCGGCGACCGCGCAGGCGGCCGCCGTCCAGGAGCCTGCGCCTTCATCGAGCCGAGCAACCCCCGCTTCCAGGCGGCATGCATGCCGACGCCGAGCAGCGCGACGAGCGGCAACATCGGCACCAGGAACATGAGGTTGAACCAGGGCGCGCCGACGGTGACCTTGCCGAGCTCGAGCGCATCCATGAACAGCGGATACAGCGTGCCGAGCAGGATCAGGCTGAGTGCGGCGACCAGCAAGGCGTTGTTGAGCAGCAGGAAGCTCTCGCGGGAGGTCGGCTTCGAACGCGGCCGAAGACGCGAGTCGTGGCGCGCGCCAGGCATAGAGCAGCAGCGCGCCGCCGACGACGACGGCCAGGAAGGCGAGGATGAAGGCCCCGCGCTCCGGATCGGTCGCAAAGGCGTGCACCGAGATCAGCACGCCGGAGCGCACGAGGAAGGTGCCGAGCAGCGACAAGGAAAACGCGGCCACCGCGAGCAGCAGCGTCCAGCTCTTGAAAAGCCCCCGCTTCTCGGTGACGGCGAGGCAATGGATCAGCGCCGTGCCCGCGAGCCAGGGCATGAAGGACGCGTTCTCGACCGGGTCCCAGAACCACCAGCCGCCCCAGCCGAGCTCGTAGTAGGCCCACCAGCTGCCGAGCGCGATGCCGATCGTCAGGAACGACCAGGCCGCGAGCGTCCAGGGCCGGGTCCAGCGGGCCCAGGCCGCGTCCAGCCGGCCCTCGATCAATGTCGCGCAGGCGAAGGCGAAGGCGACCGAGAAGCCGACGTAGCCGAGGTACAGGATCGGCGGATGAATCGCGAGCGCGAAGTCCTGCAGCAGCGGATTCAGGTCGAGTCCCTCGGGCGGCCGCGGGGACGAGACGCTCGAACGGATTCGATGTCGCCAGCATGAAGAGCTGGAATCCGATGCTGACGATGCCGAGGATGCCGAGCACCCGGCCGCGAAACGGCGCGTCCAGCGACCGGCTGGCAGCGGCGACGGCCAGGGTCCAGCCCGCGAGGCACAGCGACCACAGCAACAGCGAGCCCTCGTGCGCGCCCCAGACGGCGGCGACGCGGAAGAAGATCGGCAGCTCGGAGTTCGAGTTGGTGGCGACGTAGAGCACCGAGAAATCGCGCTGGACGAACGCCCATGTGAGCGCCCCGAACGCGAGCGTGACAAACACGAACTGCCCAACCACCGCTGAGCTCGCCGGCAGCCAGCCAGGCGGCATTTCCGCGCGCCGCGCCGCCGAGGCCGAACACGGCTTGGGCGATCGACAGCAGCAGCGCGAGGATCAGTGCGAAATGCCCGAGTTCGGGGATCATTCGGACACCCGCGCGGCGTCGGTGTGTGCAGAGACTCGGCGACTTCCGGGGGCATGTAGTTCTCGTCGTGCTTGGCCAGTACCTCGTCCGCCACGAACTCACCCGATGTCCCCAGTGCGACCGTGCGCGACCACGCCCTGCCCTTCCCGGAAGAGGTCCGGGAGAAGGCCCTCGTAACGGACCGGGATCGAGTTGCGGTAGTCGGTGACGACGAAGCGGATCTCGAGCGTGCCCGGCGTACGCTGCACGCTGCCCTCGGTGACCATCCCGCCGATGCGGAACTGACGGCCGCTCGGCGCGTCGCCCGCCAGGATCTGGGTGGGGTTGTAGAAGTAGAGCAGGTTGTCGCGGAACGCGAGCGTCGCGAGCGCGGCCGCCACGCCGACACCCGCGACGATCGCAAGCACCGCGAGCAGCCGTTTGCGGCGCGGCGTCACGATGCGGCCTTCGCGGCGGCGCGTCGCAAGGCGTGCTGCCGGGCGGCGGCGTGCAGCCGCCGCGCCGCGACGATGTTCCAGCCGAGCACGATCGCGGTCAGCGCGAAGCACGGCCAGACGTAGGCGCCGTAACGGCCCATGTCGAGGATTTCGATCATCGTGCGAGCTCCGTCGTCAGCCAGGTGGCGTCCCGCTCCCGCCTCAGGATCTCGGCCCGCAGGCGAACCAGCAGGACTGCACCGTAGTACAGCGTGAAGCCGAGCAGCATCAGCAGCAGGGGCCAGAGCATGTCCCCGCCATCGACGGCTTGCCGATCTTGGTGAGCGTTGCGGGCTGGTGCAGCGTGTTCCACCAGTACACCGAGTAGTGGATGATCGGAAGGTTCACGACGCCAACGAGCGCGAGCACGGCTGCGGCCCGGTCGGCGCGGTCACGATCGTCGATCGACGCGCGCAGGGCCATGACCCCGGCGTAGAGAAACAGGAGTATCAGTTCCGACGTGAGGCGCGCGTCCCACACCCACCAGGTTCCCCACATCGGCTTGCCCCAGATGGCGCCCGTCGCGAGTGCGAGGAAGGTGAACGAGGCGCCGACCGGCGCCGACGCGGCGGCCACCGCATGGGCGAGCTTCATCCGCCAGACGAGTCCGACCGCCGCGGCGATGGCCATCGTCGCGTACACGAACATCGACAGCCAGGCACTGGGCGCATGCACGTAGACGATGCGGAAGGCATCGCCCTGCTGGTAGTCAGCCGGGCGCCAGTACGAGCCCGCCGTAGAGGCCGACGGCGATCAATGCGCCCGCCGGCCAGGCGAACCAGGGCAGGAGGCGCGCCGCGATGCGATAGGCGTGCGGCGGCGATGCAAGCTTGTGAAACCAGGTCCAGTTCATCGGGTCACTCGGCGCTGATCCTCAAGGCTGCCGCGACCGCGGGCGGCGCCAGCGTCACGGAAAGTACAAGCATCGCAGAAAGCAGCAGCAACGGCCCGCGGGCGCTGTCGCCGTGGATCGCCAGGTCGATCGCCCGCGCGCCGAAAATGAGCGACGGCATGGCGAGCGGCAGCACGAGCAGCCCGAGCAGCAGGCTGCCCCTGCGCAATCCCAGCGTGAGCGCCGAGCCGATGGCCCCGAGCGCGCTGAGGATGCCCGTGCCGAGTGCGAGTGAAAGCATGACCGTGCAGTTCGCGGCGGGCGGCGTGCCAAGTCCGGCTCCGACCAGCGGGGCGAGCAGCACGAGCGGCAGTCCGCAGACCGTCCAGTGCGCAGCGCCCTTGGCAAGCACGAGCACGGCGAGTGGCTGCCCGGACAGGAGCAACTGCTCGAGCGTGCCGTCGGCGTGGTCGGCGCGGAACAGCAGTTCGACGCCGAGCAGCGACGCGAGCAGCGCTGCAACCCACAGCGTCCCGCCGGCGATCTCGCGCAGTTCAGCGAGTTGCGGGCCGAGTGCCAGCGGGAAGAGTGTCGCGACGATCGCGAAGAAGACCAGCGGCTGCACGACCTGGCCCCAGTGCCGGAAGGCCAGCAGGAGGTCGCGCCGATAGGCGAGCCAGGCGGCACGGGTGATGCCGGTGCGTACCATCAGGTGAGCTCGAACCGCCGCGGCGTGTGCCCGGGAATCGCGAGTGCCTGGTGCGCCGCGATGATGGCCGCACCGCCTGCCGCGAGGTGGCTGCCGATGACGCCGGCGACGAGCATGGACCCGCCCGCGTCGAGGTTCGTGTAGGGCTCGTCCAGCATCCACAGGGGCGCTGCGGCCAGCATCACGCGCGCCATGGCGAGCCGGCGACGCTGGCCTGCGGAGAGGATGCCGGCCGGAAGTTCGCGCGCGGCTGCCAGTCCCACCCGTTCGAGTGCGGCGTCGACCTCGCCCTCCTGCAGCGGGCGGCGAAGGCCGGTTTCGAAGGCCAGGTTCTCGCGTGCCGTGAGTTCGGGCTTGAGCCCGTCGCTGTGGCCGAGATAGCTGAAGCTTGCCCGCCAGGCGTCGCGATCGGAGCGCGTATCCCGACCGCCCCACGTGACCTGGCCCTGCTCTGGCGACAACAGGCCCGTGATCACGCGCAGGAGTGTCGTCTTGCCCGAGCCATTGGGTCCGAGCAGGTGCAGGCACTCGGTCGCACCGACCTCGAGCGAGACGCCCGCGAGAACCCGCCGGTCGCCGCGCCAGAACTCGATTCCGCTTACAGAAAGTCCTGAAAAATTATGCGGTTGCAATGAGAATATTCACCGGCCTCTCAGGTCGCGCGGACTATACCAGAGTCGCCTCGGGCGGTCCCCCGCGGCGGTCACAGGACCCGCCGCTCGTATACTGGACGGATGCGATCCTCCATCGACCGCCCTGACGCCGCACTTGCGCGTGGCACTCGTTGCCGCCATCGCTGACGCTGGTAGCCGGCTGCGGGGGCGAACACCCGGCGGCGAGCAACGGCGACGACGCTTGGCGGCGACGCCCCCAGCGACCGCAGCATCCCGACTGCAACCGCGGGAGCCGATGCACCCGATACGGGCGACATGGGTCCCTTTGTGCTCGCGAAGATCAATGCGAATCCGAACATCGCGGGCACGGCGACGCTGGTCGAGTTCCGCCAGAAATCGGTTTCGACCCAGCCGCTCGGCGACAAGATGAAGTCGGCCGTGGTCGAGTTCGAGGGGGTGGTCACCTTCAGTCGGCGACGTTTCCTGGAGCTGGCAGGGGCCCACCAAGGCCGGCGCGCCGCAGAAATTCGAAGCGCGCGCCGAGTACGTCGACCAGGGCCAGGGCTGGCAGCTCGTCGAGCCGATCGGCATCTACCCGCTCTGAGTGGCGCTCAAGCCCGCGACGGGATAGCGCGGGAACGCGGGCAGTTCGTGCGCGCGTTCCATCCAGCCGATCCGCTCCGCGGCCTGCACCTGGATCATCGGCGCGAGCGCATTCGGGTCGTCGAGCGTCGCGATCTGCACGTCGGCAATGCCCGGCAGGTTGACCGCGTTGTAATAGAACAGCCCGGTCCCGCAGTCCGCACAGAAATGCCGGCGACCGTGCTCTGACGACTCGTAGACCTTCGGCTTGTCCCTGCAGCAGCCTCAGCGCATTCTCCGGAAAAGCGCTCCAGCCCACGACCGGCGCACCGGAGTGGCGGCGACAGTCATTGCAGTGGCAAAGCGCGCTCCAGTTCGGCGCGACCCTGCAATTCGTAGCGGATCGCCCCGCAGTGACATCCGCCCTTCACCGCGGATCCGGCGCTGGTCGCGAGTCGCTCGGCTGGCCCTTGGGCGGAATCGGGACGAATATGCGCCAGGCCTCGCGGGGATTCGCGATCGCCCAGAAGGGGGCAAAAATCCCCATGCCGACGTCCTGGCTCACGTCGCGCATGGGCGCCTGTACGCCGGGTGCCGTCACGAGCACTTCCTCGTCGGAGATCAGTGCCGTGAAATCCTGTCCGGTCCTGGCTTCGTAGTTGCGGACCACCGCCGACAGCTCTGCCTGCGTCAACAACAGGTTCATCGGCTGGCGCACCGAGTCCGTCGCTTTCAGCGTGCGGGAGAAATCAGCGTCGTCGGCCTGCACCTTGTCGTCAGCCCACCCCGCGCCACCCGCGAGCGCGAACAGCAAGGCCGTCCCCAATGGGGCCCACACGGGACTGGCGATCCGGTGCATGCCCTGCTTCAACACAGGCAGAGAATACCCTTTCGCCGCGAATCAGGGATGCAGTGGTGCCCCGGGCTGGAATCGAACCAGCATGGCCTTGCGGCCAACGGATTTTAAGTCCGTAGCGTCTACCGTTCCGCCACCGGGGCATCGTCCCGGAATTGGAGG
Organism: uncultured Gammaproteobacteria bacterium; assembly: GCA_963823415.1. GTDB lineage: Bacteria > Pseudomonadota > Gammaproteobacteria > Steroidobacterales > Steroidobacteraceae > SCUD01. Next base: position 147,648 of record CAWGLJ010000008.1, on the reverse strand, counting down.
CTAGGGTCGGAATCGAACCGGCGTACACGGCTTTGCAGGCCGCTGCATGACCACTCTGCCACCTAGCCTTCGGGGGCATTAAACACGAAACCCCGGAATGGCATCCCGGGGTTTCGTGTGGAATCTGGAGCGGGAAACGAGGCTCGAACTCGCGACCTCAACCTTGGCAAGGTTGCGCTCTACCAACTGAGCTATTCCCGCAGGTGCGCGTCACCGAACGCGACATTTTAGGAAGGCACCCGGACCTGTCAAGTTCCGCGGTCGCCCCGCAATTCCGGCCCTGCCGCGACCAGGTAGGCGATCATCGACCACAGGGTCAGGACGGCTGCCACGACCGTCAGCGCGAGCCCGATCTCGTAGATCGGCAGGCCCAGCAGGTCCTCGCGGAACAGCATCATCGACAGGCCGACGATCTGCACGATCGTCTTGAACTTCGCGATGCCGGAGACCTGCATCTTGTGGTGCGCGCCGATCTGGGCCATCCATTCGCGCAGCGCGGAGATCGCGATCTCGCGGCCGATGATCACCGCCGCCGTCAGCGTCACGTACCAGGCCGGGTCCTTGCTGACGATGAGCACCAGCGCCGTCGCGACGATCAGCTTGTCGGCGACCGGATCGAGGAATGCGCCGAGCGGCGACACCTGGCCGAGCTTGCGCGCCAGGTAGCCGTCGAAGGCGTCCGTGATCCCGACCAGGGCGAACAGCAGCCCGCTCGCCATGTCGGACCAGTGATACGGCAGGTAGAAGAGCACGACGATGACCGGGATCAGGCGCGATCCGGAGGCCGGTCAGCAGGTTCGGAATCGTGTACGGACTGCTCATTCCGCTCCCGGGTGCAGATGCTCGTAGATCGCCTGCGCCAGCGCCGGCCCGATGCCGGGCGCGCGCGCGAGGTCTTCGACCCCGGCGCGCAGCACGCCCTGCAGTCCGCCGAAATGCCGCAGCAGCGCGCGCCGGCGCGCCGGTCCCGAGGCCGCCGATCGCTTCCAGCATCGAGGTCTGGCGCGATCGCGCGCGTTTCCTGCGATGACCGCTGATCGCGAACCGGTGCGCTTCGTCGCGCGCCCGCTGGATCAGGTGCAGGGCCTTCGAGTCCGGCGGCAGTATAGAGGCGCCCCTGCGGCCCGCCAAGAAAATGCGCTCCTGTCCGGCGCGCCGGTCGGCGCCTTTCGCGACGCCGGCGACCGCGGGGATCTCGATCGCGAGGCCGGCGAGCACGTCCACTGCCTCCGCGAGCTGGGATGCGCCGCCGTCGATCAGCAGCACGTCCGGCAGCGGCGCGCCTTCCTGCTTGCGCCGCCGGTAGCGCCGCTGCGAGCGCCTGGCGCAGTGCGCCGTAGTCGTCGCCGCGCGCCACGCCCTCGATGTTGTAGCGACGGTACTCGGCCTTCATCGGGCCGTCGGGGCCGAACACGACGCAGGAGGCGTTCGTCGCCTCGCCCTGCGTGTGGCTCACGTCGAAGCACTCGATCCGCCCGATCGGCGCGGAGAGACCGAGGAATCGCGCCGAGTTCCGCGAACTGCTCGGCGAGGCCCGCCGCGGACGCCTCGCGCATGCGCAGGGCATTGGCCGCGTTCTGGCGGCGCGAGCTCGACCCAGCGCTGCGGATAGCCTTGCCGCGCGCGCCGGATGCGGACCTTGCGGCCCGCGCGCTCGCGACAGCGACGCCTCGAGCATTTCGGCGTCCTCGATCGCGTGCGACAGGTAGATCCGCGGCGGCGGGTCGCGCTCGAGGTAGTGCTGCGCGACGAAGGCCGCCAGGACCTCCGGCGCTTCGCTGATCGGTGCGCGCGGGTGAAACGTCGAGGTGCCGAGCACCTGCCCGCCGCGCACGAACATCAGCGCGACGCAGAATTCGCCGCCCTCCTCCGCCACCGCGATCACGTCGGTGTCGGCGCCCGCGCGCGCGCGGGTCACGACCTGGCGCGACTGGATGTCCGTCAGCGCAGCGAGCTGGTCGCGCAGCATGGCCGCGCGCTCGAAGTCGAGCCGCTCCGCCGCCCGCTCCATGTCCGCACCGAGCCGGACAGTCACGTCCTTCGCCCGCCCCTCGAGCACCATGACGGCCGACTCGACATCGCGCGCGTAGGCATCCGCGACCGATCAGGCCGGTGCATGGCGCGGAGCAGCGGCCGATCTGGTATTCGAGGCAGGGCCGCGAGCGGTTGGCGAAGAAGCTGTCCTTGCAGCTGCGCAGCCGGAACAGCTTGTGCAGCTGGTTGAGCGCTTTCGTGCACCGCGCTTGCGGAGGGGTACGGCCCGAACAGGCGCCCGGGCAGCTTGCGCGACCCGCGGTAGAACGAGAGCCGCGGGAACTCGTGAGCCGACAGGTGCACGTAGGGAAAGCTCTTGTCGTCGCGCAGGATGACGTTGAAGCGCGGCCGGTGGCTCTTGATCAGGTTGTGCTCGAGGAGCAGCGCCTCCGTGTCGGAATTCGTGACGGTGACCTCGATGCCGGCGATCGCCCGCACCAGCGCCTGCACCTTGGGATGCAGCTGGTCCGCGCGGAAGTAGCTGCCGACCCGCGAGCGCAGGCTGCGGGCCTTGCCGACGTAGACGACCTTGCCGTCGGCGTCGAGCATGCGGTACACGCCCGGCCGCTCGGGAAGGCGCTTCACGAATGCCCTGGCGTCGAAATCGCTCACGGCGCCATGGTGTGGCCCGGTTCAGGTTCCGATCAAGTGGCGGGCGCGGGCGAAGACGCGGCGTGAACATCGCTGGCGTCAGCCGGCCGGTATTCGTGTTGAGGCGGCTGCAGTGGTAGGAGTCCAGCAGCCGCAGGCCGCCGGTGAGCCGGTGCTCGGCGCCGTGGGCGAACCGGAAGCCGGACGGCCGCTCGCCCGCGGCGCGCAGGACGGCGCCATGTGCGATCACGCCCAGCGCGACGACCACGGCATCCGGAGGCAATCGCTGGAGCTCGTCGCAGCAGGTAGCGATTGCAGCGCCGGACCTCGTCCGGCAGCGGCTTGTTGCCGGGCGGCAGGCATTTCACCGCGTTGGTGATCCGGCAATCGACCAGGCGCAGCCCGTCGTCGCGGGCGACCGACTCAGGTAGGGTCGCGAAGCCCGTGGCGTGCAGCGTGCGGTACAGGAGGATGCCGGCGTGGTCGCCCGTGAACGGGCGGCCGGTGCGATTGGCGCCATGCAGGCCCGGCGCGAGCCCGACCACGAGCAGCCGGTGGCGCCTGCTGCCGAAAGGGGCCACGGGCCGGCAGAAATAGCCGGGATGCGCCGACCGGACGGCGTCGAGGTGGCGCGCGAGGCGCGGACAGAGACGGCAGTTCGGCTCGAAGGCGATGCCGGTGCGCCCCGTCCGTTTCACCGCGCCTTGAACTGCGCCTCTTCCGTGGACCCGCGCATCGCCGTGATCGACGAATTGCCGCCGTTCACCGTCTGCGTCACGTCGTCGAAGTAGCCGGCGCCGACCTCGCGCTGGTGCTTGGTCGCGGTGTAGCCCACGGCTTCGGCCGCGAACTCCGCCTGCTGCAGCGCGACGTAGGCGCTCATCTGCGCTTCCTTGTAGCCGCGCGCCAGCTCGAACATCGAGAAGTTGAGCGCGTGGAATCCGGCCAGCGTGATGAACTGGAACTTGTAGCCCATGGCGCCGAGCTCGCGCTGGAACTTCGCGATCGTCGCGTCGTCGAGCTTCTTCCGCCAGTTGAAGGACGGCGAGCAGTTGTAGGCGAGCAGCTTGCCCGGGTACTTGCGGTGGATGCCCTCGGCGAATTCCTTCGCCTCATGCAGGTCGGGCGTTCCCGTCTCGCACCAGACGAGGTCGGCATAGGGCGCATAGGCCAGCCCGCGCGCGATGGCCTGGGGAATGCCGGCCTTGACCGGGAAGAATCCCTCGGCGGTCCGTTCCTTCGCGGCGATGAATTCGCGGTCGCGCTCGTCGATGTCCGCGGTCAGCAGGGTCGCGGACTCGGCATCGGTGCGTGCGACCAGCACCGTGGGCACGCCGCAGACGTCGGCCGCGAGCCGGGCGGCGACCAGCTTGTTGACCGCCTCCTGGGTCGGGACCAGCACCTTGCCGCCCATGTGGCCGCACTTCTTGGCGCTCGAGAGCTGGTCCTCGAAGTGCACGCCGGCCGCGCCCGCGTCGATCATGGCCTTCATGAGTTCGAACGCGTTCAGCACGCCGCCGAAGCCGGCCTCGGCGTCGGCCACGATCGGCTGCAGCCAGTCGACCTTGTCGTTGCCCTCGGCGTGGCAGATCTGGTCCGCGCGCAGCAGCGTGTTGTTGATCCGGCGCACGACCGACGGCACGGAGTCGGCCGGGTACAGCGACTGGTCGGGGTACATCTCGCCTGCGTTGTTGGCATCGCCGGCGACCTGCCAGCCGGAGAGGTAGATGGCCTTGAGGCCCGCGCGCACCTGCTGCATGGCCTGGTTGCCGGTCAGCGCGCCGAGCGCGTTCACGAACGGCAGTTCGTGCAGGTAACGCCAGAGCTTCTCGGACCCGAGGCGCGCAAGCGAGTGCTCGACGTGAACGCTGCCGCGCAGGCGCACGACGTCGGCGGCGCCATAGCCGCGCGTGACGCCCTTCCAGCGCGGGCTCTCCTTCCAGTGGCTCTCGATCTGTGCGGCGGACTGCAGTGTCATGAAAGCTCCAGGGTCAATCGATGTCTTCGTAGGCGGCGAGCGTCAGGAACGGCTCGAATTCCCGCGCGGCGGTCAGTCGTTCAAGGTGCCTTGCGGCGCGATCGTAGTGCCCCTTCCGGTAGGCCTCGTCGCCGGTCTCGCGCCGGATCTCGGCCAGCACGGACTTTGCCTCGTCCCGCACTCTGCGCGAGCGTGACGGTCGTCCCATCCTCGAGTGCCGCGTTATGTCGCACCCATTGCCAGAGCTGCGCGCGCGAGATTTCCGCAGTGGCCGCATCCTCCATCAGGTGGTGGATCGGGACGCAGCCGTTGCCGCCGAGCCAGGCCGCGAGATAGCGGATGCCGACGTCGATGTTGACCACGAGGCCCGCGCGCGTGATGCGCCCTTCCGGGACCTTCAGGAGATCCGATGCAGTCACCGCGACGTCCTCGCGCAGGCGTTGCAGGTTGTTCGGGCCCGGCATGACGCGGTCGAAGACTTCGCGCGCGACCGGCACGAGGCCCGGATGCGCGACCCAGGTCCCGTCGTGGCCGTCTCCGGCCTCGCGTTCCTTGTCGGCGCGCACGCGCGCAAGCGCGCGGTCGTTCGCGTCCGGGTCGTTCTTGATCGGGATCTGCGCCGCCATGCCGCCCATCGCGAATGCCCCGCGCCGGTGGCAGCGCTGGATGACCAGCAGCGAGTAGGAGCGCAGGAAGTGCGAGGTCATCGTCACCGACCCGCGATCCGGCAGCACGAACTCCGGCCGGTGACCGAACTTCTTGATGAAGCTGAAGATGTAGTCCCACCGCCCGCAATTGAGGCCGACGATCCAGTCGCGGAGCTCCCAGAGGATCTCGTCGATCTCGAATGCCGCCGTGATGGTCTCGATCAGGACCGTCACCTTGACGCTGCCGCGCGCAAGGCCGAGCGCAGCCTCGGCATGCTCGATGACGCGCGCCCAGAGCCGCGCTTCGAGCGCGTTCTCGAGTTTCGGGAGGTAGAAGTAAGGCCCGCTTCCGCGCCGCAGGAGCTCTTCGGCGTTGTGGTAGAGGTACAGGCCGAAATCCATGAAGGCACCGGCGATGGGATCCGCGCCCCGCAGCCAGTGCTTCTCCGGCAGGTGCCAGCCGCGCGGCCGCACGACGAGCACCGCGGTCCTGTCGTTGAGGCGGTACTGCTTCCCTTCGGGCGAGGCGAACGCGAGCGTCCGCCGCACCGCGCTCATCAGGTTCACCTGCCCCTCGATGAGATTGGCCCAGGTCGGGCACAGCGAATCCTCGAAATCCGCCATGAAGACGCTGGCCCCGGAGTTGAGCGCGTTGATCACCATCTTCCGCTCAGGCGGTCCGGTGATCTCCACGCGCCGGTCGAGCAGGTCCGCCGGGATCGCGCCCACCCGCCATTCGGACTCGCGCACGCCGCGCGTCTCCTCCGGGAAGTCGGGCAGTGTCCCGGCGTCGAAGCGCCGTTGCAGGGCGGCGCGGCGTGCAAGGAGCGCATCGCGCTCCTCCGAGAACCGGTCGGCGAGAGCGTTGACGAATTCGACGCGCGCCGGGCGTCAGGATTTCCCGCCACTCCGGCGTGGCGCCAGCGGCCTGCCTCGGGCCTGCCGTCATGTCCGCGACCGCTGGCGGCCGATCAGCATCGCGAGCTCAAGCGCCTGTTCGTAGTTGAGCCGCGGGTCGACGGTCGTGTGGTAGGCGCGCGCAAGGTCGGTGTCGGTGAGGCCGCGGGCACCGCCGGTGCACTCGGTCACGTCGTCGCCGGTCAGCTCGAAGTGCACGCCGCCCAGGATCGAGCCGGCTTCCTCGTGGATCCGGAAGGCGGATTCCACTTCGGCGAGGATGTTCTCGAAGCGGCGCGTCTTGACGCCCTGCGGCGTCGTCTCGGTGTTGCCGTGCATGGGGTCGCAGACCCACAGCACCTGCCGGCCGCTCTCGCGCACGGCACGGATGACCTTCGGCAGCGCCTCGTCGATGCGGCGGGCGCCGAAGCGGTGGATCAGCGTGAGGCGGCCGGGCTCGTCGTCCGGATTCAGGGTCCGGACCAGCTCGCGCAGCGTATCGGCTTCCATGCCCTCGCCCAGCTTGACGGCGATCGGGTTGGCGATGCCGCGGAAATACTCGACGTGCGCGCCGCCCGGGCGCGACGTGCGCATGCCGATCCATGGCATGTGCGTCGACAGGTTGTACCAGCGCTGGCGACGCTTGAGGTAGCGCGTCTGGGCCTGCTCGTACAGCAGGTGCAGCCCTTCGTGGCTCGAGTAGAAGCTCGCCTGGGTCGCTTCGTGCACCGGCGAACCGGAGATCGCCGAATAGAAATCCAGTGAATCGGAAATCGAGTCGATGATCCGCCGGTAGGCGTCGCGCAGCTTCGCGTGCTGCATGAAGCCGAGGTCCCAGTACTCGGGATGGTGCATGTCCGCGAAGCCGCCATCGACGAGCGCGCGCACGAAGTTGAGCGTGAGCGCGGCGCGTTCATAGCCGCGCAGCAGGAGTTCAGGGTCCGGCTCGCGATCCGTCGCCGTGAAGGCCGCCCGGTTGACGAGGTCGCCGCGGTAGGTCGGCAGCGTCACGCCGTCCCGGGTTTCCGTGTCGGTGGAGCGCGGCTTGGCGAACTGGCCCGCGATGCGCCCGACGCGGATCACCGGCTTCTTGAGCCCGTGCAGCAGCACCACGCTCATCTGCAGCAGGATCTTGAGCTTGCGGGCGATCGTGTCTGAATCACAATCAGCGAAGCCTTCTGCACAATCGCCGCCCTGCAGGAGGAAGCGTTCGCCGCGTTGCGCGGCGGCCAGTTCTTCCTTGAGCTGGTCGATCTCCCAGGAGACGACGATGGGCGGCAGGCGCGCGAGCTCGCCCAGCACGCGCGCAAGGCGTGCCGGGTCCCTGTAAACGGGTTGCTGGAGTGCCGGCAGCCGCTGCCAGCTGTCGGGCGTCCAGCCGCCGGTTTCGACCGCGACGTTCATCCTGCGGGCATCGTACACGGATTCATTGCACTGCAAAAATTACCCGGTTCGAGGGGTGGTTTATGACTCCCGGAATGGGCAGAATGCGCCACCCATTTTCAGGTGATTTTCCGATGCATCGCGTACTCGTTCTCGGCGCCGGCAAGATCGGCGCGCTCATCTCCGGGCTGCTGGCCGATGCCGGCGGCTATGACGTCCAGCTGGCCGACGTCAACGGGGACACGGCGCGCGCGGTCGCCCGCGCGCACGCCCGGAAAAACATCGTGGCCCACGGCCTGGACGCGGGCGATCCGGCCGCCCTCGCCCGGCACGTCGCCGAGCATCCCTGCGATGCGGTGATCTCGTCGCTGCCCTTCTACTGCAATCCGGGCGTCGCGAAGGTCGCGCGCGAAGCAGGGCTTCACTACTTCGACCTCACCGAGGACGTCGAGGTCACCCGCGACGTGCGTGCGACGGCCGAGGGATCGCGACCGCGCCTTCGTGCCGCAGTGCGGGCTCGCGCCGGGCTTCATTTCGATCGCGGCGAACGAGCTCGTCACCCATTTCGACGAGCTGCGCAGCATCCGCATGCGCGTCGGCGCCCTGCCCCAGCACCCGAACAACGTGCTCAAGTATTCGCTCACCTGGTCCACCGAGGGCCTGATCAACGAGTACGGCAACCCCTGCTTCGCGATCGCGGACCGCCGCCTGGTCGAGGCTGCGCCGCTGGAGGGGCTCGAGGAGATCGAGATCGACGGCACGCTGTACGAGGCATTCAACACCTCCGGTGGCCTCGGCTCGCTCGGCGAGACCTACGGCGAGCGCTGCGAGCAGATGAACTACAAGACCATCCGTTACCCGGGTCACTGCGAGCAGATGCGCCTGCTGATGAACGACCTCAAGCTGAACCAGGACCGTGCGACGCTGAAGCGCATCCTCGAGAACGCGGTTCCGCAGACGCTGCAGGACGTCGTGATCGTCTACGTCGCCGTCAGCGGTCGCCAGGACGGGGAACTGCGCGAGGAGAACTACGTCAACAAGATCTATCCGCAGGAGATCCTCGGCCGGCTGTGGTCGGCAATCCAGGTCACGACGGCGGCGGGCATCACGGCGGTCGTCGACCTGGTGCTCGCGAAGCCCGAGAAGTACCGCGGCTTCGTGCGCCAGGAGCAGTTCCGGCTGCCCGAGGTGCTCGCGAACCGCTTCGGCGCCTGGTACAGCGGCACGGACAAGTCCGTTTCCGGCCGGATCGTGGTCGAGGGCAAGGCAGGGCGGCAGCGCAGCCGCGCAGGAGCGCTCCGATGAACACCGAGAGAAAGCCGATGCAGGACAAGATCGCCGGCGAGACGGGCCGGATCCTCGCGGGTCTCGGCCTCGCAGGCCGTGAACCCGGGCGCCTTCTCGGGCAGGAGTGGCACGCCGCCGCCGACGCCCCGCTCATCGACTCGGTCAACCCGGCGACCGGCGAGGTCATCGCGCGCGTGCGCGCCGCCGGCGCGGACGACTACGAGCGGGTCCTGACGAGCGCGACCGCGGCCTTCGCCGCCTGGCGCGAGATTCCGGCGCCGCGGCGCGGCGAAGCCGTGCGGCTCATGGGCGAGGCGCTGCGCGCGAAGAAGGACCTGCTCGGCAGCCTGGTCAGCCTCGAGATGGGCAAGATCAAGGCCGAAGGCGACGGCGAAGTCCAGGAGATGATCGACATCGCCGACTTCGCGGTCGGGCAGTCGCGCATGCTCTACGGCCTGTCGATGCACTCCGAGCGCCCGAGCCACCGGATGTACGAGCAGTGGCACCCGCTCGGCGTGGTCGGCATCATCTCGGCCTTCAATTTCCCGGTCGCGGTCTGGTCCTGGAACGCCTTCATCGCGGCCGTCTGCGGCGACATCAGCGTCTGGAAGCCCTCGCACCACACGCCGCTCTGCGCGATCGCGGTGCAGAAGATCTGCAACGAGGTGATCGCGGCACAGAAGCTGCCGCCGATCTTCCAGCTCTTCATCCCGGCGGACAACTCGCTCGCGAGCCGCTTCGTCGACGACCGGCGCGTCGCGCTCGTGAGCTTCACCGGCTCGACCAGCGTCGGCCGCCAGGTCGGCGAGAGCGTCGCCGCCCGCCTCGGCCGCAGCCTGCTCGAGCTCGGCGGCAACAACGCGATCATCGTGGACGAATACGCGAACCTCGATCTCGTCATTCCGGCGGTGCTCTTCGGCGCGGTCGGCACGGCCGGCCAGCGCTGCACGACGACGCGTCGCCTGCTGGTGCACGCCTCGCTGATCGACGAGGTCGAGCGGCGGCTGGTCGCGAGCTACCGCCAGGTGCGCATCGGCAACCCGCTCGACCCGAAGACGCTGATGGGCCCGCTGGTCGGCGCCTCGGCGGTGCGCCAGTACGAGGCTGCGCTCGACGACGCGCGCAAGCAGGGCGGCGAGGTCCTCTGCGGCGGCCGCGCGCTGCCGGGTCCCGGTTTCTACGTGGAGCCGACGATCGTCCGCGCCCGTCACGACATGGCGGTCGTGAAGCACGAGACCTTCGCGCCGATCCTGTACCTCATTCCGTACCGGACGCTGGACGAGGCGATCGCGCTGCACAACGACACCGACTACGGCCTGTCGTCGGCCATCTTCACGGATCGCCTCCAGCATGCCGAGCGCTTCCTGTCGGCGGCCGGCAGCGACTGCGGCATCGCCAACGTCAACATCGGCACCTCGGGCGCCGAGATCGGCGGCGCCTTCGGCGGCGAGAAAGACACGGGCGGCGGCCGGGAGTCCGGCTCCGACGCCTGGAAGGTCTACATGCGCCGCCAGACGAACACGATCAACTACTCGCGCGACCTGCCGCTCGCGCAGGGCATCAAGTTCGACGTCACCTGACGGCGGCAGCCGCCGCAGCGTCGCGGTAGAGGATCCTGGCGTAGCGTTCGGGCGTGATGAACGCCCAGGCCAGCTTCGCGTCGAACTCGGCGTTCGGGTTGGCGGCCAGGACTTCATCGACCGTCTTGCCGGCCTTGACGAGCTCGCGCACGCGCCCGCTCGTGACCACGAGCATCTCGCGGTAGGCCGCGAGCCCCGCCTTGTCCGTGACCTCGCCGTGACCGGGGATGATGCGCGTCCCTTCGTCGGCGAGCGCGAGCATGCGATCGACGGCGGCGATCACGCCTGCGACCGTCCCGCCCGAGTCCAGGTCGATGAACGGATACATGCCGGCGAAAACCAGGTCACCGGTGTGGATCACGTTGGCCTTGCGGAAGTGGATGAAGACGTCGCCGTCCGTGTGCGCGCCGGGGACATGGGTGCCGCGAATCTCGTCCCCGTTCAGGAAAAAGGAAACGCTGTCGTTGAACGTGACGACCGGAAGCGCGGCGGAAGCGGACGGTGGCGTCGTGCGCTCGAAGAACTTGCTGAACTGCTCGGTGCTCATCCGCACCCGGACGTTGTCGTGGGCGACGACCAGCGATCCTTTCGCCGCGAGGTTCTCGTTTCCGCCCGTGTGGTCGCCGTGCCAGTGCGTATTGAGCACGAAACGCGGCGGCTCGGGCGAGAGCTTCGCGAGCGCCTCGGTGATCTTTGCCGTCATCACCGCGTACTGGTCGTCGATCAGGAACACGCCGTCGGCGCCGATCGATGCCGCCGATATTCCCGCCGCTGCCGTACAGCACATGGATGCCCGGCGCGACCGGCTCGGTGCGGACGATGACCTCGGCGTCCTGCGCGCTTGCCGCGCTGGCCATTGCCGCGAAAACGATCGCCCCGATGCGCTTGCGCATGACGTACTCCCGTCGATTGGTCACTCCGGACGCTCCATTCTAATCACGGCGGACGGTCAGCGTCCGGGCAGCCGCACGCAGACGCGCGCGCCGCCGAGCCGGCTCTCGCCGATCTCGATCGTGCCCGCGTAGGCGGCCGCGATCTCCCGTGCGACCGAAAGCCCGATGCCCTGGCCCGCCACGCTCTCGTCGGCGCGCACGCCGCGCTCCAGCACGTGGGCGCGCTCCGCCGGTTCGATGCCCTTGCCGTCGTCTTCGACTTCCAGCACCAGTCCCGGGCGGCGCCAGTCGGCCGCCGTCCAGGGCGTCGCGCGCACCGCGACCGATCCGCGGCAGTACTTGCAGGCGTTGTCCATCAGGTTCCCGGCCAGCTCGAGAAAGTCGCCGGCATCGACCGGGTAGGCGGTGCCCGGCGCCACCGCGACGGACAGGGCGATGCGCTTGTCCGCATACACCTTGGCGAGCGCCGAGCGCAGCTGCTCGAGCGGTTCCGCGACAGCCTGGTCGATCAGCGTCGCACCGCTGCCGCCGAACACGGCACGCTTCAGCTGGTGCTGCACGATGGCCTGCATGCGCTCGAGCTGCGGCGACGAGCGCGGCCGGGTCCGTCTCCCTGCGCTCCACGAGCCCGCGCATCGCCGCGAGCGGCGTCTTGAGGCTGTGCGCGAGGTTGCCGAGCGTCGTGCGGTAGCGCTCGAGGCGCTTGCGCTCGCCGCGCAGCAGCGACGTTGAGGTTGCCCGTGACGCCGGCGAGTTCGCGCGGCCATCCCGTGCCGAGCGACTCGCGACGGCCCGCCTCGATGTCGACGATCTCGCCTTCCAGGCGTCGCAGCGGCTCGAGCGCGAACCGCAGCGCCACCGCGAGCCCGCCGAGCAGGAGGAGCGCGAGCAGCAGGAAGCCGGTGGCGAGGCCGGTGCGCACGCGCAGCAGCTCCCGGTGCCAGGGCACGAGACTCTGCGCGGCGCGGATCACGAAATCGCGCGACTGCCCGTCCTCGGTCTCCCAGCGCACGCCCAGCGAAAGCCCGAGGACGGGCGTGCCGTTTGCCAGCCGCGACTGCTCGAGGCGCCGCTCCCCGGGAAGCGGCTCGGCCGCGAGGTTGAGGCCGCTGCCGACGGCCGAAGGCGAGCGCCAGCTGCCCTGCGATCCCGAGGATCTCCGCGTACAGCCCGGAACCCGGCGTCGCAAGCCGCGGCTCGGCGAGGTTCTGCGGCGACCAGCCTGCCCTCGCCGTCCAGTTCCGCGGTCGAGACGAGCGCCATGACCTGCGCGTCGAGCACGTCCTCGAGCGCGCGCAGGCCGAGATTGCGGTACAGGGCATCGAGCGCGAAGGCCGCGGCCGCCGCCGCGATCAACAGCAGCACGACGAGCGTGAGCAGGAGCCGGGAGCGAAGCGACGGGGCGGCGGCGCCACGGTCAGCCGCGTGCGACCCGGTAGCCGCGGCCGCGCAGCGTCTCGATCGGCTGGTGGCGGTCGTCCGGGTCGAGCTTGCGGCGCAGGCGGCCGATGAAGACCTCGATCGTGTTGCTGTCGCGCTCGAAATCCTGCTCGTAGAGCTTTTCGGTGAGCTCGGCCTTCGACACGACCTGGCCGGCGCGCAGCATCAGGTACTCGAGCAGGCGGTACTCGAACGCCGTCAGCTCCACCGGCGCGCCCGCGACACGCACTTCCTGCGCGCGCGTGTCGAGTTCGACGGCGCCGCAGGTGATGAGCGGCTGCGACCAGCCGCCGGATCGCCGCAGCAGTGCCTGCACGCGCGCGAGGACTTCCTCGAAGCGGAACGGCTTGGTGACGTAGTCGTCGGCGCCGGCGTCGAGGCCCGCGACCTTCTCCTGCCAGCTGTCGCGCGCAGTCAGGATCAGTACCGGGAAGCTCCTGCCGGCCTTGCGCCAGGCGCGGATCGCGTCGAGGCCGGAACGTCCCGGCAAGCCGAGATCCACGACCGCGACGTCGATCGGGTACTCCTGGCCGGCAAACTCGCCCTCGACCCCGTCCCCGGCCTGGTCGACGGCGAACCCGGCGTCCCGGAACTGCTGCACCAGCATCTCGCGCAGCGCGGGTTCGTCTTCGAGTACGAGCAGGCGCATGGTCGGTAGCCCCCGGCCTCAGGTCTCGCGGCCGGTCGCGGCGTCGACGCGCACTTCGAACACGCGGCCGTCGTCGCCGAGCAGGCGGATCCGGTACTCGATGCGCTCCCCGTGGCGCTTTTCCTCGGCCCGCACGGCTCGCGCCTTGTAGCGGCGTTCTGCCTGCGCGACGGCCTCGTCAAGCGAGACCGACCGCTCGGCCATCGTCCGCTCCCCGCCCCTTTCGCGTGGGCCGTTCGCCGCCGCCGGGCCGGGTACGGACAATCCGCCGAGCGCCAGTGCGGCGAGGACTGCGAGCAACGGCAGCTGGCCGGTTCGTCGTCATGAATGCATTCTAGTGGAACCGGGGGCCCGGGCCGCAGCGGGGCGGCCCGGGCCGAGGCACGTCAGCTGGCAGCCGGTGTCACGTCGACCCGGACGCGAATCCGCTCGCCGGGATCGTAGGGCATGCGGGTGACGTACTCGCGACCCGCGTACTCGTAGGTCACCTCGTACCCGTCGATCCGCTCCTCGAAGCGCTCGAGGTAGCGGACGTCGCAGCGCTCGTAGGACTGCCGGCGATCGCCGCCCAGCTGGCGCTGGCGGTCGACCGAGACGTTGTGGCCGATCGCGCCGCCGATCAATGCGCCGGCAACGCGCGCGACGTCCTTGCCGCTTCCGCGCCCGATCTGGTTGCCGACTGCGACGCCGATCGCACTGCCGACCAGTGTCCGGCCGACATGGTTGTACGCGAAAGGACCCTCGGAGGGCTGCCGCGTTTCCTGCCAGCATTCGCGAACCGGTTCGCTGACCCGGACCTGGCGGCGAATCGGCTCGACCCGCACGACGTCCGCGAAATCCGGATCGGCTGCGTAATCAGGCTGTCCGTCGTAGGAGTTGCCGGTGTGATCGGCGAGCGCCGCGCCTGAGGCCAGTACGAGGGCGACGGCCGACGCGAGGACCTGGATGGAGCGTGACATGGTGCGCCTCCTTGTTTGGCACGATGCCAATCTACGGAGGCCCGAATGAACGCGTCCTGAATGCCGATCCGGGCCGGCCAGGGGCCGGAATTCAGGGATTTTCGGCCTTGGCGGCGGCCCACAGGCGATCGAGCAGTTCCGGCGGATGCGCCCGCGGCCGGCTGCCCGAGGCGATCGAGTTCCAGCTCGACATGGCGATAGCGGCGTGCGAAGCGATCGTTTGCGCGGCCGAGCGCGGCCTCCGGATCTGTCCCGAGGTGCCGCGCGAGGTTCACGACCGAGAACAGCAGATCGCCCAGCTCGGCTTCCTGCGCGTCGGGGGTCGCGCTCCAGCGCGCGCGCGATCGAGCTCCGCAAGCTCTTCGTCGACCTTTGCGCGCGGGCCGCCGGCATCGGGCCAGTCGAAGCCGGCCTCCGCCGCGCGCGCCCCGAGCTTTCGGGCGCGCGTGAGCGCCGGCAACCCGACCGGCACGTCCGCAAGGGCGCCCTGCGCGCCGCGCGCCGCGCGCTCCTCGCGCTTCATGCGATCCCAGGCGCGGGACTGGTCCGCCGCATTCGCGACGACGGCATCGCCGAACACGTGCGGGTGGCGGCGCACCAGCTTGTCGCAGATCGCGTCCACGACGTCATCGAACGCGAACGCCGTGCGCTCGCTCGCGAGCCGGGAGTGAAAAACGACCTGGAACAGCAGGTCGCCGAGTTCGTCCCTGAGCGCCGCCAGGTCGCCGCGCTCGATCGCGTCGGCAACCTCGTAGGCTTCCTCGATCGTGTGCGGCGCGATCGAGCGGAAGTCCTGCTCGAGGTCCCAGGGACAGCCGCGCGCGGGATCGCGCAGCCGCGTCCATGATCTCGAGCAGTCGCTCAATGGCCATGGGAGGCGGTCCGCCGAGGACGTCGCGCAGCGTGAACAGCATGCCGGCCGTCGCTCCCCAGATGTTGAACTGGCCCCAGGGCAGGTCGAGGAACTCGATCTCCTCCCCGGCGAAGTTGCGCCGTCGCCGCGTCCGGGTCGACGGGTCGAGCAGGTGACGCAGGGGAGCTTCGAAAGTGCCGGCGACCTCCGTCGGGTCGAGCACCAGCGAGAATCCCGGGCGCACGATGCCGACGACGGGCGTCACCCGGTAACCGGTGATGACTGCGTGGTCCGGCAGGCAGCCGAGCACCTCCACGAACTCCCGGGCGAGCCCGATCTCCTCGCCCGCCTCGCGCAGCGCCGCCGCGGTGGCGTCGACGTCGTCCGCCTCCATGCGTCCGCCGGGGAAGGAAATCTGCCCCGCGTGGTGCTTGAGGTCGGTGGCGCGCAGCGTCAGCAGCACGGTGAGGTCGTCGCCGCGATCCACGATGGGCACGAGCACCGCCGCGCGCGTCGTCGCGGCCGGCATGAGCGATTCGAGCCGCAGCGGCGCCGATGCCTGCGTAGTGCGCGATGCGCGGCGCGCCACCGGGCGGACAGGCGGACAGTCGCGCACGGAGCTCGGCTCGCAGCAACGCCGTCGGCAGGCGGTGCAGCTCGACCGGCGTCGCGACACTCACGGGGTCGGGACTTCGTTGTGTGCCAGCCGGGCGGGATCGAGCAGCCGCGCGAGTTCCTCCCGCGGCAGCCCGGTTTCCTCGACGGCCACATCGACGATCGGGCGGGACTCGGCCGCCGCCCGCTTTGCAATCTGCGCCGCGCGCTCGTAGCCGATGCGCGGAGCAAGCGCGGTGAGCAACATCGGGTTTCGCGCCAGGGCGTCCGAGATCCGCGTCCCGTGCACCGCGAGCCCCGCGATCGCGCGCTCCGCGAGCGCGCTCGCCGAATCGGCGATGAGCGCGATGCTCTCGTCGAGCGCGTGCGCGATCAGCGGCAGCATCACGTTGAGCTGGAAGCTGCCGGACGCCCCGGCCATGCCGATCGCGACGTCGTGCGCCATCACCTGGGTCGCCGCCATGGCAACCGCCTCCGGAATGACCGGGTTCACCTTGGCCGGCATGATGCTGGAGCCTGGCTGCAGCGCGGGCAGCGAGATCTCGGCGAGCCCCGCGAGCGGGCCGGAATTCATCCAGCGCAGGTCATTCGCGATCTTGAGCAGGACCACGGCGGCGCCGCGCAGCGTCCCGGAGAGCTCGACGGCGCCATCCTGGCCGGCCAGGCTCGCGAACCGGTCCGGCGCGCCGCTGAATGCGAGACCCGTCCGCGCGGCAAGGCGGGCGATTGCGCGGCCGGGCGAACTCGGGATGCGCATTGACGCCCGTGCCCACGGCCGTCGCGCCGAGCGCCAGGCGGTGCAGGCGAACGCGGGCGTCCCCGATCCGCGCCGCGGCGTCGTTGACCTGGGAGCGCCAGGCGCGCATTTCCTGGCCGAAGGTGACCGGCAGCGCGTCCATCAGGTGGGTGCGCCCGATCTTGACTTGCGCTCCCACTTCGTCGGCCTTGGTGTCGATGGCCGCCGCGAGCCGCGCGAGCGCCGGCAGGAGGTCCGCGTGCACCGCAAGCGCCGCAGAGACGTGGATTGCGGTCGGGATCACGTCGTTGCTGCTCTGGCAGCGGTTGACGTGGTCGTTGGCGTGAACGCCCTGCCCGAGGCGTTCGCCGGCGAGGTGCGCGATGACCTCGTTGACGTTCATGTTGGTGCTGGTGCCGGAGCCGGTCTGCATCACGCCGAGCGGGAACTCCGCGGCGTGCCGGCCCTCCGCCACCTCGAGCGCGGCGGCGGCGATCGCTGCGGCGAGCGGCGCGGGCAGCTCGCCCAGTTCACCGTTGGTCTCGGCCGCCGCCCATTTGACCAGGGCGATCGCACGGATGAGACCCGCCGGCATGCGGGCACGGCCGATACGGAAGTTCTCGACGGCGCGTTGCGTCTGCGCGCCCCAAAGCGCGCCTGCGGCGACGCGGATCTCGCCGAGACTGTCCTTTTCGATGCGGTCCTTGGCACTCACGGGTAACATACGCATTCTATCACTCGCGCCCCGGGCTCATGATCGACCCTCGCCTGCACGCGCTATCGCCGCTCGACGGACGCTATGCCGGGAAGTGCCCGGATCTCGCCGCGCTGTTCAGCGAGGCGGCGCTCATCGCCCATCGCCTGCGCGTCGAGGCGGCGTGGTTCGCGCACCTCGCCCGCTCCGGCAGCTTTCCCGCACTGGCGCGACTCCCTGCCGCCGTAGTCGAGCGACTCGAAGCCATTGCACGAGCGCCGGATGAAGCGGGGCTGGCGCGAGTGAAGGCCTTCGAGCGCGAGACGAACCACGACGTCAAGGCGGTCGAGTACTACCTGCGCGACGAGCTCGCGGCGGCCGGCGCGACGCCAGGGCAACTGGAGTTCGTGCACTTCGCCTGCACCTCAGAGGACATCAACAACCTTTCCTACGCGCTGATGCTGGCGGAAGCGCGCGAACGAGTGCTGCTTCCCGCGATCGGCGCGGTCGCCGACGAAATGGCGGCACTGGCCGCGAGGCACGCGGCCCTTCCGATGCTGTCGCGCACGCACGGCCAGGCCGCTTCGCCGACGACGCTCGGCAAGGAAGCCGCGAACTTTGCGGTTCGCCTGCGCCGCGCGGCTGCCGGCCTGCGGCGCGTCGAGATCCTCGGGAAGTTCAACGGCGCGGTCGGCAACTTCAACGCCCATCTCGCGGGCTTTCCCGCCGTGGACTGGCGCGCGGAATCGCGGGCACTCATCCAGGGCCTCGGCCTCGTGCCGAACGAGCACACCACGCAGATCGAGCCGCACGACTGGATCGCCGAGTACTGCGACGCGCTCGCGCGCGCGAACACGATCCTCGTCGACCTGTGCCGCGATGCCTGGGGCTATGTCTCGCTCGGCTACTTCAGCCAGAAGGCGGTCGCGGGCGAGGTCGGGTCGTCGACCATGCCGCACAAGGTCAACCCGATCGCGTTCGAGAATGCCGAGGGCAATGCGGGCCTGGCGAACGCCATGCTGCGTCATTTCTCGGACAAGCTCCCGCTGTCGCGGTGGCAGCGCGACCTCACGGACTCCACCGTGATGCGCAACCTCGGCGTGGCATTCGGTCACTCCCTCCTCGCCTGGCGGTCGGCGCTTGCGGGACTCGGGCGCATCGAACCGGACGCCGCACGCATCGGCGCGGACCTCGACGCGCACTGGGAAGTGCTGGCCGAGGCGATCCAGACGGCGCTGCGCGCGCACGGCGTCGCCGGCGCCTACGAGAAGCTCAAGGACTTCACGCGCGGCCGTGACATCGGCGCGCCGGAGTTGCGTTCCTTCGTCGCGACGCTCGGGCTGCCGGATGACGCGCGCCTGCGCCTCGAGGGCCTGACGCCGGCGTCGTACACGGGACTCGCCGAGGCGCTCGCGCGGGACATCTGATGCCGCGCCCATGGCGGTAGCCCGGATAGAATGTATCGTCGCGGCCTGGGACGCCGAGCGCCTGCTCCTGGAGCGAATCCGCCGCGAAGTCTTCGTCCGCGAGCAGGGAATTCCCGAATCCGACGAGTGGGATGACGAGGATGCGACCAGCGTCCACATCCTCGCGACCCTGAACCGTGAACCAGTTGGCACCGGTCGCCTGAACCGCGCCGGTAAGATCGGTCGCATCGCGGTATTGCCGGGGCTGCGCGGCCGGGGCATCGGTTCGTTGATCCTGGGTCGCCTGCTCGAAGAGGCGCGCCGTCTCGGCATCCGCGAACCATGCCTGCATGCGCAAGTGCAGGCCGTGCCCTTCTACGAGAGGCTCGGCTTCGAGCGGAAGGGCGAAGTGTTCGACGAGGCCGGCATTCCGCACGTGAGGATGTCGCTCGTCCTGGAGTGAGATCGGTGCAGACGCAGCGGCAAAGCGTGACCGGAACGCGGTCCATCATCGCGACGCTCGACGAGGCGCGCAGCGCCACGCAGCAGGTCGCGTTCGCCGCGCGCCGGCTGCTGACGATGTACACCCAGGATCTCGAGCCTCACGTTTACGACCAGCCGCAGTTCCTCGAGACCGTGAAGAAGCTGGTGCTCGCCAAGAGCTACGCAAAAGTCCGCGTGCTGCTCGCCGATCCCTCGCGCGTGGTCTACGAAGGCAGCAAGTTCGTCCACCTCGCCCGCCGCATCACCAGCCACATCGAGATCCGGCGCGTGAAGTCCGAAACCCGCGACAACCAGTCCGCATTCCTGATCGCGGACGACCGGGCACTCGTCTATCGGCTGCAGGCCTCCCGCTGGGAAGGCATCCTCGAGATGAACGACCCCGTCGTGTCGCGGCGCTATCTCAACTACTTCGACGAGATCTGGATCGCCAGCGAGCCCGAAGCCGAGACCCGCCAGCAGCACCTGTAATGCTGATCGAAGCTGCGAAAGGGGTCGGACCCCTTCAGCGGTCACGAAGCTGACGTTGCTGGTCTCTTTCGCTGAAGGGGTCTGACCCCTCCGTAGAAACGCCTCCCGCCGCCGTATAATCCCGCGATGCCCCTGAAGCTCGACCTCACCGTCGCGGCGATTGCCGAAGCACGATGGCCGCTTCCTGTTCGTGCAGGAACGCGCCGCACGACGGGTCGTCCTCAACCAACCCGCGGGTCACGTCGAGCCGGGCGAGTCGCTCCTCGAGGCGGTGATTCGCGAGACCCGCGAGGAGACGGGACGCAGGTTCACGCCGCAATCGGTGACCGGCATCTACCAGTGGCAGGGCCCGGCCGGGCGCATGATCCTGCGGGTCGCGTTCGCGGGCCGGGTCGACGAACCGCTGCCCGGGGCTCCGCTCGACCGCGCGATCATCCGCACGCTGTGGCTCGACCGCGGGCAACTCGCCGCGCGCCTGGCCGAGCACCGCAGCCCGCTCGTCCCGCTGTGCGTCGACGACTACCTGCGCGGCGCGCGCTATCCGCTCGAGATGCTGAGCCACGTGCCGCTTGCCGGGTTCGCGCTGCGCGCGGCGACGGGCTGAGCCATGTCCCGCGTGATCGTGGCGATGTCGGGCGGCGTGGACTCCGCGGTCGCCGCCTCGCTGCTCGTCGATGCCGGCCGGCACGTCGAGGCGCTGTTCATGTCCAACTGGGCCGAGGACGACGACGGCTACTGCACCTCCGCGGCCGACTTCCAGGACGCCCGGGCCGTCGCGCAGGAACTCGGAATACCCCTGCACCGCGTGAGCTTCGCGCCCGAGTATCGCGCACGCGTGTTCGATCATTTCCTGGCCGAACTCGCGGCCGGCCGCACGCCGAATCCCGACGTGCTCTGCAACCGCGAGGTGAAGTTCGGCGTCGGCCTCGAGTACGCGCGCAGGCTGGGCGCCGAGCGCTTTGCGACCGGGCACTATGCCCGCATCGATCGCGGGCGACTGCTGCGCGGCGTCGACGGCACCAAGGACCAGAGCTACTTCCTGCACGCGCTCGATGCCGCGACAGCTCGCTTCCAGCGAGTTCCCGGTCGGCGGCCTCACCAAGTCGGAGGTGAGGCGCATCGCCCGTGAGCGCGGGCTGCCGGTCGCCGACAAGCGCGATTCGACCGGCATCTGCTTCATCGGCGAGCGACCCTTCGGCGATTTCGTCGGCCGCTGGCTGCCCGGGCAGGCCGGCCCGATCGAGACCGAACACGGCGAAGTGATCGGGCGGCACCGCGGTCTCGAGCGCTACACGCTCGGCCAGCGCAGCGGCCTCGGCATCGGCGGCCGGAAGGACAGCGGCGATGCGCCATGGTTCGTCGCCGGCAAGGACCTCGCGCGCAACACGCTCGTGGTCGTGCAGGGTGCCGATCACCCCTGGCTGTACTGCGCGGGTCTCGCGGCCTCTGCGCCGCACTGGATCCGCGGCGCCGCGCCGGCGGCGGAGTTCGCCTGCACCGCGAAGGTGCGCTACCGCCAGCCGGACGTCGACTGCCGGGTCGCGGCCGGCGCGGACGGCATCGAAGTGACGTTCGCCGCGCCGCTCTCCGGCGCCGCGCCCGGCCAGTACATCGTTTTCTACGACGGCGAGGAGTGCCTCGGCGGGGCCGCTATAATGTCCCTTCACCCGCTGGAGGATTCATGCAGGACAGTTTCAAGGCCCGCCGCAAGCTCGAGGCCGGCGGCCGCAGCTACGAGTACTTCGCGCTCGATGCCATCGGCCAGGCCAATGTCGGACGCCTCCCCTACTCGCTGAAGATCCTGCTCGAGAACCTGCTCCGGCACGAAGACGGCAAGACCGTCACGCGCGACGACATCCTGGCGCTCGCGGGCGCCGACCCGCGCAAGCTCCCGCAGCGCGAGATCGCCTTCACGCCCGCGCGCGTGATCATGCAGGACTTCACCGGCGTTCCGGCCGTGGTCGATCTCGCGGCCATGCGCGATGCCATGGCAAAGCTCGGCGGGGACCCGGCGCGGATCAATCCGCTGATTCCCGCGGAGCTCGTGATCGACCACTCCGTGATGGTGGATCACTACGGCACGTCGGATGCCCTCAACCTGAATTCCCTGCTCGAGTTCCAGCGCAATCGCGAGCGTTACACGTTCCTGCGCTGGGGCCAGTCCGCGTTCGACAGCTTTTCCGTCGTGCCGCCGGACACGGGCATCGTGCACCAGGTCAACCTCGAGTACCTCGCGCGCGTCGTGTTCTCCGACGACAAGGGCCTCGCGTACCCCGACACGGTGGTCGGAACGGATTCGCACACGACGATGATCAACGGCGTCGGCGTGCTCGGCTGGGGCGTCGGCGGCATCGAGGCCGAGGCCGCCATGCTCGGCCAGCCGTCGACGATGCTGATCCCGGAAGTCATCGGCGTGAAGCTCTCGGGCCGACTCCCGGAGGGCGCGACGGCCACGGACCTGGTCCTGACCGTGACCGAGATGCTCCGCAAGCGGGGCGTGGTCGAGAAGTTCGTCGAGTTCTTCGGCGACGGCCTCGCGCAGCTGCCGCTCGCGGACCGCGCGACGATCGCGAACATGGCGCCCGAGTACGGCGCCACCTGCGGAATCTTCCCGATCGACGACGTGACGCTCGACTACCTGCGGCTGACCGGCCGCGCGGAGCCGCAGGTCGCGCTGGTGCGTGAATACGCGAAGAAGCAGGGCCTGTGGCGCCAGGACGGTGCCGCCGACGCGGTCTACACGGACGTGCTGCACCTCGACCTCGGCAGCGTGCAGCCCTCGCTCGCCGGTCCCAAGCGGCCGCAGGACCGCGTGGCCCTGCCCGACATGAAGAACGCGTATCGCGACGCCTTTGCGCGCGACCAGGACAAGTGGAAGTCCGCCGGGCCCGCCGCGGTCCAGTGACGGCAGCGCACAGTTCGAACTCAAGGACGGTGCCGTCGTGATCGCCGCCATCACGTCCTGCACCAACACCTCGAACCCGGCAGTCATGATCGCCGCGGGCCTGCTGGCCCGTAACGCCCGCCAGCGGGGGATCGGCGTGCAGCCCTGGGTGAAGACCTCGCTCGCGCCGGGCTCCAAGGTCGTGACCGAGTACCTGCAGCGTTCGGAGCTCCTGGGCGACCTCGAGGCCCTCGGCTTCAACGTCGTCGGTTACGGATGCACGACCTGCATCGGCAATTCCGGGCCGCTCAATGCGCCGATTTCGCAGGCGATCACCGACCACAAGCTGTCGGTGGCCTCGGTGCTGTCCGGCAACCGCAACTTCGAGGGCCGCGTGCACCAGGAAGTGCGCATGAATTTCCTCGCCTCGCCGCCCCTCGTCGTGGCCTACGCGATCGCAGGCACGGTGGACATCGACCTGACCCGCGATCCGATCGGGCGGGACCAGGCCGGCAAGGCGGTCTACCTGCGCGACCTCTGGCCGACGGCCCACGAGATCCAGCAACTCATCGCGCGGGCGGTTTCCGCGGAGATGTTCTCGAAGACCTATGCCGACGTGTTCCACGGCGACGAGCGCTGGCGCGGCATTGCCGTGCCGCAGTCGAAGACCTATGCCTGGGACGCGAGCAGCACCTATATCCAGAATCCGCCGTACTTCGACGGCATGGGCAAGCGGCCACCCGGGTTGCCCACGGTGAGTGCTGCGCGCTGCCTCGCGCTGTTCGGCGACTCGATCACGACCGATCACATTTCCCCGGCAGGCGCGATCAAGAAGGATTCCCCGGCGGGCCAGTACCTGCAGCAGGAAGGCGTGGCGCCCGCGGACTTCAACAGTTACGGGTCGCGGCGCGGCAATCACGAGGTCATGATGCGCGGCACCTTTGCCAACACGCGCATCAAGAACCTGATGGTGCCGGGCGTCGAGGGCGGCGTCACCGCCTGCCAGCCCGGCGGCGAGCGCATGTCGATCTACGATGCCGCCATGAAGTACCAGGCGGCGGGCGTGCCGCTGGTCGTCATCGCAGGCAAGGAGTACGGCACCGGCTCGTCGCGCGACTGGGCTGCCAAGGGCACCAACCTGCTGGGCGTCAAGGCGGTCATCGCGGAGACCTTCGAGCGCATTCACCGCGCCAACCTGGTCGGCATGGGTGTATTCCCGCTGACCTTCAAGGACGGACAGAGTGCGGCCTCGCTCGGGCTCGACGGCACCGAGACCTACGACATCGCGGGCCTTACCGCGGGCAGCCGCGAAGCCACGGTGCAGGCCACGAGCCCGTCCGGCAAGCAGACCCGCTTCAAGGTGCAAGTCCGCGTGGACACGCCGAAGGAGTGGGAATACATGGAGAACGGCGGCATCCTGCACTTCGTGTTGCGACAGCTCGCGGCCTGAACGGCGCCTCGATGCGGATCGCGGTCTTCGACCTCGACGGCACGATCACGCGGCGTGACACCTTCCCTCCTTACCTGCGCGGCTGGCTGCGAGTCCACCCGCGCGCGGGTTTCCGCAGGCACGCGCTCGCCGGCATTCTGCGCTTCATGCTGGATCGCGACCGCGGGCGCCTGAAGTCGGACCTGCTCCGGGCCGGCATGGGAGGCGCGACTTCCGGCGACGTGCGTGCCTGGACGGCGGAATTCGTTGCCGGGCTCGGCCCAGCGGAATTCTGTCCGGGCGCCCTCGCCGCGATCGCCCGCCACCGCGACGCCGGCGACAGGCTGGTACTGCTGTCGGCAAGCGTCGATCTCTACGTACCCGACATCGGCCGCCGGCTCGGCTTCGCGGAGACGATCTGTACCGAGGTCGTCTGGCGTGACGGACGGCTCGACGGGGCACTCGCGAGCCCGAACCGGCGCGCGGAGGAAAAGCTTCGTTGCGTGGAGCGACTGCGTGGGCAGTTCCCCGGTGCCGTCGTCGCGGCGTACGGCAATGCGCGATCCGACTTCCCCCACCTGAAGGGCGTCGAGGAACCGCTGCTGGTCAACGCCGGCGCCCGGCTTCGCCGCGCTGCGGGTCGAATGGGCATCCGGACTGCCGATTGGCGTAACAATCCGGGAGCCGGGCCGGTCAAGTCGACATGAAGCGCAGCACCCGCATCCCGCCGTCCGAGATCACGCCCGAAATAGCCTACCGTTCGCGACGCGAATTCCTGGCGGGCCTTGCGGGCGCCGGCTTCGCGGCTTCCCTGCCTGCCGCCGCGCAGGAGGTGTTGACCGTCAACCTGGTCGAACGCCCGCTCAAGTTCACCCGCAATGCCGCCTACTCGACCAAGGAGAAGGCGAACAGCTACGCCGAGATCACCGGTTACAACAACTTCTACGAATTCGGCACCGGCAAGGAGGACCCGGCCGAGAACGCGCACCGGCTGCGCCCTCGCCCCTGGTCGGTGGTCGTCGAAGGTGAATGCGAGAAGCCCGGCCGGCTCGCCCTCGAGGACCTCCTGGCCCCGCACGCGCTGGAGGAACGCATCTATCGCCTGCGCTGCGTGGAAGCCTGGTCGATGGTCGTTCCCTGGCTCGGGTTCCCGCTCGGCGACCTGCTCAAGCGCTTCGAGCCGACTTCGCGCGCGAAATTCGTCGAGTTGACGACCCTGCTCGACCCGAAGCAGATGCCGGGGCAGCGCTCGAACGTGCTGGACTGGCCGTATGTCGAGGGCCTGCGCATGGACGAGGCCATGAATCCGCTGGCGATCATTGCCGTGGGTCTCTACGGAAAGTGGCTTCCGAACCAGAATGGCGCACCGCTGCGGCTGGTCGTGCCCTGGAAGTACGGCTTCAAGAGCGTCAAGTCCATCGTGCGGATCCGCTTCACCGAGCGCATGCCGCCGACGAGCTGGGCGCTCTCGGCCCCGCGCGAGTACGGATTCTTCGCCAACGTGAACCCGGCGGTCGATCACCCGCGCTGGAGCCAGAAGAGCGAACGGCGCATCGGTTCCGCGAACTTCCTGGCGCGCCAGCCGACGCTGCCGTTCAACGGCTACGCAAACGAGGTGGCCGGGCTCTACCGCGGCATGGACCTCGCGCGCTGGTTCTGAGTCGGCATGGACGCCGACACCCTGACGCGTCGCTTCGCCAAGCCGGTTCTCTTCGCGCTTTGCCTGCTGCCGGCCGCCTGGCTCGCGGCCGGTATTCTCGCGCTGCAGTGGGGCGACCCGACGGCGGCCGCTGCCCGCGCCCTCGGGGCCAACCCCGTCGAGAAGGTTCAGGACACGCTCGGCATCTGGGGCCTCCGGCTCCTGCTCGTCACGCTGATGGTCACGCCGCTGCGGGTCATCGGCGGCTGGCCACGGCTGCAATCATTCCGCCGCATGCTGGGACTCTTCGCTTTCTCCTACATCGCGTTGCACTTTGCCTGGTACCTGTTCGTGGACCAGGCGTTCGCCTGGTCGCAGTTGCTTGCGGACATCGCAAAGCGCCCGTTCATCACCGCGGGATTCCTTGCCTTCGTACTGCTCGTGCCGCTCGCCGTCACCTCGACGCAAGGAGCCATGCGCCGTCTCGGACGGCGCTGGCAGAAGCTGCATCGGCTCGTCTATCCCGCGGCGGTACTCGGCTGCGTGCACTACTGGTGGCAGGTCAAGGCCGATGTCCGCGAGCCCCTCGTCTATGCGGGGATCGCGGCGGTTCTGCTCGGCTGGCGGGCGCTGCGCGCCTGGCGAAGGCGCCGGGCGGCGGCGGCGAGGAAATCCTCAGTCGCGGGGACGGGCGCCGACGGTCGCGAGCGCGATCGCGGCCAGGATCAGCAGGCCGCCCGCTCCGGTCCGGGCGTCCAGCGCCTCGCCGATCAGCCACCAGCCGAGCAGTGAGGCGAGCACCGGTTCTCCGACCGACACCACTGCGACGAACAGCGGGTCGAGGTGACGCAGCGACCAGTTGTAGCCGCTGTGGCCGATCAGCTGCGAGACCGCCGCCATGCCCGCCAGCGCCCACCAGGTCCCGGCATCAAACCCGGTTGCCTGCGTTCCGGTGACGAGGACCGCGACCCACAGCAGGGCCGCAGCGACACCGTAGGCGATGCCGAGGTAGTTGCGAAACGGCAGTTCTCGCTGGGCCGAACGCGAGAGCAGGAAGTAGCCTGCCATGGCGACGCCGCCCGCAACGGCGAGCAGGTCGCCGGTCAGGGCGGCCTCTCCCCCCAGCCCACCGCCGCTCACCACGGCCGCGCCGGCAACGGCGAGCGCAAGGGCGAGCAGTGTCGAGCGCGGCGGCGCGCCCTGGCCGGCAAAGAACTGCAGGAGCGCGACCCAGATGGGCGAGGTGCTGACGAAAAGCACGCTGCGGGCGATCGTCGTGTGCTCGAGCGAAGCGATCCAGGTCGCGAAGTGCAGCGCGAGCAACGCCCCCGCGCCGGCCGCGAGCCCGACCGACCTCGGGCTGATGCCGCGCGGCCAGGGCGCCGTGAATGCGAGGGGCAGGACCACGAGCAGGGCGAGCCCCACGCGCCAGGCCGCGATCGCGAGCGGCGGGGCATCGGCAAGCCGCGCGAAGATCGCGCCGTTCGAGACCGCCAGCAGCGCGATGCCCAGCACGACGAAGGGTGCGACGCGCTTCCCGCCGCCCATGGTCGGCGTCATCGAGGTGCTCAGCCGAGCGCCCAGGCCGGGACCTCGCGCCAGCCGCGGGTCAGCGCGGCGTCCAGCTCCCGCCAGTTCGGTTCGCACTGCTCGACCAGCCGCCAGAAACGCCGCGAATGGTTCATGTGGCGCGTGTGCGCGAGTTCGTGCACCAGCAGGTAGTTGACGACCGGCGGGGGCTGGAACATCAGGCAGGCATTCAGGCTGATGGTCCCGGACGGCGAGCAGCTTCCCCAGCGCGTGCGTTGCCGCCGGATCTGGAATCGCGCGAATTGCAGGCCGGTCTCAGCGGAGAGTTGCGCCAGCCAGGGACCGAGCGAGGCGTGCGCCTCGCGCATCGTGAATCGCTGCAAGGCATGACGCAGCCGCAACGGCCGATCGGCCGCGCCGGTGATCGTGATGGCATGCTCGCCGCGCGTGAGCCTTGGCGCGCCCGTCCCGCCCGCGTAGCGCAGTTCGTAGCTTCGCCCCGTCGCCGCGAAGTGCAGGCGCTCGGGAAGCTGGTTCGATGCCGCGCTGCCTGCCGGGCGGTACTGGTCGAGCGTCCGCTCGATCCATCGGCGATGGCGGGTCACGAACTGCTCGACCGCGCGCGGTCGGGTGCCGCGTGGAACGACGATCTCCACGAAGCCGCCGGGCAACACGCGCACCGCAAGGCGGCGTGCCCGCTCGCTCGCGCGCACACGCCAGGCGACCTCCGGCTGCGCGGCGTCGTCGAGTAAGCCGAGTTGCGCTTCGCCCTGCATGCTCACAGCGACGCCGCGAGGCGCGCTCCCTCGTCGATCGCGCGCCGGGCATCGAGCTCCGCGGCAAGCTTGGACCCGCCGATCAGGTGCGGCCGCAGGCCGCGCTGCTCGAGGCCGGCGACGAGCTCCCGACGCGGCTCCTGGCCGGCACAGATCACGACGTGATCGACGTCGAGCAGGCGCTTCTCGCCGCCCTGTGCGATCTCGAGGCCGCGGTCGCCGATGCCCAGGTACTCGACCCCGGCCAGCATGCGTACGCCGCGCCGTTTCAGCGTGAGCCGGTGCACCCAGCCGGTCGTCTTGCCGAGGTCGCGGCCGGGCGGCGTGGCCTTGCGCTGCAGCAGCCAGATCTCGCGCGGCGATGCGGTCGCGGCCGCGGGCACGAGTCCGCCACGCTCGTCGAGGCGCATGTCGATGCCCCATTCGCTCATGAATGCGGAAATGTCGAGGCTCGAGGATGCATGTCCCGCATCGTGACTCAGGAACTCGGCGACGTCGAATCCGATGCCGCCTGCGCCCACGATGGCGACCTTCCCGCCGACCGGCCTCCGGTTCAGCAGCACATCGACGTAACTCAGCACCTTCGGATGGTCGAAGCCCGGGACCGCGGGAACGCGCGGCAGGACGCCGGTGGCCAGCACGATCTCGTCGTACTCGCCGCCCCCGAGGTCGTCCACCGAGGCGGCATGGCCGAGGCGGACGCGGACGCCGGCCAGTTCCAGCTCACGCCCGAAGTAGCGCAGCGTTTCGTGGAACTCCTCCTTGCCCGGGATGACTTTCGCCATGTTGAACTGCCCGCCGATGCGATCGGACGCCTCGAACAGCGTGACCCGGTGCCCGCAGCGCGCGGCGACGGTCGCGCAGGAGAGACCGGCCGGCCCGGCGCCGACGACGGCGATTCGCTTCGGCCGGGCAGCGGGCCGGTAGACCAGCTCGGTCTCCCGTCCTGCGCGCGGATTCACGAGGCAGGTCGCGACCTCATTCTCGAACACGAGGTCGAGGCAGGCCTGGTTGCAGGCGATGCAGGTGTTGATCTCGTCTGCGCGTCCCGCCGCGGCCTTGGCGACGAATTCCGGATCCGCGAGCAGCGGCCGCGCCATGGAGACGAGGTCCGCGTCCCCGTCGGCCAGCACGCGCTCGGCCACGGCCGGGTCGTTGATGCGGTTGCTGGTGACCAGCGGGATCGCGATCTCGCCCCTGAGCCGGCGCGTGACCCAGGTGAAGGCGGCGCGCGGCACCATCGTCGCGATGGTCGGGATGCGGGCCTCGTGCCAGCCGATGCCGGTATTGATGATCGTGGCACCGGCATGCTCGACCGCCTTGCGCAAGCGTCACCACTTCGCCCCAGCTGCTTCCTCCCTCCACGAGGTCCAGCATCGAGAGGCGGTAGATGAGGATGAAGTCCCGTCCGACGGCCGCGCGCGTGCGCGCGAGGATCTCGACCGGCAAGCGCATCCGGTTCTCGTAGCTTCCGCCCCAGCGGTCTTCGCGGCGGTTGGTGCGCGCCGCGAGGAACTGGTTGATGAAGTACCCCTCCGAGCCCATGACTTCGACGCCGTCGTAGCCCGCCTCGCGCGCAAGCGCCGCGCAGCGCACGAACGCCGAAACCTGGCGCTCCACGCCGCGGTCCGAGAGCTCGCGCGGCGTGAACGGCGTGATCGGCGCCTTGATGCGCGACGGCGCGACGGCGAGCGGATGGTAGGCGTAACGCCCGGTGTGCAGGATCTGCATGCAGATGCGCGAGCCGGCCTCGTGCACCGCCTCGCGTGACGAGCCGATGCCGCGCGAGGTGCCGCCGCCCGCTCAGCGTGCCGGCGAACGGCTTGGTCCAGCCGGCGGCGTTCGGCGCAATGCCGCCGGTGACGATGAGCCCGACACCGCCCCGGGCGCGCTCCGCGAAGTAGGCCGCAAGTTTCGGGTAGTCCTCGGCCCGGTCCTCGAGTCCCGTGTGCATCGAGCCCATCAACACGCGGTTCGGAAGCGTCGTGAAGCCGAGGTCGAGCGGCGCCAGCAGGTGGGGAAACGGGTTCGGCTGCACGCACGCAATCATATAGCATGCACATCCCGATGCCCCCGGTGCTCGAAGTCCGCAACCTCGTCAAGCAGTACGCCGGCGTCCGCGCGGTCGACGGCGTTTCGTTCTCGATCGCCGAAGGACAGTGCTTCGGCCTCCTCGGGCCGAACGGCGCCGGCAAGACGACGACGGTCGAGATGATGGAAGGCGTCACGCCGCCGACCTCCGGTGAAGTCCTCTATTGCGGCGCGCCGCTCGGCGCACGCTTCCGCGAGGAGGCGGGCATCCAGTTCCAGAAGACGGCGCTCCAGGATTTCCTCACCGTGCGCGAGACCCTCGCGCTCTTCACCCGCCTCTACCACAAGCGGCGGCCGGTGGAAGAACTGATACGGACCTGCGCGCTCGAGCAGGTCGAGGACCGCGACAACCGCAAGCTGTCGGGCGGCCAGATGCAGCGCCTGCTGCTCGCGATCGCGCTCGCGAACGACCCGCGCGTGCTGTTCCTCGACGAACCGACGACGGGACTCGACCCGCAGGCACGCCACAACTTCTGGGACCTGGTCCGTTCGATCAAGGCCGAGGGCCGTACCGTCCTGCTGACGACGCACTACATGGAAGAGGCGTATTTCCTCTGCGACGTGATCGCGATCATGGACAGCGGCCGGATCATCGCCGAGGGGCCGCCGTCGCGCCTGCTCCAGGAGCATTTCGACGACGTGGTGCTGGAGCTGCCCCGCGAGGACATTCCCGGCGCAACGGCGGACTTCCCGCTGCCGCTGCTGGTCACGAGCGATCGCGTCGAGATCTCGACCGCCGACGTCGAGGGCACCCTGCAGGTGCTGCTGGCGCGCGGCGTGCCGCTGCGCCGGCTGAAGATCCGCCCGCGCAACCTCGAGGACCTGTTCCTCGAGCTGACCGGGCGCGAGCTGCGCACGTGAACCTCGGCCGCCTGCTCGCCCTCTGGCACGCGCGGAACCTCGAGTTCCTGCGCGACCGCTCGACGCTCATCTTCAATTTCCTGTTCCCGCTCGCGCTGGTCGTCGCCTTCGCGGTGATCTTCGGCGGACAGCCACGGGCCCTGTTCAAGGTCGACGTCGTCGCGCCGCCGGGTGCTGCGCTCGATGGCGGCCTGCACCCGTTCCTGGCGACCCGCCACGTGGACTTCGTGCGCATCGAACCCGGCGAGATCATGGCCACGGTCCGCAAGGTGGAGCGCCACCAGGTGGACCTGCTGGTCGACCTGCGTGCCGCACCGCGCTACTGGATCAACGAGGATTCGCCCAAGGGCTACCTGGCCGAGAAGCTCCTGCTCGAGTCCGCATCCGGCCGGGCGACGCGCGAACCGGTCAGCGGCGCCGCCGTGCGCTACGTCGACTGGCTGTTGCCCGGCATACTCGGCATGAACATGATGTTCAGCTGCCTGTTCGGGGTCGGCTACGTCGTCGTCCGCTACCGCAAGAGCGGTTTCCTGCGCCGGCTCTCGGCGACGCCGGTCACCGCGTTCGAGTTTGGCGCGGCCCAGGTGCTGTCGCGGCTCCTGCTGACCGTATCGCGTGACCTCACTGCTCTACGGTGCCCTCGCCGTCTTCGTGCCGTTCCGCAACGAGGGAAGCGCCCTCCTGCTGCTGCTGATCGCCGTGGCCGGCGCGCTCGCCATGATCTCCTTCGGGTTCATGATGGCGGCGCGCTTCGCGAGCGAGGAACTGGCGAGCGGCGCGATCAACCTCACCTCCTGGCCCATGATGCTGCTATCCGGCGTCTGGTTCTCGCTCGAGGGCGCGCCAGGCTGGCTCCAGGCGGCAGCCAAGGCGCTGCCCCTGACGCAGATGCTCGACGCGGCGCGCGCCGTGATGCTGGATGGCGCCGGGCTCGCCCAGGTCCTGCCGCAGCTGGGCTGGCTGGCCGTCATGACCCTTGTGCTTCCTCGGCATCGCGGCAGCCGGTTTCCGCTGGCGGGCCGACTGAAAACTGCCGGGGCGGCGACCCAGGCCGTGTCTGTGGCAAACTGCGCGGCCCCGGGACACCAGGCCCAGCCTCTTGAACAAGTCCGAGCTGCTCAAGGAACTGCACATCGACCGCGATGCGCCCGCGGAGGGATCGTCGTCCCGCCTGCGCCTCTGGCTGTCCGTCGGTGCGGCCGCCGCGCTGCTCGCGGTCATCGCGCTGTGGCTGCTGAATCGCGAAAAGCCGGTCGAAGTGAGCCTCGCGGTGGCGCAGGCGATGCCGGCTATCGAGCGCGGGCGCCTCCGTGCTGGATGCGACCGGCTACGTGACGGCTCGCCGGCAGGCGACCGTTTCGGCCAAGATCACGGGCAAGGTCCGCGATGTGCGGATCGAGGAAGGCCAGCGCGTCGAAGCCGGCGACATCCTCGCGACCCTGGATGATTCGGAGGCGCGCGTGGAAGTCGAACTTCGCCGTGCGCAGCTGTCCGCGGCGCGCGCCCAGCTCACCGAGGCCGAGGCCTCGAGCGCCAACGCGCAGCGCGAGTACGGGCGCCAGCAGGAGATTGCGGAACTCAAGCTGACGAGCGCCTCCGCCCTGGACGCAGCCCGCACCGGGGCCGAGGCGTCGCGGGCGCGGGTCGCGAGCCAGGAGAGTGGCGTCCGGGTCGCACAGGAAGCCCTCGCGGCAGCGCAGGTCCAGCTCGACAACACGATCGTGCGCGCGCCTTTTGCCGGCGTCGTCACGGTCAAGGCCGCGCAGCCCGGGGAGATGATCTCGCCGATCTCCGCGGGCGGTGGATCGATCCGCACCGGCATCGGCACCGTCGTGGACATGGATTCGCTCGAGATCCAGGTGGATGTCAGCGAGTCCTACATCAATCGCGTGCAGCCCGGCCAGAAAGTCGAGGCCGTGCTGAACGCCTACCCCGACTGGCGCATCCCGGCCTCGGTGATCGCGATCGTGCCGACCGCCGATCGCTCCAAGGCGACGGTCAAGGTTCGCATCGCGCTCGGCGAAAAAGACGCGCGCATCGTGCCGGAAATGGGCGTGCGCGTTGCCTTCCTCGAATCCGGCACGGACGGCGCTGCGCAGGCGGCGGCGCCCCGCGGCGCGCTGGTCCCGGCCGGGGCGCTTCGGCAGGATGCCGGCAAGGACGTGATCTTCCTGCGTGCGCGACGGGCGGGCCGAGCGGCGCGCGGTGACGCTCGGCGGCAGCCTCGGCGACAGCCGGCAGGTGCTGGCCGGCGTCACCGCGGGTGACTCGGTCATCGTGGATGCGCCGGAAGGGCTCAAGGACGGCGATGCAGTCGCCGCGCGGGAGGCAAGCGATGAGTGAAGCGATGGTCCAGGTCCGCAACGTGCAGAAGTCGTACGTGCGCGGCAAGCAGACGGTCGAGGTCCTGCACGGGCTCTCGCTCGACATCCCCAAGGGCGATTTCGTGGCGCTGATGGGGCCATCGGGGTCCGGCAAGACGACCCTGCTCAACCTGATCGGCGGGCTCGACAGCCCGACGTCCGGCGAGATCCTGGTCGGCGGCGAGCGCATCGACCAGCTCTCGAGCGGACGCCTCGCGGCCTGGCGTGCACGAAACGTCGGCTTCGTGTTCCAGTTCTACAACCTGATGCCGGTCCTGACGGCCGAACGGAACGTCGAACTGCCGCTGCTCCTGACCCGGCTCTCGGCCGCGCAGCGGCGCAAGTCGGTCGCGATCGCGCTCGAAGTCGTGGGGCTCGCCGACCGCGCGCGTCACAAGCCGAAGGAGCTCTCCGGCGGACAGGAGCAGCGCGTCGCGATCGCCCGCGCGCTGGTCTCGGACCCGGCGCTGCTCATCTGCGACGAGCCGACCGGCGACCTCGATCGCAAGACCGCGGACGAGATCCTGGGGCTGCTGCAGGTCCTCAATCGCGACCACGGCAAGACCATCGTCATGGTGACGCACGACCCCAAAGCCGCCGAGTTCGCGAACCGGATCCTGCACCTCGAGAAGGGCCAGCTGCTCGAGCAGGCGGCTGCGGCCGCCTGAACCTGCCATGACGCGCACCGGATTCGTGATCGCCAACCTCTGGCGCAAGAAGACCCGCACGGTCCTGACGCTGCTGTCGATCGTGACGGCCTTCCTGCTGTTCGGCCTGCTCCAGGCGGTGAACGTGCTGTTTTCGGCCGGCGCGGACTTCATCGGCGCAAGCCGTCTCGTGACCCAGGCGCGCGTCTCGTTCACGCAGTCGCTGCCGATGCGGCTCCTGCCGCAGATCGAATCCGTGCCCGGCGTCGAGCACGTGATGTGGCAGCAGTGGTTCGGGGCCGTGTACCAGGAGAACACGCAGCTCATCTTCCTGGCGACCGACCCGGCACGCCTCCGGCTCGTCTATCCCGAGTACGTGATGCCGGATGCCGAGTGGAAGGCCTTCGAGCAGACGCGCACCGGCATGATCGTCGGCCGCAACCTCGCGAACCAGCACGGCTGGAAGATCGGCCAGAAGGTGCCGATCGCGTCGAACATCTTCCCGCAGCAGGACGGCAGCAAGAACTGGACCTTCGACCTGGTCGGGATCTACGACGGCAAGGACGAAGACTGGCAGCGCAACACGAACGTCGGCTGGATCAACTTCGCCTACTTCGACGAGGCCAACCAGTTCGGGCGCGGCCTGGCGGGCACTTACACGATCAAGCTTGCCGACGAAGGCCAGGCGCAACGCGTCGCGCAGACGATCGATGCGATGTTCGAGAACTCGCCCGACGAGACCAAGACCCAGACCGAGAAGGACTTCAACATCGGCTTCATCAAGCAGATCGGCGACATCGGGCTGATCGTGCGCTGGATCCTGTTCGCCGTGTTCTTCACGCTGCTGCTCGTGGTCGGCAATACGATCGCGCAGAGCGTGCGCGAACGCATCCCGGAACTCGCGATCCTGAAGACGCTCGGTTTCAGGGACGGAAGCGTGCTCGGCTTCGTCCTCGCCGAGGCGGCCGCGCTCTGCCTCATCGGCGGCCTGCTTGGACTCGCGATCGCGACGCCGATCGGCATCGCCATCACCAAGGCGACGGGCGGCAACCTGCCGATCGCAGTCGATGGCCGGGTGTGGCTGGTCGGGGCGGCGGCGATCGTGGTGCTCAGCCTCGCCGTCGGCTTGCTGCCCGCGCTGCGCGCAAAGCGCGCTGTCCATCGTCGACGCCCTCGCGGGACGCTGACCGGGGCCGCGCATGCTGAAGCAGATCCTTTCCATCACGATGCTGGGCATCCGGAGCATTCCGGAGCGACTCGGTCCTTCGCTCGTCATCGTCGTCGGCCTCGCCGGCGTCGTCGCCGTGTTCACGGCGTTGCTCGCGATGGCTGCCGGTTTCCAGTCGACACTGGAGTCCGCCGGCCGCCCCGACGTCGCGCTGGTGCTCCGCGGCGGCTCGCAGGCCGAGCTCAACTCCGGCATCACGCGGGAACAGGGCACGATCATCAAGCAGGCGCCGGGCGTCGCACAGGGCGCCGACGGACTGCCGCTCGCGTCCGCGGAGGTCGTGGTCATTGCCGAGCTGCTGAAGGCCGGCGAGAAGACCGGGTCCAACATCACCGTGCGCGGCGTCGAGCCCGCCGCGTTCGACCTCCGGCCGCAGCTCAGGATCGTCGAGGGACGCAACGTTCACCCAGGGGCTGCGCGAACTGATCGTCGGCCAGGGCGTCGCGCGGCCAGTTCGAGGGCGCGCGCCTCGGCGCGACGCTGCGCATGCGCGGCTCCGACTGGACCGTGGTCGGCGTGTTCGCCTCGGGCGACGCCTACGAGAGCGAGTTGTGGGCGGATGGCGACGTCGCGCAGTCGACCTTCAACCGCCAGGGCTACAGCTCGGTCCGCCTGCAACTCGCGGCAGCCGGCGACCTGCAAACCCTCAAGGACGCGCTGTCTGCGGACCCGCGCGTCAATGTCGACGTGGAAACCGAAGAGCAGTACTTCAGCGGCCAGACCGAGCAGTTCCGCAAGACCATCGGCATCCTGGCCGTCTTCGTCACGACCATCATGGGCCTCGGCGCGGTGTTTGCGGCCCTCAACACGATGTACGCCGCCGTCGGAGCGCGCGCGCGGGAGATCGCGACCCTGCGCGCCATCGGCTTTCGCGGCCTGCCGGTCGTGGTCTCGATCATGCTCGAGTCCCTGATCCTCGCCCTGACCGGCGGCCTGCTCGGGGCGCTTGCGGCCTACGTGCTGTTCAACAACATGGTGGTATCGACGCTCGGCGCCAACTTCACGCAGGTCGTGTTCCGCTTCGCGGTCACGCCCGCGCTGGTGGTCGACGGGCTCATCATCGCGGTCGTGATCGGCATGGTCGGCGGCTTCCTGCCTGCCCTGCGAGCGGCGCGCCTGCCGGTGACGACGGCCCTGCGCGCCGCCTGAGCCGGAGCAGTTGCCGGTGACCGCCGTCACGCTGGTCGACATCGGCGCAAACCTCGCGCACGACAGCTTCGACGCCGACCGCGACAGCCGTGCTCGAACGCGCTCGCGCCGCCGGGCGTCGCCGCGATGATCGTTACCGGCAGTTCGCTCGACGACACGGAAAAGGCCATCGCACTCGCCCGCCGCCATCCGCGGGTGCTGCGTGCGACGGCCGGCGTTCACCCTCACCATGCGGCGGGACTCCCGGACGTCGATGCGGGGCGGCTCGAGGCGCTGCTCGCGGACCCGTTCGTCGTCGCCGCCGGCGAATGCGGGCTCGACTACTTCCGGAACTTCTCGCCGCCGGCCGAGCAGCGGCGTGCCTTCGAGCTGCAGCTGCGCGTCGCCGATACCGCCGGCAAGCCGCTCTTCCTGCACCAGCGCGATGCGCATGTCGATTTCATCGCCATGCTGCGCGCGCATCCGCATCTCGCCGCCCGGGGCGTCCTGCACTGCTTCACCGGGCGGGATCGCGGAACTCGAGGATTGCCTCGCGCTCGGCCTGTCCGTCGGCATCACCGGCTGGATCTGCGACGAGCGGCGCGGCCAGGCACTGCGCGAAGCAACGCCGCGCGTGCCGATCGGAGCGGCTGATGATCGAGACCGACGCGCCCTACCTGCTGCCGCGCACCCTGCGGCCGAAGCCCGCGCATCGCCGCAACGAGCCCGCCTTTCTGCCGGCCGTGCTCGCGGAGACGGCGCGCTGCCGCGGGGAGACGCCGGAAGCACTCGCGCGCCGCGACGACGGCAATGCCTGCCGCTTCTTTGGCCTTACACTCGCGCCTGATCCCGCGGCGGACCCGGCAGCGACCGTGAGACTGGTTTAAGAATATAGTGTAACTATCTGATATCAGGTAATAATATGGACTTCACGCGAGCCCGCAAGACGACCTCCGCGGCGTTCCGGGAATCGATCGTCCCGCAGCTCTCCGAGTACATCCGCATCCCCAACAAGTCGCCGCTGTTCGACGCCGACTGGGAGGCGCACGGCCACATGGACGCGCGCCGCCGAGCTGATGGCCGCGCTGGTGCCGCGAGCAACCGATCGCCGGACTCAAGGTCGAGATCCTGCGCGAACCGGGCCGCACGCCGCTGCTCTTCTGCGAGATTCCGGGCGACGGCCCGGACACCGTCCTGCTGTACGGCCACATGGACAAGCAGCCGGAATTCACGGGCTGGGCGGAGGGCCTCTCGCCCTGGGAGCCGGTGATGCGCGACGGCAAGCTGTACGGGCGCGGCGGCGCCGACGACGGCTACGCGGTGTTCTCCTCGCTGACGGCGATCCGGCTGCTCCAGGAGCAGAGGCATCCCGCACGCGCGCTGCGTCGTGCTGATCGAGGCCTGCGAAGAGAGCGGCAGCTACGACCTGCCCCACTACGTCGAGAAGCTCGCGCACCGCATCGGCACGCCGAGCCTCGTCGTCTGCCTCGATGCCGAGTGCGGCAACTACGAGCAGCTCTGGTGCACGACGTCGCTGCGCGGCAACCTGGTCGGCGACCTCGTGGTCGAGGGACTCACCGAGGGCGTGCACTCCGGGCGCCGGGACCGGCATCGCGCCTTCCGTGTTCCGCATCGCGCGCACGCTCCTCGCGCGCGTCGAGAGCGACGTCACCGGCGACATCCTGGTCGACGAACTCGTCCGTCGCCGATTCCCGCCGGCCCGCATCGAGCAGGCGCGCGCGGCGGCGGGCGTGCTCGGAGCGAACATCGCCGGCAAGCTGCCGTTCGTGGCCGGCGCGCGCGGCCCTGTCGGACTCGCCCGGTCGAACTCGTGCTCAACAACACCTGGCGTCCGACGCTCGCGGTCACGGGCGCCGCAGGGCTGCCGGCCATGGAGAACGCGGGCAACGTGCTGCTGCCGCGCGTCGAGTTCAAGCTCTCATTCCGGCTGCCGCCCTCGGCGGATGCCGAGGCTGCCGCGGCCGCGATCAAGCGGCGGCTGGAAGCGGACCCTCCCTACGGCGTGCGCGTGCGCTTCGAGGTCGGCTCCTCGCTGCCTGGCTGGGACGCGCCACCGGTCGCGCCCTGGCTCGAGACCTCCATGCGCGAGGCCTCGCGCGCCACCTTCGGGCGGGACGCGATGTACCTCGGCACCGGCGGCAGCATCCCGTTCATCGGCATGCTGGGCGAGCGCTTTCCCGGCAACGCAGTTCCTCGTGACCGGGCGTGCTCGGGCCGCATTCGAACGCGCACGGGCCGAACGAATTCCTGCACCTCGACTGCGCGGAGAAACTGACGGTCTGCGTCGCCAGGGTGATCGCCGACCATCACGGCCGGCCGCCGGACTAACCGCGCGCGAGCGGGCTCGGTTCGGCCTGCGCGGCGAGCTGGTCCCAGGCCGGGCGATAGCGCTCCGCCGGGTGCGGGCTGCCGGCGACGGCCGCCGGGTACTCCGCTTCCA
This sequence comes from uncultured Gammaproteobacteria bacterium, assembly GCA_963823415.1. Classification (GTDB taxonomy): domain Bacteria; phylum Pseudomonadota; class Gammaproteobacteria; order Steroidobacterales; family Steroidobacteraceae; genus SCUD01. The sequence continues at coordinate 108,997 of CAWGLJ010000008.1, read as the reverse complement.
GCAGGTCGAGGCGCATCACCCGCGGCGGCCGTCCCTTCGGGAACTTCGACCGGCTGGTGAACACGATGCGACCGTCCACCGGCACTTCCCCGGCCAGCAGCTTCACGGCCGCGATGCGGTCGTAGAGCGCCTCCAGCGGGTTCAGGAAGGTGGTGCGCTCGCTGCCGTTCATGACGGCCCATTCCTTCATGTGCTCCCCGCCGAACACCACGCCTTCCACGTCGCGATAGTCGACGACGAGCAGGCCCTTGCCGGTCAGCAGCAGGAAGTCGATGTGCAGCTGGCCGCCGCTGCCGTCGGGAATCAGCACGTCGCGCAGCACCGACGCCGAAACGGCTTCGAACGACTTGATGAGCTTGCGCCGTGCACGGTAGCGGTCCCACCACCGCCAGGCGGCCACGCAGCCGACGATGAGCAGGCCGAGCAGCATCACTGCCACCGTGACCTGGAAGATGATGTCGTTCGGGTTCATGCGCCGCGCCTCGCGTGCCAGCGCAGCAGCAGGCCCGCGCCGCCCGGCAATCGCAGGAGCGCGAGCAACACGCGCGCCGCGATCCGCTCGCCGCGGCCGAGCTCGAACGGCTGGTGCAGCGTTGCGTACAGCGCCTGGACGCTCGACGATCTGGAAGTCCGCGCTGGCGTTTTCCGGCATCCGCAAATGATAGTCGGCGGCAGGCACGGTCACCACTGCGGCGCGAATGCGGCATGATGCGCGCATGGGTGTTCCCGCCGCGCTCGCGGAATTGCTCGCCTGCCCGTCCTGTGGTACGCGCCTGGCCGGCAACGGCTGTCTCGCCTGCCGCGTCGATTATCCGGACGATCGGCGGCATCCCCTGGCTGATGCCGGAGCCGCGGCTTCGCCCTGAGCGAATGGCGCGGTCGCCTGCATCACCTGCTGACGCACTATGCGTCCGAATCCGCAGCGACAGCGCGCAGCGCTCGAGGGACTGCCGCCCGCCAGCCTTGCGCGCCGGCGCATCGAGCATGTCGCGAGCGCGCTCGACGACCAGGCCGTCGCGCATCCGCGCGCTCATGCTGCCCCTCGGCGTCGAGCGCAGGAACGAGGCGCATGCGGTGCACGTCGCGCTCGGCACCGAACTGCCCCTGAACCAGGGACTCTCGACCTATTACCCGAACCTGCATCGCGACTGGTGCTGGGGCGACGCCGAGAATCGCGCGAGCCTCGCCGCGGTGCAGGCCAGCCTGCCCGCAGGCGCTCGCGCCGCAGCGCATCCTGGTCATCGGCGCGGGCGCCGGCCGGCTCGCCTACGACCTGCACCAGGCGCTCCGCCCGACCCTGACGGTCGCGCTGCGACTTCAATCCGCTGTTCCTGCTCGCCGCCGCGCGGATCCTGGCGGGCGAGGCGCTCGAGCTGTACGAGTTCCCGATCGCGCCGCGCAGCATCGCGGACCACGCGCGTGCTTCGGCGCCACGCAGGCCCCGGAACCGCCGGCGCCGGGACTTGCGCTCGTGCTCGCCGATGCGAGCGCGCCGCCCTTCCTCGCCGGGCAGCTTCGACGCCGTGCTGACGCCCTGGTTCATCGACGTCGCGGGCGAGCCCGTCTCGCGCCTCCTCGCCGACGCGATCAACGCACTGCTGGCACCGGGCGGCCTGTGGGTTCACCACGGCTCGCTGGCCTTTGCGGACGCGGCACCCGCCGAGGCGCCGAGCCTCGAGGAACTCCTCGACGCGTTGCCGGCGCATGGCTTCGAGCCCGCGCAGGCGCGCGAGGCGAGCCAGCCCTACCTCGGCTCACCGGCAAGCCGCCATGCGCGCCTCGAGTCCGTGGTGACGTTCGCCGCCCGCAAGGCGCGCGACGTGCGGCGCCTCCGGCGCCCGGCCGCGAACTGCCCGCATGGATCCAGCGCACCGACCTCGCGGTGCCGGCCCTGCCCGCAGTTCCGCGCGCAGGCGCTGTCGACGCGCGTCTACGCGTTCCTGCTCGCGATGATCGACGGCGAGCGGACGATCCGCGACATGGCGCGCCTCATGGAGCAGCAGAAGCTGATGCCGGCGGACGATGCCGTTCCGGCGATCCGCCGATTCCTCGCGCGCGCGCTCGCAGGATCCGGACCGACGGCCGCAGTTCTGAGCCGCACTTGTCCGGTGTCGGGCGGTCCGATTATCGTGACGCAATGGGAACAGTTGATTCGAGCCGCGACCTGGGCTGCTGGTCGCGATCGCCGGCGCGGCGGCCTTCGGCGGCATCGCGCTGCACCGCGGCGAGAGCATCAACGCGCTCTGGTTCGTGGTCGCGGCGGTCTGCACCTACCTGATCGGCTACCGCTTCTACAGCGGCTGGATCGCCGCGCGGGTGCTGCCGTCTCGACGCGACGCGGGCGACGCCCGCGGAGCGGCTCGACAACGGCCGCGACTTCATGCCGACGCACCGCTCGATCGTGTTCGGCCATCACTTCGCGGCGATCGCGGGCGCCGGGCCGCTGATCGGCCCGACGCTGGCGGCGCAGTTCGGCTACCTGCCGGGGACGCTCTGGCTGCTGGTCGGGCGCCGTGCTGGCGGGCTGCGTGCAGGACATGCTCGTGCTCTTCTGCTCGACCCGCCGCGACGGCAGGAGCCTCGCCCACCTGGCGCGCGACGAACTCGGCCCGCTGCGGCGCCTCCGCGGCGATGGTCGGCACGCTGTTCATCATGATCATCCTGATGGCGGTGCTCGCCCTGGTCGTCGTCAAGGCGATGGCGCACAGCCCCTGGTCGACCGCGACGGTGTTCGCGACCATCCCGATCGCGATCGTGGTCGGCATCTACCTGCGCATGATCCGTCCCGGTCGCGTCCTCGAGGCGACCGTCATCGGCGTGGCGCTGCTCCTCGCTTGCGGTCGCCGCCGGCGGCTGGGTGGACAGCCACCCGGCGATCCGCGCGTGGTTCGACCTCGACGCCCGGGCGCTCGCCTGGTTCGTGATCGTCTACGGGTTCGTTGCGGCGATCCTGCCGGTCTGGCTGCTGCTCGCGCCGCGCGACTACCTCTCGACCTTCATCAAGCTCGGCGTCGTGTTCCTGCTGGCCATCGCCATCTGCATCCTGCAGCCGGACGTCCGGATGCCGGCGCTGACGCAGTTCATCGACGGCACCGGGCCGATCTTCAGCGGCGAGCTGTTCCCGTTCCTGTTCATCACGCTCGCCTGCGGCGCGATCTCCGGCTTCCACGCGCTCGTGGCGTCCGGCACCACGCCGAAGCTGATCGCGCGCGAGACCGACGTGCGCATGGTCGGGTACGGCTCGATGGCGCTCGAGTCCTTCGTCGCGATCATGGCGCTGATCGCCGCCTGCGTGCTGGACCCGGGCGTCTATTTCGCGATCAATACGGCGGCCGGCGTCGTCGGCAGCGATCCCGTGACGGCGACCGCGACCATCACCTCCTGGGGATTCCCGGTGGATCCGGCGCAGATGGAGGCGCTGGCCGCCAGCATGGGCGAGGCGACGCTCTACGGACGCACCGGCGGCGCGCCATCGCTCGCCGTCGGCATGGCGCACATCTTCGGCTCGGCCTTCGGCGACGGGCTGTTCGCGGTCTGGTACCACTTCGCCATCATGTTCGAGGCGGTCTTCATCCTGACCGTGCTCGATGCCGGCACGCGCGTCGGCCGCTTCATCATGCAGGACGCGCTCGGCGAGCCTCTGGGCGCCGCTCGGGCGGACCTCCTGGTACCCGTCGGTGTGGATCGCGAGCTTCCTCGTCTGCGCCGGCTGGGGCTACTTCCTGTACATCGGCGTCATCGACCCGAACGGCGGCATCAACATCCTGTGGCCGCTGTTCGGCATGGCGAACCAGATGCTGGCGGCCATCGCGCTCGCCGTCGTCACGGCCATCTTCGTCAAGTCCGGCCGCCTGCGTTACGCCTGGGTGCCCGGCGTCCCGCTCGCCTGGCTGGTCACGGTGACGACCGTGGCCGCCTGGCAGAAGATCTTCAGCGACGACGCCGCGGCATCGGCTTCTTCGCGGCCGCCCGCGACCTCGCGGACAAGCTCGCGGCGGGCATGCTGCCGCCCGAGCGGGCGGCCGTTGCGCCCAAGCTCATCTTCAACCAGCAGCTCGACGGCTGGCTCACGGTGTTCTTCCTGCTGGTCGTCTGGACCATCGTGGTCGACATGCTGCGCGGCTGCTGGAACCACCTGTCCGGCCGCCGGCCGGCAGCCGACACGGAGTCGCCCTACGTGGCGACACAGCTGACATGAGCACCGTCGGCGGCAGGCTGGCACGGTTGTGGGCGGGGCTGCGCGCCCTGCTCGGCGACGACGCCTACGAGCGGTACCTCCGGCACTGCCGCGCCCGGCACCCGGACGCCGAGCCGCTCGACCGGCGCGCCTTCTACGCGTCGGAGCTCGACCGCCGCTGGAAGCAGGTCAACCGCTGCTGCTGAGCACGGATGCGCCGCCGTGGCCGCCCATGCGCTCGATGAGGAACTGGCCGCTTTCGATCGTTCCGGATTCCGTCTCGGCCAGCACCTGCAGCCGGCAAGGGCCGTTCGCGTGGAACGGCGTCACGGCGAGGATTCCCGTCATCGAAAGCCAGCGCGCCCACCCGGGCGGCGGCTCGCCGGCGTTGAGCTTCTCGGGATCCGCGACCAGTTCCGAGAGCACCTCGTCGGCCCGCACCAGCCGCAGCGTCAACCGCTCGAACGGGGACTCGCGGGGCGTGCGCACGTGCACGAACGCACAGAGCTTCGGCAGCGTGATCGGGAACGACGGGACGTAGAGGTCCGTGCCGTAGCAGCCCATCAGCGAGAACTTGTTGCCGATCTCCTGCCGGACATCGTCGCAGAACTGCGCGATGACGATCGCGATTTGAAGTCATCCCTGACCTCCCGGTGGCTGTGTCAGATTGGTGGGCCGTGATGGGATCGAACCATCGACCAACTGGTTAAAAGCCAGATGCTCTACCACTGAGCTAACGGCCCGCTCGCGGCGGCGCATGATACGCGAATATACGGCCTCCTTCACCGCAGGGGCGGTCCTGACTACACTCCCCGCGTGAATCGCCTCGAACGCCCCGTGGAACCCTGGCGAGCCGTCGACGACGGCGATGCCGCCCGGTTCTGTTCGACCTGCGCATTCTCGTCGGCCTGTCTCGCGCAGGGCATCGACAAACGCGAGCTGCATGACCTGCACATGCTCGTCGAGCACGTCGGCCCGCTCGCTGCCGGCTCGCACATCTTCCGCGAGGGCGATGCCTTCAACGCGATCGCCGCCGTGCGCGAGGGCACGGTCAAGACCTGGCGCGTCGACCGCGACGGGCGCGAGCAGGTGCTGGGCTTCCACCTGCCCGGCGAGGTCATCGGGCTGTCGGCGATCGACGGGGAGCGCTACCCCTGCAACGCCGACGCGCTCGATCGCGTGCAGCTCTGCCGATTCTCCTTCGCAAAGGTCGCCACACTCGCGACCCGCTTGCCCGGGCTGCAGCGCGAGCTGTTCCGGCTGCTGAGTCGCGACATCACCCACGCGGAGCGACTCGCGGCCGACCTGCCGGCTGACGCGCGGCTGGCGGGATTCCTGCTCGAACTTTCGCAGCGGCTGGCGCGTGCGGACGGGGCGCTTCGTCCCGCCTTCGGCTCGCGATGCCGCGGGCCGATATCGCGAACTACCTGAGGCTCGCGCCGGAAACGGTCAGTCGCCTGTTCCGGCGCTTTCGCGACGAATCGCTGATCTCGTGGTGCACGGCAGGGAGATCGAGATCACCGATCGCGACCGCCTGCAAAGAGTTGCGGAGGCCGGCAGCGGCGCCTGACCCGTGATCGAGTACTACGCGGAACTCCGGCTCGCGCACATCGCGGCGGCCATCGCGAGCGGTGCGCTGTTCCTGCTGCGCGGCCTGCTGGTGCAGGCGGTCGCGGCGCGTGGGCGCTCGCGCCGGTTCCGCGCTACCTCAGCTATGCGATCGACACGACCCTGCTCACGGCTGCCCTGATGTTGTTCGCGATCCTGCCGTCGCAGGCTTTCTCGAATGGCTGGCTGGCAGCCAAGCTCGCGCTCCTGCCGCTCTACATCGGGCTCGGCTGGGGTGCCCTGCGGGCTCAGAAGCCGGGCGAGGCGCCTGGGCTTCCTCGCGGGCGCCGTCGCCGCGTTCTCCGCCATGTTCGGCATTGCCCGCGCCCACGACCCGCTCGGGCCGCTGGCACCCCTGCTCGCGGGCTGATCAGTCCGTCGGCGTAACGCGTCGGGTCGGGCACGCCGGCCTGCCGGAATCCCTCGCGCCGCAATCGACAGCTGTCGCAGCGGCCGCAGGCGCGGCCTTCGCCGTCCGGCTGGTAGCAGGACACGGTCATCGCGTAGTCGACGCCGAGCGCCGCTGCCGCGGCGGATGATCTCGGCCTTGCTGAGCTCGATGAGCGGCGCGTGGATGGTCATCCGGCGCGCCCTCGACGGCGGCGCGCGTCGCGAGGTTGGCCAGGTCCTCGAAGGCGCTGATGAACGCCGGACGGCAGTCCGGATAGCCGGAATAGTCGACGGCATTCACGCCGATGTAGATGTGCTGCGCCTCGCATCGACCTCGGCGAGGCCGAGCGCGCAGGCAAGGAAGACGGTGTTGCGCGCGGGCACGTAGGTCACCGGGATTCCCGACGGTGGCTGCCTCCGGCACCGCGATCGATGCGATCGGTCAGCGCCGAGTGGCCGAATTCCCCGATCGGCATGGCCAGCACGCGGTGATCGACGACGCCCTGGCGCCGCGCACACGCGGCGCGCAGCCGCGAGTTCGACCGCGTGCCGCTGGCCGTAGTCGAAAGAAAGCGCGTGGCAGGGATGGCCGCGCTCGCGGGCGATGGCGAGCGTCGTCGCGGAATCGAGCCCGCCTGAGACGAGCACGACGGCCGGGCAACCGGCGAGGCCCGCGGCCTCAGCGTCCGGGGACGTCACCCCAGAGAACCTTGTGCAGCTGGACCTGGAAACGGACGGGCAGCCGGTCGGCGAGGATCCAGTTCGCCAGCTGGCCCGCCGGGAGCTGCTGGTAGCTCGGCGAGAACAGCACCTGGCAACGTGCATCGAGCCGCTCGCCGCGCACGCGCTCGCGGCTCCATTCGTAGTCGGCCCGGTCGCAGATCACGAACTTGAGCTGGTCCGTCGCGCCGCAGCCCGTGGACCGCGAGGTCGAGGTTGCGCTGCGACTCGCCCGAGCCGGGCGTCTTGACGTCGATCACGCGGATGACGCGCGGGTCCACGGCGCTCGCATCGATCGCGCCGCTGGTCTCGAGCGAAACCCTGAGGCCCGATTCGCAGAGGACGGTCAGGAGCGTCAGGCACTGCCGCTGCGCCAGCGGCTCGCCGCCCGTCACGCACACGTGCCGTGCGCGCGACTGGAGCGCCTCGTCCGCCAGGCGTGCAACCGTGCGCCACTCGCCGCCGTGAAACGCGTAGGCCGTGTCGCAGTAGTGGCAGCGCAGCGGACAGCCGGTCAGGCGAATGAAGAAAGTCGGCCAGCCGACGGCGTCGGCCTCGCCCTGCAGCGAAAGGAAGGTCTCGGTGATGCGCAGCCGCGCAGCCGCCGGGATCGCCGAGGCTTCGGCGGACATCGTCGGCGGCTCAGCCGCCCTCGGGCGGGAAGCGCTCGAGGCGGGCCTGTGCATCTGCCGCGGCCTGGGTGTCCGGGTATTCCTCGACGACGCGCGTCAGCAGCGCGCGAGCCGCGCCCGAGGCGCTTCAGTTCCTGCTGGCTGTATCCCGCCTTCAGGAGCGCGTCCGGCGCCTTGCGGGTTCCGGGATAGTCGCGCAACAGGCTTTCGAAGGCCGCGAGTGCCGCCGGGTAGTCGCGCTGCACGTAGTGGGCCTCGCCGAGCCAGTACAGTGCGTTGGGCGCGAGCTCGTGCTGTGGATTGCGCGCGACGAAGTCACGCAGCGCCGTCGCCGCCTCGTCGTACTTGCCGTCTTTCAGCAGGTTGAACGCAGCCTGGTACTCGGCTTCCGGCCCGCCGGGCGGGAGGGCCGACTGCGCCGCCGCGAGCGCCGCCTCCGCCGCGCGCAGGCGCGTGTCCAGGTCGACGTACTGGTCGCGCTGCTGGGTGCGCGCGCGTTCGAGCTCGTGCTGGAGCTGGTCGAACTCGCCGCGCAGCGTGCGCAGCTCGCCCGTGAGGATCTCCAGCTGGCGCGACATCTCGAGCAAGGCCTGGTTTGCGAGCTGGCGCTCGACGCCGTCCATGCGCGACTCGAGCAGCTCGATGCGCTCGCCGCGCGACTGCGCATGCGCAGGCAGCGGCGACGAGCCACGACAGCGCGCAGGCGGTCAGCGGTCCGGCAAGGCGCGTCAACCCGGTTTACCGTCCGTACACCAGCTCGACGCGGCGATTCTTCTCGTAGGCCGCCTCGTCGCTGCCCGCGGCTGCGGGACGCTCCTCGCCGTAGCTGACGGTCGTCAGCTGCACGTCGCCCGCCCCCTGCAGCATCAGCGCCCGGCGCACGGCCTGCGCGCGCCGTTCCGCGAGCGCGATGTTGTACTCGCGCGAGCCGCGCTCGTCGGTGTGTCCTTCGACGCGGATCTTCACGCCGGTCTCGCCCGCCAGGTGCTTCGCGTGCGAACTGATGAGGGAGGCGTACTCCGGGCGAATGTCGCTGCGGTCGAAGTCGAAATAGATGACGCTGCCGACACCCGGCGGGTCCTGCGCCCGTTGCGCTTCCCGAGGCGCCCGGCAGGTCGCGTCCCTCGCCGATCTGGCCCTCCCCCGGACCGGCCGCCCGCACCGGCACCCTGCTCGGTCGTCGTGCCCGGGCTGTCGGGCACCGTGGCCGCCTTCTTGCCGCAGCCGGCCAGCACCAGGACACCGGTCAGGATCAACAGGAAAGGCAGCGATCGCATCGTTCGGACTCCTTGATTCAGCGGTCTACGTACTTGCCGCGTCCTTCTAGCACAGGGCCGCGTGCCCGTCACCCGGACTAGTCGAGGAACGGGGACCAGGCGGGTTCCCGGAGCTCGCCCGAGCTCGCGGCGATCTTCTGCTGCACGCGTCCGTCGCTCGAGACGATCGCGAGCGTGTCGCGCCCGCCCACGCGGCTCGTGTACAGGATGTCCGCACCGTTCGGCGCGATGGACGGCGATTCGTCGAGCTGGCCGCCGCTCAGGACCTGGAGGGCGCCGCGCTGCAGGTCCACGGCGCCGATCCGGTAAGCGCCGCGGTCGAGCGTCACGACCGCCAGCGTGCGCCCATCCGGAGAAACCCGGGGCCTCGCGTTGTAGCCGCCTTCGAAGGTCACGCGCCGCGCCCGGGCGCCGGCCTCGAGGCCGACGCTGTACACCTGCGGCGCGCCAGCGCGGTCCGACGTGAAGTAGATCGATCGCCCGTCCAGCGCCCATGCCGGCTCGGTATCGATCGCCGGGTCCTCGGTCAGTGCGCTGCAGTTCCTGCGTCGCGAGCGTCAGCACGTAAACGTCCACGTTGCCGTCGCGGCGCGAGAGTGCGAGCGCGAGTTGCCGCCCGTCAGGCGAAAAGCTCGGCGCCCCGTTGATGCCGGACCTGCGCGGACACCTGGACCTGGCTGCCCGTGCTCAGGGTCTGCACGTAGATGGCCGCGAGGCCCGAGTGGAAGGACACATAGGCCAGGGAGCGCCCGTCAGGCGACCAGGCGGGCGACATGATCGGATCGGGCGAGGCGAACACCACGTGTTCATTGGCGCCGTCAGCGTCCGACACGATCAACCGGAAATTGCGCTTCGTCACCGGCCCGTCGACGGCCACGTAGGCGATGCGCGTCGCGAACGCGCCGCGGACGCCGAGTATCTTCTCGTAAACGGCGTCGGACACGCGGTGGCTTGCGCGTTTCAGTGCGCGCGCGTCGACGGGCACCGAGGTGCCGAGGAGCCGCTCGCCGCTTGCAACCGAGACGAGTTCGTAGCGCAGGTCGTAGCGGCCACCGGCGGCCGGCGCGAGCCGCCCGACCAGGACGTAGTCCACCTTCAGCATCCGCCAGTCGGAGGCATCCACGTCGCTGGCGGCATGCGGCAGCTCGACGAGCTGCGCGCGAGGCAGCGGCCGAAAACGCCCGCTGCGCTCCAGGTCCGCCTGCACCGTTGCCGCGACGTCCCAGGGTGCCGGCCCCGCGCCATCCCAGGCGAGCGGCACGATCGCGATCGGGACCGATTCCGCCATGCCCTTGAGGATCTGCACGGTCAGCTGGGCGCCAGCCTCGCCGACCGGCAAGGAGAGCGCGAGGAAGAGGATCAGGACACGTCGAATCATCGGCTACGGGCCTCCCTGGGCGTGAAAACGAGCTCGACCTCGCGCTCGAAGAGCGCGGCTTCCGGCGGCGGAGGCAGGGGCGAGGCATTGCGCACCGCCGTCTCGATGGACTGGCGGACCGCCGCATTGCCGTTGCAGGACCCGAACCGCGTGCCGACCACCTCGCCTCCCGGAATCTGTGTCACGACGATCGTACAACTCAGCCCCTGTGCAAGTCCCGGCGGTTCGTACCACCGTTGCTCGACGTGCACCTGGATTGCCCGCACCCAGCTTGCCTTGAGACTCTGGTAACCGGCGCCGGTTCGCGACTCCTCGTCCGCCAGGCGGGACCGCAGTTCCGCCTCGCGGGCGTCGCGCTCACGCGCTTCCTGCGCGCTTCGCTTCCTGTCCGCCGTTGCCTTCGCCTCGGCCGCCTTCTCGGCCTTGAGCTTCGCATCGGCTGCCGCCTTCACCTTGGCATCCGCCGCAGCCTTGAGCTTCGCCTCGGCAGCCGCCTCTGACTTTGCCTGCCGCTCGGCAACCAGTCGCGCCTCTTCCTCGGCGCGCTTGTCCTGTTCGAGCTGCTGCAGCCGCTCCTCCTGCTCGCGTCGGCGCTCCGCTTCCTCCGCCTGGCGCGTGGCCGCGACGCGCTCGTCCTCGCGCCGGCGCTGGCCGGCCGCCTGCAGCAGCGCATCGTCGACGACCACGGCGTCGATCGGCAGGATCACCAGGTCCGGCTCGCGGTCCGGAAGGTTGAGCCCGAAGAACAGCAGCGCGGCGAGCAGCGCATGCAGCGCGATCGACCAGCCCACGGGCGCGAATGGGGCACGCGGGTTTCCGTTCATCGCCTGCGCTCGAGTTCCTCGAGTGCGCGCACGGCCTTCGGGTCCGTCAGGAAGCCGATCCGGGTTGCGCCGGCCTGCTGCAACAGCACCATGCCGCGCACGACACTCCCGTAGGGCACGCGCTCATCGGCTTTCACCAGCACGGGCGTCGCGGCGTCCCGGGCCAGCACGGCAGCAGCGCGACGCGCGACTTCCGCCTCGTTCACGGGACTATCCTCGTCGCCTCCGATGTTGAGGTAGTAGCGGCCGTCGCGATCCACCGACAGCACCAGCGGCTCCCGGTCCTTGAGCAGTTCCGGGTCGATCGGCTGCGCATCGGCGTCCGGGCAGTTCCACCTGCACGCCCTGCGTCAGCAGCGGCGCCGTGACCATGAAGATGATGAGCAGCACGAGCATCACGTCGATGTACGGGACGACGTTGATCTCGCCCATCAGCCTGCGGCGGCGGACCTTGGCGGGCACGTCAGCCCCGGGACGCCGCGTGGCGCTGCAGCAGTGTCGAGAATTCGTCCATGAACGCGTCGTAACGCAATTCCAGGCGGCTCATCTTGTCGGCGTAGCGGTTGTAGGCGACGACGGCCGGTATGGCCGCGAACAGCCCCGCAGCGGTCGCGATCAGTGCCTCCGCAATACCCGGCGCGACCATGGCGAGCGTCGCCTGCTGCGCGTTGCCGAGGCCCTGGAAGGCTCCCATGATCCCCCACACGGTGCCGAACAGCCCGACGTAGGGACTGGTCGAGCCGACGGTCGCAAGCGTCGCGAGGCTCTCCTCGAGCCGGTCGATCTCGCGCAGCTGGGCGACGCGCATGGTCCGGCGCACGCCCTCGAGCAGCTCCGCGGCAGGCACTGACTGGCCGCGCAGCCGCGTGAACTCCCCGAATCCGGCCTCGAAGATGCTTTCCATGCCGACCGCAGGCTTGTTGCTCGTGCCGATCGCCCGGTAGAGCTTGCCGAGGTCCCCGCCGGACCAGAAGGTGCCCTCGAACTTGTTGGCTTCGCTCTCCGCCTGCGACAGCAGGCGCCGCTTGCGGAAAATGATGGTCCACGAGACCAGCGACGCGACCAGCAGCATGGCGATGACCGCCTTGACGACCGGCCCGGCGGCGAGGAGCAGGGAGAGTACGGAATGCGGGTCGCTCAGGTTCAAGTCGGCTCCTTGCAGGTTTGCGACGCCAGCGCCCCGGGCAGCGGCCTCGGTTTCAGGCTGTACCGAATCGATGCAGGCTGCCCGGACGGTTGCAGTGACCAGCAGCTCATCCGCGTCCGGCCGCGCCGGATCTCCTGCGCCATCGTGACGGATGCGCCGCGCATGGACTCGAGCGCCACCGTCACCAGCAACTCGTCGTCGAAGCGCGCCGGTCGATGGTAGCGGACGTTCGCTTCGACCACGACGAACTGCAGGCGTTCTTCACGCAGCATGTGCACCTGGTCGACGCCGAGCGCGCGCAGCCATTCGCTGCGTGCCCGCTCGAGGAACCTGAGGTAGTTCGCGTAGTACACGACGCCGCCGGCGTCGGTGTCTTCCCAGTAGACCCGCACCGGGAACGTGAAGTCTGCCAAGGCCGGTCCTAGCCGCGGAACAGCGGCAGGCTGCCGCTGCCCGTTTCGCCCTGCGGAGGCTCGAGCCCGAAATGGCGCCACGCGGAAGCCGCGGCGACGCGCCCGCGCGCGGAGCGGACGAGGAAACCCTGCTGGATCAGGAAGGGCTCCACGACGTCCTCCAGCGTGCCGCGCTCCTCCCCGAGCGTCGCCGCAAGGCTGTCGATGCCGACCGGGCCGCCGGAGAATCGTTCGATGACCGCCAGCAGCAGGCGCCGGTCGAGCAGGTCGAAGCCCTCGAGGTCCACTTCCAGCAGGTCGAGCGCGTTCTTCGCGACCTCGGCGTCGATTCGCCCTGCGGCCCTCACCTCGGCGTAGTCGCGCACGCGCCGCAGGAGCCGGTTGGCGATTCGGGGCGTGCCGCGCGAGCGCTGCGCAAGCGCCGTCGCACCTGCCTCGTCGATGGGCATTCCGAGGATCTCGGCGGCGCGCAGCACGATCTGGCGCAACTCGTCGCGCGCATAGAAGTCGAGCCGCTGGACGATCCCGAAGCGGTCCCGCAATGGCGACGTGAGCAGTCCCGCGCGCGTGGTCGCACCGACCAGGGTGAAGGGCGGCAGGTCGAGCTTGATCGAGCGCGCCGCCGGCCCCTCCCCGATCATGATGTCGAGCTGGAAATCCTCCAGCGCCGGATACAGGATTTCCTCGACCACCGGGCTCAGGCGATGGATCTCGTCGACGAACAGCACGTCGCGCGGCTGCAGGTTGGTCAGGATCGCCGCGAGGTCGCCGGGCCGCTCCAGCACGGGTCCCGAGGTCTGCCGCAGGTTGACGCCGAGTTCGTGGGCAATGATATGGGCGAGCGTGGTCTTGCCGAGGCCCGGCGGCCCGAAGATCAGCACGTGGTCCAGCGCCTCGTTCCGGCGCCGCGCCGCCTCGATGAAGATGTTCATCTGCTGCTTGACGCCAGGCTGGCCGATGTACTCGGCGAGCCGGCGCGGCCGGACGCTGCGCGCGAAATCCTCGTCCTCGCGCGTCGCCGTGGCTGCCGTGACCCGGTCCGCCTCTATCATGGCCCTGAATCCTACCGGGCTGCCGCCTGCAATGCGCGGCGAATCAGCTCCTCGGTGGCGACGCCATCCTGCTCGACACCCTGGAGCAGGCGCGTGACCTCGACCGGGCGGTAGCCCAGCGCGACGAGCGCGGCGAAGGCCTCGGCGCGCGCGCCACCGGCCGATGCGAACTTCGAGCCGGATGGCGGGAGCTGGCCGAGCGCACTGATGCGGTCGCGCATCTCGATGAGCAGGCGCTCGGCAGTCTTGCGACCGATGCCCGGAATGCGCGTGAGGGCCGCCGTGTCCTCCGCCTCCACGCAGCGCATGAAGGTCTCGACGTCGATGCCGGAGAGGAGCGCAAGGCCGATCTTGGGGCCGATGCCAGTCACACGCAGCAGGTCCCGGAACAGGCGGCGCTCGTCCTCCGTGGCGAAGCCGTAGAGCAGGTGCGCGTCCTCGCGCACGACCAGGTGCGTGTGCAGCTCGACCTCGCTGCCGAGCTCGGGCAGGCGATAGAACGTGGACATCGGCGCCTCGAGCTCGTAGCCGACGCCGTTGACGTCGACGATCAGGGCCGGCGGCGCCTTGCGGACCAACCGACCGCGCAGGTGGCCGATCACCCGCGCCTCCCGGTGCGCAGCATGCCGGCGCCATTTCGATGCTGGGCATGACAGACCGCGATGGCGAGCGCATCCGCCGCGTCGGCGGTGAGGCGACCCTCGAGGGCGAGCAGCGACTTGATCATGTGCATGACCTGCGACTTCTCCGCGCTGCCGGTACCGGTCACCGTCTTCTTCACGGCCCGCGGCGCGTACTCGAACACCGCCGCGCCCGCCTGGCAGGCGCCGCACAGCGCCGCGCCGCGCGCCTGGCCGAGCTTCAGGGCGCTGTCGGGATTGCGCGCCATGAACACCCGCTCGATCGCGATTTCGCCGGGCGAATAGGTGGCGACCAGCTCCGTCACGTGGCGATGGATCTCGAGCAGCCGGCCGGCCATCTCGCCCTGCCCCACGCGGATGCAACCGCTCGCGACGTAGCGCACGCCCTGCGCGCCGGCATCCACGACGCCGTAACCCGTGATTCGCGATCCGGGATCGAGGCCGAGGATTCTCACCATGGGAGTTATGATAGCCATTCGCCATGAAGACGACGACCACGGCAGCGGCTGCCGGCGCGGCAGCGCTCGACGATCTGCGCGCTGCGCTCGATGCGCGGCCGGCGCAGGCGACCGGCTGGGCGGCCGCCCGCCAGCAAGGCGACGAAACGGCGGCCATCCTCGTCGCTCTCGATGCCGAGCGGGACATCTTCGCCGGAGCGCTGCTGCAGCCGCTGCTGGGCCGCGCGCTGCTGCCGCGCGCCGATGCCGTCAAGGTCGCCGGCGAGCCTGCGGTCCGCCTCGCGGAGGAGCTGGAACGCCTCGGGGAGTTCCGGGCGGGCAACCAATGGACTCCTGGCCGCGCGCTCTCCGCGAACCAGGCCGACGCGCTCCGGCGCATGCTGCTCGCCGTCGTCACCGACCCGCGGCTGGTGCTCGTGCGGCTCGCCGAGCAGCTGCGCCGGATGCGTCGTTCCCGCGACCTCGACGAGGGCGCGCGCCTGCAGCTGGCCTGGGAGACGCGCGAGATCTACGCGCCGCTCGCCAGCCGCCTGGGGATCTGGCAACTCAAGTGGGAACTCGAAGACCTGTCGTTTCGCTGGCTCGAACCTGCGGAATACCGGCGCATCGCGGGATGGCTCAACGAGTCGCGCATCGACCGGGAACGCTACATCGAGACCGTGATCGGGGAGATCGCCGCGGAGCTGGCACGCGCCGGCATCGCGGCGGAGGTCCTCGGCCGTCCCAAGCACATCTACAGCATCTGGCGGAAGATGCACCGCAAGGAGCTGAGCCTTCGAGCAGGTGTTCGACGTGCGCGCCGTGCGCATCATCACCGCCTCCGTGGAGGACTGCTACGCCGCGCTCGGAGTCGTGCACGGCCGCTGGCACTACATCCCGGGCGAGTTCGACGACTACATCGCGACGCCCAAGGACAATCTCTACCGTTCCCTGCACACGGCGGTGCTCGGACCCGCGTCCGTGCCGGTCGAGATCCAGATCCGCACGCGTGAAATGCATGAACACGCCGAACTCGGCGTGGCGGCGCACTGGCGCTACAAGGAAGGCGCAGCCCGCGACGCCGCCTACGACCGCAAGATCGAGTGGCTGCGCGAGTTGCTCGCACCCGCCTCGGAGACCGAGAGCGACAGCGACTTCCTGGGCCGCGTGCGCGCCGACCTGTTCGACGACCGGGTCTATGCGCTGACGCCCAAGGGCGAGGTCGTGGACCTCCCGGGCGGCGCGACGCCGCTCGACTTCGCGTATCACGTGCACACGGAACTCGGCCATCGCTGCCGCGGTGCGCGCGTCAACGGGCGCATCGTGCCCCTCAATCACCGGCTCGCGAGCGGTGAGGTGGTCGAGATCATCGGCGGCAAGAAGGCGCAGCCGAGCCGGGACTGGCTCGTCGAGCGGGAGGGATTCCTCGCCTCCCCGCGCAGCCGCGCCAAGGTCCGCGCCTGGTACAAGCGCCAGGACGCCGGGGAGAACCGGCAGGAAGGCCTTCGGATGTTCGAGCGCGAGCTCGCGCGGCTCGGCGGCGAGCACGCCCTGGTTTCGGACCTGATCGGCGAGTTCGGGCTGACGGGCGCCGACGCGCTCTATCTTGCGATCGGCTCCGGGGATCTCGCGCTTGCGCAGGTGTCGGCGGCCATCGAGCGCCGGCTGCGCGGCAAGACCTGCCCATCCGCGGGACTCCGACCTGCCGCCCATCGGCACGGTTCGCCACGACGCGACGGCGCCCGTGCAAGTCGAAGGCGTGGGCGACCTGCTCTCGACGCACGCCCGGTGCTGCAACCCGGTGCCGCCGGAGCCGGTGACCGGCTACGTCACGGTAGGCCGGGGCATCACGCTGCATCGCTCGGGCTGCAGGAACCTTCGCAGGCTGGCGGCGCGCGCGCCGGAACGGCTCCTGCAGGTGAACTGGGGCAAGGGCGCCGGCCGTCGATACCCCGTCGAAATCGTCGTGCGCGCGATGGACCGGCGCGGACTGCTGCGGGACATCACGACGGTCGTGGCCGAGGAACGGATCGACATCGAGCGGCTCGCATCGCAGGGCGACCCCGCCCAGGGCAGCGCGGATCTTTCACTGCGAGTCGCGGTCGGCGGCATCGAGGACCTGACACGCCTGCTGGCCCGCCTCTCAGCGATGCCCGGCATCATCAGCGCCCGCCGCCGCGCCTAGCGGTTCGGTATGTCGATTGCCCGCTTGTCAGCGGCCAGTGCGGCTTCGTGCACCGCCTCCGACAGGGTCGGATGCGCATGGATCGTCCGCTGCAGGTCCTCGCAGCTCGCCGAATACTCCATGGCGAGCACCGCCTCGGCGATCAGCTCCCCCGCCATGGGGCCGATGATGTGGATGCCGAGGATCTCGTCGCTGCCGGCATCCGCGACGATCTTGCAGAACCCCGCGCCCGCTTCCATGGCCTTGGCGCGCCCGCTGGCGGCAAACGGGAAACTGCCTACCTTGACGTTGCGCCCGCCGGCCTTCGCCTGTTCCTCGGTCAGGCCGACCCAGGCGATTTCCGGGGCGGTGTAGATCACCGACGGGATCGCCTTGTAGTTCACGTGCGCGTACAGGCCCGCGATGTGGTCGGCGACGGCGACACCTTCTTCCTTGCCCTTGTGCGCGAGCATGGGGCCGCGCACGCAGTCGCCGACGGCCCAGACGTTCTCCGCGCCGGTGCGGCAATGATCATCCACTTCGATGAAGCCGCGGGCATCGAGCGCGACTCCGGTGCCCTCGGCGAGCAGGTCCTTCGTGTAAGGACGCCGCCCGATCGCGACGATCACCCGGTCGAAGGCGAGCGACTGGCTGCCCTTGGCATCCGTGTAGCTGACGTGAACGCCGTCCTTTTCCGCCTTCGCTGCCGAGACCTTGGCGCCGAGGCGGATGTCGAGCCCGAGCTTCCTGAAATGGCGCAGCGCTTCCTTCGAGACCGCGGCGTCGGCCATCGGCAGGAACTGCTCGAGCGCCTCCAGCACGACCGTCTCCGCACCGAGCCGGCGCCAGACGCTGCCGAGCTCGAGGCCGATGACGCCTGCGCCGATGACCAGCAGCCGCTTCGGGACCGCCTCGAACTCGAGCGCACCCCAGGAGTCGACGACTGTTCTTGCCGTCGAAGTCGACGCCGCGCAGCGGCATGGGCTCGGAGCCGGACGCCAGCACCACGTGCTTCGCCTGCAGCGTCCGCCTGGCGCCGTCCGCGCCCGTGACCTCGACCTTGCGACCGGGCAGCAGGCGGCCGCGGCCCGTGAACGGCGTGACGCCCGCGGCCTTGAAGAGCGAGAGGATGCCCTGCGTCATCCCTTTCACGATGGCGGCCTTGCGCTTCTGCATCTGCGCCACGTCGAGGCTGATTCCCTCGAGCTTCATCCCGTGCGCCGGAATTCATGCTGGGCGCGGTGGTAGAGCTCGGTCGATTCCAGCAGCGCCTTGGAAGGTATGCAGCCCGCATTCAGGCAGGTGCCGCCGAAGGCCGTGCTGCCGTCGCGATTGGTCCAGGCGTCGATGCAGGCCACCGAGAGCTTGTTCTGCGCTGCGCGGATCGCGGCCGGATAGCCGGCGGGGCCGCCGCCGATGACGATGACGTCGAAACTGTCGGACATGGTGTGGGTTCCTCAGACTTGCAGCAGCAGCCGCGACGGATCCTCGAGCAGTTCCTTCACCGCGACCAGGAACTGCACGGCCTCGCGGCCGTCGATGATGCGGTGGTCGTAGGTCAGTGCCAGGTACATCATCGGCCGCACCACGACCGCGCCGTCGACGACGACCGGCCGCTCCTGGATCTTGTGCATGCCGAGGATCGCGCTCTGCGGCGCATTGACGATGGGCGTGGACATCAGCGACCCGAACACGCCGCCGTTGGTGATCGAGAAGGTCCCGCCCGTCAGTTCCTCGATCGTGATCGTGCCGTTGCGGGCCCGCTCGGCAAAACCGGTGACGGCCTTTTCGATGGTCGCGAAATCCATCCGGTCGGCATCGCGCAGCACCGGCACGATGAGGCCGCGATCCGTCGAGACGGCGACGCCGACGTCGTAGTACTCGTGGTAGACGATGTCGCCGCCCTCCACCGAGGCGTTCACGACCGGGAAGCGCCGCAGCGCCTCGATGCAGGCCTTGGCGAAGAACGACATGAACCCGAGGCGCACGCCGTGCCGCTTCTCGAATGCGTCCTTGTAGCGCCCGCGCAGCGCCATCAGCGCCTGCATGTCGACCTCGTTGAAGGTCGTGAGCAGCGCAGCCGTGGACTGCGCTTCCACCAGGCGTTGTGCGATTCGCGCCCGCAGGCGCGACATCGGCACGCGCCGGTCGCTGCGTGCCCCGGCCGGCGCGCTGGCAGGCGCCTGGGGTGGCAGCTTCCAGGTGGTGGGCGACATCGCTCTTGGAGATGCGCCCGTCACGGCCGCTTCCCGAGATGTCCTGCGGCGCGAGCTTGTTTTCCTCGACCAGGCGGCGCGCAGCCGGCGAGAGCTTGGCGGACGCGTCGTCTCTTGCCGCGGCGGGCGCAGCGTCCGGCCGTTCCGCCGCCGCGACCGTCGGCGCCTTCTTCGTTTCGGCGGGCTTCTTCGATTCGGTTCTGCCCTGCGGCCTGGCGGGCGTGCCGGCGCCCGCCTGCTCCGCGATCACCGCGAGGAGCTGGCCGCTCGTCACGCTGGCGCCGGCGGTCATCGCGAGCGACTCGATCACGCCCGCGACCGGTGCCGGGACTTCGAGCACGACCTTGTCGGTCTCGAGGTCGGCCAGGTTCTCGTCGCGTGCGACCGTGTCGCCGACTTTCTTGTGCCAGGCCACGAGCGTCGCATCGGCGACGGACTCGGGCAGCTGGGGAACGCGTACTTCCATACTCATGCAGGTTTCCTGTCGAGGGCGGCGGCGACGAGCGTTTCCTGCTCGCGCTGATGAATGGCAAAGAGGCCCGTGGCCGGCGCGGCGGTTCCTTCGCGCCCCGCATATTGAAGCACGCGGCTGCCCTCGAGCGGCGCCTGCAGGCGATGCCGGATCTGGTACCAGGCGCCCTGGTTCTGGGGCTCCTCCTGGCACCACACGACCTCGCGCGCCTGCGGGTAGCGATCGAGGATCGCCTGGTACTCCTCCGCCGGGAACGGGTACAGCTCCTCGATGCGCACCAGCGCGACATCCGTCGCCTTCGCGGCGCGTCGGCGTTCGAGCAGGTCGAAGTACACCTTGCCGCTGCAGAACACGAGACGCCGGACCTTCCCGGCGTCCAGGGCGATCGACCTCGTCGATCACCCGCCGGAACCGCGCCCTCCGCGAGGTCAGCCATCGTTGGACACCGACAGCTTGTGCCGCAGCAGGCTCTTCGGCGTCATGACGACGAGCGGCTTGCGCAGCGCCCGCAGCATCTGCCGGCGCAACAGGTGAAACATCTGCGCCGGCGTCGACGGGACGCAGACCTGGTGATTCAGTTCGGCGGACAGCTGCAGGAAACGCTCGAGCCGCGCCGAGCTGTGCTCGGGGCCCTGGCCCTCGTAGCCGTGCGGCAGGAACAGCGTGATTCCGGAGACGCGGCCCCACTTGGCCTCGCCGGAGGTGATGAACTGGTCGATCACGACCTGCGCGCCGTTCACGAAGTCGCCGAACTGCCCTTCCCAGATCACGAGCGTCGACGGGTCCGTCGTCGAGTATCCGTACTCGAAACCAAGCACCGCCTCTTCCGACAGCGTCGAATCGGTCACGCGGAAGCGAACCTTGTCGCCGGCCACCCGCACCAGCGGGATGTCGATGCGCCCGCTCGCCTGGTCGTGCAGTACGGCGTGACGGTGGAAGAAGGTACCGCGCTGGGAATCCTGGCCGGTCAACCGGATGTCGTAGCCATCCTTGAGCAGGGTCGCGTAGGCGAGCGTCTCGGCCGCGCCCCAGTCGAGCGGCAGCTCGTCGGCATACATGCGCGCGCGATCGTCGATGATGCGCGCCACCCGCGGGTGCAGCGTGAAGCCTGCCGGCGGCTTCGTCAGCGTCCTCGCGAGAGTCGCGAGCCTGCTACTTGCGACCCCGGTTGCGATTTCCTCGAGGGGATCCGCCTCGAGATGCCGGGTCCAGTTCACCGTGAACTTGTTGCCGGTCGTGCCCGCGAAAGCCCGCGCCTGCGGGCGATTCTCCTCTAGCCCGCGCCGGTAATCCTCCAGGATCGTCGCCGCGCGGCCTTCCTCGAGGAGCCCGTCCTGCTCGAGCCTTTGCCCGTAGATCTGCCGCGCGGTCGGGTGCTTGCGGATGGCCTGGTACATCAGCGGCTGGGTAGCCGCGGGTTCATCCGCCTCGTTGTGGCCGTGGCGCCGGTAGCAGACGAGGTCGATGACCACGTCCTTGCGGAACTTCATGCGGTAGTCGAGCGCGAGGCGCGCGACGAACACCACGGCCTCCGGGTCGTCCGCGTTCACGTGGAAGATCGGCGCCTCGATCATCTTGGCGACGTCGCTGCAATACAGCGTCGAGCGTGCATCGGCCGGCACGCTGGTCGTGAAACCGACCTGGTTGTTGATCACCAGGTGCAGGGTGCCCCCGGTCGCGAATCCACGCGCCTGCGAGAGCTGCAGCGTCTCCATGACGACGCCCTGGCCCGCGAAGGCGGCATCGCCGTGGATCAGGAGCGGCAGGACGGTCGCGCCGGTGGCATCGCCGCGCTGCTCCTGCCGCGCGCGCACCGAACCCTCGACCACGGCGTCGACGATCTCGAGGTGCGACGGATTGAACGCGAGCACCACGTGCACGTTGCCGCCCGTCGTGCGCAGGTCCGCCGAGAAACCCTTGTGGTACTTCACGTCGCCCGAGCCCTTGGAGGCATCGTGCTCGAGCTTGCCCTCGAACTCCGAGAACAGCATCGACGGCGCCTTGCCGAGCACGTTCACGAGCACGTTCAGCCGTCCGCGATGCGCCATGCCGATGACGATTTCCTCGATCCCGGCGGCGCCGCCGCGCTGGACCACGTCGTCCAGCAGCGGGATGAGCGCGTCTCCGCCCTCGAGCGAGAAGCGCTTCTGCCCCACGTAGCGCGTGTGCAGGTAGCGCTCGAGCCCCTCGGCGGCCGAGAGCTGCCACAGCAGGTTCAGGCGCTCGTCATTCGAGAAGCGATGGTGCAGGCGGCCTTCCTGGAAGCGGTCCTGCAGCCACAGGCGCTCCTCGCCCGTCGACACGTGCGCGAATTCCGCGCCGATGCGACCGGTGTAGATGTGCCGCAGCTGCTTGAGGATTTCCGACAGCTTCATCTGCCGGTCGACGCCGCTGGTTCGGCTCGCCGTGTAGAACACCGTCTCGAGGTCAGCCTCCGTCAGGCCGACGTAGGCCGGATCGAGGACGCGCGGCATCGGGCGCTGCATGAGCCCGAGCGGGTCGATGTCCGCGATCAGGTGGCCGCGGTTCGCGTAGAACTGGATGAGCCGGGAAACCGAAGACTGCTTCTCCGTATTCGTCTCGGCATCCGTGACTGCCGGGCGCCGCTGCCGGCGTGCTCGACGCGGAACCGGCGTTGCCGGGCTTCGATGCTGGACGTGGGTGGCCGCCAACCTGACCGAAGAAAGCCTGCCACTCCGCGCTGACGCTCGCCGGGTTGGCCAGGAAGCGCTCGTACTGTTCCTCGACGTACGGAGCCTGGGAGCTCGAGAACGGGCTCGATTCGTAGAGTTCGCGCAGGGATCGGCTCATGGCCCGGCCAATTATACCGGACCGGATCGGTACGCCTTTCGAAGTGGCGCCCCGGGCCGGAGTTGAACCGACGACCTGCCGCTTAGGAGGCGGCCGCTCTATCCACTGAGCTACCGGGGCGGGGGCGAAAATCTTACCCGAGGACCGGCCCACGGGCCGGCCTCGGGTCAGAAGGCAGGAGAACCGTGCTGCTCAGGCGGCTTGCGCGGTGGTGACGGCCGGATTCGGCTTCGGCTCCGCGAACGACTGATCGACCGCCATTGCGGCCTGCTCGGCCTTGGCGGCCGTCGCACTGATGAGTTCGTTGGCGGCCTTCTCGACCTTGCGGGTCGCCACGCGCACGTTCTTCGCCGTTCCGCGGATCGCGGAGCGCGCCTCGCGCTTCGCGACGCGAACCTTGCGCTTCGCCACGCGCGCGACCTTGCGCACGGTCCTGCGCGCCTTGCGCGCGACCGACCTGGACTTGGCCCGGACGCCGACCTTGCGGGCCCGGACCTTGCGCTTGGCGACCCGCGCCCTGCGGGTGACCTTGCGCTTGACGACGCGGGCTCGCTTGCGCCGCCTTGGCCGGGCGGCGCGCGGATTTTGCTGACTTCTTTCTCGCTGCCATGGGTTTCTCCAGAAAAAGACGACGCGGGAACAGGCGCAGCGTTCGCGCCACGCCCGACCTTCAAGCTAGGCTTCGGGAGCCACGGTGTCAACGCGACAAACGGGGAAGAATTGGTGGAGCGGAAGGGGATCGAACCCTCGACCTTCGCATTGCGAACGCGACGCTCTCCCAACTGAGCTACCGCCCCACGAACGAGGGCCGGGATTGTAATGAGGCCTCGCCGCAGCGGCAAGCAAACCGGCTTCGCCGGCGGCGGCGCCACCCGCCTTCGTGTACCTTCTCCTGCCCATGCGCATCCGAGAAGCCACCCAGGCCGACCTGCCGTTCATCGTTGCCGCCAATGCGGCCCTGGCCAGCGAAACCGAGGGTCAGACCCTGGATGACGCCCTGCTGGGCCCGGGTGTCCAGGCCGTGCTCGACGATCCTCGCCTCGGCCGCTATTACATCGCGGAAGTGGACGGACGGGCCGTCGGCCAGCTCATGACGACCTACGAGTGGAGCGACTGGCGAAACGGCCTCTTTCTCTGGATTCAGTCGGTCTACGTGCAGCCTGCCCATCGCAGCGGAGGCGTGTTCCGGGCCTTGTTCGGCCATCTCGAGGCACTCGCGCGCCAGGACCCGCGGATCTGCGGCATTCGCCTGTATGTCGACCGGGGCAACGAACCTGCCCAGGGCGTCTATGCCCGCCTCGGAATGCACCGCTCCAACTACGGGGTCATGGAAACGGTCTATCGCGGACCCGAATCCCACGAGGAGGCGCCGCCATGCTGAAGACGGGCGACGAGGCCCCGGATTTCCGGCTTCCGGACCACGACGGGCATCTGCAGCGGCTGTCGGAACTGCTCGGCGACAAGCCGCTGATCCTGTATTTCTATCCGGCCGATTTCACGCCCGGTTGCACGAAGGAAGCCTGTGACCTGCGCGACCTCCACGTGCGGATCCTTGCGTCCGGGCTGCGCGTCGTCGGCGTCAGCCCGCAGCCGCCCGACAGTCACCGCCGGTTCCGGGAGGAGTACGGCCTGCCCTTCGTGCTGCTGTCGGACGAAGACAAGACCGCCATCAAGGCCTATGGCGTCGATGGCCCGCTCGGCATCGGCGTGCGACGCGCGACCTTCCTGATCGACGAGCGACGTCGGATCGTGGATGCAGTGCTGGCCGACCTCAGGATCGGCCGTCACCAGGAGTTCGTCGAGCGCGCGGTCGCGGCTAGGGAAGGTCGAGGCGCGTGACGGCGGCCCGGCTGAAGCGCGGGATCGTCACCAGGTAGACGATTCCGTAGTCGGCTTCGGACATCGGCCCGACGTCGATGCCGGAAAGCTCCTTCACGATCTCGGGCACCGTGTCCGAATGGCCGACGATGAGCACCCGGCCGCCGCGATTCTCGGAAAGCGCGCGCTTCGCGGTGACCGACGTGTCTTCCGCCGGCACGACGATGACCGGGATGCCGAGGCGATTGGCAAGCGGACGCACCGTATCCTGCGTGCGGCGGAACTCGCTGACGACCACGGCGTCGAGCCGCTGCCCCTTCGGCGCGCGACCGAAGAACTGGGCGAGTTCGAGCGCACGCGCCTCCCCCGCCGGCGCGAGCGCCGGGTCCGGGTCATTCGGATTCGACGTCAGTTTCTCCGCATGGCGCATGACGAAGACCGTCGTCGTCGAGGCCGCGCTGACCAGCCAGAAACCCAGCGCGATGACGAGGACGCCGGCAATTGCCGCCAGCCAGACGGGTGCCAGCAGGGGGCGTCGCCTCAGGCTCGCGTATTCTTTGCGCATGCGCCCGATGATACCCCGGCCGTGGGTCGTGCTGCTCGCGGCCGGCGCCTCGCGCCGCTTCGGCGGCCCCAAGCAACTCGCGCGTTTGGGCGGAGAATCCCTGCTGCGACGCATGGCGCGCGTGGCGCTTGCCTGCGGCCCGGCAGGCTGCGTCGTCGTACTGGGCGCGCGCGCTCCCCGCCTGCGCCGCGAGCTCGCGGGCCTCGGCGTTCGCGTCGTCGTCAACCTGCGCTGGCGCGAGGGACTTTCGCGCTCGCTGGCTGCCGGCGTGGCCGCATTGCCGGCTGAAGCCCGGGGCGTGCTGGTGCTGCTCGCGGACCAGGTCGCTTTCGGCCCGGCCGAGCTCGAAGTACTTTTCTCATGCTGGCGCCGTGTACCGCGGCGAATCGTCGCGACCCGCGTCGGCGACACCCTCGGCCCACCGGCAATCCTGCCGCGCTCTCTCTTCGCCGCAATGCGACGCCTGCGTGGCGACCGGGGCGCTCGCGAACTCCTCCGCGATCCTCGCCACCACGCCATCGGCCTGGAATTGCCGGCCGCCGATCTGGATATCGATCGCCCGCAGGATCTCGCCGAGTTCTGGCGGAGAGGGTGAGATTCGAACTCACGAGCCCCGTGAAGGGCTGCCGGTTTTCAAGACCGGTGCATTCAACCGCTCTGCCACCTCTCCTCCGGCCGCCCGCGATTCTAGATCATCGCTTGCAACCGGAGCCCCGGACGATGAGTTCAGTCGCGGAAACAACGACTTGCGCGTTCCGTTATAATGCGGACGAAACCCCGTAATCGCGCTGGAGGTTGAAGACATGGAACGCAATCCCGTCGTCGTCGCAGGCCGCGTCGAAACCCGCGAATCCGCCCTCGCGACCAACAAGGTCCTGCGCAATACCTATCTCCTGCTGTCGGCGACCCTGGCGTTCAGCGCGCTCGTCGCCGCCGTTTCGTATGCGCTCGAGCTGCCTTACCTCGGCCCCTGGATCACGCTGATCGGCTACTTCGCGCTCCTGTTTGCCGTACAGAAGACGGCGGACAGCGGCTGGGGACTTGCTGTCGGTCTTCGCGCTGACCGGATTCATGGGTTACACGCTCGGGCCGATCATCAGCCTGTACGTGAAGGCGATCCCCGACGGTCACTCGATCGTGATGACGGCATTCGGCATCACTGCGCTGGCCTTCACGGCGCTCTCGGCCTATGCGATCAAGAGCGGGCGCCGCTTCTCGGCCATGGGCGGCTTCCTGATGGTCGGCATCCTGACGGCCTTCGTGCTCGGCATCGTCGCGCTCGTGTTTTCGATGCCGACGCTGTCGCTCGCCGTGTCGGGGCATGTTCGTGCTGCTGATGGCCGGGCTGATCCTGTACCAGACCGGCGAGATCGTGAACGGCGGCGAGACGAACTACATCCACGCGACCGTGACGCTCTACGTCAGCATCTACAACATGTTCACGAGCCTGCTGCACCTGCTCGGCGTCGCCAGCGACGACTGATCAGGCGGGCTTGAGCCGGTCGATGCCGCCCAGGTAGGGGCGCAGGACGGCCGGCACGACGACGCTGCCGTCCGCCTGCTGGCCGTTCTCCAGCACGGCGACCAGCGCGCGACCGACCGCGACGCCTGAGCCGTTCAGCGTGTGCACCGGCTCAGGCTTGCCGGTTTCCGGGTTTCGCCAGCGCGCCTGCATCCGCCGTGCCTGGAAGGCCTCGCAGTTGCTGCAGGACGAAATCTCCCGGTAGCTTCCCTGCCCCGGCAGCCAGACTTCGATGTCGTAGGTCTTCGCGCTCGCGAAGCCGATGTCGCCCCCGCACAGCGAAACCACGCGGTACGGCAACTCCAGCCTCTCCAGCACCCTGGCGGCGTGCCCCGTCAGCTCCTCGAGCGCCGCGTAGGAATCCTGCGGACGGACGACCTGCACGAGCTCGACCTTGTCGAACTGGTGCTGCCGGATGAGGCCGCGCGTGTCCTTGCCATAGGAGCCCGCCTCCGAGCGGAAGCAGGGTGTGTGCGCCACCATTCTGAGCGGCAGGTCCGCCGCCTCGAAGATGCGATCGCTCGCGAGGTTCGTCAGCGGCACTTCGGCCGTCGGGATCAGGAACAGCTCGCTCTCCGCGGGATCGCGCGCGAGCTTGAACAGGTCCTGCTCGAACTTCGGGAGCTGTCCCGTCCCGGTCAGGGTGCTGCGCGTCACGAGGTAGGGCACCCAGGCCTCGCGGTAGCCGTGCTCGCGCAGGTGCAGGTCGAGCATGAACTGGGCCAGCGCACGATGCAGGCCCGCAACCGGCCCGGTCAGCACCGCGAAGCGCGCGCCGGACAGCCGGCTTGCCGCGGCCAGTTCGAGGCCGCCGAGTCCTTCCGCCAGCGCCACGTGATCCGCGGCCTCGAAGTCCAACTTCGCGTGGCTCGCCGTGGCGGCGGACCTCGACGTTGGCGGCTGCGTCGCGGCCCGTGGGCACGCTCTCGTGGACGAGGTTCGGCAGGTCGAGCAGCAGCCGCTCGAGTTCGGCCTGCAGGCTGCCGAGCTCCTGCTCGCCCTTGGCGAGGCGTGCACCGAGCGATTCGACCTCGGCGAGCAGCGGCGCCACGTCCTGCCCCTGCGCCTTCGCATGACCGATCGCCTTCGAGCGCGTATTGCGCTCGTTGCGCAGCGCGTCCACGGCGACCTGCGCCTCCTTGCGTCGCGCCTCGAGGGCGCTGAACTGGGCGAGGTCGAGCGTGAACCCGCGCCGCGCGAGATTCGCGGCAACGCCCTGCGGGTCGCTGCGCAGCGTGCGGATGTCAAGCATGGTCGTCGTTCCGTTCCTTGCGGCGGATGCTTTCGAGCGTCTCGCGCAGCTTCAGTTCGAGTCCGCGCGGCACGGGCTCGTAGTAGCGCCGCGGCGCCATGTTATCCGGGAAATGGGTCTGCCCGGGCGCGAGCGCGCCAGGCTCGTCGTGGGCGTACCGGTAGTCCTTGCCGTAACCCAGGTCCTTCATGAGCCGCGTCGGCGCGTTGCGCAGGTGCAGCGGCACCTCGAGCGTGCCGCCGGCTTTCGCATCCGCCATGGCCGAGCCGAAGGCTGCGTAAACCGCGTTGCTCTTCGGCGCGAGCGCCAGGAACAGGCAGGCCTGCGCGAGCGCGAGCTCGCCTTCCGGGCTTCCGAGCCGGTCGAAGCTGTCCCAGGCGGCGAGCGCCAGCGTGAGCCCGCGCGGGTCGGCGTTGCCGATGTCCTCGCTCGCCATGCGCACCAGCCGTCGCGCGATGAAGCCGGCATCGCAGCCGCCATCCAGCATCCGGCACAGCCAGTACAGCGCGGCGTCGGGATCGCTGTCGCGCACCGACTTGTGCAGCGCCGAGATCTGGTCGTAAAAGAGCTCGCCCCGCTTGTCGAAGCGCCGATGCCCTCCCGCAGTCGCCTCCCGGACGATTTCCTGGGTGATCGTGCCGTCCGCCGCGGACGCGAGGTCGCTTGCGACCTCGAGCAGGTTGAGCGCCCGGCGCGCATCGCCGTCGGCGGCATCGGCGAGCAACGCGAGCGCGCGGGCATCGGCCTGAACTCCGCTTGCCCCCAGACCGCGCTCCGCGTCCGCGAGCGCACGTGTCAGCAGGCCCTGCAGTTCCTCGGCGGTCAGCGCCTTCAGCAGGTAGACCCGGGCCCTCGACAGGAGCGCGGCATTGAGTTCGAACGACGGATTCTCGGTCGTCGCGCCGATGAACAGCAGCGTGCCGTCTTCCACGAACGGCAGGAACGTGTCCTGCTGCGACTTGCTGAAGCGGTGCACCTCGTCGAGGAACAGCACGGTCGCGGCTCCCCCGGCGCGGCGCGCGGCCTTGGCGCCGTCGACGGCCTCGCGGATGTCCTTGACGCCCGCGACCACGGCCGAAAGCGCGATGAAGCGCGCCTTGCAGGCCGCCGCCGCCAGGCGCGCCAGCGTCGTCTTCCCGCTGCCCGGCGGACCCCAGAGCACCATCGAGTGCGCGACGCCGGCGGTGAGCAGCCGATGCAGCGGCCGTCCTGGCGCGAGCAGGTGCGACTGGCCCGTGAACTCGGCCAGCGACAGCGGGCGCATGCGGTCCGCCAGCGGGCGGTATCCGCCGTGCGATGCGTCGATCGGCAGCTCGGATTGCTCGCGCATGGGGGACCGATTCTAGCCGCTTGCGATCGCGATCAGCGTCCGCGGCGGGCCAGCCAGGCTCCCGCCCGCAGGCCCCAGCCTGCACGACCCTGCCGCCGAAATCAGCCAGGCCGTCGCGATGCCTGCGGTGTTGGCAGCGAGATCAGCCCATTCCGCACTGCGATGCGCCGTCAGTGTGGCCTGCGCCAGCTCGAGCAACGCCCCGAGCAGGAAACAGCCCAGCATCGCCTGCCACAGGCGCTGCGGCGTGGAGATGCCGGAGACCGCCAGTGCGAGCGTCAGGTACGCGAGGTAGTGGCCGAGCTTGTCGGAAAAGTTCTCGACCGGGACCGCCTGTTGCGGCGTGAGGCTCCCGGTCGACGATCGCGGCCACGAGCACGACGATCGTCGCGATCCAGATCCGCCGGAGGACAGCCTCGCTCAACCGCCGCCCGGGGTCGCCCGGCCGACGACGTCGACGCCCGGCGGCGGCACGAAGCGTGAACGTATCGGCATCGAAGCGCGGATTGCGCTCGATGCGGCTGAACTCGAGCTCCGTCGTCTGCCCGAGCTTGTCCAGCAGCGTCATGCGCCGCAGCTCCTTGCCGCTGACGCCGACCCGCAACTCGGTGAAATCGCTGTCGGCATCCTTCGGCCGCAGGCGGCTCCAGGCGAGTCCGCCCTCCTCGCCGCCGTCGCTGATCTCGAAAGCCCCCGCCAGGTTGGCCTGGCCAGAGAGCAGCAGCGCCGGCGTGCCGGCCAGCGAATCAGCCGCAGGCCGCACGGTGACCTGCGCGAGGTCCTCGTCGTACAGCCAGACGGTCGTCCCGTCCGAGACGATGAGCTGCGCCGGCACCCGGTAGTCCCAGCGGAACCGGCCGGGCCGGGCCAGCGAGACGCTGCCCTCGGCGGATTCCGTACGTCCGCCGCCCGCGGCAGTCACGACCTGCCGGAACTCGGCGCGCAGGCTCGAGAGGCTCGTCGAGCGCCGCGTCGAGTCGGTCGGCCGCGCGCGCGTCTGCCGCCGCATCGGCGACGGCTGCGCCAGGCAGCAGCGCTGCAAGGATCGCGAGCAAGCCAGGCCGCATCAGGACTCCGGCGGCGGTGGCGCGAGCACTTCGCGGCTGCCGTTCGACTGGATCGGACCGACCAGTCCCGCCGCTTCCATCGACTCCACGAGGCGCGCGGCGCGGTTGTAGCCGATCTTGAGGCGGCGCTGCACGCCCGAGACCGAGGCGCGGCGCGACTCGGTCACGATCCGAACGGCCTCGTCGTAGAGCGGGTCCTGCTCGCCGTCGCTGCCGCCCTCGCCGCCGCCCTCGCCCGGCTCGTCGGGCAGCCCCGGAATGCTCTCCTGCGGACCGGTGAGGACTTCGTCCACGTAGACGGGCGCAACCCCGCCCTTCAGCGAGTTGACCACGGCGTGCACTTCGCGGTCGGAGACGAAGGCGCCGTGGACGCGGTCGGGCGTCGAGGTGCCCGGCGGCTGGTAGAGCATGTCGCCGTGGCCGAGCAGCGACTCCGCGCCGTTCTGGTCGAGGATCGTGCGCGAATCCACCTTGGCCGAGACCTGGAACGCGATGCGCGTCGGGATGTTGGCCTTGATGAGCCCGGTGATGACGTCGACCGACGGCCGCTGGGTCGCGAGCACGAGGTGGATGCCCGAGGCGCGCGCCTTCTGCGCCAGCCGCGCGATGAGTTCCTCGACCTTCTTGCCGACGATCAGCATCAGGTCCGCGAGCTCGTCGATCACGACGACGATGAACGGCAGCGGCTGCAGGGCGGGAATCTCGCCCTCGAACTTGCCCAGGCGAGCGAAGCTTCGCGATCAGCGGGTCCGGAATCGGATGGCCGGCGTCCTGCGCGTCGCGCACCTTGCGGTTGAAGCCGGCGAGGTTCCGGACGCCGAGCTCCTTCATCAGGTGATAGCGCCGCTCCATCTCGGCGACGCACCAGCGCAGCGCATTGGCCGCGTGCTTCATGTCGGTCACGACCGGCGCCAGCAGGTGCGGAATGCCCTCGTACACGGAGAGCTCGAGCATCTTCGGGTCGATCAGGATCAGGCGCACGTGCTCGGCCGAGCTCTTGTAGAGCAGCGAAAGCACCATCGCGTTGATCGCGACCGACTTGCCGGAGCCGGTGGTGCCGGCGATCAGCAGGTGCGGCATCTTGCCGAGGTCCGCGACGACCGGGTTGCCGCCGATGTCCTTGCCGAGCGCGAGCGCGAGCGGCGAGGCGAGCTCGTCGTAGGCGCGCGAGCGCAGGATCTCGCCGAGCGTCACCAGTTCCCGGGTCTCGTTCGGGATCTCGAGGCCGACCACGGCCTTGCCCGGGAATCACCTCGACGACGCGCACGCTGATGGCGGAGAGCGCGCGGGCGAGGTCCTTGGACAGGGCGCTGATCTGGCTCACCTTGACGCCCGGCGCCGGCTTCAGCTCGAAGCGCGTGACGACCGGCCCCGGCTGCACCGCGACGACCTCGACCTCGATGCCGAAGTCCTTCAGCTTGATCTCGACCAGGCGCGAAATCGCATCGAGCGCCTCGGGCGAGTAAGTGCTGGTCCGCGCCGGCGGCTCGTCGAGCAGCTTCAGTTCCGGCAGGTCGCGCGACGCCGGCTTGGCGAACAGCGGGACCTGCCGTTCCTTCTCCACG
Source organism: uncultured Gammaproteobacteria bacterium (assembly GCA_963823415.1). Taxonomy (GTDB): domain Bacteria; phylum Pseudomonadota; class Gammaproteobacteria; order Steroidobacterales; family Steroidobacteraceae; genus SCUD01. The sequence goes on along the minus strand of CAWGLJ010000008.1, from coordinate 77,519 downwards.
CGCTTGCTCGCCGCGGGCACCGGCGGCGCCGGCAACTCGATGCGCGGCGGCGTGCGCTTCTCGGCCTTCTTCTGCACCTCGCGCACGGCGGTCTCGCGCGCCTCGCGCGATTCGCGCCCGACCGCCTGGTCGCGCGAGGTCGCGAGCCGGGCGCGCATCCAGGCGCGCGCCTGCGAGCACGCCGTGGCCGAGCCAGTCCATGACCGTGAGCCAGGACACGCCCGTGTAGAGCTGGACGCTCGCGAACCAGAGTGCGAGCAGGAGGAGCGTCGCGCCGAGCAGCGATGCGATCCCGGCGAGCCCGTTGACCGACCAGGCCGCCGAGGATGCCGCCCGCGCCGGCTGGAAGCACGCCCGCGGAGAAGTGCAGGGTCGCGAGGCCGCAGCTCGTTGCGAGCGCCGCGACGAGTCCGGTCACGCGCAAGGCGACCGTGGAGCGACCCTGGCCCGGCTGCGCCCGGCGCGCGCTTGAGACCGGTCCAGGCGCTGAAGGCGATCGCGACCGGGAACAGGAACGCGGGCCAGCCGAACAGCATGAAGAGCGCGCTCGACAGCCATGCGCCGAGCGGCCCGATCAGGTTGCCGACCTGGCCCGGCTCTCCGGTGTAGCTGAAGCTGCGGTCCGAGGCGTCGAAACTCGAGAGCGCGATCAGCAGCACGAGCGCGAGCGCCGCGAGCAGCCAGAAAAGCGCCTCGCGCAGGGCGCGCGCGAAAACCGGATCGAGTTTCGCATCCGGTCCGATGGCTTCGCCGGCGGTCTTGGCCACGGATCAGAATCCCGGTAAGGAAAACGTCATAAGCAGTTGATTATAAGGGCGTTGCAAATCGAGCGGCAAGCACCCATGCTCGGTGTGCCGGCGAGCGCGAGTCGCGCTCTCGACGCAAGAGCCACTATACATGACGACCCCTCGCCACTCGCGCCTGATCATCCTGGGATCGGGACCCGCCGGCTACTCGGCCGCCGTGTACGCCGCGCGCGCCAACCGCAAGCCGCTGCTCATTGCCGGCCTGCAGCCCGGCGGCCAGCTCATGACCACGACGGAGGTCGACAACTGGCCGGGCGACGTCGAGGGCCTGCTCGGGACCCGACCTCATGGATCGCATGCGCCGGCACGCGGAACGCTTCGGCGTCGAGATCGCCTCGGACCACGTCACTCGCGTCGACCTCGGCAAGCGGCCGTTTCGTCTCACCGCGGAGAACGCGGAATACACCTGCGATGCGCTCGTCATCGCGACCGGCGCCTCCGCGCGCTACCTCGGCCTCGATTCAGAGACCCGCTTTCGCGGCCGCGGCGTGTCGGCCTGCGCGACCTGCGACGGCTTCTTCTACCGGGACCACAAGGTGGTCGTCGTCGGCGGCGGCAATACCGCGGTCGAGGAAGCCATCTACCTGACGAACATCGCCGCGCACGTCACGCTGGTGCACCGCCGCGACAAGCTCCGCGCGGAGGCGATCCTCCAGGACCGCATCCGCGCGCTCGCGGACCAGGGCAAGGTCTCCTTCCTCTGGGACCACGAGGTCGCGGAGGTGCTCGGCGACGACGCCGGCGTCACGGGCGTGCGCGTGCGCTCACTGAAGGATGCGTCGAGCCGGGACCTCGACGTGACCGGGCTCTTCGTCGCGATCGGCCACACGCCGAACACCGAACTGTTCCAGGGCCAGCTCGACATGAAGGACGGCTACATCGTCGTGAAGTCGGGAATCGCGGGCGATGCGACGGCCACGAGCGTGCCGGGCGTCTTCGCGGCCGGCGACGTCGCCGACCACGTTTATCGGCAAGCCGTGACCTCCGCGGGCACCGGCTGCATGGCCGCGCTCGACGCGGATCGTTACCTCGAGCGGCTCGTCACGGGCTGAGCGCCCGTGGAAGTGCAGGTCGCCCGCTCGCTCGCCGAGGTCGATCCCGCGGAGTGGAACGCGCTGCCCGGGACCGGGACCCCGTTCCTGAGGCACGAGTTCCTGCATGCGCTCGAGGCCACGGGCTGCGCGACGGCCGAAACGGGCTGGGATGCGCACCATGTCCTGCTGCGCGATCGCGACGGACGGCTCGCAGGCGCGTTGCCGCTCTACCTGAAGTCGCATTCCTGGGGCGAGTTCGTCTTCGACTTTGCCTGGGCGGAGGCCTACCAGCGCGCGGGGCTCGCCTACTATCCCCGCCTCGTTTCGGCCGTGCCCTTCACGCCGGCGACAGGCCCGCGCCTGCTCGCCGCCAGCGACGAGGCCCGCGCGTCGCTCCTCGAAGCCGCGCGCGCACTTCGGCGATTCGCTGGGCGCTTCATCACTTCACGTCCTTTTCCCGGCGCCGCCGGACCGGCAGTTCCTCGAGTCGGCGCGGTTGATGCCCCGCCTCGACTGCCAGTTCCACTGGCGCAACGAGGGCTACGGCGGCTTCGAGGACTTCCTCGCCGGATTCACCGCCGAGAAGCGCAAGAAGCTGCGACGCGAGCGGCGGCGCGTCGCCGAGGCGGGCATCACCTGCCGCACGCGTCACAGGCAGCGAGCTCGATGAAGCGACCATCGACGTCATCTATCGCCTGCATGCCGTGACGTTCGCGCAGCATGGCAATGCGCCGTACCTCAATCGCGCGTTCTTCACGGAACTGGTTCGACGGATGCCGGAGAGCCTGGTCGTCGAGCTCGCGTACCTGGGCGACGAAGCCGGTCGCCTGCGCCATCATGCTGCGCAGCGCCGATACGCTCTATGGCCGCTACTGGGGCGCGAGCGGCGATTTCCACAGCCTGCACTTCGAGCTCTGCTACTACCGCGGCATCGAGTACTGCATTCGCGAGGGCCTTTCCCGCTTCGAGCCCGGCACCCAGGGCGAGCACAAGCTCCTGCGCGGCTTCCTGCCGACGCCGGTCTGGTCGCTGCACGAGATGCAGGACGACCGCTTCGGGGCCGCGATCGGCGAATGGCTCGCGCGCGAGCGCGCGCACCGCGCCGAGTGGCTGGCGCGCGGCCGCCTCGCACCTGCCCTTCCGGCGGGCGGACATCCCGGCTAGGCTCGAACCCGATGTCCGGAATCGCCTGGCTGCAGAAGACTGACCCGCCGACGACGCTGCCGCCGACGTCGCGCGCGCTGACCGAACCGAACGGCCTGCTCGCGGTCGGCGGCGCGCTGTCGCCCGAGTGGCTGATCCACGCCTACCGCCGCGGCGTGTTTCCCTGGTACTCGGCGGAACAGCCGATCCTCTGGTGGTCGCCCGACCCCCGGGCCGTGCTGCTGCCGGCGGAGTTCCGCATCTCGCGCAGCCTCGCCCGCTCCATCGCCAGGCGCGGTTACGAGACGCGCATCAACACGGCCTTCGTGGAGGTCATCGAGGCCTGCGCCGGGCCGCGTCGCGGCATGCCGGGCACCTGGATCACGCGCGAGATGCACGAGGCCTACGTCCTGCTGCACCGGCGCGGGCTCGCGCATTCCTTCGAGACCTGGCACGAAGGCCGCCTGGTGGGCGGCCTGTACGGCGTGGGGCTCGGCCGCGTGTTCTTCGGCGAATCCATGTTCACGCGCGCGACTGACGCATCCAAGGTCGCGCTGGCCCGGCTCGTCGCCGAGTGCGTTGCGCGCAACGTGCCGCTGATCGACTGCCAGATGCCGAGCCCGCACCTCGCGAGCCTCGGCAGCCGCAGCATCCCGCGCTGGGACTTCGAGGCGCGGCTCGCCGAACTGGTCGATTCCCGAGTGCCCGTGTGGCGGGAAAGATACGCGTAATTGCGCCCGCACCGGCCGTGCGTCACAATCCGCGCGGTTTCCGCTACATGCAACGGGGCGTGATGGCGAAAGAAGAGGCAATCCAGATGGAAGGCGAGGTCGTCGAGACCCTGCCCAACACGACGTTTCGCGTCCGACTGCAGAACGATCACGTGGTGACCGCCCACATCTCCGGCAAGATGCGCAAGCACTACATCCGCATCCTGACCGGCGACAACGTCACCGTGGAACTGACGCCCTACGACCTGTCGAAGGGCCGCATCATCTACCGGGCGCGCGCTGAGTCACTCCTGCCCGAGGAGCTCCGGCGCCTTCGCGGGCCGGACGTCGAGCGCGAGGCTCGTCGCCACCCGTCGCCAGCGTGACGTGCACGCTGCCGCCGTTCGCCAGCCTGCCGAACAGCAACTCCTCGGCGAGCGGCCGCTTGACGTGTTCCTGCAGCACGCGCGCCATCGGGCGCGCACCCATCTTCGGGTCGTAGCCGCGCGCGGCGATCCAGCGGCGCGCCGCGTCGTCGACCGAAATCGCTCACGCCCTTCTGCTCGAGCTGCGCCTCGATCTCGATCACGAGCTTGTCCACCACGCGCTCGATCGTCGGCGCATCGAGCGGTGCGAACTGGATGATCGCGTCGAGCCGGTTCCTGAACTCCGGCGAGAAGATCCGCTTCACCGCCTCCATGCCGTCGCTGGCGTGGTCCTGCTGCGTGAAACCGATGCTCGCGCGGCTCATGTCGGCGGCGCCCGCGTTGGTCGTCATCACGATGATGACGTGGCGGAAATCCGCCTTGCGGCCGTTGTTGTCCGTCAGCGTGCCGTGGTCCATGACCTGCAGCAGCAGGTTGAAGACATCCGGATGGGCCTTCTCGATCTCGTCCAGCAGCAGCACGCAATGCGGCTGCTTGGAGATCGCCTCGGTCAGCAGGCCGCCCTGGTCGAAGCCGACGTAGCCGGGCGGCGCGCCGATCAGGCGCGAGACCGTGTGACGCTCCATGTACTCCGACATGTCGAACCGGAGGAACTCGACCCCGAGCGCGATCGCGAGCTGCCGCGTCACTTCCGTCTTGCCGACGCCGGTCGGACCGGCGAACAGGAAGCTGCCGACCGGGTGGCGATCGTCGCCGAGGCCCGCGCGCGCCATCTTGATCGCCGCCGCCAGCGCGTCGATCGCGGCGTCCTGGCCGTAGATGACGAGCTTGAGGTTGCGTTGCAGGTTGGCGAGCACCTCGCGGTCCGAGGTGGAAACGTTCTTGGCCGGGATGCGCGCGATGCGCGCGACGACCGCCTCGATGTGCGCGACGGTCACGGTCTTCTCGCGCTCCGCCTCCGGCTTGAGCCGCAGCGACGCGCCCGCCTCGTCCACGACGTCGATGGCCTTGTCGGGCAGGTGGCGGTCGTTGATGTGGCGCTCGGCGAGCTCGGCGGCGGCGACCAGCGCATCGTCCGCGTAGGCGATGCCGTGGTGCTCCTCGAAGCGCGTCCTGAGGCCGCGCAGGATGTCGATGGTCTCCGCGACCGAGGGCTCGACCACGTCGATCTTCTGGAAGCGGCGCGCGAGCGCGTGGTCCTTCTCGAAGATGCCGCGGTACTCCTGGTAGGTGGTCGAGCCGATGCAGCGCAGCTCGCCGTTCGCCAGCACCGGCTTGATCAGGTTCGAGGCGTCCATGACGCCGCCCGAGGCGGCGCCCGCGCCGATGACCGTGTGGATCTCGTCGATGAACAGGATCGCGCCGGGCTTCTTCTTGAGCTCGCTGACCACGCCCTTCAGCCGCTTCTCGAAGTCGCCGCGGTACTTGGTGCCCGCGATCAGCGCGCCCATGTCGAGCGCGTAGATCGTGCAGTCCGCGAGCACGTCCGGCACCTTCTTCTCCACGACGAGGCGCGCCAGGCCCTCGGCGATCGCCGTCTTGCCGACGCCGGCCTCGCCGACGTACAGCGGGTTGTTCTTGCGCCGGCGGCAGAGGATCTCGATGGTCCGCTGCACCTCGAGCTGGCGGCCGATCAGCGGGTCGACGCGTCCGGCGACGGCCTGTGCGTTGAGGTTGACCGTGTACTTCTCGAGCGCGCCGGCCGCGCTCTCCTCCGCCGCCTCGCGCTCGCCGGCGGCGCCGTCCTCGCGCGGCGCTTCGCGGCCCTCGCCCGACGACGGCAGGCCGTGGGAAATGAATTGACGATGTCGAGGCGCGTGACGTCCTGCAGCGAGAGCAGGTACGCGGCGTGCGACTGCTTCTCGCTGAAGATCGCGACCAGCACGTTGGCGACCGTGACTTCCTTCTTGCCGCTCGACTGCACGTTGAACACCGCGCGCTGCAGCACGCGCTGGAAGCCGAGCGTCGGCTGCACCTCGCGGTCGTCGTCGGCCGCGAGCGCCGGCGTGGTCTCGTCGATGAACTTCTGCAGCTCGCCCGAGAGCCGCGCGAGGTCCGCGCCGCAGGCCTTGAGGATCTCGCGCACGCGCGGCGCATCGATGATCGACAGCAGCAGGTGCTCCACGGTCATGTACTCGTGGCGCGCGTCGCGGGCCCGCTGGTAGGCCTCGTTCAGGCAGTATTCGAGCTCACTCGAGAGCACTCAGGTCTCCTCCATCGTGCACAGCAGCGGGTGCTGGTGCTGCCGCGCGTAAGTCATCACCTGGGCCACCTTGGTCTCCGCGATCTCGAACGTGAACACCCCGCAGACGCCCTTGCCCTTCGTATGCACCTCGAGCATCACCCGCGTCGCCCGCATCCGGTCCAGGCTGAAGATCCGCTCGAGCACGTCGACCACGAACTCCATCGGCGTGTAGTCGTCGTTCAGCAGCACCACCTGGTACAGGGGCGGCTTGCGCAGCCTCGGCTGGGCCTCCTCGACCACCAGGTCGAGTCCACCCTGCCCGATTTCGTGTTCCTTGTCTCCCGCCACCGGTTTCCGTCCGTCCTTCGCCTGCGGCTCATTTATAGGGGCGGACCGCCGGTCGCACAAGTGACGGGTCCGTGCATTCGCCAAATGGCGACACCATCGCAAGCCCAGTTTGAGAAGTGTCGCACAAGTGCCTGCCATTCCTTCTGTTTTCCACCCGTCTTTCGCCTTGTGGCCGCGCGGCGGCTGCCCGTATCATGACGCGGTTTCCCGGGCCCGCGGGCGAGACACAGAGATGCAGCTAGTCGACCGTATCGTCGCGCCCTTGCGCCGCCCGACCGGCGGCGCGGCCTCCGGGCTCGCGGGCGCGGCGCCCGACGATCGTCAGCTTCGTCCTGGTCCTCGTCATCGCCGCCCAGCTCGCCTCCCTGCTGTGGCGCGTGCTCGGCGCCTCCGACGAGCGACGGCTGCCGCGCCCGCCGGTCGTGCGAGGCACCAGGCGCCAGCGTCGACATCGCCGCCATCGTGAACGCGCACCTGTTCGGCGTCGCCGCGCAATCGGGCGATCCCTCCGACGCTCCGGCGACGTCGGCCAACCTGACGCTGACGGGCACGCTCGCCGGGCGCGAGCCGGAACGCGGCTGGGCCATCATCGGCGCGACGCGGCCAGACCGCGCGTGTCTACGCCACCGGCACGTCGCTGCCGGGCGGCGCCAAGCTGTTCGCCGTGTACCCGGACCGCGTGATCCTCGACCGGAACGGGGCGCGCGAGTCGCTGCTGCTGCCGCGGCTCGCCGAGCGGCGGCGGCGGCGGCGTTGCGCCGCGCGCGGCGGGCATGCCGCCGGTCGGCGGCACCGAACGCGTCGATCGCCGACAACGTGCGCCAGCTCCTGGTCCAGAATCCATCGGCGGGTGCCGAGCTCCTGCGCCCGCAGCCGGTCTTTGCCGGCGGCTCGCTGCGCGGTTATCGCGTCTACCCGGGCCGCAACCGCGCACAGTTCGCCGGTCTCGGCCTGCAGCCCGGCGACCTCGTGCATGGCCGTCAACGGCGCGGCGCTCGACGATCCCAACCGCGGGCTCGAGATCCTGCGCGGCGTCGGCCAGGGATCCGCCGTGACGCTGACGGTCGAACGCGGCGGCCAGCAGCAGCAGATCACCGTCGATCCCGTATCCGTCGCCCAGGAGCTGCAGGCGCCGGCGGAACCGTGGAAGATCCGGCGGTGGTACGAAGAGGCGGTCGAGGACGAAGCGGACGCCGGTGGAGGACGAGGAACCGACGGAATGAAGATCGAGCCCAGAGGAATGCGACCGCATGATCCGCTCGTTCGGCCGGGCCGTGCTCCTCGCCTGCCTGCTGCCGCTCGCGGCCGCCGCCCAGCAAGGCGCGCAGATCACGCCCAACTACAAGGATGCCGACCTCAACCAGGTCATCGAGGCCGTCAGCCAGGTGACCGGCAAGAGCTTCATCGTCGATCCGCGCGTGCGCGCCCAGGTCACCATGCTCTCGACCTCGCCGATGAGCCCGGAGGCCTTCTACGAGGCCTTCCTCGCGATCCTGCAGGTGCACGGCTACATCGCCGTGCCCTCCGGGCAAGGTCATCAAGATCATGCCGGACGCCACCGCGCGGCAGGTGCCCGCGAACGACCTCCCGGACCGGGTCAGCTCGACCTCCGACGAGATCGTGACGCAGGTGATCCAGGTCCGGAACGTGTCCGCGGGGCAGCTGGTGCCGATCCTGCGGCCGATGATGCCGCAGGCGGCGCACCTCGCGGCCTACCCCAGCGCCAACATGCTGATCATCTCGGACCGCGCCGCGAACGTGAACCGCATCATGCGCATCGTCCAGCGCATCGACCGCACCGGCGACGGCGACCTCGACGTGATCCGCCTCGAGCACGCCTCGGCGACCGAGATCGTGCGGGTCATCAATTCCCTGTCGTCCGCCCAGGGCGCGGACGCCGCGGGCGGCGGCGCGCATCGTCGCCGACGAGCGCACCAACAGCATCCTCGTCAGCGGCGAGCAGTCGCAGCGCCTGCGCCTGCGCACGCTGATCACCCACCTCGACACGCCGCTCGAGGCGGGCGGCGACACCCAGGTGCGCTACCTGCGCTACGCGGATGCCGAGAAGCTCGCCGCCAAGCTCAAGGAGCAGTCCGGGGCTGCCGTGGCCGCCGCCGGCGGCGCGGCCGCTGCGCAGGCCGCCGCTGCGCCCGGGGGCGTCGACAAGTCCGTGACCATCTGGGCGGAGCCCGAGACCAACGCGCTCGTCATCACGGCCCCGCCGAAGACCATGCGCTCGCTGATGTCGGTCGTCGACCGGCTCGACGTGCGCCGCGCGCAGGTGATCATCGAGGCGATGCTGGTCGAGGTGTCGAACGACGCCTCGCGCGACCTCGGCGTCAACTGGGTCGTGGACGGCTCCGGCGACAACTTCCTGGTCGGTCTCTTCAACCAGCCGATCGCCGGCGTGAGCCTCGGCGACATCGCGCGGGCCATCGAGGACCCGTCGTCCGTCACCAGCGCCCCCGGCGGATTCACGATGGGCGGCGGCCGGCGGCAGGACAGCGGCACGAACTTCGCGGCGATCCTGCGCGCGCTCGCCAGCAACGGCGACACGAACGTCGTGTCGATGCCCTCGGTCATCACGCTCGACAACGAGGAAGCGCAGATCAAGGTGGCGCAGGAAGTGCCGTTCCTGACCGGCACGTTCACCAACACCGGCGGCGCCGGCGGCGCGGTCAACCCGTTCCAGACCATCGAGCGCAAGGAAGTCGGCAACATCCTGAAGATCACGCCGCAGATCACCGACGAGAACACGATCCTGCTCAAGATCGAGCAGGAAGCCTCCGGCATCGCGGCCGCCGCCGCGCAGGTCTCCACGACCGACCTCGTCACCAACAAGCGCACGATCTCGACGCGCGTGCTGGTGGACGACGGCGGCATGATCGTGCTCGGCGGCCTGATCGAGGACCGCCTGACCGAGAGCGAGAGCCGCGTGCCGCTGCTCGGCAAGATCCCGGTGATCGGCGCCCTGTTCCGCGTGCGCAACACGCAGAAGACCAAGACCAACCTCATGGTCTTCATCAGCCCGCGCGTGCTGCGCACGGCCGAGCAGGCCGCGATCGAGACCAACTCGAAGTACAACTACCTGCGCGACCTCCAGCTCGAGCGCAACGACGGCAAGGTGCGGATGATGCCCGGGCACGAAGCAGCCGACCCTGCCGCCGCTCGTCGGGCCCACGCAGCCTACGGCTGCCGCCGCGCCGCCGCCGGAGTCGATCGCGCCCGCAGCCCGGATCCGTCGCCGCAGGTCGGACCCCGGCGCCGCAGCCCGAGCCCTCTCGGAATCCGCCGACAGCCCGCCGCAGTGACCGGAAGCGACCGATGATCGCGGGGACGCCGCCGAAGCCGATCGCGCCGGTCGGACGCCTGCCGTTCGCATTTGCGAAGCGACACGGCGTGCTCGTGCGCGGCGTCGCCGACGGCAAGGCGCAGGTCGTCTACCGCGAGGGCGCGTCGCCCTCGGCCGTCGCCGAGCTGCGCCGCTTCCTCGGCATTCCGCTGATCATCGAGCGAGTCGCGGAGCCCGCCTTCGACGAGCTGCTGCGCAAGGCCTACGAAGGCGGCAGCGGCGAGGCCGGGCAGATCGTCGAAGGCATCGAGGGTGAAACGGACCTGGCCGGCCTCGCCGAAGGCCTGCCCGAACCCTCGGACCTCATGGAGAGCGAGGACGACGCGCCCGTCATCCGGCTGATCAATGCCGTGCTGTCGCAGGCGATCAAGGAAAACGCCTCGGACATCCACATCGAGCCCTACGAGAACCGGCTCGTGATCCGCTTCCGCGTCGACGGCGTGCTGCGCGAAGTCCTGCAGACGAAGCGCGCCGTCGCGCCGCTGCTCATCTCGCGCGTCAAGGTCATGTCGCGGCTCGACATCGCCGAGAAACGCCTGCCCCAGGACGGCCGCATCAGCCTGCGCATCGCCGGGCGCGCGGTCGACGTGCGCGTCTCCACCCTGCCATCGGGCCACGGCGAGCGCGTCGTCCTGCGCCTGCTCGACAAGCAGGCCGGCCGGCTCGACCTCTCCTCGCTCGGCATGGAGCCGCGCGTGCAGGGGATGATCGACGAGCAGATCCACAAGCCGCACGGCATCCTGCTGGTCACCGGCCCGACCGGCTCCGGCAAGACCACGACGCTGTACGCCGCGCTCGAGCGCATCAACGACCGCACGCGCAACATCATGACCGTCGAGGATCCGATCGAGTACTACATCGACGGCATCGGCCAGACCCAGGTCAACACCAAGGTCGAGATGACCTTCGCGCGCGGCCTGCGCGCCATCCTGCGCCAGGATCCGGACGTGGTGATGGTGGGCGAAATCCGCGACACCGAGACCGCGCAGATCGCCGTCCAGGCCTCGCTGACCGGCCACCTCGTGCTTTCGACCCTGCACACCAACACGGCCGTCGGCGCCGTGACGCGCCTGCGCGACATGGGCGTCGAGCCCTTCCTGCTGGCGTCGACCCTGCTCGGCGTCGTCGCACAGCGCCTGGTGCGCGTGCTGAACCCCGATACCCGCATCGGCTACCCGGCGGCGGACTACGAGTCGAAGCTGCTCGGCGTGCCGGTGGGCACGACGCTCTACCGCCCCGGGGCCGACGCCGGCAGCGGCTACCGCGGCCGCACCGGCATCTACGAGCTCGCGGTCATGAACGACCGCATGCGCGTCATGATCCATGACGGCGCCGGCGAGCACGAGCTCGAGCGCGCGGCCCGCGCTGGTCGACTCCCGGCATCCGCGACGACGGCCGCGCGAAGGTGCTCGCGGGCGTGACCTCCCTCGAGGAGCTGTTCCGCGTCGCCCGCGAGGAGTGATGGCGGCCTACGAATACACGGCGCTCGACGCATCGGGCCGGGAACTGCGCGGCGTCCTGGAGGGCGACAGCGCCCGCCAGGTGCGCCAGCTGCTCCGCGAGCAGTCGCTGCTGCCGGTCACCGTCGCCGAGGTCAGCGACAAGGAAGCGCCGCGGACGCTGTCATTCTCCTTCGGCAACCGCATCGGGACCGCCGACCTCGCGCTGTTGACCCGCCAGCTCGCGACCCTGACGCGTTCCGGCATCCCGCTCGAGGAGGCGCTGCTCGCGGTTTCGCAGCAGAGCGAAAAGGCCCGGGTGCGCAGCGTCGTCGCCGGCGTGCGCGCGCGGGTCATGGAGGGCCGCACGCTGGCCGAGGGCCTCGCGGCGTTCCCGACGGTCTTCCCGGAGATCTATCGCGCCACGGTCTCGGCCGGCGAGCAGTCGGGTCATCTCGACGCGGTCCTCGAACGCATGGCGGACTACACCGAGAACCGCCAGGTGCTCCAGCAGAAGATCCGGAACGCGATGATCTACCCGGTGCTCCTGACCGTCGTCTGCCTCGGCATCGTCGGGCTGCTGCTCGGCTACGTGGTGCCCGAGGTCGTGCGCGTGTTCGAGGCCGGCGACCGGGAACTGCCGATCCTCACGCGCATGCTGATCGGCGCCTCGGACTTCCTGCGGGCCTGGTGGTGGCTCATGCTGCTGGTCGCATTCGCCGCAGCCTGGGGCTTCCGCCGCTGGCTGCGCGACCCCGGCGCCCGCCTTCGCTTCGATGCCTTCAGGCTGCGCCTGCCGCTGGTCGGTCGCATCACGCGCGGCAACAACGCCGCCCGCTTCGCCCGCACCTTCTCGATCCTGACCGCCAGCGCCGTGCCGGTCCTCGAGGCCCTCAAGATCTCCGCCGAGGTGGTCACCAACACCACCATGCGGCGCGCGGTCCAGGATGCCGCCGTGCGCGTCCGCGAGGGCGCCCCGATCGCGCGCTCCCTGGGGGCCAGCAAGCTGTTCCCGCCGATGCTCGTGCACCTCATCGCCAGCGGCGAGACGAGCGGCGAACTCGAGGCCATGCTGGAGCGGGCGGCCGACAACCAGGAACGCGAGCTCGACGGCGTGGTCAATACCGCGGTCGGGATCCTCGGGCCGGTGATGATCCTGCTGATGGGCGGCTTCGTTTTCGTGATCGTCATCGCGCTTCTGCTGCCCATCTTCCAGCTGAACCAGCTCGTGGGTTGAGACCCCTTGCGGCGGAAGCCGGAGCGCTTTATAAGTCGGCGCGCAGTGACCCTGGATCGGTCGCATGAGCGAGAAACCGAAAGAAGAGTTCGAAGACGAGGACGCTGACGATATCGAGGAAGCCGAAGGGGACCTCGACGTCGATCAGTTGATGCGGGATTTCGACACCCGCAAGCGCCGTGGCGCCCGCGTTGCGGCGGCCGAGCCCGCGTGGCGCAAGCTCGAACGGATCCGCGAGGAAAAGCGCACCAAGGGCCTGCTCTCCGATTTCGAGGACTACGACGTCGACGAGGCCGGCGAGGGCTCCGCGAAAGGGCCGCGCCGCGTCCCGGCGCCCCGCCGGCGCTAGCGAAAGCTCCGCGCCTTCGCCGCCAGGCTGCCGAGGAGCGCCGAGCGGTCCTCCAGCGCATCGACCACGACGTGCCGCACCTCGCCCTCGCGCTGCAGGCGCCCGCGCACGCCGAGGAGCCTCGCGTCCAGCATCGCCCGGCGATGCGCATCCGCGATCCGGCTCCACACCACCAGGTTCACGTAGCCTGTCTCGTCCTCGAGCGTCACGAAGACCACGCCGCTGGCGCTGCCGGGACGCTGGCGCGTGACGACGATGCCGCAGGTGGCGACCGGGGCGCCGTCCGGCAGCCCGGCAACCTCGGCGGCCGTCTGCCAGCCGTCCTGCCCGAGCCCCGCGCGCAGGAGCGCAAGCGGGTGCCTCCCCAGCGTGAGCCCGAGCGCGCGGTAGTCCGCGACGATGTCCTCGCCTTCGGCCGGGGCACGCAGGAGAGGCAGGCCTTCGGCCCGTTCCACGGCCGGCAGCGAGCGGTAGCCCCGCCTCGACCCCCAGCACGTCCCATGCGGCCCGGTGCCGGTGCCCGGCGATCCCGGCCAGCGCGCCCGCCGCCGCCAGCGCCCCGAGATCGCGGCGACCGAGGCCGGCCCGGCGCGCCAGCTCGGAGACCCGCGCGTAGGGACCGTCGGCGCGGGCGGCGACGATGCGCCCGGCCGCCTCGCGCGCGAGTCCCCTGACGCGGTCGAGGCCGAGGCGCAATGCCTGCGTGCCGTCCTCCGCCGCCTCGAGCGTCGACTCCACCGCGCTTGCCTGGACGTCGGCGGCCAGCACCGCGACCCCGTGCGCACGCGCGTCGCGCACGAGCTGCGCCGGCGCGTAGAAACCCATCGGCTGGCTGTTGAGGAGCGCGCAGCAGAAGGCGGCGGGCTCGTGCCGCTTGAGCCAGGCGGACACGTAGACGAGCAGCGCGAAGCTCGCGGCATGCGCTTCCGGGAAACCATAGTCGCCGAAGCCGAGGATCTGCTGGAACACCTGCCGGGCGAAGCCCTCGTCGTAGCCGCGCGCGCGCATGCCCTCGACCAGGCGTTGCTCGAACGGGCCGAGGCCCCCCTTGCGCTTCCAGGCCGCCATCGCGCGTCGCAGGGCGTCCGCCTCGCCCGGCGTGAAGCCGGCGGCGACGATCGCGAGCTGCATGACCTGCTCCTGGAAGATCGGCACGCCGAGCGTGCGCGCGAGCACGCCCTCCACCTCCGGTCCCGGGTAGACCACCGGCTCCTCGCCGCGACGCCGGCGGAGGTAAGGATGGACCATCTGTCCCTGGATCGGTCCCGGCCGCACGATCGCGACCTCGATCACGAGGTCGTAGTACCGCTCGGGCCGCAGGCGCGGCAGCATCGCCATCTGCGCGCGCGACTCGATCTGGAACACGCCGACCGTGTCGGCGCGGCAGATCATCTCGTACACGGCCGGGTCCTCGGCCGGGACGTCGGACAGCCGGAACGCGCTTCCGCGGCGCGCCGAGACGAGGGCGAGCGCGCGGCGGATCGCCGTGAGCATGCCGAGACCGAGCACGTCCACCTTCAGGAACCGCAGCTCGTCGAGATCGTCCTTGTCCCACTGGATCACCGTGCGCTCCGGCATCGACGCGTTCTCGACCGGCACCAGCTCCTCGAGCGGCCCGCGCGAGATCACGAAGCCGCCCGTGTGCTGCGACAGGTGGCGCGGGAACCCGATCAGCTCGCGCGTGAGCGCGAGCACGCGGGCGACGAGGGGGTTCGCCGTATCGAAGCCCGCATCCCTGATCCGCGAGTCCTCGACCTCGTGGCCGTCCCACCACTGCATCGCGTGCGCCAGGCGCTCGACCTGGGCCGCATCGAGGCCGAGCGCCTTGCCGACGTCGCGCACGGCGCTCTTCGGCCGGTAGCAGATCACCGTCGCCGTGAGCGCGGCGCGGTCGCGGCCGTACTTCGCGTACAGGTACTGGATCACCTCCTCGCGCCGCTCGTGCTCGAAGTCGACGTCGATGTCGGGCGGCTCGTTGCGCTCGCGCGAGATGAAGCGCTCGAACAGCATGGACATGCGCGCCGGGTCCACCTCGGTGATGCCGAGCGCGTAGCAGGCCGCGGAGTTCGCCGCCGAGCCGCGCCCCTGGCACAGGATGCCGCGCCCGCGCGCAAACTCGACGAGGTCGTGCACGGTCAGGAAGTAGCGCTCGTAGCCGAGCTCGGCGATCAGTGCGAGCTCGCGCTCGATGAGTTGCCGGACCGCAGGCGGTGCCCCCGCAGGCCAGCGCCGCACGGCCCCCGCCTCGACCAGGCGGCGCAGCTCCGCCGCCGGCGTCGCGCCCGTCGGCACGACCTCCTCCGGGTACTCGTAGCGCAGTTCGGCGAGGGAGAACCGGCAGCGTTCGGCGATCTCGAGCGTCGCGTCGATGAGCGCGCGCGGGTACAGCGCCGCGATCCGCGCGAGCGGGCGCAGGCTGCGCTCGCCGCTCGGGTGGAGCGCATGCCCGGCCTGCGCGACCGTCGTCCCGAGGCGCACCGCGGTCAGCACGTCCTGCAGGGCGCGGCGCCGGCGCTGGTGCATGTGCACGTCGCCGCAGGCGACCGCCGGCAGCGACAGGTCGCGCGCGAGTGCGAGCAGGCGTTCGAGCTTCTCGCGGTCGGCGCCCGAAACCGTGAGCTCCACCGCGACCCAGAGCCGCTCCTCGAAGCGCGCGCGCAGCCACTCGCCCTCCTCGGCCACGGGCTCGGCGCCCGGCAGCCACAGGGCCAGGCAGCCGGGCAGGCCTGCGTCGAGGTCTGCCCGCGCGAGCCGGTAACTGCCCTTGGGCGCCGCCCGGCGTCCACGCGTGACGAGACGCGCCAGCGCCCCGTAGCCCTCCCGGCTCGCCGCGAGGCAGACGAACGCGGGACCGTCCGCGAGCCGCAGCTCGCTGCCGACCACGAGCGGGAGACCTGCTTCGCGCGCGGCGACGTGGGCGCGCACGACGCCCGCGAGCGAGCACTCGTCGGTCAGCGCGAGCGCGGCGTAGCCCAGACGCCTTCGCACGCTCGACGAGTTCCCCCGGATGCGAAGCTCCCCGCAGGAACGTGAAGTTGCTGACGCAATGCAGTTCCGCATACGACATCGCGGTCATCGCGGGAGTCACGCCCGCCGCGCGGGCTTCGCTGCCGGGACTCCCGCTCGTTCGCTCCGCCGGAACTTTAGTCGCTCACTCGCGGGGTCCCGGCGCGCTCGCCCGCGCGTGCGCCGCGCGCTTCCGGCCCGTGCCGAGCGAGGTGGCGGGGTCCTCGCGAGCAAACGCGTAAAGTTCCGGCCGCGTTTGCGAGCGAGGAACCCCGCCGGATCCCGCTCGGCGCGGGCCTGCAGCGGCACGTCAGCCGCACGAGTGTCGCTCACCCGAAAACGCCGTGGAGAAACCAACCCTGTCCCGGCGGGCGCTCGCGGAAGATCCAGAGGCGCACACCGGCGCGGCTGCGCGCGACGTAGTAGTCGCGGCGGACGTCATGCCCATCCCACCAGCCGGTCTCGATGCGCTCCGGCCCGGTGACGAGCGCCCCTTCCCAGTCGTCGAGCGGCTGCGGCTCGGCGAGCATCCACAGCGGCCGTGCCGGGCGCGGCGCGGGCCAGGGCAGCGGCAACCCGGCCATCCCGCCGGGCTCCGCGATCCGGAAAGCGCGCTCGGGGCGATGCTCCGCGACCTGCAGCACGCTGAACACCGCGTCGTGCCCGAGCCGGGCGCGCAGGAGATCGAGCAGGCGCGCGGTCGCCTCCGGATCCGCGCTGCGGCCGCGCTCGAACAGTCCCGCGTCGCGGATGACGAGCGGCAGCAGCACCCCGGAGCGCAGCCGGAGCGCGACGACGGGCGTATCGAGCCGGCAACGCCCGAGACGTTCCCGGAGCAGCGCGCGCAACTGCGATGCGTCCCCTGCCATGCGCGCGAGCGAGAGAACGACGCGGGTCGGCGCCTGCCCGCGATGCAGGAGATCGACGCGCAGCCCGCGGACGCCGGAGGCACGGACGCGCAGGAAGGCTTCCAGCCGGGCAAGCCCGCGCTCGAGCGCAGGCTCGATCACGTCCACGGACTCGGCCGCCACGGGAAGATCGAAACGCTCGTCGAAGCGTTCCGGAACGACGTACCGCCGGCGGGGCGCGGGGCGCCGGCCGAGCCCCTCGTCCAGCTCGTCGAGCAACCGCGGACCGAAGCGCGCGGCAAAGCCCGTGCGGGGCAGCCGGAGCAGCTCAGCGACGTTCCGGATCCCGAGCCCGGCGAGGGCCGTGAGCGTTTCTTCCGGCCAGTGCAGGCAGGCGAGCGGCAGCCGGGAGGCGAGGCCCGGCAGCGCATCCGCGCGGGTCACGGTCATCGCGAGTTCGGCGCGAGCGAGCCACAGCGCCGCGCGTGGCGTCGGCGCGAGCGCAAGCGAGGCCGTGAGGCCGTTCGCCGAAAGACCCGCGAGCGCGCGCCGCAGGAGCGCCATGGCGCCCCCGAAGAGGTCGAGGCTGCCGCGCACCTCGGCGAGCACCGCGCCGGGCGGCTCGAGGCTCACGACGGGAGTGAACTGCAGCGCCCAGCGCCCCAGCCGGTCGAGAAGCGCTGCCTCCGCGGCGGGCTGCCGCGATTCCACCCGCAAGCCCGGCACCCGCGCGAGCGCGGCATTGAGCCCCATGCCGGGCGCGATGCCCTGGCGTGCCGCGCGCTCGTTGCAGGCGACCACCGTGCGTCGGGGATCCTCGGGCGCCGTGACGACGGCCGCGCGCGCCTGCCCGGTGCCGGGCAGCAAGGCGTCGAGCGGCAGGCGCGGGAAAGTGCGCGGCGAGCCAGAGCTCGCCCATGGCCGGGGCGGTCGGCGTTCGCGGTGCCGGCACCGGCACGAGCGCGTGCCGACGACTGCCCGCTGCCGGCACGATCGGGGCCGGACGTGGTTCGAACATCCGGGGTCCTTCTTAGTGGACGGGCAGTCGTTCGACGCGTGCCGGCGCGCCGCCGCGGCTCTTCAGGATCTCGACGTCGAGGCCGAAGTCGCGCGCGACGAGCGCGAGCCGGAGCGCCGCCGGCGAGGCGTCGCCGCGATGCGCGGCGGGCCGCAACAGGAAGGCCGGCGTGCGACCCTCCTCCGCCGCGAGTTTCAGGCGGCGCAGCGCCGTGTCGTCGGCGGCGCCGGTCCAGCCGAGCACGGCTGCGCAGGCACCGGATCGCAGGGCCTGCTCCATCGCCCAGAGCCGGTCGGACCCGGCGCGCGGGCGGACCACCAGCATGCGCGCGGGATCGAGCCCGGCATCGGCGAGGGCGGGTGCATACGGCAGGTGCGGCGGAGCGAGCCAGGCCACCCAGCGCGGCTCTTCGCCCACCGCCGTCGTCAGGCGCCGCAGTGCCGGCAGCAGCAGCCGGATCTCGCCGACGCCCGCGGCGGGCACCAGGAGCTCGATCAGCGTCGCGAGCGGCCAGCCCCCACCCGGCAGGCGCGCATCGAGGGCGCGAAAACCGGTCGGGACGGTCTCGGGTGCACCCGCGTCGCCGCCGCGCCAGAGCGCGGGATGACGCAGGAGCTCCGCGAGCGCGTCGTTCATTGCATGACGTCCGCGCGGCTGCGCCGCAGCACGCCGACCACCACGCCCTCGATCGTCATCGACTGCTTGCGCAGGTCGACGCGGATCGGCTCGAAGTCCGGGTTCTCCGGCAGCAGCCACACGACCGAGCCGTCCTGCTTGTAGCGCTTGACGGTCACCTCGTTCTCGAGTCGCGCGACGATGATCTGCCGGTTGCGGACATCGGGCGAGCGGTGCACCGCGACGAGGTCGCCGTCCAGGATTCCGACGTCGCGCATGCTCATGCCGTTGACCCGCAGCAGGTAGTGCGGCCGCGGGCTGAACAGTGCCGGGTCGATCTGGAAGCGGCCTTCGACGTGCTCCTCGGCGAGGATCGGGCGGCCGGCGGCCACGCGGCCGATGAGCGGGAGGCCGAACTGCTCGCGCAGCGCGTCCTTCAGCACGATGCCGCGCGCGCTGCCCGCGACCAGCGTCAGCACGCCCTTGCGCTGCAGGGCGCGCAGGTGCTCCTCGGCGGCATTCGCGGAACGGAAGCCGAGCGCTTGCGCGATCTCTGCGCGCGTCGGCGGCAGGCCATTCGCGGCGATGGCGTCCTGGATGAACTCGAGGATCTGGCGTTGGCGGGGCGTGAGGTCTGACATGGCGCACCTGTATGAATGATCAGGTGCTGTGATTATATACAGACTGCTTGTCTGCCTGGCAAGCGCTCGCCGCACGGCCTCCCGCGATCGCCGCACTACCGCCATCGGAAACCGCTGCGCGGCATGCCGGCGAGCGCGCCGGGACCCCGCGAGTGAGCGCCTAAAGTTCCGGCGGAGCGAACGAGCGGGAGTCCCGGCAGCGAAGCCTGCATGCCGCGCATCCGCTCCCGATACGTCACCGGTGAACGTGCCGGCGTGCACCGACCGGTGTGAAAAAAACGAAACGGGTGCACTGGCGTGTCCGACAAACCGCGGTCATGCGATGTCGCCGCCGGGCGACAAACGCGCGGGAAGCTTTCACCTGCGGCGCCGATACGCTACGATCCGCATCGCCACCGTGCGGGGAGGAAGGACCGCCGGCGCCGTGCATCCGCGGAAGCGGCTTGTAACGTTCATGCAACCTTGTGGAGAAAATTCTCATGACCAATATCCTGAAGGTGGGCGTCGCTGCCGCCGTCCTCGCCCTGGGCGCCGGCTGCACCGATCTGAAGCCCTTGCAGGCGGAAGTCGACTCGCTCAAGTCGCAGGTCGCCAAGCTGTCGGGTGACCTCGACGGCGTGAAGACCTCTGCGGACGGCGCAAGCCGTGCTGCAGCTGCCGCACAGCAGGCTGCCACCTCCGCTCAGAACACGGCCAACCAGGCTGCTTCTGCGGCGCAGGCGGCGCAGCAGTGCTGCGATGCGAACAGCGAAAAGCTGAATCGCATGTTCGAAAAGTCGATGTCGAAGTAATCGACCTCGTACGCCGATAAAGAGCCCCGCGGTGGCGACACCGCGGGGCTTTTTCTTGTCCAAGCTCCGGGCGTCAGCGGTCGGGCGGCAGTGCGGCGGTACGGGATTCCGCGACCGAAACCGCCGTCGGAACGCCGCGCGCCTCGCGCCAGGTGCGCTCCGCGCCGATCCAGTCGACGGCAACGGGATTCGCGCGCGTCGCCTCGACGATGAGGCGCGTGAGATCGGTGAGCGTAGGCGCCGCCACCGTGTCCTCCTGCAGCGGCGGGTGCACTTCGATCAGCAGCTCGCCGTCATGCCAGCCCCACTTGTAGGGCTGGTTCACGATCGTGACCGCGGTGCCGATCGGCACCATGCCGTAGAGCGTCTCGATGTCCTCCGGATAGAGCCGCATGCAACCGTGCGTCACCTGCATGCCGATACCCGCCGGTCGGTTGGTGCCGTGAATCAGGTAGGCACCGCCTGGAATGCCGAGCGCCATCTTGAAACGCCCCATCGGATTGTCCGGCCCTCCCGGTACAACCGGCGGAAGCGGCTCGCCGCGCTTCTCATGCTCCTCGCGCACCGACTTCGGCGGTATCCAGGGAGCATCCTTCGCCTTGGACACGATCCGCGTGGTGCCGAGTGGCGTGTTCCAGTCCATCTTTCCGATGCTGACCGGGAACGTCCACACGACCGGTTCCTTGCCCGCCGGCGTCGGCGGATACCAGTACAACCGGTGCTCCGGGAGATTGATCACGATGCCGGTGCGCGGCGCGCGCGGGAGCAGCCGCTGCTTGGGAATGACGACGGCGGTGCCCGCACCCGGCAGCCAGGGGTCGACGCCCGGGTTCGCGTTGGTGATCTCCTCGTAGCCGAGGCCGTAACGGCGCGCGAGGTCCAGGAGCGTGTCCTTGCCCTCCGCCTCGGCCGTCAGCTGTTCGCCGATCACGTCGCTGCCCTCGGCGGGCAGCGCGAACTCGCCCGCCGAGCGCGGGATCCGCGAACGCAAGCGCAAGCACCGGAATGAGTTGCCGCATGGCTGAATGGACCGCCCTGTCCGCCGCGGGTTTCCGCATCAGTAGCGTATCAGCGCCGAGCCCCAGGTAAAGCCGCCGCCGAAGGTCTCGAGCAGCAGCAACTGGCCGCGATGGATCCGGCCGTCGCGCACGGCCGTGTCGAGGGCGAGCGGGATGGAAGCGGCCGAGGTATTGCCGTGGTCCTGCACCGTCACGACGACCTTCTCCATCGGCAGGCCGAGCTTCTCCGCCGCCGACTGGATGATCCGGAGGTTGGCCTGGTGCGGCACGAGCCAGTCGATCTCGCTGCGCTCGACGCCGTTCTTCGCCAGGGTCTCGTCGACCAGCCTCGAGAGCGTGCGCACCGCGACCTTGAAGACCTCGTTGCCCTGCATCTTGAGGCCGTCTTTCGAGTTGTTGCGCAGCGTGTCGAAGCCCTTCGACACGCCGTACGGGAAATACAGCAGGTCCTGGTACTTGCCGTCCGAGTGCAGGTGGGTACCGATGATGCCGGGTTCATCCGCCGGCGTCAGGACGACGGCGCCCGCGCCGTCGCCGAACAGGATGGCGGTTCCGCGGTCGGTCCAGTCGATGAAGCGCGACAGGCATTCGACCCCGACCACCAGCGCGCACTTCGACTCGCCGAGCCGCACGAACTTGTCCGCGACCGAGAGCGCGTAGACGAAGCCGCTGCAGGCCGTCTCCAGCGAGAAGGCCGGGCAGCCGTGGATGTCCAGCCGCTGCTGCAGCAGCGTGCCCGTATTGGGAAAGATCAGGTCGGGCGTGGTCGTGCCGACGACGATGAAATCGACGTCCGCGGGCGTCGCGCCCGCCGCCTTCAGCGCGCGCCGCGCGGCATGCTCGGCGAGCGAGGAACTCGTTTCGTCCGGTGCGGCGATGTGCCGCCGCTCGATGCCGGTGCGCGTCCGGATCCACTCGTCGGTCGTGTCGATCGACTGCTCGAGATCCTTGTTGGTCAGGATCTTCTCCGGCAGGTAACTGCCGGTGCCGGCGATGCGCGAGTAGCGGTTCATGACGGGGCAGCCGGCCAGGCCTGGCGCGTCTCGCCTACTCCTGCCCCGCGTCCTCGACCGGAACGTCGATCACTTTCTTGCCGCGGTAGAAACCGTCGCGGCTGACGCGGTGACGCAGGTGCGTCTCGCCCGTGGTCGGGTCTTTCGACAGCGCCGGCTTCGACAGACGGTCGTGCGAACGGTGCATGCCGCGCTTGGACGGCGTCTTGCGGCTTTTCTGGACGGCCATTGGAATCTCTCCAGCTCAGTGTTTCAGCAAATCCTTCAATCCCGCGAACGGCCGGCGCATTTC
The DNA here is from genome assembly GCA_963823415.1 of uncultured Gammaproteobacteria bacterium. Classification (GTDB taxonomy): domain Bacteria; phylum Pseudomonadota; class Gammaproteobacteria; order Steroidobacterales; family Steroidobacteraceae; genus SCUD01. The sequence goes on along the minus strand of CAWGLJ010000008.1, from coordinate 55,287 downwards.
CGCCGTGTCGGACGCGTCAATCTCGTCGCCCTCGCCCGCCGGCAGCGTGCAGGCCTCGCCCGCCTCATGCTGCGGAATGATCGGCAGCGCCAGCAGCAGCTCGTCCTCGACGAGTGCCGCGAAGTCGAGCCGGTGCGGGTCACCGCCGACGGTTTCGCTGCCCTCGGGCAGTCCCGGCGCCCCCTCCTCGGCAAACACGACCTGCGCGTCGGAGGCCAGCGCACGACGCACGGGCCCGAGACAGCGCTGGCAGGTCAACACGACCTCCGCGGTCACCACGAGTCGCGCCGCCGGCCAGCGGCCCGCCTGGCGGAACTCCGCCCGGGCATTCACGTGGCCCGCCGGTTCCGCGAGCCGGTCCAGCAGCCGGGCAAAGGCCGCAACCGGGAACTCGCGCTCGACCTGCGCCTCGCTGCGCGCCAGTCCGACCGCATCGAGCGGCCGTTCGGAGGGCATCGACATGGGGGCGGTATGATAGTGAGCGTTGCCGGGGGTGTCAAAACACCCGTTGCGCAAATCCTTGTTTTTTAAGCACTGAACGGCCATGGCACCACGTCTGCTGCTCGCCTCGACCTCCCGGCATCGCGCCCTGCTCCTGGAGCGGCTCGGATTGCCGTTTGGCGTCCAGGCGCCCGGAACCGACGAGGCCCGGCTGCCGCGCGAGAAGCCGGCGGCCCGCGCCCTGCGCCTGGCGCACGCCAAGGCCCTGGCGGTGCACGCGCGCCATCCCGAAGCCTGCGTCATCGGCTCGGACCAGGTGGCCGTCGTCGGGCGGCGGATCCTCGACAAGCCGGGCGATGCCGCGCGCTGCCGCGAGCAACTCGAAGCCTCGAGCGGCAAGCGCGTGGTATTCCACACCGCCGTCGTCGTCCTCGGACCCGGACCGCGCGGTGCCCGCGAGCACGTCGACCGGACCATCGTCCGCTTCCGCAAGCTCACGGACCGCGAGATCTCACGCTACGTCGAGATCGAGCAGCCTTTCGACTGCGCGGGTTCCTTTCGCAGCGAGGGCCTGGGCGTCGCGCTGTTCGAGTCGATCGAAACGCGCGATCCCGCCGCGCTGGTCGGGCTTCCCCTCATCTGGCTCGCCAGCGCGCTGCGTGACGCGGGCCTCGATCCGCTGGCGCCCGATCAGTCCGCTGACGCACCTTCACGAATATGAAGGGGTCGCGTCCCCTTCAGTTCTCGCCAGCTTCTGCGAGCACCGTCGCGAGCTCGGCCGGCAGCGGCGCTTCGGCGCGGAATTCTCCGCCGGTTTCCGGCCAGCGGAATGCGACCGACGACGCGTGCAGGAACATGCGCCTGAGGCCGAGCGCGCGCAGCCGCGCGTTGAATTCCCGGTCGCCGTATTTCTCGTCGCCTGCGACCGGGTGGCCGGCAAAGGCCGCGTGCACCCGAATCTGGTGAGTCCGCCCGGTCTGGATCGAGACGTCCATGAGGGTCGCGAGGTCGCGATGGTGCGATACGGGCGCGAACACGGAGATGGCGATCTTCCCTTCGCGATGCACGCGCACCATGCGCTCGCCACCCTGGCGCGCCTGGGTCAGCACCGGCGCGTCGATGGTCTTGCGGCCGAGCCGCCAGCGACCCGCCAGCAAGGCCGCGTAGTGCTTTTCGACCGCGCCCTCGCGCAACAGCGCGTGCACGGTCCGCAGCGCCGCCCGCGTGCGCGCAACCAGCAGGCAGCCGCTCGTATCGCGATCCAGTCGATGGGCGAGCTCGAGCGGCTCCTCCGGCCGCAGGGCGCGGAGCGCCTCGATCGCGCCGAAGGCGAGGCCCGAGCCGCCATGGACGGCGAGGCCCGCCGGCTTGTTGAGCACGAGCAGTCGCGCATCCTCGTGGACGATCGCCTGGCGGACCGTCTCGAGCAGTGCGTCCGGCACGCGCCGCGGCCCCTCGTCGCGGGCGCGGCGCCTCGCGCAGGGGCGGCAGGCGAACCTCGTCTTCCGCGGCCAGCCGATAGTCCGCCTGCTTGCGCTTGCCGTTGACCCGTACCTCGCCCTTGCGCAGGAGCCGGTAAACACGGCTGCGCGGGATGCCGGAGAGCTCCCGCAGCAGGAAATTGTCGAGCCGCTGGCCGGCAAAACCATCGCCCACGCGCACCCGCCGCGCGGCAACCGGCGGATTTCGACCGGCGGTCATGGAGTTCCCCTAACGTATTGATTTTCCGGGCGCATCTGATATCTTAGCCCGCAGTCAGGTCTTACGGCGCGGGCTTCGCGAAGCGAAGCGTGGCCGCTGACCGGTACGCGGTCCCACCCCATCGGTCCCGTTCAATCGTGGTCCCGTCGCGGGCAGGCCGCATGTTAGTTGGTCCGGTTCGTCCGGACCATCGCCGGCCCCTTCGTTCGGATGAAATGTTCCCCGCGCGTGTCGATCACGAAGTTCGTGCAGAAGCGAAACGACCGGCAGCCTCAGTGCTGCGGGCCTCGCCCTGCCGTCCGCGATCCGCGCCTGCAGGGCAACGGGTGATGCTCGTGACAAGACGTGACATCCACCGCGAACGGGCCCCAAGCACCTTGGATGGGGCACATGAAGAGAATGCTGATCAACGCAACCCAGCAGGAGGAGTTGCGCGTAGCACTGGTTGACGGCCAGAAGCTGTACGACCTGTCGATCGAGTTACCGTCCCGCGAGCAGAAGAAAGGCAACGTCTACAAGGCGCGCGTCACGCGCGTCGAGCCGAGCCTCGAAGCCGCGTTCGTCGAGTACGGCGCCCAGCGGCAGGGTTTCCTGCCGATCAAGGACGTCGCACGCGAGTACTACCGGTTCCAGCCGGCGCCCGGCGCGCGCTTCAACATCCGCGACGTCCTCCAGGAGGGCCAGGAGATCCTGGTCCAGGTCGAGAAAGAGGAACGCGGCAACAAGGGCGCGGCACTCACCACCTTCATCAGCCTGGCCGGCCGCTTCCTGGTGCTGATGCCGAACAACCCGCGTGCGGGCGGTGTCTCGCGCCGCATCGAGGGCGAGGAACGCGACGTCACCAAGGACTCACTCGACCAGCTGCACGTGCCGGATGGCATGGGCACGATCGTGCGCACCGCGGGAGTCGGCCGCGGCCCCGAGGAACTGCAGTGGGACCTCGACAACCTGCGTGCCAACTGGGACGCCATCGTCACCGCCGCCGGCGAGCGTTCCGCGCCATTCCTCGTCTACCAGGAGAGCGACGCGGTCACGCGGGCGCTGCAGCGACTACCTTTCGGACGACATCGGCGAAGTGCTGATCGACGAGCCCGGCGCGCACCAGCGGGCGCTCGAGTACGTGCAGCGCTTCCAGTCGGGCGACGGCACGAAGCAGATCAAGCTCTACACCGACGAAGTGCCGCTGTTCACCCGCTACCAGATCGAGAGCCAGATCGAGTCCGCCTACTCGCACTCGGTCACCCTCCCCTCCGGCGGCGGCATCGTGATCGACTACACCGAGGCCCTGGTCTCGATCGACATCAACTCGGCGCGCGCGACGCGCGGCGCGGACATCGAGACGACCGCCTACAACACGAACCTCGAGGCCGCCGACGAGATCGCGCGGCAGCTGCGCATCCGCGACCTCGGCGGCCTGATCGTCATCGACTTCATCGACATGGAGTCGAAGAAGAACCAGCAGGGCGTCGAAGACCGGCTGCGCGATGCCGTGCGCTCGGACCGCGCCCGCATCCAGCTCGGACGCATCTCGCGCTTCGGCCTGATGGAAATGTCGCGCCAGCGCCTGCGACCCTCGCTCGGCGAGTCGACGCACATGTCCTGCCCGCGCTGCAGCGGCATGGGCACGATCAGGAGCGTCGAGTCCATGGCGCTCGCGGTGCTGCGCCTCATCGGCGAGGAAGTCCGCAAGGAGCGTACGACCCGCGTCGATCGCGCAGCTGCCGGTCGACGTCTCGACCTTCCTGATCAACGAAAAGCGCGAATGGCTGCACCAGCTCGAGAGCCAGCGCGCGATCGACATCGTGCTGGTGCCGGACCCGAACATGCAGACCCCGAACTACTCGATTCGCCGCGTGCGCGACGACGAGACGGCGCTCGCGGAGAACGCGGTGCGAGCCACCACATTGCGGGTACCGGCACGGTCGAGCTCGACTTACCAGTCCCAGGCGGACAAGGTCCCGCCCGCGGCGCCAGCGGCCGTGCAGCAGATCGCCCCGCCTACGCCGGCCCCGACTCCGGTGCGCCGCGCAGCCCGCAGGAAGCGCTGCCAGGTTCCGGGATTCTGGTCGCGCCTCAAGTGGCTCTTCACAGGCAGTGCGTCCCGCGAACCGGAGGAAGCCGCGAGGCCTGCGCAGCGCGAGGAAAAGCCCGGCGGCGCGCCCCGCACGCGAGGACCGTGGTGGCCGCCGCCCGCATCGTGGGGATCGCGGCGACCGGCCGGACCGTGGCCCGCGCCGCGACCGGGATCGCAACCGTCATCGTGACCGTGACCGCAACCGCGACGGCGAACGTGCGTGACCGCCCACGCGAGCCTCGCGAGAACCGGGACAACGAACCGCGCAACCGGAACAGCGAGCCGCGACACCGGGACAACGAACCGCGCAACCGGGACCGTGCCGCGCGAAGCGCCGCAGGCCGCCGCAGCCCGTGCAGAACTCCGGCGCCCGAGCAGGCGGGAACCGAGGGCGAAGCCCAGCGCCGCCGCCGTCGGCGTCGCGGGCGTGGTGGACGTGGCGGACGTGACCGACAGGACACGCTACCGGCCGAACGACACGCAGCCGATCGCGCCAGGCAACGGCGACAGCGGCTCGCGCGGCGAAGCCGCGCCGGTCGCTCGCGGATCAGCCCGGCCCTGCGGGTATCGGCGCCGGAACCGGTCCGTGAGCCCTGCCGCCGCCGATGCCGTCACCGGAGGCCTCGTCGGCGCCCAGGTCCGGCGGGAGCTACACCGTCTGGTCGTCCACGCCCGGCGAGGGGCAGCACTTCGACCCGAAGGACTGAAAATGAAGGGGACGCACCCCTTCATATTCGGATGCATTGCGCGCCGCGGTCAATGCATCCCGAACATGAAGGGGTGCGTCCCCTTCATTTTGCGAGCGCGGCCAGCAGGCCGCGCGCGCCTTCCTCCACGAGGTCCAGCACTTCCTCGAAGCCCGCCGGCACCGCCGTAGTACGGGTCCGGCACGTCGCGCCGGCCGAGTCCGGGGCGAAATCCAGGAAGAGCTGCACCCGCTCCGCGTGCCGCGCGAGGCGCGAGTTCACGCAGGCGTTCGCAGGACCGCGCTCGTCCATCGCCAGCACCAGGTCGAATCGCTCGAAGTCCGCCGCCTCGACCACGCGCGCGCGCAGCGTCGCGAGGTCGAAGCCGCGGCGCCGTGCGGCCACGATCGAGCGCTCGTCGGGCGCGTCGCCCGTGTGATAGCCGTGGGTACCCGCGGAATCGACCTCGAGGGCGAGGCCGGCCTCACGCTGCGCAAATTCCCGCACGACCGCCTCCGCCGTCGGGGAACGGCAGATATTGCCCATGCACACGAAGAGCACGCGGGTCATGCCCGCTTCCTGCTTCCGCAGCCAGCCGTCGAGGCACTCGATCGCGCGCAGCGTCTCGGCCGTCGACACGGCGAAGGAGATGCGCACGTACCGGTCGCCATGCACGCCGTCGAAGTCCTTCCCGGTGTTGAGGGCGACGCCGGTCGCGTCGAGGAGCTCGCGGCAGAACTGCAGCGAGTCCCGCGTCAGGTCGCCGACGTCGGCGTAGAGGTAGAACGCACCGTCGGGCGGCGCGATGCGCCTGATGCCGAGCCCGTGCAGCGCGTCCGCAAGGAGTTCGCGGTTGCGCGCATAGGTCGCCACGTGCGCCTCGAGTTCGGCCTGCTCGTCCATCGCGGCGAGCGCCACGTGCTGCGAGAGCGTCGGCGGCACCAGGAACAGGTTCCCGGCAAACCGGCGCATCGGTTCCACGAGCGATTCCGGCACGACGGCCCAGCCGAGCCGCCAGCCGGTCATGCACCAGTACTTGGAGAACGTGTTGACGACCACCGCCTCGGGCGCGTACTCGAGGAGCGTGCGCGCGCGCTGTCCGTAGGTGATGCCGTGGTAGGTCTCGTCCGACAGGATGCGGATGCCGCGCGTCGCGCAGACGCGTGCGATCGCCGCGAGTTCCGCGTCCGGGATCATCGTGCCGGTCGGGTTGGACGGGCTCGTGAGGATCAGTCCGTCCGGCGCCGGGTCGAGCGCCGCCACCATCGCGGCCGTCGGCTGGAAGCGGGTGGCCGCGTCACAGTCCAGCTCCACGGGCTCGAGCCCGAGCGCGATGCAGCGAGTTGCGGTGCGCCGGGTAGCCCGGCCGCGGCAGCGCGACCCGCGCGCCCGGCGAGAACAGCACGGACATGGCGAGCACGAGCGCCGCCGACGCGCCCATGGTCAGGACGATTCGCGACGGCCCCGGCGCGACGCCGTGGACGGCGCGGTAGTGGGCGTCGATCCGCTCCGCGAGCGCTCCGCTCTCCCAGTAGCCTTGCGGGCATTCGGCGAGCGCGCGGTGCCCCGCCGCGATCGCCGCCGCCGGCGCGCCGGCGGAGGGCTGCCCGACCTCCATGTGGATCACGGGCAGGCCCGCGCGCTCGCGCGCATTCGCGAGCCGGTTGATCTCGACCGCGTAAAACGGCGCCACCCGGCCCGCGGCGCGGTTCATGCCCGGCCGCCGGCACGCAGCAGCGCCTCGACGCGCGCGAGGTCCTCCGGCGTATCGACGCCCGGCCCGGGCGCCTCCACCGCATCCGCGACGGCGATCGAGAGCCCCATGGCCAGCGCACGCAGCTGCTCGAGCCGCTCGCGCTGCTCGAGCGCCGCCGGGCGGAGCCGCCGCGAGCTGCCGCAGCGCCGCGACCCGATAGGCGTAGATCCCGAGGTGACGGCGTGCACCGCGGTGGCGCTCGGCGCCGGGCGGCACTCGACGCGAAGCCATCGCGGTCCCAGGGCACCGGCGCGCGACTGAAATAGAGCGCGATGCCGTCCGGCCGGGCGACGACCTTCACGACGTTCGGGTCCAGGTAGTCGGACTCGCTTGCGATCGGCGTCGCGAGCGTCGCGATCGACGCGCGCCGGCGTCGCGGCGAGCAGCGCCGCCGCCTGTCCGATGAGCGCGGGCGGCAGGAGCGGCTCGTCGCCCTGCACGTTGACGACGATGTCGTCGTCGGCCCAGCCGCGGCGCTGCGGCAACCTCGGCGATGCGGTCGGTGCCTGAGGCATGCCGTTCGCGCGGTCATCTCGACCGCGGCGCCGGCGGCGCTGCAGGCGGCGCGGATGCGCTCGTCGTCGGTCGCGACGATCACTTCGGCGGCCCCCGAGCGCGAGCGCCAGCCGATGCACGTGCAGGATCATGGGCTCGCCCGCGAGCAGCAGCAGCGGCTTGCCCGGCAGCCGGGTGGAGGCATGCCGCGCGGGAATGACGACCCGGAACACGGCTTTCAACGGCCCGCGAGCGCGCCGTCGTCCGGCGCGAGCCGGCGCGCCTCGTCCGGCAGCATCACGGGAATGCCGTCACGCACCGGAAACGCGAGCCGGTCGGCGCGGCACAGGTACTCCTGCGTTTCGCCGAGCCAGCGCAGCGGTCCCTTGCAGACCGGGCAGGCGAGGATGTCGGTCAGTCGCTCAGTCACGATTCCGGTCTCCTGTCCGGCCGGCCGCCCGCCGCACGATGGCATCGACGAGGGCCGCTGCGCCGTCGGCATCGATGCGCGGCACGACCTCGACCCAGGCAGCGCCGTCCCAGCCGGCACCCGCGCATTTTACGGCATCCTTCTCCGTCAGCAGCACGGGCTTGCCCTGCCCGACGCCGGCGAGCGCAGGCGTGAACCGGGCATGGTCCGGCAAGTGCGCGCGTCTCGACGACGAGCCCATGCGCGCGCAGCATCGCGAAGAAGCGCTCCGGATTGCCGATGGCGGCGGCGGCGATGACCTCCCGGCCCGCGAATTCCGCGAGCGGTCGGCGCGATCCGTCGCGCAAGCGACACCACGGCCACCGGTTCGAGCGTCATGCGGATGGCGCCCGTTCGCTCATGACCCGCACCGTTCACGACCACGGCATCCACCTCCTCGAGCCTCGCGACCGGCTCGCGCAGCGGTCCCGCCGGCAGGCGCCAGCCGTTGCCGAAGCCGCGCATGCCGTCGATGACGGCGATCTCGAAGTCGCGTGCGAGCGCGTAGTGCTGCAGCCCGTCGTCGCAGACGATCGCGTCGCAGTCCGCTCTCCAGCAGGCGCACGGCCTCGGCACGCGCGGCGCCGACGGCGACGGGCAGGTCCACGCGGCGGCGGATCATCAGCGCCTCGTCGCCCGCCTCCTCGGCCGCATCGCTCGGCCGCAACCCGGCGCGCGGGGCCGCTCGCGCCGCCGTAGCCCCGCAACGCGACGCCGACGCGCAGGCCGCGGCGCGACAGCTCGCCGGCCAGCCACATCACGAACGGCGTCTTGCCGGCGCCGCCCACGGTGAGGTTGCCGACCACCACGACGAGGCGCCGGCGAGCGGTACGAGGCGGAGGATCCCGCGTCGATAGAGCCAGCGGCGCAGGGCGGCGCGCTGCCGGCGAACAGCGCGGCGAACGGCAGCAGCCAGGCGCCGCGCCGCGTGCGCCCGTACCAGGTCGTGACGAACCAGTCGTGAAGGCGACTGCCCATGCTAGGGAAACGCCTGCACTCAGACGTTGAACTGCATCCGGTGCAGCGCGGCATAGACACCGCCCGCCGCCAGCAGCGCCGCGTGCGTACCGGTCTCGACGATGCGCCCTTCGTCCATCACGAGGATGCGGTCGGCGCGCTCGATGGTCGCGAGCCGGTGCGCGATCACGAGCGTCGTGCGCCCGCGCAGGAGCTCGCCCAGCGCCGCCTGCACCAGGTGTTCCGACTCGGCGTCGAGCGCGGAAGTCGCCTCGTCCAGGATCAGGACCGGTGCGTCCTTCAGGATGGCGCGCGCGATGGCGACTCGCTGGCGCTGCCCGCCGGAGAGCAGCGCGCCGCGCTCGCCGATCGGCGTCTCCAGGCCCTCCGGCAGCGCATTCGCGAACTCGAGCACCTGGGCGGCCTGGGCCGCGCGCTGCACCGCCTCCGCCTCCGCATGCGGGGCGCTGAAGGCGATGTTGTTGCGGATCGTGTCGTCGACCAGCATCACGTCCTGGCTCACCATGGCCAGCTGGTTGCGCAGGTCAGGCAGCCGGTACTTGCGGATGTCGATGCCGTCGATCAGCACCATTCCCGCATCCGGGTCGTGGAAGCGCGGCAGCAGGCTCACGAGCGTGGACTTGCCGCTGCCCGAGCGGCCGACGATCGCGATCGTTTCGCCCGGCGCCGCCCTGAAGCTGATGCCGCTGAGCACGCGGCCCTTCTCCGTGTCGTAGGCGAAGGTCACGTCGCGATACTCGACCTCGCCGCGCGCGCGCACGAGGGCGATGTCGCCGCCGCGGTCTTCGGCCGCCGCATCCAGGACCTCGAACACGCTCTGCCCGGCCGCGATACCCTGCTGCAGCGGTCCGACGACGCTGACGAGCCGCCTGAGCGGGGCCGTGACGAGCAGGAGCGCCGTGAGGAACGACGTGAACTCCCCCACGGACAGGCCGTGCGTCGAGGACGTCCCGGATCGCCGCGTACATCACGGCGGCGAGTCCGACCGCGGCGATCATCTGCACCACCGGGATTCGACACGGCCTTCACCGTGATGAGCTTCATGAAGCTCGCCCGGTTGTGCTCGTTGACGGCCTCGAAGATCTCCAGCTGCTGGGCCTCGGCGTTGAAGACCTTGATCATGCGCTGGCTCTCGAGCGACTCCTTTGCGACCCGCGTGACGTCGCCCATCGAGGCCTGGATGCGGCCGCTGTAGCGGCGGAACAGGTGGCTCGTCAGCCGGATGAGGCCGACGATCGGCGGGGCCACCACCAGCGCAAACAGGGTCAGCTTCCAGTTGAGGTAGATCAGGTAGGACAGCAGGCCGATGATCGTGAGCGTGTCGCGGATGATGAAGGTGATGGCGTTGGTCGCCGCCTCCGCGACCAGTTCGATGTTGTAGGTCAGGCGCGAGAGGAGCTGCCCGACGCCATTCCGGTCGAAGTACGACACCGGCAGCTGCAGGTAGCGCATGAACAGGTCGCGCCGGATCGACTTGATGACCTGCCGGCCGACCGAGCCGGGCGCGAAGACCGAGAGGTAATCGCCGACGCCGCGCACCAGGAACAGCGCGATGATCCCGCCCGGCACGTACACCAGCATGCGCGGATCGCGCTCGACGAAGGCGCCGTCCAGGAATTTCTTGACCAGGATCGCAAAGCCCGTGTCCACGGATGCGAACAGCACCATCCCCAGGACACCGAGCAGGAACATGGGCCAGTGCGGCCGCGCATAGGCCAGGAGCCTCAGGTAAGTCCTGAGCGCCCCGACGTCGAGCGGCGGCCGTTCGGCCTTACTCTTCCGCAGGCTGGCTGACTGTCGCAATGTTGACCTGCGTGAAACCCTGGCGGGCGGCGACATCCATCGCCGTCACGACCGCCTGGTGCGTGGAGCGGGCGTCGGCGCGGATCGTGACCGGCCCTTCCCTGGATTCCCCCGCCACCTGGCGCAGCGCCGCGCTGAGCGTCGCACGCTCGTTGTTGACCAGTGCGCGATCGTTGACGCGGTAGCTGCCCTGGGCGGAAACGGTGATCACGATCGGGTGGGCCGTACGTTCGGCGGTGGCGGAACCCGCCTCCGGCAGCGCGACGCGCAGGTGCGCGTCCTGGACGAACGTCGTCGACAGCATGAAGAAGATGACCAGCAACAGCACGACGTCGACCAGCGAGACCAGGTTGAGCTCGACCTCCTCCGCCCGCTTGACGCGCAGCTTCATGACGCGGCTTCGCGACGGTGCGGCGCGCGCTCCGGGCGCCGGCCCATCAGGTCGAAAGCGCGCACCAGCTTGATCGCCTCCTTCTCCATGTCGACCACCAGGAGGTCGACGACGCCGCGCAGGTAGCGGTAGGCGAACAGCGACGGAATCGCGACGATCAGGCCGGCGGCGGTGGTGATGAGCGCCGCGCCGATGCCGCCGGAGAGCACCTTCGGGTCGCCGACGCCCTCGTTCGAGATGGCCTCGAAGGCCTGGATCATGCCCATCACCGTGCCGAGCAGGCCGAGCAGCGGCGTGACGGCGGCGATCGTGCCGAGCGTGCCCAGGAAGCGCTCGAGTTCGTGCACCACGTGACGGCCCGTGTCCTCGATGGCCTCCTTCATGATCTCGCGACCCTGCTCGAGGTTGGCAAGGCCCGCCGCGAGCACGCGTCCGAGCGGCGAGTTGTGGGCAAGCGCCTCGATATGGCGGTCATTGAGGCTGCGCGACTCGACCAGCTTCCAGATGCGGTCCGTCAGCTCGCGCGGGATCACCCGCTTTCGCTGCAGGGTCCACAGGCGTTCGAGGACGATGGCCGCGGCGACCACGGAGCACAGGATGATCGGCCACATCACCGGGCCGCCCGCGAGGATGATTTCCCACATGGCGCGGCATGATACCGTGCGCGCGCACCCAGTGCCTCCGCGGGGTCAGCTGGCGGGTGCGGACCGCCACCACCGCCGGGTGGCGCGTCGCGCCAGGTCGATCTCGATCGGACCGGGCCGGATCGGGAACCTTGCGCGCACGGCGCCCTGCTCCGCCGTCGCGAAGACGGTGGTGCCCGCGCCGCGCCAGCGCGCAACCACGCCGCTGTCGGGCATGCCCCAGTGATTGCCGAATCCGGCGGAGGCGATTCCGTAGCGCGCGGAAACCGCCGCGACCAGTGCCGCCCCGGAAGAACTGCGGCTGCCGTGATGCGGCAGCAGTACGACGTCGGCGGCGAGCGATTGCGTGAGCAGCTCCGCCTCGGCAGCCGCTTCGGGGTCCGCGAGCAGCAGCGCTCGTCCGCCGGGACCCGACACGAGGATGGCGCACGAACGTTCGTTGTCGCTGCCGTCGAAGCCGGCGGGCGGATGCAGCACGCGGAACGCGACCCGGTCCCATTGCCAGCGGTCGCCGCGGCGGCAGGTATCGTAGCCTTCGGCATGCTCGCCTGGCCCGGCCAGGTTTCGCCGCACCGCCAGGAACGGATTCAGGCGCTCGGCGCCGCCTGCGTGGTCCTTGTCGTCGTGGCTCACCACCAGCCGGTCGACCGTGCGTATGCCACGCGCGCGCAGGTAGGGCAGCAGTGAAACCTGGGCCGCGGCGCCGGATCCGGGCCAGGCGGGTCCGGTGTCGAACACGAGCACGCGATTCGAGGTCTCGACCACCACGGCGAGTCCCTGCCCCACGTCGATCGCCGTCAGCGTGAAAGCGCCTTCCGCCACCGGTTCGGATCGACCGAGGCAGAGTGCCGCGAGCAACGCCGCAGCCGCAAGACGCAGGCCCGCGACCGGCAGTAGCAGCGCAACGAAGAGTGCAATCCCGACCGCAGCAACCAGCGCGGCCGATTGCCCGGCCGGCGCCCAGCTCGCCCCGGGCCAGGCGGCGATCGACTCCAGCCACGGCCAGGCGCCGTCCAGGAGCGTTGCAAGTGCGCGCCAGAGGCCTGGCCAGGCAGATGGGTCGGCGGCCGCGATGACGGTCCCGGCCAGGACCGCCGGCAACAACAGGAAACTGAACAGGGGGACCGCGATGGCGTTGACGAGCGGTGACACGAGCGAGATGCGGCCGAAGGTGAACGCGAGAACCGGAGTGAGCAGCACGGTCACGGCGATTTGACTCCGCGCAAAGCCGATCACGACCCGGCTCAGGTTGCCGCCTTGCGTCGCAGCGGAAAGCAGCGCGGCCGTCGCCACGAACGACAGCCAGAAGCCGGTCGAAGCGATCGCCAGCGGGTCCGCGGCCACGAGCACCATCGCCGCCAGTGCGAGCGTGCGGTCCAGCGGCAAGGAGCGCCTGAGCAGGCGCAAGGCGGCAAACAGGGCGACCATCGCCAGCGTGCGCAAGGCCGGCAGCGAAGCGCCCGACAGGAACGTGTAGAGCGCCGATACGCCGACTACCACGACACCCTCGGTCGCGACCTTTGCGGGCAGGCGCGCGACCGCCGGGATCCTTCCCAGGAAGCGAAGTCCCGCCAGCGCGAACAGCGCGCAGCCGGTGACATGCAGCCCGGAGATCGCGATCAGGTGCGCGATACCCGTCACCGAGAACGCTTCCCACAGCCGGTCGGGAATCGCCCCGCGTACGCCGACGGCGAGTCCCTGCAGGACGGCGATCGACGGGCCCGGCGGCAGCGCAGACGCTATCGAGCCGGCGATGCGGGCGCGCAGGCGCTCGAGCGAGCGCGCCTGCGGCATGGCGAGGCGGACCGGCGTGGAATTGCCGGCCACGTACGCGGTCGCGTCGATGCGCTCGCGCAACAGCGCGAGCTCCCGGTCCGGCGCGCCTGGATTCACCAACCCGCGCCGGCAGCGCAGGCGCAGCTCGAGTCGCCAGCGTTCGCCGGGTGCCAATGGCCGGTCCGCCTCGTACCAGGACACGCGGATGCGTCGCGGCCGGGGTCCCGGGCCAGCACCGCTGGGTCACCTCGAGGTCGAAATCGGTCCTGCCTGGGCGCACGAGGGGCGGACCAATGACCTGTCCCTCCACGGTCGCGACCTCGCGGTCGCGCGCACAGGGCCAGCCCGTCGCGACCCAGGTCGTTGCAAGCGCATGGGACCAGGCAAGCCCCGCGCAGGCCGCCGCCAGCATCGGCCAGCGTCGCAAGGCCAGTATCGCGGCCGCGGCCAGCGCGACGGTGCAGGGATGCGGGCCCGAGCGCGGGCAGCGCGTGCAGGCCCGCGGTGCCAGCCAGGAACGGGATCGCCCAGCGCCACATCGCCACCGCCCGCAATCGACCCGCGGCCAGCATGCCGGCCGCGCCTCACGACGGTGGGCCGATCAGGCGGTGGCTTCGCGCAGAATCCCGTCTTCAAGGACCAGGACGCGGTCCATGCGCGCGGCGAGCCCGTGGTCGTGAGTCACGATGACGAGGCTGGTCCCGAGTTCGCGATTGAGCTCCATCATGAGTTCGAGCACCTGCTGTGCGTGGCGACCGTCGAGGTTGCCCGTGGGCTCGTCCGCCAGCACGATGCGCGGCCGCGTGACCAGGGCGCGTGCAACGGCTGCCCGCTGCCGCTCTCCGCCGGAAAGCTGCGAGGGCCGGTGCGTGAGCCGCCCCGCAAGGCCGACGCGCCCGAGCAGCAGCGTTGCCTCCCGCTCCGCTTCCCTGCGCGGCAGGCGCCGGATCAGCAGCGGCATCGCCACGTTCTCGAGCGCGCTGAACTCCGGCAGCAGGTGGTGGAACTGGTACACGAAGCCCATCGCCGAGTTTCGCAACCGGCCCCGCTCGGCGTCATCGAGCGCGGACATCTCGCGTCCGTCGATCAACACGCGCCCCGATGTCGGCAGGTCGAGGCCCCCGAGCAGCTGCAGGAGGGTCGTCTTGCCGGAGCCTGAAGCGCCGACCACCGCCACGCGTTCGCCGCGACGTACCGTGGTGTCAACGCCTGCAAGCACGCGCACGAGTGCCGGGCCCTGGTGGAATTCCTTGACGAGGCCCTCGCAGGCCAGGACGACGGCTTCACTCATGGTCTTGTGCTCAAACCTCGTGGCGCAGGGCTTCGGCCGGCAGCGTCTTCGCGGCGCGCCAGGCAGGGTACAGGGTCGCAAGGACGCCGAGCGCGAGCGCGACGACGCCGATCACCAGGACTTCGCCGCCGCGAATGTCCGCGGGCAGCTCGGAAATGAAGTAGACGCGCGGATCGACGAGCGTCGCGCCCGTCAGGCGCTCCAGGCCGGCCGCGATCGCCGTCACGTTGTCCGCAATCAGCACGCCGAGCACGATGCCGGCGACGGTGCCGACGATCCCGATCACGGACCCCTGGACCATGAAGATGCCGAGCATGTCGCGCGGCGAGGCGCCGAGCGTGCGCAGGATCGCGATGTCGGCACGCTTTTCCTTCACCACCATCACGAGCGTCGAGATGATGTTGAAGGCTGCGACGGCGACCACCATCAGGAGGACGAAGAACATGATCGACTTGGTCACCTGGATCGAACGGAAGAAATTCCCCTGGCGGCGGCTCCAGTCGCTGATGTAGTAGCGGCCTTCCAGTTCCTCGGCGATTGCCCGTATGCGTTGCGGAGCGGTGGCCGGGTCGTCGAATGCATAGCGCAGGCCGGTCACCGCGTCGCCGAGCCGGAACAGCTTGCGCGCGTCGTCCAGGTGCATGAGTGCCAGTCCCTGGTCGAATTCGTACATGCCGGCGTCGACCAGCCCGGCGACATGCAGGCGCCGCATGCGCGGCATGACCCCTGCAGGCGTCACGTTGCCCTGTGCAATCACCGCCAGCACCGCGTCGCCCGGGCCGACGCCGAGCTTTTCCGCCAGGCCCTTCCCCAGCAGGACGCGCCATTGGCCAGGTTCGAGTTCGTCGAAGCCGCGACCGCTGAGGTGGCGCTCCAGCGCCGAAACGCGACGCTCGGCTTCCGGCAGCACGGCGCGCAGCTCCACCGCCGCGGAGCGCTCGCCGGCGACCAGCATGCCGCGGCCCTCGACGAACGGCGCAACCGCGACGACACCCGGCCCGCCTGCGCTCCCGGCCGCGATCTCGCGCCAGGCGTCCAGCCGGCCGCCGTCTCCCTCGAGCGTCGCATGCGCGACGATGTCGAGGATGCGGCGCCCGAGTTCGCGCTCGAATCCGTTCATGACCGACAGCACCGCGACCAGGGTCGCGACGCCGAGCGCGATGCCGGTCATGGCAATGCCGGAAATGAAGCCGACGAAGCGGTTCTTGCTGCGCGCGCGGAGGTACCGGAGCCCGATCCAGCCTGTCCAGCGGGCTGGCAGGGTCGACGCGCGGCGCGGATGACCGGGAGCGTCATTCATAGCGCAGCGCCTCGGCGGGCTCCGTATCGGCGGCCCGCCGCGCCGGGTAGATGGTCGCCAGCAGCGTGAGGACGAAGGCCGTCACGGACACGAGGGCGACGTCCGTCGCCCGGAGCTCCGACGGGATACGGCTGATGTAGTAGACGGCGGGATCGAAGATCGTGAAGCCGAACCAGCGTTCCAGCGTCGCGGCGATATCGCCCGCATGGAGGGCGAGCAGGATGCCGAGAGCGATCCCGGCGATCGTGCCGATCCACCCGATCAGCGTGCCCTGCACGACGAACGTGGCCACGACCCCGCCGCGCGAGAAACCCATCGTGCGCAGGATCGCAATGTCATTGCGCTTCTCGGACACCACCATGACGAGGCTCGCGATGATGTTGAACGCGGCCACCGCGACGATCAGCAGCAGGATCACCGTCATCATCGCCTTCTCGAGCCGGATCGCACGGAAGTAGGCCGCGTGCTCGATCGTCCAGTCGCTGCCCGTGCCGGTTCCGAGCGACGGCCGCCAGTGCCGGCGTCCGGTGCGGTGCCACGAACGGGTCGTCATAGAAGATGTGCACGCCCGCGGTCGCCGCAGGACCCGCGAGTGCCGCGACGTCCTCGAGCGCGGCGAAGGCCAGCGTCGCATCGTGGTCCGCGAGCCCCACTTCGAATTCCCCCGCGAAATCGAGGGCGCTGATGCGCGGCGCCAGCGCCCCGTCCGCGTCGCTCCGCAGCAGCAGCATGGTGAGCGGGCCCCCGGGCGCCGCCTGCAGCTGGAAAGCCAGCACGCGACCCAGTACGACCCGCCGGCTGCCCGGCACGAGCTCCGCCAGGCTTCCTGACAGCATGGCGCGCGCCAGCGGCGAGTCGTCGCCGTGGTCGGCCGGGTCAATGCCGCGCAGCACGACGCCTGCGAGCGTCGTGCCGTACGACAGGAGTCCCTGGACCTCGACGAATGGCTCGGCCCTGACGACGTGTGCCTCGCCCCGCGCACGGTCGGCCAGTGCGCGCAAGGCCTCGGGGTCGGCCGGCGCAGGCAGGGTCGCGTGGGCGGAAAGCGCCAGCAGGCGCGTGCGCAGCTCGCCCTCGAATCCGTTCATGACCGACAGGACGGCAATCAGCGCCGCCACCCCGAGGCAGATCCCGGCCAGGGAGACCCAGCTGATGAACGAGACGAAGTACTGGTGCTGGCGGGCCCGGACGTAGCGCAGCCCGAGCCCCAGTGGCAACGGCGTCAACATGAGCAATGGTTCACAGGATTCGGGATGCCTATCAAGGAATTATCGGGGTAACCTCGACAGGCTCCTACCCGGTGCTACACTCGAAAGCGGAGGTATCTCGATGCCTATCCTACGCATTTTGCTGTTGCTTGCGTTGAGCGCAGCCACGCCCGCACTGGCGGAAACACTCAGCACCGATACCGGGAATCCGGCCGCAACCGGCGGCCAGCCGAATCGGGGCAGCACGATGGCCGCGGTGCAGGGCCGTTTCGGCGAGCCGACGCAGCGCCACGCCACGGTCGGCAATCCGCCGATCACCCGCTGGGACTACCCGCAGTTCTCCGTGTACTTCGAGCATGACCGCGTGCTTCACGCGGTGCTCGTGAGGACCGCGCCCGCCGGCTGAGCGGCGCCGCCCGGGCGCAGGTATCCTGCTCGCAAGACCCCGCCGGGTTCGCCCGGAACGGGGTGTCTTGCCTGCAGGATGCCCGATGAGCGAGCGCGCCTCGCCACCGTATCGATTGCCCCAGGGAAGCGAAATGCTCCGCTGGGGCGAGCTGTACGGCAGCGGTCCCGCCGTATTTCCTCGCCGAGTCCGCAGCCGCCGCCGATGCGCCGTTCGTCGTGGTGGCCGGCAGCGGCCGCGAAGCCGAGCAGTACCTTGCCGAGCTGCGCTTTTTCGCCGGCCCCGGACTCGATCTCCGGTCTTTTCCCGATCGTGAAACGCTGCCGTACGACCCGTTCTCGCCGCACCCGGACATCGTCTCGGAGCGGCTCGCGACGCTCGCGGCGCTGCCCGGGCTGAAGCACGGCATCGTCGTCACGACCCAGGCGGCCCTGCTCGACCGGCTCGCCCCGCAGTCGTTCATCGCGGCCCACGCCTTCTCGCTGGCCGCCGGCGAGCGCATCGACCTGCCGGCAGCTGCGCAAGCGGCTGGTCGATTCCGGCTACGCGCAGGTCACGCAGGTGCTGAGCCCGGGCGAATTCGCGGTGCGCGGCTCGGTCGTCGATCTCTATCCGGCCGGCGCGCCCCGACCCTATCGGCTCGACCTGTTCGACGACCTGATCGAGTCCGTGCGCGTCTTCGATCCGTCGGACCAGCGATCCGGCGAGCGGCTGCCGCGCGTTCCGCTGCTGCCCGCGCGCGAAATTCCCGCGTCGCCCGAGGCGATCGCCGCATTTCGCAGCCGCTGGCGTGAACGATTCGAAGGGCGATCCCGCAGGCCAGCGGCGTCTATCGCGCCGTGACGGCCGGGCAGATACCGGCCGGCATCGAGGCCTGGCTGCCGCTCTTCTTCGGCGTCACGGCGGGAATCGCCGACTACCTGCCGGCAGGCAGCGTGATCGTCGACCTCGTCGGCCTCGAGGCGCGCGCTGGCGGGATACTGGGCGGACATCGGGCTCCGGCACGAAGCAGCGCCGGCACGATCGCGAGCGCCCGCTGCTGCCGCCAGCCGAGGCCTTCGTGCCGGCGGACGAGGCGCTCGCCGCCCTCGCGGCGCATCCGCGCATCGCGCTGACGCCGGTCAAGGTCGAGCCGATCGGCAGCGCCCTGCCGCTTCGTGAATTTCGCATCCGACCCGCCCGCCGGCACTGCGCGCCGACGCGCGCGCGCCGCAGCCGCTCGAGAAGCTTGCGGCACTTCATCGCCCGCTTCGACGGCCGCGTCCTCGTGACCGCCGATTCCGCCGGCCGGCGCGAAGTGCTCGCCGACATGATGCGCCGCCAGGGCCTCGCCGCCGGACATCGCCTCCGACTGGTCGGCCTTCCTCGCGAGCGACGCCAGGCTCGGGATCGCGGTCGCGCCGGACGTGCGCGGCTTCCTGCTGCCCGCGCAGGGGCTCGCCGTGGTCGCCGAGGAGCAGCTCTTCGGCGAGCGCGCGCGCCAGGAGCGGCGGCGACGGCGCGCCGAGCGCGATCCCGAGGCGATCCTGCGCGACCTCGCTGCGCTCTCGCCCGGAGCGCCGGTCGTGCACGAGGAATACGGCGTCGGCCGCTACCGCGGCCTCAAGGTCATGCAGGTCGCGGGCAACCCGGCCGAGTTCCTCGTGCATCGAGTACGCAGGGCGGCGACCTGCTCTACGTGCCGGTGCACACCCTGGAACGCGTCTCGCGCTATACGGGCGGCACGCCGGAATCCGCGCCCTGGCACCGGCTCGGCACCGAACAGTGGGCCCGCGCCCGGCGGCGCGCCGCCGAGCGAGTCCGCGACGTGGCCGCCGAACTCCTCGACCTCTACTCGCGGCGCGCGGCCCGCGACGGCCGCCCGCTGGCCTTCGACGAAAACGCCTATCGCGCGTTCGAGGCGGCCTTCCCATTCGAGGAGACGATCGACCAGCACGAGGCCATCGAGGCCGTGCTCGCCGACATGCGTTCGGGCCGGCCGATGGACCGCGTGGTCTGCGGCGACGTCGGCTTCGGCAAGACCGAGGTCGCGCTGCGCGCCGCGTTCGCCGCCGTCACGGGCGGGCGCCAGGTCGCGGTGCTGGTGCCGACGACCCTGCTGGCGCAGCAGCATGCCCAGACATTCGCCGACCGGTTCGCGGACTGGCCGGTGCGGGTCGAAAGCCTGTCGCGGTTCCGCACCGCGACCGAGCAGCGCGCCGTCGTCGAGGGGCTCAAGGCCGGCTCCGTCGACATCGTGATCGGCACGCACCGGCTGCTGCAGCGCGACGTCGGCTTTCCGCGACCTCGGGCTGGTGGTCGTCGACGAGGAGCATCGCTTCGGCGTCACGCACAAGGAACGCCTGAAGCAGCTGCGCGCGGACGTCGACATGCTGACGCTCACGGCGACGCCGATCCCGCGCACGCTGAACATGTCGCTCGGCGGGCTGCGGGACCTCTCGCTCATGACCACCGCGCCCGCGGAGCGCGTCGCGATCGAGACCTTCGTCACCGAGTGGAGCGACGGCCTGGTGCGCGAGGCCTGCCTGCGCGAAATCCGCCGCGGCGGCCAGGTCTACTTCGTGCACAACGCGGTCGAGGACATCGAGTTGTTCGCGGAACGGCTGCGCCGGCTCGTACCGGAGGCGACGATGCGCGTCGGGCACGGCCAGATGCGCGAGCGCGACCTCGAGCAGCTCATGCTCGACTTCTACCACCGCCGGTTCCAGGTCCTCGTCTGCACGACGATCATCGAGTCCGGCATCGACGTGCCGACGGCCAACACGATCCTGATCGACCGCGCCGACCGCTTCGGCCTCGCGCAGCTGCACCAGCTGCGCGGCCGCGTGGGGCGCTCGCATCACCGCGCCTTCGCCTACCTGCTGGCGCCGCCGGCGGCCGTCCTGCCCGAGGACGCGCGCAAGCGGCTCGAGGCGATCGAGTCGCTCGAGGACCTCGGCGCCGGATTCACGCTCGCGACGCAGGACCTCGAGATTCGCGGCGCCGGCGAGCTGCTCGGCGAGGAACAGAGCGGCCAGATCCAGGAGATCGGCATCGGCCTCTACCTCGAGTTGCTCGAGCGCGCCGTCGCCGCACTGCGCGAGGGCCGCGAGCCGCTGCTCGACGGGCCGCTGCCGCGGGCTGCGAAGTGGACCTGCAGCTGCCCTGCCCTGCTGCCCGAGGACTACATCCCCGACGTGCACCTGCGCCTGCAGCTCTACAAGCGCATGGCGGGAACCGCCGACCGCGTGCGGCTCGACGACCTCGAGGCCGAGATCATCGACCGCTTCGGCCCGTTGCCGCCGCCGGCGAAGACCCTGCTCGTCGTGCACCGGCTGCGCCAGCGGGCCGCGGCGCTCGGCATCCGCCGGCTCGAGCTCGGCGCGACCGCAGGCCTCGTCGAGTTCGGCGAAGCGCACCGCGTCGAGCCTGCACCGCGTCGTCCGACTGGTCCAGAAGTCGGGCGGCCGCTACCGCCTCGACGGCCCTGCGCGCCTGCGGCTGCGCATCGCCTCCGAGGGCGCGGCCGCGCGCATCGCGGCGGCCGAGTCGGTGCTCGAGGACCTCGGCGGCTGAAGACGAAGGGGACGCACCCCTTCATATTCGTACCAGTGCGCAGCGCACGTCGCGATCGTCATCGAATATGAAGGGGCGCGTCCCCTTCAAGTTCAGGCGGGCCGTTCGCCGTCGAGTTCGAGCGGCGGGCGCTCCGTGAGCTCGCGCGCGGCCGCAACCGCGGTCTGCCAGCGCGGATTCGACGCGAGCGCCTGCGTGTCCGCATCGCGGCCGTGCAGTCGCACCAGGCGCATCCGGCTGACCGGATCCGGCGCCGCCGCGCAGCGATTCGAGCAGTGTCTCGACGGCCGGGCGGTCGTTGCAGACCGGCAGCACGTCGCAGCCCGCCTCGCGCGCCAGCCCGGCGCGCGCGGCGATATCGCCGAAGGCCGCTGCGCCTGCCATCGACAGGTCGTCCGCGAAGACCGCTCCCTGGAAACCCAGCTGGCCGCGCAGCACGCCGTTGATCCAGGCCCGCGACAGGCTCGCCGGCTTCTCGTCCACGGTCGGGAACACGACATGCGCCACCATCACGGCCGGCAGCCCGTTTGCGATCAGCCGCCGGTACGGCTGCAGGTCCGCCTCGATGTCCGGCCATTCGCGCCGGTCCACCGGCAGCGCGACGTGCGAATCCGCGGCGACCGCGCCATGTCCCGGGAAGTGCTTGCCGGTCGCCGCCATCCCGGCGTCGCGCATGCCGAGCATGTAGGCGACGCCGAGCTCGCGCGACCGCGGCGGCGTCCGGGTGCAGGGCACGATCGCCGATCGCGCGGCTGACGCCGTAGTCGACGTCGATGCAGGGCGCGAAGGACATGTCCACGCCGACGCCCCGCAGTTCCGCGGCCATCAGCCAGCCGAGCTCGCGGGCGAGCGCCAGGCCCGCGGCCGCGGTCGGCGCCGTAGCGCCGGCCGACCTCGCGCAACGGCGGCAGTCGCGTGAATCCCGCCCGGAAGCGCTGCACGCGCCCGCCTTCCTGGTCCACGGCGACCAGCAGCGGCGGCGAGCGGATCGCGTGGATCTCGGCGGTCAGCCGCGCGACCTGCTCCGGGCTCTCGTAGTTGCGGGTGAAGAGGATGACGCTGCCGACCTGCGGGTGCCGCAGCATCTCGCGCTCGACGGGCTCGAGCGCGATGCCCGCGAGGTCGACCATGACGGGACCGAGCGTCATGGCGCGGCTCGAAGAGTGCGATCGTCTCGACGTGCGAAGTCTGCGGAAACATGTCCATGACCCCGGCCGCCGCCAGGCGGTACCCCAGCTCTCCCGCCAGTATGCCCGCGTCGCGCGCGAAGCTGCCCGGGTGGCAGGAGACGTAGACGATGCGGCGCGGCCGCGAGGACGCCGCGACGGGCAGGATCTCGCGCGCACCCGCCCGCGGCGGGTCGAGCAGGACCAGGTCGTAGCGGGCGCGCGCCCAGTCGCCCGCCTGGGATTCCGCCGCGAGGTTCGCGGCGTGAAACACGGCATTGCCGATGCCGTTGCGCGCGGCGTTCGCGCGCGCCCGCGCGACCAGCGCGGCGTCGCCCTCCACGCCGACCACGGCCGCAGTCCGGCGCGCCAGCGGCAGGCTGAAGTTGCCGAGCCCGCAGAAGAGATCGAGCGCCCTGTCCGTCGGCCGCGGCTCGAGCAGATCGAGCGCGCGCGCGACCATGAGCCGGTTCAGCTCGCCGTTCACCTGCACGAAGTCGGTCGGCGCGAACTCGATGCCCGTCGGCAGGTCCGGCAGCTCGTAGCGCAACGGCACGGCAGGCGGCGACAGCGGCCGGACCGTGTCGAGCCCGCCGCGCTGCAGGTACAGCGCGACGCCATGCCGCGACTCGAATTCGCGCAGACGCTCGAGGTCCGCGTGCTGCGGGATCGTCGAGCACGCGCAGCACGAGCGCCGTGGCGTTGTCGCCGACCGCGACCTCGATCTGCGCCACGCGGCGACGCAGATCGAGGGTGCCGACGAGCTCCGCGAGCTCGGCGACCAGCGCGCCGACCGGCGCCGCGAGCACTTCGCAGGAGGCGAGGTCCGCGAGCAGCGGACTGCCGCGCTCCCGGAAGCCGACCAGCACCTTGCCCTTCTTGTCGACGAACTTGCAGCCGAGCCGCGCGCGACGGCGATAAGCCGAAGGTCGGGTCCGGTGAGCGGCGGCAGCCACTCGTCGGGCGCGACGCCGCCGATGCGCGCGAGCGTCTCGGCGAACACCCGGCCCTTGGCCGCGAGCTGGGCGCCGTGCTCCAGGTGCTGCAGCGAGCAACCGCCGCAGATCGCCGAAATGCCGGCAGCGCGGCGCGACGCGCTCCGGCGACGCGCGCAGCACCTCGACCACGACGGCCTCGTCATGGCGCCGCTGGCGGCGCGTGCGGCGAAGGCTCACCAGCTCGCCGGGCAGCGCCCCGTCGACGAACACGGCCTTGCCGTCGACGTGCGTCGACGCCGCGGCCTTCCTGGTCCAGCGACTCGATCTCGGCCGTTTCGACGGCGGCGGCCCGCTTCAAGCGGCGGCCCAGGCGGCGTCGTACTGGCGCCAGTGCGGATCGTCGCGCGCGCGCGAGCCAGTCGCGCACGCGCGCGATCTCCTGCGCGTGCCCGCTGCGCCGACAGCTGCCCGCGGGCGAGCTCGAAGCGCAGCCACACGAGGTAGGTGTTCAGCACGTCCGTCTCGCAGTAGGCGCGGATCTCGGCCAGGCGTCCCGCCTTCCAGTACTCGAACACCTGGTCGCCGCCCATGCCGAGCTTGCCCGGCAGGCCGAGCAGCAGCGAGACGTGCTCGAGGCTGGCGCGACCGCGGCCCTGGTAGGCCGCGAGCACGTCCATCAGGTCCACGTGCCGCACGTGGAAGCGGTTCAGGTAGTTGTTCCACTTGAAGTCGCGGTCGTGCTCGCCCGTCTCCCAGTACGTGGGCGAGGCGATCCCGTGGCGCAGCATCCGGTAGTGCAGGACCGGCAGGTCGAAGCCCGGAACCGTTCCAGGACACCAGCGTCGGCCGCAGCTTGTCGATGCCGCCGAAGAACCGGCGCACGAGGTCGTCCTCGGGGCTCTCCACCGTGCCGAGGCTCCACACCTGGAGCTGGTCGCCGCTGCGCAGCAGCGTCGAGATCGCGACGACGCGGTGCTGCTCGAGCGGCAGGAAGGACGAGCCGGACTCCTCCTCCCGCGCGGCGAGCATCTGCGCGGCAACCTCGAGATCGTCGCCGGCGAAGCCGAGGCGCCGGCCGAGCTCGGCGTCGGGCACGGTCTCGATGTCGAAGACCAGGCAGTCCGGCGCGGCGCTCACGGCTTCCTCATCAGGACGGCGACGGCCATGACGAGGCCCGCCTCGTCCGTCAGGCTCACGTGGCCCTCGCCCGCGCCGAGCCGGTCGGCGAGCGCCCGGCCGCGCGGCGAGAAGATCACTTCCGGCTTGCCCCAGGCGTTCGCCTTGAAGCCGAAATCGCGGATCCACACGCCGTTGCGGAACCCGGTGCCGAGCGCCTTGGAGATGGCCTCCTTGGCCGCGAAACGCATGGCGAGGAAGCGCACCGGCCGCCGCCCGGCATCGAACAGGGCGCGCTCCTCGGGCATCAGCAGGCGGGCGGCGAAATGCTCGCCGAACCGCCGCCAGGTCGCCTCGATGCGCTCGACCTGCACGAGGTCGGTGCCGATTCCGAAGATCATGCGGTAGGCGCGCTCACGCCCGGCGCGCAGCCGTCATGAGGCGCTTCATTTCGCGCGACGGCCGGCCCGAGGCCGGTCATCACGGCGCGCGCCACGATCGCGTGGCCGATGTTGAGTTCGACGAGCTCCGGGATCGCCGCCACCGGCCCGACGTTGTGGTAGTCGAGTCCGTGTCCGGCATTCGCCGCGAGCCCGGCGGCCGTCGCGCGCCGCGCAGCCTCGACGAGCCGCGCAAGCTCGCGCCCGCGCTCCGCCCCCTGCGCCTCGGCGTACGCTGCCGGTGTGCAGTTCGACGACCGGCGCGCCGGCCCGGGCAGCCGCGTCGACCTGCTCCGCGTCCGGATCGATGAAGAGCGACACGCGGATGCCGCCCGCCGCGAGCCGGCGGCAGGCGTGCGCGATCGACTCCAGCTGCGAGGCCACGTCGAGGCCGCCCTCGGTCGTCACCTCGGTGCGCTTCTCCGGCACCAGGCAGGCGTCCTGCGGCTGGACCTCGAGCGCGATCGCGAGCATCTCGGGCGTTGCCGCGATCTCGAGATTCATGCGCGTCTGCAGCGCGGCGCGCAGCGCGCGCACGTCGCGGTCCTGGATGTGGCGGCGGTCCTCGCGCAGGTGCAGCGTGATGAAATCGGCGCCGCTCTGCTCCGCCGACCAGGGCGGCGAGCAGCGGGTCCGGCGAGCGTCCGCCGCGCGCCTGGCGCAGCGTCGCCACGTGGTCGATGTTGACGCCCAGCAGGATTTCCGGCTCCGCTCATTCCTCACGCCCCCGCCGGCGCATCGCCAGCATCACGTCACGGCTCGCGAGTCCGCGCCCCTCGAGGCAGTGCGCGATCGCCGCCCCGTAGATCCCGCGCGCGGCCCGCTGCGCCGCGGGCAGCCCGTACTCGCCGCGCGCCACCGAGAGCAGGTCGCGTCCGGCATGGACGCCGGGGCCCGGCGCCTCGTCGCGAACCGCGAGGACGCCCTGCCCCGGCTGGAAATGATAGTACCGCTCCGGCATCGACCGGCCGGCCGCTGCCCGCGTCGCGCGCGAGGTCGACGCCATAGCCGAGTTCGTCGAGCAGTACGCGCTCGAAGCGGCGCAGTGCCTCCGGCTTCGGCGCCCGCGGCGAGCTCCGCGAGCGCGGTGGCGTAGGCGTCGTAGATCGCGTCGTGGCGATCCTCGTGCGCCAGCAGCTTCAGCAGGAGCTCGTTGAGGTAGTAGCACGACATCAGCACGGCGGGCGCTGGAGCCGGCGCAGCGCCTGCCAGCTCGGCGTTCGTGAGCGTGCCGCCGTCCTGACGCCCGCTCCAGGACACGAGCAGCGGTGCGAACGGGCGCAGCACGGACCTGAGCGGTGACTTCGGCCGCCGGGCGCCGTGCGCGAACAAGGTCACCCGGCCGTAGTCCGCGCGTCATCAGCTCGAGGATCCGGCTCGTGTCGCTCCAGGGGCGGTGGTGCAGCAGCCAGGCCGGTTCGAGGAGTTTGCGCCTCGCCGTCATGACGGCTCGTGGCCGAGCTGCCGCAGCATCCTGTCGTCGTCGCTCCAGCCTTCGCGCACCTTGACCCAGGTGTTGAGGTGAACGCGCCGGCCGAAGCGCTCATTGAGCGCGAGCCGGGCCGCGCGGCCGATGGACTTGAGGCGTTCGCCCTTCGTGCCGATGACGATCTTGCGCTGGCCCTCGCGCTCGACCCAGATCACGGCGTCGATCTCCGTGCGCCCGTCCGGCGTCGGCTCGAAGCGCTCGATCTCGACGGCGATGCCGTACGGCAGCTCCTCGTTGAGCACGAGCATCAACTGCTCGCGCAGCGCCTCGGACGCGGCGAAGCGCTCGCCCCGATCGAGCGGCGCGGGCGCCTCGTCGGCCGCCCCCGCGGGCAGGTGTGCCGCGGCCGCGCGGACCAGTGCTTCGAGGTTCTCGCCCCGGTACGCGGATACCGGGACGATCGCGCTGAATTCGTGCTTGCCGGCCGCGCGCTCGAGGAACGGCAGCAACGCCATGCGCGGCTTGACGCAGTCGATCTTGTTCACCGCCAGCACGATCGGCAGGCCGGTCCTGCGCAGGCGTTCGAGCGCCGCGTCGTCGCCCCTGGTCCAGCGCGGCGCAGCGACCACGAGGATGGCGGCATCCGCGGCGCTCAATGCCGCATCGCCTTCGCGGTTCATGGCATGCGCGAGCCGGCTGCCGCCCGAGGCGCCCGATCCCGGCGTGTCGGTCAGGATCATCTGGAAGCCGGGCCCGGAAATGGCGCCTTCCACGCGGTGCCGGGTGGTCTGCGGCTTCGGGGTCACGATGCTGAGCTTCTGCCCCGCGAGCGCGTTCAGGAGCGTGGACTTGCCGACGTTCGGACGGCCGGCCAGTGCGACCGTTCCCCAGCGATGGACGTTTGCTTCGCTCACCGCGCTGATTTTAGCGCCTGATCCTCCAGGATGCCCTGTGCCGCTTCCTGCTCCGCCCGACGCCGGCTGGTCCCCTCCGCCTCGGCCGCGAGGTTCAGCTCCTCCACGTCGCAGCGCACGCGAAAGTGCTGCTCATGCGGTTCGCCGCTCACGGCCAGCACCGTGTACGCCGGGAGCTTGTATCCGCGGCCCTGGAGCCACTCCTGCAGCCGCGTCTTGGGGTCCTTGAGCGCCGCGGAATCGGGCAAGGCCGCGAGCGCCTCGCCGAACAGGCGCGCGGCGACCGTTCGCGCCGCCTCCGAGCCCCTGGTCCAGGTAGACCGCCCCGAATATGGCCTCGAGGGCGTCTGCGAGGATGGTCCCTCGCCGCTGGCCGCCGGACTTGAGCTCGCCTTCTCCCAGCCGGAGCTGCTCTCCGAGGCCGAGGCCCGCCGCGATGGCCGCCAGCGACTCCCCGCTCACGAGGCTCGCGCGGTAGCGCGACAGCTCGCCTTCGCTCGCGTCCGGGAAGCGCCGGAACAGGAGTTCGGCGACGACGAAAGAAAGCACCGCGTCGCCCAGGTACTCCAGGCGCTCGTTGTTCGCGGAGCCGTGACTGCGATGCGTGAACGCGAGGGCAAGCAGCCCCGGGTCGGTGAATTCGACCCCGAGTTGCCTCGTCAGCCAGCTGGATGCGGCACTCACGCGGTGCCCGGCCCGGTCAGCGCGCGTTGACTTCGACCGACTTGTCGAATTCGAGCAGGAAAGAGACGTTGCCCGCGAGCGGCACGGTGTCGTCGTACGCCGCGCGCATCGTGAACATGGCGCCGTCCTTCTTGATCTCGATGTCGTTCGAGGTGATCACCTCGACCATCTCGATGTCGAAGCGGCGCTCGACGGCCTTGCGCAGCATGAACTCGGTGGTGCCCGGGTTGGAGTCGTACTCGTCGCGCACCTGCTCGAGCGTCGATGCGACGCGCATGAACTCGAGGTACTTCGGCGCCATTCGTATGCCGGCATAGACCCAGGCACCGACCACGACCACGAGGACCAGGATCCCGAGCATTGTCATGCCACGCTGTCTGTGCTGCATACCTGTCTCCCTAACGGATGCCAGTGCCCATGCGCTTCCAGAGCAGGAGCGAGCCCGGCTCCGGATTGAACGACAGCCAGATCGCCTCCGCCTTGCCGATGACGTTGGCCTCGGGCACGAACCCGACTTCCGGAAAGCGGCTGTCGCGGCTGTTGTTCCGGTTGTCGCCCATCATGAAAAAGTGTCCCGGCGGCACCTGCCACTCGCCTTCCAGGCCGGGACGCGCGGGGTCCAGCAGGATGGCGTGGGCAGCTTCGCCGAGGCGCTCCTCGCCTACCCGGCTGAACGGATACTGCTCGCTCTTGGGGCCCGAATACAACTCACCCGGCGCAATCTGAGACGGCGTACCGTTCACCAGGACCCCCGACGCCGTGACGCGGATCACGTCTCCCGGCAGCCCCACGAGGCGCTTGATGAAGACGATCGAGGGCTCGGTGGGCTTGCGGAACACCACCACGTCGCCGCGCTGCGGCTCGCCGATCTCGACCACGCGGGTGTTCAGCACCGGCAGGCGAAGGCCGTAGCGCCACTTGTTGACGAAGATGAAATCGCCCTGGATCAGCGTCGGCATCATCGAGTCCGACGGGATGCGGAACGGCTCGTACAGGAACGAGCGCAGCACCAGCACGATGACGATGACCGGGAAGAACGAGCGCGCGTAGTCGACCAGGACCGGGTCCCGGGCGACGCCGCGCTCGCGCCGGCGCGCCGCGAACAGCCAGCTGTCGAGGCCCCAGACGGCGCCGGTGAGCGCCGCGAGGGCGACCAGCACGAACGAAAAATCGAAGACCATCAGCATCCCCCGCCGTTCAT
Source organism: uncultured Gammaproteobacteria bacterium (assembly GCA_963823415.1). Classification (GTDB taxonomy): domain Bacteria; phylum Pseudomonadota; class Gammaproteobacteria; order Steroidobacterales; family Steroidobacteraceae; genus SCUD01. The sequence goes on along the minus strand of CAWGLJ010000008.1, from coordinate 26,425 downwards.
TTCTTGCCCATGCTCAGCACCGCGAGGAACGCTTCCTGCGGGATCTCGACCGTGCCGAGCTGCTTCATGCGCTTCTTGCCTTCCTTCTGCTTCTCGAGGAGCTTGCGCTTGCGCGTGATGTCGCCGCCGTAGCACTTCGCCAGCACGTTCTTGCGCAGCGCCTTGACCGACGCGCGCGCGATGATCTGGCCGCCGATCGCCGCCTGGATCGCGACCTCGAACATCTGCCGCGGAATCAGTTCCTGCATCTTGTCGACGAGTTCGCGTCCGCGCTGGTAGGCGCTTTCCCGGTGAACGATCATCGACAACGCATCGACGCGGTCGCCGTTGATCAGCACGTCGAGCCTCGACAGCGGCGCCGCCTGGAAGTGGCTGAATTCGTAGTCGAACGACGCGTAGCCGCGGCTGACCGACTTCAGGCGGTCGAAGAAATCGAGGACGACTTCCGCCAGCGGCAGCTGGTACTGGAGCGACATCTGCTTGCCGAGCTGCAGCATCTTCTTCTGCACGCCGCGCTTTTCCTGGCACAGGCCGAGCACGCCGCCGACGTGTTCCGGCGGCACCAGGATGTTCGCCGTGATGATCGGCTCCCGGAGTTCGCGGTATTGCGGGGGCAATTTCGACGGATTGTCGACCAGGGTGACTTCGCCGTCGTTGCCGACCACCTCGTAGACCACGGTCGGCGCGCTCGTGACCAGCGACAGGCCGTACTCGCGCTCGAGCCGCTCCTGCACGATGTCCATGTGCAGCAGGCCGAGGAAGCCGCAGCGGAACCCGAATCCGAGCGCCGTCGAGACTTCGGGCTCGTAGTGCAGCGCGGAGTCGTTCAGCTTCAGCTTCTGGAGCGCGTCGCGGAAGTTTTCATATTGGTCCGACTGGACCGGGAACAGACCGGCGAACACGCGCGGCTGCACCATCTTGAATCCGGGCAGCGGCTTGTCGCAGGGACGCGATTCGCTCGTGATCGTGTCGCCGACCGGCGCGCCGTCGATGTCCTTGATGCCGGCCGTCATCCAGCCGACCTCGCCGGTCGAAAGACTGCCGGTCTCCACGCGCTTCGGCGTGAAGTGGCCGATGCGGTCCACCTGCCAGGCGCGGCCGGTGGACATCACCCGGATGCGGTCGTTCTTCTTCAGCGCGCCATTGACGACGCGCACCAGCGACACGACGCCGACGTAGTTGTCGAACCAGGAGTCGACGATCAGCGCCTGCACGGGTGCTCCCGCATCGCCCTTCGGCGGAGGGATCCGTTCCACCAGGCGCTCGAGCAGCGCCGGCACGTTCTCGCCGGTCTTGGCGCTGACACGGATGGCGTCGCTCGCCTCGATGCCGATGATGTTCTCGATCTCGTCGATCACGCTGTCGGGGTCGGCCGAGGGCAGGTCGATCTTGTTGATGACCGGCAGGACCTCGAGGCCCTGCTCGAGCGCCGTATAGCAGTTCGCGACGCTCTGTGCCTCGACGCCCTGGGCCGCGTCGACGACCAGCAATGCGCCTTCGCAGGCGGCGAGCGAGCGGGACACCTCGTAGGAGAAGTCCACGTGCCCCGGCGTGTCGATGAAGTTCAGCTGGTAGTCGAGGCCGTCCGCAGCCCGGTAGTTGAGCGTCACCGACTGCGCCTTGATCGTGATGCCGCGCTCACGCTCGAGGTCCATCGAGTCCAGTACCTGCTCCTGCATCTCGCGCGCCTCGAGCCCGCCGCAGGTCTGGATCAGGCGGTCGGCAAGCGTCGACTTGCCGTGGTCGACGTGCGCAATGATCGAGAAATTGCGTATCTGCTGCTGCATCGGGGGAAGGTGGGACGCCCTTGCCGGACAGGCGCGTCCGGGGAATGCGTGATTATAGCAGCCGGGCGCTTACCGCCCTCGGGAGCGCGCGAGGCGCCGGGCGGCGTCGGCGTCGAGCCGGCCGTGGCACACGACGCTCCCGTCGCAGGTGAGCACCGGGACCTTGAGCCCGTAGCGGCGCCTCGTGACCGGGTCCGCGTCGACGTCCCTCACCTCGAATGCGATCTCAAGCGCGGCAAGCTCGGCGATGAACTCATCGCAGAGTCCGCAGTCGCTCCTGCTGTAGACGAGGAAGCGTCCGGCCGGCATCCGGCGGTGTCAGTCGCGACGGCTGGCAGCCGAAGCCGGCCGCGCGTCCGGCGCAATGCCGGCGGGCCGGATCGACGTGGCGATGACCTTCAGGGTGCGCGGCGGCACTTCACCGACGGCCGTGACCTGGTGGCCGTCGACCACGGTCGTGAACGCGGACGCGACGCCGGACCGCGTCGTACCCTGCGCCGGCGCCTTGCCCGCCGCGGGTAGCTGGACGAACACGGATACCGAGGCGAGCCCGTCCGAATAGACCAGGTGGTTGACCGGGCCGCCGCTGCCGGCAACCGACTGCATGCCGCTCATCGAGAGCCGGAAGCCGGGCGGAACCTGGGCCGCCCGCCAGGCTGGGGCGACGTCATCGGATTGCGGGGACTGGCGTACCCAGCGCAGCTTCCTGCGATCGAGCGCGGGCGCGAAGGCGGAGTCCGGGATGTTGTTGTCGAAGCGCAGTTTCGTGAAGCGCAGCCGCTCGATCACCCGGCCCGAGCCGTCGGACAGGTCGCTGCGTACCGGCATGTGCGTGTCGACGTCGATCCACAGGCGGTAGCCGAAGCGATAGCCGTCGAGCGGCCGCACCGCGACGACTGCCGTCTGGCCGAAGTCGTCGAGCGTCTCGCGGCCAACCCAGTCGACCTTGTACCAGGAGGCCATGCGTCCCTCGAACTGCGGCAGAGCGCCCATGAGGTCGCTGCGGCCCGAGCGCCGCTCGATGATGGCGAGTTTCTGGTCCGGCAGATAGACGACGACCTCGTCGTTCTCGCGCACCAGTTCGCGCCCGGCGCCTTCGAGTGAGACCAGCCGCTCGGAAACGACGCCGTCGCGCACGCGGTGCGTGATCGCGAGGCGTTCGGTGCGTTCCGCGGATTCGGAGACGAACTCGCCGACGTAGCTCGAGTTGTTGAGCGCGGCGCCCATGCGCGCGAGCCACTCCTGCCCGCTCTCGGCGAAGGCGGGTAGAGCGGTGAGTCCGAGCGAGAGTGCGATTCCGGCGCGCAGGCTCACGGCCGCGGCGCATCCCCGGGCGGCGCGGCATCAACCAGCGCGGGATCGCCGTCGCTGATGAGGCCGGCACCGACGCTGCGGCGCACCAGCGGCGAGGCATAGCCGTAATGCGCGACCAGGTAGTTGGCGAGTTCTGCAGGGGCGATCCCGGCGGGCACATCCGCTGCCGGGGGCGTCACATAGGGCTCCGCGGGCGCATCGAGCGGCCCGGTATCATCAGCCACCGGCTGGACGGGAGGCACTTCCGCGCGCGCCAGCACGGCCGCAGGCGCATCCGTCTCCACGGTCAGGACCTGCTGGACCAGCATCACCGCGCCGAATGCGACACCGGCAGCCACGGCGACGCCCGCAATGCTGCGACCGAGAGTCTCACGACCCGGCAGCCAGGTGAACCTGCCGATCCGGGTCGGCTCCCGGGCAATGGCGGCGCTGACACGCGCCGCGACCTGGCGGGCAGCCGGCACGTCGCCTTCGCTGCGCAGCACGGCGCCGATCAGCGAGTAGCGCGACAGGGCGCCGCGCAGGTCATCGTCGCGCTCGAGGCGCTTCAGCAGCAGGGCCGACTCCGGGTCCGGCAACTCGCCGTCCAGGAAGGCCGAAAGCTGTTCCTTGATCCGATCCGTCATTCAATGTCTCCGATTCGCCCGAGCCCGCCGTCGAACACCTCGCGCAGGCTCCTGTCGATCGCCTCGCGCGCGCGGAAGATGCGCGAACGGACAGTCCCGACCGGGCATTCCATCGTCCTGGCAATTTCCTCGTAACTCAGGCCTTCGAGCTCGCGCAGCACGATCGCAAGCCGGAGGTCGTCCGGCAGCGCCTCGATGGACTCGTTCACCGTGCGCCGGATCTCGTCCGTCAGCGCAAGCGCCTCGGGCGTCTCGTCGTCGGCGAGACGCGCATGCGCCTGCAGCTGGGAGCTGTCCTGCAGGTCGAGGTCATACGACACCGGCCGCCTGCGGCTCGCCACGAGCGCGTTCTTGGCGGTGTTGATCGCAATCCGGTACAGCCAGGTGTAGAACGCACTCTCGCCGCGGAATGCCGGCAGTGCGCGATACGCCTTGATGAACGCCTCCTGCGCGATGTCCTCGGCTTCCGAGGGATTGCGCACGTAGCGCTGCACGAGTTTCAGCACCTTGTGCTGATACTTGAGCACCAGCGCGTCGAAAGCGGCCTTGTCCCCTTTCTGGACGCGGCGCACCAGCGCGATGTCGCCTGCTTCAGCCCGCATCGGCTCGAAGTCCAGCGCTGCGCCTTCGACGTGCACGCCGGATATGACCGGCCGACCACAGGTTAGTTCGCAAGGTCGTGCTCAGGCGGGCCCATGCCCCTCCATTCGTGAATCAGCCCCCGGATTCTAGCAAGCCAGCCGAATGCGGGCCTTGAGATGCCTGAAATCGTCCGCCGGGACCGACCCGGCGGGCAGCAGCCACCCCGAACTGACCGCTTTCGGCCCGGAGCCGGACGTATACCAGCCCGGGGTAGGCGCGCGAAACGCCGCAGAGCGCGGCAGGCAGCCAGCCGCTGGACCCGGCGAGGCGCACGTTCCAGCGCCGTCCATCATGGCGCACTTCTGCCAGGCGTGCAGTGCCGGCCGGGCAGCCGGGACAGCGACAGCACGAGCCCCGCAAGCGAAACCAGGGTCAGTGCCGCTGCGAGCGTCGCGGGGACCCGTGCCAGCCAGGGCGCCAGCGCGGCGAACAGGTGGAACAACAGGACTGCCGCCGCGAGGCGCGGCACGGCGACGGGGTCAAGCCTGACGGCGAACGATGTCATCGACGAGTGCCGCGCGTGAGCGGCCTGCCGGCCGCGCGCCACCGATCAACCAGTCCGCGAGATCGGGATCCGGCTGCTCGAGCAGCCACTCGAAGTCGCGTCGACGGGCGTCGTCGGCCCCCGGCCAGCGCTGCTCGAGCCAGCGGGCCAGCAGCAGGTCGAGTTCCTTCATTCCGCGCCGGCAACGCCAGCGGAGCCGCGCTTCGGTGCCATCGGGCATCGGTTCAGTCCTCGCCCTCCGCGATTCGACGCTTGATGTCGGCAATCGCGCGCGCCGGGTTCAGGTCCTTCGGACAGGCCTCGGTACAGTTCATGATCGTATGGCAGCGGTAGAGCCGGAAGGCCTCGTCGAGCTTTGCGAGGCGGGCGGCCTTCGCGCCGTCGCGCGTGTCCACGATCCAGCGATAGGCGGCGAGCAGCGCCGCCGGACCCAGGAAGCGGTCCGAATTCCACCAGTAACTCGGGCAGGAGGTCGAGCAGCAGGCGCAGAGGATGCAGGCCGAAGGCCGGTCGATCTTTTCCTGGTCGGACGGCGACTGGCGGCGTTCGCCCGCGGCGGGCGGCGGCATCCTCGGCTTGCAGCCACGGCTCGACCGCCGCGTACTGCTGGTAGAACTCATTGAGGTCGGGCACCAGGTCCTTCACGACCGGCAGGTGCGGCAGCGGAAAGATCCGGACCTCGCCCTTGATCGCGGCGATCGGCTGGGTGCAGGCGAGCGTGTTGACGCCGTCCACGTTCATGGCGCAGGAACCGCAGATGCCCTCGCGACAGGAGCGGCGGAAGGTCAGCGTCGAGTCCACCTCGTTCTTGATCTTGATCAACGCGTCGAGGACCATCGGCCCGCAGCGGTCGAGGTCGAGCTCGTAGCTGTCGATCCGCGGCGGCGCCTTCGAGTCCGGGTCGTAGCGATAGATGCGGAACTGACGCGGCCGCGCCGCCTCGGCCGGCGCCGCATGGTGCCGCCCGGGCTGGTCGGTGTAGCGCGAGTTCGCGGGCAGTCGGAACTGTGCCATCGCTCGGTCGACTCCTGTCAGTAGGCCCGGACCTGCGGCGGGATCCGCTCGACGTCGGCGCCGAGCGTCTCGAGCTGCACCGGCCGGTAGTCGAAGCGTACCGCGCCTGCGGGGTCCACCCAGGCCAGCGTGTGCTTCATCCAGTTCGCATCGTCCCGCGCCGGGAAGTCCTCGCGCGCGTGCGCCCCGCGGCTCTCGGTGCGGTTGCGCGCCGAGTGGATCGTCGCGAGCGACTGGCCGAGCAGGTTGTCGAGTTCCAGCGCCTCGACCAGGTCCGTGTTGAAGACCAGCGAGCGGTCCGTGATCCTGAGGTCGCGAAATGCGTCGCGGCAGCGACCGAGCGCCGCGCAGCCGTCCGCCAGCGTCTCGCCGGTCCGGAACACGGCCGCATCGCGCTGCATCGCGCGCTGCATCTCGTCGCGCAGCGCTGCGGTCGGGCGGCCGCCCGACGCATGCCGGATGCCGTCGAAGCGCTCGAGCAGCGGCTCGAGGGCCGATGCCTTCGGCTCCGGCAGGCTCGCGCCCGGGCGCAGGGTCCTGGCGCAGTGCGCCGCCGCGGCGCGCCCGAAGACGACCAGGTCGAGGAGTGAGTTCGAGCCGAGGCGGTTGGCGCCGTGCACCGACACGCAGGCGGCCTCCCCGACCGCCATCAGTCCGGGCACCAGGCGCTCGGAGCCGCCTGATACGCGTGAGCGCCTCGCCATTCACGTTGGCGGGAATGCCGCCCATGTTGTAGTGCACGGTCGGCTGGACCGGGATCGGCGCGCGGGTCACGTCCACGTTCGCGAAGATCATCGCGGTCTCGGCGATGCCGGGAAGGCGCTTCGCGATGACGTCGGCGCCGAGATGCTCGAGGTGCAGGTGGAGGTGGTCCTTGTGCGGGGCCGACGCCGCGCCCGTCGCGGATCTCGATCGTCATCGCCCGGCTCACCACGTCGCGCGACGCGAGGTCCTTGGCGTTCGGCGCGTACCGCTCCATGAACCGCTCGCCGCCGGCGTTCCTGAGGATGCCGCCCTCGCCGCGCACGCCTTCCGTGATGAGGCAGCCGGCGCCGTAGATCCCGTCGGGTGGAACTGCACGAACTCCATGTCCGCGAGCGGCAGTCCCGCGCGCAGCACCATGCCGCCGCCATCGCCGGTGCAGGTGTGCGCCGAGGTGCAGGAAAAATAGGCGCGCCCATAGCCGCCGGTGGCGAGGATCGTCGCCTGGGCCAGGAAGCGGTGCAGCGTGCCGCTCGCCATGTCGAGCGCCAGCACGCCGCGGCAGGCGCCGTCTTCCATGATCAGGTCGATGGCGAAGTATTCGATGAAGAACTTCGCGCGATGCCGCAGGCTCTGCTGGTAGAGCGTGTGCAGCATGGCGTGGCCGGTGCGGTCCGCGGCAGCGCAGGTGCGCTGGGCGATGCCCTTGCCGTAGTGCGTCGTCATGCCGCCGAAGGGGCGCTGGTAGATGCGCCCGTCCTCGGTGCGGGAAAACGGCAAGCCGTAGTGTTCGAGTTCGATGACCGCCGCCGGGGCCTCGCGGCACATGTAGGCGATCGCGTCCTGGTCGCCGAGCCAGTCGGAGCCCTTGACCGTGTCGTAGAAGTGGTAACGCCAGTCGTCGTCGCCCATGTTGCCGAGGGCGGCGCTGATGCCGCCCTGCGCCGCGACCGTGTGGCTGCGGGTCGGGAAGACCTTGGTGATGCAGGCGGTCTCGAGCCCGGCCTCGGCGAGCCCGAGCGTCGCACGCAGACCGGCGCCGCCGGCGCCGACCACGACCACGTCCGCGCGGTGTTCGACCAGCGGATAGCTGGTCATGCGGCACCGCCCGAGGCGAGGACCCACACCGCGTACCCGAGTGCGAGTGCGGCCGCGAGGTGGGCGATGCGCGCGATCAGGAGCAGGCTGCCGAGCACCCTTCCGCGCGCGTAGTCCTCGAGTACGACCTGGATGCCCTGCATCGAATGCCAGAGGAGCGCCGTACCGAGCAGCGCCGCCAGCAAGGCCTGCAGCGGCTTGCCGAACCAGCCGGCCACGACCGCGTGCTCCAGCGACGGCTGCCGGAGCAGCGCGACGAGGAACCAGAGGCTGAGCGGAATCAGCGCGATCGCAGTCAGGCGCTGGTTGCGCCAGTGTCGCGATCCGGCGCCCGGGCCCGCGCTCATGGCAGCCCCGCGATGAAACGCCCTGCCGGCGTGAAGAAGAGCGTCGCCGCAAAGGCCGCGACCGCGCAGGCAAGCATGAAACGGCCGGACAAACGCGCCGTCCGCTTCTCGAACCCGTAGCCCGCGTCCCAGGCCAGGTGCCGCAAGCCCGCGAAGAAGTGATACGAGAACGCCGCGAGTGCGAGCGCGAGTACGATCCTGAGCGCCAGGCTGGAGAAGAACGCCGTCGCGCACGCATAGGCCTCGGGCCCGAGGGCGGCCGCGAGCAGCCACCCCACGAACAGGAAGCCGCACACGGTCAGGTAGAGCCCGCTCGCGCGATGCAGGATCGACAGCACCATCGTGTACATCGGCCGGTACACCGAGAGGTGCGGGGAAAGCGGCCGGTCGGCGGGGTTTTGCATCGCTAAGCTATTCTGCCAGAAGGGGTCCTGGCTTCCCACGCCCCTACCTGTCGCGTTCGCGCAGATCCGCTGCGTTACGATGACGCGATGGCGACGCCACGCTGTGCCCTGCTGCCTGCCCTGACCGTCGTCGCGGTCTCGGGCCGGGATGCGCGCGCCTTCCTGCAGGGCCAGCTCTCGAACGACATCCTGGGACTCGAGCGGCATCCGGGCATGCTCGCAGCCGCCTGCAACCGCCAGGGCCGCGTGCTGGCGACGATGCGCCTCGCCGCGGACGACGACGACGTGCTGCTCGTCCTGCATCGCAAGCTCGCGCACACGCTGGTCGCGCAGCTGTCCACCTTCGTGCTGCGTGCCGACGTGCGCTTTGCCGACCGCAGCCCGAAACTGGAGGTCGCGGGCCTCATCGACGCCGAGCCTGACGCACGCTGGTCACAGGCCGCCGCGGCCGCCGCCGGACTCTCGATGCTGGTCGCAAGCCCGCGCCGTATCCTGCTGGCGGGAACCCGCGCGTCCCTCGACGCCGCGCTCGCCGCCGTTCCGCGCACCGACCCGGGCGACTGGGAGCTCGCGTGCATCGAGGACGGCGAGCCCTGGATCACGCCTGCGACGGCCGCGCTGTGGCTGCCGCAGATGCTGAATCTCGACCTGATCGGGGGAGTCAGCTTCAGCAAGGGCTGCTACGTCGGACAGGAGATCGTGGCGCGGGCCCAGCACCTCGGCCGGCTCAAGCGACGCACCCTGCGCTACGTTGGCCCGGCAGATTCGCTGCTCGCCCCGGCGCAGCCGCTGTTCAGCGGCGAAACGCTGGCGGCACAGGTCATCGCCTGCGCGCGCAGCGGAAACACCCTGAACGTGCTCGCCGTCGTCGAGCTTCGCCATTGCAGCGACCTGCTCGGCGCGAAACCGGGCGGCAGCGAGTTCGTGCCTGCCGACCTGCCCTACGCCATCCCCGCCCCGGCGCCCGACGATCAATAAAGGGGACAGACACTTTTAAAGGGGACAGTCACCTTTGCGCTGCCAAATCCGGCGGACGAAGGTGACTGTCCCCTTCAAAAGTGTCTGTCCCCTTTACTCTTCGTTGCGCAGCTGCGGGAAGAGCAGGACGTCGCGGATGCTCGGCGAGTCCGTCAGCAGCATCACGAGCCGGTCGACGCCGACGCCGAGGCCCGCCGCCGGCGGCATGCCGTACTCGAGCGCGCGGATGTAGTCCGCGTCGAAGTACATCGCCTCCTCGTCGCCCGCCGAGCGGCGCCTGACCTGCTCCCGGAAGCGCTCGGCCTGTTCCTCGGCGTCGTTGAGCTCCGAAAATCCGTTCGCGAGCTCGCGGCCGTCGATGAACAGCTCGAAGCGGTCGGTGACGAAGGGGTCCGAGTCGCGGCGCCGGGAGAGCGGCGATACTTCCGTCGGGTATGAATGGATGAACGTCGGCTGGGCGAGCCCGTGCTCCGCCGTCTTCTCGAAGATCAGCATCTGCAGTGCGCCCGCGCCGTCGTCCTTGCCCGGCTCGAGGCCGAGCCGCGCGCAGGCGCTGCGCAGGTAGGCAGCATCGCGCAGGCGCGAGCGGTCGAGGTCGGGATTCGCCGCGGCCACCGCCTCCTCCACCGAGCGCTTCGCGAACGGCGCCGTGAAGTCGATCTGGCGGCCCTGGTAGGCGACGATGCGCGCGCCCGCCACGGCATCCGCGAGCCCCTGGAACATACGCTCCACGAGACCCATGAAGTCGTCGCAGTCGGCATAGGCCTGGTACAGCTCGAGCATCGTGAACTCGGGGTTGTGCTGGGTCGAGAGCCCTTCGTTGCGGAAATTGCGGTTGATCTCGTACACGCGCTCGAAGCCGCCGACGACCAGCCGCTTGAGGTACAGCTCCGGCGCGATGCGCAGGTACATGTCCTGGCCGAGCGCGTTGTGGTGCGTGACGAACGGCCGCGCGACGGCACCGCCCGGAATCGGCTGCATCATCGGCGTCTCGACCTCGAGGAAGCCCTGCGCGTCGAGGAAATTGCGCAGGAACCCCACGACGCGGCTGCGCGCCCGGAAGGTCTCGCGCGCCGTCTCGTTGACGATCAGGTCGACGTAGCGCTGGCGGTAACGCGTCTCGGTGTCCGCCAGGCCGTGCCACTTGTCGGGCAGCGGCCGCAGCGCCTTGACCAGCAGCCGCACCGACTCCGCGCGCACCGACAGCTCGCCCGCGCGCGTCCGCATGAGCAGGCCCTCGGCGCCGACGATGTCGCCGACGTCCCAGCCCTTGAACGCCTCGTAGGCGGCGCCGAGCGCGTCCAGCCTGCAGGTAGACCTGGACCTGCCCGCTCGCATCCTGCAGCTTGGCAAACGACGCCTTGCCCATGAGGCGCTTGAACATCATGCGGCCCGCGACGCGCACCCGCACCGGATTCGCCGCGAGCCATTCGTCGCTGCGGCCCTCGAATGTGGCGTGCAGGTCGGCCGCCAGCGCGTCGCGGCGGAAGTCGTTCGGGAAAGCCACGCCCGCCTCGCGCAGGCGCGCGAGCTTTGCGCGCCGCTCCGCGATCAGCGCGTTCTCGTCCGCGGGCGGCGATCCTTCCTTGCGTTCCATGGCGGCAGCTTACAGGCCCTGCTTCAGGCTCGCTTCCATGAAAGGATCGAGCGCGCCGTCCAGCACCGCGTTCGGGTTGCCGGTCTCGTAGCCGGTCCTGAGGTCCTTGATGCGCGACTGGTCGAGCACGTACGAACGGATCTGGTGGCCCCAGCCGACGTCGGTCTTCTGGTCCTCGAGCACGCGTGCGGCGGCGTTGCGCTTGTTGACCTCGAGCTCGTACAGCTTCGCCTTGAGCATCTTCATCGCCGTCGAGCGGTTCTTGTGCTGGCTGCGCTCGCCCTGGCAGGCGACGACGATGCCGGACGGCAGGTGGCGCAAGCGCACCGCCGAGTCCGTCTTGTTGACGTGCTGCCCGCCCGCCCCGCTCGCGCGGTACGTGTCCATCTCGATGTCGGCGGGGTTGACCTCGATGTTGATCTCGTCGTCGATGACCGGCGAGACGAACACCGAGGCGAAGGACGTGTGGCGCCGGTTCCCGGAATCGAACGGCGACTTGCGCACCAGCCGGTGCACGCCGGTCTCGGTACGCAGCCATCCGTACGCGTAGTCGCCGTCGACCTCGATGGAAGCGCTCTTGATGCCCGCGACCTCGCCCGCGCTCTGGTCGACCACCTCGGTGCGGAAGCCGCGCGCGTCGGCCCAGCGCAGGTACATGCGCAGCAGCATCGAAGCCCAGTCCTGCGCCTCGGTGCCGCCGGCGCCCGCCTGGATGTCGAGAAAGGCGCCGCGCGGGTCCATCTCGCCGGGAAACATGCGCGACAGCTCGAGCTTGCGCACGCGCTGGTCGAGGGCGCCGGCGTCCTTCACGATCTCCGCGAAACCGGCCTCGTCGCCCTCGCCCTCGACGATCGTCAGCAGTTCCGCGGCGTCGGACAGGCCGGAGGCGAGCTGCTCGAGTTCGGTGATCGTGGCTTCGAGGCGCGCCCGCTCGCGCCCGAGCGACTGCGCCTTGTCCGGCTTGTTCCAGACCGCCGGGTCGCCGAGCTCGTGATTCAGCTCTTCGAGGCGTTCGCGCTTGGCGTCGTACTCAAAGGTACCCCCTCAGCGCCTTCAGGCGCTCCGTGAGGTCCTCGATCAGCCGGCGTGTCGGTGCGGATTCCATGGCGGCGGCATCTTACCAGCCGGGAACAAAGGGGACGCACCCCTTTAACGGATAAGGGGGTGAAATGCACTCGCTTGCAAGCGTTAAAGGGGTGCGTCCCCTTTGTTCCCTGCCACGTGCTCCACCAGCAGCTCCGCGTGCGGCGTGCCGCCGAACGACGACGACTGCAGGCGGTAGGCGAGCGTGAGCTTCGCGCCCGCGCCGGCCGCCGCGCCTCCGGCTCGTCGAAGTAGCCGAAGGCAATCGCCTCGATCGGCTGCATCGCCACGGCCGCGCGCAGCCAGAGCTTCAGGTGGCGGTCGCCGACCGTGCGCGCCTCGACGACGTCGAATTCGCCGTCGAAGACCGGCTCCGGGAAGGCCTGGCCCCAGGGACCGCCCTCCTCGATCGCGCGCGCGGTCTCGAGCGAGATCTCCCCGGCGGCGAGCACGCCGTCCGTCTCCAGCACGTTCTGCATCTGCGAGGGCGACAGCTGCCGCCCGACCTCGTCCGCGAAGGCATCGGCGAAACGCTCGAGCGAGACGACGCCGGAGCGTCAGTCCCGCGGCCATCGCGTGTCCGCCGAAGCGATCGATGAGCCCCGGGTGACGCGAGGAGACCGCCTCGAGCACGTCGCGCACGTGCAGTCCCGCGACCGAGCGTGCCGAGCCGCGCAGCTCGTCCTCCGAAGCCGGCGCAAAGGCCACGACCGGCCGCTGCAGGCGGTCCTTCATGCGCGACGCGACGAGGCCCACGATGCCCGCGTGCCAACCGCCGTCGAACAGCGTGAGGCCGGGCGGCAGGTCGCCCTCCGCAATGCGCAGGTTCCGCACCGCGGCCAGCGCCTCCTCCCGCATGCGCCCTTCCATCTCCCGCCGCTCGCGGTTCAGCCGATCGAGCTCGCCCGCGAGCGTGAGCGCCTCGCCCGGGATCATCCGTCAGCAGGCAGCGGATGCCGACCGCCATGTCGTCGATCCGCCCGGCCGCATTGAGGCGCGGCGCGATCTGGTGGCCGAGCTGGCGCGCCGACAGCTCGTCCAGGCGGCAACCCGCGACGCGCGCGAGCGCCATGAAGCCGGTCGTTGCCGCGCGCGCGCGCATGCGGCGCAGGCCTTCCTGGACGAGGATGCGGTTGTTGCGGTCGAGCGGCACCACGTCGGCGACCGTGCCGAGCGCCACGAGGTCGAGGAGATCCGCGACCGGCGGCAGGCGCTTGTCGCGGCGCTTCTCCAGCTCGCGGGTCAGCGACGCCATGAGGTAGAACGCGACGCCGACGCCCGCCAGCGCCCGGCTGCCGAACTGCGCGCCGGGCAGGTTCGGGTTCACGTGCGCCGCGCAGTCCGGCAAGGTCTCGCCGCGGGCAGGTGGTGGTCGGTCACCAGCACCTCGATGCCGAGGGCGCGAGCCGCCTCGATGCCCGCAAAGGCCGACACGCCGTTGTCCACCGTGACGATCAGGTCCGCCCGCTCGTCCTCGAGTTCGGCGACCAGCGCCGGCGTCAGGCCGTAGCCGTGCCGCATCCGGTCCGGGACGCGCATGTCGCAGTTCGTGTGGCCGAGGCGCGCGAGCTGGCGCAGCACCAGGGCGGTGCTGGTCGCGCCGTCCGCGTCGAAGTCGCCGACGACGAGGATGCGCGATCCGCGCTCGACGTGGGCGGCGAGCAGCTCCGTCGCGGGCCCGATGCCGTCGAGCGTCGACACCGGCAGCAGCGAGCGCAGGTCGAGTGACGAGGTCCTCGGGCGCCGACACGCCACGCGCCGCATACACGCGGCGCAGGACCGGGTGCAGGCTTGTCGGGCAATGCCCCGGCGGGTCCCGCGGGACGCCGGCGGAGCTTGACCGGCACGGCGCGCGGCAGGTCGCGTGGATTCATCGCCGGCCATGATAGCGGCGCGCGAGCGCCGCGATTGGCTATATTGGCAGCGAGGCCATGCAGTTCACCCGCGACTCCGCCACCGAAGCGAATGCCATCCTCGCGTGCACGAGCGAGCGAGGTCCGGCTGCGCGATCGCGTCGGTGCGCGGCAGCGTGATCGTCACCCGCGATGCCGTCCTCGACGGCTGGCAGCCGCCCGCGCCCGAGGCGCTGACGCTCGAGGATTTCGAGGGCCTGCTCGCGCTCGCGCCCGAGGTCGTGCTGCTCGGGACCGGCAGCCGCCAGCGCATGCCGCCGCCTGCGCTCTACGCCGCATTCGCGTCGCGCGGCATCGGGCTCGAGGTCATGGACAACCGCGCCGCCTGCCGCACCTACAACGTCCTGCTCGGCGAGTTCCGCGACGTCGCCGTCGCGCTGATGCTCTGCCGTTGAAGGGGTCAGCACCCCTTGATCGTCGTGAAGGGGTCGCGACCCCTTCAGCGATTATGCAAGGGGTCTGACCCCTCCGTTACCGCTTCGGCAGCTGCGTCAGCGGATCGAGCGGCTCGCCCTCGAGCCGGATCTCGAAGTAGAGCATCGCCTGCTGCCCCGGGCCGAGCCCCATCGAGGCGATCTGCTGGCCGGCGCGGACTTCCTGGCCTTCCTCGACCTGCACGGAAGCGTTGTGGCCGTAGGCCGTGAGCCAGCCGCGCACGTGGTTGACGATCACGAGCTGGCCGTAGCCGCGCAGCGCGCTGCCGGTGTAGACGACCTTGCCGTCGGCGGCGGCGAGTATCGGCTGGTTCAGGCCCCCGTCGATGCGCAGGCCGACGCCGCCTGAAGGCTGGCGCACGATGCCGGCGACCGTGCCGACGTCGACCGGCCAGCGCCAGCTCGGCGGCCGGTGCGCCGGATCGTCGGGCGAGGCGCGCGGCGCAGCCGGCGCCTTCGCGGCTGCCGGGCTCGCGGCCACCGCCGCCTTCCCGGCCGGCCGGCCGAGCCGCAACCGGTCGCCCGGGTGGATCAGGTAGTCCTGCGCCAATGCCGTTCCAGCGCGCAAGTCCCGGTAGTCGAGCCCGTAGCGCCGCGCGATCGAGTAGAGCGTCTCGCCGGAGCGGACGACATGTGAATCGGGTACGGCTGGGCGGCGGTCAGGTCCGGCGCAGGCGGCGATCGCCGACAACAGGGCGCATGCGACCCATCGCTTCAGGTCACACCGCCGAGCAGCGGCACGAAACTCACGAAGCCGAGCCGCTCGCGAAGGAACTGGTCGCCGCGGCGCGTGAAGCGCAGCAGCTCCTGCCGGCCCTCGGGCCCGACCGGCGCGACCAGGCGCCCGCCCTCGGCGAGCTGATCGAGCAGCTTCTGCGGCAGCGCGTGGGGCGCGGCCGCGAGCAGGATGGCGTCGAAGGGCGCCTGCGACGGCCAGCCCTCCGATCCGTCGCCGTGCTTGAAGCGCACGTTGCGGATGCCGAGTTCGCGCAGCCGCGTCCTTCGCGCGATCGAGCAGCGGCTCGATGCGCTCGATGCTGTAGATGCGCCCGACGAGCGGCGACAGCACCGCGGTCTGGTAGCCGCAGCCGGTGCCGATCTCGAGCACCTTCTCGGGCGTGCCGCCGATGGTGATCGCCTCGGTCATGCGCGCCACGACGTAGGGCTGCGAGATCGTCTGCCCGTGGCCGATCGGCAGCGCCGTGTCCTCGTAGGCGCGGCTGGCGAGCGCCTCGTCGACGAACAGGTGACGCGGCACGTTCCGGATGCGGTCGAGCACGCGCGGGTCGCGGATGCCCTGCTCGACGAGTCGCTGGATGAGCCGCTCGCGCGTGCGGGCGCTCGTCATGCCGATGCCCTTGTGCTCGGTGTTCAAGCAAGCGGTTCCCGCAGCCATTCGCGCAGCGAGTCGAGGGCCGCGTGGCGCGTCAGGTCGACCTGCAGGGGCGTCACCGACACGAAGCCATTCGCGACCGCGTGGAAATCCGTGCCCGGGCCCGCGTCCTGGCCGGCGCCCGCCGCCCCGACCCAGTAGATCTCGCGGCCGCGCGGATCGAGCCCGCGCACCGCGGGCTTGGCGCGGTGGCGATGACCGAGCCGCGTCACTTCGAAACCCTGGAGCTTCTCGTAAGGCAGGTCGGGCACGTTGACGTTGAGGATCATCGAGCGATGCAGGGGCTTCGCGAGCAGCCGCTCGACCAGCTCGCGCGCGACGCGCGCGGCGGTCGCGAAGTGCGGGCCGGTGCCGGCCTGCGGCGACGAGCGACACCGCGACCGTCGGCAGGCCGAGGAAGCGCCCCTCGATGGCGGCGGCCACGGTGCCGGAATACAGCACGTCGTCGCCGAGGTTGGCGCCGTCGTTGACGCCCGACACCACCATGTCGAACTCGAAGTCGAACAGCCCCGTGATCGCGAGGTGCACGCAGTCGGTCGGCGTGCCGTTGATCACGTACCAGATGTTTTCGTCCACGCGCTGCACGCGCAGCGGCACGTCGAGCGTCAGCGAATGGCTGGCGCCGCTGAAGTTGCGGTCCGGCGCGACGACGGTGAGCGGCGCGACGCCCTCGAGCGCTTCCCGCAGGAAGCGCAGCCCTTCGGCACGGTAGCCGTCGTCGTTGGCAAGCAGGATCTTCAAGGCCGGTTTCTGGTCCCGGTCGCGTGTCGCGCGACCGCGCCGCACTATACTGCAAGCTCCGCTGCCAGCGCGCGCCGACGAGGAATCCCGCCATCAAGGACGAGGAACGCGAGCTGTTCCGCGCCGCGATGCGCGACGTCAAGCCGCTCCGCCAGGCGAAGCTGAAGCCGTTGCCGCCGCGCGCGCGCCGGCGCCGCGCGCGCCGCGTCGCGCCGCGCCGACGAGGCGCGCGTGCTCGCCGAATCGCTGCGCCTCGACCCGGCCGACCTCGACGTGGAGTCCGGCGAAGAACTCCGCTACCGCCGCGAGGGCGTGCCCGAATCGCGTCCTGCGCCGGCTCCGGCAGGGCCTGTACGCCGTGCGCGACGAGATCGACCTGCACGGCATGACGCAGGACGAGGCGCGCCTGGCGCTCGCCGCGTTCCTCGCCGAGGCGATCGCTGCACGGCAGCCGCTGCGTGCGCGTGATCCACGGCAAGGGGCGCGGCTCCGGCCAGCGCGGACCGGTCCTCAAGTCGGCGGTCAATCGCTGGCTGCGGCGCCACGGCGACGTGCGCGCGTTCTGCTCGGCGCGCCGCAACGACGGCGGCACCGGCGCGCTCTACGTGCTGCTCGGCTGAAGCCTTGCCGGCGCGTGGGCTTACGCCCAGGCTAGCTGCCGGAACGCCGCTCGTTCGCTCCGCCGGAACTTTAGTCGCTCACTCGCGGGTCCCGGCAGCTAGCCTGCGCGCGTAGATGCCGCGTGCCGACTTCGCGCGCCGGGCGTGATGTGCCGCAGCGATTCGCGTGCGCGCCTGGCCGGCCGGGTCCCGAGCGACGTGACTAAGTTCGGGCGGAACGAGCGAGGGACTCGCCCGGCCGGCAGGCGTGCGCCTAGTCGCTGTCGGCGTCGGGAACCGCGTACGTCGAGCAGCTCGCGCAGGACGCTGGTCGCGAAAGCGCCGCGCGGCAGGTCGAACTCGAGCGTCAGCGCGTCGCCCTCCAGGCCGTGGCTGAAGGCCGAGGGCCGCACGATCAGCGCCCGCCGCTCGCCGCGCAGGCCGACGGCGGACAGCAGTGACGGCAGCGGCGCGACGACCTCGAGCGCAGCCGCCTCGACCCTGCCCGCCTCGCCGCCCGGCAGCACGCCGCCGGCGCCGCACAGCGCCCCGGTGGGCGACAGGTCGCCGTCCGTGCAGGCGCCGGTGCAGGCCCTCGTCCGGATGCTCCGACGCGAACACGGACTGGCTGCCGGCCAGGTTGATCACCTCGCCGGGCAGCAGCCGGTTCCAGGTGTTCGCCGCGACCCGCGCGCCGAGCACGGCGTTGAAGGCGAGCGCCCGCGCCGAAGAGAGCACGAAGGCGCGCTGCTCCCGGCCGCGCGGCAGGCGGCCCGATCTCGAGCCATTGGCGCACGCGCCGGAGGTTCGCGCCCTCGCGGCCGAAGCGCTGCGCGCCGAAGTAGTTGGGCAGGCCCGATGCCGCCAGCGTGCGCGATGCGCGCCGTGACGGCGCCGGGGTCGCCCTGCAGTCCGCGCACGCGGATGCGGAAGTGGTTGCCGGTCAGCGCCCCGCGGCGCAGCTTGCGCGAATGCGGATGCTCGCTGAGCACGCGGAAGCCCTCGCCGCTGTAGCCGACGTACGAGGCCGTCTCGCGCGTCGCCGGCACCGAGAACCACTGGCGCGCCACCGCGCGCCGGTCCTTCTGGCCCGCGAAGCCGATGTCGGCCGGCGGCCGGCCGGCGCGCACGGCGAGCGCGCGCGCGACGAACAGCGTGTTGGCGCCGACCTTCTCGACCCGCAGCAGCCGGTGCGACCTCGCCGCCGTCGGGCTCGAAGCCGAGCTGTTCCTCGACGACGAAGTCGGCGAGCTCGGCGCGCAGCGCGCCCGACACGGGCGTCGCGCCATAGGCGCGCGGCGGATCGAGCGCGAGCCGGTGCCAGGCGTCCGGCGGATCGACTTCAGCGGGCATGCGTCTCCGCCAGCAGCACGACGGCCTGGGCCGCGATGCCCTCGGCGCGGCCGAGCGCACCGAGCCCCTCGGCGGTCGTCGCCTTGACGTTCACGCGGCCGCGGTCAATGCCGAGGTCGGCGGCGATGTTCGCCGCCATCGCCTCGCGGTGCGCCGCGATGCGGGGCGCCTCGGCGATCAGCGTCAGGTCGCAGTTCGCGACGCCGAAGCCCCGGGCGGCGACGCAGGCGCGCGACCTCGCGCAGGAGTTCGCGGCTGTCCGCGCCGGCGTAGCGCGCGTCGTCCGGGGGGAAATGCCGGCCGATGTCGCCGAGCGCCGCCGCGCCGAGCAGCGCGTCCATCAGCGCGTGCAGGAGGACGTCGCCGTCCGAATGGGCGACGAGGCCCCGCGTCGTGCGGGATCGTGACCCCGCCGAGGCGCACGGAGTCGCCGCTGCCGAAGCGATGCACGTCGTAGCCGCTGCCGATCCTCATGACTGTCTCCGCGCGGACTTGAGCGCCGCCTCCGCGAACGCGAGGTCGGCCGGCCGCGTCACCTTGACGTTGAACGGCGATCCTTCGACCAGGCGGGGCCGGAGGCCCAGCTTCTCGATGGCGGCGGCTTCGTCCGTCGGCTCGAAGCCTTCCGCGAGCGCCTGGCCGAGCGCCTTCGAGCAGAACCCCATGCCGGAACATCTGCGGCGTCTGCGCCCGCCACAGCCGCTCGCGCGGGAGCGTCCGCAGGCTGCGGCCGTCCTCGTCGGCCTGCTTGACGGTGTCGGCAACGGGCGTCGCGAGCAGCCCGCCCACCGCGTCGCGCCGGCAGGCGGCGATGAGCGCCCGCAGGTCGCTGCGCAGCAGACAGGGCCGGGCCGCGTCATGCACCAGCACCCAGTCGTCCCCGGCCGCGGTGATGAGCGACTGCAGCCCGTTCAGCACCGACCTCGCGCGCGTCGCGCCGCCTTCGACCGCGACCACGCGGCGGCGAAGCCCGGCGGGAATCCGCTCGAAGCGACGGTCGCCGGTCGCGAGCACGACGGCGCCGCCCGCCAGACCCGGCAGCGCCGCGAAAGCGCGCAGGCAGTGCTCGAGGAGCGTCGCGCCCGCGATCCGCAGATAGGGCTTGGGAACCGGGCCGCCGAAGCGCGTGGCACGCCCCGCGGCGGCGATCACGTACCAGATGCGTTCAGCCACCGTCCGGTTACGGCTTCGTCGAAGCCTGCATCGACTCGGGGGTCGTCGCCTCGCCGTCCGGAGCGCGATGCGTCGCATCGACGACCTGGTAGAAGGTCTCGTTGGCGGCGACCATGCCGAGGTCGTTCCGGGCGCGCTCCTCGAGCGCGGTCAGGCCGTGCTTGAGGTCGGCGACCTCGGCCTTGACCTGGGCATTGCGCTCGCGCGAGCGCGGCATTCCCGGCGCGCTGGGCCTCGACGGCCTGCTCGAGGTGCCACACCTCGCGCATGCCTTCGTCGGAAACCCACAGCCGGTACTGCAGCAGCACGATGGCGGCGACCAGTGCGGCGACGAGGAACTTCATGGGGCGGGGAGCCTACCACGTTCCGCGGACACTGGATTCACTCCGCCTGCCGCCGACGCAACGGGAAGGCCTCGCGGCCGGCATAGCGCGCGCGCGCGCCGAGCTCCGCCTCGATCCGGAGCAGCTGGTTGTACTTCGCCGTGCGGTCCGAGCGCGACAGCGAGCCGGTCTTGATCTGCGTCGCGGCCGTGCCGACCGCGATGTCGGCGATGGTCGCGTCCTCGGTCTCGCCGGAACGATGCGAGACCACGGCCGCGTAGCCGGCCCTGGTCGCCATCTCGATCGCCGCGAGCGTCTCGGTGAGCGTGCCGATCTGGTTCGGCTTGATCAGGATCGCGTTGGCGACGTTTTCCGCGATGCCGCGCGCGAGGATCTCCGTGTTGGTCACGAACAGGTCGTCGCCGACCAGCTGCACCTTCTGGCCGAGGCGGCGCGTGAGCAGCGCCCAGCCCTCCCAGTCCGCCTTCCGCCATGCCGTCCTCGATCGTGATGATCGGGTAGCGCTCGGCGAGCGAGGCCAGGTACTCGGCGAACTGGGCCGCGTTGAACTTGCGGCCCTCGGATTCGAGCTGGTAGCTGCCGTTCGCGATGGAACTCGCTGCTCGCGACGTCGAGCCCGAGCCAGACGTCCTGGCCCGGCGTGGTAGCCCGCCTGCTCGATCGCCTCGAGGATCACGGCGAGCGCCGCCTCGTTGGACGGCAGGTTCGGCGCGAATCCGCCCTCGTCGCCGACCGCGGTCGCGAGCTTGCGCTCGTGGAGGATCTTCTTGAGCCGTGGAAGATCTCCGCGCCGCAGCGCAGCGCCTCGCTGAAGCTCGGCAGCGCCCGCCGGCACGATCATGAACTCCTGGATGTCGAGGCTGTTGTCCGCGTGCGCACCGCCGTTGATGATGTTCATCATCGGCACCGGCAGCACGACGGCGTCGTCGCCGCCGAGGAGCCGGTACAGCGGCATCCTGCGCGCGCGGGCCGCCGCGTGCGCGGTCGCGAGCGACACGGCGAGGATCGCATTCGCGCCGAGCCGGGACTTGTTCTCGGTCCCGTCGAGTTCGCGCATGCGCGCGTCGATGCCCGCCTGGTCGGCCGGGTCGCGGCCGACGAGCGAGTCGCGCAGCACCCCGTTCACGTGCCGGACGGCCGTGAGCACGCCCTTGCCGAGGTAGCGCTTCGGGTCGCCGTCGCGCAGCTCGACCGCCTCGCGCGTGCCGGTGGAGGCGCCCGAGGGCACCGCGGCCCGGCCGAGCGTGCCGTCCTCCAGCTCGACGTCGGCCTCCACGGTCGGGTTGCCGCGGGAATCGATGATCTCGCGGCCGCGGATGTCGACGATGCGCATCAGAGCGACGCTTCCGCGAAAGGCCGCGCCTTGACCGTGCGGTCGAGCTCGACGAGGACCTCGAGCAGCTCGCGCATGCGCGGCAGCGGCCAGGCGTTCGGCCCGTCCGACAGCGCCTTCTCCGGGTCCGGGTGCGTTTCCATGAAGATGCCGGCGACGCCCGCCGCGACCGCCGCGCGCGCCAGCACCGGCACGAACTCGCGCTGGCCGCCGGAGGCCGTGCCCTTCCCGCCCGGCAGCTGCACGGAGTGCGTCGCGTCGAACACGACCGGCGCGCCGAAGCCGCGCATGACCGACAGCGCGCGCATGTCGGAGACCAGGTTGTTGTAGCCGAAGCTGAAGCCGCGCTCGCAGACCATGATCTCCGGGTTCCCGGTCGAGCGCGCCTTCTCGACGACGTTCGCCATCTCCCAGGGACTCAGGAACTGGCCCTTCTTGACGTTCACCGGCTTGCCCTGCGAGCAGACGTTGACGATGAAATTCGTCTGCCGCGCACAGGAAGGCCGGCGTCTGCAGCACGTCGACCACGGCCGCCACCTCGGCGAGCGGCGTGTCCTCGTGCACGTCGGTCAGCACCGGCACGCCGTGCTGGCGGCGCACCTCGGAAAGCACCTTGAGGCCCTGCTCGATCCCGGGCCCGCGGAACGACGACGCGCGACGACCGGTTGGCCTTGTCGTAGGAGGCCTTGAAGACGAACGGCACGCCGAGCGCGCCCGCGATCTCCTTGAGCGTGCCCGCGATGTCCAGCGTGAGCTGGGGGCTCTCGACGACGCAGGGACCGGCGATGAGGAACAGCGGCCGGTCCGGCCCGATTTCCGCCCCGGCCAGCTTCACGCGCTCGCCGCCTGCGGCAGGTTGCCCGCCCCGCGTTCCCGCGCCGCATGTTCGCGCGCGGCGCGCACGAAGCTCGTGAACAGCGGATGGCCGTCGCGCGGATTGGAAGTGAACTCCGGGTGGAACTGCACGCCGATGAACCACGGGTGCGACGGGAGCTCGACGATCTCGACGAGCCCGTCCTCCGAGAACGCGGAAATCGAAAGCCCGGCCTTCTGCATGCGTTCGAGGTAGTTGTTGTTGAACTCGAAGCGGTGGCGATGGCGCTCGTGGATCACGTCGCGGCCGTAGACCTTGCGCGCCAGCGTGCTCGGTCGAGGATGCGCGATTCCTGCGCGCCGAGGCGCATCGTGCCGCCGAGTTCGGAACGATCGTCGCGCTTCAGCGTCTCGCCCGTGCGGTCGCGCCACTCGGTGATCAGCGCGATGACCGGATCGGCGGCGCCGCGGTCGAACTCCGTCGAGTTCGCGCCCGGAAGCCCGAGCACGCCGCGCGCGAACTCGATGACCGCAACCTGCATGCCGAGGCAGATGCCGAGGTAGGGCACGCCGTGCTCGCGCGCGTAGCGCACCGCCGCGATCTTGCCCTCGATGCCGCGCTCGCCGAAGCCGCCGGGCACGAGGATCGCGTCCATGCCGGCGAGGCTCGCGGTGCCGGCGGTCTCGAGGTCGGTCGACTCGATGTAGTGCAGCTGGACGCGCGTGCGCGTCTTGAGCCCGGCGTGGCGCAGCGCCTCGTTCGAGCGAGATGTAGGAGTCGCGGATCTGCACGTACTTGCCGACCATCGCGATGTTGACCGTCGCGTCGCTCTGATGCCGCGCCGCCACGACCTGCTGCCACTCGCGCAGGTCCGCCGGCGGCGCCTCGATGCCGAGCTTGTTGCACACGATGTCGTCGAGGTGCTGCTCGTGCAGCAGGATCGGGATACGGTAGATGTCGTCGGCGTCGATCGCCGAGATGACCGCGCGCTCCTCGACGTTGGTGAACAGCGCGATCTTGCGGCGCTGCTCTTCCGGCAGCGGGTCGCGGCAGCGGCACAGGAGGACGTCCGGCTGGATGCCGATGCCGCGCAGTTCCTTGACCGAGTGCTGCGTCGGCTTGGTCTTGATCTCGCCCGAGCCGCCGACGATCGGCACCAGCGTCAGGTGCATGTACACGCACTGGTTGCGGCCGACCTCCGCGCCGAGCTGGCGGATCGCCTCGAGGAAGGGCAGCGACTCGATGTCGCCGACCGTGCCGCCGATCTCGACCATGCACACGTCCGCGTCCCCGGCGCCGAGCCGGATGCTGCGGATGATCTCGTCGGTGATGTGCGGGATGACCTGGACCGTCGCGCCGAGGTAGTCGCCGCGCCGCTCGCGCGCGATCACCCGCTCGTAGATGCGCCCGGTCGTGTAGTTGCTGTTGCGGCCCGTGGTCGTGCGCACGAAGCGCTCGTAGTGCCCGAGGTCCAGGTCGGTCTCGGTGCCGTCCTCGGTGACGAACACCTCGCCGTGCTGGAACGGGCTCATGGTGCCCGGGTCGACGTTGATGTACGGGTCGAGCTTGACCATGCGGACCTTGAGTCCGCGGGCCTCGAGGATGGCGCCGAGGCTCGCCGAGGCGAGGCCCTTGCCCAGAGAGGAGACGACGCCGCCGGTCACGAACACGAATCGCGTCATGGGAACCCCCGCCGTCCGCCCGAAACGACGGGAGTTCAGTCTAGTCGAGCGGCGCGCGGGGGTGCCAGAGGAAATGTGAACTCGCGTCACGCGCGAGCCGACATAAGCCGACGCCGAAACCCGCCTCCCGGCCGTTCGTCGCCGCCGCGCGAGCGCCTGTCGGAAGGCGCCGATTTCGGCGCGGGTTTCGCTCCTTATAGTGCAACCCATGAAAAGGGCACAAGCCGGCTTCACGCTCCTCGAACTCATGGTCGTCGTCGCGATCGTGGGCGTCCTGATGGCCATCGCCATCCCGGCGATGGGCAACTTCATCCGCAACGGCCGGATCACGGCCGCCGCCAACGACGTCATGGCGGCGCTGCACTTCACGCGCTCGGAGGCCATCAAGCGGCGCCAGCCGGTGACCCTCTGCACCAGCGCCAATGCCGTCCTGGCGAACAACCTGGCGAATGCCAACGCGACCTGCGCCGACTCCGAGTTCCTGACCGGCTGGATCGTGTTCGTCGACCTCAACCAGAACGGCCAGCGCGAGGTCGGGCGAAGACATCCTGCTGAACCACGGGCCGATGAACGTCCGGATCACGGCGGCCTCCTCCGCCGATCCCTTCGCTGGTGACCTACCTGCTGAATGGCTTCGCGCTCAACCCGAACGGCGCGAGCATCGTCCTGTGCGACGAGCGCGGCAACACGCCGTCCGGCGGCGAGCTGTCCTCGGCCCGCGGCATCCTGGTCGCGGTGACCGGCCGCGCCGGCGTCACGCGCAACATGGGCGAGATCCAGGACCTGGTGGACACCATCGGCGCCGACGTCGGCGGCTGCGAGGCGAGCTGAATCATGGCTGACAAGCGCAAGGAATCCGGGTTTCACCATGGTCGAGGTGCTGGTCGCCCTCGTCGTGCTGGCGATCGGCCTGCTCGGCATCGCCGCCCTGCTACCTGAACAGCCTCCAGTCCGGCCGCACCGCGATCTACCGGACCCAGGCGATCACGCTCGCGGCCGACCTCGCCGACCGCATCCGCATGAACCGGACGGCGCAGGCCGCTTACGGCACGCTGTTCGCGGACGTCGAGGCCGTCGTCGGCACCTGCTCGACGACCGGCGGCTGCTCGGACGCCGACCTCGCCTCGACCGACCTCGCCGACTGGAAGGCCGAGGTCGCCCAGCAGCTACCGAACGGCCAGGGCCAGGTCGCGTGACGCTGCCGGTCGGCGACCGGCGAGCCCACCACCTACGTCGTCACCGTGCAATGGGCCGAAGTCGGCGAAGCGGCCCCGGTGACCTTCCAGATCGGGTTCCAGACATGAAGACGCATCCGCATGCCAACCGCCGCGCGCACAGCGGGGCCTCAGCCTCGTCGAGCTGATGGTCGCCATGGCCATCGGCACCTTCCTGCTGGCCGGCGCGATCACGGTCTTCGGCAAGACGCGCGACCTGTACCGCACCAACGACGCCGCGGCGCGCCTGCAGGAAACGGCGCGCTACGCGATGAGCACGATCGAGGCCGACCTGCGCATGGCGAACTACTGGGGCCTCATGAGCCGCGCGGACCTCGATCGAGAACGGCCCGGCGCTCGACCTCGCGAACCCGCCCGCGGTCGACCCGAGCTACTCGCTGCCGGCCGAGCTCACCGGCTTACGCCGGCACGATCAACCAGTGCGGCGCCATGTGGGCGGTGAAGCTGCCCGCCTACATCGAGGCGACGGACTCCTACACCCTCGGCTGCGCCGCCGCCGGCGCCGGCGCCGTCGCCGGCGCCGACACGCTGACGATCCGCCGCGCCTCCACCCAGCTGATCGCGACCGGCGCGCCTCTGACGGCCAGCGCCGGCCAGATCAAGCTGCAGACGAGCCGCGTGCAGGGCACGCTGTTCTCGAGCGCGACGCTGCCGGCGGGCTACCTGCCGCCGCTCTCGGAAACGCGCGCGCTGGTCGTCAACGGCTATTACATCGGCCAGGACTCCGACGAGCGCGCCGGCACGCCGTCGCTGCGCCGCAAGCAGCTCGACGTCGCGGGCGGCGCGCCGGCCATCGCCGACCTGCAGATCGTCCCGGGCGTCGAGGACCTGCAGATCGAGCTCGGCGCGGACTTCAACGACGACCAGAACGCCGACTACTTCGTGCAGCCGGGCACGGCCATTCCGGCCGGCGACCAGATCGTCGCCGTGCGCGTCTGGCTGCTGGTGCGCGCGGAGCAGCCGGAACAGGGCTTACACGGACGGCCGCACCTACGACTACGCGAGCCGCACGGGCGCGAACGTACTCGCGCCGGGGGATTCGTTCCGCCGGCTCCTCGTCAGCAAGACCATCGCGCTCAGGAATACACGTCGATGAACGGCATGGCATCCGGTTACCAGCGGCAGCAGGGCGCGGCGCTCGTCGTCGGCCTGATCCTGCTCGTCGTCCTCACGATCCTCGCCGTGTCGGGCGTGTTCACCTCCACGATGGAGCTGCGCATGGTGCGCAACACGCAGAGCCAGGAACGCGCCTTCCAGGCCGCCGAGGTCGCCATCGAGGACGCGCTCGCGAACCCGGTGCTCTCGACCAGCGCC
>CAWGLJ010000007.1:0-161606 GCA_963823415.1 uncultured Gammaproteobacteria bacterium | reverse complement strand
GCGGTGCCTTCCCGCACCTGGGCGGACTGGAGGCGGCCTGGTTCGCCGGCTTCCAGCGTCACGGCGGGGATTCCCGCATCGGTGGCGGCGCGGCGCAGCGTGCCGCTGACGCCCGGGCTGTGCAGCACCATGAAGGCTCCAAAGCCGTTGGCGAACTCCCGCACGTCGGGATTGCGCAGATCTGCCCGGAGCTGCGGCAGGTTGGTCCGGTTCAGCGAGCCGGTGTGGATGTCGACTAGCCCGTCGCACTGGCGGATGACTTCCTCGAAGAGCGATGCGGCGATTCGGGACGCGGAACTGCCCGCCGGGTTGCCCGGGAAATACCGGTTCAGGTCCCGGCGGTCCGGGAGGTAGCGGGAGCCGCGCCGGAAGCCCTGCAGATTGACGATCGGAACGCCGATCACGGCCCCCTTGACCCGGCCCGGGTCCAGGTCCTGGATCACGCGCCGGATCATCTCGATACCGTTGAGTTCGTCGCCGTGGATCGCCCCGGTGAGGCACAGGATTGGCCCCTTGCCGATGCCGTTCACCACCAGGACGGGCGACTCCCCGGAAGTGCCGTCAAAGGACTGTCCCCCGGACCACAGCAGGCGCCGGCTGGTGCCCGGCAGCACGGTCTCGCCCAGCATGACCAGCGGCTCTCCGCCACTGGAGCTTCCAGGGGCGGGCGCCGGCGGCTTGGCCGGCTTCGGGGCATCCACCGCGGGGGAGGCCGGCGCGGGCTTGCCGGGCGCGGACGGGCCTGGCGGCGGTGCCGGGCCCGCGGGTGGCCGGTCGCCGCTGCAGCCGCTGAGCACCGCAGCGGCGAGCAGTAAAGCTGTCAGGAGGAATCTCACGCGGTGAAAGAGTAAGGGAAGGGCAGCAGACTTCTGTGAAACGGTAGCAGGTTTTCCGGAACCACGTGAGCGGGGCGCCGGGCGCGACGCCGCTCGCCTGTCCATCTGCGAGTGCGCACGGCGTCACACCCGTGGCGTGAGTTGCGTCATCCGTTATTGTGAAACCTGTGGCAGTCTGTCAGGGCGGGGGCAGGTAACGTGCGGTCTGCCCGGTATCATTGGCTGCGGAATGGTCACCCCAACAGTGGATATGAGCAGCAGGTCGACGGCGATGAGCAACAGCGGACGCGCAAGGGCGTGGCTGCTGGCGCTCAGCATGGCGCTGGTCTTCGTCGCGGCGCCCGGCACGGGCCTTCTGGCTCAGGAATCCCTGCCGCGGCCTGCCGGACTCGAGCCGGACATCGGCTTCTGGCGCAAGATCTTCGCCGAAGTATCCACCCGGGAGGCGCTGGTTCACGACAACCGCTACCTCGGCATCGTCTACGAGAAGCTCGACCTCTCCGACCTGCAGTCCGATGGCGCCCGGCAGCGCGCGATGGACAGTGCCAAGGCCCGGTACTCGAAGATCCTGCTGCGGCTCGCTTCCGGCGACCGTTCGAATCTCGGCGAGGATGAGCGACGCGTACTCGCCCTGTGGGCCGGACGCCCCGGCAATGGCACGTTGCGGGCTGCCGCCGACCGGGTGCGCGTCCAGCAGGGTCTCTCCGACCGGTTCCTGGAGGGCTATATCCGGGCCGGCCGCTGGGAGGACCACATCCGGGAAAGCCTGCGCGAGGTCGGCGTGCCCGAGATGCTGGCGGCCCTGCCCCACGTGGAATCCTCGTTCAACCCCGAAGCCCGCTCCTACGTGGGCGCTGCCGGCCTCTGGCAGTTCACGGCGGGTACCGGCCGGCGATTCATGCGCATCGACAGCGCCGTCGACGAGCGGCGCGATCCCTATCGCTCGAGCGAGGCCGCGGCGCGACTTCTCAAGGCCAACTACGGCGAACTCGACTCCTGGCCCCTGGCAATCACCGGCTACAACCACGGTACCGGCGGCATGCGCCGGGCGATCCGCGCCGTCGGCACCGACGACATCGAGACGATCGTGCGCAATTACGACGGGCCCGCCTTTGGCTTCGCGTCGCGGAACTTCTACGTGTCCTTCCTGGCGGCTGAGGAAGTCGAGCGCAACGCCGGAAAGTACTTCGGACCGATCCGGCGCGACCCGCCGGAGAAGCTCACGACCATCCAGGTGCCCGCCTACCTGAGCGCCAGCACACTGGAGCAGACCCTCGGGTTGCCCCGCGAGACGCTGCAGGCCTACAACCCGTCCCTGCTGCCAGCCATCTGGATGGGCAAGAAGTACGTTCCGCGCGGCTACACCCTGCGGCTGCCGGACACGGTTCCCGACGCGCAGGCGCGCCTCGCGGAGATTCCCGGTGACGAGCGGCGCACCGCCCAGATCAGCGATCCCAGGCCGCGAACGCACCGGGTGCGCAGCGGCGAGACGCTGTCCGGCATCGCAGCCCGCCACGGCACGTCGGCGAGCCGTCTTGCCAGCCTCAACGGGTTGTCGAAGCGCAACCTGATCCGCACCGGGCAGGTTCTCAAGCTGCCCGGCGGCTCCGTCCCCGCGACCAGTGAAGCGCCGCCCGGCCGACAGTCCGGCGGCAAGACCTATGTGGTCCGGCAGGGCGACAATCTGGCCATCATCGCGAAGCGCACCGGCGTACCGCAGCGGCAGCTGATGGCGATCAATGCCATCGACAATCCGAACCGCATATTCCCGGGGCAGCGGCTCCGGCTGGCCACCGGCAGCGAGGGCGGCTGATGAGCATCTGGAGCCGCCTGCTGATCTTCGTGCTCCTTTCCGTGCCGGGCACGGCTCCGTCCATAGCCTCTGCAGCGGCCATCGAGATGGCGGACCGGGTGGTCGTGCGCAAGTCCGAGCGCCGGCTGCTGCTCATGCGGGGCGAACGCGTCCTGCGCACCTTCGACGTGGCCCTCGGCCTGTCGCCGACCGGGCACAAGCAGCGGGAAGGGGACTTCCGGACGCCGGAGGGCAACTACCGGCTGGCGGGCCGCAACCCGAATAGCGACTTCTTCCTGGCCATCCAGGTGAACTACCCGGGGCCGGATGACCTGCGCCGGGCGTCGCAGGAGGGCGTGGAACCCGGCGGCCAGATCATGATTCACGGCCAGCCGAACCGCCCGTCCAAGCCACTGGAGTACTACCAGTCGAGGGACTGGACCAACGGCTGCATCGCCGTGTCCAACGCCGACATGGTGGACATCTGGCTCATGACGCCGGACAACACGCCGATCCAGATCCTGCCCTGACCGCTTCCGCGTGGCCCCCCACACCCTAGTTGAAGTGATGCCGGAGGGCGCCCTCGAGGTGCTCTCCCAGCACGAGGTGAACCGCCTCCGGAGCACCGGCGAGGGCGGCCATCACGAGCTCCTGCGGCGTTGTGCGCTGGCCATCCTGAACTCCGGCAGCGTCACCGACGACACCCGCGAGGTGCTCGAGCAGCACCGCAGCTTCGACATCAACATCGTCCAGCAGGATCGCGGCGTGAAGCTGGGGCTGCGCGACGCGCCGCCCGGCGCCTTCGTGGACGGCGAGATGATCCGCGGCATTCGCGAGCTCCTCTTTGCCGTCCTGCGCGACGTGATCTACATCAACAGCGAGTTCGTCGCAGGCGGTCAGTTCGACCTCGACTCCAGCCACGGCATCACCAATGCGGTGTTCCACGTCCTGCGCAATGCCGGCGTGCTGAAGACCGGCGTCGAGCCCAACATCGTCGTCTGCTGGGGCGGCCACTCGATCAGTCGCGAAGAGTACGACTACACCAAGAAGGTCGGCTACGAGCTGGGGCTGCGCAAGCTCAACGTGTGCACCGGCTGCGGCGCCGGCGCGATGAAGGGCCCGATGAAGGGCGCCACCATCGGCCACTCGAAGCAGCGGATCCGGAACGGCCGTTATATCGGACTCACGGAGCCCGGCATCATCGCCGCGGAATCGCCCGAATCCGATCGTCAACGAACTCGTGATCATGCCGGACATGGAGAAGCGCCTCGAGGCCTTCGTCCGCATCGCCCACGCGATCGTCATCTTTCCCGGCGGAGTGGGCACCGCCGAGGAGATCCTGTTCCTGCTTGGCATTCTCCTGCACCCCGACAACGAGGCCACCCCGCTGCCGCTGATTCTCACCGGGCCCGAATCGAGCAAGGCCTACCTGGAGCAGGTCGATGCCTTCATCGGCGCCACGCTGGGCCCGGCGGCGCGCGAGCGGTACGAGATCGTCATCGGGGATCCGGCCGCCGTGGCGACGCGGGTGCTGCGGCAACGTGCGCCGCGTGCGCGACTTCCGCCACGCCCACAACGACGCGTACTACTACAACTGGCGGCTGCGGGTGGACAGTGTCTTCCAGCAGCCCTTCGTCGCCACCCACGAATCCATGGCGCGGCTCGAGATCAGCCGCGACCTGCCAACCCAGGTCCTTGCCGCGAACCTGCGTCGTGCGTTCTCGGGGATCGTCAGCGGCAACATCCGTGAAGACGGCATTCGCGCCATCGAGGAGCACGGTCCGTTCGAGATCCGCGGCGACAAGGACATCATGGCCCGTCTCGATGCCCTGCTTCGCGCCTTCGTCGAGCAGCACCGCATGAAGCTGCCGGGACGCGCCTACGAGCCCTGTTATCGCGTCGTCGTGTGAAGTGCGAGCGCGGTCTCGCTCCCACGCGGATTATTGTCGGTTCCGATTACACATTCCGCACGAACCCGCTTGCCGCGGTGCCCAGCGCACCCGATGCCTGTGATCCAGTTCCTTCCGGAAAAGGCAAGCGATGCCTAGAGTTTCCCCACGCTGACGAAGAGGGGAGACTGATATGACAGACCAGAAAAATCAGCCGCTATCCCCCAGCTTTCCGCAAGAACGCGACGACAAGAAGAACGGGACGCAGCGCTACACGCAGACTCTCACGGAACGCTCCGGACCGAATCTCGTTGCCCAGGATGGCAGGGACGTAAGTGGCTGGGACGCCTACCGCCGGTGGTTGAGCCGGGTGCAGTTGCCGGACAAGCGCAGGATCGCGATGGACCCGGCCCTCTACACCTGGAAGGGTTATCGGAACTGGGCGGAGAAGGTCCGCCGGGACTGGACCCCTGAAGAGAAGTAAGACCCGTACCTGTTGGCGGATGGCCGCCACGAAGCCGGCAAAGACCGGATGCTGGAGATCCTGACGATCATGTCGGACGACGATCGCGACCACCCCCTGATCCGCAACGAGGACACGCTGCGGCGCCGCGCCTGGATCGATCTGGCGCTGGCCAGTGTGCGGGGCCGGCTGAAGCCCGCGGAGCTGGGGGAGGCGCCTCCCGCACCGGAAGCCGAGGCCGTCGCGCCGGACGCGCCCGCCGCCGACGGGGGCCGGCCGAAGCTCTACCTGGTCCGGAACTCCGACTGAGCGAGGCACCGTACCCGTAGGAGCGCCTTGAGGCGCGACCGTACCGGTCGCGCCTCAAGGCGCTCCTGCGGGTACGGTGCCCCTTGAAATTCCGCCGGGCGGCCCTATAAAGGCGGTCCCGGCTTCAAGGTAACCACGCCCATGTCCGTCGCTGCGCGCGAAACCCACGGTTTCCAGGCCGAGGTGCAGAAGCTCCTGCACCTCATGATCCACTCCCTCTACAGCAACCGGGAGATCTTCCTCCGGGAGCTGATCTCCAATGCCTCTGATGCGGCCGACCGGCTGCGCTTCGAGGCGCTGGCCAACCCTGCCCTGCTGGAGCCCGATCCGGAGCTGAAGGTCCGGGTGGAGTACGACCCGGCGGCGAAGACGGTGTCCGTCATCGACAACGGCATCGGCATGACCCGGGAGGAGGTCATCCGCCAGCTCGGCACCATCGCCCGTTCCGGCACCGGCGAGTTCATCAGCCAGCTGTCCGGCGAGCAGAAGAAGGACGCCAACCTCATCGGCCAGTTCGGCGTGGGCTTCTACTCGGCCTTCATCGTGGCCGACAAGGTGGTCGTCGAGACCCGCCGGGCCGGCGCTCCGGCCGCGGAGGGCGTGCACTGGGAGTCGGACGGCCAGGGCGAGTACAGCGTCGAGAACGTCGAGCGGGCGGAGCGGGGCACCCGGGTCACCCTCCACCTCCGGGAGGACGCCGCCGAATTCGCCGACGAGTTTCGCGCTGCGCACCCTGATCCGCAAGTACTCGGACCACATAGCCTTCCCCGTGGTGATGACCACGAAGGCCGAAGAGGGCGAGACGAAGGAGGAGGCGGCCAACGAGGCCAAGGCGCTCTGGACCCGACCCCGCACGGAGATCACGGACGACGAGTACAGGGAGTTCTACCGCCACGTCTCCCACGACTTCCAGGAGCCGCTGACCTGGAGCCACAACAAGGTCGAGGGCAAGCGGGAATACACGAGCCTGCTCTACGTGCCGGCCCGGGCGCCCTGGGACCTGTGGAACCGCTCCGGCTCCCGGGGGCTCAAGCTCTACGTGAAGCGCGTCTTCATCATGGACGACGCCGAGCAGTTCCTGCCCCTGTACCTCCGCTTCATCCGGGGCGTGGTGGACTCCGGCGACCTGTCGCTGAACGTCTCGCGGGAACTGCTCCAGCAGGACGCCGTCGTCGAGTCCATGAAGTCCGCGTTGACCAAGCGCGTGCTGGACATGCTGGAGAAGCTGGCCAAGGACGATCCGGAGAAGTACGCCACTTTCTGGAAGGAGTTCGGCCGGGTTCTCAAGGAAGGGCCCGCGGAGGACCACGCCAACCGGGAGAAGGTCGCGGGACTCCTTCGGTTCTCCACCACCCACGACGACAATCCCGTGCCGGGCCAGTCCCTCGCCGACTACATCGGCCGCCGCCAGGGCGACAAGAAGGTCATCTGGTACCTCACGGCGGACAGCTTCAATGCCGCGAAGTCGAGCCCGCACCTGGAAGTCTTCCGCAAGCGGGGCATCGAGGTCCTGCTGCTCACGGACACCATCGACGAGTGGCTGATCGGCCACCTGGGTGAGTTCGACGGTCACGAGTTCCGGGACGTGAAGCGTGGCGAACTGGAGCTGGACGCCACGGAGGAGGGCAAGCCGGAGGCGTCGAAGCCCGACGCGGCCGAGCACGCGCCCCTCATCGAACGGCTGAAGACGCAGCTCGGCACGCAGGTGCAGGACGTCCGGCCCACCAGCCGCCTGAGCGAGTCCGCCGCCTGCCTGGTGCTCGGCGAGCACGAGATGGGCGCCCAGATGCGCAAGCTGATGCAGGCAACCGGCCAGGCCGTTCCCGAGGTCAGCCGATCCTGGAGATCAATCCTGCACACCCGTTGCTCGTGCGGCTGGCCGCGGAGAGTGACGACGCGCGCTTCGGCGACCTGGCCCAGCTGCTGTTCGACCAGGCGCACCTGGCGGAAGGCGGGCAGCTGCCGGACCCGGGAGCTTTCGTCCAGAGGCTGAACCGGATCCTGCTCGGGTAGGAGCGGCTGTCAGCCGCGACCGGTCGCGGCTGAAGCCGCTCCTACATCGGCAAGGAGTCGGTTAACCTGTCGGGCATGACCAGCGGCCCGCCACCGCGTGAAGCACTGACTCTCGACGGCCCTGCCGGCCGTATCGAGGCACTGCTCGACACGCCGTCCGGGCCGCTGGCGCCGGCGGTCGGCGTGGTGTGTCATCCGCATCCCCAACACCAGGGCACCATGCTGAACAAGGTCGTGCACACGGTGAGTCGCGCGCTCAATGACCTTGGGATCCCCGCGGTGCGGTTCAATTTCCGAGGCGTCGGCGCCAGCGAGGGCGCTTACGCCGATGGGGTGGGCGAGACAGAGGACGCTGCTGGCGGTGGCTGCCTGGGCACAGGGGCGGTTTCCCGGCGCCAGCCTGTGGCTGGGCGGGTTCTCGTTCGGCGCGGCGGTGGCGATCCGGGCGGCGGTCGCGAGCCCGTGCCGCCAGCTGATCAGCGTGGCGCCGCCCGTGGCGCGGATGGCAGGGCTGCTCGGCGATGCGGTACCGGCCTGTCCATGGCTGCTGATTCAGGGCACGGCGGACGAGGTCGTCCCGGCCGCCGACGTCGAGGCCTGGGCGCGGGGGCGAACCCCTCCGCCCGACCTGGTGCTGCTGCCGGACGTGGACCACTTCTTCCACGGCCGGCTGACGCTCCTTCGGGATACGATCATCAGCCGCGTGGTGCGGCCTGGAGCGCATTGATGCTGAGTCGCCTTCGCCAGTTTCTCGAAGCCAGTGCTTCTCCGGCAGCCCGCCCGGACCCCGCTGCCCGCGTGCGCCTCGCGGTGGCCGCGCTGCTGGTGGAGTTAGCCCGTGCCGATCATGACGAGCAGGCCGTCGAGCACGCGGCCATTGCCGGCCTCGTCGCGCGGCACTTCCAGCTCGACAGGGCCGGAGCTGACGAGTTGCTGGCGGAGGCGAGATCCGCCGTGGACGATTCGGTGTCCCTGCGCGAATTCACCGCGCCGCTTCACCAGGAGCTGTCCTACGCGGACAAGCAGCGCATCATCGGCATGCTCTGGAACGTGGCGCTCGAGGACCGGACCCTCGACAAGTACGAGGACTACCTGATCGGCAAGGTGGCCGAACTCCTGTACGTCAGCCGGGGCGACGTGGTGCGGCTGAAGTTCGAGGCCGGCCAGCAGTCGAGCGCCGTAGGAGCGCCTTCAGGCGCGACGGGAGATTCCCCGGCAGGAGCGTCTCAGCGACCCGAGAGGGAGTCCCCGTCGCGCCTGAAGGCGCTCCTACTCCGCGACGAACTGGCGCTGGAACTTCACCGAGAACGGGGTCGTGGTGTTCTCGGGCGTCGCTTCCACCGTGAACACCAGTGTTTCATCACCGGAGATCGCCACGTCCCCGATGTAGTAGACAGCCTCGCCTTCGCGGATCTCGCGCAGGCTAAGGTCCTTGATCTGCCCGTTAAGGTTTACGGCTTCAGCTGTTACTTTGCCTGGCACCGGGATTCCCGTCGAGTCCGCGGCCGTCTTCACCATCGAGATGTTCACGAGGGCGCGATTGGCGCTGCGCACGATCCCGTAACTGGTCGCGACTTCCGGCGTCAGGCTGTCAGTACGGATGGCGTTGAAGTAGAGAACGTACTCGCCAAATTCCTTCGACGACGAAGTGGCGGGCTCCGAAGGAGTGGTAACCGTGGCGGCAGGGGGCGACGGCTTCTGCCCGCAGGCAACGACCAGGCCCGCAAACAGCAACGAAACGCAGGCCAGCCTGGCACCTCTTCGCGTCATGTTCATTACGTTGGCTCCCCGTTCTTCTGGCGGAACTGCCGGTACCGACTATAAACCCTCCGCGGGGTCACAACACAGAGCGACTGAGTGACGAGCACAACATGCCCGACAGGATCCTGTCGACCGGGAGCAGCATCGACACGGCCTGGATTGCGATCAGGGCGAACAGGGGCGAAAGATCCAGCCCGCCGATGGCGGGTATCAGGCGCCGGAAGGGCGCCAGCACCGGCTCCACGATCGCGGCAACGAGCGCCGCGCCGGGGTTGTAACCGCCGGGACTGATCCAGCTCAGGACCACGTAGATGATGATCGACCAGGTAAAGATGCTGAGCGCGAGCCTGACCAGGTTGAGCACCGCCAGCGACAGGATGGGCAGGATCTCCGGTTCCCCGATGCAGCCAATGCGGACCACCAGCGCCGTGGCCAGGACCTGCAGCCCCACCAGCACCACGACGGTGGCCGTGTCGATGCGGCCGACAGGCGGCAGCAGGCGCCGCAATGGAATGACCAGCGGGTTGGTCACGCGGAGGATGAACTGCACCAGCGGATTCCGCTTGTCCACGGCAGCCCACTGCAGGAGAAGCCGCATGGCAAAGGTGAGTATGTAGAGGTCGAACAGGGTCCGCAGGATGAAGACGAGGGCGTTTTGCATGGTTTTACTTCGCTGCCGGAGAGCGGCCGAGTTCGGCGGATCGATCCCGTGCCGCCGCCAGGGCCTGTTTGACGATCGCGTCCAGGTGGGCGGCCTCGAAGACGCGCAGCGCGGCCGCCGTGGTGCCCCCCGGCGAGGTCACCGCAGCCCGGAGCCGTCCCGGCTCCGCCTTCGTCTCGATCACGAGACGCGCGGCCCCGAGGGCCGTTTCACGCGTCAGCGCCGCTGCCAGGTCCGCAGGCAGTCCGAGTTCGACGGCGGCGCGCTCCATGTGCTCCATCAGCAGGTAGAAGTACGCAGGCCCGCTGCCGGACACGGCCGTTACAGCATCCATCAGGGCCTCGTCCTGCAGCCAGACGGCCTGGCCCGTGGCGGACGCGATGTACTGCGCGACGTGCCGCTCCGCCTCACCGACCTCGGCCGACGCCGCCAGGCCCGAGATGCCGGCCCCTATCGTGGCGGGCTGGTTGGGCATGACCCGTACGAGAGGGGTGCCGGGACCAAACCAGCCGCGCAGCGACTCGAGCTTGATGCCGGCCGCAACGGACAGGATCAG
Source organism: uncultured Gammaproteobacteria bacterium (assembly GCA_963823415.1). Lineage (GTDB taxonomy): Bacteria > Pseudomonadota > Gammaproteobacteria > Steroidobacterales > Steroidobacteraceae > SCUD01. Next base: position 151,326 of record CAWGLJ010000007.1, on the reverse strand, counting down.
TTGCCCCGCGCGGCGAGGCCCCGCGGCGAGCTGTCGCGCCATGTCTGCCATGACCTGGGGTTTGATCGCGAGAACGAGCACGTCTGCCGTACGCGCCACCTCCCTGTTGTCCGCGTGAATCCCGACGCTCGCGTGCAGTGCGACGACCTGCTCGAGCTGGGCCGGATCGGGATCGGCGACCTGGATGCGTCCGGCGGGATGGCCGGCCTGCAGGAGGCCGCGGACGAGGGCGCGGGCCATGTTTCCCCCGCCGATCATGCCGATGGTCAGGTTCTCGAAGGTCATGTCGCTCCGCTCAGGTTTTCTGGTCATGTACTTGTCATTGGCGACGCTCACCGAACAAGGCCGTCCCGATGCGAACCATCGTGCTGCCCTCCTCGATGGCAATCTCGAAGTCGTCCGACATCCCCATTGAGAGGGTGTCGAGCTCGTGACCTGCGGCAACGAGGTCGTCGAGAAGTCTCCGCGCAGCGCGATATTCCACGCGCAGCGCCTCCGCGTCGAGTCCTGCGTTGGGCAGAAGCATCAGGCCCCGGAGGCGGACGCGGGGCAGCCCGGCTATCAGCGCTGCCAGGGCAGGCGCCTCCTCCGGGGGCAACCGGCCCGCGGCACTCCTCCCCGGGGTCCCCGGGCGCGGCTCGCGATCCTCCCCGGCGGACCCGGGCGCCAGCTGGATGCAGACCTGGAGCGGCTCCCCGTGATGGGGCCTCTGCGCGGAGAGCCGCTCGGCAATCCGGGCAGACGTCACAGTTTGTGCCCAGGCGAAATTCATGGCGATCTCGCGGGTCTTGTTGGACTGGATCCGGCCGATGAAATGCCAGACCGCACTCACGGCCGGTCGCCGCCACCTTCTGCAATGCTTCCTGGAGGTAGTTCTCGCCGAAGTGCCGACAGGCCGGCCGCGAGGGCCTCCTTCACGACCGCTGCCGGATGGCCCTTGCTGACCGCCACCACGGTCACGGGGCCAAGGGTGTGGGCCCCGCGCCGCCGCCCGGGCTGTTGCCCGGGCAATACGGGCGCGAATTTCGCCCAGATGATCCGTGATTCCCGTCACGACCACCCCGTCGAGCCGGCTGTACTATGTTCACCTGCTGATCCGGTTATGCAAACCGGGGCGTGGGCCGGGGCGTGGGCCGGGGCATGGGCCGCCGGCATGGGCTGGGGATAAAAATGGCTGTCGATATTGCGCAACTTCTCGCGTTTGCGGTGAAGAGCAAGGCGTCGGACCTGCACCTTTCTGCGGGAGTGCCGCCGATGATTCGTGTTGACGGCGACGTCAAGCGGGTCAACATGCCGGCGCTGGCGCACAAGGATGTTCATAGCATGATCTATGACATCATGAACGACAAGCAGCGCAAAGACTATGAGGAGTTCCTGGAGACGGACTTCTCCTTCGAGATTCCCAAGCTGGCCCGCTTCCGGGTCAACGCCTACAACCAGATGCGCGGCGCTGGCGCCGTCTTCCGGACCATTCCCTCGATCATCCAGACGCTGGAGGACCTCAAGGCTCCGGCGATCTTCCGCGACATCTCGATGTATCCCCGCGGCATCGTGCTCGTCACCGGCCCGACCGGTTCGGGCAAGTCCACCACGCTCGCCGCGATGATCGACTACATCAACGACAACAAGCCCGACCACATCCTCACGATCGAGGACCCGATCGAGTTCGTCCACGAGCAGCAAGCGCTGCCTGATCAACCAGCGGGAGGTCGGCAAGGACACCCTCGGCTTCAGCGAGGCACTGCGCGCGCGCCCTGCGCGAGGACCCCGACGTGATTCTCGTGGGCGAAATGCGCGACCTGGAGACTATTCGACTGGCGCTCACCGCCGCCGAGACGGGCCACCTGGTCTTCGGCACGCTGCACACCAGTTCGGCGGCCAAGACCATGGACCGCATCATCGACGTGTTCCCGGCCCAGGAAAAGGAGATGGTCCGGGCCATGCTGTCCGAGTCACTGCGCGCAGTCATTTCCCAGGCCCTGCTCAAGCGCATTGGCGGCGGCCGGGTTGCCGCCCACGAGATCATGATCGGCACGCCGGCCATCCGGAACCTCATTCGCGAGGGCAAGGTGGCCCAGATGTACTCCGCGATCCAGACCGGCGTGAAGGAAGGGATGCAGACCCTCGACCAGTGCCTGCAGGAGCTTCTGTCCAAGGGTGTCATCACCAAGGAAGAGGCCCGGTTCAAGGCGCAGAACAAGGACAGCTTCTAGTACTTAGCATGGCGGCGGGCCAGGACGGCCCCCGGGAGTCAAGGCGATGGAACGCGACCAGGCAACAAAGCTGATTCAGGGCCTCCTGAAGAAGATGGTGGACAAGAACGGGTCCGACCTCTTCATCACGACCGGCTTTCCCCCGGCCATCAAGATCGACGGGGAGATCCACCGGGCCGCTGAGCAGCCGCTGACGAGCGACCAGAGCGCGGTCATCGTCCGCTCGATCATGAACGACCGACAGGCGCGGGAGTTCGACGCTTCGAAGGAATGCAACTTCGCGATCAGTCCCCAGGGCATCGGGCGTTTTCGCGTCAGTGCCTTCGTCCAGCAGGGGCAGCTCGGTGCCGTGCTCCGGCGCATCATCACCGGGATCCCCGACGCTCGAGGAACTCGAACTGCCGCCGGTCATGTCGGAAGTCGCGATGACGAAGCGTGGCCTCGGATCGTCGTCGGCGCCACCGGCTCCGGCAAGTCCACCACCCTGGCAGCGATGGTCCACCACCGCAACATGAACAGCCGCGGCCACATCGTGACCGTCGAGGACCCGGTCGAGTATGTCCATCCGCACGGGCGCTGCGTCGTCACTCAGCGCGAGGTGGGCGTGGACACGGAGAGCTGGCACTCCGCTCTCAAGAACACCCTCCGTCAGGCGCCCGACGTAATCCTGATCGGCGAGATCCGGGACCGGGACACCATGGAGTTCGGCATCCAGTTCGCGGAGACGGGCCACCTGTGCCTGGCGACGCTCCACGCCAACAGCGCCAACCAGGCCCTCGACCGCATCATCAACTTCTTCCCGGAGGAGAAGCGGGGCCAGCTGCTGATGGACATGTCGCTGAACGTCAAGGCGCTGATCTCCCAGCGGCTGATTCCGCGCCAGACCGGCGAAGGCCGGGTCGCCGCGATGGAAGTGATGCTGCAGTCGCCACTGATCTCTGACCTGATCTTCAAGGGCGAGGTGCTGCGCATCAAGGAAATCATGGCCAAGTCCACCCGCATGGGCATGCAGACCTTCGACCAGGACCTGTTCAATCTCTACGAGAACAACAAGATCTCCTACGACGAAGCCATGCGGAACTCCGACTCGAAGAACGAGCTTCGCCTGCGCATCAAGCTGGAGAGCAAGCGCGACAAGACGGCCGCCCACGACGATTCGGGCGGCCTGACCATGATGGAAGAAGAGAAGAAGTCGGCGCTCTACTAGGGCCAACTCATGAACGTTCAGCCACTTTTCAACCTGATGGTGGAGAAACGGGCGTCAGACCTGTTCCTCACCTGCTTCGCCCCGGTCAAGATCAAGATCGACGGCAAGATCATCCCGGTCAACAAGCTGGAGTTGACGCCCCAGATGGTGCGCCAGGCCGCCATGGAGCTGATGACCGGCGAGCAGCTGGAGGAATTCAACCGGGAGCTGGAGATCGACTTCGCCGTGTCGAAGCCCGGTCTCGGCCGGTTCCGCGTGAACATCTTCCACCAGCGCGGCAACGTGGCGCTGGTGATGCGCTACATCACCTGCGACCTGCCCGACCTGGATACCCTGGGCATGCCGGCGATCCTCAAGGACCTGGTGATGTTCAGGCGCGGCCTGCTGCTGATGGTGGGCGCCACCGGCTCCGGCAAGTCCACGACCCTCGCTGGCATGATCAACTACCGGAACGAGAAGACGGCGTCCCACATCATCACGATCGAGGATCCGATCGAGTTCCTGCACGCGAACAAGAAGTCCATCGTCAACCAGCGCGAGGTGGGGGCCGACACCAAGTCCTACGGCCGCGCCCTGCAGAGCGCCATGCGCGAGGCACCGGACGTCGTCCTGGTGGGCGAGGTGCGCGATCGCGACACGATGGAGACGACCATCGAGCTGGCGGGCACCGGACGCCTGGCCATCTCCACGCTCCACTCGAACAATGCCCACCAGACCCTCGACCGCATCATCAACCTGTTCCCCGAGGAGCTGCACCCGCCCTTCTTCATGGATCTCTCGAATACCTGCGCGCCATCATCTCGCAGCGCCTCGTCCGAGGTAAGGACGGCCAGCGGTGTAGCGGCCGTCGAGATCCTGGTGAACACCCCGCACATCGCGGATCTGATCCGCGAGGCGACGGTCGATGAGGTGAACGAGGCGTTGCAGCAGAGCACCGAGCGGGGATGCAGACCTTTGATCAGTCCCTGCTCGATCTCTACAAGGACGGCAGGATCTCGATGGAAGAGGCCCTGGCCAACGCCGACTCCGCGGTCGAATCTCGAGGCGCAGATCCACTTCGCGTAATTGGGGACATGCCTCATTTTGGCGGGAAATTGCAAGGGCGGCCCTTGCACTGCCAAAATGAGGCATGTCCCCAAAATTCTCCAGGCTCCCACTCCCGCCGCCCCTTGCCCGGGCCATCGAAGTGCTGGGCTTTGCCAGCATGACCCCCGTGCAGGAGCACGCCCTGCCCGGGCTGCTGGCCGGCAAGGACGTGATCGCCCAGGCCCGCACCGGCAGCGGCAAGACCGTGGCCTTCGGGCTCGGCCTGCTGGCCCGCACCGACGTGGAGAGCGACCGGGTGCAGGCGCTGGTGCTCTGCCCGACCCGCGAGCTGGCCGACCAGGTGGGCACCGAGGTGCGGCGCCTCGCGCGCTTCATTCCGAACCTCCGGGTGGTGACCCTGTGCGGCGGCGTACCGGTGCGCGCGCAGACGCCGTCGCTGCAGGTGGCTCCCCACGTCGTCGTCGGCACGCCGGGCCGGATCCTGGACCACCTCCAGCGCGGGACCATCGACCTCGCCAGCCTGCGGGTGCTGGTGCTCGACGAGGCCGACCGGATGCTCGACATGGGCTTCCTGGAGGCGATCAGCGCCGTCGTCGAGCGGGCGCCGAAGGCGCGCCAGACCCTCCTTTTCTCGGCGACCTGGCCGGACGAGATCCGTGCCCTGAGCCGCAGCCTGCAGTGCGATCCGCTCGAGGTCACGGTAGACACCACGGCACCGACCGGCGATATCGAACAGCTCTTTTTCGACGTGGCCCAGGCGCAGAAGGGCGAAGCCCTGGCGGCCCTGCTGCTGCACTACCGGCCGGAAACGGCGCTGGTGTTCTGCCAGACCCGCAACGACGTGCGCGACGTGGCCGCCGGCCTGGCGGAGCGCGGCTTCTCCGTGCTCGCCCTGCACGGCGAGATGGACCAGCGGGAGCGGGACGAAGCGCTCCTGCGCTTTGCCAACCGGAGCTGTGCCGTGCTCGTGGCGACCGACGTCGCCGCCCGCGGCCTCGACATCAAGGGACTCTCTGCCGTCGTGTCCTGGGAGCTGCCAACCGATCCCGACATCCACCTGCACCGGATCGGCCGCACGGGGCGCGCGGGCGAGAAGGGCCTGTCGCTCGCCCTGGTCGCGCCCCGCGAGATCGAGCGCGCCGCCGCGGTGGAGGCCCGCACCGGCGTGGCCGCGTCCTGGACGGCGTTGCCCCCGGTCACCGGCACGCCCGCGCCCGCACCCATGACGACCCTCACGATCGACGGTGGCCGCCAGGACAAGCTGCGCCCTGGCGACCTCCTGGGAGCCCTCACGGGCGACGTCGGGCTGCCGGGCGATGCGATCGGCAAGATCGACATCGTGGCCCGCCGCGCCTACGTTGCCGTGCGCCGGGACCGGGCCGAGGCGGCGTTGCGCGGCCTGCGCGCCGGCAAGATCAAGGGCAGGACCTTCCGCATCTCCCGGCTCGGGGGCGCGGGGTGACGGACCGGCCGCAACCGCGGAATCCCCTCCACGGCATCACCCTGGAGGCCATCGTCAACGAGCTGGTGGCTTCCCTGGGCTGGGAGGAACTGGGCCGGCGCATTCCGGTCCGCTGCTTCACCAACGATCCCAGCGTGGCCTCGAGCCTCAAGTTCCTGCGCCGGACTCCCTGGGCGCGCTCAAGGGTCGAGGCGCTGTATCTGGAAGTGCGGCAGGCGCCCCGGTGAGACCGGGCGCGGCTCCACCCTGCGTCGTCCACGAGGACGACGACCTCCTGGTCGTGAACAAGCCGCCGGGCTGGAATACCCATGCCCCGGCGGCCCACGCCGGGGAGGGCATCTACGACTGGCTGAAGCACCGGGAGCCCCGTTGGGCCCGGCTCGCCATCGTCCACCGGCTCGACAAGGACACCAGCGGGCTGCTGGTCTTCGGCAAGACCGTCGAGGCCAACCGGTCCCTCACCGCGCAATTCACGGCCAGGGAGGTCCGCAAGCGCTACACGCTGGTCACCGACCGGCCGGTGGCGCGGAACGAGTTCACCGTGGTGTCGGCGATCGTGCGGGCGGGCAACCGGTACGTGACACGGCCTGCCGGCGCCGGGGATCGCGCCGAAACGCGCTTTCGCGTCCTGCGCCGCGCGGACGGGCGCACCTGGGTCGAGGCGGAGCCGGTCACGGGACGTACCCACCAGATCCGGGTCCACGCTGCCGCGGAGGGCCTGCCCATCCTCGGTGATCCCCTCTACGGCGGGGCGGCTGCCCCTCGACTGCACCTCCACGCGGCGGCGCTGGAGTTCCGGCATCCGCGCACCGGAGAGCCCGTGTGCCTGGAGTCGCCCCCCGATTTCAGCTCGCCGGCCGCCCGGCAACTGCGCGATGCGATCGTCGACCGCCAGTTCACGACCGCCTTTCGCGCGGTGCACGGGGCCGCTGACGGCCAGCGCGGCCGTTACCGGGACCGTCTCGGGGAATGGCAGCTGTTCGAGGGCGAGGAGGAGCCCGCGGTGGACGAAGCGAGCGTCCTGGTGGGTGCCGCCGAAGGATCACCGGCCGTACGCGGGGTCTACTTCAAGCGGCTGCTCCGGCAGGTCCGGAAGGCGCCGGTTACCGAAGCGTCGCCGCGGCTCATGGCGGGTGAACCGGCGCCCGAAAGATTTGCGGTGACCGAGAACGGCGTGACCTTCGAGCTTGGCTTCGCCGAGGGCTATTCCACAGGCCTGTTCCTGGACCAGCGAGACAACCGGCGCCGGCTTCTCCACGGCCACGTGGCCGCGGACTTTCCGCTCTTCGGTGAGGACGTGATTCCCGCGCCGGAGGTGCTCAACTGCTTTGCCTACACCTGCGCCTTCAGTGTCTGCGCCGCGCTGGGCGGCGCCCGGGCCACCAGCCTGGACCTGTCCCGGAAGTACCTGGACTGGGGCCGGCGCAATTTCGGGCTGAACGGCCTGGACCCGGCGGCCCACGATTTCATCTACGGCGACGTCTTCGACTGGCTGAAGCGGTTCGCCAGGAAGGGCCGCGCATTTGACGCCATCCTGCTGGATCCCCCGACCTTTTCCCGGTCCCCGGGCCGGGGGGATTTCCGGGCCGAGGCCGACTACGGCCGGCTCGTGTCGCTGGCGTTGCCCCTGCTGCGGCCCCGGGGCGTGCTGCTCGCGTCGGCCAATACCGCTCGGCTTTCCGCCGTGTCGTTCATCGAACAGGTGCACTCAGCGATCGGCGCGGCCGGGCGCTACATCGTCCAGGAGCATTACGTGCCCCAGCCGCCGGATTTCCCCGTCACGCGGGAGGAACCGGCCTACCTGAAGACCCTGTGGCTCCGGCTGGACGGGGCGACCGGCCGCTGACCGGGAGGCGTGTTCGGCCTGATCAGCCGGCGCCCGACTGCCGCGCCTGCGCCAGCTGCTCCGGCGACATCTCGGCCACCAGGCTCTCGAGCGTCGACGCGGCCTTCTGGTGGCCCCTGGCTGCCGCCCGGCTGTACCAGCGGAACGCCTCCACGAAGTCGACGTGTACGCCCTGGCCGGAAGCGAATGCCACGCCGAGATTGAACTGGGCGTCCGCATCACCCTGGTCGGCGGCCTTCCGGTACCAGGAGAGCGCGGCGGCGTAGTCGGGAGGTACGCCATCGTCGCTGGAGAGGAGCACGCCCAGGTTGAACTGGGCGGGCGCGAAGCCCTGGCTCGCGGCCCGCGTGTACCACTCCAGCGCCCTGGCGTAGTCCTGCGGGAGGCCCTGCCCGTTGGCATGGAGAAACCCCACGTTGTACTGGGCACGGGCATCGCCCCGGTTCGCGAGGTCCTCCCAGATGCGCGCGGCCGTCGTGAAGTCGCCACGCCGGGCGGCCGCCAGACCTTCCTTGAACCGATCGACAGTCATCGCACTATCATGAGTCGCGGCGAGCGGCCGCGGGTGCAATGATACGTAGACATGGGCGAAATTAGCACGCAAGCCGCGGACGCCACACGGGCCACCTTCGCCTGCCGGCTCTGCGATGGTCGGGACCTGCGCCTCTACTACACGCTCGGTAACGACCAGCAGTTCCGTTACTACCGCTGCACGGCCTGCGGACTCGTGAACTACGATCTCTCCGGCGGCCTCGAGCAGGGGCAGTACACCCGAGTCGTCGTGGATCCTCGGGACGACGCGGCGCCACGGAACATCGACAACGACCAGTCCTTCCGTTTCCTGCAGCGGCACGTGCCGCAGCCGGGACGGCTGCTGGACGTCGGCTGCGGCAACGGGCGCCTCTTGTGGAAGGCGAAGCAGGCCGGGTGGCGGGTCAAGGGCCTCGAGCTGGGGGCGGACATGGCGCGCTATGCGGCGGACAGGGTGGGTTGCGACGTGGTGGCCGACGATTTCCTCGCGACCGAGCCTCCCGGAGGACCGGGAGGCCTTCGACGCCGTCAGCCTGCGGCACGTGCTCGAGCACCTGCCCGATCCGCGGCTGGCCATGCGGAAGATCAGCAGCCTTCTGAAGCCCGGCGGCTGGTTGCTGGTCGAAATCCCCAACATCGAGGGCTGGAGCAAGCGCTGGGTGCGTTTCATCACCCGCACCGGGCTGCACAGGCGCCGTTTCCCGGCTGACCTGGTGCCCGGCCACTGCTGCGAGTACTCCCGTGAGTCGTTCTCGGCGTTGATGGAGCGCTCCGGATACCGGGTGCTCCGCTGGGAGACCTACTCAAAGAAGCCGATGTCCAACTGGCTTCTGTCACGCTTCCCGGTCGGCACCAAGGCCCGGGCCCTGGTCCAGCGCATGAGGTGATCCCATGGCCACGTCCATCGACGACCTTCTGGACCGCATGCACGACCTGCGGGAGGAGCTCGAGGTCGAGCTGCAGAGGAAGCGCGACGAAATCGGCTTCGTCATCCGCGACAAGCGGGCACACTTCGAGGCCGACATCCAGCGTCGGCACCTCATGCAGAAAGTCGGCCTGTTTCGCTACCTGCGGGGCGCACGGTGGCCGGTAATGCTTACGGCGCCGCTTATCTATTCCGGCTTTGCCGCTTTTGCCCTGCTGGACCTGTTCGTGACGGTTTACCAGGCCCTGTGCTTCCCCATCTACGGCATCCCGAAGACCCGGCGTGCCGACTATCTCGTCTTCGATCGCGGCGACCTGGCCTACCTGAACGCGATCGAGCGCTTCAATTGCTTCTACTGCTCCTACGCGAACGGCGTGGTCGCTCAGGCCCGGGAAGTCGCCGCGCGGACCGAGCAGTACTGGTGTCCCATCAAGCACGCCCGCCGCATGCTGGGCGCCCACGAGCGCTATCCGCGGTTCCTGGAATTCGGTGACGCCGAGAGTTACCACCAGGGCATCGAGCGGCTGCGCCGGGATTACTCGCGGGACGACCGGGGCTAGACAATCGCCCCGGCATGCTCACTCCGCCGAAATCCATGGAGCAGGGTCCGGCAGCACGAACGGACGCCCGGGCGGCACCTGGCGTCGCTCGGGCGCCGATCCGGGGATGAACTCGAAGTCCGGCGTGAATGTGACCATCAGGTCCCGGAGCTTGTAGAGCGCCGTCCGGTCGCCATCGAAACGTGCCTGGCCCGCCTGGGCCAGCTGGTCGAAGGTCGCAACGCCCAGCATGACGCGGTTCAGGTCCGCGCGATTGAGGGTGAGCGTGAGGTCCGGCTTTGGCGACTGCACGCCTTCGATGTTGGTCAGCGTCGCGTTGCTGAGCTCGACCAGGTACTTCTCGCCGATGTCCGGCAGCACGAGGTTGATGGTCAGGTTCATGCCCTCGGCCGCTTCGGGTCCATGCTGATGCCGAGGAAATCGAGCCAGAACCCGGTGGGCATCGAGCGGATCACGTCGGCGCTGCCGGTGCTCGGCGCCGTGCCGGTGGGCATGCCCGAGCGCAGTTCATAGGTGCCCTGCAGGAACGATGTTGCGCAGGCTCGTGCTCTCCATCTGGTAGCCGAGCTGCTCGTAGGCGTCGGCGAGCAGGTCGCGGGCCGGCTGGTTCTTTGGTTCCGCGAACACGAGCTTGTTGAGGATCTCGACCGACTCGAGGTACTTGCCCTGCGCCTGCAGTTCCCGGCCCCTGCGCCATGATCTTGTCGGCGCCGCCCATCATTTCCACGTACAGCGGCGCGGAGTCGCTCGGCGAGAGTCGGGATGAGCGTGGCGGGATTGCCGTCCCAGTGACCGAGGAAGCGGTTGATCACGCCGCGGGCGTTGTTCTTCTCGGCGCCATGGTAGCTGCGCGCCGCCCACTGCTGCTGCAGGCTCTTCGGCACCTCGTAGACGTTGTGGATCTCGTTGATGGTCACGCCCTGGTTGGCGTAGTGCAGCGCCTGGTTGTTGAGGTTCGCATAGGCGTCGCGCTGCGTCGCGCAGCACCTCCTGGATGCGGTCGTTGCCCCAGCGCGGCCAGCTGTGCGAGGCGAACATCACCTCGGCCTCCTGGCCGAACTGCCACAGCGCCACGTTGATGTGCTTCGACCAGTTGCAGCGCGTTGCGCACCGCCGCGCCGCGCAGCGTGTAGATGTTGTGGATGCGTGCCGGTCACGTTCTCCGCGATCCAGAACGCCTTGAACTGCGGGAACCAGGTGTTCATCTCCGACGGCGCTTCGGTGTCGGGCGTGTTCTGGAACACCATCCTGCACGCCGTCGAGCGTGATCTCCTCGATGTCCTTCGATGATGCCGCGTTCGGCGCGATCAGGCCGACCTGCCCGGCGGGCGACGTTCTTGCCGATGGCCTGGTCCACGTGGCCGAACGGATTGCGCCGCAGCAGCAGGCGCGTACTGCACCTGGCTGCGCCGGTACATGCGTTGCCGGCGAACACGTTCTCGGAGATCGTGGCCTCCATGAAGTCCTCGCGGCGCGATCAGCATCGACCTTGCCGCTCACGCACGTCCGCCTCGTCGACGACGCCGCGCACGCCGGCCCAGTGGTCGACGTGCGAGTGCGAGTAGACGACGCCGACGACCGGGCGCCCTTGCCCAGCTTCTCGTTGAACAGCGCGAGTGCTGCCCGGGCGGTCTCTGCCGTGGTCAGCGGGTCGAACACGATCCAGCCGGTGTCGCCCGCACGAAGAGATGTTGGCGAGGTCGAAGCCGCGGACCTGGTAGACGCGCCGGGCACCACCTCGTACAGGCCGTAGCTCATGTTGAGGTCGGCTGCCGCTGCAGCGACGGGTGGACGCTCGCGAAGTCCTGGCGCCGATTGCAGCCACTCGTAGCGCTCCATGTCCCAGGCGACGTGGCCGGCATCGGCCATGATCTGAGGTACTCCGCCGGCGGCGATGAAACCCTTCTGGCGCCTCGTCGAAGTCGCGCTTGTCCGCGAACGGCAGCGTGGTTGCCGCTTGCCGCAGGATGTCGTGCGTGTAACTCGAAGGCGGCTTGCCTTTCGGATGAAAGTGCCCGCCGTCCTCGGCTCCGCGGGCGGTGGTGCTGGCACTCGCGGTGATCGCCATGGCCAGCATGAGTGTCAACGCTTGAGAGACATTCATCATCGTGCTCCTTCCTGGGGAAGAACCTGTCGACCTGGCGCAGATCAGCGGAAGCCTGCCGGACTATGCTCAGCTCGAAGCCGGTGTTGACATGGTCAACCCGTGGTGCCTTTGAGCGGCTGCGACCGAATTCTGGCCTGCGTCTGTCACATGTGTCCAATGCATGGATTGCAGGGTCGCTATACTCTGCATGCATGTCACTCGAGTTCAGGCAGTTGCGCCACGTGCTCGCATTGGCCGATCTCGGCAGCTTTGCGCGCGCGGCCGGCGCCCTGCGGCTCAGCCAGCCGGCACTGTCGCGCAGCATCCAGGGCGTCGAGGCCAAGCTCGGCACGCCGCTGTTCGAGCGATTGCGCTCCGGAACCGTCCCGACGGATGCCGGGAGGCTGCTCATCCTGCGTGCCCGCCAGATCGTGCAGATGGCCGAGTCCCTGGATCGACAGGTGTTCGCCGACCGCGAGCTGCAGCACGAGCACGTCTGCGTCGGCGTCGGGCCCTATCCCGCGCCAGACGATCATGAGCCTGGCGCTCGCGCGCCTGATCAGCGCCAACCCGGGCGTGACGGCGCAGCTCCTGGTCCGGAACTGGGACGACCTGCTGCGCAGCCTGCGGCGCCAGGAAATCGATTTCTTCGTGGCCGAGACCAGCACGCTGGAGAAGGAATCCCGGCTCGCGATCGAGCCGATGGCCGCGCATCCGCTCTACTTCGTGGCGCGCAGCGGGCATCCGCTGGCCGGTCGCCGCGGCGTAACGGCCGCCGAAACCTTTGCCCACCCGCTGGTCTCGCTGAGCCGGATCTCGCCGCGTGTCCTCGAGCCGATGCGCGCGGCGCAGCGCAAGGCGCGCGAGCAGGGAGTTCCCGTGCGCTCGTTTCCTGCCGTGGAATGCAACGCCCTGGGCGTCGCGATGCAGGTCGTGCGCAACTCGGACGCCATCATGGTCGCCACGCTGCCATCCGTGTCGCGTGAGCTCGAGTCCGGGCGAGCTCGTCCTGCTCGGCTCGGAGCCCTGGTTGCACCTGCGCTACGGAATCGTGAGGCTCAAGGGCCAACCGCTGGGCGTGGCCGCGGAAGAGCTGGTCGACGTTGGTCCGCGAGGCGGAGCGCGTGACCACGCTCGAGGAGGAACGGCTGGTCTCGCGCTGGACGCGCCGCCGCGCCGCAAGCGCCTGCGGCGCGACGCCGCCTAGCCGGCGTGTCCGCCCGAGACGCCGCCGGTCAGCACCATGCGCATGGCCGACTCGACCGGGATGTCGAGCTGCACGAGCCGCGAGCGCGGCAGCAGCGCCGTGTAGCCGCCGATCTGGTAGCTCATCGGGAAGTACACCGCGACCAGGCCGTCCTGCGCGCCGACGATGCCGAGTTCCGCGGCGTCGTCCTGGGTCACGAAGCCGATCACCTGCGCCTCGCCGAAGCGGGCGAGCACGACGCGACGGAGGTCGCGGCGCTTGCCGCCGGCCGGGATCAGCTTCATGAAGTCCCGGCTGGCGCCGTAGATCGTCTTGACGACCGGGATCCGCTCCAGGAACCGCTCCCAGGAGGCGAGCGCGCTCTGCACGATCAGGGCGTTGAACAGGGTGCCCGCGGCGGCCAGCAGGACCAGGGCGACGGCGATGCCCATGCCCGGCAGGTAGTGCTCCGGCGGGACGACCAGCAGGATGACGCGCCGCAGCAGGCCCTCGGTGGTGCTGCCGATCCACCACAGCAGCCAGATCGTGAAGCCGATCGGCAGCACGACGACCAGGCCGCGCACCAGCGCGCTACGGAGCTTGCGGAACATGGGGGCCTCCTGTGGACGGCGCATCATAGCGACCCCGCGAGCCGCACCCGTAGCGCTATGATCCGCGGGCGGGGAACACCAAAGACACGACTGCAAGGAGCTGGACATGACCGTCGCGAAAGTCAGTGAGATCACCTCGACGTCCTCGAAGAGCTTCGAGGACGCGATCGAGAAGGGCATCAAGCGCGCCAGCAAGACGCTCAAGAACGTCACGAGCGCCTGGATCGCGGACCAGGAAGTCGAGATCACGAAGGGCAAGGTGACGGCCTACCGCGTGCGCATGCGCGTGACCTTCGTGCTCGAGGGCTGAACGGTGCGCCGGTTGCCGCTCGCGCTGTTCGCGGCGCTGCTCGCGTTCCCGGCCCTGGCCGCGGGACCTGCGACGATCGAGCCGAAGGCCCTCGGCGAGCGCATCGCCTGGGCCGACCAGTCGCTGGTCGTGCTCGACGTGCGCACGCCGGAGGAGTTCGCCGCGGGCCACGTGCCGGGCGCGATCAACATCCCGCACACGGAACTCGCCTCCCGCATCGCGGAGCTCGAGGGCTCGCGCGAGCAACGACATCGTCGTGTACTGCCGGAGCGGCACGCGCGCCGCGACTGCGCTCGGCGTGCTGGAGAAGTCGGGCTTCAAGCGGCTCTTCCACCTGGAGGGCGACTACACGCGCTGGAGCGAGGAGAAGCGCCCGGTCGTCAAGACCGAGTGACGTATCGCATCCTCGCGGATGCGGTCCTCGTCCTGCACCTCGCGTTCATCGCCTTCGTCATGCTCGGGGGCGCTCGTCGTGCTGCGCTGGCCGCGGCTCGCCTGGCTGCACCTGCCGGCCGTGCTGTGGGCGGCGGGTCTCACCTTCGCCGGAGGCATCTGCCCGCTGACGCCGCTCGAGAACCGCCTGCGCGTCGCCGGCGGCGAGGCGGGCTACGAAGGCTCGTTCATCGAGCAATACCTGACGGCGCTCATCTATCCCGACGGACTCACGCGCGAAGTGCAGATCGTGCTCGGTTGCCTGGTGATCGCCGTGAACCTCGCCGTCTACCTCCGGAGGGGACGCTCACCTTCACCAAGTCAAAGGGGACAGTCACCTTTAAAAGTGTCTGTCCCCTTTTAGAGTTCCTGCGCGGCGACGACGACGCAGCCGGGGCCGCCGTGCACGCCGAGGGCGGTCCCGAGCGGGATGATGGGCAGGAACTCCGCGCGCGGCAGCCGGCTGGCCAGCGCCTCGCGCACCTCGGCCGCGCCCTCGGGCACGTTGGCGTGCGAGATGCCGATGCGCCAGCGCTTGCGCCGGGTCGAGCCGCCGGCGCAGCAGCTTCCCGTAGCGCCGGTAGAGGCGAGCGCGCCCGAACAGCACGCCGCCGATGCCGAGGCTGCCGTTCGGCCGCACCATGAGGATCGGCACCAGGCGTAGCGCCTCGGCGATCGGCTTGATCCACGCCGGCACGCGCCCGCCGCGCACCGCGAACTCGAGCGTGACGAGGCTGGCCCAGGTGCGCGTGCGCGGCCCGGCCGCGGCCGCCGCAGCGCGCACCGCGTCCGCGTCGCCGCCCTCGGCCGCGACTTCCGCCGCGCGCATCGCGATGAGTCCCTGGCCGAGCGCCGCCGTGCCCGAATCGTAAGTCACGATGCGCGCCCGCGTGCGCGCGCGCGAGGCCGCCGTCTCGGCGCTCTGGAAGGTGCCGGAGACGCGCGACATGAGGCCGACATAGACGACCGCCTCGTAGTGCGAGCCGAGGAACTCGAACGCGCGCCGGAAGTCTCCCGGCGGCGGCTGCGAGGTCTTCGGGTGCACCGGGCTCGACGCCAGCATGCGGAAGAACTCCTCCGAGGACAGCCCGACCTTGTCGAGGTAGCTCTGCGTGCCGAAGTGCACGCGCACCGGCACCACGTGGATGTCGAGCGCCTCCAGCACCGATTCCGGCAGGTCGGCCGCGGAGTCCGTGACCACCGCGACGCGCCGCCGCGAGGCGTGGTGCGCCATCTCCTGCTGCCGCTGCATGTCGTCGGCCTTCTCGCCGGTCACCGTCCCGAAGCGCGCCGCGAGTTCGAACAGCTGCGGCGGCTCGTTGGTATGGATGTGCAGCCGCACCTTGCTCTGGCTGCCGGCGACGACGAGGCTCGAGCCGAGCGCGGCCGCCGATTCGCGCAGCTTGCGGCGGTCGATGCCTGCGCCCGTGATCGTGCACTCGGTGCAGTAACGGTGCTCGAGGTCGACCTGCGATCCGGCCGTCGCCTCGTCGTCGGAGAGGAGCTGGATCGCGGCGTCGTCCGCCGGCGCCACGCCGGTCTCGAGATACTCGGTCATGCCCGCCACGAGCTCGACGAAGCCGAGCGCGCCGGCGTCCACCACGTTCGCGCGCCGGAGCATCTCGAGCTTCATCGGCGTCGCCTCGAGCGAGGCGCGTGCCGCGTCGAGCGCTTCGCGGAACAGCGCGCGGAAATCGGACACGCCGCGCGCGGCCGCCGCCCGCGCGGCTTGCGCGAAGTCGGCGGCGACGGTGAGGATCGTCCCCTCGCGCGGCTCGGAGAGCGATTCGCGCGCGTAGTCCGAGCCGCCGGCCAGCGCATCGGCGAGCCCGGCGGCGGTGAGCGCGGGCGAGGCTGCCGCGCGGTCGCCCACGCCGAGCAGGAACTGCGCGAGGATCGCGCCCGAGTTGCCGCGCGCGCCGTCGAGCGCCGCGTCCGCGACCCGCGTCAGCAGCTGGCCGGCGTGCGGCTCGGGTCCCGCACGCAGCGCGGACAGCACCGCCTGCAGCGTGAGCGCGAGGTTCGTGCCCGTGTCGCCGTCCGGCACGGGAAACACGTTGATCTTGTTGATCACTTCCTCGCGGGCGATCAGGCGGTGGATGCCCGTGCGCAGCGCCGCGGCGAGTTCGACGCCGCCGAGCGCCAGGACGGGCTGCACAGCGACTTCCATGGTTGCCGCGGCTAGAGGCGCGGCAGGACGAACCGCCGGCCGCGATACGAGAGCAGGACGCCGTCCGCCGTGATCTCCTCGACCATCGGGCCCTCGGCGATGCGCGCCCCCTGCGTGTAACGGCGTCCGTTGATGAACACCGCGCGCTTCGCGGGATCGGTGGCGAAGACGTGCAGGTCGACCGTGAGTTCCGGCAAGCCCGGTCGCGGCGGCGACCGCGGGGAAATCGTCGCCGGGTGGCGCGTTGTCGTAGGCGGGCCCGGGGCCCGCGTCAGGCAGCAGCGTCGGGTCCGGCGCGCCGGGCGCCTGCGTCGCGGGCGGCTCGTAGTACACGGCCGGCGGTTCCAGGATCTCTTCCGCCGCCAGGGACTGCGACTCGAGCGGGCTGATGACGGCGGGCGACGGCTGCGATGCGGACGCCGCCGCGGGCGGTGGCGGGGCTGTCGCGACGACCGGCGCCGCGCTCGCCGTCACCGCTGCCGGTGCGCCCGTATCGCGCAGCATGAAATAGACCACCACGGCGATGTTCACGGCCAGCAGCAGGCCGATCACGATCAGCGCGACCGGCAGGCGGCGGTCGTCACGCGCGACCGGGAACTCCGCCATGCTCGGGCCGCTCTGGCGCTGGCGCTCGATCTCCGACTTGCGCAGCGCATCGAGGATGAAGCTCATGCGCCCGCCTGTTGCCCGGCGTGCGACAGCGTCGGCGCGCCGGGCAAACCGAGCGCCGAGTCGAGCACGAGCAGTGTCTGCAGTCCCGCGATGCCGTCGACGGCGAGCCGGCGGCTGCGCTGGAAGTCCTCGACGAGCGACTGCAACCCGGCGTCGAAGTAGTCGCCGGCGGGTTCGGCGGTGGGCACGCCGGAGAGCTGCTCGAGGCCCTGGCGCAGCCAGCGCACGTCGTCGCCGCGCATGCCGGCGCGCAGCGGGCGCAGCCCGGCGGTCTGCGGCCGCCACAGCACGAGGAACTCGCCGAACCAGTAATCGGCGAGTTCCGCGATCGGCACGCTGGTCTCGCCCGTGCCGAGGACCAGCTTTGCGTCGTCTCCGTCGAGCCCGGACAGCACGACCTGGTGGGCGGCGCCCTGGGCGTCCACGAGCGAGAGGATCGCCGGCCTGTTGATCAGCTTCAGCTGCGCGAACGAGCCGCGTTGCCACACGCAGGAGAGGCCGAGCGCATCGGCCTGCTCGCAGGCGAGGCCGCCGCCCGGCTGGTAGGCCGTGCCCCAGAGCGTGAAGAGCGAGCCGAACGCGGTGTCCATCGTCGTCGCCGCGCTGTCTTTCGCGAGCACGGCCGCGAGCGGCTCGCGCGGCGGCGGTGCGGGCGCCGCGGGCGCCGGCTCGGCGACCGCCACCGGGCGGGCTGCATTCCCGGACTCCATCGAACCCGGGCCAGGCGCGCCAGAGCACGAAGCGCGACGCAGCGCCGCGCCCGCGAGGGCGCCGCCGATCGCGAGCCAGCGGAGCCACGGCGGCAGCACCGGGCGGCCGTAGACCTCGGAGGCGGCGCGGCGCACCAGCGCGCCGTTCGCCGTCGGCTCCTCGCGCGTGTAGGCGCCGAGCAGCGCGCGGTCGGCGATGACGTTGATGATGCGCGGCACGCCGCCCGAGAGTCGGTGCAGCTCGCGCATCGCGCCGGGCGTGAAGATGTCGCGCGTCGCGCCCGCGACGCGCAGGCGGTGGCGGATGTAGGCGATCGTCTCGCGCTTGCGCAGCGCCTCCAGGTGGTAGCGGCCGGTGATGCGCTGCGCGAGCTGGCGCAGCTCCGGTCGCGAGAGCACCTCGCGCAGCTCCGGCTGGCCGATCAGGATGATCTGCAGCAGCTTCTGCGTCGCGGTCTCGAGGTTCGTGAGCAGGCGCACCTGCTCGAGCACGTCGGGGTCGAGGTTCTGCGCCTCGTCGACCATCAGCACGATGCGCCGGGCTGCGGCCGTGCGCGTCGAGCAGGAAGTGCGTGAGCAGGTCGACCAGCGCCTTGACGCTGCCGGCGGCGCCGTCCGGCACGCGCACGTGCAGCTCGTCGCAGATGGCGAGCAGGAACTCGGCGGGCGTGACGCGCGGGTTGAGTATCAGCGCGACGTCGCAGTTCGGCGGCAGCTGCTGCAGGAGGCTGCGCAGTACCGTCGTCTTGCCGGTGCCGACCTCGCCGGTGAGCTGGATGAAGCCGCCGGCCTCGCTGATGCCGTAGGCGAGGTGCGCGAGCGCCTCCGTGTGCCGCTCGCTGAGGTAGAGGTAGCGCGGGTCCGGCGTGATCGCGAACGGCTTTTCGTTCAGCCCGAAGAAACTCGTATACATGAGGCGGGCATGATGCCCCCGGGGACTGTCACTTTTAAAGGGGACAGTCACCTTTAGAGGTGACTGTCCCCTTTAAACGGGACTGTCCCCTCCTGAAGGTATCGGCGTCAACGCCCCTTCAGCGGTCCGTGCCGCGGTGGATGGCCACGTCGCCGAAGCGGCCGTGGATGCGGTCGAGGGCGTCGTCGAGCGCGCGCGCCTCGCGGATCTCGGGCGTCGAGAACAGGTCGAGCTGCTGCTCGGGCTCGAAGTCGCTGACGCCGACGCCTAGCAGGCGTACGGCCGCGCGCGGCTGCTCGGCGAGCCAGTGGTCGAGCAGGTCGGCCGCGACCTGCGCGATCAGCCGCGACTCCTGCGTCGGCGGGTTGAAGCTGCGCTGGCGCGTGAAGGTCTCGAAGTCGCGCCGCCGCACCTTGATGCTCACCATGCCGGCCTTGTACTGCCGCTCGCGAAGCCGCGCCGTGGTGCGGTCGGCGAGCTGCGCGAGCCGCTCCTGCATCTCCTTGTGGTCGCGGATGTCGACGTCGAAGGTCTCCTCGGAGCTGATCTGCTTCTCCGGCGCGTCGGAGACGACCGGCCGCTCGTCGATGCCCGCCGCGCGGTCCTGGTACTTGCGGGTCTCGCGCCGCAGCAGCGGCCAGAGCACCGACTCCGGCGCGCCGCGCAGCTGGCCGAGCGTGAAGATGCCCTGTTCCTCGAGCCGCTGCCGCCGTCTTGGGGCCGATGCCGAACAGGCGCCCGACCGGCATCGGGTCGAGCGTCGCGCGCACGTCCGCGGGACGGATCACGGTGAGCCCGTCCGGCTTGTTCATCCCGGATCCGAGCTTCGCGAGCAGCTTGTTGTGCGAGACGCCGACGGAGGCGGTGAGGCCCGTGCGCTCGTGGATGCGCTTCTTGATCTCGCGCGCCATGTCCTCGCCGCTGCCGAACAGCCCGGTGCTGCCGGTGACGTCGAGGAACGCCTCGTCCAGCGAGAGCCCCTCGACCAGGTCGGTGAACTCGCGGAACACCTCGAACACCTGCGACGGAGACCTCGCGGTAGCGCTTGAAGCGCGGCGACACGACGACGGCCTGCGGGCAGCGCCGGAGCGCCTCCCGCATCGGCATCGCGGAACGCACGCCGAAGCGGCGCACCTCGTAGCTGGCGGCCGCGACCACGCCGCGCCCGCCCGAGCCCCCGACGACCACGGGCTGGCCCGCGAGCTCCGGCCGGTCGTGCTGCTCGACGGACGCGTAGAAAGCGTCCATGTCGACGTGCAGGATCATCCGCCGCGCGTCGCTCACGACAGTTCGTACATCGTCGTAACAGCAGGCCGCCCATCATCGTGATGCCGAGCATCACGAAATAGATGGTCGACATCACGAAGAACTTCAGCAGCGTCAGCACGCGGCCCTTGGCGTACACCACGCGCATCGAGCGATAGACGTACCAGGGCAGCCAGCACCACATCAGGAACATGACGAACTTCAGGATGCCGGTACAGCGGGAACTTGAGTTCGGCGATCTCGTTCAGGATCGCGGTGAAGGCGAGCAGCAGGAACGTGAAGGCGTGGTTGTGCAGGAACAGCACGAGGTGCTCTGCGTACAGGCGCCGCGGCCGCCAGTAGAAGAGCATCGCCACCCCCGCCATGAGCGGCAGGAACAGGAACATCAGCTTCGGGGCGGTCGCCGCGAATCGTTCGGCGAAGTGCCGGCCGCCGTCGCGCTTGATGTTGTCGCAGGCACGGCTGAGCGCCCGCTCGAAGTCGGTGGAATTGGGCGTGTCGCCGAAGAGGCTGACCTT
Organism: uncultured Gammaproteobacteria bacterium; assembly: GCA_963823415.1. GTDB lineage: Bacteria > Pseudomonadota > Gammaproteobacteria > Steroidobacterales > Steroidobacteraceae > SCUD01. Next base: position 130,661 of record CAWGLJ010000007.1, on the reverse strand, counting down.
GCAGCTGTTGTCCTGCTTCAGTGCCTTGTCGATGTCTTCCTGCGAGACGCCCTCGGCGGCGAGCTCCTTGCGTATCTCGCCGGTCACGTCCTTCAGCCTGGCCGGCGCCTGTGCCGCCGGCTTCGCGCCGCCCTTGCTTTCGTCGTCGAGGATGATCGGCGCGACGACGTCCTCGCCGGGCCTCGTTGCACTGAGGTCGAACAGCCCGGATTCCGGCAGCAGCGCCGACAGCGCGAAGTAGAGGATGCTGACGGCGAGGTAAAGCCGGAACGGCGGGATGTACATCTGGTGCCGGCCGGCGATGAACTCGCGCGTCAGCTCGCCGGGCTTCCTCACCAGCAGCCGGAGCGTCCGCCACACGCGGCTGTCGAGGTGCAGCAGCGAGTGCGTGACGTCGCCCGCGACCTCCTTCATCGACAGCACGTGCACGTCGCTGGCCTGGCCGCACTGCGCGCAGTGCTGGCCCTGGACGACCGTGCCGCAGTTGAGGCAGCGCGCCGGTTCCCGGGCGGCCGGCACGAGCTCGTCGCGTGGCCTGAACACCCGCCGCTCGCACTGCATGCGCGCTGCCGAATCGCTGCGCCGCCTCGCCTCGCAGGCGCGTCGCGTCGTTCTCGAGATAGTGGTCGAGCGCCGCCGCGCTCTCGATGCGGTAGCGGACGCGCCGGCGCTGGCGCTCGCCGGGCGGCGTTTCCGGCGCCTCGATGCTGGCGCCCTGGAAGCCCGGGCAGGCGAGCACGTCGCGCACGTGGCCCGGGAGCCAGGCGTCGTAGTCGGCGACGATGTCCGGGTCGAGCTGGCACTCGACTTCGTAGATGAGGCTGGTGGTCACGCTGCCGCTCCCCGGGGCGACGGCGGATCTTAGCGCAGGCGAGGGGGGCTCAGGACGCTACGCAGGGCGCAGGCCTGCTCGATGTGCCGCAGCTTGCCGAGGTCGCTCAGGCGGTAGAACCGCCGGAGGTCGGAGAGCCAGCCGCCGTCGTCCCGCCGGCACAGGGCGCGCAACCCCGGCTCGAGCCGGGTGCAGAAGCGTGCCGCCTGGCGGCTGGCACGGCGGTAGAGGGATTCGCGGCCGGCGGCGAGCACCGGGTCCACGCGCGTGCGGCGGAACAGCAGCGCGTGCAGCTCCGCCGGGAAGCGCCGCGGCTGAGTGGCGGCGCAGGAGCGCGATGCACGCGACGTACTTGTCGATCTCGGCCTGCATCTCGAGCGCGAGGCGCGAGACCGGCCGGTCGTGGCCTGCGTTGTGGGCGACGCAGAGGAAGTGGCTGATCCCCTCGAGCGCGGTCCAGCAGTCGGCGAGGTTCCCGGCGTCGAGGCTCGTCGCTCGGGTCGTGCCGGTCGAGTCGCTCGAGCAGCGCCGGATCGAGGTAGAGCGACATGCACAGCTCGTCGCCCTCGGCCGCCACGAACAGCTGCTCGTCGCCGGGCGCGTCGCGGCACTCGCCGGGCAGCTGCGCGCGGTCAGTGACGAGAAAGTCGCCGACGCGACATCCGATATCGAGGTCGTAGATGCCGGTCAGCAGCGCTTCGAGCCGCTCGAGGGCCTGCATGACCGTGGCGCTTCAATTCACGAACGCGCCGGCGGCGACCGGGCGGATGCCGAGCCTGAGCAGGAGGCGATGCGCGCGCGGGCTGCCGGTCTTGTGCCAGAGCTCGTACAGCCGGAGCAGGTCGCGCGGCGAGTTCTTCGCCGCGCCTTCGCCGATCTCGTTGAGCGCGTCGACGAGCGGCTGGAACTTGTCCTGCAGTTCCGCGAACACGCAGGCGAGCACGCGCTGCGGCGCCGTGGCAGGGTGCCTGCGCGAGCGTGCCGTAGGCGCGGCCGCCCATCGCGATGTGGTAGTCGACGTCCACCGGCCGGCGGGCGAAGCCGCCGGCCAGGAAGCCGGAGACGAACAGCGCGACGTCGCCGAGCCGCTGCAGCGTGCGGAAGCGCTGGCGGTCATCCGTCGTGCTGGCGGCGTCGGCGAGCAGCAGCGCGAGCGGCTTCAGCTGCGAGCGGCCGTCGTCCGGCTCGAAGAGGGCGTCCGTGTGCGAGAACATCGCCAGCAGGTTGACGATGTAGTGCTCGGTGTGGTCCTGGACGTGCAGGTGCTGGCGATCGAGCGCGGCCTGGAGCGCATCGCGGAAGAACTCGCGCACGTCGCAGACGGTCTGGAGCTCCATGGCGCCAGTTGAGGCCTAAATCGCGCCGCGATTCTGCAAACTGCGTCGCAGCTTGACCTAGCACTCGCCCGGTGCGAGTGCTGGCGGCAGCGAGCCTGTGACGGACTCGACGATGCGGATCGAACTGGGATTCGCGGGCCGGAGGGGATCGCTGCGAGCGAGCGACTAAGGTCCGGCGGAACGAGCGAGCAGCGATCCCCTCCGGCCCCGGCCGCCTAAGCGACCTGGAAAGTGTCGATGTCGGTTGCAGGCTCGCTGCCGCCGGCCGCCAGCTCGTGCGACTCGAAGTCGTCGACGTGGATGATCTCCATCACCTTGCGGTCGTACTCGCGCAGCTGCGCCGCCTCGGCCTCGGTGAGGATGCCCGCCGCCAGCGCTTCCCGGATCTGGCCCGGCAGGTCGAGCGCCTGGACGCGCCCGGTCTTCACGCCCTCGACGCGGAGCTTCTTCTCGAGCGGCTCGGCGGCGATCGCGAGCTCCATCGCCTGCTGCACCAGGCCGAGGTGGTTGCCGGGCTCGAGCGTGCGGTACACGTAGTGGCAGAGCCGCTCGCGCGCCTCGCCCGGGTTCATCGACGAGGTCGGCGATCTGCGGGTTCAGGCGGTCGCTCGGCGCGAAGTAGGTGAGGCCGCGCGGGAAGATCACGACCCGCATGACGGCCGCGAGCCAGCGCACCGGGAAGTTCCGGAGGAAGCTGTGCAGCTGCTCCTGCGCGTGGTACAGCAGCGAGCGGCAGGCGTACTCGACCAGCGGCAGGTCGGCCGCCGGGCCGGCCCTGGTTCTCGAAGTGCTTCAGCACCATCGAGGCGAGGTACATCGCCGACAGCACGTCGCCGAGCCGCGCCGACAGGTTCTCCTTCTTCTTGAGGTAGCCGCCGAGCGAGAGCATCGCGACGTCGGTCGCGAAGGCGAACGAGGCGCTGAAGCGGTTGATGTGCTCGTAGAAGCGCCTGGTCGGCCCGCCCATCGGCGCCGTGACGATGCGCGAGAGCGTCAGCGCGCCGAAGAGCGAGCGCACGGCGTTCGAGATCGTGAAGCGGATGTGGCCGAACAGCGCGACGTCGAAGTCGCGCAGGCCCCGCTCGCGGTCCGGGTCCTGGGCGGCGTTCATCTCCTTCAGCACGAACGGGTGGCAGCGCACCGCGCCCTGGCCGAAGATGATCAGGCTGCGCGTCAGGATGTTCGCGCCCTCGACCGTGATGCTGACCGGCACCATCTGGTAGGCGCGGCCGATGTAGTTCTTCGGGCCGAGCATGATGCCCTTGCCGCCCTGCACGTCCATCGCGTCGTTCGCGATCATGCGGCCGAACTCGGTGACGTGGTACTTCAGGATGCCCGCCGGCACCGAGGGCTTCTCGCCGCCGTCGATCGCGCCGGTCGTCACCGAGCGCGCCGCGTCCATGATGTAGGTGCGCGCCGCCATGCGCGCGATCACCGCCTCGACGCCCTCGAACTTGCCGACCGGCAGGTTGAACTGGCGGCGGATGCGCGCGTAGGCGCCGGTCGAATACACGCCGCCCTTCGCGCCGCCGGTCGCGATCGAGGGCAGCGAGATGCAGCGCCCGACCGAGAGCTGCTCGACCAGCATGCGCCAGCCCTGGCCCGCCATCTTCGGCCCGCCGATGATCGCGTCGAGCGGCACGAACACGTCCTTGCCCAGGATCGGGCCGTTCTGGAACGGGCCGTTCAGCGGGAAGTGGCGCCGGCCGATCGTGATGCCGGGCGTGTCGCGCGGCACGAGCGCGACGGTGATGCCGTGGTCCGTCTCGTCGCCGCCCATGAGCTTGTCCGGGTCGTAGAGGCGGAAGGCGAGGCCGATGAGCGTCGCGATCGGCGCGAGCGTGATGTAGCGCTTGGAGAAGTTGAGGCGGATGCCGATCGTCTCGCGGCCCTGGTACATGCCGCGGCAGACGATGCCGGTGTCCGGGATCGCGCCCGCGTCCGAGCCGACGCGCGGGCCGGTGAGCCCGAAGCAGGGGATCTCCTCGCCGCGCGCGAGCCGCGGCAGGAAGTGCTGCTTCTGCTCCTCCGTGCCGTAGTGCAGCAGCAGCTCCGCCGGGCCGAGCGAATTCGGCACGACCACGGTCGAGGCGACCGTGCTCGAGCGGCTCGCGATCTTCACCACGACCGTCGAGTGCGCGTAGGCGGAGAACCCGAGCCCGCCGTACTTCCGGGGGATGATCATCGCCCAGAAGCCCTTCTTCTTGATGAAGTCCCAGACTTCGGGCGGCAGGTCGGCGCGCCGGTGCGTGATGTCGAAGTCGTCGATCATCCGGCACAGCTCTTCGCAGGGGCCGTCGATGAAGGCCTGCTCCTCGGCCGAGAGCACCGGCGCCTTCGCCGAGAGCAGCTTCTGCCAGTCCGGGCCCGCCCGTGAACAGCTCGCCGTCCCACCAGACCGTGCCGGCCTCGAGCGCCTCGCGCTCGGTCCGGCGACATCGGCGGCAGCATGCGCCTGAAGATCAGCAGGAACCGGTTCGAGATCAGCGCGCGGCGGAGCGGGCGGATGTTGAGCAGGACGTGCGGGACGTAGAGCGCCCAGAGGGTCGCCTTCCACCAGGAGGCGCCTTCGCCGAACAGCGTGTAATAGACGAGCAGCACGCCGAGGGCGACCGTCGCCTTGGCGAGGCTTGCACGCTGGTAGGCGAGCCACAGGACGAGGCTCGCGAACAGCACCAACCAGAGCGCCGTGAGCACCATGGGCTCCCGTACTTATACCGCTTTCAGCATGGAATGCGGGATTAGGCGATGCACCCTAGGCCGTCGGGTGTTTGCACTGCAAAAAGCCGCGTGCTGTCGCTATGCTGCGCGCCGGGGGAGGGAATCGCCATGAGCAACCTCGATCGCGCGCGTCAAGAACATCCTGCTGACGCCGAAGACGGAATGGCCGGTCATCGCCGCGGAGCCGGAGACGACGTCGGGCCTCTACACGAAGTACATCCTGATCGTGTCGGCGCTCGGGCCGATCGCGATGTTCCTGAAGAGCACCCTGATCGGGACCTCGACCTTCCTCGGCACGTTCCGCGTGGACATGGCCACGGGCCTCAAGTGGCTGGTGCTGATGTACGTCCTCGGCCTGATCGGCATCTTCCTCTGGTCGCTGATCATCAACGCGCTCGCGCCGACCTTCGGCGGGCAGAAGGACTCCGTGCAGGCCCTGAAGACCGCGGCCTACGCCGCGACTGCCGCCTGGGTCGGCGGCGTCGGACAGCTCGATGCCCTGGATCGGCTGGCTGATCGGGCTCGCGGCCGCGGTCTACAGCATCTACCTGCTCTATCTCGGGCTGCCGCACACGATGAAGGCGCCCGCCGACCGGGCCGCCGGCTACACGGCGGTCGACCATCATCGTCGCGATCGTCCTGTCCTGGATCATCTGGGCGATCGTCGGCGGCATCGTGGGCCGCAGCATGTGGGGCGGCGGTCACGGCGGATCGGGGATCACGGTCGACGACAGCGGCTTCGAGAAAGGCAGCACCGGCGCCGCGCTCGAGGAGTGGGCCAAGCAGATGGAGAACGGCCGGCAAGCAGGTCGAGGCTTCCGCGCAGCAGAACCAGGGCGCGCCCTCGGCCGCCGCGATCGGCGCGCTGGTCGGCGCCGCCGTCGGCGGCAAGGCACGGCGTCGCCGCGCTGCCGGCCGACCAGCTCAAGGGCTTACCTGCCGGAGACGCTCGGCGGCTTGCCGCGCACGGGACTGTCCGCCGAGCGCAATGCCGCCATGGGTTTCGAGGTCGTCCGAGGCGAACGCCGACTACGGCGACGGCGCCGGCCGCAACCTCCGGCTCGAGATCAACGACACGGGCGGTGCCCAGGGGATGCTCGCGCTCGCGTCCTGGGCGAACGTCGAGAGCGAGAAGCAGTGGGACGGCGGCTACGAGCGCAACTACCGCGCCGACGGCCGCATGGTCCACGAGCGCTGGGATTCAAACGGGCAACAGCGGCGAGTACAGCGTGATCGTCGGGCAACCGTTTCGCCGTCAAGGTCTCCGGGCAGGCCGCGAGCATGGACGAACTGAAGGCGGCGCTCGCCTCGGGCGTCAATGTCGCCGGTCTCGAGGCCACGGCCGCCGCGCAGGCCAATGAAGGGGTCGCACCCCTTCATATTTGCGAAGCGGACGGACTTCTTCGCTCGAACCATATGACGAATATGAAGGGGTGCGACCCCTTCATTTGAAGCGGACCGTCGCGGCGACCGCGCGGTGGTCCGAGGGCCAGGGCGTCACCACGACGTCCGCTTCCGGCGACTTCTCGCCGAAGATCCGCACCTGCTCCACGGCGAGCCCGGCGCCGCGCGCAAAGACGTAGTCGATACGGTCGTGGTGGACTTGCACGTCGGCGGGGCGTGCGATCGCTTCCCAGGTGTAGCCGGGCTTCGCCACCTCGTCCGGGTGCGCGGTACGGTACGCGTCGACGAATCCCTGCGCTTCGACGGCGCGCGCGGTCGGGAACTCCACCGCGAACGGATGCCGGCCAGCCGCGGCCGTAGCGCGCAGTCCAGTCGCGGTGCGACGGCTCGTTGAAATCGCCGAAGACGAAAGCCGCATCGGCTCCCTCGGCCGCCTTGAGGTCCTCGACCAGCAGCGCGACGCCGGTCCCGCGCGCTTTGGCGGCCGCCTGCACGGCCTCGGCCCCGCTCTTGAGGTACGGCGCATCGCCGTACGGGATGCCGAAGACCTGGTACGGCTGGTACGGAAAGTCGGTGAAGTGGATGTTGAAGGCGAAGACGCGCCGCCCTGGCACGTCGATGGCGACGCCGAGGTCGTTCGGCGTCGCGGCGCCGATCGGGTAGCGGCTGAGGATCGCGTTCGCCCACAGGGCGTCATTCGTCTTCGCCTGGTCGTAGTAATGGAACCCGAGCGCGGCCGCGAGCTTTGCGGCGACGCTCTCGCTCGCCGGCGGGCAGGATTCCTCGCTGCAGGCCGGCGCTTCCTGCCGGGTTTCCTGGATGCCGACGATGTCGGCGCCGGCCGCGCGGATCACCGCCGCCGTCTCGTCGATCGGCTTGCCCTCGTTGGCGCCGCCGCCCCAGGTGTTGAAGGTCATCACCGTGAGCACGGTGTCGGCGCGAGCCGGCAATGGCGCGCAGGCGATGCGAGCAGGGTCAGGAGCGAGGGCGTGGACGCGCACGCGGGGACCTCGGTGCTCGCGGGGCGGCGCCCATCGTAGCCGCACAAACGAAAGCCGGCACGAGGCCGGCTTTCGCATGGAATCCTTTCCGGACCCGCTCAGCCGATCGGACGCAGGTTCACTTCGCGCATGTAGGTCGTCGCCGATGAACTTGCGCATGTCGAGGCGCTTGCTCGAGAGTTCCTGCTGCTTGTCCTGGTCGGCCGTGGCCCAGTGCTTCGCCGCGATCGCGTCGAACTTCTCCTCGTCGCCCTGGTTGTGGTCGAGGGCCCTGGCGAAGCTCTCGTAGGCGGTGCAGGACATGAAGTCCCAGTCATTGGGGTCCGCGGGCGGCTTGACGAACGTCTTGTAGTCGACGATCAGCCCCTGCTTCTTGGCCTCCGCGTTGATCACCGTGGCATGCGTGCGCACGTACTCCATGTAGGTGTCGTACATCCCGGGGTTCGAGCGGTACGCGCTGCATTCCCACACGGGCCCTCGCTCCAGTGCTCCTGCGCGACGGCAGGAACCGACATGCACGCCAGTACCGCGGCCGCGAGGCCGATTCGCTTCATCTTCTTGGTGTCTCCCTGGTTCATTGTTGTCCCCGCCTGGTGGCGGGGTGTGGCCGGGAGTCTACGCCCGATCACCAGGCGATGCCGTAATCCTCGCCGTGGTTGCTCGACCCGCCCCAGAAGCTGCCGTGGGCGTGGTCGATCAGGATGGCGTTGATCGGGCCGGAGGTCCGCGAGGCGAACTCGGCCTGCGTAGCCGCGCGCCTTCAGGTCGCGGCGCACCCAGTCGGGAATCGCGTTGTTGAGCGTGATGCGGCCGGCGAAGCGCTCGTGCGGGAAGAAGGAATCGCGCATCTGGCAGCTGGTGATGTTCGGCGCCTCGACCGCCTGCTGCGGCGTCATGCCGAACTCGACGACGTTCGAGGAAGAACTGCAGCAGGTTCTGGTCCTGCGTGTCGCCGCCCTGCACGGCGAAGGCGAGCCAGGGCTTGCCGTCCTTGAAGGCCAGCGACGGCGTCAGCGTCACGCGCGGGCGCTTGCCGGGCTCGATCACGTTGTACGGGTTCACCGCCGGGTCGATCACGAACTGCTGCGCGCGCTGGCTCATGCCGATGCCGGTGCGGCCCGGCGATCACGGCGGGCAGCCAGCCGCCCGAGGGCGTCATCGAGACGAGCCAGCCTTCCTTGTCGACGGCGACGACCGAAGTCGTGCCGCGATAGAAGGAGCCGGTGACGGGATCGGTGGCCGCGGCGAAGCGCGCCGCGTCGAACACCGGCGCGGCCGCGGTCGCGCGCTTCTTCAGCAGCTCCGCGTGCGGGTTCGTGCCGCCCTGGAACGGATACGGATCGCCGGGGCCGATCGCGGGATCGTTGGCGGCGCCGGGCGAGATGGCCGCCGCGCGCGACTTCGCGTAGTCCTCCGAGAGCAGGCCCGCCATCGGCTCGCTCGGGCGGGAAGGCCGGGTCGCCGTAATAGAAGTCGCGGTCGGCGAAGGCGAGGTTCATCGCCTGGTAGACCGTGTGGATGTAGTTGCCGCTGTTGTAGCCCATCGACTTCAGGTCGAAGTTCTCCAGGATGTTGAGCGCCTGCAGCATCACCGGGCCCTGGGTCCAGCTGTCCAGCTTGTAGACGTCGATGCCGCGATAGTTCGCCTGGCGCGGCTCCTCGAACTTGACCTGCCAGTTCGCGAGGTCGCTCGCCGTGATCAGCGCGCCTTCCTCGCGCGCGCCGCGCACGAACTCCTCGGCGATGTCGCCGCGGTAGAAGCGGTCGTAGGCCGCCTGCAGCGCTTCCTTGCGCGACTTGCCGGCCTTGAGCGCGTTCGACTCGGCTTCCACGAGCTTGCGCAGCGTCGCCGCGAGCTCGGCCTGGCGGAAGATCTCGCCGGCCACCGGCGCCTCGCGCGCCTGGCCGAGGTGCGGCAGCATCACCGCCTTCGAGTAGCGCCACTGCTTGAGCTTGTCCTTCTCGAGCTCGATGCGGTCCGCGGTCTCGGCGTCGATCGCGTAGCCGTCGGCGAGCGCGATCGACGGCGCGAGCACGTCGGCGAGCGAGAGCGTGCCGAACTCCGCGAGCATCACGATGAGCGCGCCCGGCGTGCCGGGCGTCACGGCGGACAGCGGTCCGTCCTCGGGCGGGCCCGCGAGGCCCTTGCCCCGGAAGAACTCGGGCGTCGCGCCGGTCGGCGCGACGCCGAGCCCGTTGATCGCGATGATCTTGCCGCGTCTTCGGGTTGTAGACGAGCGCCTGCGTCTCGCCGCCCCAGGACAGCACGTCCCACATCGTCGAGGTCGCCGCGAGCATCGCGCAGGCCGCGTCGACGGCATTGCCGCCCTTCTCGAACATGCGCGCGCCCGCGGTCGCGGCGAGCGGCTTGCCCGTGATCGCCATCCAGTTCGTGCCGTGCAGCGGCGGCTTCTGGGTCTTCTCCTGCGCGAGCGCCGGAGCGGCCGCGAGCAGGGAGGCGAAGATCGCCGCGGCGACCGTCCGAAGCGGGTGATTCATGCGGGCACTCCTCAGATCAGGTCCTTCACGCCGTCACGCTCCTCGAGCAGCTCGCGGTGCGTCGCGTCCATGCGCTCGCGGCTGAACTCGTCGATCGCGAGTCCCTGCACGACGGTGTACTGCCCGTCCTTGCAGGTCACCGGGTACGAATAGATGACGCCCTCGCCGATGCCGTAGCTGCCGTCGGAGGGCACGGCCATGCTGACCCAGTCCCCGTCCGGCGTGCCGAGCGCCCAGTCGCGCATGTGGTCGATCGCGGCCGAGGCCGCGGAGGCGGCCGAGGAGGAGCCGCGCGCCTTGATCACCGCCGCGCCGCGCTGCTGCACGGTCGGGATGAACTCCTCGCGGTACCACTTCGTTTCCACCAGCGACTTCGCGGGCTTGCCGGCGACGGTGCAGTGCGAGATGTCCGGGTGCTGCGTCGCGCTGTGGTTGCCCCAGACGATCATGCGGCGGATGTCGTTCACGTGCTTGCCGGTCTTCGCGGCGAGCTGGCCGAGCGCGCGGTTGTGGTCGAGCCGCATCATCGCCGTGAAGTTGCGGCGCGCGATGCCGGGCGCGTTCGAGGCCGCGATCAGCGAGTTCGTATTGGCGGGGTTGCCGACGACCAGCACGCGCACGTCGCGGCTCGCGCTTGCGTCGAGCGCCTTGCCTTGCGCCGAGAAGATCTGCGCGTTCGCGAGCAGCAGGTCCTTGCGCTCCATGCCGGGCCCGCGCGGGCGCGCGCCGACCAGCATCGCGTAGTCGCAATCCTTGAAGGCGGCCTTCGCGTCGTCGGTCGCGACCACGCGGTTCAGCGTCGGGAAGGCGCAGTCCATGAGTTCCATGACGACGCCGCCGAGCGACGGCAGGGCGGGCGTGATCTCGAGCAGGTTCAGGTTGACCGGGCGGTCGTTGCCCAGCATCTGCCCGGAGGCGACGCGGAACGCGAGCGCGTAGCCGATCTGGCCGGCGGCGCCGGTGATGGTGACGGTGGCGGGCTTCTTCAAGCGGTGCTCCGGGGGCCGAAAAGGGGCCGTAGTGTAGCAGCGCGAACATGAAGGGGACGCACCCCTTCATATTTGACAGTGGCAGATCGGTGTCGCGCCGCTTCGAATATGAAGGGGTGCGTCCCCTTCGTTCTGCGCCACAGCAGCAGCGCGAACGCGAACCCGAGCGCTCCGCAGGCGAAGAAGAAGCCCATCATCGCCCCGTAGCCCGCCGGGATTGGCCGCGCCCGCGCCGAAGTGGTCGTTGAGGCGCGCCGGCCGCGAGATTGGCGCCCGCGATGCCGAGGTTGAGCCCGACCGAGAGCAGCGCGAGCGCCGAGCCGATCCGGTTCGGCGGCACCAGCCGCGACGCGAGCGGCCACAGGACCGCCGGCACGAGCGAGTAGCTGACGCCGATCAGCACCGTGCCGATCCAGAGCGGCATCGCGGCGACGCTCATGGTCGCGATCGCGACCGGCAGGAGGAAGGCGCCGAAGGCGAGCAGCGGGGCCGGCCGCGCGAACCGGTCGGTGAGCCAGCCGAAGAAGGGCGTGGCGAACAGCGCCGCGAGGTAGACGGCGCCGTTGATCGCGCCTGCGGCCGCGAGCTCGAGTCCGTGCACGTGCTGGAAATACTTGATCGAGAACGTGCTGCGGAAGGCGAAGATCACCGCGTACCAGAGCACGCAGAGCGCGAACAGCAGCCAGTACTGGGACCCGGGGCGGAAGATGCCGCGCCAGGTGAGAGCCGGCGCCGCAGTCGCGTCGTGACCCGCATGGACGGGCTGCCGGTGCTCGATCCACAGGTAGACGAGCGACACGGCGAGCGACAGGCCGGCGAATGTCGCTGCCAGCAAGCAGCGGTGGCTGCCAGCCCCCGGCGTAGGCGGTGGCTGCCCACGTGGGCGACAGGTCCACGGCGAATGCGCCAGCGCGGCCGAGCGCGAGCGAGGCGCCGATGGCGAGCGCGAGGTGGCGACCGGAGAAGAAGCGGACGATGGCGGCGAGCGTCGCGACGTTGAATGTCTCCGCGCCGATCCCGAACAGGAGGCGGCCGGCCGCCATTCCCGGGAACCCGGTGCCGAGCGCGGTCACGAGCGCACCCGCGAAGCAGAGCGCGGCCGTGAACGCCATCATGCGGCCGGCGCCGAAGCGGTCCACCATCCAGCCGCCGACCAGGAGCAGGACCACGTTCGGCAGGCTGTAGATCGCGTTCAGCCAGCCGATCTCGGTGTCGCTGAAGCCGCGCTGGCGCTGCAGGAGATCCGCGACCGGGCCGATCGAGTCGTAGACGTAGAAGTTGCCGAAGTTCGCGAGCGCGACGAGCGCGAGCACGAACCAGGCGATGCGGTCGGAATGCGGCGCGCGGGCTGGCATTTTCGTTAGCATGCTACCGGGGGAGGGACCTGACATGGGTTTGCGTGCGACGGCGGTGTTGGCGCTGGGGTGCTTGGCCACGGGCGCCTGGGCGGAGGGGGCTGCCGACCGGATCCTCGTCGGCGGGCGCGTCCTGACCGTCGATGCACAGGACCGGGTCGCGGAAGCGATCGCGATCCGGGATGGTCGCATCCTCGCGGTCGGCACGACGGCGGAAATCGAGCGGCTCGCCGGTCCCGCGCACGGAGCGCATCGACCTCGCGGGCCGCACGGCGACGCCGGGACTCATCGACGCGCACGCACACTTCTCCGGCGGCGGGCTGGTCCGGCTCACGCACCTCGCGCTCGGCTATCCGGACGTCAAGGGCATCGCGGACACTCGTCGCGCGCGTCGGCGAACGCGCCGCCGTGCTGCAGCCGGGCGAATGGATCCTCGGGCGCGGCTGGGACGAGGGCAAGTACGCCGAGCGGCGCATGGTCACGGCCGCCGACCTCGACGCGGTGAGCGGCGGCCACCCCGCGTGGCTCGTGCACACGACCGGCCACTACGGCGTCGCGAACTCGGCGGCGCTCGCGCTCGCCGGCATCACGCAGGACACGCCCGACCCGCCGGGCGGCGAAATCGACCGCGACGGGGACGGCAATCCCACCGGCGTGCTCAAGGAATCCGCGATGACGCTCGTCGCCGGGCGCGTCCCCGAGGCGGGCCCCGCGAAGATGCGCGAAGCGATGGCCGGCCTGTCGCGCGAGTTCAACCGCGAATGCATGACGGGCGTGAAGGATCCCGGCATCGGCAGCAGCCTGTTCTACGACCCGGACCTCGCGCTCGAGTCCTGGAACGCTTACCGCGACGTGCTCGCGGACGGCGCGCTCACGGTGCGGGTGTTCGCGCTCTGGAACAGCCCGCGTAACCTCGAGGATGCCCGGAAACTCATCGCGCTCATCGCGCCGTTCGGCAAGCCCGCCGCGGGAGCGGGTGACGGCCGCGTCGTCTCGGGCGGCATCAAGATCTTCGCCGACGGCAGCGGCGCGTCGCGCACCGCCTGGATGTGGCAGGACTGGAACCGCGACCGCACGGACACCGACGCGGGCAACCGCGGCTACCCGGCCTTCGACCCGGAGATCATCCGCGCGCTGATCCTGCTCTACCACGATGCCGGCCTGCACGTCGGCACGCACGCGATCGGCGACCGCACCATCGACTGGGTGGTGGACTCCTACGCGCTCGCGCTCGCGCGCAATCCGGTACGCGGGCTGCGCCACTCGATCATCCACTCGAACATCCCGGGCGAGCACGCGCTCGAGGCAATGGCGGCGATGCAGCGGGACTTCGACGCGGGCTATCCCGAGCCCTCGCCATCCTTCACCTGGTGGATCGGCGACATCTATGCCGGCACTTTCGGCCCGGAGCGCAGCCTGCGGCTGAATCCGTTCGCGACCTACCGGCGGAAGGGCATCCACTGGGCGAGCGGCTCGGACTTCGACGTGACGCCTTTCCCCGCGCGCTACGGGATCTGGTCGTCGATCGCGCGCGAGCCGCTGCTCGGCGTGCACGGCGGCGATCCCTTCGGACGCGCGGAGGCCGTCGATGCGCGCACGGCGCTGCGCTCCTTCACGATCTGGGCCGCGCACCAGACCTTCATGGACGACATCACCGGCTCGCTCGAGCCCGGCAAGCGCGCCGACGTCGCGGTGTGGGACACCGACTTCTATACGGCGCCGACTGCGGCGATCAAGGATGCCGCCTGCCAGATGACGATCTTCGACGGCAACGTCGTCCACCGCAGCGACCGGTTCCCGTGACCGGCGAGGCGCAGATCCATCCCGGCGAAACCGACGAGTTCGCCTTCCACGCCGCCGACAACCCGCTGCCCGAGGCCGCGGACGTCGCGATCATCGGCGGCGGCATCATCGGCAGCTCGGCCGCGTACTTCCTCGCCGAGGCCGGCGTCTCGGTCGCCCTGTTCGAGAAGGGCCGCATCGCCGGCGAGCAGTCGGGCCGCAACTGGGGCTGGGTGCGCCAGCAGTGCCGCTCGCCGGTCGAGCTGCCGCTCATGATGCAGAGCCTCGCGATCTGGAAGGAGCTGCCGGCGCGGCTCGGCGAGGACGTCGGCTTCACCCAGGGCGGCACGCTGTACCTCGCCGAGAACGAAGCGGAGCTCGCCGGGCTCGCCGAGTGGCTCGCGGTCGCGCGCGAGCACGGCCTGGATACGCGCGTCATCGACGGCCGCGAGCTGAAGGAAATCTTCCCCGCCGCCGGCGGCCGCTTCGCGGGCGCGCTCTACACGCCGAGCGACGGGCGGGCCGAGCCCTCGCGCGCGGGGCGCGCCATCGCCCGGGGCGCCGCGCGGGCGGGAGCGCACGTCGTCAGCCGCTGCGCGGTGCGCGGGATCGAGACGGCGGCCGGCCGCGTCTCGGCGGTCGTGACCGAGCACGGCCGCGTCGCGACGCGCGCCGTCGTCTGCGCCGCCGGTGCCTGGACGCGGCTCTTCTGCGGTTCGCTCGGCATCCACGTGCCGCAGCTGCAGGTCGTCAACACGGTCGCGCGGCTCGCGCCGGCGCCGAAGCTGCTCGAGGGCCAGGCCTGGTCGCCGGCGCTCGCGATCCGCCGGCGCGCCGACGGCGGCTACACCGTCGCGCACGGCCACGCCTCCGTGCATTCCCTGGTCCCCGCGAGTTTCCGCGAGGCCTTCAGGTTCCTGCCGGCATTCCGGGCGAGTCCCGAGTCGATCCGTTTCACGTTCGGCCGCGACTTCTTCCGCGCGCTCGCGATGCCTTCGCGCTGGGCGCTGGACGCGCAGTCGCCGTTCGAGCGCGAGCGCGTGCTCAACCCGGCGCCCGTGGCCCGCGAACTGCGTGAAATGCGCGCCGCCCTCGACGCCTGGCTGCCGCAGATCGCGGGCACGGGATTCGTCGAGGCCTGGGGCGGCATGATCGAGGCGTCGCCGGACGTCCTGCCGTTCATCGCGCCGGTCGATTCGATCGGCGATTTCTATGTCGCGAGCGGATTCAGCGGCCACGGTTTCGGCATCGGCCCCGGCGCCGGTAAACTGATTGCGGACATGGTGAGCGGGACGGCGGACCCGGAGCAGCTCCGGCGCTTCCGGCTCAGCCGCTTTTTCGACGGGTCGCCGATCGTGCCGGGACCTGCACTGTGAGGGTTGCCCGCACGTGACAGCGAAACGCCATGACGTCGCCGTGATCGGCGGCGGGCACAACGGCCTCACCGCCGCGTTCTATCTTGCGCGCGCGGGCCTCTCGGTCGTCGTGCTCGAACGCCGCGGGATTCTCGGCGGCTGCGCGGTGACCGAGGAGATCGACGCGGCGAAGGCGCCCGGCTGCCGCGTCTCCACCGCGTCCTACATGGCGAGCATGCTGCGGCCCGAGGTCATCCGCGACCTCGCGCTCGACCGGCATGGCCTGCGCATGGTCGCCGCCGAGCCGACGGTGCAGGCGGTGATGCCCGACGGCGTCGTGCTCCCCTGGTGGAGCGACCACGCGCGCATGCGGGCGCTGCTCGAGCGGTTCGCGCCGGCGGACTGCGAGGCCTTCCTGGCGATGGAGGGCCGGCTCGCGGGGCTCGCGCGCCACCTCGAGCCGCTGTTCATGCAGGCGCCGCCGGACATGCAGCGCGAGGGCCTCGCGGGACTTTCCGACCTGCTCGGCCTCGCGTTGAAGTTCCGCGGCCTCAGCAACCGCGAGATCCCGGAACTGCTGGCGTTCGCGACCGGCAGCCTCGGCGAGTTCCTCGACCGCACGCTCGCCTCGCCGCACCTCAAGTCACTGATCCTCGCGAACAGCCTCTACGGCAAGCACGGCGGGCCCTACGACCCGGGCACGCTGTTCGGCCTGCTGTTCCACCTGCTCGGCGGCGGCGCGGAGTCGAAGCAGGGTTTCGTCGGCCACGTGATGGGCGGCATGGGCGCGATCACGACGGCGATGGCGGCGGCCTGCCGCGGCGCCGGTGTCGAGCTCGTGACCGGCGCCGAAGTGGCCGAGGTGCGCATCGCCGGCGGCCGCGCGACCGGCGTCGTGCTCGCGGACGGGCGCGTGATCGACGCCGGGCTCGTGGTGTCGAACGCCGACCCGAAGCGCACTTACCTGAAGCTCGTCCCGCAGTCGGCGCTCGACCCGGAATTCCGCGCGCGGGTTGCGGGCATCAAGATGGACGGCCCCTGCGGCAAGTTCAACCTGGTGCTGTCCGAGGAGCCGCGGCTCGCGAACGAGGAGCCGGGCTCGGACGTGCTGCGGCGCGCGCAGTTCACGCTCGTGCCCTGGCTCGACGGCGCGCAGGCGGCCTACGGCGAGGCGCGCCGCGGCCGCATCGCCGAGGAACTGTGGATCGACTGCCTCGTGCCCTCGCTCATCGACGACTCGCTCGCGACGCCGGGCCGGCACGTGATGACCTGCTTCATCCAGTACCTGCCGTACGCGCTGTCGGGCTCCGACTGGAGCCTCGAGCGCGAGCGCCTCGAGGCGCAGCTGATCCGCCAGATCGCGCGCTTCGTGCCCGCGGTCGGCCGTTCGGTGGTCGCGCAGCGGCTCTACACGCCGGCGGACCTCGAGAGCACCTTCGGCATCACCGAGGGCAACATCTTCCACGGCGACCTGCGGCCCGACCAGCTCTTCTTCATGCGCCCGGTGCCGGGCTTACGCGCGCTATGCCGCGCCGGTGCCGGCGCTGTACCTCTGCGGGGCGGGCACGCACCCGGGCGGCGGCGTCACGGGCGCGCCCGGGCACAACGCGGCGCAGCGGATCCTCGCCGACCTGAAACGGGACCGTGCCTTGCGGCGCGGCCTCGACCTGATGGGGAGCTAGGGCGCATGCATGCGCAGGATCCCGGTTCGCTGGCGCGTGCTCGCGCGTGCTGTTCCTGGTGAGCTTCGTGAACTATGCCCTGCGCAACGTGATCTCGGTGGCGGCGCCGAGCCTGCGCGCGGAGTTCGGCTTCACGTCCGCCGAGCTCGGCTGGATCCTCGGCAGCTTCAGCCTCAGCTACACGCTGCTGCAGGTCCCGGGCGGCATCTTCGGCCAGCGCTACGGCACGCGCCGCGCGCTCGGCTTCCTGACCGTCACCTGGGGCGTGCTGACCTGGCTGACCGGCTTCGCGCCGGGGCTGATGGCGGCCTCCGCGGCCGGTGCGATGGTCGCGCTCGTGTCGGTGCGCCTGCTGCTCGGCGCGACCCAGGCGCCGATCTTCCCGGTGACCGCCGGCACCGTGGAGGCCTGGTTCCCGCCCGGCCGCTGGGCGCTGCCGCTCGCGCTGACGAGTTCGGGCCTTTCGCTCGGCCAGGCGGCGCTCGGGCCGATCGTGACGGCGCTGATCGTCGCCTATGGCTGGCGCGAGGCCTGCTACATCCTCGCGCCCTTCGGCGTCGCCGTCGGCATCTGGTGGTACTGGTACGCGCGCGACCTGCCCGTGCAGCACCCGGCGATCACGCGCGAGGAGATCGCCTTCATCGACCGCGGCCGCGCGAAGGTGGAGGCCGCTGCGCCCGGCTCGTGGCGCAAGGCGCTGCTCGAGCGCGACGTGCTCATCCTCGCGGCCAGCTACTTCTGCATGAACTACGTGTTCTTCATGTTCTCGCAGTGGCTGTTCATCTATCTCGTCGAGGAGCGCGGCTTCTCGATGCTCGAGGGCGGCTGGCCTGTACGCGCTGCCGTTCATCAGCGGGGCCGTGCTGACGGCCGTCGGCGGCGTGGTCTGCGATCACCTCTGCCGGCGTTTCGGGGCGCGCACCGGCTGCCGCGTCACGGCGATGACCGGCATGCTGCTGGTCGCGGGTTTCATGCTGGCGGGCGCCTTCGCGACCAATGCGTACATGGCGGTCGCGCTGCTCTCGCTTTGCTTCGGCTTCGTGCTGTTCACCGATACGGCCTACTGGGTGGCGGTCACTTACTCGACCGGCGAGAACACCATGAGCGCGTCCGGCGTCCTGAACCTCGGCGGCAACCTTCCGAGCCTGCTTGCGCCGCTGATCGGGCTCATGATCGACCGCCTGGGCTGGCTGCCGACGATCTCGAGCGGCTCGGTGTTCGCGGTCATCGGCGCGGGCCTCTGGCTGTTCGTGCGCCTCCGGGGCTCGGGGGACGCGCCGCGATGATCGATTTCCCGAAGCGCCACCGCGTGCCCTACGACGGCGGTTCCGGATCGCGCGACTTCGACACCGACCCGCCGAAAGGCAGCGGCTCGGAGACGAAGCTCGAGGCGGAGCTGAAGGAGAGCGTCGCGCGGCTCGACGAGCTGCAGCGCAAGCTGTTCGCCGACGAGCGCCACGCGCTGCTCGCCGTGTTCCAGGCGATGGACGCGGCCGGCAAGGACAGCACGATCCGCAAGGTGTTCTCGGGCGTGAACCCGGCCGGCTTTCGCGTGCACGCCTTCGGGCGGCCGAGCGAGCTCGAGCTGCGGCACGACTTCCTGCAGCGCGTCGCGGCGCGCCTGCCGGAGCGCGGCAAGATCGGCGTCTTCAACCGCAGCCACTACGAGGAAGTCCTGGTCGTGCGCGTCCACGACGGCGGCGCTCGCGGCGCAGAACCTGCCCGGACGCCGGCGGCAAGGGCTTCTGGGAGGGCCGCTTCGAGTCGATCCGCGAGTTCGAGCAGCACCTGGCCCGCAACGGCACCGTGGTCGTGAAGTTCTGGCTGAACGTGTCGCGCAAGGAGCAGAAGAAGCGCCTGCTCGAGCGCATCGAGGACCCGGAGAAGAACTGGAAGTTCCGGCTCGGCGACCTCGACGACCGCGCGCGCTGGGACGACTACCAGTCGGCCTACGAGGACGATGCTGCGCGCGACCTCGCGCCCGTAGGCGCCCTGGTACGCGATCCCGGCCGACGACAAGGACTACATGCGCGCGGCCGTGGCGCGCATCCTGGTCGAGACGCTCGAGTCGCATCGATCCGCGCTACCCGGCGTCGATGCCGCGCAGAAGCGCGAGCTGCAGGAAGGCAAGAAGCGCCTGCTCGCGAATAGCGCCGAGTGACGGCGCTAGCGCCGCTCTTCCTTCTTCAGGTTCTCGGCCCGCTGCTCGAGCCAGCCCGGATAGGCTTCGCGCAGCGCGCTCGAGCTCGCCGTTCGGCTTCCGCGGTCTCGCCCCTCGGCGCGCAACTTCCAGATTTCGGCGTACCAGGCTTCCGGGCGTCGGCGGAGTCGCCGGCGCTCGCCTCGGCCGCCGGAGCGGCGGCAGGCGCCGGCGACGGTCGCGGATTCCAGCGCTTCGGCGGCCGCGGCAGTCGATCGCGCTCGGCGGTCTCCGGGCAGTTCGCTCGCCGCCCGCAGCTCGTGCTCGGGCCCGCCGACGCGCGGCCCGATACCCGCTTCGTCCGATGCCGGTCTCGTCATCGAGGTAGCCGTAGTCGTCCTGTGCGGCCTCCTGCGCGCGGGCGACTTGCTGCGCGCCGGCGCCGCAGCCGGCGACTTCGCCCGCCTCGCGGGCTTCGGGCCCTTCATTGCGGTCGATGATCCGCGCTTCCATCGCCTCGCCGCCCGTGCGGTCCGACTCGGTCATGGGCGCGCGGCGGATCGTCCCGAACTCCGATTGCACGATCATGACGGCGAGCACGAAGCTCGCCGCGAGCGAGGCGGGCAGCCACCAGCGCCGGCCGCGCGGCGCGAGGTCGCGTCGCGCGTGCGGCGCGAATGCGCGCGTCCGTCGTCTCCGGCGGCCCGTCGGCCGGGTTCTCGAGCAGCCGTTGCCACGGTTCGCGCGGGAAGGGTGCTTGTTCGTCGCGTCGTTCCATGTCCTTCAGTCCGGTGCGTCGTCTGCCGAGCGCCTGCTTGAGCCGTGCCACGGCGTAGCGCAGGCGGCTCTTCGCGGTTTCCGGGTTCACGCCCGTGGTCTCGCCGATCTCGGCCACGCTGAGCCCGCCCTCCACGTACAGCAGGAACGCGGCGCGCTGTTCCTGCGGCAGCCGCTCGATCGCCGCCGCGAGCCGCTCGCCGCGCTTCGCCTTCGAGCGCCGAAGCGAGCGGATCCGGATTCGCCTCATCCGCCGCGGCGGCGACGGCATCGTCGTCCGCCGTCTCGCGCATCGCGCGTCGGCCGCTCTTGCGCCAGTGGTCCATGCAGCAGTTGTGCGCGATGCGGTACAGCCAGGTCGCGAAGCGTGCCTCCGGCCGGTAGTTCTCGCGATGGGCGATGACGCGCGACCAGCATTCCTGGAACACGTCATCCGTCGCCGCCGCGTTCTGCACCGAACGCCGGATGAAGCGCCACAGGCCGTGCCGATGGGCCGCATAGAGCTCATCGAATGCCCGCGCGTCGCCCGCGGCGTAACGCAGCATCAATTGCGCGTCGGCGTCGCCCCCTCCCATCGCTGGCCACTCTACCCGGAAGGGGCGGGCGGTTCTCTTGAACGCCGGGGGAGGCGGAAAAGTGTTCGGTTCCTGCGCAAAAAACGGCCTGGATAGCCGGAAATGCGCTGCGCAAGGCATGCCGAGCAAGATTTTTTAGCTCCTAACTTATTGATTAGTCTCGGAAAGCCCGACAACCCGAAATCTTTTCGCAAAAACCACTTGCATTGGAGTGGGTGTTATAGTCAACTACAACACCAGAGGAGCACATCAGTACATCGGGTTCGAAACGAAAGAGGAGCAAAGTCATGTTCACGATGGTTGCAGAGAACACCCGGAAGACCTTCAGCGCAGTGGCGGCGGTTGCCATCGTCTCGTTCGGCGGCCTCGTCATGGACCAGGCCTACCTGGCCGCGGCCCCCAAGGGCATGGTCGAGGTCGGCGAGCTGACGGCGCTCGACGGCGCGATCGCGCTGGCCCAGCTGCCGGAAGTGATGGTCGTCGCGAAGCGCGAAGCCGCCACCCAGTTCGCGGCCGCGCAGCTGCCGGAGATCGTGGTGGTTGCCAAGCGCGTCGCGCAGATGGTGGCCCAGGACGACCAGGCCGCGCTGCTGCCCACGCCGTCCATCAACGCGGGGTTCTGAGGAGCCCGCAAGGGCTCCCCAGGTGCTCTGCTAAAGTAGTCTGGTAGCGGGCTAGCTCACTTCGGCAAAACCATGGACACCAACTGGAACGACAGCCTTCCGATCTACCGCCAGCTGCGCGACCGCGTGGTGGCGATGATCCTGGAGGGCGTGCTGAACGACGGCGACCCGCTGCCGTCGGTGCGCAGCGTCGCGGCCGAGTACCGCCTGAATCCCCTCACGGTCCTGAAGGGTTACCAGCAGCTGGTCGACGAGAGTCTCGTCGAGAAGCGCCGCGGACGCGGCATGTTCGTGACCGAGGGCGCGCGGCGCGCCCTCCTGAAAGACGAGCGCCAGCTGTTCCTCGAGGAAGAGTGGCCAAAGATCGCGAGCCGCATCCAGCGACTCGGCTTCGAGCCGAAGGAACTGCTGGACAAGCTCGACCGTATTCCACCCGCGCCGGCGTCGTCGCTGACGGCCGTGCGCAATGACGCCGCAGACGACGCAGACGAAGACGAGGAGAGCAGGCGTGAGTGAGCTGATCGTGGCACGCGGGCTCGGCAAGACCTTCGGCCCGACGCGGGCACTGGACGACGTCAACTTCCGCGTCGAGTCCGGGCGGATCGTCGGCCTCATCGGCCCGAACGGCGCCGGCAAGACGACGGCGCTCAAGGCCATGCTCGGCCTCACCCGCATCGAGGGCGAACTCTCGGTGCTCGGCCTCGACCCGTACCGGCAGCGGCACCGCCTGATGCAGGACGTCTGCTTCATCGCCGACGTCGCGGTGCTGCCGCGCTGGATCCGCGTCAGCCAGCTGATCGACTTCGTCGCGGCGACCCACCCGCGGTTCCGGCGCGAAGTCTGCGAGCAGTTCCTGTCGCGCAGCGACGTGCGCAAGACCAGCCGCGTCAAGGAACTGTCGAAGGGCATGGTCACGCAGCTTCACCTCGCGCTGGTCATGGCGATCGACGCGAAGCTGCTGGTCCTCGACGAGCCGACGCTCGGCCTCGACATCCTGATGCGCAAGCAGTTCTACGAGACGCTGCTCAACGAGTATTTCGACGAACAGCGCACCATCCTCGTCACGACACACCAGGTCGAGGAGGTCGAGCACATCCTGACGGACCTCCTGTTCATCGATCGCGGGCGCATTGTGCTCGACGCGGCGATGGACGAAGTGCAGGAGCAGTACGCGCAGGTGTCGGTCCGGCCCGAACACCTCGCCGTCGCGCGCACCCACCAGCCGATCGCCGAGCGCCAGGGCCTCGGCCGCACGCACATGCTGTTCCGCGGCGTCGACCGTGCGGAGCTCGAGCGCCTCGGCGAAGTGGGCGTGCCCTCGGTTGCCGACCTGTTCGTCGCCGTGATCCAGGGAGCACGCGCATGAACCGTTTCCTGTGGCTGGTCCGCCGCGAGGTCTGGGAGCACAAGGCGATCTGGGTCGCCCCGGCGATCGTGATCGGCTGCCTCCTGGTCCTGGTCCTGACCGGGAAGGTCCACCTCGGCCCGATCGGCGAGATGCACGACGACGCCATGTTCGGCCAGGCCCCGCACGAACTGCAGGTGAAGCTGCTCGTGCTGGTCTACGCGGGCCTCGCGCTCGTCATGGACATGGTGCTGGGCATCGTCGCGTTCTTCTACGCGCTCGATTCGCTGTACTCGGACCGGCGCGACCGTTCCGTGCTGTTCTGGAAGTCGCTGCCGATCTCCGACGCCGAGACCGTGCTGTCGAAGTTCGCGGTCGCGGCGATCCTGATTCCGCTCGTTGCGCTCGCGGCCTCGCTGGTGGCGCAGCTGCTGGTCGCGGCGGGCGGCTCCGCGCGGCTCGCGCTCAGCGGGTTGCAGGGCAGCCTGATGTGGCAGCCCGAGGCGCTGTTCGGCGGCTTCGGCATCGCGTTCCTGTGGTGCGTGACCGCGATTCTCTGGTACGCGCCGATCATCGGTTACCTGATGCTGGCCTCGGCCTGGGCGCCGCGCGGCCCCTTCCTCTGGGCGGTGCTGCCGCCGGTGGGACTGTGGGTGGGCGAGCGCGCGGTCGTCGGCTCGGAGTACGTCGGTGACTTCATCACCGACCGCCTGTTCGGCCTCTACAGCCTGCTCGGCGCGCGCGCCGAGGGCGGGCCGGGCGAGCGGCGACATCGAGAAGATCGGCAACGTGGACCTCATCGGCGGCCTGCGCGAGTTCTACGCGGCACCCGACCTCTGGCTCGGCGTGGTCGCCGCCGCGCTGCTGCTCGCCGGTGCCATGTGGGTCCGCCGCTACCGCGACGAGACGAGCTGAGCCCTGGTCCAACCTGACGGAGATCGATCGATGCAGATGTATTCCCGCGTCGCCGCCGCACTCGCGTTGCTTGCGGCAAGCCTCCCCGCCCTGGCCGCGAGTGCGACGGCGACGCGCGCCTGGCAATTCAAGCCCGAGTCGAACGCGGGCCTGACCGTGCGCAACCTGATGGGCACCGTGCGCGTGGAACGCGGCACGACGCCCGGCATCCACGTCACGGCGACGACGACCATCGAGGCGCAGTCGCAGGCCGAGGCCGATCGCCTCATCGGGCTGGTCGAGTTCCGCACTTCGGATGTCGGCCCGGGCTCGCGCCTGGACGTGCGCCTGCCGCGCGCGCACTTCCCGAAGGTCTATTCGGAACGCGGCGCCGACGGCTGGTGGTCGGTGAGCTACGTCGAGCACCTCGGCGAGCGCATCCGGCTGGTCGGCAAGCCGGGCGAAGCGCCCGGCGGTGCGCATCGACCTGCTGATCCGCGCGCCCGCCGGGGCGAAGCTCGACGTCGAGAACACCTTCGGCGACGCCATCGCCCAGGGCTATTCGGGCACGCTGCGCCTCGACGGCGGCAGCGGCCTGCTGAGTTCCACGGGCGGTGAGGGCGAGGTCGAGCTCGACAACGGCAGCGGCGAGGTCATCGTCAGCGGCCATCGCGGGCGCGTGATCGCCGACACCGGCAGCGGCTCGGTGAAAATCACCGACTGCGAATGCGAGATCTCGGCCGACACCGGCTCCGGCTCGGTCAAGGTCGCGCGGGGCAAGGGCAGCGTTTCCGCCGACACCGGCTCGGGCGGGGTCGACGTCGAGGACTTCGCCGGGGCGTTTCACGCCGACACGGGCTCGGGTTCGGTGAAGGGGCGGGGCCTCACGGACGTGCGCAGCCTCGACATCGACACGGGTTCCGGCAGCGTCAGCATCGAGGGCGACCTTTCGGCGCTCGAGCACGTCGGCATCGACACCGGATCCGGCGACGTGAGCCTGCGCTCGTCGGCCCAGCCCTCGCTGGAGCTTCGCATCGACACCGGCAGCGGCGACGTCGAACGTCAACGCGCCGGGCGCCAGCATCCGCGAGTCCGACGACGTCACCACCGTGCGCATGAAGGACGGCAGCGCACGCGGCGTCATCGACACCGGCTCCGGCAGCGTCGACCTCGACTTCCAGTAAGAGGGGACGCACCCCTTTCTTCCGCGGCGCACGCGGGATCCGGCGGGGTTCCTCGCTCGCAAACCCTGCCGGAACTTCAAGGGTTTGCTCGCGAGGACCCCGCCACCTCGCGTGCGCCGCAGCAGTATCGGAGCGCGCCTCTAGCCGGCGAGCAGGACCGCCTCGGCGTGCTCCTGGGCCTCGGGCGTGCCGAACAGCACGACGACGTCGCCCTCGCGCAGCTTCATTTCCGGGTCGGGATCGCGGCCGACGATGCCGTCGCGCCGCACGGCGGTGAATGACACCTCCGCGCCGCGGTTGTGGATCTCCTGGATGGTGCGGCCGATCGACCACGCGCCCGGCGGCAGCACGACCGTGTGCAGTTCCTCCCGGAAGCTGTCCGGCTCGTCCGAGGGCCCGGCCGCGTCGCGGCGGATCACCGAGCGCAGCGTCTTGTAGCGCTGGCGGCGGATCTCGCCGACCGCCCTGATCACGCGCGAGGGCGGCACCTGCAGCATGTGCAGCGCGTTCGAGACGAGCGTCAACGCCGCCTCCAGCGTTTCCGGCACCACCTCGGTGGCGCCGGCGGCGAGCAGCTCCTCGAGGTGCGTGTCATCCGTGGCCCGCACCAGGATCGGCAGTTCGTTCCGGCTGCGCCGTATGGCGCGCACGATCGCGAGCGATCGGGCCGTGTCCGAGAAGGTCACGACCACGGCGTTCGCGCGGTCGAGGCCCGCGGACTTCAGCACGCCTTCGTCCGCGGCGTCGCCGTAGATCACGGCATCGCCCGGCGGCGAGCGCCGCGCGCACGCGCACCGGGTCGAGGTCCATGGCGAGGAACTCGAAGCCCTCCGTCTCCAGCACGCGCGCGACGTTCTGCCCGACCCGGCCGTAGCCGCAGAGGATCACGTGCTCGCGCCGCGCCAGCGCCTGGTTCGCGGCTTCGAGCCGCTCGAGCCCGGAAGCCGCGGGCCCGCTCTGGCCGAGGACGCGTGCGTGCGATGAGCTTGTTGTGCCGGATCAGGATGGGCGCGATCAGCATGCTGAGCGTGATCGCGGCCAGCAGCGGCTGCGTGAACGCCGCGCCGATGAGCCGGTTGTCGAGCAGCAGCGCGATCAGCGCGAAGCCGAACTCGCCGCCCGGCGACAGCACGAGCCCCGTGCGCAGCGCCTTGAACCACTGGCCCGCGAACGGCCGCGCCGCCAGCATCACGATCGTCGCCTTGACCACCAGCAGTCCTGCCAGCAGTGCGAGCACCACGGGCAGGTGGGCGAGCAGCTCCGGCACGTCGAGTTTCATGCCGATGGTCACGAAGAAGAGCCCGAGCAGCGTGTCGCGGAACGGCCGGATCCCGGCCTCGACCTGGTAGCGGTACTCCGTCTCCGCCAGCATCATCCCCGCGAGGAACGCGCCCAGCGCGAAGGACAGTCCGGCGGCGTGCGTCGCCCAGGACGCGCCGATCGCGACGAACAGCACGGCGAACGTGAACAGCTCCGGCGAGTTGCTCGTGGCGATCTCGTGGAACAGCGGGCGGAGCAGCCAGCGCCCCGAGGCGAGCACGATGAGCAGCGCGACCGCCGCCTTGCCGAGCGCGAGCGTGATCTCGAGCGTGGTGTAGGACTCCTGCGGCGCGCCGAGCACGCCCGCGAGCGCGAGGAAGGGCACGATCGCCAGGTCCTGGAACAGCAGCACGCCGAAGGCGAGCCGCCCGTGCGTCCGGTTGAGCTCGTCCTGCTCGGTGAGCTGGCGCAGCACGATCGCGGTCGAGGACATCGCGACCGCGCCGCCGAGCAGGATCGCGATCGGCGGCGCGAGCCCGAGCGCCCAGCCGACGGCGGCGGCGACGGTCGTCGTGCCGAGCACCTGCAGTCCGCCGAGCGTGAACACCTCGCCGCGCATCGCGATCAGGCGCGGCAGCGAGAACTCGAGGCCGAGCGCGAACAGCAGGAACACCACGCCGAACTCGGCGAGCGTCTCGGTGGTCTCGGTCGACTCGACCCAGCCGAGCGCGTGCGGGCCGACCACCATGCCGACCAGCAGGAAGGCGAGGATCGCCGGCAGGCGCAGGCGTCGCAGGCCCACGACGACGGCGAGCGTCGCCATGAGCAGCAGCAGGACGTCTTCCAGAACGCTGTTTTCCAGGGGGCCGCCTCCGCCGCGCATTATCACCTGCTAGCATCGCTCGCAGCGTCCGGGAGAGGGCATGCCGTTCGAGATCGACGAAGGCGAGCGGCCGCGTGCGGCTGCACGGCCGCTGGACGGTGGCGGAGGCCGCGGCGCTCGGGCCGGGCCTGGAGGCGCTCCAGCCGCGGGACGCCGGCGAGTTCGTGCTCGACGCCGCCGGCATCGAGGCGCTCGACCTCACCGGCGCCTGGCTCCTGCGCGCGACTCGAGACGCCGGCTGCGGGCCGCCGGTGCCGGCGTCGCCTGGCTGCCCGGGCGTCCCGGACCTGCTGGACTTCATCGACCGCACCCTGGCCGACGAGCGGACGCCGCCCGCGTCCGACGACGAGCCGCTGTCCGCTGGTCTCCGGCACCCTGCATGGCGTCGGCCGCGCGACCGTGCTGGCGCAAGGAGAGCGCGCTGGATGCGCTCGGCTTCGTCGGCGTCGTCACCCTGGGCTTCGGCCGCGGCGGCGGCCAGCCTCAAGCGCCTGCGGCTGCCTTCCGTCGCGCGCCACGTGTACGAGACGGGCCTGACCGCCGTGCCGATCGTCTCGCTGATCGCCTTCCTGATCGCGGTGATCGTCGCCTACATCGGCGCGCAGCAGCTGCGGCAGTTCGGCGGCGAGATCTTCGTCGTCGACCTGGTCACCGTGTCCGTGCTGCGCGAGCTCGGCGTGCTGCTGACCGCGATCATCGTCGCCGGCCGTTCGGGCAGCGCCTTCGCCGCCGAGATCGGCGCGATGAAGCTGAACGACGAGGTCGATGCCCTGCGCGCCATGGGCATGGACCCGGTCGAGGTGCTGGTGCTGCCGCGCATCCTCGGGCTCGTCATCGCGCTGCCGGCGCTCACGGTGGTCGCCGACGCCATGGGCCTCGCGGGCGGTGCGCTGCTGTCCTGGTACCTCGTCGACATCCCGTTCAGCCAGTACGTCGAGCGCGTGCAGGGCGCGATCGCGCAGTACGACGTTCTGGGTCGGCATCATCAAGGCGCCGGTGTTCGCGGTGCTGATCGCGCTCGTCGGGACGCTGCGCGGCATGCAGGTGCGCACCTCGTCGCGCGAGCTCGGCCGGCTCACGACCGTCGCCGTCGTGCAGTCGATCTTCCTGGTGATCCTCGCGGACGCGGTGTTCGCCGTGATCTTCATGGAGCTCGACATCTGATGGCCGCAGTGATCGAGGTCCGCGGCATCGTCAACCGCTTCGGCACGCCAGGTCGTGCACGACGGCCTCGACCTCGACGTCCGCGCGGGCGAGGTCTTCGGCATCGTCGGCGGCTCGGGCAGCGGCAAGTCGGTGCTGCTGCGCACGATGCTCGGGCTGCAGAAGCCGGCGGCGGGCACGGTGCGCATCGAGGGCGACGAGGTCACGCGCCAGCCGGAGCGCGCGCTGCGCGCCGTGAAGCGCCGCTACGGCGTCATGTTCCAGCGCGGGGCGCTGTTCTCGTCGCTCACGGTCGCGCAGAACGTCGAGCTGCCGATCCGCGGAGCACTTCCCGGTCGCCGGAGGAGCTCGCCAGCGAGCTCGCCCTGCTGCGCATCCGGATGGTCGGGCTCGCCGCGGACGCCGCGGCCAAGTATCCGGCCGCAGCTGTCCGGCGGCATGACCAAGCGCGTCGCGCTCGCCCGCGCGCTCGCCCTCGACCCCGCGATCCTGTTCCTCGACGAGCCGACTTCGGGCCTCGACCCGATCTCGGCCGCGGCCTTCGACGCGCCTGGTGCTCGAGCTCCAGCAGAGCCTGGGGCTGACGGTGGTGATGATTACGCACGATCTGGATACCATCTTCAGGGTCTGCAACCGGGTCGGCGTGATCGTGGACGGGCGCATGATCGTCGGGACCGCTCGAGGAGATCGTGAACAGCGAACATCCCTGGATCCGCGAATACTTCCACGGCGAGCGTGGTCGCGCGCTGCGTGGCGAGGCAGGTACCGATGGATAGGGAAGCGAACTACGTCGCGGTCGGCGCCTTCGTGCTGCTCGTGCTCGCCATGGCCGCGGGCTTCGTGCTCTGGTACTCCGACACCGGGGACGGCGCAGGCCGTGCGGCGCTACGAGATCTACTTCGACGGCAGCGTCTCCGGGCTGTCCGAGGGCAGCACCGTGCGTTACCTCGGCGTCGCGGTCGGGCGCGTGACGCGCATCGGCATCGACCCGCGCGACCCGCGGCCGCGTGCGCGTCGTCGCCGACATCCAGGAGGCCACGCCGATCGAGGCGAACACCGTCGCGCGCCTGTCGCTGCAGGGCGTGACCGGGCTCCTGTTCGATCAACCTGCAGCCCGCGCACGCCCGGGCTCGCGCCGCGCGCCGCCGTGGAGAGCCTCAAGTTCCCGGTGATCCCGTCCGAGCAGTCCCAGTTCGACGTGCTCGTCAGCGAGCCTGCCGGACGTGGTCGCGAAGGCCGGCGAGGCGCTCGACCGCATCAACTCGCTGCTGTCGGACCAGAACATCGCGTCCATTTCCGCGGCGCTCGGCCACGCGGAGCGCGCGAGCGAGGACCTGCCGGCCGCCGTCGCCGATGCGCGCGTGATGTTCAGCGACCTCAAGGAAGCCGCGAACGAGATGCAGACGACGATGCAGGGACTCGGCGAGCTGAGCGGTACCGGCGGCGAGGACGTCAAGGCGGCCGCGGCCCGCCTGCGCGACGTCGCCGACACGATCGCTGTCCACCGCCACGCGGCTCGACCGGCTGGTGGCCGAGAACGAGGACAACGTCGACCGCTTCGCGGAGGCAGGGCCTCGCCGAGTTCGAGCAGCTCATGCGCGAGACCCGCGACGCCGTGCGCAGCTTCGACACGCTGACTCGAGGAGCCTCGAGCAGGATCCCTCGCGCCTGATCTACCGCCCGGCCCCGGCCGGCGTGGAGATACCGCCATGAGAATCGCATGTCATCGCGGCGGTGGCCGCGCTCGCGGCCGGCTGCTTCGGCGGGCTCAACGAGCAGCTGCCGCCGCCGCTCATCTACCGCGTCGACGCGCCGGTGCTTGCCGCGGGCGCCGCGCTGCCCGTCGACCTCAAGGTCGTCGTCGCGGGGGCGGCGCCGGGCCTCGACGGGGCGGGAATCGCGGGCCGCTGGCCGGGCCAGCGCCTCGACCACCTCGCCGGCGCGCGCTGGGCGGATCGCCTGCCGGTGCTGGTCGAGTCCGCGCTGATCGAGGCCTTCCAGGATTCCGGCCGGCTGCGCTCGGTGCAGGGCAACCTCGGCCGCTTCCGTGCCTCGCACACGCTGGTCGTCGAGGTCCGCCGCTTCGAGGCGGACTACACGGCGGGCGGGCTGCCGGTCGCGCAGGTGTCGCTGGCCGTGACGCTCGGCCGGGCCTCGGACCGGCGCGTGCTCGCGGCCTTCACGGCGTCCGCGAGCGAAAGCGCGGCCGAGAACCGGCAGGCGACGGTGGTGGAAGCGCTGGGACGTTGCCTTTGCGGCGCGCCGCGAACGAGGCTGCGGCGAAGGTGTTCGCGGCGCTCGAGGCGGAACCGAAATGAAGGGGTCGCACCCCTTGGATTCGTGCGAGGCATCCGCTGTCGCGTTAAGGGGTGCGACCCCTTCTCAGGCCTCCGCGAACATCCTCCCGTAGCCCGGCTCGCCCCGGGCCTGCGCGAGCAGGAGCTGCAGGAAGTCCTCGGCCGACATCGGCTCGCCGAACAGCCGCCCCTGGCCGTAGTGGCAGTCGCGGCTGCGCAGGAAATCGAGCTGCTGCTGCGTCTCGATGCCCTCGGCCACGACCTTGAGGTCGAGGTTCTTGCCCATCTCGATGATCGTGCGCACCAGCGTCGCGTCCTCGCGCGAAACCGTCGCGTGGCGCACGAACGACTGGTCGATCTTGAGCGTGCCGACCGGGAACTGCTGCAGCGCGGACAGCGACGAGTAGCCGGTGCCGAAGTCGTCGATCGACAGGTGCAGGCCCATCGCGTGCAGTTCGTCGAGCAGCCGGACCATGCGGCCGGCTTCCGTCATCAGGGTGGTCTCGGTGATCTCCAGCTCGAAGTTCGAGGGCGCGACACCGGCGTCGTCGAACACGGAGCGGTAGCGCGTCAGGAACTCCGCCTGCCGGAGCTGCTTCAGCGACAGGTTGATCGAGATGCGGCCGGGCTTCGGCACCTGTTCCTGCCAGATGCGGTAGTCGCGCACCACGCGCTTCAGCACCCACTCGCCGATCTCCTGGATCAGGTTCGACTCCTCGGCGAGCGGGATGAACTGGGCGGGCGCGATGTCGCCGTGTCCCGGCAGGCGCCAGCGGATCAGCGCCTCGCCGCCGACCACGCGCCCGTCGCGCAGGTCCACCTTGGGCTGGTACATGATCACGAGCTCGTCGCGCTCGACGGCGCGGCGCAGCTTCGCCTTCAGCATCAGCCGCTCGACCGCTGCCGCGCTCATCTCCGGCGTGAAGAAGCTGTGGCTGTTGCCGCCGTTCTGCTTCGAGTAGTACATGGCGGCGTCCGCGTCGCGGATCAGGTCCACGACGTTGTCGGCGTCGCGCGGGCACATCGCGATCCCGGCGCTGCCGGTCACGTAGAGCTCGTGCTGGCCGAGGTGGAACGGGCGGCCCAGCTCGTCGAGCAGTTCCCGGGCGAGCGCGCCGACCGCCGGCCGGTTGTCGGTCGCCGCGGGGAGATTCTCGATGAACAGGGCAAATTCATCGCCCGCGAGGCGGCCGAGCATCGTGTCGCGCGGCAGGTTCTTGTTCATGCGCTCGGAGAGGATCTCGAGCGCCCGGTCGCCCGCCGCGTGGCCGAAGGTGTCGTTGACCTCCTTGAAGCGGTCGAGGTCGAGGTAGACGAGCGCGAGCTCGCGGCCGGCGCGGCGGTTGCGCGCGATCGCCTGCTGCAGCGAATGCTGGAACTGCAGGCGGTTCGGCATCTTGGTGAGCGTGTCGTAGCGCGCGAGGTAGCGGATGCGTCGCTCGGCGCGCTTGCGCTCGGTGATGTTGCGCGCGACGAAGATGCAGCCCTGGAAGCGCGGGTCCTCCGCGGACATCACGGAGCCGGACAGCGACACCGGGATGGTCTGGCCCGCCTGCGTGCGGATCGTGAGCTCGAGCACCTCGTTGGTCGCCTGCTCGATGTTGAAGGCCGGGCGGTCCTGGTCCGAGATCACGTAGGCGAGTTCCCGGCCGAGCAGCTGCATCTGCGACCAGCCGAGCATCTGCGTGGCGGCGAGGTTCACGCGCTTGATGAGGCCGTCGGGGGAAGTCACGAACACCGCGTCGTTCATGCTGTCCAGCATGATGTCGAGCGCCCGGCCGGTCGCCGCGTGGTTCGAGAGGTTGATCCGGAGCCGCTCGAGGGCGGTGCCGAGCGCCCGCCCGATGCGGCCCGGCGGCACCTCGACGTGGGTCGCCCAGTCGCCGCCGGAGAGCCGTTCGACCGATTTCAGGATGTCCGCGAGCGGGGCGGCGAAGCGCCGCTGGTGGCGCCAGGCCATGACACCGCAGATGGCGATGACGAAGCCCAGCGCCAGCAGCGTGCCAGTACCGGTCGAGGAATGCGGACATGGTCTCTTGGCGGCCCCCGGGGAAGCCTTCATCATACGCCGCTTGAACGGGAAGCAGCTGACAGGCCGGGACCGGGGCCACCTGGTCGCGCTCGAGGCGCCGCGCTGCACGCTGCACGCGGCGGCCGTCGGGCCATTCCTCGCGATGCGCGAGGCGGCGGCGCGCGCGGGCTTCGATCTCGTGCCGGTCTCCTCGTTTCGCGACTTCGAGCGCCAGCGCGCGATCTGGAACGCCAAGTTCCGGGGCGAGCGGCCCGCGCTGGACCGCAGGGGCAGGCCGGTGGACATAACGGCCCTCGACGACGGGGTCCGCGTCGAGACCATCCTGCTCTGGTCCGCGCTGCCCGGCGCAAGCCGGCATCACTGGGGCAGCGACATCGACGTCGCGGACGGCGAACGTCATCGCGCGCGGCTACGCGCCGAAGCTGGAGGTCGGGGAATATCGCCGTGGCGGCCCGTTCGCGGCGCTCTCGGCCTGGCTCGGCGCCAACATGCGGCGCTTCGGCTTCTACCGCCCGTACACGCGCCGCGGCCGCGGCGTGCAGCCCGAGCCCTGGCACATTTCCTACGCGCCGGTCGCCGCAGCCTGCGCTCGCGCGCATGAGCGCGCGGCTGCTCGCCGAGGCGATCGCGACCGGGGGCGTCGAAGGCGAGGCCGCGATCCTCGCGCGCCTGCCGTCGATCCGCGAGCGCTACCTGCTCGACGTGGACGCGCCGCCGCGCATGCGCTCGCGCTGGGCGCGCCTCAAGTCGCCGCTGACCGCCGCTTTCGGCGCGCCGTAGACTTCCTCGAGGTGCCGCACGAGCAGCGTGCGCACGCCATCCATGGCGTTCGTATCCACGGTGAACACCGGCGGGTTGCGGCGCAGCATCGGCCAGCGGCTGCCGCGCGTGAGCTGCCCGAGGAACTGGACGTTCTGGCGGATCGCGTTCATGTACGGGTTGTCGCCGCCGTACAGCGGCTCGACGTGGCGGTACGCATGGCCGAACGCCGTGCCGAGCCGGTTGTCGATGGTCGAGGCAATGAACTTCGGCGTCTGGCGCAGCAGGTCGAGTCCCGAGCCGTAGAGGACCTTCACGCCCTCGCTGCCGGCGTGCACTGCGACGTCGCCGAGCACGAACTCCGCGTACAGCCGGTCGCGGCACTTCTCGAGGTAGCAGCGGTCCGCCATCTGCGCGAGCATGTCGGCCGTGCCGAGCAGCTGCCCCGCGAGCCGGTCGCGCGGGTCCGCGACCCGCAGCAGGTCGAGCGGCACCTCGTAGCCGGTGAAGTGGACGATGCGCGTCGCGACCGGCACCCAGTCGCCGAGTCCCGCGTTCGGCAGGTACTTCGCGATGTAGCGCGCGCTGCGCGTCACGTGGTTGCGCGTGAACACCGCGCCGTTCGTGATCGCCGCCTCGCCCGTCTCGCGGATGTAGCCGGAGTCGTGGAACAGGGCGGTGATGAGTGCGACCAGCCCGCGCTCGGCGCCGAGCTTCGGCCCGTCCGGGTGTCCGCGTTCGTAACCCGCGAGCAGGCGCGCCATGGCGAGCACGACGTCCTGCGAATGCTGCAGGTCGTGGTAGACGGTATCGACGCCGAGGTAGCCGGGCGTCTGGCCGGTGAACAGCCGTTCGAAGTCGCGCAGCGCCGCCTCGAGCGTCTCGCGCGGCGCGCCCGGCCAGGTGCTGGAATACAGCTCGAGGACCGCCTCGCGCACGGCGGCGGGCGAGCTCACCTGGACCGTGTCGGTGACGTCAAAATCGCTGCGGCGACAAGGCCTTGGCACGGGGCGGCTGGCCCTCTTGTACGGCGTATCCGGGCTCGATTTTACGCCCGTCGTGGGGCTGGTCACCCGCTCTGCTGCCGCCAACATGCGCGGCATCACATCCTGAGACTCAGCCTATGTCAAATGTGGCCGTGACCGGGGCGTGATCGGACGGCCGCTCCCAGGTGCGCGGCGTGCGGTCGATCGTGCAGGCGGTGCAGCGCGCGGCGAGCGCCGGCGAGGCGAGCATCAGGTCGATGCGCAGGCCCAGGTCGCGCCGGAAGGCGTTCATGCGGTAGTCCCACCAGCTCCAGGCATTTCTCCGGCTGCTCGAAGCGGCGGAAGACGTCCGTCGAAGCCGAGCGCGGTGATCCTGCCGAGCGCCTCGCGCTCCAGTTCGCTCACGTGGACGGAGCCCGCCCAGGCCGCGGGGTCGTGCACGTCGCGGTCTTCGGGCGCGATGTTGAAGTCGCCGGCCACGAGCAGGTGCTCGTGCTGCTCGAGCAGCGCCGCGAGATAGCCGCGCAGCCGCTCCAGCCAGGCGAGCTTGTAGGTGTACTTCTCCGAGCCCACGGCCTGGCCGTTCGGCACGTACACGTTGACCAGCCGGATCGGTCCCAGCGTCGCGGCGATCACGCGCCGCTGCGGGTCCGCGTCGCCGGGAACGCCGGTCGACGACGTCGGCGGGCACGCCGCGCGAGACGATCGCCACGCCGTTGTAGGTCTTCTGGCCGAAGAACGCCGCGTGCAGGCCCATCGCCTCGATGTCCGCGCGCGGGAACTGCTCGTCGGTGAGCTTCAGTTCCTGCAGCGCGATCGCGTCGACCGCGTTCTGCCGCGAGCCAGCGGCCGAGGTGCTCCATCCGCACGCGCAGGGAATTGACGTTCCAGGTTGCGATGCGCATGACGGCCTCAGGACAGGAAGGCCGCGGGCTCGAGCCCCATCGTGCGCGCGACGAGGTTGTACGGGAACGCCTGGCAGCGGAAGTTCAGCACGCTGACGGCGTCGTTGTACTGCTCGCGCCGCTCGTCCACGCGCGCGTCCAGCGTCCCGGCGCGCTCGCGCAGCGCCCGGAAGGCGCTGCTGGTGCCGAACTGCGGGTAATTGGCGGCGAGCCGGAACAGCGCCTCGCTCGCCGTGCGGTGCGTCTTCTCCGCCGCCGCGAGCGCCGGCATGTTGCGCTGCCGCGCCGCCGCGAGCACGGCGCTGCCGGCGGTGGAGACGCGCTCGAGCGTGTCGCGCTCGTAGCGCATGAGCCGCGAGCAGAGTCCGACGATGCTGGATCATCAGTTCCTGGCGCTTGACGAGCTGGGCCTCCAGCGCCGCCCAGGCGCTGCTCGCGCGAGTCCTGGAGCGCGCCCAGGCCGCGGCGCGCAGCCATCACGACGGCCGCGGCGAGCGCCGCGAGCGCGAGCAGGAGGAGCCAGGTCATGAGGCGATCGAGTATATCATCGGCCCTCGCGGCACCCGCGCGGGAAAAGCATGACGCAATCCTGGGATCTGGTCGTGATCGGCGGCGGCAGCGGCGGACTCGCCTGCGCCCAGCGCGCGGCGCGCCACGGCGCGCGCGTCCTCGTCGCCGAGCAGGCGGACGCTGGGCGGCACCTGCGTCAACGTCGGCTGCGTACCGAAGAAGTTGATGTACCACGCGGCCGACATCGCGCACGCGCTCGGCGACGCCGCGGACTACGGCTTCACGCTCGACGGCGCGCGCCACGACTGGGCCGCGCTCAAGGCGAGTCGCGACGCCTACGTCGAGCGGCTGCGCGGCATCTACGCCGACAACCTGGCGGCGAGCGGCGCGACGCTCATTCGCGCGCGCGCGCGGCTTGCGGGCGCGGGCCGCGTCGAGATCGGCGGCGCGACGCACGCGGCGCGTCACGTCGTCGTCGCGACCGGCGGCCGGCCGCTCGTGCCGGCCGTGCCGGGCGCGGAGGCGGGCATCACCTCGGATGGTTTCTTCGCGCTGGAGTCGAGGCCGGCCGCGGTCGCGATCGTGGGCGGCGGCTACGTCGCGGCCGAGCTCTCCGGCGTCTTCGCGGCGCTCGGCAGCCGCGTCACCGTCGCGATCCGCGGCGAACGGATGCTGCGCGACTTCGACCAGATGCTCTCCGACGCGCCTCGCGGCGGCGATGCGCGCCGACGGCATCGCGATCGCGGAGCGGGCGCAGCCCGCCGCGCTCGAGCCTGCGGCAGGCGGGCTCGTCCTGCGGCTCGAGGACGGCCGCTCGCTCGGTCCCTTCGATTGCGTCGTCTGGGCGATCGGTCGCGCGCCGAACGTCGAGGGCCTCGGCCTCGCCGAGGCCGGCGTGGCGCTGGGGCCGGACGGGGAGATCGTGACCGACCTGAAGCAGGACACGAACGTCGCCGGCATCCACGCGATCGGCGACGTGACCGGGCGCGCCGAGCTGACGCCCGTCGCGATCGCGGCGGGCCGCCGTCTCGCCGACCGGCTGTTCGGCGGGCAGCCCGACCGGCACCTCGACTACCGGCTGATCCCGACCGTCGTCTTCAGTCATCCGC
Organism: uncultured Gammaproteobacteria bacterium; assembly: GCA_963823415.1. Classification (GTDB taxonomy): domain Bacteria; phylum Pseudomonadota; class Gammaproteobacteria; order Steroidobacterales; family Steroidobacteraceae; genus SCUD01. The sequence continues at coordinate 94,261 of CAWGLJ010000007.1, read as the reverse complement.
CCATCGGCACCGTCGGGATGACGCGAAGCCGAGGCCCGCGCCGCCTGCGGCGACACTGTCGAGGTGTTCCGCCACGACTTCATGCCGCTCTACCACGGCATCACCGCGCGCCGGCGCCGCGCGGAGGTCAAGCTCGTCACGACGGGCAAGGAGCGCCGCATCGTCGGCCTGCACGCGATCGGCATGGGCGCCGACGAGCTGCTGCAGGGCTTCGCGGTCGCGCTGCGCCTCGGCGCAACCAAGCGCGATTTCGACGACACCGTCGCCATCCATCCGACCAGCGCGGAAGAGCTCGTGACGCTGCCCGGATGAGTACGCGCAACTACCGCGAATGGCAGCCCGTGATCGGGCGCGGCGCCTGGATCGATCCCGGCCGCGACGGTGATCGGCCGCGTGACGATCGGCGAGGACGCCTCGATCTGGCCCGGCGCCGTCGTGCGCGGCGACGTCAACTGGATCTCGATCGGCGCGCGCACCAGCATCCAGGACGGCAGCGTGCTGCACGTCGCGAGCAGCGAGGCTGGCGGGCGGCGACGGCATCCCGCTCATCGTCGGCGAGGAGTGCACGGTCGGGCCACGGCGTGATCCTGCACGCCTGCACCATCGGGCGTTGCTGCCTGGTCGGCATGGGCGCCATCGTGATGGACGGTGCGGTCATCGGCGAGGAGTCGATCATCGGCGCGGGCGCGCTCGTGACGGCCGGCACGCAGGTGCCGCCGCGCACGCTCTGGACCGGGAGTCCGGCGCGGCAGCGGCGCGTGCTCGAGGCGGGGGAGATCGCGCGGCTCGCGGAGTCCGCGGCGCATTACGTCAGCCTGAAGAACGACTACCTGACGAGAGAGAGGTGCTGACCCCTTCGTGCAGGACGTCTGATTCGTCCTAGTGCCGGTCGAGCGCGCCCATGACCGGCTTCGTCTCCGGCCGCACGCCGTGCCAGAGCAGGTACGACTCGGCGGCCTGCTCGACCAGCATGCCCCAGCCCTTGTAGGCGCGCTGCGAACCGCGGCCGGCCGCCCAGCGCATGAATGCCGTGTCGCCCCGGCCGTAGGCCATGTCGTAGCAGACGGTGTCGCGTCCGACGGCGCGCGGCGGCAGTTCCGGCACCTCGCCGGCGAGGCTCGCCGCCGTCGCGTTGATCACGATGTCCCAGGGCCGGTCCTCGACGGCGTCGAAGCCCGATGCGGAGATGTCCCCGAGGTCCGCGAACTCCTCGGCGAGCTGCCTCGCCCGTTCCGGCGTGCGGTTCGCGATGCGCACCTCGCGGGGTTCCTGCTCGAGCAGCGGCGCGAGCACGCCGCGCGTCGCGCCGCCGGCGCCGAGGATCAGGAGCCGCGAGCCGCCGACCGTGACGCCGAGGTTGCGCATGAGGTCGGTGACCAGGCCCACGCCGTCGGTGTTCTCGCCGTACAGCTCGGTGGCGCTGCGCCGCACGATGGTGTTGACCGCGCGGGCCCGCTCGGCGCGGGCCGACAGCTCGTTGACGATCTCGGCCGCCGCGGGCTTGTGCGGCAGCGTGACGTTGGCGCCGCCGCCGCCCTCGACGAAGAAGTTGATCACCGCGTGCCGGAAGCCGTCCGGGCGTCACGTCCTGGACCTTGTAGTCCACCACGTGGTCGAACTGGCGCGCGAACATGCCGTGGATGAAGGGGGACCAGCTGTGGCTCACGGGATGCCCGAAGAGCACGAAGCGTTGCGGCCCGGAGTTGCCGTGTCATTCTGCCCGCTCTCCGCGCAGCCAACCCGCGGCCCGCCCGGCATAGTAGCTCAGGATGCCGTCGGCGCCCGCGCGCTTGATGCAGACGAGGCTCTCGAGCACGGTCTTCTTCTCGTCCGTCCAGCCGTTCGCCGCCGCGGCCGCGAGCATCGCGTACTCGCCGCTCACCTGGTAGACGAAGGTGGGCACGCCGAACCGGTCCTTCACGCGGCGCACGATGTCGAGGTACGGGAGCCCGGGCTTGATCATCACCATGTCGGCGCCTTCCTCGATGTCGAGCGCAACCTCGCGGATCGCCTCGTCGCTGTTCGCGGGGTCCATCTGGTAGCTCGCCTTGTCCGCCTTGCCGAGCGCGGCGCCGGAACCGACCGCGTCGCGGAACGGTCCGTAGAAGCTGGAGGCGTACTTGGCCGAATACGCGAGGATCCGGGTGTCATGATGGCCGTCTTCCTCGAGCGCCGCGCGGATCGCGCCGATCCGGCCGTCCATCATGTCGGACGGCGCGACGACGTCGGCGCCCGCGGCCGCATGGGAGCGCGCCTGGCGCACCAGCGCCGCGACGGTCGCGTCGTTCTGCACGTGGCCCGCGGCATCGACGAGGCCGTCCTGGCCGTGGGTCGTGTAGGGGTCGAGCGCGACGTCGGTGATGACGCCGAGTCCCGGGACCGCCTTCTTGAGCGCGCGCACGGCGCGCTGCACGAGCCCGTCCGGGTTCCAGGCCTCGCGGCCGTCCTCGCTCTTCGATCCCGGGTCCGGCACCGGGAACAGGGCGATCGCCGGGATGCCGAGCGTGACCAGGCGCTGCGCCTCGGCCACGAGCAGGTCGATCGACATGCGTTCGATGCCCGGCATCGAGGCGACGGCCTCGCGCCGTGCGCTTCCCTCGATGACGAAGAGCGGCTGGATGAGGTCGTCGGCGGTGAGTTTCGTCTCGCGCGCGAGACGCCGCGAAAACGGGTCGCGACGCATGCGGCGCATGCGCGTACCCGGATACTTTCCTGTGGCTCTGCGACCCATCAGGCTCCTGGCGTGGCTGTTCCTGGGTTAGATTGGCCCGCGATGGGCCGGAAATAACCAGCGACTATGGCCGGTCTTTATACATGAACCGCGGGGACGGAGAAACGGACCGGCGTCGGCGTTTCGGCAGACCTGTGCGAGAGCCTGCGGCCGGACCTCCTGCGGTTCGCCTGGTGGCTGGGGCGAGACCGGGGGCTTGCGGAGGACGTGGTGCAGGAGTCGATGTTGCGGGCGTGGAAGTCTTTCGACGCACTGGCCGACGAGCGCAAGGCGAAGGCCTGGCTGCTCACCATCGTCCGCCGCGAGTTCGCGCGCAGCTTCGAGAAGAAGCGCCTCGAGCTGTCCGACGTCGACGCGCTCGTCGCCGCCGAGTCCGCCGTGCTCGCCGCACCCGAGGACGAGCGCGTCGGCCAGATGCGCGAGGAGATCTTCCGCCTGGACGAGGAATACCGCGAGCCGCTCGTGCTGCAGGTGCTGATGGGCTACTCGACGCAGGAGATCGCCGACATGATGGGCATGCAGCAGGGCGCCGTGCTGACCCGGCTGTTCCGCGCCCGTGCGCGCCTGCGCCAGCAGCTCGGTCTCGCACCGGAGCACGAAGCATGATGACCTGCCTCGAATTCAGGCGCCGCGTCGGCGCCGAGCCCTTCGCGGCCGATGCCGCGATCGAGGCGCATCGCCGCGAGTGCGCGCCTTGTGCACGCCACCAGGACGAGCTGCGCGCGATGGACGGGCTCATCCAGCGTGCGCTCGAGGTGAATCCGCCGCCGCGCGGAATCGGCCGCCGCGTCTGCGCCGCCACGCGCCTGGCGACCGCGCTTCTTCGCCATCGCGGCGAGCCTCGTGGCGGGCGTTGCCGTCGCGCTCGTCGTGCTCGTCGCCGTGCCGCGTGCCGCGATCGCGCGCGAGGTCGTCAGCCACGTGCTGCACGAGCCGGGTGCGACAGGCAGCGCGGCGGCGCTGCCGCCCGCGTCCGTCGCCGCGGTGCTCGGATCCCTCGGGCATGCGGCTCCGTGAGCGGCGCCGGCACCGTCAGCTTTGCGGCGCGCTGCGTCTTCGACGGGCAGGTCGTGCCGCACCTCGTCGTGCAGCGGCCCGAAGGCCCGGTCACCGTGCTGGTGCTCGCGCACCGCTCGATCGCGCGGCCGGTCCGCTTCTCGCAGCGGGCTACGCCGGGCGTCGTGCTGCCGGCGCCGCGAGGCGCGATCGCCGTGGTCGGCCAGGACGTCGCCGACCTCGACGCCGTGGCGCAGCAGGTCTTCGACTGCCGTGGAATGGGGGGCATAGAAAAGGGGACGCACCCCTTTTCACGATTACGCGTCTCTCGTGCAGGTCAAGCAATCACCGAGAAAAGGGGTGCGTCCCCTTTTCTATTTCACTCCCCGGCGAGCAGTGCGACCCGCGTACGGCCGCCGCCGTCCGGCGCAAGCACGGGCAGCAGCGCCGGCAGGATCTGCTGCAGGTCTTCCGCGAACTGCCAGGGCGGGTTGATCGTCACGAGCCCTGAGCCGTTCAACCCGGCCCGCGAGTCGTCCGGGTGCACGCACAGTTCCGCGACCAGCACGCGCTTCACGCCGGCATCCACGATCCTGCGATGCAGCCGCGCGGCGACGGCGCCCACTTGATCGGGTACCAGGCCATCAGCGCGCCCTGCGGCCAGCGGGCCGCCGCGGCCACGAGCGCTTCCGCCACGCGCTCGAGATCCCGCTCCTGCTCCTCGTAGGGCGGGTCGATCAGCGCAAGGCCGCGTTTTTCCGGCGGCGGCAGCAGCGCCGCGAGCGCCTCGAAGCCGTCGCGGCAATGGACGCCGACGCGCGCATCGCCGCGGAACAGCCGGCGCAGGGCGTCCGCCTCCCCGGTCAGCAGCTCGCAGAACGCGGCGCGGTCGCCGGCCCGCATGAAGGCGGCCTCGATCATCGGCGAGCCGGGGTAGCTGCCGAGGCGGTCGCCTTCGTTCATGCCGCGGACGATCGCGAGATAGCGCGCGAGTGCCGGATGCGTGTCGTCGAGACCCGCCGCGAGGACGCGCGCGATGCCGCCCGCGGCCTCGCCGCCCGTGGCCGCGAGGTCGTAGCGGCCCCGGCCCGCATGCGTGTCGAGCAGGAACAGCGGCCGGTCCTTTTCGGTGAGCCTTTCGAGCGCGGCGACGAGCGCGGCGTGCTTCATCACGTCGGCGAAGTTGCCGGCGTGGAAGGCGTGCCGGTAGTTCATGCTTCGCCGAGCCAGTCGCGCGGGCGCAGCCACTCGCGCACGAGCGCATCCTCGGGCGACCCCGGCTCCGGCGTCCAGCCGTACTCCCAGCGCGCGAGCGGCGGCAGCGACATCAGGATCGACTCGGTGCGCCCGCCGGTCTGCAGGCCGAACAGCGTGCCGCGGTCGTGCACCAGGTTGAACTCCACGTAGCGCCCGCGCCGCAACAGCTGGAACGCGCGCTCGCGCTCGCCGAAGGGCGTCTCGCGGCGCCGCTCCGGCGATCGGCAGCCAGGCTTTCGGGAACACGTCGCCGACGGCGCGCGCGAAGGCAAAGCACTCCGCGAAGGAGGGCGTATTCAGGTCGTCGAAGAACAGGCCGCCGACGCCGCGCGTCTCGTTGCGGTGCGGCAGGAAGAAGTAGCGGTCGCACCAGGCCTTGTATCGTTCGTAGCTGCCCGGGAGGGAGGCGCAGGCCTCGCGCGCCATGCGGTGCCAGTGCAGCACGTCCTCGCGCACCGGGTAGAAGGGCGTGAGGTCGAAGCCGCCGCCGAACCACCACGCGGGCTCCGCGCCCGCGGGCGTCGCGATGAAGAAGCGCAGGTTGAGGTGCGTCGTCGGCACGTGCGGGTTCTTCGGGTGCAGCACCAGCGAGACGCCCATGGCCGAGAACGGCGCGCCCGCGAGGGCGGGGCGGTCGTGCGTTGCCGAGGCGGGGAGGCTCGCGCCCGAGACTTCCGAGAAGTTGACGCCGCCCTGTTCGATCAGCGCGCCGTCCTTCAGCACGCGCGATTCGCCGCCGCCGCCGTCCGGCCGTTCCCAGCGGTCGCGCCCGAAGCGCGCCGCGCCGTCCGCCCGCTCGATCGCGTCGACCAGTCCGTCCTGGAGGGCGGCGAGCCATGCGCGCACGGCGACGCGGTCAACCATGGCTCACGCTCCCGCGGGAGAATCCTTGGCGGCCGCTTTTTTCGCGGCGGGTTTTTTCTTCGCGGCCTTCGGCTTCGCGGCTTTCGGCTTCGTGGCCTTCTCGGCCGTCGCCGGGACAGCGGCGGCGTCCGGCGCCTTCCGGCGCGAGCGCGGAGCCTTGGCAGCCGGTGCAGCCTCCGCCGCCGGCGTCGCCGGGGCGGCGGCCTTGGCGCGCCGGCCGAAGCGTCCGAACCGGCCCTTGCGCTCGGGCGCGGCCGCGATGAGCGCCTGGCATTCCTCGAGCGTGAGCGAAGCGGGGTCGCGGTCCTTCGGGACCTTGGCGTTCTTCTTCTTGTCAGTGACATAGGGGCCGTAGCGGCCCTTCAGCACCTGCAGGCCCGCATCCGGGAAATCGAGGATCGTGCGCTCGCGGTCGGCCGCGAGCTTCGCCTCGACGATCTCGATCGCGCGCTGCAGCTCGAGCGTGAACGGGTCGTCCTCCTTGATCGAGGCGTACTTGGCGCCGAACTTCACGTACGGCCCGAACTGGCCGCGTCCCACGCTGATCGGCGTGCCGTCCGGCGACTGCCCGAGGTCGCGCGGCAGCGAGAGGAGCATCAACGCGTCGGCGAGCGTGACGTCGTCCATGTGCTGGCCCGGCAGCAGGCTCGCGAAGCGCGGCTTGTCCGGGTCGTCGCGCGTGCCCTGCTGCACGAACGGGCCGTACTGGCCCATGCGCACGCTGATCGGCTTGCCGCTGACGGGGTCCTTGCCGATCTCGCGCGACTCGGCGACTTCCTCGCGCGTGACGTTCTTCTGGACGTGCTCGACGGCCTTGGTGAACGGCTTCCAGAAGCGGCCGAGCTCCTTGTGCCATTCCTTCTCGCCGTTGCTGATCTCGTCGAGCACGTCCTCCATGAGCGCGGTGAAGCCGTACTCGACGTAGGTGCCGAGGTACTTGACCAGGAACTTGCTGACGATCTTGCCGATGTCGGTGGGCACGAAGGCGCGGCCGCTCATCTCGACGTACTTGCGGTAGCGCAGCGTCTCGATGATCGAGGCGTAGGTCGAAGGGCGCCCGATGCCGTGGCTCTCGAGCGATTTCACCAGGCTCGCCTCGGTGTAGCGGGGCGGCGGCTGCGTGTAGTGCTGTTCCGGCCGGATCGACTCGAGCTCGACGCGCTCGCCCACCTCGAGCGCCGGCAGGCGCCGCTCGTCCTCGCTCTCGACGTCCGCCTCGTCCTCGTCATGGTCCTCGTGGTAGGCGGCGAGGAACCCGGGCTCGAGCAGCGTCTGGCCGGTGGCGCGGAACACGTGGCGGTTGGCGCCGGTCGCCTCCTTCGGGTCGCCGGTGACGAGGTCGACCGCCACCGTGTCGAACACCGCCGGTGCCATCTGGCAGGCGATCGCGCGCTTCCAGATCAGCGCGTACAGGCGGCGCTGGTCGTCGTCCGCGATGTCGTGTTCCGCCTTCTGCGGCGTCTGTGCGGCCACGGTCGGGCGGATCGCCTCGTGGGCTTCCTGCGCGTTCTTCGACTTGGTCTTGTACTCGTTGACGGTTTCCGAGAGCGCCTTCGCCCCGAAGTTCGCCTGGATGGTCTCGCGGATCTCGCGCACGGCCTCGGCCGAGAGCGTCACGGAGTCGGTGCGCATGTAGGTGATGTAGCCCGCCTCGTACAGGCGCTGCGCCGACTGCATCGTGCGCCGCGCGGTGAAGCCGAGCTTGCGCGCCGCCTCCTGCTGCACGGTCGAGGTCGTGAACGGCGGCGGCGGGTTCCTGCGCTTGGGCCGGCGCTCGACGTTCTCGACCGTGAGCCAGCCCTTCGACTGGTCCTGCAGCGCGCGCTCGACGCGCCGCGCGTCGGCCTCGCTGGTGACCGTGAAGCGCGACTTCTGCACGTCGGTCTCGAACTTCTCGCCGGCGAACTCGGTGAGCCGCGCCGGGAACCGCGCCGTCTCTTTCCCGGCTTCCGCCTCGACGGTCCAGTACTCGAGGCGCTGGAACTTCTGGATCTCGGCCTCGCGCTCGCAGATGAGCCGGAGCGCGACGCTCTGCACGCGCCCGGCCGAGAGCCCCGGCTTGATCTTCTTCCACAGCAGCGGCGAGAGGTTGAAGCCGACCAGGTAATCGAGCGCGCGCCTCGCCTTGTAGGCGTTCACGAGATTCTCGTTCACGCCGCTCTCGGCCTGCTCGACCGCCTCGCGCACGGCGTTCTTCGTGATCTCGTAGAAGCGCACGCGGCGCAGGTCCTTGCCCTCGAGGGCGCCCTGTTCCCGCAGGATCTCCGAGAGGTGCCAGGAAATCGCCTCGCCCTCGCGGTCCGGGTCGGTCGCGAGGTAGAGGGCGCTCGCCTTCTTCATGGCGCGCGCGATCGCGTCGACCTTGGGCTTGCTCTTGTCGATGAGCTGGTACTTCATCTCGAAGTCGCGCTCGGGATCGACCGCGCCCTCCTTCTCGATGAGGTCGCGCACGTGGCCGTAGGAGGCCAGCACCTCGAAGTCCGGGCCCGAGGTATTTCTTGATCGTTTTCGCCTTGGCCGGCGATTCGACGATGACGAGATTCGTGCTCATGTGTACAGGTTCAAAGCAATGTCCCAGAAATGCCAAAGCCGCGGGCCCGACCGCGGCTCGATGGCCGATGCCGACGGGCGCACGGCGTTCAGTGCATCGCGTCCCTGCGCTCGTCGAACACGAGGTCCTCCATGCGCTGGTAGGCGTTCTCCTGGCCGGGCTGGCTGAAGAGCACCATCAGGACCACCCACTTCAGCTGCTCGATGTCGATGTCGTCGGCCTCGAGCGCGAGCAGCCTGTCGATCACGACCTCGCGCTGCGCCGCCGAGAGGATGCCGAGATTCTCGAGGTGCAGCAAATAGCCGCGCACGTCGGTATCCAGCCGCACCTGCTCCGAACCGCTGAACACGCGCATCGCCCGGGCGGTGCCTTCGGAAACCGCGCGGTCGCGGTCCGTGGCGAGGCTCTCGAGCCACAGCAGCGCGCGCTCGATCTCCGCCTCCGGATATCCCTCCTGCTCGAGCTCGGCCTTGAGCGCCTCGCGGTCGGGAATGGAATCGTCCTCGGCATCCAGGAAGTTTTCGAACAGGTGGATCAGGATGTCGAGCACGCTGTCCTTCATCGGCCCTGCCTCGCTGTTGTCCGGCTGTATCGCCCGCCGGCCAGGGTCTCGACCCGGCCCTCGAGCTCGAGCAACTGCAGCTTCGAGATGACGGAATGCGCGGCCAGCCCCGTGCGTTGCACCAGCCTGTCGAGTCCCGCCGGCTCGAAACCGAGGGCATTCAACAGCATTTCCGCGTCGCTGTCCAACGTGCCGCCCGGATTATTTGCGCCATCGCCCGTTTTCCACGCGGTTTTCGTCGCGCCCGTCGCCAGGGAAACGCCGAGCGCCGCGAGCACGTCGTCGATCGTTTCGACGAGCGCGGCGCCGTCCTTGATCAGGCGATGGCAGCCGCGCGCGAGGGGATTATGTATGGAGCCGGGAACCGCCATGACTTCGCGTCCCTGTTCGCCGGCGAGTCGCGCCGTGATGAGCGACCCGGACCGGGCCGCCGCCTCGATCACGACCACGCCGCGCGCGAGGCCGGACATCAGCCGGTTGCGGCGCGGGAAGTTCTGCGAACGCGGCGGCGTGCCGGTCGGGAACTCGCTGACCAGCGCGCCGGTCGCCGCGATGCCCGCGGCGAGTTCGCGGTGCGCGGCCGGGTACACGCGGTCGAGCCCGGTGCCGCAGACCGCGATCGTGACGCCCCGCGCGGCGAGCGCCCCGCGATGCGCCTGCCCGTCGATGCCGTCCGCGAGCCCGCTCGTGATCGCGAAGCCGGCCGCCGCGAGCCGGGCGGCCAGGTCGAATGCCGTTTCGCGCCCCGTCATCGTCGGGGCACGACTGCCGACGATCGCGACCTGGGGCAGCGACAGGGCAGCGGGGTCGCCCTCGACGAACAGTGCCGGCGGCATGCCCCGGATCGCGGCGAGCTGGGGCGGATAGCGCGGGTCGTCCGCGGTCAGGAGGCTGCGATTCGGCCCCTCGAGCCAGGCAAGGTCGCGGGCGATGCCCTCGCGATCGCGTTCTCCAGGGCCGCGCAGGCGCTCGAGCCAGCGGACGAGCTCGGTCGGGTGGCTGTCTGCAGTCACCCCCGCGATTCTCCGGTCCCTGCAACGCCTCCGTACTGGCCATATCTGGACGGTACCGACACATTTAATGGTGTCCCGCCATAACCGCCCGAACGCGCGCCCGACCGCCAGGACCCGGCGCTTTGACGCGCGCGCCTGGCCGGCCGGGGACCCTCGCTAGAATTGAAGGGGACGCACCCCTTCATATTCGGAGAGAGCCCATTACGTTGCGAATATGAAGGGGTGCGTCCCCTTCAATTCCACTTCGCTCGGGGACCCGTCCGGCCGGCGCGCGCGTGAATGGGCCGCGACACGTCACGCCCGGCCCGCGAGGTGGCGGGGTACTCGCGAGCAAACCCTTAAAGTTCCGGCAGGGTTTGCGAGCGAGTGACCCCGCCGGATCCCGCGGGCCGGGCGTTCCGTCTTGCTAACCGTCTAGGCGAAAGCACGATCGAGCGTGAGGCTCTGAACGTAGAAACGAAAACGCCGGCACGAGGCCGGCGTTTCCGCGAACGATTGAGCGTTCCGTCAGCCGCCGGCGCCGGGCGACCGGACCGCGTCGCCAATATGTACTTCGCGGTCCGACTGCCACATCAGCCCGTAGCTCATGCGGTCGTAGGCCTTGAAGATCAGCGCGACGCCGTTGCGCTCGTCGGGCAACTGCACCCGGCGGCTCTTGGGATTCTGGGTCGAGTCGAGGATGGCCTCGCCAGCTTCCCAGACCTCGAGCACGTGGCCGGGTTCGAGGCCGTGCTTGCTGCCGCGGTTGATGATCACGATGTCATAGTCCGCAACCATGGTGCGTTGATCGATGACCGACATGATCCGGCCGTCGACCTGCGAGTCAGGCGCACGCGGGATGAAGTCGTTTCTCGCTTCCTGCTCCGCCTGCAGCAGGATGTCGCCTTCGAGCGTCTCGCGCGCGGAGTCGATGACGCGCAGCGTCGCCGGGTCGCCCAGGCGGTTGACGTCGGCCTCGCCCGTGAACTGGCCCTGGAAGCCGAGCACGTCGCCGTCGTCCGGGTCGCGCAGTTCGTCGCCGACGTGGTAGATGCTGTAGCGGTTGCCGATCGCGCCATCGCCGAGGCGGCGCACGTAGATGTCGTTGCCGACCGCGGAGATCAGGCGGTCGTCGCGCGCGGCCACGACATAGGGCGCATTCCGGATCTGTTCGGACGCGAGCAGCTTCGGGCGCTGCATGAACGCCGCGATGCGCTCGTAGGGGACCGCGCGGATCGCCTCGGAAAGCGGGTTCGCGCGCACGCGCGGCGAGAGCCGCGTCGTGCCGCTGCTGGCCAGCGTGACCTGCGGGCGGCCGTCCACCCAGGTGAGCGCGAGCTCGTCGCCCGGGTAGATGAGGTGCGGGTTGGCGACCTGCTGGTTGATGTGCCAGATCTCCGGCCAGTACCAGGGGTCGGTCAGGAACTTGCCCGAGATGTCCCACAGCGTGTCGCCCGGCTGGACGATGTAGCGCTCGGGGGCGTTCGGCGAGACCGGGACGACGCTGCGGTCGATACCCTGGTCCTGCCCGGTCGCGACACCGGCCGGGACGGCCATTGCGAGGGCGAGGGCGCAGGCCGCCGCCGCCGTCAGCGCGCGGAAGGGGTGGCGAGTACCAAACCTGGGGGAAGAAGTCATTCGCGATACTCCCTTACAGCCGCCGTGGCCGTAGAATCGTATAATTCACGGCATCCGGTTTCCGACGTAAGTCCATGCTTCGACGAACTTTAGCAGCAATCCCGGGTCAGATACACGCGCTGAAAGCCCCGCTCCCATGACGTGCCTCACAATCCTGGAGTATCCGGACCCCCGGCTACGCACCCGGGCGGTCCCGGTGGACGCCGTGGATGCCCCATTGCGTGAACTGATCGACGACATGTTCGAGACCATGTACGCCGCCCGGGGCATCGGCCTCGCCGCCACCCAGGTCAACGTGCATCGCCGGCTGCTGGTGACCGACGTCTCCGAGGGCCGGACGGACCCGCGGGTTTTCATCAACCCCGAGATCCTCGAGCGCGACGGCAAGGCCATCACCCAGGAGGGCTGCCTGTCGGTGCCCGGCTATTTCGACGACGTCGAGCGCGCCCAGCACGTGCGTGTGCGTGCGCTCGACCGGGACGGCAAGGCGTTCGAGGCCGATCTCGAGGGGCTGCTCGCGGTCTGCGTGCAGCACGAGATCGACCACCTCGACGGCAAGCTGTTCGTCGACTACCTGTCCGAACTCAAGCGCCAGCGCGTTCGCAAGAAGATCGAGAAGGAGCGGAAGCTGCGCGCGGAAGGCCGCGCCGACGGCGAGACCTCGCCCGCGCCGGCGCTCTGACCGGCGCCATGACAACCGAGAGCGGCCTGGCGGTCGTGTTCGCCGGTACGCCGGAATTCGCGCTTCCCTCGCTCGAGGCGATCGCCGCGTCGCGTCATCGCATCGTCGCGGTCTTCACGCAGCCCGACCGCCCGAGCGGCCGCGGCCGCTCGATTGCCGCGAGTCCCGTGAAGGAACGCGCGCTCGCGCTCGGCCTGCCGGTTCGCCAGCCGGCGTCGCTGAAAGGCGCCGACGCGGCGGCCGGGATCGCGGAGTTCGCGCCGGACGTGATCGTCGTCGTCGCCTACGGGCTCCTGCTGCCCCCTGCGATTCTCGCGCTGCCACGGCATGGCTGCATCAACGTGCACGCCTCGCTGCTGCCGCGCTGGCGCGGCGCTGCGCCGGTTGCGCGGGCGATCCAGGCCGGAGATGCCGAGACGGGCGTTTGCATCATGCGCATGGAAGCGGGGCTCGATACGGGGCCCGTGATGCTGCGCCGCGCGACTGCGATCGGCGCGCGCGAAACCGCGGGCGAGCTGGAGGCGCGGCTCGCGGATGACGGGGGACTCGCGATCGTCGAGGCGCTCGAGGCGCTCGCGGCCGGTCGCGCCGCATTCGAGCCGCAGGACGAAGCGCAGGCGACCTGGGCGGCCAAGCTCACGAAGGCGGAAGCCCGGCTCGACTGGCGCGAGCCGGCCATGCAGCTGGAGCGGCAGGTGCGCGCGTTGAACCCGTGGCCCGTCGCGGAGACGACCCTCGACGGTGCACAGCTGCGCATCCACGAAGCAGACGCAACGACAGCGGCCGGCCATGGCCCCGTGCCAGGCACGATCCTCGGCGCGGATGGCGCAGGGATCGCCGTCATGTCGGGCGATGGAGCGCTGCGGCTGCGACGCGTGCAGCTGCCGGGCCGTCGCGTCGTCGGCGCCATCGAGCTTGCGAACGCCAGGCAGTTGACCGGCAAGGTACTCGGGTCGATCCGGGGATCCCGCTGAGCACGCCCGGCGGCGCCGCGATCCGGGCCGCGGCGGCACGCGCCGTCGTCGCCGTCGTGCATGGCCGCCGCCTCGAGGATGCCCTTGCGCGGGAGACGCAGGGCGGCGTGCCGCGGCCGGCGACGCAGTCGATTGCCTTCGGCACCGTGCGCTGGTTCTTCGAGCTCGAGGCCTGCCTCGACGGCCTGCTCGATCGCCCGGGCGGGAAGCAGGACCCCGAGATTCGCGCGCTGATGCTGGTCGGTCTCTACCAGCTGCTGCACGGCGCGACGCCGCTGCACGCGGCGGTTTCGGAGACGGTCGAGGCGGCGCGCTCGCTCGGGCACCCGCGCGCGGCCGGACTCGTCAATGCGATCCTGCGGCGCTTCCTGCGCGAGCGCGACGCGGTCCTCGCGGCAGCGCACGCGCGCCGCGCCGCGCGCCACGCCCACGCGGAATGGATGCTCGACGCGTTCGCGCGCGACTGGCCGGACCACTGGCAGTCGATCGCGGCCGCCGGCAACAGCGAGCCGCCGATGTGGCTGCGGGTCAATGCGCGGCGCGGCGCGCGCGACGCGTACCTTGCACGGCTCGCTGAAGCCGCGCTGCCGGCCGAGCCCTGCGCCTTCGCGCCCGAGGCGCTGCGGCTCGCTTCGCCCGTGGACGTCAACGCGCTGCCCGGCTTTGCGGACGGCGATGTTTCCGTGCAGGACGCCGCCGCGCAGCTCGCCGCGCGCTTCCTGGCCGCGGCGCCCGGCATGCGCGTGCTCGACGCCTGCGCGGCGCCCGGCGGCAAGGCCTGTCACATCGCCGAACTCGAACCCGGCCTCGCGGAACTCGTCGCGCTGGACGTCGACGCGGCGCGCGCGACACGCATCGAGGCAAACCTGGCGCGGCTCAGGCTCGAGGCGCGCGTCGTAGTCGGCAATGCCGGGCAACCGGCGGCCTGGTGGGACGGCCGCCCCTTCGACCGGATCCTGCTCGACGTGCCCTGCTCGGGGACCGGCGTGATCCGCCGCCACCCGGACATCAAGTTGCTCCGGCGTGCCGACGACATTGGCCGCTTTGCGGCGCAGCAGGCGGCGCTGCTGCGTTCCTGCTGGGGACTGCTCGCACCGGGCGGCCGCCTCGTGTACGCGAGCTGCTCGGTGCTGTCGGCCGAGAACGCCGGCGTCGTCGGCTCATTCCTCGCCGGCGAGCCCGCGGCGGTCGATTCGACCGAATCTGCTAGGCTTTCCCTGCCCGGCGCGCTGCCGTGGCGGATATCGGGGCCGGGCAGCGCACTGCCGAGCGGGGCGGCCGACGCCGACGGCTTCTACTACGCCTGCCTCGAGAAGAAGACCTGAGCGTGCATTCGATGCGGGGACGTCGCTGGCTCATGGCTTTCGCCGCGCTGCTCGGCGCGGTGTCGGTCCCGTTCGCCGCCGCGCAGGAGGCCGAGCGCTTCGAGGTCAGGAACGCCTACGTCGAACTCGTGAACGGCCAATGGCTGCTCGACGTGCGGCTCGACCTCGCGCTCGCCGAAGCCGCCCGCCAGGCCTTCGAGCAAGGCGTGCCGCTCGTGCTGCGCCTGGAGATCGAGGCCAGCGTCGAGCGCCGCCTGCTGCCCGCCGAGGATGTCGTCTCGATGGGCCGTCGCTGGCAGCTCGCGTACGACGCCATTGCCGAGCGCTACGTCGTCACCGACGTCAAGAGCGGCACGCACGTGAGCCATGCCTCGCCGGAGGAAGCCTTCGAGGCGCTCGGCCGCATCGGCGGCATCGTGATCGCCGACACCGCGACGCTCCCGGAGGGCATGCGCTTCGACATGCGCGTGCGCGCGACGGTCGAGATCGGCGAGCTGCCCGCCGCGGTGCGGGTGCTGCTCTTCTGGCGCAGCTGGTCGCGCACGACGGAGTGGTATGCCTGGCAGGTGCGGCCATGATCCGGCGCTGGCTGCCGTTCATTGCCGGCGCCGGCATCGTCATCTGGGTGACGGCGCTCGTCATGCTCGCGCTCACCGCGGAAGGTCCGCAGCGCTTCGGCGAGTTGTACCTCGCGATCCTGCTGATCAACGTCGCGGGCGTCGTCGCGCTGCTCATCCTGATCGGCCGCCGCCTCGCGGACTTCATCCGCGACTGGCGGCGGCACGTGCCCGGCTCGCGGCTGCGCGGGCGGACGCTGCTGATGTTCGGCGGGCTCGCGATCGCGCCGCTCCTGCTCGTGTTCACGTTCTCGGTGATGTTCCTGACGCGCGGCATCGACGGCTGGTTCCACGCCGAGGTGCGCCAGGGGCTCACCGACGCGCTCGGCCTGTCACGCGCGGCGCTCGACCTGCGCATGCGCGAGTACCTCGACCATACGCTCGGCATGGCCACCCGGCTCTCGGCCGAGTCGGGGGCCGGGCTCTTCTTCGCGCTCGACGATGAGCTGCGCCGCTCGGATGCGGAGGAACTCATCGTGATGAGCATGGGCGGCCAGACGCTCGCCTACAGCCGCGCCGGCATCCAGCACTCGCTGCCCGTGATGCCGCCGGCGGAACTGCTGCTGCAACTGCGCCAGGGACGGCCGCACGTGAGCCTGCAGCCCGCGCCGGGCGGCGGCTACCAGGTGCTGGCGGCGACGCAGCTTCCGGCCGCAGGCGGCTCGCAGTCGCCGCGCGCGCTGGTTGCGACCTACCCGGTGCCGCAGCGTCTCTCCGACCTGGCGGGCACGGTGCAGCAGGCCTACCAGCAGTACGGCCGGCTCTCGTACCTGCGCGAGCCGCTGAAGGCCGCGATGGTGCTGACGCTGTCGCTGGTGCTGCTGATGGCGCTGCTCGCGGCGATGTACGGCGCGCTGTATTTTTCCGAGCGGCTGGTGCGGCCGGTGCAGGACCTGATCGCAGGCACGCGCGCGGTCGCGAAGGGCGACTTCGACACGCGGCTGCTGCGTCCGTCGCACGACGAGATCGGTTACCTCGTCACCTCGTTCAACGACATGACCAAGAAGCTCGCGCGCGCACGCGAGGAGACCGAGCGCAGCCAGGCTGCGGTCGAAGCCGAGCGCGCGGCGCTCGCGGTGATCCTCGCGCGGCTCACGAGCGGCGTCATATCGCTCGAGCCGGACCTGCGCGTGCGCGTCGCGAACCAGGCGGCGGGCGCGATCCTCGGCGTCGACTTCGAGGGTGCGGCCGGCCGGCCGCTGGCGGAGATCGCGGCGGGGCACCCGCTGCTTGCCGAGCTGCACGACGTGCTGCAGGGGCACGCCGCGGCGGGCGAGACCGAGTGGCGCGAGCAGGTGACGCTGCGGACCGAATCCGGCCGGCGCGAACTCGCCTGCGCCTGCACCGCGTTGCCGGGCGACGCCGGTGCGCAGGGCCTGGTGCTGGTGTTCGACGAGGTGACCCAGCTCCTGCAGGCGCAGCGCCAGGCGGCCTGGGGCGAAGTCGCGCGCAGGCTCGCGCACGAGATCAGGAACCCGCTCACGCCCATCCAGCTCTCGGCCGAGCGCATGCGCCGCAAGCTGATGCGCGGGCTCGCGACGCCCGAGGCGGAGCTGCTCGACCGCTCGACGCAGACGATCGTCCAGCAGGTCGAGGCGATGAAGCAGATGGTCGCGGCCTTCTCCGAGTACGCGAAGGTGCCCGAGATGAACATCCGGGAGTTCGACCTCTCGGCGCTGATCCGCCAGGTGTCGGACCTCTACCATGCGCAGGATCCGCGCGTTGCCTTCGGGCTCTCGCTCGACCCGAAGGCATCGCTGCTCGAGGCCGACCAGGGCCGCATCCGGCAGCTGCTGAACAACCTGCTGACGAACTCGCTCGAGGCGCTCGACGGACGGGAGAATCCTGTCATCATGATCGAGACGCAGCGCACGGGCGGTCAGGTCAGCCTGGTCGTGATCGACAACGGCCCCGGCTTCCAGGGCGGCCTGCTGCAACAGGCCTTCGACCCCTACGTGACCTCGAAACCGAAGGGCACGGGCCTCGGACTTGCGATCGTGCGTCGCATCATCGAGGAGCACGGCGGGGCGGTCGAGGTCGACAACGCGCCGCAGGGCGGCGCCCGGGTGCGCATCACACTGCCGGCGACCGCGCGTGAGACGCGCCGCGCCGAGGCGAGGAGAGAGAAAGCATGAGTTCGCCGAGAATCCTGGTCGTCGACGACGAGGCCGACATCCGCGGCCTCCTGTCCGAGATCCTCGCCGAGGAAGGCTACGAGGTCGAGGTCGCCGCCGACGCCGCCTCGGCGCGGAAGGCTGCGGCCCGCGAGGAACCCGACCTCGTGCTGCTCGACATCTGGATGCCGGACATGGACGGCATTTCGCTGCTGCGCGAGTGGAACGAGAAGCAGTCGCTGCACTGCCCGGTCGTCATGCTCTCCGGCCACGGCACGGTCGAGACGGCGGTCGAGGCGACGCGGCTCGGGGCCTTCGACTTCGTCGAGAAGCCGCTCTCGATCGCCAAGCTCCTGCGCACCGCCGAGCGCGCGCTCGAGGCCGGCAAGCGCAAGCGCCAGGCGCAGCGCACCCTGATCCCGCCGCTGGTCGCGCCGGTCGGCAAGAGCCGCCTGATGCAACGGTTGCGCGAGCAGGTCCAGCAGGTCGCGGCCCATGACGCGTCGGTCCTGCTGGTCGGCGAGCCGGGCACCGGGCGCGAGGCTTTCGCCCGCTACATGCATTCGCTCGGGCCCCGGTCCGCAGGGCCTTTCGTCGTCGTCACCTGCGCGAGCCTCGACGACGCGACCGCCGCGGCGCGGCTGCGCGGGGTGACGACGGACGGCAAGGTCGAGCCGGGTTTCTACGGGCAGGCGCGCGGCGGAACCCTGTTCCTCGGCGGGCTCGAGGACCTCACCGCGCAGGCGCAGCGACTGCTGCTCACCGACCTCGAGCAGCGCGGCTGGCAGCGCCCCGGGTCTCCCGACATCCTGCCCTTCGACGCGCGCTTCGTGAGCGCGGCCCTGCCCGGGCACGACGGGCCGGCGAGCGGCCTGCGGCGCGACCTGCTGGCGCACCTCGAGGTCATCTCGATCCGCATCCCGCCGCTGCGCGAGTTCGCCGAGGACGTTCCGGAACTGCTGCGGCATTATGTCGACCGGCTCGTGGACGAGGAGGGCATGCCGTTCCGGCGCTTCTCGGTCGCGGCCCAGAACCGGCTGCGGAACTACCCCTGGCCGGGCAACGTGCGGGAACTCAGGAACCTGGTGCAGCGCGTCCTGATCCTGGGCGGGCCCGAAGAGATAGGCCTGGAAGAGATCGAGCAGCACCTGGTCGCCCAGCAGGCCCCGGATGAGCCGCTGGTCAAGCAGGACCTGCTCGCGCTGCCGCTGCGCGAGGCGCGCGAACAGTTCGAGCGGGCCTACCTGCTCCAGCAGCTGATGCTCTGCAACGGCAAGGTCGGGCTGCTCGCCAAGCGCGTCGGCATGGAACGCACGCATCTCTACCGCAAGTTGCGCTCGCTGGGCGTAGACTTCCGCCAGATCACCGAAGACTGAACCGGGGAGACCGTAATGAGAATGAGCAAACTGTTGACCGTGGCCGCGATGGGACTGCTGGGCATGGCTGCCGCCCACGCGGATGATTCCAAGCGCACGGCGGGCGAGTACACCGACGACAAGGTCCTGCACACCAAGGTCTGGGCCGCGCTGACCGAGGACAAGACCGCGGAGGCCAGCGAGATCAACCTCGAGGTCTACAAGGGTGTCGTCCAGCTGAACGGCTTCGTCGACAACGCGAAGGAAAAGGCGCAGGCGGAATCGGTCGCGAAGGCCGTCTCGGGCGTCAAGGGCGTCGAGAACAACCTGATGATCAAGCAGGCCGGGCAGACGACCGGCGGCGCGATCGACGACTCGACGGTCACGGCC
Source organism: uncultured Gammaproteobacteria bacterium (assembly GCA_963823415.1). GTDB lineage: Bacteria > Pseudomonadota > Gammaproteobacteria > Steroidobacterales > Steroidobacteraceae > SCUD01. The sequence continues at coordinate 75,213 of CAWGLJ010000007.1, read as the reverse complement.
AAGGTCAAGACTGCGCTGACCGAGAGCAAGGAGACCAAGGCCCACGACATCAAGGTCGAGACGCGCGGCGGCGTCGTCCAGCTCTCCGGCTTCGTGTCGAGTGAAACGCAGAAGTCCGCTGCGACCAAGGTCGCCCAGTCGGTCGAGGGCGTGAAGGCCGTCAAGAACAGCATCAGCGTCAAGAACTAGAAACGAAGGGGTCGCACCCCTTCATATTCGCTGCGCGTTTCGTAAAGGGGGCGCATTCCTTCAGAATATGAAGGGGTGCGACCCCTTCGTTTGCTCCGTCAATCCCCGACGCGGACGATGAGGAAGTCGACCTCGGCTTCCTTCAGCCGCGAGCGCACGCGGTTGAGCTCGGCGGGATCGCTGATCGGGCCGATGCGCACGCGGTGCCAGGTGTCGGCGTCGATGGCGACGCGCTGGACGTTGGACTCGATGCCCTGGAGCGCGAGTTGCGCGCGCACGCGGTCGGCATCCTCCAGTTTCCGGTACGAGCCGGCCTGCAGCACGTAGGCGCCTTCCTTCCGGGCGGCCTCCGGCGCGTCGCGCTGCACGACGACTTCCTTCTCCGGGACCACGACCTCGAAGTTCGGCAGCATGTCGTAGAAGTCGTACTGCTCCGGCTGCGGGTCGGCGGCGGCCTCGCGCGCCGAGGCCGGTTCCGCCTCGGCCGGCGCCTTGCCGGCGTTGCCGTTCGATTGCGGGACGCGCGGGTCGAAGTAGTAGAGCGCGAGGCCGACCGCCAGGCCGACGGCAAGGCCGATCAGCAGCCCGACCCATCCGGAGAATCCCTCGCGCCGGCCGCGGCTGCGCTTGTAGTCCTTCGCGACCACTACATGGACTCGGGCGCGGATACGCCGAGGATGGCGAGCGCGTTCACGAGTACCTGGCGCGCGGCGGCGATCAGCGCGAGGCGGGCGTTGCGCGTGCCCGCGTCGTCCACGATGAAGGGCAGCGCCGCGTAGCAAGCGTGGAACGCCTGTGCGAGTTCGCGCAGGTAGTTGACGACCAGGTGAGGCGCACGCTGGTCCGCGCCGAGGCGCACGACCTCCGGCCAGCGCGAGACCTCGCGCATCAACGCGATCTCGGCCGGTTCCGTGAGCGACGCGAGCGCCGCGATGCCTGCCGCGCGGTCGAACGGAAGGCCGCGCTCGGCGGCCTGCTTGAGGACGCTCGCGATTCGCGCGTGCGCGTACTGCACGTAGTAGACCGGGTTGTCGTTGGTCTGCTTGCGGGCGAGCTCGAGGTCGAAGTCGAGCGCCTGGTCGTGCGACCGCATCACGTAGATGAAACGCGCGGCGTCGTTGCCGACTTCCGCGCGCAGGTCGCGCAGCGTGACGAACTGCGCCTCGCGCTTGCCCATCGCGACCTTCTCGCCGCCCTTCCAGAGCGTCACGAACTGCACCATCGGCACTTCGAGCGAGTCCGGCGGCTCGCCCATCGCGGCGAGCCCCGCGCGCACGCGCGCGACGTAGCCGTGGTGGTCGGCGCCGAGGATCGTCACCAGCAGGTCGAAGCCGCGCTCGCGCTTGTCGAGGTGATAGGCGATGTCGGAGGCGAAATAGGTCTTCTGCCCGTTGGCGCGCACGACCACGCGGTCCTTCTCGTCGCCGAACAGCGTCGCGCGGAACCAGGTCGCGCCGTCCTGCTCGAAGACGTGGCCATTCGCGCGCAGGCGCCCGAGTGCCCGGTCGATCGGCCCGCCGTCCCGTCCGTTGCCGAGTGCCTGCTCGGAGTACCAGCGGTCGAAGGTGACGCCGAACTCGGCGAGGTCGCCCTGGATGTCGGCGAGCATTTCCGCGAGCCCGGCGTCGAACACCGTGCGGAACCCGTCGCCGAGGAGCAGCCGCGCGCGCGCGATGACGGCGTCGATGTACTGGTCCTTGTCGCCCCCGTCCGCCTCGTCGGCCGGCAGGCCCGCGAGGACTTCCGCGGCCGGGCGGCGCAGCGCATCGCCGTGACTCTCGCGCAGCCGGTCCGCGACGGGGCGCACGTAGTCGCCGCGGTAGCCGTTGGCGGGAAACTTGAGCTGCTCGCCGCAGAGCTCGAGGTAACGCAGCCACACGCTGGCCGCGAGGATGTCCATCTGGCGGCCCGCGTCGTTCACGTAGTACTCGCGGTGCACGCGCCAGCCGTCGGCCGAGAGCAGGTTCGCGACGCTGGCGCCGAAGGCCGCATGCCGGCCGTGGCCGACGTGCAGGGGCCCGGTCGGGTTCGCGGAGACGAACTCGACGATGGTCCTGCGGCCCGCCCCGCCGGCGCCGCGCCCGTAGCCGGCGCCCTCATCGAGCACGCGCGCCATCTCGGCCTGCCAGGCGGCGGGCGTCAGGAAGAAGTTGATGAAGCCGGGGCCCGCGATCTCGGTCTTCGCGACCAGCGCATTTTCCGGCATCGCCGCGACGAGCTTCTCGGCGAGTGCACGCGGGTTCGCGCGCGCGGCCTTGGCGAGCCGCATCGCGACCCCGGTCGCGAAGTCGCCGTGCGCGGCCTCGCGCGTGCGCTCGATCGCCGGGTCGGGCAGCGGGCCGTCGCCCAGGGTGCCCGGGGGCAGCGCGGCGAGCGCGTCGGTTACCAGCTTTTCGACGAGGTTTTTCAAGGCGCGCCAGTCTCTGGAATCGCCGCCTGCTAGTCAACTTCCGCCGGGTCGACATCGAGCGACCAGCGCAGCGTCCGCGGGACGCGCAGGGCCGCGATCGCGGCGACCCACTGGCCGAGGAAGTCCTGCAGCGCGGATCGCGCGGGTGACTCGACGAGCAGCTGCGCGCGATGGCGGCCGGCGCGACGCGCCATCGCGGCGGCTCGCCGGCCCCAGGATCCGGAGGCGCGCCTCGCGGGACGGCTTCGCCGCGGCCTCGGCCGCGCGCAGGAAGTCGAAGACCTCCGCCTGCGAGGGGGAGTCGGCGCGCAGCAGCGCGAGGTGCGAGTACGGGGGCCAGCCGGTCGGCGCGGCGTTCCTCGAGCGCGAGCGCCGCGAACCCTTCGTAGCCCGCGGTGATCAGGCAGCGCAGCAGCGGATGCTCGGGATACGCGGTCTGGATCAGCACCTCGCCCGGCCGGTCGCCGCGGCCCGCGCGCCCGGCGACCTGGACGATCTGCTGCGCGAGCCGCTCGCTGGCGCGGAAGTCCGCGCCGAACAGCCCCTGGTCCGCGGCCAGCACGACGACCAGCGTGACGTCCGGGAAGTCGTGGCCCTTGGTCAGCATCTGCGTGCCGAGCAGGATGCGCGCGCGTCCGTCGTTGACCGCCGCGAGCGCCTCCTCCAGGTCGCCGCGCCGGCGGATCACGTCGCGGTCGATGCGCACCAGCGGCGAGTCCGGGAACAGCTGCGTGAGCGTCGTCTCCACGCGCTCGGTGCCTTCGCCGACCGGCACCAGCTCGTTGCCGCACTGCGGGCAGGCGAAGGGCATGCGCTCCTCCGCGCCGCAGTGATGGCAGGCGAGGGTCGCGCGCGAGAGATGCACCGTGAGCCGCGCGTCGCAGGACTTGCAGGGCGCGATCCAGCTGCAGCCGGAACAGAACATCGTCGGCGCGTAGCCGCGCCGGTTCAGGAACACGAGCACCTGGCCGCCTTCCCCGAGGTGCCGCTCGATGGCCGCCAGCGCGGGCGGCGAGAGCCCGTCGCGCGCCGCGTTGACGCGCAGGTCCACGACCGTGACGCGCGGCTTGCCCGCGCGCCCGGTGCGCTCCGGCAACGACAGCTTCAGGTAACGGCCGGCGGTCGCGTTGGCGAGCGACTCGAGCGAGGGCGTGGCGGATCCGAGCACCACCGGGCAGCCGGCACGCTGCGCGCGCGCGACCGCGAGGTCGCGGCCGGAATAGCGGAAGCCCTCCTGCTGCTTGTAGGAGGCGTCGTGCTCCTCGTCCACGACCACGAGGCCGAGCGCGGGAATGGGCGTGAACACCGCCGAGCGTGTGCCGATCACCACCGGGGCCCGGCCCGCGGCGGCCGCGCGCCAGGCCTCGAGGCGCGCGCCGTCGGCGAGCGAGGAATGCAGGGCGACGACCGGCGCCGAGAGCCGCGCGCGGAAGCGTGCGACGAGCTGCGGCGTGAGCGCGATCTCGGGCACCAGCACGAGTGCGCCGCGGCCCGCGGCGAGCACGCGCTCGATCAGGTGCAGGTACACCTCCGTCTTGCCGCTGCCGGTGACGCCGTGCAGCAGGAAGGCGCCGAACTCCCCGAGCGACGCGCCGACGCGCTCGACGGCCGCGGCCTGGTCCGCGGTCAGCACCGGGCCGGGCCGGCCCGCACCCGCGGGCGGCGCGGCTTCGGTCCGCGCGAACGACTCGAGCCAGCCGCGCGCCGCAAGCGCACGCAGGGCCGCCGTATGACCCGCGGCGGAGATCGCCGCCGCGGTCACGCCTTCGTCGCCGATGAGTGCAATGAGCGCCTGCTGCCGGGCGCCGAGTCGCGCGCCGCCGGCGATGGCCTCGCGTCCGGACGCCGATTGCCGCCAGACGATCTCATCGCTGACCGCGGCCTTGCCCAGGCGGAGCATCTTCGGCATCGCGCTGAACAGCACGTCGCCGAGCGGGTGGTGGTAATAGTCCGCCGCCCAGCGCAGCAGGCCGAACGTCGGCTCGTCCCAGATCGGCGTCGTGTCGATCGACTCGATGGCCGGCTTCAGTTGTGCCTGCGGCAGCGCGCTCGCCGCCGCATGCGCGACGACCAGGCCCACCGCCCGCTGCCGGCCGAAGGGCACGCGTACGCGCTCGCCGGGCCGCGGCACCGGCCCGGCGGCGGGCGCGAGGTAGTCGAAGGACCGCCGCAGCGGCGTGTCGAAGACGACCTGGAGTACGGGCGCTGGGTCGCTCAAGAAAGCCTTCAGGATCAAGGTGTTGAAATTTCCGCAGCCAGCGTCAACCGCCGCCGCAGGGCAACGTTATACACGGTGGACGCGCACGGAGGCGGGTGCCGATGGAGGAAGGGCCGGTGGATCGCTCTGCTACGCTCGACGCGCCATTCCTGCTCGGGACGCCCCGCGCAGCGCGGGAGGGCAGCTTGGACCGGGAGCGTGCGCTCGACCGATTCCTGGCCGGCATCGAACGCCGGGCACTGCGCATTGCGCAACTCGCGCTGCGTAACCACGCGGAGGCACAGGACGCCGTGCAGGACGCGATGATCCGGCTGGTGCGGCACTACGCGGCACGCCCCGAGGAAGAATGGCGTCCGCTCTTCTATCGCATCCTCGGCAACCGCATCATCGATTTCCAGCGGCGCGAGCGCCTGCGGCGCGCCGTCACGGTCATCTGGCGGGGATCCCCGGACGATGAGCGGTCCGCCGATCCCGTCGAGTCCGCGGTGGATCCGCGCGGGCGGCCGGACGAGGCGCTCGAGGGCGAGGAGCTGCTGGCGCGCATCGAGGCCGTGCTTGCGACGCTGAGCGTCCGCCAGCGCCAGGCCTTCCTGCTGCGGAACTTCGAAGGCCTCGACGTCGCCCAGGCGGCGGTGGCGATGGGCTGCTCCGCGGGCAGCGTGAAGACGCATTATTTTCGGGCCATGCAGGCACTCGAGGAGGCGCTGCCGGAATGGAAGACATGAACGACCGGATGCGGGAGATCGAGCGCAAGTCCCGCGCGGCCTTCGACGCGAGCGTCGAAGCCGGGGACGCCGCGACGCGCGCACGCCTCGCGCGCGCGCGGGCGACGGCGCTCGGTGAACTGCGGCACCGGCGCTACGCGCGACCGGCGGTCTGGCTGCCGGTGGGCGCCGCAGCCGCGGCCCTGGTCGCGGCATTCCTGTGGCAGCGCGAGGAAGCCGCCGTGGCGCCCGCCATCGCCTTCGAGGACTTCGATCTCGTCGCCGGCGGCGAGGACTTCGACCTGCTCGGCGAGGACGCCGACTTCGTCGCCTGGGCGGCCGACGCGTCCGCGGACGGGGTGGGCTGAGCCATGCGCCGCGCAACCCTCCTGGCCGCGCTCGCGATCACCGGCCCGGCCGTGGCGGAAGACCCGCCGACCGTGCCGCCGGACCCGGAGCTGCTGGAGTTTCTCGGGGAAATGGCGGGGGAGGACCCGTACTTCGTCGAGTTCATGGCCACGCGTGCGGCGAAGCGGGCGTTGAAGGATGCCGAGAAGGCAGACGAGGAAGAACCGAAGGAAGACGACGATGAATAAGCGTGCATCGATCCTGCTGGCAGGAATCCTCTGCATGGCCGTGCCGGCGTTCGCGGACGAGGCGGCCGTCGGCGTGGCCTGGGACGCGCTCGATCCGAAGGCGCAGGCGCTGCTCGCCGGGCAGCAGGAGCGCTGGGCCGCGCTGCCGCCCGAGCGCCAGCGCGCCATGGCCGAAGGTGCGCAGCGCTGGCTCGCGATGGACGGGATCGACCGCGCGCAGGCGAACGAGCGCTGGCAGACCTGGCGCACGCTGACGCCCGCGCAGCGCGAGCGGCTGCGCAAGGGCTGGGAGCGTTTCCGCGAACTCACGCCGGAGCAGCAGGAAGCGCTGCGGGGTGCGTACCAGCGCTTCCAGTCGCTGCCGTCCGAGCAACGCGACCGACCTGCGCGAGCGCTGGGAACAGATGTCGCCCGAGGAACGCCGGCGCGCCATTTCGCGGCGGCAGGGCGCGAAGCCCGGTTCGATCGACAAGCGGCCCTGCCCGCCCTGCTGAGGACTCGCATCCGCGGCGCGACCGTGGGAGGATATTCGGGCCATGCCGAATGCACCGCTCAAGCGATCGCACGACCGGATCATCGCCGGGGTCTGCGGCGGTCTCGCGGTCTGGCTCGGCTGGAAAGTCGACCACGTGCGCATCGCCTACGTGATCGTCTCCCTCCTGAGCGCCGCCTTCCCGGGCATCATCATCTACCTCCTGCTCTGGCTCCTGATGCCCGACGCCGACGCGGCGTGAAGGCGACATCCTCCTCTTCATGAACCGCGAGCTCGCGGAGCGGGTCAGCGAGCGCCACGAGCACGCCACCATGCTCGAGGCGCGGCGTCGCACCCTGGCGGCGGTCGGCGACATCGCGCGCCAGGTTGCGCCCGGCATGACCGAGGAGGAGGGGCTCGAGCTGGCCCGGCTCACACTGCGTGCGCACGATTTCGAACGCGACTGGGCGGAGCCCTACCTGCGATTCGGCGTCAACACGGTGAAGAAGTACGCCGAGCCCTCGGACCCCGGCGTGGTGCTCGGGCGCGACGACGTGTGGTTCGTCGACGTCGGCCCGCTGTGGCGCAACCACGAGTGCGACTACGCGGAGACCTTTGCCGTCGGCGACGACCCGGAGCGGCACCGGCTCGCCCGCGACGTGCGCGCGATCTTCGATCGCACGAGCCGCCACTGGCGCGAGGCGCGCGCGACCGGCGCCGACCTGTACCGGTTCGCCGCCGCGGAGGCCGCCGCGCGCGGCTGGCAACTCGACCTCGAGATGGCCGGGCACCGCATCGGGGAGCATCCGCACTCGGTATTCCACGACGGCCTGCTGTCGCAGGCGGAGTTCACGCCGTCGGGCGGGTTGTGGATGCTCGAGATCCAGATCCGCAGCCCGGACCGGCCCTACGGCGCGTTCTTCGAGGACCTGCTGCTCGACGAGGCGGACTGCTGAGTCGTGCGTGTGGATTTAGCCGACGCTGGCCCGGCGCGGCCGACCCGTCGGGTTCTCCTCGCTCGTTCCGCCGGAACTTTAGTCACTCGCTCGGAGACCCGACGGGTTGGCCGCGCCGGGCGAGAGACGGTGCCAATGCCGCGCGCCCGAATCCGCCGCGACGACTCGTCATGACCGCAAGTTCGCGCAGCAGCGCCGCGGGGCAGATCACGCCGTGAAGAGCCGCCGGAAGAGGTTGCGTGCCGCGCGCCGAGCGCGGGCGGGGTCCCGAGTGAGCGACTAAAGTTCCGGCGGAGCGAACGAGGGAACCCCGCCCAGCGATGGCGCGCGGCCCCCGACTAATTACCCCGCGGCTTTCACCGCGTGAATCAGCTCCGCCGCGACCTTCTGCGCATCGCCGTACAGCATGCGCGTGTTGTCGAGGTAGAACAGGTGCGTTCTCGATGCCCGAGAAGCCCGCGCCCTGGCCGCGCTTGATGACGATCACGTTCTTCGCCTTGTCGGCGTTCAGGATCGGCATGCCGTAGATCGGGCTCGACTTGTCGGTGCGCGCGACCGGGTTCACGACGTCGTTCGCGCCGATGACGAGCGCGACGTCGGCCGTCTCGAACTCGGCGTTGATCTCGTCGAGGTCGCAGATCAGGTCGTAGGGCACGCCGGCCTCGGCGAGCAGCACGTTCATGTGGCCCGGCATGCGGCCCGCGACCGGGTGGATCGCGAACTTCACCATCACGCCGCGGTCGATCAGCAGCTGGCACAGCTCCCAGACCTTGTGCTGGGCCTGCGCGACGGCCATGCCGTAGCCGGGGATCGACGATGACCTTCTGCGCGAAGGCCATCATGACGCCGGCGTCGGAGGGCTCGATCGGCTTCAGCGCGCCGCTGACGCCCTCGCTCGCGGCGGCCGCGCCCTCGCCGAAGTTCGAGAACAGCACGTTGCGCGAGCGAGCGGTTCATGGCCTTCGCCATCAGCTGCGTCAGCAGCGTGCCGGCGCGAGCCCACGACGATGCCGGCGATGATCATCGCGGCGTTCTCGAGCACGAAGCCTTCGAAGGCGACGGCGAGTCCGGTGAACGCGTTGTAGAGCGAGATCACGACCGGCATGTCCGCGCCGCCGATCGGCAGCGTCATGGTGACGCCGAGCAGCAGCGCGAGCGCGAAGAACGGCGACCACCATCGCCATCGTCGGGTGCGCTGGAGACCACGATCGCCGCGCCGAGCGCGATCGTCGCGGCCAGCGATCAGCAGGTTGACGACCTGCTGGCCGGTGAAGCGGAAGCTGCGCTTGATGAGGCCCTGCAGCTTGCCGAAGGCGATCAGCGAGCCCGAGAACGACGACCGCGCCGATGAAGCCGCCGAGCACGCGCGAGCGCGGTCACGACCGGGCCGTGGTGCGCGGCGCTGTCCGCGGCGCGGAGGCCATGCGCAGCAGCTCGACCGCGGCGATCGCCGCCGCCGCGCCGCCGCCCATGCCGTTGTAGAGCGCGATCATCTGCGGCATGTCGGTCATCGCGACGCTGCTTGCCCGTGACCACCAGGCGAGCCCGCCGCCGATCGCGATCGCCGCGAGCATCAGCGGGAAGTTGCCCATGCCCGGGTAGAGGAAGCGTGATCAGCGTGCGCGACCAGCATGCCGACGCCGGCCCAGACGATGCCGCGGCGCGCCGTGACCGGCGAGCTCATGCGCTTCAGGCCCAGGATGAACAGGAAGGCGGCGAGCAGGTAGCGAGAAGTCGATCGCGAGCGTCGCGACGTTCTCGGGCAGCAGGCCCTCCATCAGGCGGTTCCTGTCTTCTTCTGGCCGCTCGACTTGAACATCTCGCAGCATGCGCTCGGTGACGACGTAGCCGCCGACCGCGTTGCCGGCGCCGAGCACGACGCCGACGAAGCCGATGACCTGCTCGAGCGCGGTGTCGGCGCGGCCGAGCGCGACCATCGCGCCGACCAGCACGATGCCGTGCACGAAGTTGCGAGCCCGACATCAGCGGCGTGTGCAGGATGACCGGCACGCGGGCGATGATCTCGTAGCCGGTGAAGGCCGCCAGCATGAAGATGTACAGGGCGATGAAGCCGTCCATTCATGCGCTCTCCACGAGTTTGCGGGTCGGTTCGTGGCGGATGGCGCCGTCGTGCGTGAGCACGGCGGCCGCGAACACTTCGTCGTTCCAGTCGATCGTGAGCGCCCCGTCCTTGATCGCGGGCTTGAGGAAGTTGCAGCAGGTTGCGCGCGTACATCTCGCTCGCGTGGTACGCGACGGTGGCCGGCAGGTTGACCGGCCCGATGATCGTCACGCCGCTGTGCTCGACGGTCTCGCCCGCGCGCGTCAGCTCGCAGTTGCCGCCGCCCTCGGCGAGCAGGTCGACGATCACCGCGCCCGGCTTCATGCGCTCGACGGCGGCGCGCGTGATGATGCGCGGCGCCGGGCGGCCCGGCACGCCGGCGGTCGTGATCACGCAGTCGGCCGCGGCGATGCGCGCGTCCAGCACTTCCTGCTGCTTGGCCTTCTCCTCGGCGGTCAGCTCGCGCGCGTAGCCGCCCGTGCCTTCGGCGGTCACGCCGGTCTCGACGAACTTCGCGCCGAGCGACTCGCACCTGTTCGCGCGTCGCGCTGCGCACGTCGTAGGCCTCGACCACCGCGCCGAGGCGCCTCGCGGTCGCGATGGCCTGCAGGCCCGCGACGCCCGCGCCGATGACCAGCACCGGCGCCGGGCGGATCGTGCCGGCGGCGGTGGTCAGCATCGGGAAGAACTTGTCGAGCGCGGCCGGCGCCGATCAGCACGGCCTTGTAGCCGGCGACGGCGGCCTGCGAGGACAGCGCGTCCATCGACTGCGCGCGCGAGATGCGCGGCACGAGCTCCATGGCGAAGCTGGTGACCTTGCGCTCCTTGAGCGCGCGCACCAGCGGCAGCTGGTTGTGGGGCTGCAGGAAGCCCGACGACCACGGCGCCCGGCTTCAGCTTCGCGACGGTCGCGGCGTCCGGGGGCTGCACGGTGAACAGCAGGTCCGCCGCGGCCAGCACGGCGTCGGCGCCGTCGGCGAAGGTCGACGTCCTTGTACTGGGCGTCGGGGAAGCGCGCCGCGGCGCCGGCGCCGCGCTCGATCAGGACCCTGGCGCCCTGTGCCGCCAGGCTGGGTCGGCGACCTCGGGCACGACTGCGACGCGGTTCTCGCCTCGCACGGTCTCTTTCAGCACGCCGATCGTGACTGGCATCCAGGATCATCCCTTAGGTCTTGCCGGCCGGGCGGCGGCGCGTTGAAAAATATCACAATCGTGGCTTATTGTTTGGGCATTCAGGTACGGGTCAGGAGCCGTGGTCACAGGTCAAGGCAATCGCCGGGAAGCACTTCAGGACGGGCAGCGTGCCGGCCGCGCTGTCGCAGCAGGTGCTGCGCACCGATGTCGTCCGGCATGCCGCTCGAGTGGATCGACTACCGCGAGGCGGTGCGCCTGCACTGCCTCGGCCAGGTCGCCTACGCCTGCGGCAGCCGCCTGTACGCGCTGCACGGCGGCGTCAACGCCCGCAGCGGCCGCCGCACGGTGCATCGAGGTCAACTCGATGATCGCGACGCAGGGCAGCTCCGGAAACCCGGGCAGCCTGCGCGGCGACTACGTGCCGCCGCTCAACAACGAGACGCTGTTCCGGCGCGACGCGCACCTGTGCATGTACTGCGGCGGCCGCTTCCCGTCGCAGCGAGCTCTCGCGCGACCACGTGCGGCCGTTCTGCCAGGGCGGCGCGCGACGTCTGGACCAACGTCGTCACCGCCTGCCGCCGCTGCAACAACCACAAGGCCTCGCGCACGCCGGAGCAGGCGGGCATGCAGCTGCTCGCCGTGCCGTTCACGCCGACCTACGCCGAGTACATCTACCTGAAGGGCCGGCGCGTGCTCGCCGACCAGATGGAATACCTGCTCGCGCACTTCCCGCGCTCCAGCCCGCTGCACGCGCGCATCCAGCGATTCGCGCAGTGACGCGCGCGGGCGGGCCTGCGGTCCACCTGATCGACGCGAGCTACTTCGTCTTTCGCGCCTACTACTCGGTCGGCCTCGAGATGACCGACGGCGACGGCCAGCCGGTCAACGCGCTGTACGGATTCGGCCGCTTCCTCGGCGACCTGCTCGAGCGGGCGCGGCCGGAGCACGTCGCGGTCGCCTTCGACGAGTCGCTGTCGACCTCGTTCCGGAACGCGATCTACCCGGCGTACAAGAAGAACCGCGAGCCGGCGCCGCCGGAGCTCAAGCGCCAGTTCGGCCTCTGCCGCGAGCTGTGCCGGCTGCTCGGCATGGCGGAGTTCGGGAGCCCGACGCACGAGGCGGACGACATCATCGGCACGATTGCCACGCGGCTGCGCGCCTCGGGCCACCGGACCGTCGTCGTCACGCGCGACAAGGACCTCGCGCAGCTGATCCGCGACGGCGACGACTACTGGGACTACGCGGGCGAGCGGCGCTTCGCCTACGGCGACATCGAGGGGCAGTTCGGCGTGCGGCCGGAGCGCTTCGCCGACTACCTGGCGCTCACCGGCGACTCCGTGGACAACATCCCGGGCGTGCCGGGCGTCGGCCCGAAGACGGCGGCGGCGCTGCTCTCGGAGTTCAGCTCGCTCGAGGAGATCTACGCGGGGCTCGACCGGGTCGGCGCGCTGCCGGTGCGCGGCGCGGCCAAGCTCGCGGCGAAGCTCGTGGAGCATCGCGAGGCGGCCTACCTCGCGCGCCGGCTCACGGTGATCGCCTGCGACATGCCGATCGAGTTCACGCCTCGAGACGCTGCGCCGTCGCAAGCCCGACCTCGCGGCGCTCGCCGGTTTCTACGACCGCAACAAGTTCGGCCCCGCGCTGCGTCGCCAGGCGGAACGCCTCGCAGCGCATTGACGGTCCGAAGGGGTCAGACCCCTTGAACTTCCACGAAGCTGAAGGCCTGCCGACCCGTCGCTCAAGGGGTCTGACCCCTCCGGAGCCTCTTCGATGCAATACCCGTTCATTCCGCTCGCGGATTACCGCGAGTACCCGCCCGCCGAGATGGCCGCGCGCGCCCGCGCGTTTGCCGACGAGCTGGCCGCCGGCGGACCGTGCGCGACTTCTCGCGACCGCCCGGTGCCGCGCGCGCTGATCGAGGATTGCCTGCGCGCCGCGGGGACCGCGCCGTCCGGCGCCAACCAGCAGCCCTGGCACTTCGTCGCCGTATCGGACCCGGCGGTCAAGCGCCGCATCCGCGAGGCGGCGGAGGCCGAGGAGCGCGAGTTCTACGCGCACCGCGCGCCGCCCGACTGGCTGGAGGCGCTGGCGCCGCTCGGCACGGACGCGAGCAAGCCCTTCCTCGAGGTCGCGCCCTGGCTGATCGCGGTCTTCATTCGCCGTTTCGAGCGCCTGCCGGACGGCGGCAAGCGCAAGCACTACTACACCGACGAATCGGTCGGCCTGGCGACGGGCTTGCTCGTCGCCGCGCTGCACCACGCGGGCCTGGTCTCGCTCACGCACACGCCGAGCCCGATGAAGTTCCTCAACGACATCCTCGGCCGGCCGAAGGACCTCGAGCGGCCGTTCCTGCTGCTGGTCGCGGGCTACCCGGCGCCCGACGCGCGCGTGCCCGACATCGCGCGCAAGGCTGTCGCCGAATTCACGACCTTCGTGTAGCGCAGGCACGGAGGGGTCGCACCCCTTCATATTCGGATGAGCGAATATGAAGGGGTGCGACCCCTCCGGCTACCTCAACGCCGCTGCCACGATTCGACGGAGTACCCGCTCCCGCAACCCGCGCGGCCGCGCGAGTCCCATGCGTTCGAACAGCGGCTGGAACTCCGGCCCGCGCGGCAGCGGCGCGAGCAGTGCCGCGCCGATGCCGAGCTTCCCGGTCAGGGTCGACGAACGCGCCTTCAGGGCGCGCAGTGCCTTGCCGAGCTTGCAGTTCCTCGTCGCTCAGGTCCGTGCCATAGGGCAGGGCGCCGAAGCGCCCGGCCGCGCGGTGCGGCGCGAATGCCGCCTCGAGCGCCTGCGGGAGGTTGTTCCGGTGCGCGTCCGGGATCCGGTAGGCACCCGGCAGCTTGCCCGCGCGCTGCACCGCGGCGAGCAGCCCCGGCTGGAAGCGCGAATCCGCGATGGCGAGCATGGCGGCAGCGACCTCCGCGTCGCTCCGGCCGCGCAGGTCCGCGACGCCGTACTCCGTCACCACCACGTCGCGCAGGTGCCGCGGTATCGTCGCGTGGCCGTAGGAGAAGCGGACGTTCGACTCGACCGCGCCATCCTTGGTGCGCGACGCGCGCACCGCGATGATCGAGCGCCCGCCCGGCAGCGCGTGCGCCTGGGCGACGAAGTTGTACTGGCCGCCGACGCCGGAGACGACACGCCCGTCCTCGAGGCCGTCGGATACGAGCGCGCCGCCGAGCGTCGCCATCATCGCCGAGTTGACGAATCGCGCATCGCGCCGCGCGGCGATCTTCGCCTCCCAGTCCGGCCCGAGGAGTTCGTTCGTGAAGCTGACGGGCATCATGCGAAACAGCGCGCGTTCCTCGTCCGGCATCGCGCGCAACTGCTCGTAGAACTTGCGCGGGCCGAGCAGGAAGGCGCCGTGCAGCAGCGCGCCGTCCGGCCCGGCGCGCCGCTTCAGGATGCCCTCGCGGTAGAGGTCGAGGAAACCGTCCACGAACATCTCGGTGACGGCGTAGAGCCCCTCGTCGAACGGCCCGTCGCCGCCCATGGCACGCAGCTCCGCCTCGAAGCGGGGCAGCAGCCGGATGTCCGCGAGCGCGCGACGCCAGTCGCCGTTCGCGCGATGGCGCAGCGTCATCGCATGCACGATGGCGTCGCCGAGCTCGCCGATGCCGATCTGGATCGTGCCGCCGTCGCGGATCAGCATGCTCGCGCCGAGGGCGATCGCGTGGTCGGCCGTGGAGATCGGCAGGTTCGGCGGCGCTACCAGCTCGTGGTAAGCCGACGGATCGTCCACCAGGCCATCGAACGCGGACTCCGGCAGCTCCGCGGCGCCGAACATGAAGGGCATGCGGTCGTTGACCTGGCCGATGATCGCGACCGGCGTGCCCGCGCGCTCGCGCCCGCGCAGCATCGGGATGAGGTCCGTCGTGACGTCCGGCGTTGGAGCCGAGCGAGATCCGGCCGCCGGGGCGTGCCGCGACCTGCTGCGCGATCACGTTGGCGCCGGCGGCGAGGACGCTGCGCGCGACGTGCGTGTAGTTGATGCTCGCGTACGACTGCTGCGCGAGCGGTGAGCCGAGCCAGGCGCCGGGCTCCATGAAGAATTCCTGCACGCGCACGTTCGGCGGCAGCCGGCCGTCGTGGAGCGGCGCGACCCAGGCGGGCTCGGGGGCGGTCCCGAAGACCTTCGCGGTGATCGGCTCGACGAGCCGGCGCTCGAGCTCGCTCGATGGCCGCGGCCGCGCGAGCGTCAGGCCGGTGAGGATCGAAAGCTCGAGGCGCGGATCCGCGGCCGCGCGGCGGTAGAACTCGTTGACGCAGGGCGACCGGCTTGCCCGCGCCGATCGGCGTGCAGAGCACGATGCGCCGGCCGAGTTTCGCGAGCGTCTGCTCGACGCATTCCTCGACGCCGGGGAATCGTCGTGGCGCGCGTCCTTCCACGACGCGGCCCTAGCCGACCGGCCGGAGCCTGAGCTCGAAGCGGATGTCCACCTCGTCGCCGACCCACTCGGTGGACGCCCACTCGCCCTGGCCGAGCCCGAAGGCGAGGCGCCTGAGGCTCGCGCTGCCTTTCATGACCGAGGCGCTGGCGCCGGGCGCGAGCGTGAACGTGACCGGCACGGGCCTGGTCACGCCGCGGATCGTGAGGTCGCCGGGTGCGCGCCAGCCGTCGCCCGCGCGCTCGAAGCGCCCGGCGTGGAAGACCGCCTGCGGATGTTCGTCGACCTGGAAGAAGTCCGGGCCGCGCAGGATCTCGTCGCGCTCGGAGTCCTGCGGTATCGATGGAGCCGACGTCGACCGTGACGTCGAGCCTGCCGCCGGCCGGATGCGCGGGATCGAAGTCGAGCGCGACGCGGAATCGCGTGAACGACCCGTGAACTTTGCGCCCGCCTGGACGGCCGAGAACTCGAGCCGGCCGTCGCGACTGGTCTGCCTGCCGCAGTTCGGCGTGCGCGGCGGGGCACGAGCGCGAGGGCGAGCGCGAACGCGCGCAGCATCACGACCGTCGGCCTGGCAGCATCCGTGACAGGAGCCCGTCGCGGTCGATGAACTGGTGCTTGAGCGCCGCCGCGACGTGCAGCGCCGACGAGCACGAAGAGCAGGTTCACGAGGAACTCGTGCGACCTCCTCGAAGGTCTCCTCGAGATCCGGCGTCCGGCGCGACGAAGTCCGGCAGCTGCGCGAGCCCGAACCAGCTGACCGGCCGGTTGGCGGCCGAGGACATCAGCCACCCGGAGAGCGGCAGGGCGAAGCAGCATGACGTACAGCGCCCAGTGATTCAGTCGGGCGGCGATCTCCTGCCAGCGCGGCATCGGGGGCGGCGGGCGGCGGGACGGTCGAACCAGCGCCAGGCGAGCCGGAGCAACGCCAGTGCGAGTATCGTGATGCCGACCGACTTGTGCCGGGACATCATCACGAGCCGCTCGAGGCCGACGGGCAGTTCGTGGGCGATCTTGCCGAGCGGGACCTGGACGACCAGCAGGGCGACGATGGCCCAGTGCAGGAACTGGGCCACCGAGCCGTAGCGAACGGAAGTGTTTCGCGCCGACATCAGGTCTTGGAGAATACGCCAATGCGTCGCTCGCTGTGCATCCTCCTGCCCGCTCGCCATCGCTGCATGCGCGGCCCCGCCGCGCGGGCAGGAGCCGGCCCCGCCGGCCGCGCTCGAGGCGCCGGTGCCAGCGGCGGGCGCCGAGGTGTGGCAGGTCACGGGTTCGCATCTCGAGATACGCGTCTATCGGGACGGGCCGATGCAGAAGCTCGGTCACGATCACCTGATCACCTCGGACCGGCATCGCGGGCGAGATCGAGCTGCGCGAACCGCTTGCGGCATCGCGCTTCGCGCTGCGCCTGCCGCTCGACTCGCTCGTGGTGGACGATGCGGCGGCGCGCAGCCGCGCCGGCGGGGTGTTCGACGCGCCGGTACCGGAGAAGGATCGCGAGGCGACGCGGCGCAACATGCTGGGCGAGCGGCTGCTCGACGCGGCACGCCAGGGCGAGATCCTGCTGACCGCGGAATCGATCACCGGCGGGCCCGGCAACTACGAGGCGCAGGTGCGCGTGTCGCTCGCCGGCCAGGAGCACGTGCTTGCGGCGCCGTTCGACGCTGACGATCGACGGCGGACGCCTGGTCGCGCACGCGGACCTGCGCCTGACCCATGCCGACCTCGGCCTCGAGCCCTTCGCCGTCGCGCTCGGCGCGCTGCGGGTGCGCGACGATTTCGAGGTGGAACTCACCGTCGAAGCCAGGCGCCGCACGTGAGCGGCATCCAGTTCCGCAACCCGGAAGTCCGGATGTCGGCGGCGCTTGCCTCCGCCGAGGCCGCGGTGCAAGGATCCCGCCGTCACGCTGCGCGAACTGCTCGCGATGCTGGGCGAGCAGGGCCTGCTGGTGTTCTGCGGCGTGCTCGCCGCGCCCTTCCTGCTGCCGCTCACGGTGCCCGGCATGAGCACCGTGCTCGGCCTGCCGATGCTGCTGATCGGGTTCGCGGTGATGGTGAGCCGCGTGCCCTGGTTGCCGGAGCGGCTGCTGAACCGCAGCCTGCCGGCACCGACCGTGCGCTCGGTGCTCGGCCGGGTGCGCGGCTGGGCCGAGCGCTTCGAGCACCTCGTGCGTCCGCGGCTGCTCGGGCTCACGGGCGGCCGCGTGGTCAACTTCGTCAACGGCGCGCTCGTGATCGTCGCCGTGCTGCTGCTCATGGCGCCGATCCCGCTGGTGCCGTTCATCAACTCGCTGCCGGCGCTCGCCATCATCCTGCTGTGCTTCGGCATGGCCGAGCGGGACGGCGTGGTCATCCTGCTCGGCTACCTGATGACGGTCGTGTCCGCGGTCTACGTCGGCGGGCTGGTCCTGCTGGTCTTCTATGCCGGCATGCGCCACGAAGAGGCCTTCGAGGCGATCCGGCTCTGGTTCAACTGATCCGGCGCGGGAAAGTTCCGATACAATCGCCGCACTCGCCGGCCCTGCAGTCGGCCGCAATCACCCTGGGGAATTGACATGTCCTATCGCACGCTGTCCGCGCTCGGGCTGCTGTCCATCGTCGCGTTGTCGGCGGGATGTGCCGGCAAGGAGCCGCCCGCGGAGACTGCCGCGGCCGGAACCCTCGACCGCACCGTCCTGCCGATCCACGAGCCGGCGGTGACGCCCGATCAAGGAACTGGACGCGCGCAACGCCACGGCGCCGCCGCGCTTCGAGGTCAAGGCGCCGGACGGCGCCCCGAACGTCGTGGTCGTGCTGATCGACGACATCGGCTTCGGCGCCTCGAGCTCCTTCGGCGGCCCGATCAACATGCCGACGCTCGAGAAGATGGCCGGCAACGGCCTGCGCTACAACCGCTTCCACACCACGGCGCTCTGCAGCCCGACCCGCGTTGCGCTGCTCACCGGCCGCAACCACCACGTGAACAACGCCGGCGCGATCATGGAGCTCGCCACGGGCTTCCCGGGCAACACCGGCATCCGCCCGCAGAGCGTGACGCCGCTGGCGCAGATCCTGCGCATGAACGGCTTCAGCACGGCCGCGTTCGGCAAGTACCACGAGACGCCGCCCTGGGAAGTCTCGACCTCCGGTCCCTTCGACCGCTGGCCGACCGGCTCGGGCTTCGACAAGTTCTACGGCTTCATCGGCGGCGAGACCAACCAGTGGGCGCCGGCGATCTTCGACGGCGTGACCCGCGTCGAGCACGAGATCTCGCCGACCTACCATTTCACGACCGACATGACGAACCAGGCGATCAAGTGGGTGAGCGCGCAGCATTCGCTGACGCCGGACAAGCCGTTCTACGTCTACTTCGCGACCGGCGCGACGCACGCCCCGCACCACGTGCCGCGGGAGTGGCCGGCGAAGTACCGCGGCAAGTTCGCGGGCGGCTGGGACAAGCTCCGCGAGGAGACCTTCGCCCGCCAGAAGGAAATGGGCGTGATCCCGGCGGACGCGAAGCTCACGCCGCGGCCGAAGGAAATCCCGGCCTGGGACGACATGAGCGCCGAACCAGAAGCGCCTGTTCGAGATCCAGATGGAGACCTTCGCCGGCTTTGCCGAGCACACCGACCACGAGGTCGGCCGCCTGGTCGCGCAGCTCGAGGCGCTCGGCGAGCTCGACAACACGATCTTCTTCTACATCGTCGGCGACAACGGCGCGAGCGCCGAGGGCGGCCCGGAGGGCGCCTACAACGAGATGATGGCGCTGAACGGCATCCCCGGCACGTACGACCAGATGGCGGGGCACCTCGACGACTGGGGCGGCCCCGACACCTTCCCGCACTACGCGATCGGCTGGGCCTGGGCGACCAACGCGCCCTTCCAGTGGACCAAGCAGGTCGCGAGCCACTTCGGCGGCACGCGCAACGGCATGGTCCTGCACGTGGCCGGCGCGCATCAAGGCCAAGGGCGAGATCCGCAGCCAGTTCCACCACGTGATCGACGTGGCGCCGACCGCGCTCGAGGCCGCGGGCATTCCCGAGCCGAAGATGGTCAACGGCGTCGAGCAGCGCCCGATGGACGGCGTGTCGATGCTCTACACGACCGACGACGCGAAGGCCGCGGACCGGCGCAAGACGCAGTACTTCGAGATGTTCGGCAACCGCGCCATCTACCACGAGGGCTGGGTGGCCGCGACGCGTCACTCGATTCCCTGGGTGCTCACCGAGAATCCGCCGCTCGCGGACGACGTGTGGGAGCTCTACAACGTCGACGCCGACTTCAGCCAGGCGGACGACCTGGCCGCGAAGAACCCGGAGAAGCTCAAGGAGCTGCAGGCGCTCTTCATGCAGGAGGCCGAACGCAACCACGTGCTGCCGATCGACGACCGCCGCTCGGAGCGCTTCAACGCGGCGATCGCCGGCCGTCCGGACCTGCTGGGCGGGCGCAAGACGATGACGGTCTACGACGGCATGACCGGCATCATGGAGAACGCCTTCATCAACGTGAAGGGCGTGCCCCACACGGTGACGGCCGAGATCGTGGTCCCGGATGCGAAGACCGAGGGCGTGATCATCGCCCAGGCGGGCCAGTTCGGCGGCTGGTCGCTCTACATGAAGAACGGCCGCATCGTGCACGCCTACAACTTCTTCGGACTCGGCCACACGAAGGTGGCCTCGAAGGCGCCGCTCGCAGCGGGCGCGCACACCGATCGAGTACCAGTTCGTGCCGGACGAGGCGAAGCCGGGCACCGGCGGCAAGTCGATCCTGAAGGTCGACGGCGCAGTCGTCGCCGAAGGCCATATCCCGAAGACCCAGCCGTTCGTGTTCTCGGCCGACGAGGGCGTGGACGTCGGCGCCGACAACGAGACGATGGTCTCCGACGACTACAAGCTGGGCGCCACCGACTTCAAGGGCGAGATCGTCAAGGTGACCGTCGCGCAGCAGTAGTCCGCTGACGCGCGCGCCTGACCGGCTGGGCGGTGGCGCGCGTGCTTCGCCTGCGGGACTCCCCTCGCTCGCTCAGGGCGGCGACCGCATTCGCTCGCTCGGGGGTCCCGCTCGGCTCGCACGCGCGCGACACGCCGCGGCCATTCACGCGCACGATACGCCGCGACGCTTCACGCGCGCGCCGGCCGGCGGGTCCTGACGAGCGACTGCGGTCGCCGCCAGGAGCGAGCGCGGGAACCCCGCCGGCCAGGCGCGCGTGAAGTGAGCTCGCGTCAGCGCGCGTCAATCTCCGCGAGCAACGCCTTCGCGCCGTACACCTGCTCGAGCGCCGTGCGGATGTAGGCCGGGTGCACGCCGATCGAGCGGTTCATCCGCTCGTCGAACCAGTAGCTGCCCGAGATCGAGTGGATGTTGCCGTCGAAGGCGAGTCCCACGATCTCGCCCTTCGCGTTCAGCATCGGGCTGCCCGAGTTGCCGCCGACGATGTCGTTGTTGGTGATGAAGTTGGTCCGCGTCGACATGTCGAGGCGGTCCTTCGCCGCCATCCAGCTGTCCGGGATGCGGAACGGGGACTCGCCCGTCGCGCGTTCGAACGCGCCGCGAGAGCTCGGTCCACGGCCGGACGTCCTGGCCCTTCTCGTTCCAGCTCTTCATGGCGCCGAAGGACAGGCGCAGCGTGAACGTGGCGTCCGGGTAGATGCTGGTGCCGAACTTCGCGAAGCGCGCCTTCGCGATCGCTTCCTGGCCGCGGGCGACCGGTCCCTCGACCTCGGTCTCGAACGTCTTGCGCAGCGCGCGGGCCGCGGGATCGACGGCCGCCGCGAGGCGGATCATCGGGTCCTGGCTCGCGTCGATCGCGGCCTGTCCGCCTTCGAACAGCGCCATGCGCGCCGCGGCGTTGCCGAGCGCGCTCTCGCGCACGACGCGCTGCGCCAGCGTGTCGGGCGAGTCCTTGCCGAACACCTGGCGCACGACCGGGTGGTCGGGCCCCAGCCACTCGCGCATGCGCTCGAGGCCGAACGACAGGCGCAGGATCTCGAGCTCCGGGTAGATCGGCGCGTCGGCCTTCAGGCCCTGCACGACGGCCGGCAGCCGGGCCTCCGTGAACTCGGGCAGCCGCGATTCGTTCGGCTTCGCGCGCTCGGTGGCGGCGCGCACCAGCGTGCGCGCGTGGATGAAGAGCTGGCTGTTGAACGCCGCGCCGCCCTCGATGAACGTGTACGGGACGAGGATGTTGCGCCAGGCGTCCTGGGCCTTCGCGATCTCGTCGAAGGAACCGGCGGCGGAGCCGAGGCGCCTGCTCCTTCTCGCGCGCGTTCGCGATCAGCGCCGGGTCGAGCAGCGCGTCGAACTGCTTGCGCCGCACCTTGATCGAGTTCTCGATCGAGTTGAGGTAGGCCTCGGCCGTGCGCCGCGGCTCCTCGCCGGTCTTCGAGTACTGGATCATGCGGCCGCGCAGCTCCGAGAAGCGCATCAGCCAGAACGGCATGAACGTGTCGCGCTGCACCTCGAGCTGCGCGGCGGTCAGCAGGCGGTCGGTATTGCCCGGGTGGCCCGAGACGAACACCGCGTCGCCGGGCTGCACGCCGTCCCAGTCGAAGCGCAGGTGGTTCGGCGTCTTCGCCGGCTTGCCGTCCACGTAGGCGCGCAGGATCGACATGTCCAGGCACCAGCGCGGGAACTGGAAGTTGTCCGGGTCGCCGCCGAAGGCGGCGATGTCGCGCTCCGGCGCGAACACCAGGCGCACGTCCTCGTAGCGGCGGTACTTGTAGAGCCAGTGCTGGCCGCCCTGGTAGAGCGAGACGCGCTCGCACTTGAGCGGGCCGCCCTTGGCCTTC
Source organism: uncultured Gammaproteobacteria bacterium (assembly GCA_963823415.1). Classification (GTDB taxonomy): domain Bacteria; phylum Pseudomonadota; class Gammaproteobacteria; order Steroidobacterales; family Steroidobacteraceae; genus SCUD01. Next base: position 53,308 of record CAWGLJ010000007.1, on the reverse strand, counting down.
TTCGATTCGTCCTCGCAGGCCTGCTCGAGCTTCGTCAGCGCCGCCCGGCGTGCCTCGACGATGCCTTCGGGCGCGACGCCCTCGAGCGCGGCGGCGACCTTGGCGGTCACGTCCTCGGTGCCGACCAGCACGGAGACCGAGTCTTCCTTGCACTGCAGTTCCTTCTCCCGGCTGCCGGAGATGAAGCCGTTCTCGACCAGGTCGTTGCCCTCGGAGGAGTTCTGCGCGATGCAGTCCTCGGCGCAGTGGTGGTTGGTGAGGATCAGCCCGTCGCCGGAGATGAAGGAGCCGGTGCACCCGCTGTCGAGGCGCACGGTCGCCTCGCGCACCCGGTTGAGCCAGGCGGAGTCGAGCGTCATGCCGAGACTCTGCTGGATGGCGCTGCTCGGCGGGTTGTCGAAGGTCCACATGCCTTCGTCGGCCGCAGCCGGCAGGGCGGCGAACACGGCGAGCGCCGCAATCGGTACGAGCTTCATCAGGAACTCCGGTGAATGGACAGGGCCGCGGGCGGCGGCGATAGCGCTCATGGTAACGGCTGGTCCCGCCCCGGGGACAGGGCTGCCCACGATTCGACGCGGGGAACGGCCGTTTCATCGTGCCGCGTGACCCGCGGCGGCGGGCGCCGGGCAGGGGACTGGTCCCGGTCGGGACTGCAGCGAATCCGGGCAGGTCGCGCGGCTCCGGGTCGAAATGGAGCGTCAGGAGCGCGGTCGCGGCGATGGGCTGCGCGTCGCGATAGGCCGGCGACAGTCGGGAGCCGCGTGCGATGGCGAGCGCGGTGGCGTCGAACAGTCCCGGCGGCGAGGCTTCGAGGATGCGCGCCTCCCGCACCTGGCCCGACGCCAGGGTCTCGACCTCGAGCACCACGCGCCCCGTCGTGCGCTCGACACAGGCCGCCATCGGGAAGGGCGCGCTCGCCAGCAGGGTCGCGGGCACCTCGCCGAGCAGCGAGTCGGGCAGCCGGAAATCGAAGCGGCGCGTCTCGCGGCGCGGTTCGCCTCGCGACGCCGGGCCCTGCCAGTCGCGCACGGCCGCGAGCGCGGCCTGTTCGAACTCGCCGCGCGGCATGGCCGTGACCACGCGCGCATCCTGCAGCGCTGCCGTCCTCGCCGCGCAGGTACTCGACTTCCGCGTAGCCTTCGATGCGCTCGCGCAGCAGGGCCGGCGGGTAGACGGGCTGCGGGCCGTCATTGGCGTGCGCGCCGGCGGCGGTCGTGGCCGTATCGGTCAGCGTGAAGCGCACCCGGGTTCGCAGGCGGCACTCCACGGGTTCGCCGTCCTGCAGCGCCGGGGCGAAGCGCCAGCGGCGCACGCCCTCGGCCGCGGCCTGCTCGAAGTAGCCGCGCGGCTCGGCGCGCACGACGCTCACCCAGCCGACGCTGCCGTCGCGCAGCACCGTGAGCGCGACCTCGACCGTGCCCTCGATGCCGGTCGCGCGCACCGCATCCGGGTAGGCGGGCGCGTCGCGCTGGAGCGGGACGGGCGGCTTGAGGCCCTTGTCTTCGCAGGGAACCCAGGCCGTTGCGGCAGGTGCAGCGAGCAGCAGCAGGGCGGCAAGCGTCGCGCGACGTCATGCGTCGCTCGTGGTCAGCAGGAGTTGCGTGCCCTCGGGCGCGACGAGGAGGGCGTGCCGCGTCGGCATCGAGCCCGGCCGGCAGGCCGGCGTGCGAACTCGATGCCGGACTCCCGCGAGTGTCGCGATCCGCGCGTGCATCGCCGCGTCGGTGAATACGAGCGCGGGGCGCTTCAGCGAGCCCGGCACCGAGCAGCGCGACGTTCAGCGAATCGCTCGTCATGCCGATGTGCGGATACGGCTCGTCGCCTTCCTCGGCCGGCACGAAGCCGAGCCGCTCGAACGCCGCCTCGGCGTCCTTCAGGTCGCCCGACCGGCAGCGCGTACTCCTCGAACCAGCCGAGGCGCGAGGTCTCGCCGGGGCCGAGCGAGGCGGGTGAATGCGTGCGCGCCTCGAGCAGGCGCAGGGCCTGGCCGGCCGCCTCCAGGCTCGCCTCGTTGAAGACGTCGTTGCCGAGCCGCCGGTCGAGGATCTCGATGCCGCGGCGCTCGAGCGTCTCGAGGCGCTCCGAGCAATCCGGGCAGCACGAAGGAGAGCAGCGGCGACTGCGGGGAGTTCGTGTCCGTGCAGCCCGATCGCGAGCCGGCCGTCGGCGACCACGGCATAGGGGTACGCGAAAGCCTCGCCCGCCGTCACCTGCGTGAAGCCGAGCCGCTCGTAGAACGCGAGCGACGCGAGCAGGTCCGGCGCGTGCACGCTGACTTCGTGGAAGCGGCCGATCATGGCGACTTCCCCGCGCCGAGGCGCGCCGCCACCAGCTGCGCGAGGCAGTCCACCTGCGCGTCGTCGTCGTTGAGCGCGGGAATGTACTCGAAGTCACCGCCGCCGGCGGCGAGGAAGGTCGCGCTGCCCCGGATCGCGATCTCCTCGAGCGTCTCGAGGCAGTCCACGGCGAAGCCCGGGCAGGCGACGGCGAGCGCGGCCGACGCCCGCCTCGCCGAGTTCGCGCAGGCGATCCTCCGTGTAGGGCTCGAGCCAGCGCGCGCGCCCGACGCGCGACTGGAACGCGATCGACCAGCGCTCCGCGCCGAGCCCGAGCCGTGCGGCGACGAGGTGCGCGGTGGCGCGGCACTGCCCGTCGTAGGGATCGCCGGCCGCGGCGTAACGCGCGGGGATGCCGTGGAAGGAGAACAGCAGGTGGTCGAACGGCGCGCGGGCCGCCGCGATGCTCGCCGCCAGCGCCGCGATGTGCCGCGGGTCGTCGTGGTAGTCCTCGATCACGAGCCGCTCGGGCGGCGCGTGCGAGCCGGCGAGGGCGGCATCGACGCGGTCGAGGGCGGCCGCCGTCGTCGTCGCGGAGTACTGCGGGTAGAGCGGCAGCACGACCAGGCGCCGGATCCCGGAGGCCAGCAGCCGGTCGAGCGCCGTGCGCGATCGACGGATTGCCGTAGGTCATGCCCATGGCGACCGCCGGCGGCTCGGGCAGCAGCGTCGCGAGCCGGCGTTCCAGCGCGCGCGTCAGCGCCTCCGTGCCGGTCAGGAGCGGCGAGCCGGCGGGCGTCCAGACCTGCTGGTAGGCGTGCGCGCTGCGCTTCGGCCGGAACGGCAGGATGACGGTGCGCAGCACGATCTGCCAGGGCAGCCGCGGCAGGTCGACGACGCGCGGGTCCGACAGGAACTCGGCGAGGAAGCGCCGCACGGCCTCCGGCGTCGGCGCATCCGGCGTGCCGAGGTTGACGACGAGGACGCCGGTCGTGGCGGGCATGGCGGCAAGATACCCGAAGCCCTGCGCCCGCGGTACGAAGGCGGCGGGCGAAAAAAAGCGGCCGGGAGGAAGCCTCCCGGCCGCAGGTCATGCCCGGGCGCTTACCAGCTCAGGCGCACGCCGGCGAACAGCGAGTTCGCGTCGTCGCCGACTGCGGTAGGCGACGCCGGCCGAGAACATGTCGGTGAAGTTCCAGCGGCCGGCGACCTCGAACGCGGTCTCGTCGCCGCCGTCGCTGAGGTCGGTGTAGATGACGTTGCCTTCCGCCTCGAACTGCGACATCTGGCCGCGCAGGCCGAGGCTCAGCAGGTAGCCGTCGTCGCTCACGCCGCCGAGGCCGGCCGCGGACAGGTCGACCTCCGTGTAGCCGATGCGGCCGACGGCGTCGAGGTTCGATGCGACCGGATAGTGGCCGCCGACGCCGACGGAGATGGTCTCGATGTCGACGACGTCGACCGACGCGTCCACGTAGTCGGCGAACGCGAACCAGTTGTTCGCGAACCCGACCGAGCCGCGCAAGCCGAAGCCGTCGCCGCTCGGGGCGTTGTCGATGTCCACGTCGACGTAGTCGGCCTCGACGTAGGAGTAGCTCATGCCTTCGGCCTGGGCCGCGAGCGGCGCGGCCGCCAGCAGCAGGCTGCCCAACATGATTTTTCCGAGCTTCATGATCAGTGTCCTGTGTGAGGGAAGGAGGGCGCTGGGGCACCGTCAATAATGGGATGTTAAATAGCGCCCGCGGCAGTGACAGCGCGGCGTTGCGCATCTGTGACGGGCTTCAACGGGAAATGCCGGAAGGCCCTGAATCAGGCCCGAAAAACGCGAAACAGGCGCCGGGCGCGCTGTTGCGCGCGCGCCTCAGCGGGCGCAGCTCAGGGTGTCACGCCGCCGACGCAGACGTACTTGATCTCGGTGTAGTCGAGCAGCCCGTACTTCGAGCCCTCGCGGCCCGTGCCGGATTCCTTCACGCCGCCGAACGGCGCGACCTCGGTCGAGATGAGCCCGGTGTTGAGGCCGACGATGCCGTACTCGAGCGCTTCCGACACGCGCCAGGAGCGCGCGAGGTCGCGCGTGTAGAGGTAGGACGGCGAGGCCGAACTCCGTGTCATTGGCCATCGCGATGGCCTCCTGCTTCCGTGTCGAAGCGGAACAGCGGAGCGACGCGGGCCGAAGGTCTCCTCGCGCGCGACCGCCATCGCGGGCGTCACGCCGGTGAGCACCGTCGGCTCGAAGAACGTGCCGCCGAGCGCGTGGCGCTTGCCGCCGAGCGCGACCTTCGCGCCCTTGGCCGGTCGCGTCCGCGATGTGCTCCTCGACCTTCTTGAGCGCGGCCGCGTCGATCAGCGGGCCCTGCTCGGTCTCGCCGGCGAGCCCGTCGCCGACGCGCAGCTTCTGCACCGCGGCGACGAGCTTCGTCGGCGAAGGCCTCGTACACGCCCTTCTGCACCAGCAGCCGGTTCGCGCAGACGCAGGTCTGGCCGGTGTTGCGGTACTTGCAGGCGATCGCGCCCGCGACCGCGGCGTCGAGGTCGGCGTCGTCGAACACGATGAACGGCGCGTTGCCGCCGAGCTCGAGCGACACCTTCTTCATCGTCTTCGCGCACTGCGCCATCAGCAGCTTGCCGACCTCGGTCGAGCCGGTGAAGGACAGCTTGCGCACGCGCGGATCGCCGGTCAGCACGCCGCCGATCTCGCGCGCCGGCCCGGTGACGACGTTGAGCACGCCCGCCGGGATGCCGGCGCGCTGCGGCGAGCTCGGCGAGCGCGAGCGCGGAGTAGGGCGTCTGCGTCGCGGGCTTGCACGACGACCGTGCAGCCGGCCGCGAGCGCGGGCGCGACCTTGCGCGTGATCATCGCGGCCGGGAAGTTCCAGGGCGTGATCGCGGCGACCACGCCGACCGGCTGGCGCAGCACGAGGATGCGCTTGTCCGCCTGGTGGCCGGGAATCACGTCGCCGTAGACGCGCTTGGCCTCCTCCGCGAACCACTCGACGAAGGAGGCGGCGTAGGCGATCTCGCCCTTCGCCTCCGCGAGCGGCTTGCCCTGCTCGGCGGTCATGAGGATCGCGAGGTCGGCGGCGTTCAGCAGGATGAGGTCGTTCCAGCGGCGCAGCAGGATCGAGCGTTCCTTCGCGGTCTTCGCGGCCCAGGCCGGGAAGGCCGCGTGCGCGGCGGCGACGGCGTTCTCCGTCGACGGCGGCGTCGAACGCGGGCACCGTGCCGAGCTGCGCGCCGGTCGCCGGGTTGTGCACGGGCAGCGTCGCGCCGCCCGGGGCGTCCAGCCACGCGCCGTTCACGAAGCACTGCTGCCTTGAGCAGCGCGGGATCCTCGAGCTTGAGGCCGTCTGTCGCGACGAGGCGGCCAGCGTCGTGGGCGCGCATCAGCGGCCTTCACGACGCGCTGGTCGATCGCGCCGAAGATGGAGCGGCCGGCGCGCGTCCAGCATCTCGATCCGCACGCGGTCGCCGAAGGAAAGGAAGGGTGTCATCGGTTTGCCCTGGTCCAGGGTCTCCAGCATGCGCCGCTCGGCGAGGCAGGTCGAGCCCGTGGAGCGGTCGCGGTTCGACACCGTGCCGGAGCCGACGATGCTGCCGGCGCCGAGCCGGCGCGTCTTCGCCGCGTGCGCGATCAGCTGCCCGAAGTCGAAGGTCATGTCGACGCCGGCGTTCGGCCGGCCGAACGGCTCGCCGTTCAGGTGCACGACGAGCGGCAGGTGCACGCGCGCGTCGCGCCAGGCGTCGCCCGAGCTCGTCCGGCGTCACCGCGACCGGCGAGAACGCCGTCGCCGGCTTCGACTGGTAGAAGCCGAAGCCCTTGGCGAGCTCGCCGGGGATGAGGTTGCGCAGCGACCAGTCGTTCACCAGCATCACGAGCTGGATGTGCCCGCGGGCCGCGGCGGCGTCGGTGCCCATCGGCACGTCGTCGGTGACGACCGCGACCTCGCCCTCGAGGTCGATGCCCCAGTCCTCGTTGGCGAACGGCGCATCGGCCTGCGGCGGCAGGAAGTCGTCCGAGCCGCCCTGGTAGACGAGCGGGTCGGTCCAGAACGAATCGGGCATCGTCGGCGCCGCGCGCCTTGCGCACCAGCTCGACGTGGTTGACGTAGGCGCTGCCGTCCACCCAGTGGTGGGCGCGCGGCAGCGGCGCGAGCGCCTCGGCCGGGTCGAAGGGCGTGCTGCTCCGCGCGCCCGGCCTCGAGTTCGCGCGCGAGCGCTTCGCAGCGCGGGCTTCCTGCGCGCCCAGTCGTCGAGCGCGGCCTGCAGCGTCGCCGCGATGCCCTGGCGCGGGCGTCGCGCGCGAGAGGTCGCGGCTCACGACCGCGAGCCTGCCGTCGCGGCCGCCGGGGAGCGACGCCAGCTTCATTGCGCTTGCCCGGCGCCCTTCCAGCTGTCGCACGTAGCCCGCCCACTCGACGCGCCGCGCCGGCATCGCCGATCTCGAGCGCGTCGCGCGTGTCGACCATCACCGCGTACTCGTCGGTCGCCGGCTTCGACTGCACCAGCATGCGCGAGCAGCGCCTTCGGGTGCGGGCCGTGCGTGAAGCCGCTCGGGTGCAGGGTGACCATGCCCGGGTGGATGTTGTCGCGGCTGAAGAAGTCGCCCGCGTGGTAGAAGATGACCTCGTCGTAGTCGTCGTTGTTGTGGAAGAACGGGATCTTGATCGCGCCCGGGTCGGTCTCGAACGGCCGCGGCACGAAGGTGCAGACGACGAAGCGGTTGCCGACGAAGGTCGTGTGCGCCGACGGCGGCAGGTGGTAGCGGTGGCTCATCAGCGGGCGGATGTCGCGCACGTTGATGCGGCACACGCGACAGGTCGCCGTGCCAGCCGATCGCATCCAGCGGGTTGTACGGGATAGGTGACGGTGGAGACCGCGCCGCGGCGCTTGACCGCGACCCGCCAGGGCTTCTCGTCCTGCTGCGCGAGGAAGGCCTCGTCGACGCGCGGCGCGTCGAGCATCGCCGGGTCGAAGATCGCGTGCCCGCCGACCAGGCCCTTGTCCGGCAGCATGTAGCGAGGCGTTGGTCGCCTCGATCAGCAGGATCGCCGGCGGGCTCGCGCGCACTCGAGGCGCCACATCGTGCCGCGCGGCAGCACGATGTAGTCGCCGGCGCGCGAACGCGCAGACGGCCGAAGTCGCAGTAGAGGTCGCCGCGCCCTGCGTGCACGAACAGCAGCTCGTCGCCGTCGGCGTTGCGCGCGAGCGCGTCCATCTGCCCGGACGTGCGCCAGAAGCGGATCCGCGTGCTCGCGTTGTGCAGCAGGTCCGGCGCGGACCAGGGTGCGCGCCGCGCGGCGCTCGAGCTTCGTGAGGTCGAAGGCGTGCGGGCGCGAGCGGGCCCTCGAAGTCCGACCAGCCGGTCGGCGGGTGGCGGTGGTGGAAGAAGCGCGGCCGGGCCGAAGAAGCCCTCCTTGCTCATCTCGCGCTCGTAGGTGCCGGGCGGCAGGTCGGCATGCGCCTGGCGCGAGGCCGTGCCTTCGACGCGCGGATGTCCGATGTAGCGCTTCATCGCCGTCATTTTACCTCTCCATGATCGCGGTGACGCCCATGCCGCCCGCGGTGCAGACCGAGATGAGCCCGCGGCCCGAGCCGCGCTCGTCGAGCAGCTTGGCGAGCGTCGCGACGATGCGCGCGCCGGTCGCCGCGAACGGGTGGCCGACCGCGACGCTGCTGCCCTTGACGTTGAGCTTCGCGCGGTCGATCGCGCCGAGCGGCTTCGCGAGCCCGAGCCGCTCGCGGCAGAACTTCTCCGATTCCCAGGCCTTCAGCGTGCACAGCACCTGCGCCGCGAAGGCCTCGTGGATCTCGTAGAAGTCGAAGTCCTGCAGCGTGAGCCCCGCGTCCGCGCAGCATGCGCGGCACCGCGTAGGCGGGCGCCATCAGCAGCCCTTCGCCGCCGACGAAGTCGACCGCCGCCGCCTTGCCGTAGGTCAGGTACGCCTGCACCGGCAGCCCGCGCGCGCGCGCCCAGTCCTCGCTCGCGAGCAGCACGGCGGCCGAGCCGTCCGTCAGCGGCGTCGAGTTGCCCGCGGTCAGCGTGCCGTCCTTCGCGAACGAGGGCTTGAGCTTCGCCGAGCTTCTCGAGGCTCGTGTCGGCGCGCACGTTGTTGTCGGTCTGAGAGGCCGAGGTAGGGCACGACGAGGTCGGCGCAGAAGCCCTCGGCCCAGGCGCGGCTCGCGCGCTGGTGGCTCGCGAGCGCGAACGCGTCCTGCTCCGCGCGCGTGATCTGCCAGGTGCGCGCCATCTGCTCCGTGTGCTGGCCCATCGAGAGCCCGGTGCGCGGCTCGCCGGTGCCGGGGAACACCGGCTTGAAGTTGCGACGGCCGGAGGCTGAGGAAGGCGGCCGCGCGCTCGCCGAAGCTGCGCGCGCGATGGGCGCGCAGCAGGATCTGCTGGTAGGCCTTGCCGAACACGACCGGCGGGTCGCTGACCGTGTCGACGCCCCCGGCGATGCCGGCGTCGATCTGCCCGAGCGCGATCTTGTTCGCGACGATGATCGCCGCCTCGATGCTCGTGCCGCAGGCCCGCTGCACGTCGAGGCCGGGCGTCTCGGGCGACGAGGCCCGAGTCGAGCAGCGACTTCGCGCGCCAGGTTCCACTGGCTCGAGTGCTTCATCACCGCGCCGGCCACGACGTCGCCGAGGCGCTCGCCCTTCAGCGCGTACTTGTCCACCACCGCCTTGAGCGACGCGGTGAGCATTTCCTGGTTGCCGACGCTCGCATAGGCGCCGTGCGCGCGCGCGAAGGGGATGCGGGAGCCGCCGATGACGGCGACCCGCCGGGGCGATGATCCGACCAGCATGAGGGCTCTCCGATGGAAGCAGGCCGGCCTGCTTCCGCTAGAATGCCAGCATCCCCAAGGGCCCGCCACGGCGCAGAACCCCCAGGTCCGCGAGCCATGAGCGAACCCGGCAGCTTCCGCCACGCCTTCCCGCGCGATTCGCGCTCGATCCTGCGCCTCGCCGGGCCGCTGATGGTCAACAACCTCGTGCTGGCGGGGATGATGCTCGTCAACACGGTGGTCGCCGGCCGCCTCGGCCCCGAGCCGCTCGCCGGCGTCGCCGTCGGCGGCAGCTACTACCAGATGTTCTGGCTGTTCGGCCTCGGCGTGCTGATGTCCATCTCGCCGATCGTCGCCCACGCCTACGGCGGCGGCCGCGACGAGGAAGTCGGCCGGCGCTTCCGCCAGGGCATCTGGCTCGCCCTGATGCTCGCCGTGCCGCTGGTCGGCGCGCTCGCCTGCGTCAAGCCGCTGCTCGGCTGGTTCGGCACCGACGCGCGCGCGATCCCGCACGCGGCGGGCTACGTCTACGCGATGTGCTTCGGCATGCCGGCGATGCTGGTCTTCCTCGCGCACCGCTACACCAGCGAAGGCATCGGCTGGACCCGGCCGGTCATGTACACCGCCGCGGTCGGCCTCACGACCAACATCCTCGGCAACTGGCTGTTCACGCTCGGCGGGCTCGGCATCCCCTCGCAGGGTGCGCGCGGCTGCGGCATCGCGACCGCGCTCGCGAGCTGGGCGATGCTCGTGACGATGCACCTCTACCAGCGCCGGCAGCCCATCTACCGCCAGTTCCGCCTGTTCGAGCGCTTCGACCCGCCGGATCGCCGCGCGATCGGCGACATCCTCGGGCTCGGCCTGCCGATCGCGGGCTCGGTCGTCTCCGAAGGCGCGCTGTTCGCGGTCGCGGCCCTGCTCATGAGCACGCTCGGCACCGAGATCGTCGCGGCGCACCAGGTCGCGATCAGCTACGCCTCGCTCATGTTCATGATCCCGCTGTCCCTGCACTCGGCGACCACCATCCACGTCGGCCACCAGGTCGGGCGCGGCGACCTGCTGGCAGGCCGCAACGCCGGCTGGAGCGGCATCGCGATGTGCGGGATCGTGATGGCGCTGTCCTCGATCGTGATCCTGGCCGCCCGCGAGCCGATCGCCGCGGCCTACACCTCGGACCTGTCCGTGCGGGAGCTGGCGGTCTGGCTGCTGCTGTTCGTGGCCGCCTTCCAGATTCCGGACGGGCTGCAGGTGGGCGCCGCCGGTGCGCTGCGCGGCTTCAAGGACGCGAACGTGCCGATGGGGCTCAACTTCACGGCCTACTGGCTGATCGGCTTCCCGGCCGCCTGGTGGTTCGGCATCCGCCAGGGCTTCGGGCCCTCAGGGATCTGGGCCGGGCTGATCGCCGGGCTGGTGACCTGCGCGGTATTCCTGCTGCTGCGCTTCCGGCAGACGACGCAACGGCGCCTGGCAGCGGCTGCCTGAGCGGGAGTCGGATCGGGGAGGAGCGCTCGGACCCGTGGGGCCGGGCCCGGAAACCGTCAGCGCGTGACGGCCTGGTCGGCGATGGCGCCGGCGGCGACCGCGACGGCACGCCAGCCGGCACTGCCCGGCCGACTGGGCGAGCCAGGCGCGGCGCTCGGCGGCGAAAGCCTGCACGGCGGGGAAGCTGTCGCGAACTGCACGCACCGCGTTCGTCACCAGCACTTCGCGGTAGTGCGGAAGCGAGTCGACGGTGAAGTTCCTTCCCATGGCATGCAACTTAATCTCGCCGCCGGCGAAAAACCATCGACGGGTGTCGCTTTCCGCGGACGTTTTCTCGTCTCGCCCGACTCTTCGTCCGACTCCGCCTACTCGATTATCACTTCCGCGACTTCGCTCGAACGATTCACGCCGGCGCGCTAGCGTCGCCGCCGGGACTCCGCTCGTTCGCTCCGCCGGAACTTTAGTCGCTCACTCGCGGGTCCCGGCGGCTCGCCCGCGCGCCGGGCGTGACGCCGCAGACCGTCGACGCGCGCGCCGAGCCGGCGCGGGTCCTCCGAGCGAGCGACTAACGTTCGCGGCGGAACGAGCGAGGCGAGTCCCCGCCGGCGAAGCGCGCCGCTGGCGACGAGCGAGTCCCGCCGGCGAGCGGCGCGGTGATCAGTCCCGGCGTTGGTCGCGTGAAATCCGTGGCCGAGCGTCTCGACGTCGACCAGCAGCCCGTCCTCGAACCGCAACCGGTACATGAGCTTGTTGCGGCCCGAAGTTGTAGGTCCAGAACTCGACCGAGACCTCGAAGGAACCGTGCACCGGCATGCCCCGATGATAGCGAATAGGAGCGCACGATCTCGCGCCGCTCGATGCCGACCGGCGGGCCGCAGTAGGCCTCGACCTTGGCGCTGGGATCGCCATCGGTCATCAGCTTGCTGCCGCAACGCATCGAATCCGCCGCGGCGGGGCCGGCGAAGGCCAGGGCGGCGGCCACCAGGAACATCCCCGCAATCGTCTTTCTCATGGCGCCAACTATGCCTTGCGGAAGGTGAACGGTGCTTAAAGCCGCAGGGTCGTCAATTTACGCCGGGCCGCGGGGTCCGACCAAGGCGGGACCGTCCTGACGGTTCCTTAATCTGCCCGAGGGCCGCAGAATGGCCGGCCCATGGCCAGAAACCGCCTCGACCGCGCCTTCGAACGCCGCCTGTCCGGGCTCGTGAACGCCCGTGAGCGCGGCGTCCTGAGCGGCGGGCTGAAGGGCGTGGAGCGGGAGGCCCTCCGGGTCCGGACCGGACGGCCGGCATCGCCCAGACCGACCACCCCCCGGCGCTCGGCTCGGCCCTGACCCACCCCCACATCACGACCGACTACTCGGAAGCCCTGATCGAGCTCGTGACGCCGCCGTTCCCGAGCAGCTGGGAGCTGCAGCAGTACCTGTGCGACATCCACCAGTTCGTCTACAGCGAACTCGGGCGAGGAGCTGCTCTGGGCGACCAGCATGCCCTGCGTGATGGGCGGCGACGCCGAGATCCCGATCGCCCGCTACGGCAGCTCGAACATCGGGCGCATGAAGCACGTCTACCGCGTCGGCCTCGGCCACCGTTACGGGCGGATGATGCAGGCGATCTCGGGGGTGCACTTCAACTACTCGTTCCCCGAGCGGCTCTGGCCCGTGCTTCGAGGCGGTGACGCAGTCGAAGCTGCGCGGCCAGGCGCTGGTCGACGACGCGTACTTCGCGCTGCTGCGGAACTACCGGCGCTACGGCTGGATGATCCTGTACCTGTTCGGCGTGTCGCCCGCGGTCTGCCGCTCGTTCTTCGCGGGGCGCGAAGTGCCCGCGGAACTCGCAGTCGCTCGGCAAGGGCACGCTGTTCGCGCCGTACGCGACCTCGCTGCGCATGAGCGACCTCGGCTACCGGAACAAGAACCAGGCCGGCGTGCACGTTTCCGTCAACTCGCTCGAGGAGTACGTGCGCGACCTCTCGCGCCTGATCTCCACGCCGCATCCCGAGTACGAGGCGATCGGCGTCGAGGTCGACGGCGAGTGGCGCCAGCTCAACGCGAACCTGCTGCAGATCGAGAACGAGTACTACAGCTTCATCCGCCCGAAGCGCGTCGCCCACTCCGGCGAGCGGCCGACCACGCGCGCTGCTGCGCGGCGGCGTGCAGTACGTCGAGATGCGCTCGCTGGACGTCGGCGCCTACGACCCGGTCGGCGTCAACCAGCGCAAGCTGCTCTTCCTCGAGGCCTTCGCCGCGCTCTGCCTGCTGCGCGAGAGCCCGCCGCTCTCGCGCGGAGCTGTCCGACAAGTACGAGGCCAACCACGTCACCGTCGCGAGCCGCGGGCGCGAGCCCGGGCTCGCGCTCTGGACGGAGCGGGGCGCGCTTCCGCTCGCCGACTGGGCGACCGAGATGCTCGACCAGATGCAGGGCATCTGCGAGCTGCTCGACGCCGGCGACGCGTCCAGGCCCTATTCGGCGGCGCTCGCCTTCCAGCGCGCAGAAGCTCGCTGGACCAGGCCGAGCTGCCGTCGGCGCGGCTGCTCGACGAGATGAAGCGCCAGGGCATGTCCTTCTCCGAGCTCGCGATCTGGATGTCCGAGATGCACCGCGACTATTTCCGCGAGCTCTACCCGCCGAATCCCGCGCGGCTCGCCGAGTTCCGGGAAGAGGCCGAGGCTTCGCTCGAGGAGCAGCGTGCGGTCGAGGCGCGCGACGCGCTGCCGTTCGCGGAATTCGTCGCGCGTTATACTGCCGGATCGCTGGTCTGACACGGGCGCCGTCGACTTGAGCGGAGCGCACACCACTTCGCTGACGGAACAGCTGCAGACGCGGATTCCACGGATTGAGGTTCGAGGGCGAGCTGGAGTCGGCCTGGCGCCGCGACCAGTTCCGGGAGCGGCTGCGCTACCTGCGCATCAACCTCGCGCTCCTCGCCGTCATCAGCCTGGTCGTGGTCCAGGTCGACCGTGTCGTGATGCCGGTGATCGGCGGCATCGTCCCGGACCTTGCGCGCACCGGCATCATGCTGCCGCTCCTGCTCGCGGGATTCGCGATCACCTTCGTGCGCCGCGCCGACGCCTGGTACCCGCGCTACATCGCCGTCGCCATGACGGCCGCGCTCGTGGCCATGTCCTGGGTCAGCGTCGCCGGCCTTCGCCGCGGGCGAGCCGCGCGTCTTCCCGCGGCTGCTGCTCGCGATGGTCGCGGTGTACTTCGTGCTCGGCCTGGCGTTCCGCTCCGCCATCGCCGTGAACGCGCTGGCGCTCGTCGCCTACGCGGCGATCGCGACCGCGCGCGGCATGCCGGGCATCGACCTCCTGCATTTCGTCCTGACGCTCGTGATCGCGAACGTCATCTGCGTCGCGGGCGCCTGGAACCTCGAGCACGCCCGCCGCATGGCCTGGCTGGAGGGGCAGCGGCTCGCCGAGACCGCGTTGCAGGACGGGCTCACGGGCATCCACAACCGGCGGCGCTTCGACGAGCACCTGCAGCGCGCCTGGGCGCAGAGCATCCGCGAGCGCAAGCCGATCTCGCTCCTGCTCGCGGACATCGATCACTTCAAGGCCTACAACGACCGCTACGGGCACCAGGCGGGGGACGAGGCGCTGAAGGCCGTCGCCGGCGTGCTGTCGCGATTCGCGCGGCGCCCGCTCGACCTCGCCGCGCGCTACGGCGGCGAGGAGTTCGCGATCATCCTGTTCGACACGAAGCGCGAGCAGGCGGAGCGCGTCGGCGACGAGGTCCTGGAGGCCGTGCGCAAGCTCGGCATCGTGCACCAGGACTCGGCGGCCGCCCCGGTGCTGACGGTCAGCCTCGGCATTGCCTGCGTGTCGCCGGTCGCGCGGCGCAGCTGGGCGGGGCTCATCCAGCTCGCCGACGAGGCGCTCTATGCGGCCAAGGACGGCGGCCGCAACCGCGCGGTCGCGCTCGAGCGGGAGTACGAGCACATGCAGACCGGGTACTTCCGCCGCACGCCGGCGGCGAAGGAGTCGCCCGGCCGGCGATCAGTAGATCGAGGTCTCGCGCCGGCCGCCGGAATCGCGCGCGCCCCGGAACATGCCCTCGGTGTTGAACTCGAGCGTCAGCGCGCCCTTGCTGTCCACGACGATGACGCCGCCGTCGCCGCCGATTTCCTTGAGCCTGCGCCTGGATCACGTCGCGGGCCGCCTGTGCGGCGGTCACGCCGGAGAGCCGCACGCGCGCGCAGATCTCGTGCGCGACGACGGCGCGGATGAAGTACTCGCCGCTGCCGGTCGCGGAAACCGCGCAGGTCGCGTTGTCGGCGTAGGTGCCGGCGCCGATGATCGGCGAGTCGCCGATCCGGCCCCAGCGCTTGTTGGTCATGCCGCCGGTCGAGGTCGCGGCCGCGAGGTTGCCGTTGCGGTCGCGCGCGACGGCGCCGACGGTGCCGAAGTAGCCGATGTCCTCGTCCGCGGAAGCCGTCTGCTCGGCCTTCTGCGCCTCCTCGAGCTGCTTCCAGCGCCGCTCGGTGAAGAAATAGCTGCCCGGCACGAGCGGCATGCCCTGTTCCAGCGCGAACTCCTCCGCGCCTTCGCCCGCGAGCAGCACGTGCGGCGTGCGCTCCATCACCATGCGCGCGAGCTCGATCGGGTTCTGCACGTGCCGCACGCCCGCGACCGCGCCGGCCTTCTGCGTGGCCCCGTCCATGATGGCGGCATCCAGCTCGTTGATGCCGGCGTGGCTGAACACCGCGCCCTTGCCGGCGTTGAAGAGCGGCGAGTCCTCGAGGATCTTCACCGCGGCGACCACGGCGTCGAGGCTCGAGCCGCCTTTCTCGAGCACCGCGTAGCCGGCGTCGAGCGCGCGCCCGAGGTCGGCGTGGTAGGCGCGCTCGCTCTCGGCGGTCATCGAGCTGCGGCTGATCACGCCGGCGCCGCCGTGGATGGCGATCGAGATCATCGGTTCGTCTCCGTGGGCGGCCGCGGGCAGCGCGGTCGCCAGGCAGGCCGCAAGGGCCGTGAGGAAGGGAAATCGCATCCCCGCTATTATCCGCGAACAGGGCCAGGGCGGGGGATCTCGCATGATTCGACCGGTTAGGGCGTCCCTCGCGGCGTGCGTCCTCGCGCTCGCCGCGTGCGCCGAAGGTCCGCCGGAGGCGCTCGGGACCCTGGAGTTCGACCGCATCACGGTGCCTGCCCCGGTCGCCGAAAGGATCGTCTCCATCGACGTGCGGGAAGGCGAGCAGGTGGCCGCGGGCGCCGTGCTGCTGACGCTCGATCGCACGCGCGTCGAAGCGGAAACGCTGGCGACGCAGGCCGAGGCCCAGCGCCGGCGCGACGCGCTCGCCGAGCTCGAGGCCGGTCCGCGCAGCGAGCAGATCCGCCAGGCGCGCGCCAGCCTGGCGGCGGCGGAGGCGGACGCGGAGGATGCGAGCGCGTACAACGAGCGGGTCAAGGGTCTTGCCGACCGCAAGCTCGTCTCGGCCTCGGAAGTCGATCGCGCGCGCGCAGCGGCGAGCAGCGCGAACGCGCGCGTGAAGGAGGCGCAGGCGCTGCTGGACGAGTACCTGCACGGGACCCGCCGCGAACAGCTGGCGCAAGGCCAGGCGGCGCTGCGGGGCGCCGAGGCGACCGAAGCGGCCCAGCAGGCGACCCTCGACAAGCTCCGGATCGTCGCGCCTCGCGACGGCCGCGTCGACAGCTTGCCGTACCGGCTGGGTGACCAGGCGCCCGTCGGCGCGCCGCTCGTCGTGCTCCTCGTCGGCGATGCGCCGCACGCGCGCGTCTACGTCCCGGAGCCGATCCGTTCCCGCGTGAAGGTCGGCGACACGGTGCGCGTCTTCGTCGACGGACGGGAGTCGGCGCTCGCGGGCCGCGTTCGCATGATCCGCAGCGAGCCGAGTTTCACGCCGTACTACGCGCTCGCCGGCGAGGACGCGGCGCGGCTCAGCTTTCTCGCGGAGGTCTCGCTCGAGGGCGATGCCGCGGGGCTGCCGGCCGGCCTCCCCGTCAGGGTCGAATTCGATGGCGGGCAATGACAATGCGATCAGCGCGCGCGGGCTGACCAAGCACTTCGGCAAGCTGGTCGCGGTGGACCGCGTCGACCTGACGGTGCCGCGCTCGCACGTCTACGGTTTTCTCGGGCCGAACGGCTCCGGCAAGTCCACCACCATCCGCATGCTCTGCGGCCTGCTGACGCCCACGGCCGGCGAGATCGAGGTGCTGGGCCTGCGCATCCCGCAGCAGGCCGAGGCGCTGCGCCGGCGCATCGGCTACATGACGCAGAAGTTCTCGCTGTTCGAGGACCTGTCGGTGCGCGAGAACCTCGAGTTCCTGGCAGCCGCGCACGACGTGCCGAAGGCGAGACGCGGCAGCGCGTCGACGAACTCATCGCGCAGTACGATTTCGCCGACCGCCAGGGCCAGCTCGCCGGCACGATGAGCGGCGGCCAGAAGCAGCGGCTCGCGCTCGCCGGCGCCGTCATCCACGAGCCCGAGCTCCTGTTCCTCGACGAGCCGACGAGCGCCGTCGACCCCGAGTCGCGCCGGGACTTCTGGGAGAAGCTGTTCGAGCTGGCGGACGACGGCATCACGATCCTGGTCTCGACCCACCTGATGGACGAGGCCGAGCGCTGTCACCGGCTGGCGATCCTCGACCGCGGCAAGCTGGTCGCCGACGGCACGCCGGTCGAACTGATGGGCGCGCTCGCGGGGCGAATCGTCGAAGTCGTCACGCCGCAGGCGCGCAAGGCGCAGCGCGCGCTGTCGGGGCAGCCGGGCGTGCTGAGCGTCGCGCAGATCGGCAGCGACCTGCGCGTGCTGACGCAGCCCGGCGAGGCGGCCCTCGCGAACCTGCGCCGGCTCCTGGACGACGCCGGCCTTCCGGCGACGGTGGCGGTGGTGGCGCCGAACCTCGAGGACGTGTTCGTCGAGGCGACCCGCGAGCGCGGAGGCGAGGCCGATCCCGCGCGAGCGCTGCAGGCATGAACCTGCGCCGGCTGTCCGCGGTCATGGTGAAGGAGCTGCGCCAGCTGCGCCGCGACCGGGTGACGCTCGCGATGATCGTCGGCATCCCGTTGATGCAGCTCGTGCTGTTCGGCTACGCCATCAACCTGAACCTGCGGGGACTCTCCGCCGGCATCGCGGACCAGGCGAACACCGCGGGTTCGCGCGCGGTCGTCATGGACATGCTCGCGACCGGAGTGATCAGGGCCGAAGTCTCGGCCATCGCCCCGCAACAGCTCATGGACGGCCTGCGGCGCGGGGAGATCAGCGTCGGCGTCGTCATTCCGCCCGACTTCGAGCGGCGGCGCATCGATGGCCGCGAGGCGGTGCAGGTACTGGTCGACGGCAGCGACACGGTGGTCCAGAGCGCGGCGATCCAGCTTGCGCAGATGCCGCTCGACAACAGCCGGGCCCTCGAGAATGTGACGGGGCTGCGCGAGGTGACCCGTTCCCAGATCAGCGTGGTCAGTTTCTACAACCCGGAGCGGCGCTCCGAGGTGAACATCGTGCCGGGCCTGATCGGCGTCATCCTGACCATGACGATGGTCCTGTTCACCGGCGTCGCGATCGTGCGCGAGCGCGAGCGCGGCAACATGGAGTTGCTGATCGCGACGCCCGTCAGCGTCAGCGAGCTGATGGTGGGCAAGGTGCTGCCGTACGTCGTGATCGGCCTGGTCCAGACGACCGTCATCCTGCTCGTGGGGCTATGGCTGTTCGACGTGCCGATCCGCGGCAGCGTGATCGACGTCTATGTCGCGGCGGTGCTGCTGGTGCTCGCCAACCTGACGCTCGGCCTGCTGATCTCGACGAAGGCGCAGACGCAGTTCCAGGCCATGCAGATGACGTTCTTCGTGTTCCTGCCGTCGATCCTGCTGTCGGGTTTCATGTTCCCGTTCGCCGGCATGCCGCAGGTCGTTCAATGGATCGCCGAGGTCCTGCCGCTGACGCATTTCCTGCGCCTGATCCGGGGCGTGATGCTGCGCGGCGCGGCGCTCATCGAGCTGTGGCCGAGCGTGCTCGCGCTCGTCGCCTTCACCACCGTGATGATGGCCGCCGCGATCCTGCGCTTCCGCAAGCGGCTCGATTAGGGGACTGTCACCGGCTCCACCTTTGGCTGTCCCGCAGTCCCTAGACGCTGTAAGTCCCTATCGCCAAAGGGGACTGACCCCTCCTGTGCGAACGGCAGCCACCCCTCCAACCCATTTCCGCGCATTTCCCCCCGTTTCCGTGGGCTACCCGCCATGGAAGCCCCCCTTTCCCCGTGCTATTCTCCGCGTCGGCCGTTGCCTCCCGGCACGGCCAAGGTGACAGGACCGCTGATCGAAGATTCGCCCTACCGAGCTATTTGCCCGCCTAGACGATCCCGACCGTGTTTCCTGCCGTAGTGAAAAGCCGCTACCGACCCTCGTGAGGGGGCCGCGTACGGCCGTGTCCATTTGAATAGCGAGAGATTCGACTCATGAAGATCTATGTTGGAAACCTGCCTTTCTCGGCGACTGAGGCCCAGGTGCGTGACCTGTTCGCGCAGCACGGCGCGGTCGAGTCCGTGGCCCTGCCGGCGGATCGCGAAACCGGCCGCCCGCGCGGCTTCGGCTTCGTCGAAATGCCCCAGGCTGAGGCAGCCAAGGCCATCGAGGCGCTGAATGGCTTCTCGATGGGTGGCCGTCAGCTGCGCGTCAATGAAGCGCAGGATCGTCCCCGTGGTGCCGGCGGCGGCGGCGGCGGTGGCCGTCCGGGCGGCGGTGGTGGCTTCCGTTCCGGCGGCGGCGGCGGTGGCGGTGGCTTCCGCTCCGGCGGCGGCGGTGGCGGCGGCGGCGGTGGCGGTCGCTGGTAAGCGATCGAGCACTGGCTCACGAAAGGCCCGCTTCGGCGGGCCTTTCCTTTGGGGACTGTCCCCTTTGGCCCCACGACGTCGGACTGATCCGCAGACGGTTCGCCAAAGGTGACTGTCCCCTCTCGGTCACAAACGCCTCCGCGGCTTCCCTCCCATCGCCGACCGCCGCGCGCGCACCCTGATCCTCGGCAGCATGCCGGGCGAAGCGTCGCTCGTCGCGGGCGAGTACTACGCCTTCCGTCACAACCAGTTCTGGCGCATCGCCGGCGAGATCGCGGGTTTCGCGCATGACGCGCCCTATGCGCGCCGCACGGCGGCGCTCAGGCGTTGCCGCATCGCGC
Source organism: uncultured Gammaproteobacteria bacterium (assembly GCA_963823415.1). Lineage (GTDB taxonomy): Bacteria > Pseudomonadota > Gammaproteobacteria > Steroidobacterales > Steroidobacteraceae > SCUD01. The sequence continues at coordinate 33,636 of CAWGLJ010000007.1, read as the reverse complement.
TCTGGGACGTGCGTCGCAAGCTGTGTCCGTGCCGGCAGCCTCGACTCGGCGATCCGCGAGGACTCCATCCGCGTCAACGACTTCGCCGCCTTCCTCGCGGCGCACCCGGCGATCCGCCGGGTCTGCTTCAACGGTCGCAAGGCGGAATCGGCCTGGCGTCGCCGCGTCGCGCCGACGCTCCCCGCGACGCTGACGCTCGAGTATCGCCTGCTGCCGTCCACGAGCCCGGCCCATGCCGGGATGAGTTATCGTGCCAAGCTCAGGCATTGGCGGAGCGCGATCGCGTGTTGAATCGCAGGCAATTGCTGCAGGGGCTCGGCATCGGCGCGCTGCTACGGCGGCCTTGGCGCGCGCGCGATCGCGGCGACGGCGGCAGCGCCGGAGGTGCTCGTCATCGGCGCGGGCGGCGCGGGACTCGTCGCCGCGAAGGAGCTGATGGCGAAGGGCGTCTCCGTGCTCGTGCTGGAGGCGCGCGACCGCATCGGCGGCCGCGCCATCACCGACAACAGCCTCGGCGTTCCCTGGGACCGCGGCTGCTCCTGGCTGCATGCCTCGAACGTCAACCCCTGGATGGACTACGCGAAGCGGAACGATTTCGAGGTCCAGCCCGACCGCTTCGCGCGCGAGATCTACGACGGCGCGCGGCGCATGGACGGCGCCGAGACCGCCGGCTACCGCGCGGTCACGGAGCGGATGGAGCGCGAACTCGAGCGCGCCGGCGGCCGCGGCCTCGACATTCCCGCGGAAGCCGCGCTCACGCAGCAGACGCTCGCGGATCCCTGGTACCCGATGGCGATGGACGAACTGACGGGCTGGGAGGGCGTCGAGCCCGCGAATTTCTCCGCGCTCGATTCCCACCAGTACGACGAGGACGGCGAGGACTACATGGTCCCGCGCGGACTCGGGACGCTGGTGGCGCATTACGCGAAGGGCGTGGACGTGAAGCTCGGGACGCCGGTCACGCGCATCCGCTGGGGCGGGCGCGGCGTCGCCGCGGACACCGCAGCCGGCCTCGTCACGGCGCGCGTCGCCGTCGTCGCCCTGCCTTCCGCCATCGTCGCCGAGGGCTCGGTGATCTTCTCGCCGCACCTGCCGGCCGAGGTGCTGCAGGCGCACCACGACCTGCCGCTCGGCATCCTCGAGAAGGTCGCGCTGCGCTTCAAGCGCAATGTGTTTCCCGTCGGAGTCCACGGAATTCCTGCGCATGAAGCGCGACGACGGCCGCGGGCTCGGCTACCTGACGCGCCATTCGGGCGAGAACGTCTGCATCGGCTTCGCGCGCGGGCGCCTCGCCCGCGACCTCGAAGCGCGCGGCGAGGCCGCCGCCATCGAGCAGGCGCTCGACGAGCTCGTCGCGATGCTCGGCGGCGACGTGCGCAAGCACTTCGACGAGGGCGCGGCCACCGCCTGGGCCTCGGACCCGTACGCGCGCGGCGCGTACTCGTACTGCGTGCCCGGCCGCTACGGCGCGCGTGCGCTGCTGACGCGGCCCGTCGGCGGGCGCATCGTGTTCGCCGGCGAGCACACCGAGCAGTCGGCCTACGGCACGCTGCACGGGGCTTATCGCTCGGGTATCCGCGCGGCCGCCGAGGCGCGCCGCCTGCTCGGGAGAGCCTGACCCATGCAGTACGTCCTCTACGACTACCTGTCCTCGGGCAACGGCTACAAGTGCCGCCTGACGATGAAGGCGCTCGGCATCCCGTACGAATACCGGTTCAAGGACATCCTCGCGGGCGAGACGCGCACGCCCGAGTTCCTCGCCATCAACCCGAACGGCAAGATCCCGGTGCTCGTGGTGCCGGAGCGCGGGCCGATCGCGGAAAGCCACGCGATCATCAACTACCTCGCCGAGGGCACGAAGCTCATGCCCACGGACAAGTACCAGCGCGCGCTCGTGTGGCAGTGGCTCGGTTTCGAGCAGTACCAGCTCGAGCCGGGCGTCGCGACCGTCCGCTTCATGCTCCACTACCTCAACAAGACCAAGGAAGAGCTCGGCGTCCGCTACACGGACCGCTACGAGCGCGGCGCGGATGCGCTCGCGGTGCTCGAGCGGGGACTGACCGGCCGCACCTGGCTGGTCGGCAGCGACGTGACGCTCGCCGACATCGCGCTGTTCGCCTACACGCACGTCGCCGACGAGGCGGGCTACCGCATGAGCGACTACCCGGCGATCCAGGCCTGGATCGCGGAGTTCAAGAACCTGCCCTGGTACTCGCCGATCACGGAGCCGTGATGCCGTCGCGCCGCGAGGCGTTCCGCTTCTGGCTGAAGCTCGGCTTCATCTCCTTCGGCGGGCCCGCCGGGCAGATCGCGATCATGCATCGCGAGGTCGTGGACGCGCGCCGCTGGATCGACGAGCGCAGCTTCATGCAGGCGCTCAACGTCTGCATGCTGCTGCCGGGACCGGAAGCGCTGCAGCTCGCGATCTGGCTCGGCTGGCGGCTGCACGGCACTCGCGGGCGGCGCTCGTCGCGGGCCTCTGCTTCATCGTGCCCTCGATGGCCATCCTGCTCGCGCTCTCGTTCGTCTACGCCCTGCACGGCGACCTGCCGCTCGTGGCGGCGGCACTCGCCGGGCTGAAGGCGACGGTGATCGCCCTGATCGTGCAGGCGCTCGTGCGCATCGCCGGCGCGCGCGCTCAAGCACCCCGTGCATTGGCTGCTCGCGATCGCCGCGTTCGTGCTGATCGCGGGCCGGCTCGCGCCGTTCCCGCTCGTGCTCGCCGGCGCGGCGCTCGCGGGCCTGCTGGCGGGAAGCGAGGAGGCGGGCAGCCGCGCAGTCGCTGCCGCCCGCGGTGTTTCCCTGGCGCACCGTCGCCGCGCGGCGTCGTGCTCTGGGCGGTGCCGGCGTTCCTGATTGCCGCGACCGCCGGCACGCAGTCCCTCTATGCGCATCTCTACCGCTTCTTCACCCACGTGGCGCTCCTCACCTTCGGCGGCGCCTACGCGATCCTCGCCTGGGTCAACCAGCAGGCGGTCGAGGCCTACGGCTGGGTCACGCAGGCGGACACGATCGCGGGGCTCGCGCTGGCCGAGACGACGCCCGGGCCGCTGATCATGGTGCTGCAGTTCATCGGCTTCATGGCCGGCTGGCACGCCAGCGACGGCGCGGGCGGGGCCGCGACGCTGGCGGCGCTCGTCACGTCCTGGGCGACGTTCCTGCCGGCCTTCGTCGTGATCCTCGCAGCCGCGCCGTACGTGCTTCGGCTGGCGGAGAACCGCCGGCTCGCGGCGGCGCTCGCGGGCGTTACGGCGGCGGTCGTCGGCGTGATCGCGAGCCTCGCGCTCGCCTTCGGGCGCAACGTCCTGTTTCCCGCGGGGCTCGAGTCGCCCGACTGGGGCTCGATCGCGATCGCCGTCGCGGCCTTCGCGGCGCTGCAGTGGACGCGCCTCGACATGCTCTGGGTGATCGCCGGCAGGCCTCGTCGCCGGGCTCGTGCTCGGCTTCGCCTGAGGCGGGCGCCGTGCTAGCGTGGCCGGCATGAAGTACCTGCACACGATGGTGCGCGTCGCCGACCTCGACAAGTCGCTGCACTTCTACCGCGACCTGCTGGGCCTGCGCGAGCTGCGCCGCATCGAGAACGAGAAGGGAAGGTTCACGCTGGTCTTCCTCGCCGCGCCGGGCGACGACGACGCGCAGGTCGAGCTCACGTACAACTGGGACCCGGAGCCGTACACGATCGGCCGCGCCTTCGGCCACCTCGCCTACGAGGTCGACGACGTCTACGCGCTGTGCGAGAAGCTCGCCGCCGGCGGCGTCACCATCAACCGCCCGCCGCGCGACGGCCGCATGGCCTTCATCCGCTCGCCCGACAACATCTCCGTCGAGCTCCTGCAGAAAGGCGGCGCACTTCCGCCGCGCGAACCCTGGGCCTCGATGCCCAACACCGGCGCCTGGTAGAGCATCGAGGACTCCCGCCGACGTCGCGGGCTAGCGCGGTCCCCGCTTCGCGCTGGAGTCCGGGCGGGTCGGCGAGCGAGTGACTAAGTTCCGGCGGAACGAGCGAGCCGTCCCCGCCCGCGCGACTGCGCGAAGCGGCGATGCGAGCTATCCCGCGATGTAGCGGCGAAGATCCTCGATTTCGTGCTTCTGTTCGTCAATGACCGCCTTGACGCAGTCCCCGATCGAGATCACGCCGACCAGTCCGCCGTCGTCCACGACCGGCAGGTGACGGATGCGCTTCTCCGTCATGAGCTTCATGCAGTCGTTGACCGTCTGCGCCGGCCCGACGTGGATGACCGGCGTGCTCATGATCGTGCCGACCGTCGTCTCCGTGGACTTGCGTCCCATCAGCACGACCTTGCGCGCGTAGTCGCGCTCCGAGATGATGCCGGCCAGGCGGCCGCCCTCGAGCACCGGCAGGGCGCCGATGTAGTGGTCGGCCATGAGCTGGATCGCCGTGCGCACCGGCTCGGCCGCCTCGATCGTGACGCAGCCCGGCTTCTTCCCCTCGAGCAGTTGCCGCACCGTCCGCATGGCCGACCTCCCGAAGCAGCTTTCCCCGGGATCTTACGCCCGCGCGGCGGCCATACGCGCGAGCGCGCATCCGGGCCGGGGCGGGTCCCCGAGCGAGTGACTGAAGTTCCGGCGGAACGAGCGAGGGTCCCCGCCCGGCCCTGCTGCGCGCTCGCCTTAGGCCTTGCGCGCGTTCCACGCAGCGAGGATCGCCGCTTCCTGCTCCGCGGTGAATCCCGACTTGAGAGCCGCCTTGCGGTCCGCCGGCCGCGTCTCGTGCCAGGCGAGCGTGTCGCGTACCGTCACCTCGAGCGGCCGCGCCTTGAGCCCCTGGTCGGCGGAGGCCTGCATGCCCGTCAGCGAGCCGCCGGCTTCCGGTCCCTTCATCGCGCTCCAGGGCGCGAGGTTCACCTCGGCCGCCTTCTCGGCGATGAAGGCCTCGTCGATCCAGGTGAGCTGCGTGTCGGCGCCCGTCACCTTGCGGCTCGTGTCCATGAGCGAGCCCATCGTGATCGCGCCGGGCGGCGTGACGGCGTTGAAGTCGCCGACCACCTGGCGCTCGACGAGTCCCATCATGAACGCGGCGAGGTCGCGCACGTCCACGACCTGGATCGGGTCGGCGGCCGTGCCGGGCACGGCCATCTCGCCGCCCCGCGCGAAGCGCACCGGCCAGTAGGTGAACCGGTCGGTCGGGTCGAGCGGGCCGACGATGTAGCCGGGACGCACGATCGAGCAGCGCCGGCCGTAGGCGTCGCGCACGTACTGCTCGCACAGCGCCTTCATCGGCCCGTAGGTCTCGTTCGTGATCTCTTCCTGGTCCTTGTTCTCGAGCACGCCGGTGGGCGAGCCGATGTCGTTCGGCTTCTCGAAGCTCGCGTAGGCCGAGATGCTCGAGATGTAGAGGCAGTAGCCGGTGTTCGGCGCGAGCAGGTCGGCCGACATCTTGCAGTACTTCGGGATGTAGCCGGTGTTGTCGATGACGGCGTCCCAGCGGCGGTCCTTCAGCGAGTCGAGCTGGCCCTTGCGGTCGCCGTGCAGCGTCTCGACGCTCTCGACGCCGTCCGGGTCGCGCTTGCCGCGGTTGAAGTGCGTGACCTTCCAGCCGCTGCGCCAGCGCGACCTCGGTGACGTGCGGGCCGATGAAGCCGGTGCCGCCGAGGACCAGCAGCGTGCGCTCTTTTGCAGCTTGCGCCATCAGCCTGCCTCCTGCGAGCGCGAGCGCCGTGCCCGCGCCGGCCTGGATCAAGCGTGCGTCGTGAAATCGTCATGGCATTGCTCCTCAGCGTGCGCCGGCCGGCGCGTAGCGCGCGAGCCAGTTCTTGGTTTCGTCGTACCAGAACAGCGAGTTCTGGCGCTTCAGGATCCAGTGGTTCTCGTCCGGGTAGTACACGAGCCGGCTCGGCACGCCGCGGTTCTGCAGGATGTGGAACAGCTCCATGCCGTTGTTGAACGGCACGCGCTGGTCGAGCTGGCCGTGGATCACGAGCGTCGGCGTCTTGAAGTTGCCGGCGTTCGAGTGCGGCGAATAGCGCGCCCATTCCTCGGGCCGCTCCCAGGCCTCGAAGAAGCGGTTCTTCTCGGCGCCGTAGTCGCCGCCGTACATCGTGTAGTTGTTGTAGACGGCGGCGTGGGCGATCAGCGTCTTGAACGGATGCTCGCGGCCGAGCAGCACCGCGGCGAGGAAGCCGCCGTAGCTGCCGCCGCCCGCCGCCATGCGCGAGCGTGTCGATCCAGGGCTTCGCGGCGAACCACTCGGCCGCCTTGATCGTGTCCTCGTACGGCTTCGTGATGCCGTCCGGGTTGATCGAGTCGGTGAAGGCCTGGCCGAAGCCGCTCGAGCCGTGGAAGTTGTGCCAGGCGGTCACGTAGCCCCAGCTCGCGAACACCTGCGCGTTCCAGCGGAAGGTCCAGCTGTCGGTGATGCCGTTGTGCGGCCCGCCGTGCAGCAGCAGGTACAGCGGGTACTTCTTCGCCGGGTCGAAGCCGGGCGGGTAGATCACCCACATCTGGATGTCGGCGCCGCCGGAGCCCTTGTAGGTCACGCTCTCGACCTTGCCGAAGGCGGTGGCCGCGAGCTGCGCGTCGTTCTGGTCGGAGAGCTTCGTCGCCGCGCCGTCCTTCGTGGACACGGCGACCAGCGTCGGCGGCTCGGTGAACGACTGGCGGATCGCGACGAGCGTCGCGGGCTTGCCCGCGATCGCGAGCGAGGAGAAGCTCGAGTTCGCCGTCACCGCGTGCTGCGTGCCCTTCGCGACGTCGAAGCGGTACACGCGCTGCGTGGCCGCGTCGTCGATCGGCGCGTACAGGCTCTTCGAGTCCGGCGCCCAGGCCATGCCGCTGATCGAGCGGTCCCAGTCCGCGGCGAGGCGCCGCTGCGCGCCGCCCTTGCGGTCGAGGAGCATCAGCTGCTTCGTGTCGCCGTAGAAGCCCGGGATCGTCTGCTTCGTGTAGGCGAGCTAGCGGCCGTCCGGGCTGTAGCGCGGCTCCTCGTCGCCGGCGGGATTGTCGGCGGTGAGGTTGCGCGCCGCGCCGCCGCTCGCCGGCGACGGCGTAGACGTCGAGGTTCTCGTCGTTGCCGGCCGCGTCGCTGTTGGAGACGAAGGCGACTTCCAGGCCGTCCGGCGAGATGTCGTAGGAATCCGTGCCGTTCTCGCGTCGCGGCAGGGAGTGGCCGGAGTTCAGCGTGATCGCCGTCGGCGTGCCGCCCTCGAGCGGGATCGAGTACAGGTGCGGGACGCGGTCCTCGATGAAGTGGTCCCAGTGCGTGACCGGCGGGCGGTCCCAGGCCATCGCCGTCATCTTCGAGTCTTCGCGGGCGGTCAGCTTCTCCTTGGTCTTCGCCCAGTCGGTGATGTCCGGCCAGACCTCGGTGATGAAGGCGATGCGCCGCGAGTCCGGGAACCACTTCGGCGCGGAGACGCCGGTCGGCACGTCGCTGACGCGGATCGCCTCGCCGCCGCTCGTGCCGATCACGTAGAGCTGCGACTGCTTGTCGTCGCCGCGCTTGGCGACGAAGGCGATCCAGCGGCCGTCCGGGCTCCAGGCGGGCTCGGACTCGTTGCCCTTCATGCTCGTGAGCCGCTGCGGCTTGCCGCCCGCCGTCGCGACCAGGAAGAGGTCCGCGTCGCCCTTGTCGTTCTCCGCGTCGAAGCGCGTCACCGGCGTAGACGGCGAGCTTGCCGTCCGGCGAGATCGCCGGGGCGCCGACGCGCTTCAGCTGCCACATCGTCTCCGGAGTCAGCGGCGCTGGCGCGGACTGCGCGAGCGCGACGGCGGGCAGGGCTAGCGACCGCGGCCGCGAGCAGTCGGATCATCGGGCTCGACATCAGGGAACTCCCAGGGCCGCAGGGCGGCGTTTTCGAGGTGCGCGTGATTCTGCCGGTCGCGGGAAGCCGCATGCAAACCCGGTTCGGCGCAGGATCCGCACGTTGCGCCGCAAAGGCCTTTGGCGGACAGTGTCCGCATGCGGGATCTCGAGGAATTGCGGGCGCGGGTGCGGGCCTTCGTCGAGGAGCGGGACTGGGACCGCTTCCACAGCCCCAAGAATCTCGCGATGGCGCTGTCGGTCGAGGCCTCCGAGCTCGTGGAGCTGTTTCAGTGGCTCACGGAGGAGGAGAGTGCGGCGCTCGATCCCGACCGCCGCCGCCGCGTGGCCGAGGAACTCGCCGACGTGCTCTGGTTTCTCGTGCGGCTCTCCGACCGCCTCGACATCGACCTGCTCGAGGCCGCCGAGCGGAAACTCGCCGTCAACGCCGCGAAATACCCCGCCGACCGCGTCCGCGGCGACGCCCGCAAATACGACGAGTACTAAAAGGGGACGCGTCACCTTTTCCGAAAGTGCCTGTCCCCTTGTAAAGGTGAGCGTCCCCTTTCACGGCTACGGCTTCGCCGCCGCTTCAGGCTCGCGCGGGCTTCGGCTTCCGGCGCGGCCTCCGGCTGCGTCTCCGCGCCCTTGCGCTCGAGGAACCAGTGCGTCGCGCCCTGTTCCTTCGGGCCGACGTGGTGAAACCAGCGTTGCTCGATCCGGTCCGGCGACACGAAGCGGATCTCGCCCTTGTGCACATGCCCGTCGTGGTCCGGGTCGAAACCCGTGCCGCCGTCGAAGGCGAGCTCGAGCAGTTCCGCCGTCGTGCCGCTGCCGCGCTTGAACGCCGGCTGGTTGCCGGCAGGCGAGTACTGGGTCGCGCGCAGCTTGCCGTCGGCGAGGAAGTACACCGTCACGACCGGCAGGCTGTCGCTCGGGGCCTGGTGTTCGATCACCGCCTTGCCGCCGCTCACACTTTCGTAACGCACGGTGACCGGCGGTCCCGACAGCGGATCTTCCATATGTCCGGTCCAGTCGCCGGCGAGCGACACGATCCGGTCATAAATCGCCTTGTCGTCCGGGACGGCGGCCGCCGACGCGCCGACCGCGAACGCGGCGGCCGCGACAGCCAGGAATGTGCGCAGGTACTTGGGCATGACGGGCTCCTTCATGCAACATGATAGCGGCATGGCAACGAAGAAGAGACAACCGGCGAACGCGCCTGCGCGCCTGCGGCGCATGTACGTCGACTGCCGCTACGGACAGTTGCACCTCACGACCGCCTATCCCGCGAGCGGCGGCTTCGACGAGGCGCTGCCGCTCGTCTTCCTGCACGCGGACGAGGGCAGCGGCGCCGACTTCAGCCGCTGCGCCGAGCTGCTCGGCACCGATCGCTCCATTTACGCGCCGGACCTGCCCGGCAGCGGCGGTTCGGACGCTCCCAGGGGCCGCCTGCCCGTCGCCGGTCTCGCCCTCGCGGTCGTGGACCTCATCGAGCACCTGCGCCTGAAGCGCGTCGACCTCGCTGGGCTGCGGCCGCGGTGCGCTCGTCGCCTTCGAACTTGCGACCACCTGCCCGGCCCAGGTGCGGCGGGTCATCGTCGCCGGCAGCCAGCAGCCGGCGGCGACGCTCGCACAGCCGATGCTGCAGCTTTCGTCCGATGCGAATTGCGTGGTGGATGAACCCGCCGACGCCATCGTCGCCCAGATCCGCGCGTTCCTCGACCGCCTCTGAGGCCTAGCCCGGCGCCAGGGCCGGCCGGCGACCGAGGGTCAGCATCGCGACCAGGACGGCCGCGAGCAGCGGCAGCGTCGCGAGGTTGAGCCGCTCCCAGCCCAGCGTCGTGACGGCAAGCCCGGCCAGCAGCGAGGCCACGGCCTGCGCCCCGAAGACCAGGAAGTCGTTCAGGGTCTGCGCCTGGACCCGTTCCTGCGCCCGGTAGGTCTTCGTGAGCATCGTGGTCGCCGCGATGAAGAGCAGGTTCCAGCCGAGCCCGAGCACGCCGAGCGCCCAGCCGTAGTGCAGCACGGCGTGCCCGGCGAACGACGCGATGGCGACGCAGACGGCCATCAGCAGCGTCCCCGCGATGATCACCGGCCCGTCGCCGAACTTCGCGATGATCCAGCCGCTCGCCAGCGACGGCAGGTACATGCCGAGCAGGTGCACCTGGATCACGCGCGCGGTCGCGACCGCGTCGTGGCCGTCCACCACGTGCATGCTGATCGGCGTCGCGGTCATGATGAAGCTCATGACCGTGTAGGAAACGAGCGCGGCGAGCACGGCGACGCGAAACACCGGCTGGGCGGCGATCTCCTTGAGCCGGCGCGGCGGCGTCGGATCGACGAGGGAGGCCGCCGTCGAGTCCGGGATGCGCGTCAGCAGGACCGCCGCGGCGACATAGAGCACGGTGCCCGCGTAGAACGACCCCGCGTACTCGGCGCCCGGCACCAGGTGCGCCGTGCGCACCGCGAGCTCGGGCCCGAGCCAGGCGGCCACCAGCGCCCCGCACAGGACGACGGCGATCGCGCGGCTCGCCTGCGCCTTGTCCACGTACTCGGTCGCCGCGAACCGGTACTGCATGACGACGGCGTTGTTGGCGCCCAGCAGGAAGGCGGCCGTGCAGAAGAGCAGGAAACTGCCCTCGGTGATCGCATAACCCGCGAGGATGCAGCCGGCCGCCGCCTGCAGGGCGCTGCCGGCGAACACGGTTCGCCGCCCGAAGCGGTGGATCAGGGCGCCTGCCGGGATCACGCTGGCCGCGAGGCCGGCGATCAGCACGGAAACCGGCAGGGTCGCGAGCGCCGGCGACGGCGCCAGGTGCGAGCCGATGATTCCGCCGAGCAGCACGAACAGGAAGCTGCCCGACATGCACAACGCCTGGGTCGCCGAGAGCATCCATACCGGTCGCATGGCGCGCATCGTACCGTGTCGCAGCAGGCTGACTCGCTGCGCGTACTTCGCCGGCGGGACTCCCCTCGCTCGCTCAGGGCGGCGACCGCAGTCGCTCGCTCGCGGTGTCCCGCCGGCAAAGCGCGCGCACCGCGCCACACTCGCCGCGGCACCGCCGCAACTGCCGGCCCACGCGAGGTGGCGGGGTCCTCGCGAGCAAACGCGTAAAGTTCTGGCCGCGTTTGCGAGCGAGGAACCCCGCCGGATCCCGCGCGTGGCCGGCCGCTTCGTACGTTCCTCGGCCTGTGACCCGGTTCACGGTTTTGCTGTCGGCCACCGGGCGCTGCGCGCCTAAGTCCTTGATACATAATGCATCAAGCGGGTCTCGAGTGGCGCCGGCGCGGCGTAGGTCCATAATAGGCGCCATGGAGAAGGGGGACGGGGACAGCCTCCCGGACGACGGAATCGTCTCCGAGGATCTCACGCAGCTCGTCGAGCACATCGAGCTCACGGGTCCGTATCGCCTTTCCGAATCGCACGACTGGGAACTGGCGACCACCGCCGACGACCTCGACGATGCCCCGATCCTGATCGGCTCGCTGCCGGACGAGCCCGGCATCGCCGGCCTCGACGAGGGCGACGACACCCAGCTCTTCATCGAAACCCAGGCCGACCTGGCCCGCCTGCTGCCGGGCGGGGAGCGCCGCGCCAGCCAGGCTGCCGCGCTCGCCGCCGAGCGTGCCCGCTGGCAGAAGCGCGTGGATGATCTCGAGCGTGCCCTTGCCGAGCGCAACCAGCTGCTCGCGGAGCGCGAACGCCGGATCGAGGAACTTCAGGCGCGGCTCGCCGCCCGCACGCTCGAACGCGAGGGTCTCGCCGCCGAGCTGCGCGAGGCGCGTCCCATCAGCGCCGCCGTGACGGATGCCCTGCCGCGCGAGGCGCCGGCGACGGATCCGGCCGTGGAGTCCGAGTTCACCCAGGAGCTGCCGGTCCCCGAGCTGCCGGTCATGACTGCGGTCATGGCGGCGCCGCGGCTGCGGCGTTACCTGATCGGCCTCGACCTGGTCGGTTGCGTCCACGAGATCGCCGGGCGGCGCGTCAACATCGGCCGCACCCGCGACAACGACCTGCGCATCGTCGACCAGACCGTCAGCCGCCTGCACGCGATGCTGACGGTCCGCAACGGCGAAGCGATGCTGGTCGACGCGAACAGCCGCAACGGCATCTTCGTGAACGGCATCCAGGTGCGCTACGCGCGCCTCGACGACGGCGACCTCATCACCTTCGGCACCGTGCGCTTCCGCTACCGCGTCGGGTCGGACTCCACGGGCACACCCGCCGGCTCCGCCTGACCGGCGGGCGTCCGGTCGAGCCGGATCTTCCCGATCGGCCGGAGCGCCAGCAGCGCGACCAGGCAAAGCGTCAACAGCACCACGGCGAGCGGCACCGGCGATTGCGCGGTGAGCGCGGCCACCAGCTGCGTCGAAGCCGCCGCCGTCACGAGCTGCAGGAACCCGAGCAGCCCCGAAGCCGCGCCGGCGATCGCCGGGTCGCGCGAGATCGCGCCGATCGTCGAGGAAGGGCGCTGCGATCGCGTTCGCGAAGCCGATCGCCATGCCCGGCAGGAACAGCGCAAGCGGGTGCCAGACACCCGCGAGCGCGAAGCCCGTCATCGAGATCGTGCCGGCGAAGGCGATCATCGCGCCCGCGCGCATCATGCGCTGGCCGCCGATGCGGCCCGTGAACCGCGCCGCCAGCAGGAAGCCGGCGAACGAGGCGAGCGCCGGGAAGAACAGCAGCAGGCCGAATCGCGAGGGCGAGACGCCCAGCACGTCGATCGCGACGTAGGGCGCGCCCGTCACGAACGTGTAGATCATGCTCACCATGCAGGAGCCGAACACCAGGAAGGCGAGGTACTCGCGCGAGGCGAGCAGCCGGCGGTAGTTCGACAGGTAGCGCAGCGAGGGCCCGGCGGCCGGGTTTGCGCGCCGCGCATCGCGCAGGTTTCGCGATGCGAACAGGAAGACGATGAAACCGAGGATCCCGGAGAGCGCGAACACCGCATGCCAGTCGAGCCATTCCAGCACGAAGCCGCCGATCGTCGGTGCGAGCATCGGTGCGACCAGGATCGCGGTCGCGGTCGCCGCGAGCGCGGAAGCCGCCCGCGCCGGCCCGAAGTGATCGAGGATGGTCGCGCGCATGACCGACATCGCCGCGCCGCCGCCGAAGGCCTGGACGATGCGCGCGGCGACCAGCCAGCCGAGCGACTTCGCGAAGATCCCGGCGGCGCTGCCGAGCACGAACAGGCCGAGCGACAGGAGCACGATGGGACGCCGGCCGTAGCGGTCCGAGAGCGGCGCGACCATCAGGTTGCCGAGCGCGATCGAGAGGATCGACAGGCTGATGAGCAGCTGCGCCGAGTGAGGCGCGACGCCCATCGCGACGGCGATGGCCGGCAGCGCCGGCAGCAGCACGTGCAGGCTGAAGGTGCCGATCGAGCCGATGATCGCGGAGCCGGCGATCAGCCGTCGGGAAGCGTCGCGTGTCTGCAAGCAGGGGTACCGGCCGTATCCGGCATCTTGCGGTGTCGCCCGGCCAGCCGCAACAGCCCGCGGCCCCGGGCGACTGCCGCTAGCTGGTAGAATGACAGCGGCCGGCGGGCCCGGCGCAAGATGATCGGCGACTTCCTACTTCTCCTGCTGCTCGTGTGCATCAACGGCCTGTTCGCGATGGCCGAGCTCGCGATCTTTTCCTCGCGCCCGACGCGACTCCGGGAGCAGGCGAATCGCGGCAGCGGAGGCGCGCGGGCCGCGCTGCGGCTGCTCGACCATCCGACCCGGTTTCTCTCCTCGGTGCAGATCGGCATCACGCTGATCGGCGTGCTCTCGGGCGTCTACAGCGGCGCACGCTTCGCCGCGCCGCTCGCGGACTGGCTGGCGCACTTCGCGCTGCTCGCGCCGGTGACGGAATACCTCGACACCACGGCCTATGCCATCGTCGTGGTCGGCGTGACCTTCCTCTCGGTCGTCATCGGCGAACTGGTGCCGAAGCGCTGGGCGCTGACCAACCCGGAGGCCATCGCCTCGGCGCTCGCGCGCCCGATGGAGATGGTCGCGCTCCTGAGCGCGCCGCTCGTGTGGGTGCTGCGCACTGCGACCGAGCTGGTCGTGCGCCTGCTCAGGCTGCCGAAGAACACGGCACGGGCGGTCAGCGAGGAGGAAATCCGCTCGATGATCGCGGAAGGGGCGCACACCGGCATCTTCCATGCCGCGGAGCACCAGATGATCGAGGGCGTCCTGCGCCTGCCGGATCGCACGGTGCGCAGCATCATGACGCCGCGTGGCGACGTCGTCTGGTTCGACGCCGCCGACAGCCGGGAGACGGTCTGGAACGTGGTGCGCACCAGCGGCCACTCGCGCTATCCCGTGTGCCGCGGCCAGCTCGACGAGCTGCTCGGCATCGTCATGACCGGCGAGCTGGCCGAATGGCTCGGTGACCCGCAGTCGGGGGAACTGGCTTCGCGCCTGCGGGCGCCGCTGATCGTGCACGAATCCACGCGCATCCTGCGCCTGCTCGAACTGTTCCGCGAGTCGAAGATGCACTTCGCGGCGATCGTGGACGAGCACGGGTCGATCGAAGGCGTGGTCACGCCCTCCGACATCCTGACCGCGATTACCGGGGAACTGCCCGAGGCCGCGAACGAGGAGACCGCGGAGGCGGTCGCGCGCGACGATTCTTCCTGGCTCGTGGACGGCAGCATGTCGATCGACGACGTCGAGCGGCTGCTCGGCGCGGGCAGCATGCGCTCGGGCGACGACTACACGACGCTCGCCGGCTTCGTGCTCGCGCAGCTCGGTCACCTGCCGACGACCGGCGAGAGCTTCCGCTGGCGCGGCCACCGCTTCGAGGTCGTGGACCTCGACGGCCGCCGCATCGACAAGCTGCTGGTCCAGCGCCTCGCCTCGGCGTGATGCGATGAGCTACCAGCCCCTGCGCCCGGGACGGCACGGGACGATCCCGATCCGCGGCCTCGACCACCATTTCATCCGCTGGGGGCCGGACTCGGACGACCCGGTGCTCCTGCTGCACGGCTTCGCCGACTGCGCGGCGACTTTCCAGTTCGTCGCCGACGCGATCGATCCCGGCCTGCCGCTGCTGGCGATCGACTGGCGCGGATTCGGCGGCAGTGCGCGCAGCCCGGGCGGCTACTGGTTCCCGGACTACTACGCCGACCTCGAGGTCATGCTCGACGCGTTCTGCCCGCGCGGCCCCGCGCGCATCGTCGGCCACAGCATGGGCGCGAACGTCGCGATGATCCACGCGGGCGTGAGACCCGCCCGCGTCCGCGCGCTCGTGAACCTCGAGGGCATCGGGCTGCCGCGCACGCAGGCGTCGCAGGCGCCCGCGCGTCTCGCACAGTGGCTCGACCAGCTGCGCGAGCCCCTGTCCGCGGGCGAGTACGCGAGCCTCGCCGAGCTCGCCGCGCGCGTCGCCAGGCGCAACCCGCGGCTCGGCCCGGAGCAGGCCGGGTTCATCGCCGCCTGCTGGAGCGAGCCGGTCGCGGGTGGCGGCGTGCGGCTGCTCGCCGATCCGGCACACCGGCGCACGAATCCCTACCTCTATCGCCGCGAGGAAATGGAGGCCTGCTGGCGCGCCATCGAGGCGCGCGTCCTGCTGGTCATCGGCGGTGAATCGGAAGTGCTGCAGCGCCTCGCGCCCGAGGGCGGCGTGGAATCCTTCAAGGCCATCGTCCCAAAGCTCGCCATCGAGCAGGTGGCCGGCGCCGGCCATATGCTTCATCATGAGGCGCCGCGCGCGGTCGCGCGGCTCATCGAAAGTTTTGTCGGGACCTCCTTGCCATGAGATGGCGACTCCGCGGCTACCTGCGCCGCACGATCACTTATCGCTGGGCGCGGCGCATCGCAGTCGCCGTGATCGGCGGCAGCATCGTGCTGCTCGGCATCGCCATGGTCGTGCTGCCGGGTCCCGCGATCATCGTCATCCCCCTCGGCCTCGGCGTGCTGGCCATCGAGTTCGCCTGGGCGCGGCACTGGCTGCGCAAGCTGCGCGCGACCGCGAACGACGTCGTGAACCGCGTCCGCGGTCGCCCGAAGGAACCGCCGCCACCTCACGTCTGAGGACGCACTGCGGCACGCGTACTCGGCGCGCGGGATCCGGGCCTGCCGGGACTCCGCTCGTTCGCTCCGCCGGAACTTTAGTCGCTCACTCGCGGGTCCCGCGCCAGTTCGCGCGCCGCCGCGGCGACGTCGCGGCGGGCGTGATCGCGCGGTCGGCGCGCCGGCGGGATCCTCGCTCATTCGCCGGAACTTAGTCACTTCGCTCGGACCGTCCGGCCGGCGCGCGGGTCGCCGCGGCACTGACGCGCGCGCGAGCCGGCGGGGTACTCGCGAGCGAACGCATGAAGTTCCGGCGCGTTTGCGAGCGAGTAACCCCGCCGGATCCTGCGCGCGACGCCACTGCGTTCAGCCCTTGAGGCTCGCCTCGACCGCCGCGAGAGTATTTGCGAGCGGCTGTGCGGATTTCGATTGCAGCTCCGCGATCTCCGCGACCGTCGCCGCCTTGAACGCGCCTTCCCGCACCGACGGCAGGTTGATCCGCACGTTCAGGATCGCCGACTCCAGCCCCGCCTTCGCGAGCAGCGCGCCGACGCCCGCGTCGGACGCCGAGTTCCGGTTGCCGGTACGTGCGGCCTCCTCGGCGAGCACGATCGCCTCGAGGCACAGCCGCGCGGTGGCGAGCGGCACGGACGTGGCCTTTTCGTAGGCGGCGGCGATGGCCGCCGAACGCGCGCGCTTTCTCGGCGTCGGTGCCTTTCGGAAGCCGCATCGCGGTGAGCACGTCGTCGAAGGCCTTCGTATCGTCGTCGACGGCGCGCAGCAGGGAGGCCTTCAGCGCCTGTGCGCGCTCGGCGAGCGCCGACGAGGACTTCCAGGCCGATTCATAGCCGGCCTTGCCGACCGTGAGGTTCGCGACCATCGCCGCGAGCGCGGCGCCGAGGCTGCCGGCGAGCGCCGCGACCGAGCCGCCGCCCGGCGCCGGCGAGTTGCTCGAGACTTCGTCGACGAAGCGCTCGACGGTCATGGAGACGAGGGGTCCCGGCATGCGCACAGCGTACTCGATGATCCGCTTGTCCGGGTCGAAGGGCGCGAGCTGGGTGAGGCCCAGCGACTGGATGGCGAGCTCGACGAGTTCGCGTTCGGGCAGGCCGGTCGAGCGGCCCTGCTTGCGCAGGTAGTAGCGGCCGGCCTCGACCAGCGGCTCGAGCGGCGTCAGCCCCACGAGCTCGGAGCCCGTCACGACCAGCCCGAGCTTCGCGGCTTCCTCGCGCGTGGTCTCGAAGACCTCGTGCAGCGGCGTGGTCGCGGAAGCTCAGCAGGTTGACCGACACCTGCGCCTGGCGGTACTGCTCGATGGTCCAGCCGATCGCCTTGACGGCCTTGAGCCGGCCCGGCACGCGCAGGTCCTGTCCCGCGGCGTCCTTGACGACCTCGCCCTTCGCGTCGCGCTTCAGGCGTCCCGCCTCGCGGATGTTGAGCGCGACCTCGTTGGCGAGCTTCTGCTCGCGCGTGTTGAGGTTGACGTTGTAGGCGATCAGGAACTCGCGCGCGCCGACGACCGTCGCGCCGAGCCGCGCGTTGAACGTGGCCGGCCCCGCGTCCGGCTTCCAGGCGGGATCGGCGAGCTTCCTGCGCGAGGCCCTCGTACTCGCCCGGAGCGGATGTCGGCGAGGTTGCGCCGCTCCGGCGTCGTCGCCGCGTGTTCGTAGAAGTAGACGGGCAGGGCGAGCGCCTCGGCCATGCGCCGGCCGAGCGCGCGCGCGACCTCGACGCACTCGTCCATCGTCACGCCCGCGACCGGCACGATCGGGCAGACGTCGAGCGCGCCCATGCGCGGGTGCGCGCCCTGGTGCTTCGACATGTCGATGAGCGCGGCTCGCGGCGACCGCGGCGCGAAACGCCGCCTCGGACACGGCCTCGGGCTCGCCGACGAAGGTGTAGACCGTGCGATTCGTGTCGGCACCCGGGTCCACGTCGAGCAGGCGCACGCCGTTCACGCCCGGAGATCGCCCGGGCGATGGCGTCGATCACCGCCTTGTCGCGCCCCTCGGAGAAGTTGGGGACGCACTCGACGAGGCGGGTCGTCACGGCGTGCCGGCTTCCAGGTAGTCCACGACCAGCGAAGTCATGAGGCGCATGGCGATCGGCACCGACTCGTCGGCGGCGTAGAAGGTCGGCGTGTGGTGCCCGCCCGAGGCCTTGCCCGTCAGGCACGACGCCGAGCCGGAAGTAGAACCCGGGCACGACCTGCGCGAAGTACGAGAAATCCTCGGCGCCGGTGATGGGCGGCGCGAGCCGCACCTTCTCCTTGCCGATCAGGCGCTCGAGCGTCGGCACGAGCGCGGGCCGTGAGCTCGGCCTGGTTGACCGTCATCGGATGGCCGGTGTCGAAGGAGAGATCGAAGGTCGCGTGCGCGGCCTTCGTGTGGCCTTCGAAGATCTCCCGCATGCGCGTCTCGATCGTCTCGAGCGTCGCGTCGTCGAAGGTGCGGATCGTGCCGCCGAGCGTCGCGCTTTCCGGGATGATGTTGTGGCGTTCGCCGCTCTTGAAGATGCCGACGGTGATGACGTTCTCCGACAGCGGGGAGAGCATGCGCGAACGGATCGTCTGCAGCGCCATGACGATGCCGGAGGCCGTGACGATCGGGTCGACGCCGAGGTGCGGCGTCGAGCCGTGCGCCTGGCGGCCCTTCACGGTCGCTTCCCAGCGGGTCGCGGCCGCGAAGGCGGGGCCGGACGAGTAGGCGACGGTGCCGAGCAGCTCGTCGTCGCCGTCGGCGTCCGGCGGGCTGCCGTTGGTGTGGAAGGCGATCACGGCGTCGGGCTTGATCTTCGCGAAGATGCCGTCCTCGACCATCATCCGCGCGCCGCCGCGCTCGCCGACCGGCACGCCTTCCTCGGCGGGCTGGAAGATGAACATGACGGTGCCCGGCAGCTGGTCGCGGATCTCCGCGAGCATCGACGCCGTGCCGAGCAGCGCGGCGGTGTGGACGTCGTGGCCGCAGGCGTGCATCACGCCGACGTCCTTGTCGAGGTAGGTGCTGCGCACCGTGGACTTGAAGGGATAGTCCGTCGTCTCGGTGACCGGCAGGCCGTCCATGTCCGCGCGCACCGCGATCGTGGGGCCGGGCCTGCCGCCGCGCAGGATGCCGACCACGCCGGTGTGCGCGATGCCCGTCTGCACCTCGATGCCGAGGCGCTTCAGGTGCTCGGCGACCAGCGCGCCCGTGCGGGTCTCGCGGTTCGAGAGCTCGGGGTTGCGGTGCATGTCCTGGCGCTGCGCGATGCTCGCGCCTGCGAACTTGTCGGCGAGTGCCGCGATCTCGGCGTCGGTCGGCTTGGCGGCGGCAGCGGCTTCCGGCTGCGAACAGGCAGGCCGCGGCCATGATCATCGGGCGTGAACGGTGCATGAATATCCCCCTGGATCCCTATCGGGCGAACAGTTGCCCTTCGATGTCGCGAAACGACTTGAACTCGAGCGCGTTGCCGCTCGGGTCGGTGAAAAACATCGTCGCCTGCTCGCCGGCCTGGCCCCGGAAGCGCACGTACGGCTCGATGACGAAGGCGACCCCGGCTTTCTTCAGCGTCGCGGCGAGCGCTTCCCAGTCGCGCATCTCGAGCACGACGCCGAAGTGCGGGATCGGCACGTCGTGCCCGTCGACCGGGTTGTGGGCCGGCTTGTCAGCGGCGGCGGTCGCGACCACGTGGCAGACGAGCTGGTGGCCGAAAAGATCGAAGTCCACCCAGTCGTCGGCGCTGCGGCCCTCGGAACAGCCGAGCAGGCCGCCGTAGAAGGCGCGCGCCGAGGCGAGGTCGCGCACCGGGATCGCGAGATGGAAGGGCGTCAGTTCCGGCATCAGGCGTCGAGCCGGGCCGTCCATCGTGATCTCGGCCTTCAGCACCTTGCTGAGCGGGCAGCCGGCCTTTGCCTTCTGCGCGGCCTCGTCGAACTTGCCGCGGTCGGCGCCCGGCGCCTTGACGGCGACGTCGAGATGCGAGCGCGTGATCGTGAAGCCGGTGTCGAGTTTCTCGAACGTGATGGTGGCGGTCGTGTCGATGCGCTCGGGCTTGATGCCGGCTTCGCCGAGCATCATCGAGAGCGCCATCGAGAAGCAGCCGGCGTGCGCCGCGCCGAGCAGTTCCTCGGGATTGGTGCCGGGCACGCCTTCGAAGCGCGTGCCGAACGAATACGGGGTTCCGGAGAGGGCCTTGCTCTCCGTCGTGAGCGTGCCTTTACCGTCCTTGAGGCCGCCTTGCCAGACGGCGGATGCCTTGCGCTGCATGTCCTGCTCCTGGATGCGTGACCGGAGATTGCAGGCACATGTTAACGCCTGCGTCAGCGTCCCGCGTAGATGAATCCCCCGTCCTCGAGGGTGTCCACGAGGCGGGCGATCACGCCGCGATCGACGGCGAAGCAGCCCCAGCTGCGGCCGAGCTTGCCGCGCTCCGCGGCCAGGCGGTCCGAGACGTACCACTGCGAATGCATGACGATGGCGCGCGAACGCGCGGAACGATTGCCGGGATCGAGGCCGTCGAGCGCGAGCGAAAGGCCGTGCGAGCCTTCATAGCGGCGGGCCGCGCGGAACGCGCCGAGCGAAGAGGCGTGCGAGCCCGTCGCGTCCGAAAAATATTCCGCGAGGCCGTCGTGGTCGCGGTCCGAGCCCTGGCCGTGCGAGACCAGGTAGGTCTCGACGCGACCCGTGGCGAGGCTCAGCAGGAACAGCCGCCGCTCGGCGGAAGGCCGCGCGAAGTCGACGATCGCGACCTGGCCGTTGAGGTCGCCGCGGTCGTGGGTTTCGTAGGAACGGATCGCGTCAGCGAGGAGCTGCGGGCGCAACGCGCCCTCGGGATCGAGCTTGACCCCGCGCCATTGCAGGGCCTCCGCGCGGCCGGCCGTCACGGCGAGGGTGAAAGCGATGATGAGCAGGCTAGGCAGTCGCATGGCGCAATCCGGTCGGGGACGGAAAAAGGCCGTGAATTGTAGCAAAAGCGCTTTAGGGCGCTCACCCTGATCTTTCCGCGCGCGCGTTAACCCCCGTTACGACGGGTCTGGCGCGTGCTCAGGTAGTGATGCCACAGCAGCCGCGCCGCGACCGAGCGCCAGGGCGCCCAGTCGGCGCTCATCGCGAGCTGCCGCTCGGTGTCCGGTCGCCCGCGCAGCCGCTTGACCTCCTGCAGCGCAATGGCGAGCGCGAGGTCGCCCACCGGCCAGACGTCCGGGCGGCGCAGTGCCATCAGGTAGTAGATGTCGGCACTCCACGGTCCGATGCCGCGCAGCGCCAGCAGCGTTGCGCGCCCTTCGGCTGTCGTCGGCGCGCGCAACGCCTGCGAGCGAGAGGCTGCCGTCCAGCACGGCCGCCGCGAGCGCATGGCAGTAGGAGGCCTTCTGGCGCGTGAGGCCGAGCGCATGCAGGCCCGCCGCGCCGCGCTCGAGCACGCGCTCCGGCGTCATGCCGCCGAGCGCCGCGCTCACGCGGCGGAAGAGGCTGCGCGCCGCGACGATCGAGACCTGCTGCTCGAGCACGATGTGCACCATCGTCGGGAACCCGGGTCGTCGCGCCCACATCGGCGGCAGGCCGTTGCGGCGAAACAGCGCGGCAAAATCCGGGTCGCGGCGGGCGAGGGCGCGCACGCCGGCGGCGAGCGACTCGTGCGTGAGCGAGCGCGGGACCGCGGCCATCGTCAGTCGCGCGGCTTCAGCCGCTCGCTGAAATGGTAGGAACTGAGTTCGAGCCCCTCGCGCAGGTAGAACTGGTGCGCGCGCTTGCGCTGCACGCCGGAGTCGAGGTGGAAGACGTCGCAGTCGTTCTCGACCGCCTGCTGGCGCAGCCAGCTGAGCAGTGCCTTGCCGTGGCCCTTCGAGCGTTCGCTCTCGGCGGTGACGAGGTCGTCCACGTACAGGTGCCGGCCGGAGAACAGGTTGGTCGAGATCCGGTAGCCCGCGACCGCGACCACCCGGCCGCCGTCGCGGATGCAGGCGAGCCGCAGGCCGTCCGGCTGCATCGACCGCACCGTCGCCAGGAAGTCGCCGCGCGGCGACGTGCGGCCGCAGTTCCGCCATGACCTCGTGGCAGGCGAGGATCGCCTCGTCCGTATCGGCGTGTTCGACCATGGCAGCGCGCGGATCAGTCCGCGAGGTGGTACTCGACCGTCGAGACCACGCGCACCTTCTTGATGTGCGGCGTCGTGCTGTCGCGGTTCTCGATCGAGAACTGGCCCTGCTGCGCGGAACGGATCCGGCCGAGGCGGCTGCCGGAATCCTCCGCGAACTTCTCCGCCACCGCGCGCGCGTTCTTGGTCGCTTCCTCGACCATCTCGGGCTTCAGCTTCGAGAGGCCGCTGAACTCGAACTGCATCTGGCCCTGGTAGCCCTCGCCGGACAGCGCGACGCCCTTCTGGCCGAGCGCGATGACGTCCCGCATCGCCTTGCGGACCGCCTCGACGTCGTTCGTGTAGACCGTGACCGTGGAGGTCGCCGTGTAGCGGTAGGCGATGTTGCTGGTGTCGCCATAGGACTGCGCGAAGCGGTCGGTGACGGCGGGTGCGCCGACGGTGATGGCCTCCGCGGCGATCCCGTGGCCGACCAGGAACTCCGTGATCAGCGCGTTCTTCTTCTGCAGGGAGCCGAACAGGCCGTTGAGGTCGTTGCTCGCATCCTGGAAGGTGAGCGGCCAGATCGCGATGTCGGCCGGCACCTCGCGCTCCGACAGTCCCTTGACGACGACCGTGCGGTCGAACTTCTTGACCCGGACCGCATAGTTGCCGAGCAGCCAGCCGAGGGCGATCAGGCCGAGCAGGAGGCTGGCGCCGAGGACGACGAGGCTGCGCGAGATCGGTTCGTTCATGTCAGGTCCTTGCGGGAGGAGGCGGGAGGTCCGGCGGGGCGCATTTTCTCATGCGGGCCGCTTCGCGAGTAGCGCTTCGCGCCGGGCGAGGCTTTCGGCCGGCCAGTGCTGCTTGCGGTCGTAGAATTCCGGCACCGCAGGCGTCCCTGGCGGGCAGAAGGACCCAGGGCTGCTTCGACGACGTGAAGATGTGGATGTCCGGCGGCAGCGCGTCCGGGTCGTCGAGCGTGCCGACGCGCACGAAGGCGATGGCGTCGCGCGCACCGGCGTAGTGGCTCCAGAGGGCGATCCGGCAGGTCGGGCAGCGGGCGATCTTCTGGCCCTTTCCGCTGGCGGAGGGCGTCTCGACCATGTCTGGCCTGCCGGCCAGCAGCGTCACGCGATCGGTCTCGATCATGGCATTGAGCGCGAACGAGGCGCCGGACTCGCGCTGGCACCAGCGGCAGTGGCAGCAGTGCACGAACAGCGGCGCGGTCTCCATCCGGTAGCGGACCGTGCGGCAGTCGCAGCCGCCCTCGATCGGGAATCGTCTTCGTCGTCATGGCGTCACCGTTGTGTACTCGCCGAGCGGCGCTTCGCGGCTGGCGAGCCCCTCGAACTGTCTGTCGAGCCGCTCGTATTCCGCCGCGAACCGGCTGCGGAAGGCGCGCCAGGCCTCGAGGCTCTCCCAGCGGTCGACGGTGAGGTATCGAAGCGGGTCCGCGCGATCCTGCAGCAGCTCGCTGCCGAGGTAGCCCGGCGCGCGGCGAAAAAGCCCTGCCCAGTCGCCTTCGGGCCCGTAGTGCGACTCGAACTCGGCCCGCCGCGCGGGCTCGACGGTGAACTCCCAGATCGTCGTGAATCCGGCAGCCGCCATCAGCGCGGCCTGGCGGCCAGCCAGGCTTCCGCCTCGGCGACGGTGGCGAACACCCTCATCGGCACGCCGCGGTTGTTGGCGACGGTCTCCGCGAACTTCATCAGCTCGCCGCCCGCGTTGATGTCCACGTAGGCGATGGTGCGGAAGAAGCCGCGCGCGAGCGTGCTGTTGTCCGAGGCGATCTGGTACACGTCCCAGGTCTCGAGCCGCCTGCCCTCGAGCTTCTCCTCGATCAGCACGTTGAAGCACTGCCTGGCCTCGCACTCGCGCAGCAGGTCCTTCAGGTAGCCGGTGACGTTCTCGATCGTGTTCCTGCCGGTCACGACGGCGTGCAGGTAGGTCGGCTTCTCGGTGATCTGGATCTGGTACGGCATGGCATGCCCCCCGGTTGCGGGGTCGGGAATTATCGCTCAGCTTGAATGGTCGTGCACCGCGCGCCAACCGTCACTGCCGCGTTGCAGCACCAGCGTGAACCAGCCCGACTGGTCCGGCTTGTCGCCGCCTTCCAGCGTCCAGCGCGCCGTCGCGAGCGCGACGTCCGGCCCGAGGGCGCGGACCGCGAGCGCCTCGAACCGCAGCTGCTGGATCGCCTTGCCGTCGCGGAAGTAGTTCTCGCGGAAGGCTTTCTCGATCGGCTCGATCCCCGGCCGCGGCCCTTCCTGGGTCATGAACGTCACGCCCGCGTCATAGATCGCGAGGTGGCCGGGCAGGTCGCCGCGGTTGAAAGCCTCGGTGGAACTGGCGAGCTGGCGACGGATCTCCGCCTCGTCCGCGGCCCAGTCGGCTGAGGCGGCGGGAGCGGCGCTGACCGTCGCCAGCAGGATGATCAATCGAAAGGCGATCGTTGTATTCAAGGCGCTCTCCCGTGGATGACGATGACGTCGTGCGGCCCGGCGAGGCCGTCGCGCTTGCGTCGGTTGATGCGGTTGATGCCGTCGATGAGGAAATGCCGGCCCTGCCACTCGAGCAGCAGGATCGGGCGGTCATCGCGCTTGGGCCGCGCGCGGTCGTGCGCGTCCACGTGCACGAGCGGCACGAGCCGCTCGAGCGGCCATTGCTCGCGGCTGACGCTGAGCATCTCGCGCGTCAGCACCGGTGGCGCCTGCGGCAGTTTCAGCATTCCATCCATCGACATCACGAAGCGGTTCTTGCGCCACAGGCGGTTCAGCGTGTCGAGCCAGTCGTGTCCGGGCCGGGCGTGAAACTCGAGTTGCGACCTCGCCTCGTCCCAGAGTGGGGGTTCCTCAGCGGACACGTGCGCCACCCGCGACGAGCAGGTCCCGCAGCAGCGAACGATGGCAGCGCGATTCATCCTCGCAGTAGCAGCCGACGGAAAAATCCGCGGAATGCGAGAGTGCGGCGAGCAGCGCGATCGACTGCTTCGCTTCGGGTCGTGCCATCTGCGCGCGGTAGCGCCGTTCAAAGCGCCGCCAACCCGCGTCGCTCTGGGCGGAGCGCCCCAGTTTCACGTTCGCATCGGAGGGCGCGAGCACGGGCAGCCAGACGTCGTACCAGTTGCCTGAGGCGAACTGCGATCTCGGCACGCCGCGCGGTGGACGCCGCACTGTGCCGATCCGCAGCCCTTCGCCCGCGAGACGCGGCGAACCCAGTCTGACGACGCGAATGGTCATGGCGACGCCGGCAGCTCCTTGTAGAACACCACGGTGTCGTGCAACGTCCTGCCGTCGGTGTCGAGGGCAAAGCGCGGAATCGTGCCGACGACTGTCCAGCCGAGGCGGCGATACAGGCGTTCGCCGGCGTCGCCGCGCTTCGAGTCGAGCACCAGCAGTCGATAGCCCGCGGCGGCCGCCTCGCGCTCGACCGCCGCCATCAACTGCTCGCCGAGCCCGCGCCGCCGGGCGCGCCGGTGCACGATCAGCTTGGCGACGTCCGCATGATGGGGCTGGTTCGGCGCCCAGGAAGGGTGTGCCTGCACGCTTCCGGCGATGCCCTCCGCATCGCGGGCGACGAGGAATATTGCGCAGGCCGCGGACGCCGACAGCTTGCTGCGCCACCAGTCCTCGGCCTCGGCCTGCGTGAGCGAGACAAAGCTCACGGCGGCGCCGGAATCCACGGCGTCGACCATCAGCGCGGCAAGCGCGCGCAGGTCCGTCTCATCGACCGGCGATCGCAGGCGCTCGATCACGGCACGCGCTTCATCTTTCATGGCAGCGTGTCGTGCTGCGGCAGATCGTCGGCGATCTCGTACCAGGGGGCCTTCGAGCCCACGTAGATATGCGCGCTCGGGCGGATCGACGGCGTGTCCAGCAGCGAACCGAGGTTCACGTGCACGTACTTCCCGTCGCGTACGACGGAATAGAGGAAGCTGCCGCAGGTGCCGCAATGCACGTCGTGCGTCCGCGGCTCGCCGTAGCGCAGGATCTTGCGCGCCCCGGCGACGACCTTCAGCCTGGAGCGCTCGGTGCCGGCAAACGGCTTGAAGGCGGCGCCGGTCGCGCGCCGGCACTGCGAGCAGTGGCAGTTGAGCGCGTAGCGGAACTTATCCTCGACCGTGAAGCGGACCGCCCCGCAGAGGCACTCGCCCTTGAGTTTCTTCATGATCCCGGCGGCGGCTGCCAGAGCTCGATCTTGTTGCCTTCGGGGTCCATGACCCAGCCGAACTTGCCGTACTCGGAGTCGTCGGTCTTGTCGAGGACGTTGCAGCCTTCCTCGCGCAGCGCCTTCGAGCAGTGCCGTGAGGTCGGCCACGCGGTAGTTGATCATGAAGCTCGACTGGCTCGGCGCGTAGTAGTCGTTGGTCAGCTCGCCGATGTTCCAGACCGTCGTGCCCTTGGTGGCATTGCCGGCGTCGTCGACCCAGGTGAAGGCCGCGCCGCCCCAGGGCTGCACGTCGATGCCGAGGTGCTTCTGGTACCAGGCGCGCAGTGCGACGGGGTCCTTCGCCTTGAAGAAGATGCCGCCGATGCCGGTGACCCTTTTCATGTGACCCTCCTCCTGTGTCAGCATTGGACTTCAGCGTCACGGTGCTTGTCCAGAAGGAGTACGCCATGCACACCGGGTCCTGTCTCTGCGGCGCCGTGAAGTTCGAGGTGGAGGGCGAGCTGAATCCGCCGGACGCCTGCCATTGCACGCAGTGCCGCAAGACCTCCGGTCACTACTGGGTGTCCACGGACATCCCGCGCAAGGCGCTGAAGGTCGACGGCGAGTTCAACGTCGCCTGGTTCCGCTCGTCGGAGAAGGTCCAGCGCGGCTTCTGCTCGACCTGCGGCGCCTCGCTGTTCTGGGACCTGATCGGCGGGGACACGATCTGCGTCGCCATGGGCGCCTTCGAGGCGCCGACCGGCACGCACATCGCGAAGCACATCTTCGTCGCCGACAAGGGCGACTACTACGAGATCAAGGACGGGCTGCCGCAGAATCCGCGCTAGTCAGCGGGCGCGACGGCGATGCACTCGACCTCGACGCGCGCGCCGAGCGCGAGGCCGTTCGCGCCGAAGGCGCTGCGGGCCGGGTAGGGCGGCGAGAAGAAGGTCCGGTAGACGTCGTTGAACGCCGCCCACTCGGCGATGTCCGCGAGCATCACCGTGCACTTCACGACGTCGCGCAGCGTGTAGCCGTGGGTCTCGAGCGTCGTGCGGATGTTCTCGAGCGTCTGTCGCGCCTCTGCCCTCGATGCCGCCCGGAACGAGCTCGAGCGTGCCCGGCTTGATGCCGATCTGGCCGGAGAGGTACAGCGTGTTGCCGACGCGCACGGCCTCGGAGAAAGGCAACGTGGTCGGCGTGATCTTGCCGGAGTTCAGGAACTCGATCGCGGGCGACTCGTCTGCGCGCGCAGGCAGCGCGGCGACGAGCAGGACCGTTGCGGCGGCCGTCGTCAGGAAGCGGGTCATGTTCTTCTCCATCAGGAAGCCACCGCCAACAGGAACAGGAGGAACGCCGGGAAGATGGCGGTGATCCAGAAGATGCGCATGGCGAGCTGCAGCGCCGGCCGATCCGGCTGCGAGCGCACCTGACTCCAGTTCAGGATCGCCGTCACCGGCAGTGCCACGAGTCCGAGCAGCATCGCGGCCAGTCCGACGAACGAGCCCGTGCCGTTGGTCGCCAGGATGATCACGGCGACGAACAGGAGCTGGAAGATCAGCGGCAGCAGCACGCCGAGCACGCGGCGGCTCATCGGCGGTCACCTGTGGTCGTGCTGCGCGTCGCCCGCATCGCGAGGTGCACCTCGCGCAGGAAGTAGGCGAGGCCGACGACGAGCGCCAGCATCGCGGCCGTGAACAGCCCGCCGACCAGCCACTTGAGCGGCGCATCGAGCATGACCTCGACGAACAGCGTGGCGATCACGATGCAGATCAGCAGCGCCGCGACCGTGCAGGACGTGATCGCGATGCCGCTGAAATGCCGCCGCAGCTCGAGGACCCGCCGCGCGGGATCGACGGCGTCGCCGCTGAGCTGCCGCACGCGATCGACGATCCGGGCGAGCCGCCCCGTCATCACGTTGAGCAGGCCGGCGATGCCGGTGAGCAGGAAGACCGGCGCGAGCGCGAGCTGGATCGCCCGCGCCATGTCCGAGAAGGCTTCCGGTGGCGGGTTCATGTGTCGTCGGCATCCATGGATGCACGGTGCCAGCTGAGCACGCGCCGTCGCGGCACGCCGTCCACTTCGGCGTTCAGGCTGATGAACAACCGGTCGCCCTCGATGCGGATCTCGCGTTTGTACTCGATGCCCACTTCCTCGGGGCGCAGGCTGGTTTCCACGAAATGCGTGATCGACCCGCCGCCCGGTGCGACCTCGTAGCGCCCGAAGTACGCGTAGTAGCCGCGCAGCAGGTCGCGCAGGGTCGTCGCGTCGAGTTCCGCGAACGGGTCGGCGCCGGCGAGCTTCGCGCGATCCGCGCCCTGGACCGCGGCGGGAGGCAGCGGACGCGGATCCCGCATGAACTGCACGCTCATGTGACCCGAGGCGGAGTAGATGATCGCGCCTGTCGGGCGCTCGCCCATCCAGTGCGTGATCGTGCCGTCCTCCAGCACGTCGACGATGCTCTCCAGCAGCCAGGTCCCGACGATCGCGGGGGGCGGGCCAGCCTGCTGCCCCAGTGCGGGCGGAGCTGCGAGCAGTACGGCGATTGCAACGATCGAAACCAGGCGTGCGGGCAGCATGGTTCAGTCCTCGAGGCGCAGGTGGTTCACATCGTAACGCGGTCTGGGCTCGATCTTGCCTGTTGCAGCAGGGCGATCAGCCAGTCCGATACGGGCTTGCCGCAACCGGCGCGCTGAATTCCTTGCTGTAGAAGCCGGAGCGGTCGAAGCAGCAGACGCGGCGCTTGCCGGTCGCGAGCATATCGCAGGCGTTGCGGATCCGGCGCGCGCGCGTTTCCGGCTGCCTGGCCGAGGTGATCCAGAGAATCCAGTCCCTGCGCGCGACTGTCGTGATCGCGGACCAGGTCGCCCGCGCCTTCGGGGCGGCGGCAAGCGCTTTCTTCAGGTCCGCCGGTACCCGCGGTTCCGGTTCCTTGCGAGCCGGCCCGAGTTCCAGCGTGACGACGTCGCCCACGTCTGCGCCCGCACCTTCGCGCATCCTGCGGTTCACCTTGAGCCAATGGCCCTTCTTGCCGTCCGGCTCGAGCACGGCGCGGAATGGATGGCCATTGATGACGCCTTCGACGGCCGTCATGCCGCGCGTCGGCAGCTTTGCGCTCGCTTTCATCGGCAGCACCAGGAAGGCCCAGGACGCCGCCTTCCCGGTCTTCGCGGGTCGCAGGAGCCTGGCCCTGAAGCGGATTTCCATCGGTCGGCCAACGATAGCGCAGCGCACTTCTTGGCGCTGCCCGCTCAGCTCGGGCCGCTCATTCCTCGAAAGGGTGCGGGCGCCGCGTCGAATCGCTGGAAGGCGGCAGGATCGGCAGCAGGAAGCTCGGCTGGTCGCCGGTCAGTGTCTTCAGGAAGGCGACGATCCGCGCGTTCTCCTCCGGCGTGAACTTCCGGCCGAGCTGCAGGCGACCCATGATGTCGACTGCCTCGGAGAGCGTGTGGGCGGCGCCGTCGTGGAAGTAGGGATACGTCAGCTCGACGTTGCGCAAGGTCGGGACCTTGAAGCTGAAGCGGTCGATCTCCTGGCCGGTGACGGCGCTGCGCCCCTCCGCCGGGCTCTCGGCCTCGTAGGGTTCGACGATGCCCATCTTCTGGAAGGAGCTGCCGCCGACGGCCGGCCCGTTGTGGCAGGCGATGCAGCCGCTGGTCTTGAACAGCCCGTAGCCGGCATGTTCATCGGCGGTCAGGGCATCGGCCTTGCCCAGGAGCCACTGGTCGAAGCGCGAGTTCGGCGTTACCAGCGTCTTCTCGAACTCGGCGATCGCCGCCGTCACTTCGCTGATGGTGATCTCGCTCGTGCCGAAGACCTGCCGGAATTCCCGCACGTAGCCCGGGATGGAATCGAGCAGCGCGATCGCGAGGGTATGGCTGAAGGCCATCTCGCCCGGGTTGGCGATCGGGCCGCCGGCCTGCTCTTTGAGGTCCGCCGCGCGGCCGTCCCAGAACTGGGCGACGTTGAGGCTCGAATTCAGCACGGTCGGCGCGTTGATCGGGCCCTGTTGCCACTTGTCGCCGATCGAGGTCGGGATGTTGTCCGTGCCGCCCATGGACAGGTTGTGGCAGGAATTGCAGGAGATGAAGCCGGACTTCGACAGGCGCGGGTCGAAGTAGAGCTTCTTGCCGAGCTCGGCCATGCCGATGTTGATCTGCTGCGGCGGCACGATCGGCTGGATCGGCTCGTCGGCCCGGGCGGCGTATGCAGCCACGCCCGCAATCAGCAGGAAAAAGGCGGCGGGGAGCGAATGCGGCTTCATGGAGGACACCTCCCTCTGGCGATGGGGTTCCGGCCAGTACCCAGACTACTTGGCCCGAATCCATCGGTTCTTGATGGAGATCAAGAACGGATGCGGATGCCCCGCTTCCGCGCTCCACAACAACCGCGCAGGAACCTCGCCGTCTTCTCCGACAGGCCGACGATCTTGTGGGTGGCCTGGCGGCGCTACTCCGATGTGCGTGCCGACACGATTCCCAGTTCCCTCCGAGGGACGACAATTGCGTCAGCCCAGAACCTGCGGATTGAGTCGCCACACGGCGTAGTTGAGCACGGCGGCGAAGCTGACCCACAGGAGATACGGTACGAGCAACGCTCCTGCCAATCGGCTGACTCTCCAGAAGGCCACCAGGGTTGCAGCGATGAGCAGCCACAGCAACAGGATGTCAACGAAAGCCAGGCCACCGCGATGCCAGCCGAAGAACAGCCAGCTCCAGAGCGCGTTGAGCGCCAGCTGCACGATGAACAAGGTGAGTGCAGTCCTGGCTGCGCGAAAGCCGCCAACACGCCAGACCAGCCACGCAGCGATACCCATCAGGGCATAGAGAACCGTCCAGACAGGCCCGAAGATGGACGATTGCGGCGCCCATTCAGGCAGGACGAGCTGGTTGTAGAACGGACCAGCTTCGATGGATGCGGCACCGCCAATGCCTGCGGCGATGAAACTGCCAATGAGCCATGCCGCGAGACCCGACAGCTGGGCGAGCTGCGGCTTGCCTTGCGCATTCAATGGATTCAATGGAATGTCCTTCCAGCTGCCGTCACGTTGACGCACCGACTTGAACGGAGATCCGTGGACGTGCACTTCCGTGCCCGGTGCATGGTTCACGAACTCGAGCATGTGGGGCGCGAACCAGTAACTCACGTTGAGCGTGTCGAAATGGACGTTGAATGCGTAGTCCGAGGTCAGTTTGCCGATGACGTCGACTCTGGACTCGGATGGCGTGGTCTCTCCGTAGACGTTGCCAATCATTTCGGCAATGCCCAGGCGCTCCGTTTCAGCCGTGCGGAGGATCCGGACGTTGTCGCCGAATGAGATGTCGTTGGACAGGGACATCATGGCCGCTGAAGGAGCTCCCTAACCGTGGGTCTCGATCCCGCGATAGATTTCCGCCAGCGTAACTGACTTCGATCCGGTCGAGAATACGCGCTCGACGATCGCCGCAGCGTCGTTCGGGTAATCGACGCGGAGCGCCGCCAGGGCGGCAATAGAGCGCCACCAAGTTAGTCCAGAAACTTCCAAGTCCTCGCACCATCGAGTCTCCGAACCCGAGTTGACTCAATCACGGATGGGTCAAAGTTACGGAAATTGACGCCCATTCTGCTCCTTGCGCGACTGATGGGTAGCCAATGCGTTACACATCCGCAGTTAGCGCAGCGGTAGATCCGAAGGTATTTGTCGCCCCAAGAGTAACGGGCCTGTGCACCTTCGCGAGTAATGATCTTCACCTTGCTCCGATCGTAGTAGCCCCAGATGCTACCGAGGCGACGACAGATTGAGCAATTGCAGCTGGTGAGGCGCCGCGGTTTGCGTGGGACTTGAATCTGCACAGCCCCACAGTGACATGAACCCGTCAGCACGGTGCTGTTCTCATGTGCGGCCTAACGTCCGCGTTGAGCGGGCCGCGCGAAACCGTTGCAGCGCGCCGCAGGCGTAAAATCTCTCCGCGCGCCTGCGGCGCGCCGGCCGCAATCCTTCATGGACCGCTCCAACGCATAGTTAGGCGGCACTGGTGTAGATGACGCATCATTCTGTATCACGCATCTCGTAGCACTTTAGCGCGTCATTGTTACGCTCTTTGAGCTCGATTGGCGCATCTGGGGCATCGACGCCGCCAAAGCAGGCAAGTGTCCATTGATCTCCCCAATGCATTTGGAATTTCGCATTGCCATATGCGTCGGGTTCCAACGCTACAAATCTTGCGACTAGATTAGGAAAGTCCCGCTTTGCCAGCGCATGAGAGCGGTAAAGGACAAGAAATCTGTCACTCGGCGCCGTGCCACTGATTACCTTATGAACGTGCGCCTCTCCTAAGTAAAAGGTGGCCCAGACGCCGCAGTCAAAATCGCCTTCTCCAAAGCACAATACTTCCGCGGTTTTGTCTGTTGCCTCCAAGAACTTCAGATCCACCAATGCAACGAGGTCGTCACCCCAAACGTGCTCGGAGTGCAGTAGTCCGAGTAAAACTCCTGCTGCAATCGCGACGGCCCGCATGATCTCTGTGCCGCCTAACGCTCAGCATCAGCTGCGGCGCGAAGCGCCGTCAGCCGCATGCTGTTGTTAGGCAGCATTGCGATTTCTTTATTGTTCAAGGTGTAAACACTTGAATGGTCAATGTACGAATAGACGCCTCCGCTTTGCCACCCGGCGTTCGCATATCAAAGTCGACCGAAATGGTGTGTGGACCTGGCGTGAGATCGCTCTTCAGTGATGACACCGTGGTGAGATGCGCCACCGGTCTGTTGATTCCGCCATCGATCTCAAATCCTGTGACTGGGAATGGGGCGCCATCCGCTTTGACATGCAGTCTTACGGCATTCCCGGAAGTCACGTTGAAGAACTGGCTGGAGACCTCAACCCTCACCGTGCAACTCTGCTCTCCACAGTGAATCGTCGTCGGAGCGAATGCTTGCACTGGCGCGTCGGCGATCGCGACGGAAGTGGTGTCCTGTCGCATGTGAGTCTTCGAAAGAGTACGGTCGATAGCGGTGACGGCTTCCTGAGCGACGACTTCCGTTGCCCCCTGTAAACAAAGCACCAGCAACAACGCTTTCGAACTCATGCTCATGCCGACCCTCCCACTTTGGCAACACGCAAATTATTTGCTGCCTAACGTCCGCGTTGAGCGGGCCGCGCGAGGCCGTTGCAGCGCGCCGCAGGCGTAAAATCTCTCCGCGCGCCTGCGGCGCGCCACTCGCAACCCTTCACGGACCGCTCCAACGCATAGTTAGGCGTCATCGTCCTCTCGATTGTTGGTTGTGCGGTCGTCGCTCTGGAAGCTGGCCAGCAACTCCAGGGCGTCGGCTACACGCTCTTCCGGAACCATGATGCTCTGCATGTTGGCGCTGCCAATTTGAAGTCCCGGCAAGAGACTTCCGAAGTGTCGACCATGAACGAACACGGGGATATCGTGAGCCTCGAGAAGTGACCTTACGACAATGACTTCGGACTCCGACCGTGGTGAAAAGACTTGAACAAAAGCCATGACGCCTAACGTCCGCGTTGAGCGGGCCGCGCGACGCCGTTCCAGGCGCCGCAGGCGCTAAAATCTCTCCGCGCGCCTGCGGCGCGCCTCCCGCCAACCTTTCACGGACCGCTCCAACGCATAGTTAGACGGCACTGTGTCATGACGATGAATTCCTACTTGCCTGAATCTCCTTCTTCG
>CAWGLJ010000006.1:0-46366 GCA_963823415.1 uncultured Gammaproteobacteria bacterium | reverse complement strand
CCTGCACGCGCGCATCGAGGCCGGCAAGAACCGCTTCATGCTCGTGGACCAGAGCACGAACGGCACCTTCGTCCAGGGCCAGAACGGCGACGACGCATTCGTTCGACGCGACGCCATGCCGCTGAAGGGGCAGGGCGTGATCGGGCTCGGGCGCGTGCCTGAGCCCCAGTCCTATCACACCGTCGAATACTTCTGCGAAGACGGCCCTGACCTGACGCCGTCCGGTCACGCGAAGGGGTCGCACCCCCTTAAAGAGGGGACGCACCCCTTTAGCGTGTGGAATCATCCAGGCAAGACGCTGGCCGATCAAGGGGTCGCACGACCCCTTCAGGAAAGTCGCGACTTCAGGCGGTTGACTTCGTCGCGCAGCGCCGGCGGCAGTCGGTCGCCGTAGCCCTCGAGGTACTTGCCGATCTCGTCCGCTTCCTGGCGCCAGGAAGCGTTGTCCACTGCCAGCAGCTCCGCAATCGTCGCTGCCTCGATGTCGAGGCCGCTGAAATCGAGCGCATCGCGCGTCGGGCACCGCGCCGATCGCCGTGTCGACGCCCTCGGCCTTGCCCTTGCAGCGGTCGATGATCCAGGCGAGCACGCGCAGGTTCTCGCCGTAGCCCGGCCACAGGAAGCGCCCGTCGGCGTCGCGACGGAACCAGTTGACGTGGAAGATCCCCGGCAGCTTCTTCACGCGCTGGCCCATCGACAACCAGTGCTTCCAGTAGTCGCCGAAGTTGTAGCCGGCGAAAGGCTTCATCGCCATCGGGTCGCGGCGCACGACGCCGACGGCGCCGGTCGCGGCAGCCGTCGTCTCGGAAGCCATGCCGGCGCCGACCAGCACGCCATGCGACCAGTCGCGCGCCTGATACACCAGGGGCGCCAGGGTCCTGCGACGCCCGCCGAAGACGAGTGCCGTGATCGGCACGCCGGCCGGCGCGTCGGCCGCGGGTGAATAGCTCGGGTTCTGCTTCGCGGACACGGTGAAACGCGAATTCGGGTGCGCGGCAGGGCCCTTCGCCGGATCGTACGGCTGACCCTGCCAGTCGAAGACGGGCTGGCCTTCGTCGAGGCCTTCCCACCAGGGCTCGTTGTTCCGGGTGAGCGCGACGTTGGTGAAGATCGTGTCGCGCCGGATCATCTCGTAGGCGTGGCGGTTCGTCTGTCTCGTTGGTGCCGGGCACGACGCCGAAGTAGCCCGCCTCGGGATTGATCGCCCACAGCCGGCCGTCCGGGCCCGGGTGCAGCCAGGCGATGTCGTCGCCGACGGTCCAGATCTTCCAGCCGGGCATCGACGCCGGCGGGATCAGCATGGCGAGGTTCGTCTTGCCGCAGGCCGACGGGAAAGCGCAGGCGAGATAGTGGACCTCGCCCTGCGGGTTCTCGACGCCGACGATCAGCATGTGCTCGGCGAGCCAGCCTTCGTCGCGCGCCTGCCAGCTCGCGATCCGCAGCGCATGGCACTTCTTGCCGAGCAGCGCGTTGCCGCCGTAGCCCGACCCGAAGCTCTGGATCTCGAGCGACTCCGGGAAGTGCATGATGAACCGGCGCTCGGGATCGAGCTGGCCGATGGAGTGCAGGCCCTTCACGAACTTCCCGTCGCGCGCGATGCGCTTGAGCGCGGCATCGCCCATGCGCGTCATCAGCTTCATGTTGGCGGCGACGTAGGCGCTGTCGGTGATCTCGACGCCGCAGCGCGAGTAGGGCGAATCGATCGGCCCCATGCAGTACGGGATGACGTACATCGTGCGCCCGCGCATGCAGCCGGCGAACAGCGCGTCCATCTTGCGCCGCGCCTCGGCGGGCGTCCATCCAGTGGTTGTTCTGGCCTGCGTCGTCGCGGTTCTCGGTGCAGACGAAGGTCAGGTGCTCGACGCGCGCGACGTCCGAGGGATTCGAGCGGTGCAGGTGGCAGCCCGGGAAGCGCTCGGCGTTCAGCTTCAGGAGATCCCCGGCCGCCAGCATCTGGCGGAGCAGTTCGCGGTACTCCGCCTCCGAGCCGTCGCACCAGTGGATCTGGTCCGGGCGGGTCTGGGCGGCGACCTGCAGGACCCAGTGCTCGAAGGCTTTCCGGCGCGTGCGTGGGCGCGGCCGATCGGTCAGGTGCAGTAGCCATCTCGGTCTCGTTGGAACGGGTCTGGAATATTAGCAGGCGACCCGTGAAAGTGGCGCATTTATGACCCTAAACATGCACAAAACCCATTGATATTCCAGATATTTACCGTGAGACTGCGGCCAGTCTCACGGTTCCGTTCCAGGGGGTCGACGATGTCGTTTTTCGCACGATGCGCCATGGTCGCTGCTGGGTGTTGCCGCGGCGCAGCCCGTGCTCGCGGCCGATCTGCAAGACCGAACTCGACCGGCTGTTCGCCGACGAGCGCGCGTTCACCTGGCGCGAGGACCCGCTCGCCGCGACGGCCGACGGCGTGCACGACTACGACGACCGGCTGCCTGGCGTGACGCCCGCCGACCAGGCGCGGCGCCTCGAGGCCGACCGACAAGGTTCCTCGAACGCCTGCAGGCGATCGACCGCGGCGCGCTCTCCGACTTCGACGCGGTGAGCTACGACCTGTTCGAGTTCATGGTGACGCAGCGACTCGCGCTCGCGCAGTACCGCGAGTGGCGCACGCCGCTCAACAGCGACAGCGGCTTCTACGCGGACATCCTGCAGCTGCACGACCTGCAGGCGCCGCGGACGATCAAGGACTACGAGAACTACGTCGCGCGCCTGAATGACGTCCCGCGCTACTTCGGCGAGAACATCGCCAACATGCGCCAGGGCATCGCCGACGGCTTCGTGCTGCCGGCCGAGATCACTGCCTGGGCATCTCGAGCGTGATCGCCGGCGCGCAGTACGCGAAGGCCGAGGACTCGCCGTTCTGGATCCCGTTCGCCGAGTTTCCGGCCGCGCGTCCCGGAGGCGGAGCGTGCACGGCTCGCCGCCGCCGGCCGCGCTGCGATCGAGGGCAAGGTCATCCCGGCCTACGCGCAGTTCCGCGACTTCTTCGAGAACGAGTACCGGCCGGCGGCGCGCAGGACCATCGGCGCCACCGACCTGCCGGACGGCGAGGCGTACTACGCCGACCTCGTCCGCTACTTCACGACGCTGCCGGACGCGACGCCCGGCAGATCCACGACGACCGGGCTCGCCGAAGTCGCGCGCATCCGCGCCGAGATGGAGGCGATCGTCCGCGAGGTCGGCTTCCAGGGCAGCTTCGCGGAATTCCTCGCCTTCCTGCGCAGCGACCCGCAGTTCTACGCGCAGACGCCCGAGCAGCTCCTGTGGCAGGCCGCCTGGATCACGCGCGAGATCGACGGGCACATGCCGGAGTTCTTCGGCCGGATCCCGCGCGCGCCGTACACGGTGAAGCCGGTGCCCGCGGCGCTCGCGCCGAACTACACGGGCGGGCGCTACAACCCGGGCCCGATCGGCGCAGCGGGCGAGTACTGGGTCAACACCTACGCGCTCGAGAACCGTCCGCTCTACGTGCTGCCCGCGCTCACGCTGCACGAAGCGGCGCCCGGTCACCACACGCAGGGCTCGCTCGTCGCGCGAGCTCGAGAACGTGCCGCTGTTCCGGCGCAACTTCTATCCGCACGCGTTCGGCGAGGGCTGGGGCCTGTATTCGGAGTACCTCGGCGTGGAGATGGGCATCTATCACACGCCCTACGAGCGCTTCGGACGCCTGACCTATGAGATGTGGCGCGCCGCTCGCCTGGTCGTGGACACGGGCATGCACGCCTTCGGCTGGTCGCGGCAGCAGGCGCTCGACTTCATGACGGAGAACACCGCGCTATCCGACGCACGAGATCCGCACCGAGATCGACCGCTACATCGCCTGGCCGGGCCAGGCGCTCGCGTACAAGACGGGCGAGCTGCAAGATCAAGGCGCTGCGCAGCCGCGCCGAAGCAGGAACTCGGGCGACAAGTTCGACGTGCGCGCGTTTCACGACGCCGTGCTGGGGCAGGGCGGCGTGACGCTGCCGGTGCTCGAGAAGCAGGTCGACGCCTACATCGCCCGCGCGCGGGGTTCGTGAGCACGCTCGGCGAATACGGCCGGCTGCTCGGCCCGCAGGGGCCGCTTGCGCGCGTCATCCCGGACTTCGAGTCGCGGCGCGAGCAGCAGCTCATGGCCGACTGGGTCGGCGAGGCGCTCGCGACCCGCGGGATGGTGGCGATCGAGGCCGGCACCGGCACGGGCAAGACCTTCGCCTACCTCGTGCCCGCGCTGCTGTCCGGCCGCCAGGTCATCATCTCGACCGGCACGCGCACGCTCCAGGACCAGCTCTTCAACCGCGACCTGCCGACCGTCACGCAGGCGCTCGGCCGCCCGGCGCGCGTCGCGCTGCTGAAAGGCCGCGCGAACTACCTGTGCCTGCACCGGCTGGAGCTGGCGGAGACCATGCCGCAGCTGCCCGGGGTTCCCGCGCCGAACGCGCGCATGCTGGCGCGCATCCGCCGCTGGTCGCGCGAGACCCGGACCGGCGACCTCTCGGAGGTCAAGAGCCTGCGCGACGCCGATCCCGCGCGCGCCGCGTTCACCTCGACGCGCGAGAACTGCCTCGGCAACGCCTGTCCTGCCTACACGCGCTGCCACGTGGTCGCCGCGCGGCGCGAGGCGCAGGCCGCGGACATCGTGGTGGTGAATCACCACCTGCTGCTCGCGGACCTCGCGATGAAGGACGAGGGTTTCGGCGAGCTGCTGCCCGGTGCGGAGGCGGTGATCCTCGACGAGGCGCACCAGGTGCCGGAGATCGCCGCGCAGTTCTTCGGTCGCGAGTTCTCCGGCCGGCAGGCCGCGCTCCTGGCGCGCGACGCGCTCGCCGAGCTCGCGCGGCTCGGTCGCGCCGACACGGCGACCCGCGAGCGCCTGGCCTACCTGGAATCCGCGGTCGCCGAGGCGGGCGCCGCGATCGCCGGCAGCCGCGATCGCGTCGACTGGGCCGAGCTGCCGGACGCATTCCTCTCGGCGCTCGAGCGTGCGCGCGAGGCGCTCGCCGGTGCGGCCGCGGAGATCCCGGCGGCGGATCCCGACGACCCGGGCCTGCGCCAGGCGGCGCGTCGCGCGGCGAAGCTGGCGGAAGTCCTCGAGACGATCGTCGATGCCGGCGCGGACGCAGGCCTGCGCTGGGCCGAGCCGACGCGCGGCGGCTTCACGCTCGCGTTCACGCCATTCGAGGTCGCGTCCCGCTTCGGCGAGCTGATGCGCGCCCAGGGCGGCGCGTGGATCTTCACCTCCGCGACGCTCGCGGTCGGCGAGGACTTCTCGCATTTCCTCGGCCGGATCGGCGCGCCGTCGGCGCGCACGGTGCGCATCGAGAGCCCCTTCGATTTCGAGAGCCAGGCGCTGATCTACCTGCCCGAGGGCATGCCCGATCCCGCGAGCCGCGACTACACGGCGCGCGTCGTCGAGGCGGCGGTGCCGCTCGTGGATGCGGCCGGCGGGCGGAGCTTCCTGCTGTTCACCAGTCACCGCGCGCTCGACGAGGCCGCGCGCCTGCTCGAGATGCGACCGGGCTTCCGCGATCGCTACCCGATGCTCGTGCAGGGCGAGGCGCCGCGGGAAGCCTTGCTGCAACCGTTTCCGCGAGCTCGGCAATGCGGTGCTGCTCGGCACCGCGAGTTTCTGGGAGGGCGTCGACGTGCGCGGCCACGCGCTCGCGCTGGTCGTGATCGACAAGCTCCCGTTCGCCGCGCCCGAGGATCCGCTGCTCAAGGCGCGGCTCGAGGGCGTCCGGCGCCGCGGCGGCAATCCGTTCCAGGAATTCCAGCTGCCGCAGGCCGTGCTGGCGCTCAAGCAGGGATTCGGCCGGCTGATCCGCGACCGCGAGGATTTCGGCGTCGTCATGCTGTGCGACCCGCGCATCCGCACGCGCGGCTACGGCCGGCTGTTCATCTCCGCGCTCCCGCCCGCGCCGGTCGTCAGCGACGTGGACGAAGCGGCCGCCTTCCTGCGCCGGCGCCTCGCGCGCGCGGGCCTCGCTGCGCCCGAAGCGCTGCCGGCATGAAGATCCTCGCGATCGATGCGGCGACCGAGGCCTGCTCGGCGGCGCTGCTCATCGAGGAGACCGTGACCGAGCGCTTCGAAGTGCCCGGCCGCGGCCATGCGGCGCGACTGCTGCCGATGGCCGACGAACTCCTGCGCGAAGCGGGCCTCGACGGCACGCGATCTCGATGCGATCGCCTTCGGGCGCGGTCCCGGCGGATTCACGGGGCTGCGCATCGCCGCGGGTCTCGCCCAGGGCCTCGCGGCGGGAAGCCGCCTGCCCATCCTGCCGGTCAGCAACCTGGCTGCCGTCGCCGCCGCGGCCGGCGCGCTCGGCAGGCGCCGACCCGGGTGCTCGCCTGCATGGATGCGCGCATGGGCCAGGTGTACTGGGGCGCCTACGACTGCACGGGGGCCGCGCCGGTCGCGCTCGGCCCGGAGCACCTCGCCAATCCCGAGGCAGTCGAGCCGCCCGGCGGGGTGGCCTGGTTCGGCGCCGGACATGGATTCTCGGCGCACCCGGAACTGGCGACGCGCCTCGGTGCGTCGCTCGCGGGCGTGGATGCGTCGATCCTGCCGCGCGCCGCGGACATCGCACGCATCGCGGCGGTCGACCTGCGCTGCCGGCAAGGGGCTGGCGGCGGCGCAAGGACTGCCCGTTTACCTGCGGGACGACGTCGTTCACAGGCGCTGAGCCTGCCGGTGTCATAATTCCTAAACAATGAGTCGGCACGCTGACCGCCTGCGTATGACGGACACCCGCATCCTGGTGGTCGAGGACGAGCAGCCGATCCGCGACCTGATCGCGTTCGGGCTGCGCCGTGCCGGCTGCGACGTGGCGCTCGCCGAGCACAGCCAGGCGGCGCTCGCGAGCATCGGCGACCGGCGACCCGATCTCGTCCTGGTGGACTGGATGCTGCCGGACATGAGCGGACTCGACCTCGTGCGCGCGCTGCGCCGGGACGCCAACACGCGCGACGTCCCGATCATCATGCTGACGGCGCGCGCGGAGGAAGCCGACAAGGTGACCGGCCTCGAGACCGGCGCCGACGACTACCTGACGAAGCCCTTCTCGGCGCGCGAGCTCGTCGCGCGGATCCAGGCGGTGCTGCGCCGCAGCGCGCCGACCGGCGAGTCGGAGCGGGTGGCGGTCGAGGGACTCACGCTCGACCAGGCGGGACACCGCGTCGCGGCGGACGGCAAGACCGTCGCGCTCGGGCCCACCGAGTACCGCCTGCTCGCCTTCCTGATGACGCACCCGGATCGCGTCTATGCGCGCGGGCAGTTGCTGGACCGGGTCTGGGGCGGCAACGTCTACGTCGAGGAGCGCACGGTGGAC
Organism: uncultured Gammaproteobacteria bacterium; assembly: GCA_963823415.1. Classification (GTDB taxonomy): domain Bacteria; phylum Pseudomonadota; class Gammaproteobacteria; order Steroidobacterales; family Steroidobacteraceae; genus SCUD01. Next base: position 39,052 of record CAWGLJ010000006.1, on the reverse strand, counting down.
GTGCACATCCGGCGGCTGCGCAAGGCGCTCGAGCCGTCCGGCTACGACCGCTTCGTCCAGACGGTGCGCGGCGCCGGCTACCGGTTTTCGGCGCAGGGCAGCGAGGCCTGAGCCATGTGGCAGGCCTGGTCGTTCGCGCTCGTCCGGCTGGCCGCGGCGATCGCGGTCGCGGTGCTGATCGGGCTCATCACGGGCGACATGGCACTCTGGCTGACGATCGTGCTGGGCGGCATCCTCGCCTGGCAGTTCGTCAACCTGTTTCGCCTGCAGCGCTGGCTGCGCCACCGCGCGCACGAGGATCCGCCGGACATCGGCGGCGTCTGGGGCGACGTCATCGCGATCATCAACCGCATCTATCGCCGCAAGCAGTTCCACAAGCGCCGCGTGACGCAGCAGTTCCGCGAGTTCCGCCGCCTCTCCGCGGCGCTGCCCGACGGCGTCGTGCTGCTGTCGGAGAACCGCGAGATCCGCTGGTTCAACCGCAAGGCCGCCGAGCTGCTGGGCTTGCGCCGCAAGGTGGACGTCGGCCTGCCGATCGCGAACCTGGTCCGCGACCCGGAGTTCGCGGCCTACCTGCAGCGGCCCGGCGCGGGGCAGGGCGTCGTCATCCGGGTGCAGACGGGGGAGGCCTGGCTCGCGCTGTTCGTCATCCCCGCCGGTCCGCAGTTCCTGATGCTCGTGCGCGACGTGACGCGCGAGGTGCGCCTCGAGCAGATGCGCAAGGACTTCGTCGCCAACGCCTCGCATGAACTGCGCTCGCCGCTGACGGTCATTTCCGGCTACCTCGACGAACTGGCGGACGACGAGGGCATCGGCCCGGAATGGCGCGAGCCGGTCGCCGACATGCGTCGCCAGGCGCTGCGCATGCGCGAGATCGTCGAGGACCTGATCGAGCTGTCGCGGCTGGAGGCGAGCGTCGACGAGGCGCCGATGACGCCGGTGGACGTGCCCGCGCTGCTCGAGCGCCTGGTGCGTGAAGCACGCGCGACCGGCGCCGGGACGCCGCGATTCGAGCTCGACATCGACTATGGCTGCGCGCTGCGCGGCAGCGAGACCGAGCTTCACTCGATCGCCTCCAACCTCATCTCGAACGCCGTCAAGTACACGCCGGCCGACGGCACGGTCACGATCCGGTGGGGCCGGACCGGGGGCGGCGCCACGCTCGTGGTGCGCGATACGGGCATCGGCATCGCCGCCGAACACCTGCCGCGCCTGACCGAGCGCTTCTACCGCGTCGACCGCGCGCGGGCGCGCGCCAAGGGCGGTTCGGGGCTCGGGCTTTCCATCGTCAAGCATGCGCTCCAGCGCCATGGCGGCCGGCTCGAGATCGAGAGCCGGGAGGGCCATGGCTCGACGTTCACGGCCCACTTCCCCGGGCGACGACTCCTGACCCGCGCGGTGCCTGTCACGAAAGCGTCATAAACGGCCCCCACAATCCCGGCGCGAGCGCTCCCTGGAGCGCCCCGTTCCTCACCAACCGGGAGTTTGGCCGTGAAGAAATCCCTGATCGCCGGCGCAGTCGCATTGGTCCTCGCCGCACCGGCGCAAGCGCAGGACAAGGCTGCCCTCGACCGCATCCTCCAGGAGCTTTCGACGCTGAACGATCGCGTCGGCCGGCTCGAACAGGACAACGCGGCGCTGCGCGGCGAGAACGCCGAGCTCAAGGCGACCAACGACCGGCTCGAGGCGACCTCGGAGTACCTCAAGGACAATGCCTCGGCCACGCGCAAGCAGCTCGCCCAGGACGGGCCCAAGGTGGCGGAAGCGGAACGCATCGCCAAGGCCGCCGAGTGGGCCTCGCGCCTCAGCTGGAAGGCCGACATGCGTTATCGCCACGAGTTCGTGGACCCGGAGGAGGCGAGCACCGACCAGACGCGCCACCGCATCCGCGCGCGGCTCGCGCTGACGGCGAAGATCAACGACACGCTGACCGGCACGATCGGTCTCGCGACCGGCGGCGGCTCGAACGACCCGCGCTCGACCAACCAGACGCTCGGCGACGGCTGGTCGCGCAAGCAGGTCGCGCTCGACCTGGCCTACGTCGACTGGAAGCCGACCAGCAGCTTCGGCATGAGCTTCGGCAAGATGCCGCAGCCCTGGTACAAGGTCTCCGGCTACTTCTTCGACGGCGACATCAACCCGGAGGGCATCGCGGCCCGCTACGCGACCGGGCCGTTCTTCGCGCAATGCCTTCGGCTATGTGGCTCTCGGAGCGCAGCACGCTGAGCGACGCGTCGCTGTTCGGCGGCCAGCTCGGCCTGACGGGCCAGGTCGGCGGGGTCAAGCTCACCGGCGCGCTCGGCTACTTCGACGTCGGCGCGGTGCAGGGAGAAATCACGACGCTGAGCACGTCCATACCTTGCACGAACAATGGCGCGTTCTTCGGCGGGCCGCAGGGCAACACGACGGTGGCGAACGCGGCAGCGGCTGCGCGACGCTCCTCAACGACTACAACATGGTCGAGGCGCTCGCGCAGGCGGAGTTCACCGTCGGCAGACCTTCCCATCCAGGTCTTCGCGCAGGTCATCCAGAACCAGGAGGCGGACGACCTCGACACCGGCTGGTTCACCGGCTTCAACTGTCGGCAAGGCCGGCAACCCGCAGACCTGGGACTTCGGCTATGCCTACGGCGTGATCGAGAAGGACGCCCAGTTCGGCCAGTTCATCGACTCGGACTTCGGCGGCGGCGTCACCGACGTCGACGGCAGCGTCTTCCGCTTCGGCTATGCGCCGGCCAAGAACTGGCTGCTGAACGGCACCTACTTCATGAACAACCGGTTCGTGGACGCGCCGGGCGCGACCGAGCGCAGCTACGACCGCTACCAGATCGACCTGAACTTCAAGTTCTGAGCGCCGCGGGCCGTCATCTGACTGTCATGGACCGGCCCTAAGGTTGCATCGCAGGACAAAGGAGCAAGAAACGTCATGAAATCCATTTCCCTCATCAGTGCCGCGACGATCGCGTTGGCGGGCCTGGCGCTGGCCCCGAATGCCGACGCCCAGGTGATCAAGGTCGACGGCTCGAGCACGGTATTCCCGATCACCGAAGCCGTGGCCGAGGAGTTCCAGATCCAGAAGCGCGGCAAGGTGCGCGTGACGGTCGGCATCTCCGGCACCGGCGGCGGCTTCAAGAAGTTCTGCCGCGGCGAGACGGACATCCAGGACGCCTCGCGCCCGATCCTGACGGCGGAGATGGAAGCCTGCCGCGCGGCGGGCATCAAGTACTATCGAACTGCCGGTCGCCTACGACGCGCTGACGGTCGTCGTCAACCCGCAGAACGACCTGGGTCAAGCAGATGACGGTCGAGGAACTCAAGAAGATGTGGGAGCCGGCTGCGCAGGGCAAGATCAAGACCTGGAACCAGGTCAACCCGAAGTGGCCCGACGAGCCGCTCACGCTGTTCGGCCCGGGCTCCGATTCCGGCACCTTCGACTACTTCACCGAGGCCGTCGATGGGCAAGGCGAAGTCGAGCCGCGGCGACTTCACCGCCAGCGAGGACGACAACGTGCTCGTGCAGGGCGTCGCCAGCAACAAGGGCGCGCTCGGCTACTTCGGCTATGCCTACTACCAGCCGAACGCCGACAAGCTGAAGGCCGTGCCGATCGTCAACAAGGCGGGCACAGCCGATCGGCCCGTCGCTGGCGAACGTGGTCAACGGCTCCTACGAGCCGCTGTCGCGCCCGATCTTCATCTACGTCAGCGAAGCCGCGGCGAAGAAGCCGGAAGTGCGCGAGTTCGTCGAGTTCTACCTGACCGAGGGCGTGCCGCTGGTCGAAGAGGTCAAGTACGTGCCGCTGCCCAAGCAGGCCTACGACCTCGCGGCCAAGCACTTCAAGGAAGGCAAGCTCGGCACCGGCTTCGGCGGCGTGCCCGAAGTCGGCCTGAAGGTCGAGGAGCTGCTCGCGCGCGAAGCGAAGCTCTGAGCGATTGCCAGGCACGGGTCGACCGCCTAACCTGTGCCTGAAACCACAAGGCGTGGAGCGGGGCCGCAAGGCCCCGCTCCCGCGCCGCGAAGACCGGCACGAGTCGGGGAGTGCACGGCGGACCCATGACTGAACAGGTTGCAGTTCCAGCTGCGATGCCCCAGGCCGGCCTCGCGTACCGCAAGATCCGCGACCGCGTCGTCGAGGCCTTCCTGCTGCTCGCGGCCCTGGTGGCGGTCTTCACCACGCTCGCGATCGTCGTCGTGCTGGTCCGCGAGTCGCTGCCGTTCTTCGAGCACGTCTCGCTCAGGGACTTCCTGACCGACACGATGTGGACCCCGCTGTTCGCCGATGCCGCGCTACGGCATCCTGCCGCTGGTCGCCGGCACGCTGGTGACGACGCTGGTCGCGCTCGCGGTCGCGATTCCCGCGGGCACCATCATCGCGATCTACCTCAGCGAGTTCGCGCCGCATCGCCTTCGCGAGATCGATCAAGCCGGCGCTGGAACTGCTGGGCGCGGTGCCGACGGTGGTGTACGGCTACTTCGCCCTGATGATGGTCACGCCGTTCCTGCAGAAGCTGATCCCGGGACTGCCGGGATTCAACATGCTTTCCGCGGGCCTGGTGATCGGCATCATGATCATTCCCTACGTCGCGTCGGTCAGCGAGGACGCGATGCGCTCGGTGCCGAACTACATGCGCGAGGGCAGCTACGCGATGGGCGCGACGCGCTTCCAGACCGCGACCCGCGTGGTCGTGCCGGGCGCGCTGTCGGGCATCGCCGCCGCCTACATCCTCGGCATCTCGCGGGCCGTGGGCGAGACCATGGTGGTCGCGGTCGCGGCCGGCCTGCAGCCCAACCTGACCTGGAACCCGACCGAGCCGGCGGCCACGATCACGGCCTTCATCGTGCAGGTGAGCCTCGGCGACCTGCCGCACGACAGCATCGGCTACCAGTCGATCTTCGCGGCCGGCCTCGTGCTGATGCTGATGACGCTGGTGTTCAACATCGCCGGCTTCACGCTGACGCGGCGCTTCCGCGAGGCCTACTGACTGAACGTGGCCGCTGCCGACGCCGCGATCGAGCAGATCCGCGCCGACGTGAACCGGCGCAAGATCTTCGACCAGGTGTTCGTGGTCGTGGGCCTGCTGGTCATGTTCGCGGCACTGCTGGTGCTGGCGCTGCTGTTCATCGACCTGGTGCAGAAGGGTGCGCCGCGGCTCAACCTGGACTTCCTGACCCAGTTCCCGTCGCGCAAGCCGGAGCGCGCCGGCATCCTGTCGGCCTGGGTCGGCACTTCGCTGATCATGCTGACGACCGCGGCGGTCGCGATGCCGGTGGGCGTTGCCGCGGCGATCTACCTCGAGGAGTACGCGCCGAAGAACTGGTTCACCGCGATCATCGAGATCAACGTCACGAACCTCGCCGGCGTGCCGTCGATCATCTACGGCCTGCTGGCGCTCGGCCTGTTCGTCTACCAGTTCAACCTCGGGCAGAGCATCCTGACCGCCGGCCTCACGCTGGCGCTGCTGATCCTGCCGATCGTGATCGTCGCGACGCGCGAGGCGCTGCGCGCCGTCCCGCGCACGATCCGCGAGGCGGCCTACGCGCTCGGCGCCACGCGCTGGGAGGTGACGGCGCACCACGTGCTGCCGTACTCGATGGGCGGGATCCTGACCGGCATGATCATCGGCCTGTCGCGGGCGATCGGCGAGACCGCGCCCCTGATCACGATCGGCGCGCTGTCGTTCATCGCCTTCCTGCCGCCAGTCGCCGATCACCGGCGAGTTTCCGTTCCTCTCGTTCGCGTGGCTGAAGGATGCCTTCACGGCCATGCCGATCCAGATGTTCAACTGGGTCTCGCGGCCCGACCCGGAGTTCCAGGTCAATGCGGCCGCGGCCGGCGCGATCCTGCTCGGCATGACGCTGCTGATGAACGGCATCGCGATCTGGCTCCGCTACCGCTTCCGCAAGAGAATCAACTGGTGAGCACCATGCAGACCGCGTCCGGCATGTCCGAGGGCGGGACGCGGCAAGCGCCGCCGACCCACGCCGTCGACGGCAGGCTCTCGACCCCGCGACCGACCATCGAGCCGGGCCGCGCGCCTGCTGGCGCAGATGCCGTGTTGAAGTCCCGCGCCGAGAACCTGTCCTTCTTCTACGGCGACGGTGCAGGCGCTGAAGGGACTCAACATCGAGATCCGCGAGAAGCGCGTGACGGCCCTGATCGGGCCCTCGGGCTGCGGCAAGACGACCTTCCTGCGCTGCTTCAACCGCATGCACGACCTGACGCCCGGCACGCGCTACGAAGGCCGCATCATGCTGTACCCGGACAACTTCGACCTGGTCGCCAAGAGCGTCGACCCGATCGAGGTGCGGATGCGCATCGGCATGGTGTTCCAGAAGCCCAATCCGTTCCCGAAGTCGATCTTCGAGAACGTGGCCTACGGCCTGCGCGTGCGCGGCCTGCGGTCGAATGCGCGCATCGAGGAGGAAGTCGAGAAGGCGCTGCGCCGTGCCGCGATCTGGGACGAGGTCAAGGATCGCCTCGACGGCTCGGGACTCTCCCTCTCGGGCGGCCAGCAGCAGCGCCTGTGCATCGCGCGCGCGCTCGCCACCAACCCGGAAATCCTGCTGTTCGACGAGCCGACCTCGGCGCTCGACCCGATCGCGACCGCGCGAATCGAGGAGCTGATCGCGGAGCTGCGCGACCAGGTGACGGTGATCATCGTCACGCACAACATGCAGCAGGCTGCGCGCGTGTCCGACTACACGGCCTTCATGTACCTCGGTGAGCTGATCGAGTTCGACAACACGAGCAAGCTGTTCACGAACCCGTCGCAGAAGGCGACCGAGGACTACATCACCGGGCGCTACGGTTGACCCGGGGCCCGACCCAGTGAACGAATCGGCCGAAGGTCACACCGTCAAGGCCTACGACGGCGCGTTGGCGGAACTGCGCCAGCGCGCGCACCGGATGGGCATGCTGGTCTCGCAGCAGGTCGAGACCGCGGTGCGGGCGCTGCTCGAGTCCGACCGCGAGTCGGCCGAGCTCGTGCTGCAGCGCGAGCAGCAGATCAACGCCTGGCAGTCCGAGATCGAGGCGGAGAGCTTCCGGCTGCTGGCGCGCCAGGCGCCGGTCGCGAGCGACCTCAGGACGGTGCTGGCGATATCCCGGGCCGTCACCGACCTCGAGCGCGCCGGCGACGAGTCGAAGAAGATCGCGCGTTTCGCGCTTGCCAGCGCCGGCCGCGGCGCCACCGGGCCCTCGCGCGTGATGCACAGGCCGCTCAGGCACATGGCGGAACTCGCCTCCGAGTCCATGCGCGTCGCCGTGGACGCCCTCGACCGCGGCGACGCCGGGGTCGCGCACGAGGTCGCGCGACTCGACCGCGAGATCGACCAGGAATTCGAGGCGGCGCTGCGCCAGCTCATGACGGTGGCCATGGAGCGCACCCGGCTCCTGAAGCCGGTATTCGACACGGTGTTCGCCCTGAAGAGCCTCGAACGGATCGGCGACCACGCCAAGAACGTCGCGGAGCACGTCGTGTTCCTGGTGAGCGGCGCGGACGTCCGGCATGCCGGTCCGACCCGCGCGGCGGCCGCGAAGGAAATGCAACACTAGTAAGATGGACGGGACCGGGGCCACGGCCACCGGCAGGAGCAGGTTCATGGAATCCGCGGATCTCAGCCAGCACACCTCGCGCCGCTTCAACGAGGACATGGAGCGCGTGACGACGCGCGTCCTGCAGATGGGCGGCTTCGTCGAGCAGCAGCTCCAGCGCGCCGTGTCGGCGCTGATCGAGGGCAACAGCGCCCTCGGCGAGGAGGTCGCGCGCGACGACTACAAGGTCAACCAGATGGAGGTCGAGATCGACGAGGAGTGCAACCGCATCATCGCGACGCGGCAGCCGACGGCCTCGGACCTGCGCGTCATGGTCGCGATCATCAAGACGATCACGGATCTCGAGCGCATCGGCGACGAGGTCGAGAAGGTCGGCAACATCGCGGCGCGGCTTGCGACGATGGAGAAGCCGTCCGACAACTACCGCGAGATCCGTCACCTCGGGCGGCTGGTGACCGAGATGGTGCACGACGCACTGCACGCTTTCGCGCGGCTCGACGCCGACGAGGCCTTCGACGTGGCGCGCCGCGACCGCAAGGTCGACGAGGAATACGAGTCGGTGCAGCGCCAGAACATCACGTTCATGATGGAAGACCCGCGCCAGATCCGCCGCGCGCTCGAGATCATGTGGGTGGTCCGCGCCCTCGAACGCATCGGCGACCATGCCAAGAACATCTGCGAGTACACTGTCTACATGGTCCACGGCAAGGACATCCGGCACCTCTCGCTCGACGACGCGGAGCGCCAGATTCGCGATTCCGCGGCGCGAGGCAGGAAAGGGGCCTGATGCCGACGCGGCGCCCGGGCAACTGGCTGCTCGCACTTTCCTCGGCCGCAGCCCTCTCGTTCGCTTTCTACGCGCAGTACGGGCTCAACCTCGTGCCCTGCCACCTGTGCGTCTTCCAGCGCGTGACGATGGCCGCGATGGGCGTCGCCTTCGTGCTGGCCGCGCTTTTCTCGCGACCGGGCCGGCGCGGCATCCTGTTCGCGGCGCTGATCGGCGTGACGGGCACTCGCCACGCTCGCGACCGCCGGCCGGCATGTCTGGATCCAGATGCAGCCGGAAGGCTCGGTGCCCGCCTGCGGCGCCGACCTCGATTTCATGCTCGACCTCTTCCCGCTGACCGAGGTGATCCTGAAGGTCTTCCAGGCCGGCGGGGAATGCGCCAAGGTGGACTGGTCCTTCCTCGGACTGTCGATGCCCGCGTGGGTGCTGGTCCTCGCCGCGCTGATGACGGCGGCGGGCCTCGGCATCAACCTGCGAAAAGCCGCCTGAGGACCTCGGCAAAGACCTGCCGCAGCCGGTCGATGTCATCGACCGCGCAGCATTCGTCGACCTGGTGGATGGTGCGGTTCAGCAGGCCGAATTCGACGACTTCGGCGCCGAGCGCGCCGAAGAAGCGCCCGTCCGACGTGCCCCCGCCGGTCGACAACTCCGGTCGCAGCGCCGCGACCTGCTCCACGGCGCCTGCCACGAGCGCCGTGAACTTGCCCGGCGCGGTGTAGTAGGGCAGCGCGGCCTCCAGCCAGTCGATCGAGTGGCGCAGCCCGTGACGGTCGAGGATCTCGGCAACCGTCCGCTTCAATCCGTCCAGCGTCTGCACCGGCGACCAGCGCAGGTTGAAGGTCGCCGCGAGTTCGCCCGGGATGACGTTGGTCGCGCCCGTGCCCGACTGCAGGTTGCTGACCTGGAAGCGGGTCGGCGGAAAATGCGCGTCGCCCTCGTCCCAGCGGCGCGCGGCAAGTTCCGCGAACGCAGGCAGGACGGCGTGGATCGGATTCAGTGCGCGCTCCGGGTAGGCGACGTGGCCCTGCTTGCCCTGGACCGTCAGGCGCCCCGAGAGGGAGCCGCGCCGGCCGATACGGACCGTGTCGCCGAACGCCTGCTGGCTCGAAGGCTCGCCGACCAGGCAGTAATCGAGATGCAGCCCGCGCTCGCGCAGCCGCTCGACGACACGCCGCGTGCCATCGACCGAGCGGCCTTCCTCGTCACCGGTGATGAGCAATGCGATTGCGCCGGGATAGCCGTCGTGCTCGCGCACGAAGCCCTCCGCGGCGGTGAGCATCGCGGCAACGCCGCTCTTCATGTCCGCCGCGCCGCGGCCGAACAGGAGCCCGTCGCGCAGGGTGGGCTCGAACGGGTCCGAATTCCACTTCTCGCGCGGCCCGGCCGGCACGACGTCGGTGTGACCCGCGAAGCACAGCATCGGGCCGGGACCGCCGCGATGGACCGCCCAGAGGTTGTCGACCACCCCGAAGCGCATGTGCTCGACTTCGAAGCCCGCGGCCTTCAGCCGCGCGGCCAGGATCGCCTGGCAGCCGGCGTCCTCCGGCGTCACCGACGGGCAGCGGATCAGTTCTTTCGTCAGCTCGAGTGCGTCGGACATCGGCGCGACTTTACCGTGTTTGCCTGGCGTGCGCGGGCATGGGCCGGCCGGGGTTCCCTCGCTCGTTACGCGCCGGAACTTTACGTCGCTTCGCTCGGGGCCCGGCCGGCCCGAGCTCGCGCACGCCAGCTGCACGGACGGTGGTGGCGCGGCCTGTCTTCGCGCGCGCGGCTGGCGCGCGGCACGGTGCGCGCGGCCGAGCCGTAGCGGGACACCCGAGCGAGTGACGGAAGTTCCGGCGGAACGAGCGCAGGGGAGTCCCGGCAGGCGAAGTCCCCGCCGTTGAGCGAGCGAGGGGAGTCCCGCCGCGAGCCGCGCGATCGCGCCCTTACATCCGCAGCAGCTCGTTGATGGACGTCTTCGCGCGTGTCTGCGCATCGACGCGCTTGACGATGACCGCGCAGGCGAGCGAGTGAGAGCCGTCGGCGGCGGGGAGCGAGCCGGGCACGACGACCGAGCCGGCCGGCACGCGGCCGTAGGAGACCTCGCGGGTCTCGCGGTCGTAGATGCGCGTGCTCGCGCCGATGAAGACGCCCATCGAGAGCACCGCGCCGCGCTCGACGATCACGCCCTCGACGACCTCCGAGCGCGCGCCGATGAAGCAGTCGTCCTCGATGATCGTCGGCCGCGCCTGCAGCGGCTCCAGCACGCCGCCGATGCCGACGCCGCCGGAGAGGTGCACGTTGCGCCCGACCTGCGCGCAGGAGCCGACCGTCGCCCAGGTGTCGACCATCGTGCCTTCGCCGACCCAGGCGCCGACGTTGATGAAGGAGGGCATCACCACGACGTTCCGCGCAACGTACGCGCCGGTGCGCACGACCGCGCCGGGCACGATGCGCGCGCCTTCCGCCGCGAAGCGGGCGGCGTCATGGCCCGAGTGCCGCAGCGGCACCTTGTCGTACCAGCGGAAGGGACCGGACTCCTGCACGACGTTCTCATGGGTGCGGAAGTGCAGCAGCACCGCCTTCTTGAGCCACTCGTTGACCCGCCATCCGGCGCCATCCGGTTCCGCGACGCGGGCGCGGCCGCTGCCGAGCAGTTCGAGGCACTCGTCGATCGCGGCGAGCAGCTCGCGCGGCGCCGTGCCGGGCACGAGTGCTGCGCGATTCTCGAAGGCTTCCTCGATGCGTTGCCGGGTGTCCATGGCGTCTCAGGCTGCCGCAATCCGCGCATCGAGCGCGTGCGTGAGGGCGTCGGCGAGCGACTGGCAGCGTGCAGGCCCGAGCGGCCGGCCGGTCTCGTCGGTCACGGTGAAGACGTCCTCCGCGCGTTCGCCGACCGTCATGACCTTCGCGCCGTGCAGTTCCACGCGCTGGTCCCAGAAGACGTGGCCGATCTCGGACAGGAGGCCCGGCCGGTCTCCTGCGACGACCTCGACCAGCGTGCGGCCATTCTCGGGTTCCGCGCTGAAACTGACCTGGGTCGGCGTCGTGAACATGCGCACCTGCCGCGGCACGCGGCGGGCGACGGCCGGCGCCTGGGCGCTCCGCTCGCCGAGTGCACGTTGAACGTAGCGCTCGATGCCGGCCATGCGCTCGCGATCGGTGATCGCAAGTCCGGTGTCCTCGAGCACGAGGTAGCTGTCGAGGCTGCCGCCATCGGCCGTCGGCGTGATGCGCGCATCCTGGATGCTGAGGCCGAGCTGGTCGAGCGCGGCGGTCGCGCGCGCGAAGCTGTGATGGCGGCCGTGCGTATAAACGAGGACGACGGTCGCGCCGCCACGCCCCGGGTGCTCGGCGACGGCGATCGAGCGGGCTCAAGTCGCCTGGCTCGCGCGCGGCGAGCTGCCCGGTGTGCCAGGCGACCTCCGCCGCCGAGTGCCGCAGGAAATAAGCATCGGTCAGGGTCTGCCAGACGCGCTGGGCCGCTTCCGGCGCGACGCCTGCGGCGGCGAGGCGCTCGCGCGCGAGTGCCTGGGTCCCGGCAATGAGCTCTTCGCGATCCAGCGGCGACTCGTGCCCGCGGCGGAGCGCGGTCTTGACGCGTTCGTACAGCTCGTCGAACAGCGTCGCCTTCCAGGAATTCCAGAGCTTCGGGTTGGTGCCTCGCACGTCGGCCACGGTGAGCACGTACAGGTAGTCGAGCCGGACCTGGTCGCCGACGTCGCGGGCGAAGGCGTTGATCACCTGCGGGTCGGAGATGTCCTGCTTCTGTGCGGTCACCGAGAGTTTCAGGTGATTGAGTACCAGCCAGGCGACCAGGCGGGCGTCGTAGCGGGAGAGCCCCTGCTCGAGGCAGAAGGCCTCCGCGTCCACGGCGCCGAGCTCCGAGTGGTCGCCGCCGCGGCCCTTGGCGATGTCGTGGAAGATCGCCGCGAGGTAGGCGAGTTCAGGCTCGGGCAGCGCGCGGAAGATCTGCGCGAGCTTCGGGAATTCCTGGTCGTAGCGCTCGAGCGCGAAGCGCCGGAGGTTGCTCACGACGAACAGCGTGTGCGCATCCACCGTGTAGGCGTGGAACAGGTCGTACTGCATGCGGCCGACGATGCGCCCGAAGGCGGGGATGTAGCGGCCGAGCACGCCGTACAGGTTCATGCGCCGGAGCTCGTGGGTGACTCCGGCCGGGGCCCGCAGGATCTCGAGGAACAGGCGGTGGTTGCGCGGGTTCTGGCGGAACTCCTCGTCGATGAGCCAGAGATTGTCGTGGACCAGGCGGATGGTGCGCGCGCGCACGCCCTGCAGCCGCGGGTTCTGCTGCAGCACGACGAACAGTTCGAGCAGCGCGGACGGGTGGCGCGAGAAGGTGTCGTCCGAGACGGCCTCCAGGTACTCGTCCCGCTCGCGGAAGTGCGTCGAGAGCGGCAGCGCCGGCGCGTCGCGCGCGGCCAGGATGTCCTCGCGGAACTGCTGCAGCAGCAGCTCGTTCAGCCAGCTCACCAGCATGGCGGTCCGGTAATAGCGCTGCATGAACTGCTCGACGGCGAGCGTGTAGGTCGCGTCCTCGTAGCCGAACATGCGTGCCAATCTGATCTGGTGATCGAAAAGGAGCCGGTCCTCGCGCCGCCCGCTGACGAGATGCAGCGCGAAGCGCACCCGCCACAGCCAGGCCTGGGCCGACTCGAGTTGCGCGAGCTCACGCGCGGCGATGAAGCCGTGCGTGGCGAGTTCCTCGAGCGTCTCCGCCCGGAAATGCCGCTTCGCGACCCAGGCGATCGTCTGGATGTCGCGCAGGCCTCCCGGGCCCTGCTTCACATTGGGCTCGAGGTTGTAGGCGGTGTCGTGGAACCGGTGGTGGCGTTCGGCCTGTTCGGCGAGCTTGGCTTCGAAGAAATCGCGCGCAGGCCAGAGCCGGTCGGGCGCGAGTGCGCGGCGCATGGCCTCGAAGAGGGACGGCGGGCCCGCCAGCAGGCGCGCCTCGAACAGCGTCGTGGCGACCGAAAGGTCCGCAAGCGCTTCCTGCCTGCACTCGTCGATCGTGCGTACGCTGTGTCCGGTCTCGAGGCCGATGTCCCACAGGAAGGTCAGGAAGCGCTCGAGCGGAGCTGTCCAGGCCGGCTCTTCGCCTTTCGGCAGGAGCACCATGACGTCGACGTCCGAACAGGGCAGGAGCTCGCCGCGCCCGTAGCCGCCGACGGCGACCAGGGCGATTGCATCCGTCGTACCGGATGCGTGCAGCCGCCAGGCGCGCGTGACGAGATCGTCGACCAGCCGCGCACGTTCGCGTACCAGCACTTCCACGGGTTCGTCCGCCCGGAAGCGGCGGGCGAGTTCCTCGTCGCCCTGGACGAGGGCGGCGCGGAAATCGGCGACCGTGATCATGGGAATAATGGGACGCTCACCTTTTACGACATGCGAGACGTTCACCCGGGTCTTAAGGTGAACGTCGCATGTCATAAAAGGTGACTGTCCCATCTATTCCCGGTCAGCCGCGCCGAGGGTCAGCACTTCAAAGCCGTCCGGCGTCACCAGAACCGTGTGCTCCCACTGGGCCGACAGCGAATGGTCCTTCGTGACCACGGTCCAGCCATCGCCCAGCAGCTTCACGTTCCGTCGGCCCGCGTTGACCATCGGCTCGACCGTGAAGGTCATGCCGGCCTCGAGCGCAAGGCCGGTGCCGGGCTCGCCGTAATGGAGCACCTGCGGATCCTCGTGGAAGACGCGTCCGATGCCGTGGCCGCAGTACTCGCGCACCACCGAGTAACCCAGGCCCTCGACGAAGCCCTGGATGGAATGGCCCAGGTCCCCGAGGCGGGTCCCGGGCCGGATCGTGCGGATGCCGCGCCACATGGCCTCGAAGCCTGCCTCGCACAGGCGTCGTGCCTGGATCGACGGGTCGCCGATCAGGAACATGCGGCTCGTGTCGCCGTGGAAGCCGTCCTTGATGACCGTGACGTCCACGTTGAGGATGTCGCCGGCCCTGAGGACCTTGTCCCCGGGAATCCCGTGGCAGACCACGTGGTTGACGGAGGTGCAGATGGACTTCGGAAAACCCTTGTAATTCAAGGGCGCGGGAATGGCCTTCTGCACGTCGACGATGTAGTCGTGGCAGATCCGGTCGATTTCCCCGGTCGTCATCCCGGCCCGGATCCGCGGGCCGATCATGTCGAGGACGTCCGCGGCGAGGCGACCGGCCAGGCGCATGGCCTGCTGTTCCGCAGGGGTTTTGACCAATACCCGGCTATGGCTCTGCATCAGCACGGAAAGCGCCTATCACGTTGTTTCGACGGGACAAAGATGGTATAAAGCGCGGCGTTTTTTCTCAACCAAATCCACACGCGTATCGTCACGTGCGGCTGGGTGCCGGGTCCCTTGACCGGTTGCCGCATGCGGATTCGCGGAGGGCTAACCCGAAAAGGAGTCGAGCATGGCAAATCTGTCCATGAGGCAGATGCTTGAGGCGGGGGTTCATTTCGGTCATCAGACCCGCTTCTGGAACCCGAAGATGGCGCAGTTCATCTTCGGCGAGCGCAACAAGATCCACATCATCAACCTCGAGCGCACGCTGCCGCTCTACAACGAGGCTGCCAGCTTCGTGAAGGGCGTGGTCGGCGATGGCGGCCGGGTCCTGTTCGTCGGCACCAAGCGCAGTGCGCGCGACGCCATCCAGGCCGAGGCGACGCGCTGCGGCATGCCCTACGTCAACCAGCGCTGGCTGGGCGGCATGCTCACCAATTTCAAGACCATCCGGCAGTCGATCAAGCGCCTGCACGAACTCGAGGAACTGCGCGACTCGGGCGCGCTCGATCGCCGCAAGAAGAAGGAAGCGCAGACCCTGCGCCGCGAGATGGACAAGCTGAACCGCAGCCTCGGCGGCATCAAGGACATGAATTCGCTGCCGGATGCGCTCTTTGTCGTCGACGTCGGCCACGAGGAAATCGCGGTCCACGAGGCGAGGAAGCTCGGCATCCCCGTCGTCGCGATCGTCGACAGCAACTGCAGCCCGGACGGAATCGACTACGTGATTCCCGGCAATGACGACGCGATGAAGGCGATCCAGCTCTACGCGGCGGGTGTCGCCGACGCGGCGCTCGACGGCAAGTCTGCCGTGCCGGTCTTGCCGGCCGGCGAGGACGAGTTCGTCGAACTCGACGAGGAAGGCCAGCCGCGCAAGAAGTCGCAGGCGCGTGCCCCGCGCAGGGCAGCCAACGTCCGCCGCAAGGCGCCCGTGCGCACCCGGCAGACGGCCGAGACGGCTTCGGCCGCGACGATGCCGGTGACCGGCGTCGCGGACGAGGAACCTGCGACTGCTACGACTCCCGCGACTGCCGCAGCGCCCGCTGCCGCAGCAGCGCCGGACGCCGGCGTCCGACAAGGCGCCGGCCAAGCGCCGGCCTGCTGCCGCCCGCAAGACGGACAAGAACGAGGAATGACATGAGCATCAGCGCTGAAACCGTCAAGGCGCTGCGAGAGCGCACTGGCGCCGGGATGATGGAGTGCAAGAAGGCGCTCGTCGAGACCGGCGGTGACCTCGACGCGGCGGCCGAAGTCATGCGGAAGTCCGGCCTCGCCAAGGCCGACAAGAAGGCGGGGCGCATCGCCGCCGAGGGTGCGATCGTCGCCGTGTCGTCGGCTGACGGCCGCTCCGCGGTGCTCGTCGAAGTCAACTGCGAGACGGACTTCGTGGCGCGCCAGCCGGATTTCCAGGCATTCGCGTCAGGCGTCGCCGCCGCGGCGCTCGCTGCCGGCGAGACGACGCCTGAGGCGCTTGCCGGTGCTCACGCTCGCGGGTGGCGCCACCGTGGACGAGACCCGGCGGCACCTGGTCGCGAAGATCGGCGAGAAGATCGACGTGCGCCGCGCCGCCATCCTGCGCGCGGCCGACCGGATCGGCGCCTACGTGCACGGCACGCGCATCGGCACGCTGGTCGCGATGAAGGGCGGGGACGAGGTGCTGGCGCGCGACATCGCCATGCACGTGGCGGCCGCGAACCCGCAGTTCGTGTCGCCGTCCGGCGTGCCGGCCGACGTGGTCGCGAAGGAGCGGGAGATCCTGTCCGCGCAGGCGGCCTCGGAAGGCAAGCCGGCGGCCATCGTCGAGAAGATGGTCGAGGGGCGGCTGCGCAAGTACCTGGCCGAGATCTGCCTCACGGGCCAGCCGTTCGTGAAGGATCCGGACACGACGGTCGGCAAGCTGCTGGAAAACGCGAAGGCCGAGGTCAGCGGCTTCCTGCGCTTCGAAGTGGGCGAGGGCATCGAGAAGAAGCAGGAAAACTTCGCCGCCGAAGTGATGGCACAGGTCGAGGCTGCGAAAGGCAGGGCCTGAACGGTGCCGCCGCTGTCGCGGATCCTGCTCAAGATCAGCGGCGAGGCGCTGCTCGGCGCCGCCGACTACGGCATTGACCCCGTCATCCTGAAGCGCATCGCCGGCGAGATCAGGGACGTCCTGGCGCGCGACGTCCAGGTCGCCGTCGTGATCGGCGGCGGCAACATCTTCCGCGGTGCAGGCCTCGCGCGGGCAGGCATGGATCGCGTCACCGCAGACCACATGGGCATGCTCGCGACCGTCATGAACGGGCTCGCCCTGCAGGATGCCCTCGAGTCCCTCGGCAGCTATGCCCGGGTGATGTCGGCCGTGCGCGTGCAGGAAGTCTGCGAGGACTACATCCGCCGTCGCGCGGTCCGCCACCTCGAGAAGGGCCGCTGCGTCATCTTCGCCGCCGGCACCGGCAACCCGTTCTTCACCACCGATACCGCCGCCTCGTTGCGTGCGATCGAGATCGGCGCGGACCTGCTGCTGAAGGGCACCAAGGTCAACGGGATCTACAGCGACGACCCGGTGCGGAACCCCAAGGCGGAACGCTACCAGCGGCTGTCCTTCGACAAGGTGCTGGACGACCGGCTGGGCGTGATGGACGCGACGGCGATCGTGATGTGCCGCGACAATGGCCTTCCACTGCGGGTCTTCAACCTCAACAATGACGGCGACCTGATGCGCATCGTGGACGGCGAGGACGTGGGCACGCTGGTGGCGAACGGCCTGTAGGCAGCCGGGGAGTCGATCATGCAGGATGAAATGAGCCGCGACGCGACGCAGCGCATGTCGAAGTGCGTCGCGCTGCTCAAGGAGCACTACCGCAAGATGCGCACGGGCCGCGCCAACGTCGGCCTGCTCGACGGCCTGAAGGTGGAGTACTACGGCAGCGAGGTGCCGATCAGCCAGGTGGCGAGCATCTCGCGTCGAGGACGCCCGGACGCTGGTCGTTTCGCCCTGGGACAAGGCGGCCGTCTCCGCCGTCGAAAAGGCGATCCAGAAGTCGGACCTCGGCCTGACGCCGAACACGGCCGGCCAGGTCATCCGCCTGCCGCTGCCGCCGATGACCGAGGAGCGGCGCAGGGAACTCACGAAAGTCGCGAAGCAGGAAGCCGAGGGTGCGCGCGTCGCCGTGCGCGCCGTGCGTCACGACCTCATGAACGAGCTGAAGGAGATGCACAAGGAAAAGCTGATCTCCGAGGACGACCACCGGCGCGGCCAGGAAGAGATCCAGAAGCTCACCGACCGGCACGTCCACGACATCGACGCCGTGCTGGCCGAGAAAGAAAAAGAGCTGCTGCAGGTCTGAATGGCCTCCACCGTCCCGCAAGCTGCCGGCGGGCACCCGGTGCCGCGCCATGTGGCCGTCATCATGGACGGCAACGGCCGCTGGGCCGAGCAGCGTTCCCTGCCGCGCGCAGCCGGTCACCGCGCCGGCACCCGCGCCGTGCGCGCCATGATCGAGGAATCCGTCCGCCACGGCGTCGGCGCGCTCACGCTGTTCGCCTTCTCGAGCGAGAACTGGCAACGGCCGGCGGGCGAGGTGGGCCTGCTCATGCAGCTTTTCCTCGAGTCGCTGGACCGCGAGGTGGCCGAACTCGATGCCAACGGCGTGCGCATCCGGTTCATCGGTGACCGGACGCGGCTCGCGCCGGCGCTCGTGGAGCGCATGGTGGCCGCGGAGGCGCGCACGGCATCGACGCACGCGGCTCGACCTCTCCGTCGCGGTCAGTTACGGCGGACGATGGGACATCGTGCAGGCTGCGCGACGGCTGGCGAGCGAGGCTGCCGCAGGACGCCGCCGCCCCGAAGACATCGACGAAGCGGCGCTCGGCGCCTGCCTCGCGCTGTCGGGCCGCGCGCCGCCGGACCTGTTCATCCGCACCGGGGGCGAGCGGCGCATCAGCAACTTCCTGCTCTGGGACCTCGCGTACACCGAACTGTGGTTCACCGAGACGCTGTGGCCGGATTTCGACGCCGAATGCTACGCCGCGGCGATCGCTGACTTCGGCGGCCGTCAGCGGCGCTATGGCCGCGTCGCCGGACCAGGCGGAGGCGGGCTGATGCTGGGCCAGAGAATCCTGACGGCCGTCGGGTTGGTCGTCGTGCTCGCGCTCGTGCTCGTCGTGCTGCCGCGCGAGATGGCGGTCCTCGCGCTTGCCCTGCTGTTCCTCACGGGCGCCTGGGAGTGGTCGCAGCTCGCCGGGATTCTCCAGCGCCGTCGCGCGTGCGGCGTACGTTGCTGCCTGCGCGGCCGCGATGGCGATCCTGTGGTTCGCGACGACGAGCCCCGATGACTTCGAGCGCGCGATGCTGCTGACGATGCTCGGCTGGATCCCGCTCTTCGCCTGGATCGTGCTGGCGCCCGGCTTCAAGGCCGGCTGGCCTCGCGGCGATCGCAGGCCTGTGGGCCCTCGCGCCGACCTGGGTCGCGCTCGCGCGGCTGTACGTGCAGGACGGGATCGGGCGCGAACTCGTGGTATTCGTGCTGCTGCTCGCCTGGGCCGCGGACATCGGCGCCTATTTCGCGGGGCGGCAATTCGGGCGCCTGCGTCTTGCGCCGGTCGTGAGTCCCAACAAGACCTGGGAAGGCGTGCTCGGCGGCCTGGTCGCAGGTTTCATCGTCGCGCTCGCGGGCCTCGCCTGGTTCGACCTGCCGGCGGAGGCGTTCCTGCCGCTGTGCGTCGCGGGGGTGCTGGTCTCCGTGATCGGCGACCTGCTGGAGAGCATGTTCAAGCGCCAGCAGGGGCTCAAGGACAGCGGCAGCCTGCTGCCCGGACACGGCGGCATGCTGGACCGCATCGACAGCCTGACCTCGTCGGTGCCGCTGCTCGCGCTCGGGTTCGCCTGGCTGGGGCTCGTGGCATGAAGGGCCTCGCCGTGCTCGGCTCGACCGGGACCATCGGCGAGGCGACGCTCGACGTTGCCGCCCGTCATCCCGACCGCTTTCGTGTCGTCGCGATTGCCGCGCACTCGAATCACGAGGCCCTGTTCGCCCAGGTCGAGCGCCACCGGCCCGACTACGCCGCACTCGTCGATCGCGGGGCTGCGGCGCGGCTCGCGCAACGCGTCGCGGCAGCGGGACTGCCGACGCGCGTGCTGCCGGGACCTGACGCCCTCGCATCGGTTGCGACGCTGCCGGAGGTGGATGTGGTGATGGCCGCCGTCGTGGGCGCCGCCGGGCTCGCCTCGACCCTGGCTGCGGCCGGCGCCGGCAAGCAGCTCCTGCTGGCCAACAAGGAGGCGCTGGTGCTCGCCGGCCCGCTGCTCCTCGAGCGCTGCGCGGACTTCCGGCGCGACGATCCTGCCGATCGACAGCGAGCACAACGCGATCTTCCAGTGCCTGCCGCCGGGCGGTGCGACCGGGCGAGCGCCTGCCGGCGTCGTGCGCATCGTCCTCACCGCGTCGGGCGGTCCCTTCCTGCGCACGCGCCGCGAAGAGCTGGTGGCGGTCACGCCGGAACAGGCCGTCGCCCATCCGAACTGGCGCATGGGCCCCAAGATCTCGGTGGATTCCGCGACGCTGATGAACAAGGGGCTCGAATTGATCGAGGCCTGTCACCTGTTCGGCGTCGGCCCCGACGCGGTGCGCATCGTGATCCACCCCCAGAGCATCGTGCATTCGCTGGTCGAGTTCGAGGACGGATCGGTGCTCGCGCAGATGAGCCGGCCCGACATGCGCGTGCCGATTGCGCACGCGCTCGGCTGGCCGGATCGCATTGCCTCGGGGGTGGATGCCATTGACCTCGTGCAAGTTGCGAGGTTGTCGTTCGAAGACCCTGATTTTGAAAGGTTTCCATGCCTCGGACTTGCGCAGTCCGCGGCCCGCGCGGGCGGCACGATGCCGGCCGTGCTCAATGCCGCCAACGAAGTCGCGGTCGCTGCCTTCCTTGGCCGGCGGCTGAACTTTGCCGGCATCGCGGCAGTCATTGAGTGCGTGTTGCAACAGCACGTAGCCGGACCGATTGCGAGCCTTGCCGATGCGCTCGCGGCGGACGCCTGGGCGCGCGAGCGCGCTGAGTTCGCGCTCGCCTCCATTTCGAAGCAGGCGGCGGGCGCATGAGCGCGGGCATCCTGACCTCCATCGTCGCCTTCATCGTCGCGATCGGCGTGCTGGTGACCGTGCACGAGTTCGGCCATTTCTGGGTCGCGCGCCGGCTGGGATTCAAGGTCCTGCGGTTCTCGATCGGGTTCGGCAAGCCGCTGCTGCGGCGCGTGAGCCGGGACGCCGACCAGGTCGAGTACGTGCTCGCGGCCATCCCGCTCGGCGGCTACGTGCGCCTGCTCGACGAGCGCGACGGAGCAGGTTCCGCCCGGCGATCTGCACCGGGCCTTCAATCGCCGGCCGCCGCTGGCGCGCATCGCCGTGCTGCTCGCCGGTCCGATGGCCAATTTCGTGTTCGCGATCTTCGCCTACTGGCTGCTGTTCATGCACGGCGTGCCGGGCCTCAAGCCGGTGATCGGCGAGGTCGCCCCGGAGTCGATCGCGTTCGCGCGCGGATTTCCGCACGCGGCGACGAGATCACGGCCGTGTCCGGCGATCCGACGTCGACGCGCCAGGCGGCGATCCTCGGCATCCTCGAAGGCGTCGTGGAAACGGGCAGCGTGCCGGTCGAGGTGCGCGGCGAAGGCGGCTCCGCGCGCCAGTTGACGCTGCGCGTGCCGGATGCCGAGCGCCGTGGGCTGACCGAACCTGGCGTATTGATGCGCGGCCTCGGGTTCTCCTTCTGGTATCCGCCGCAGCCCGTCGTCGTCGGCGAGCTCACCGAGGGATTTCCCGCCGCCGAGGCGGGAATCCAGCCGGGCGACCGCGTCGTCGAGGTCGAGGGCGCGCCCGTCGACGATTACCTTGAGTCTCGTCGGACTGATCCAGGAGCGCGCCGGGCTGCCGACGCGGCTCGCGGTGATCCGCGACGGCAGCCGGCTGGACTTCGAGCTCGTGCCGCGCGCGGTCGAAGAGGAAGGGCGCACGATCGGCAGGATCGGCCTCGGCGCCGCGCTCGCCGACGATGGCGGTTTTCCTGCCGCCATGATGACCGTCGAGCGTCACGGGCCGCTCGGCGCGATCGTGCCCGCCGTGCGCGAGACCTGGGACAAGAGCGCCCTGACCGTGCGCTTCCTCTGGCGGATGGTCACGGGCCACGTCTCGACCAAGAACATCTCCGGCCCGATCAACATCGCGCAGTACGCCGGCCTGACGGCGGTCGAGGGCTTCACCTACTATCTCGGCTTCCTGGCACTGGTTTCAATCTCGCTTGCGGTGCTGAACCTGCTGCCCGTCCCGGTCCTGGACGGCGGGCAGGTCGTGTTCCAGCTCGCCGAGATGGCCAAGGGCAAGCCGCTCTCGATGGAGGCACAGTTGGTCGGTCAGAAAATCGGCATCGCGATGCTGGTCCTGTTGATGGGGGTCGCGTTCTACAACGACCTCTCGCGGCTGCTCGGATGAAGCGGTTCTTCGCCGTTGTACTGCTTTGCACGGCCATGCCCGCGCTCGCGCAGGCGCCGTCCGCATTCACCGTCGGCGACATCCGCGTGGAGGGCCTGCAGCGCATCTCGGAAGGCACGATCTACAACTACCTGCCCGTCAACATCGGCGACCGTCTCGACCAGCGGCGCATCCAGGAGGCCATCCGGGCGCTGTTCGGGACCGGCTTCTTCAGCGACATCGAGATGAGGCGCGACGGCGAGACGCTGGTGGTCGTGGTGCGCGAGCGGCCGTCCATCGAGAGCTTCGAGCTGGCAGGCAACAAGGACATCAAGACCGAGGACCTGCAGCAGTCGCTGCGCAGCGTCGGCCTCGCGACCGGCAAGACCTTCGATCGCTCGATCCTCGAGGAAGTACGCGGCTTCCTGACCGACCAGTACTTCAGTCGCGGCAAGTACGCGGTACGCATCGACCCCAAGGTCGAGGAAGTGCCCGGCAACAAGGTCCGCATCAAGATCGACATCGTCGAAGGACAGCGCGCGCGCATCCGGCAGATCAACCTGGTCGGCAACACCTCGTACGATGACGAGGAGCTGCTCGATGCGTTTGAGCTGCGCACGCCGAACTGGCTGTCCTGGTACAAGCAGGACGACCGCTACTCGCGCGAATCGCTGCAGGGGGACATCGAGACGCTGACGTCCTGGTACCAGGACCGCGGTTACGCGAACTTCGCCGTCGAGTCGACGCAGGTCGCCATCGCGCCGGAGATGGACGACATCTTCATCACGATGAACCTGCACGAAGGCGAGGTCTACAAGGTCGGCGAGGTCAAGCTCGCCGGCACCATGAAGGTGCCGGAGTCCGAGCTGCAGCGGCTCCTGCTCGTCAAGCCCGGCCAGACCTATTCGCGCAAGCTCATCACCCAGACCCAGGAACTGATTTCCTTCCGCCTCGGCGCGGACGGTTACGCCTTCGCCAAGATCGACCCGGTGCCGACGGCGGACGAGGCCACGAAGACCATTGACCTCACGTTCTTCGTGGACCCGGGCAACCGCGCCTACGTGCGGCGCGTCAACTTCATCAACACCAGCGCGATCGACGACACGGTCCTGCGGCGCGAGATGCGCCAGCTGGAGGGCTCGTACCTGTCGAACGCGCTGCTCGAGCGCTCCAAGGAGCGCATCCAGCGGCTCCCGTACATCGAGAAGGTCGAGTTCGAGACGACGCCGGTACCCGGCACGCCGGACCTCGTGGACGTGGACTTCGACATCAAGGAAGGGCTGCCGGGCCAGTTCAGCGGCGGCATCGGCTATTCGGAGTCGCAGTCCTTCATGCTGAACGGCAGCTTCGTGCACTCGAACTTCATGGGCTCCGGCGAGCGCGTCGCGGTGGACCTCATCACCGGCCGGTACTCGCAGCAATACAGCATTTCGCATACCGACCCGTACACCACGATCGACAACGTCTCGCGCACGCTGGGCGTGCAGTACCGCGACGTCACGCAGTTCGTCTCCGCGGCCTCGGATTTCTCGACCACGACGATGTCGGGGACCATGGAGTGGGGCTACCCGATCTCGGAATTCCAGGGCCTGCGGTTCGGGCTGGTGGCGCAGCGCTCGGACCTGATCGTCAACCCGCAGAGCAGCGCCCGCGAAGCGGTGACCTGGGTGCGCAACAACGGCAACCCGTATACGCGCGTGATCGAGCGGGAGTTCCCCGCCGTCGATCCGGACGATCCGCCCACGATCATCGAGACGATCCTGTTCGGCACGAAGTTCAACACCTACGAACTGATCGGCAGCTGGTACTACGACTCCCGCAACCGCGCGATCTTCGCGGACCGCGGGATGCAGCACGCGATCAGCACCGCGGTGACGGCGCCGGGCAGCGAGGTCGATTACTACACCTTCCGCTACGACTACCTGCAGCTGATCCCGGTCTGGAACCAGTGGACCGTCGCGCTGGCCTCGGAGATTGCCTGGGGCGATGCAATCGGCAAGGACACGACGTCGCTGCCCCCCTACCGGCAGTTCTACGCCGGCGGCCCGGACACGGTTCGCGGCTTTTCGGAGAGCCGGCTCGGGCCGAAGGACAGCTTCGGCAACCCCTATGGCGGCAACCTGAAGGTCGTGGGCCGGGCGGAGTTGCTGTTCCCGGTGCCGGCCAAGTGGCGCGCGAGCACGCGCATCAGCGCGTTCTACGACATCGGCAACGTATTTTCGCAGGGCACCGGCATCGCCTTCGTCGGCCGCGACGGCATTACGCCGGTCGACTACGAGTTCGATTACAATGAGTTGAAGCAATCCGCGGGCATCGCGGTCCAGTGGTTCGCGCCGCTCGGCATCTTCCGGTTCAGCTATGGTTTCCCGCTGAACGAGTTCAAGGGCGACGCGGTCCGTTACCCGGACGAAGTGGAGCGCTTCCAGTTCACGATCGGTTCTGCATTCTGAGCATCGAGGCAAGATGAAACACATGTCCCGGACAATCCTTTCGTGCGCGCTGGTCGCGGTACTCGCGACCGCCACGGTCGCAGTGGCCGAAGCGCAGGCCCTCAAGATCGGCTTCGTCAACTTCGGCCGGCTGCTCGAGGAGTCGCCGCAGGCCAAGGCGGCCCAGGCGGCCCTGGAGGGCGAGTTCCTGCCGCGCCAGCGCGACGTCGCGGCGCAGCGCAAGGCGCTGCAGGAGAAGGTCGACAAGCTCCAGAAGGAAGCCGCCGTGATGTCCGAGGCGGACCGCCTGCGCAACGAGCGCGAAGTGCGGGACCTGGAACTGAACGTCAATCGCCGCTTCAACGAGCTGCAGGAAGACCTGAACCTGCGGCGCAACGAGGAAGTCGGGCGCATGCAGCGCGCGCTCCTGCAGGAAGTCCAGGCCTACGCGCGGACGAACGGCTACCAGCTCGTGGTCAGCGACGGCGTGCTGTTCGCCGCCGAGGGCATCGACATCACGCCGCAGCTCGTGGCCGCGATCAAGGCCAAGGCGCCAGCCGCCGCGACACCGCCCAAGCCCTGAGATCCGTCGCCGCGGGGGAGGGTCGCGATGGCCATGACGCTCGGCGAGATCGCGGTCCGCTTCGGGCTGGAACTTGCCGGAGACCCCGACCTCGCCGTCGACGGCGTCGCGGCGCTTGCTTCCGCGGTTCCCGGCAAACTCACGTTCTGCACCGGTGCGAAGTACCGCACCGAGCTCGCGGCTACCCGGGCGTCCGCCGTCGTCCTGCCGCGCGAGCTGGCGGCCGAGTGCCCGGTCGCGGCGCTCGTCAGTCCCCGGCCTTACGCCGCGTATGCGCGGATCGCCCAGGCGCTGCACCCCGCGGCCATGGTCACCGGCGGCCGGTCGCCCGGCGCGCTGGTCGCGCCCACCGCGCAGGTCGCCGCTTCCGCCTGGATCGGGCCGAACGCCGTCATCGGCGACGGCGCCGTGATCGGCGAGCGCTGCTCGATCGGCCCCAACTCGGTGCTCGAGGAGGGCGTTCGCCTCGGCGACGATTGCCGGCTGCAGGCAGGCGTCATGCTGTGCCGTGGCGTAGTCGCCGGTGCGCGCTGCCGCTTCAAGGCGGGCGCGGTCGTCGGCAGCGACGGCTTCGGCTTCGCACCTGACGTCGACGGCTACGTGAAGGTGCCGCACATCGGCGGCGTCATCCTCGGTGACGACGTCGAGGTGGGCGCGAACACGACGATCGACCGCGGCACGATCGGCGACACCGTGATCGCCGACGGCGTCAAGCTGGACAACCAGGTGCAGGTCGGACATAACTGCCGCATCGGCGCGCACACGGTGATTGCCGGATGCGTCGGGTATCGCAGGCAGCTCGATCATCGGCAGCCGCTGCATGATCGGGGGCGCGGTCGGCATCGCCGGGCATCTCGAGATCGGCGACGAGCGTCGTGGTGACTGGGTACTCGATGGTCAGCCACTCGCTCCCGGAGCCAGGCATGTACTCTTCCGGCTGGCCCGCAATCGAGGCGCGGAAGTGGCGACGCTCGGTCGCGCGGGTGCACCGGCTGGGCGGGCCGCCCGGCGCGAAGGACGGGCAGGGGGACGGATGAGCGAAGGTTTCCCGATGGACATCCAGGCGGTGCTCGCGCAGTTGCCGCACCGTTACCCGTTCCTGCTCGTGGACCGCGTGATCGAGTGCGTGCCCGGCAAGCACATCCACGCGATCAAGAACGTCACGGTGAACGAGCCGTTCTTCTCCGGGCATTTCCCCGGCCGGCCGACCATGCCGGGCGTCATGATCCTCGAGGCGCTGGCGCAGGCGGCGGGCATCCTCGCCTTCAAGACGGCGGGCGTCGTGCCGGACGAGAAATCCCGCTTCTACTTCGTCGGCATCGACGGCGCGCGCTTCAGGAAACCGGTCGTGCCGGGAGACCAGCTCGCGCTCAAGGCCACCTTCGACCGCGCGATGCGCGGCATCTGGAAATTCTCGACCGTTGCCGAGGTCGAGGGCGTGGAGGTCGCTTCGGCGACCATGATGGTCGCGCCGGAGGTCAAGCCTTGATCGACCCGCGAGCTGTCGTCGATCCCGGCGCGGAGATTGCCGACGATGTCGAGGTCGGTCCGTTCGCCGTCATCGGCGCCGGCGTTTCGATCGGCGCGGGCAGCTGGATCGGTCCGCATGCCGTCGTGAAGGGACCGACGATCCTCGGCAGGAATACCCGGGTGTTCCAGTTCGCCTCGATCGGCGACGCGCCGCAGGACCGCAAGTACGCGGGCGAACCGACGCGGCTCGTGGTCGGCGACCGCAACGTGTTCCGCGAGTTCTGCTCGATCAACCGCGGCACCGTCGGCGGCCGCGGCGAGACGACCATCGCCGACGATTGCCTGTTCATGGCGTACTCCCACGTCGCGCACGACTGCATCGTCGGCAGCCAATGCATCATGTCGAACTGCACGGCGCTCGCCGGGCACGTCGAGCTGGGCGACTGGGTGATCCTCTCCGGTTACGCCGGCGGTCCACCAGTTCTGCAAGATCGGCGCGCACTCCTTCCTGGCCAACAACGCGGCAGTCACGCGCGACGTCCCCCCTTACCTGCTGGTCGCCGGCTCGCCGGCCGAGCCGAAGGGCGTCAACAGCGAGGGACTCAAGCGGCGCGGATTCGACGCCGCGATGATCTCGAACATCAAGAACGCCTACCGGATCCTCTATCGTTCGGGCCTCAAGCTCGCCGAGGCGACGGAGCAACTGCGGGCGCTCGTGCCGTCGCAGCCGGAGCTCGCGCCGTTCGTGGACTTCCTCGCCGCCAGCGAACGCAGCATCATCCGCTAGGAACAAAGGGGACGCGCCCCTTTAACGGATAGGGTTTTCCAACGAACATGGTCGCCGACGTTAAAGGGGCGCGTCCCCTTTGTTCCCTCACGATCGGCCTCGTGGCCGGCGAGTCCTCGGGCGACAACCTCGGGGCTGCCCTGATCGAAGCGATCGCCGCGCGCGCGCCGGGGACGCGCTTCGTGGGCGTCGCCGGGCCGCGCATGCAGGCGGCCGGCTGCGAGCGCCTCGCGGACGCCGAGGAGCTGGCGGTCATGGGCCTGTTCGAGGTCCTGCACCACCTGCCGCGACTGCTGGCGCTGCGCCGGCGCGTCCGTGCGGCGATGCTGGAGCTCCGGCCGGACGTCTTCGTCGGCATCGATGCGCCGGAATTCAACCTGAGCCTCGCGGCCACCCTGCACGAAGCGGGACTGCGCACCGTCCAGTACGTGAGCCCGCAGGTCTGGGCGTGGCGGCGTGGCCGCGCGGGGCGCATGGCCCGCTTCCTCGACCTGGTGCTCTGCCTGCTGCCGTTCGAGCGGACGGTTTACGACGAGGCGGGCTTGCCTGCGATCTTCGTGGGACACCCGCTTGCCGACCGGTTGCCGCTCGTTCCGGATCCGGCGTCCGCGCGCCGTGACCTCGGCATCGCGCCAGAGGCGCGCGTCGTTGCCATCCTTCCGGGCAGCCGCGCCGGCGAGGTTGCGCGGCTCGCCGACGATTTCGCCGGAACGGCCGCCTGGCTGGCCGCGCGGCGACCCGGGCTCGTGTTCATCGCGGCGCTTGCCAACGGTGGCACGCGATCCGCGCTTCGAGGCAGCCCTCGAACGTCACGCGCCCGGCGTCGACGTTCGGCTGGTCGAAGGCCGCACGCAGGCCGTGCTGACGGCTGCCGACGTCGTGCTCGTCGCATCGGGCACGGCGACCCTGGAGGCAATGCTCTGCAAGCGGCCCATGGTGGTCGCCTACCGCCTGGGAGGACTGACGGCCTGGTTGCTGCGCGGCCTGGGGCTCCTCAAGGTGCCCTTCTTCGCCCTGCCCAACCTGCTGGCGGGCAGGCAGGTCGTTCCGGAGCTCGCACAGGGCGACGTGACGCCCCCCCGCATCGGGCAGGAACTCGAGCGTTGGCTCGACGCGCCCGAGGACGTCCGGGAGCTGCAGGCCCTCTTTACCGACCTGCACGGGCAGCTGCGGCGCGACGCCAGCGAGCAGGCTGCCGACGCCATCCTGGCGCTCGCCCGTCAGGAGGCCCCGTGAATCGTGGCAGGGGGGTGTGGCCACGGTCTGCCGGCGGGCTCGCAGCCGGCGTCGATGAGGCGGGTCGCGGACCCCTGGCGGGACCCGTGGTCGCTGCCGCGGTCATCCTGGACCCGCGCCGTGCCGTTGCGGGCCTGCGCGATTCCAAGCAGTTGCCCGCGGGTGAACGGGAACGGCTGGCGGTCGAGATCCGGGGCCGTGCGGCCGCCTGGGCCATCGGCTGGGCGGACGCGGGCGAGATCGACGTCCTGAACATCCTGGAAGCGACGCTGCTGGCGATGCGCCGCGCGCTGCTCGGGCTCGCGATCCTGCCACGGCGCGTCTGCGTGGACGGCGACCGCTGCCCCGGCGCAGGGCCATGCTGGGCCTGGCCTGCGGCATGGAGGCGATCGTCGGGGGCGATGCGCGGGTGAGCGAGATCAGCGCTGCTTCGATCCTCGCGAAGACCAGCCGCGACGCATTCATGACCCGCATGGCGGGCATCTATCCCGACTATGGATTCGAGCGGCACAAGGGCTACCCGACCGGGGACCACCTGGAGCGCCTGGCGCGCATCGGTCCCTGCCGTATCCACCGGCGCAGCTTCGCGCCGGTGGCGCGATAAGATCGCCGCATGCCCCCGACGCTTCGTCCACCTGCGGCTGCACACCGAGTATTCGCTCGTGGACGGCATCGTGCGCGTGCCGGAGCTGATGCAGGCGGTGGCCGGGGCCGGCATGCCGGCGGTGGCCCTCACGGACCACGGCAACGTGTTCGCGATGGTGAAGTTCCACCGCGAGGCGGAGAAGCGGGGCGTCAAGCCGCTGATCGGGGCCGACCTGTGGATCGCCGAGGGCGGTGACCGCGCCGAGCCGGTGCTGGTGACACTCCTCGCGCAGAACACGACGGGTTTCCGCAACCTGGCGCGGCTCGTGTCACGGAGCTACCTCGAGGGCCAGGCGCGGGGCCGGCCGCTGCTCGAGCGCGAGTGGCTCGACGCCGCCTCGACCGACGGGCCTGATCGCGCTTTCGGGTGCGTTGCAGGGCGACATCGGGCGCGCCATCGTCGCCGGTCGCGCGGCGGAGGCGGCACAGCTGCTCGCAGCGCTGGCAGGGACTCTTCGGCGATCGCTTTTACCTCGAGGTGCAGCGCACCGGTCGCCCCGGCGAGGAATCCTACATCGCGGGCGTGCTGGCGCTGGTGGCGAAGCGACCGGCACCGGTCGTCGCGACCAACGACGTGCGCTTCCTGGCGCGCGACGAATTCGAGGCGCACGAGGCGCGCGTCTGCATCCACGGCGGCCACCGGCTCGACGATCCGGGGCGCCCGCGCCCGTACACGCCGGAGCAATACCTGAAGTCGCCGGACGAAATGGCGGCGCTGTTCGGCGACCTGCCGGAGGCGCTCGAGAACAGCGTCGAGATCGCGCGGCGCTGCTCGTTGCCGCTCGCGCAGGGCAATGTGTTCCTCCCGGCCTACGACGTGCCGGACGGCTCGGGCGCCGCGGACCACCTTCGCCGGCTTGCCGCCGAAGGCCTCGCGCGGCGCATCGGGCCGGGTGCGGCGGAGGCCGAGCGCTATCACGCGCGGCTGGAGCGCGAACTGGGCGTCATCGGCGGCATGGGCTTCGAGGGCTATTTCCTGGTGGTCGCGGACTTCATCCGCTGGGCACGCGAGCGCGAGATCCCGGTCGGACCGGGGCGCGGCTCGGGCGCCGGTTCGCTGGTCGCCTGGGTGCTCGGCATCACCGACCTCGACCCGATCCGGCACGACCTGCTGTTCGAGCGCTTCCTGAACCCGGAGCGCGTGTCGCTGCCGGACTTCGACATCGACTTCTGCATGTCGCGGCGCGACCGCGTGATCGAGTACGTGGCCGAGCGCTACGGGCGCGACCGCGTCTCGCAGATCATCACGTTCGGCTCGCTGGCGGCGAAGGCGGTCGTGCGCGACGTCGGGCGCGTGCTCGGCCTGCCCTACGGATTCGTCGACGGCGTCGCGAAGCTGATTCCCTTCGAGCTCGGCATCACGCTCGAGGACGCGCTCGAGAAGGAGCCGGAACTCAAGCGCCGCTACGGCGCCGAGGACGAGGTGCGCGACCTGATCGACCTCGCGCGGCGGCTCGAAGGGCTCGCGCGCAACGCCGGCACCCACGCCGGGGGCGTGGTGATCGCGCCGACGCCGCTCACGGACTTCACCGCCCTGTACTGCGAATCGGGCGGCGCGAGCGTCGTCACCCAGTTCGACAAGGACGACGTCGAGCAGGTCGGGCTCGTGAAGTTCGACTTCCTCGGCCTCAGGACGCTGACCATCATCGACTGGGCCATGCGCCTCATCAACGCGAAGCGCCTCGCCGCCGGCGAGGCGCCGCTCGACCTCGCGCGGCTGCCGCTGGACGACGCCGAGACGTTCAAGCTGCTGCGTCCGGCCGGACCACCGCGATCTTCCAGCTCGAGTCGCGCGGCATCACGGACCTCGTGCGCAAGCTGCAGCCCGACCGCTTCGACGACATCGTCGCGCTGGTCGCGCTGTTCCGCCCGGGGCCGCTGCAGTCCGGCATGGTGGACGACTTCATCGCGCGCAAGCACGGCCGCTCCGCCGGGACCATCGACTACCTGCACCCGAGCCTCGCCGAGATCCTGAAGCCGACCTACGGCGTGATCCTGTACCAGGAACAGGTCATGCAGATCGCGCAGACCCTGTCCGGCTACACGCTCGGCGGCGCGGACCTGCTGCGCCGCGCGATGGGCAAGAAGAAGCCCGAGGAAATGGCCACGCAGCGCTCGGTGTTCGTGGACGGCGCCATCGCGCGCGGCGTGCCCGCGGCGCGCGCCGGCTACATCTTCGACCTGATCGAGAAGTTCGCCGGCTACGGGTTCAACAAGTCGCACTCGGTGGCGTATGCGCTGCTCGCCTACCAGACCGCCTGGCTCAAGGCGCATTACCCCGAGGCCTTCATGGCGGCCGTGCTGTCCTGCGACATGGAGCACACGGACAAGGTGGTCTCGTTCATCGACGAGTGCGCCGGCATCGGCATCGAAGTGCTGCCGCCCGACGTCAACGCAGTCCAGCTTCGCCTTCACCGTCGCGGGCCCGGGCACGATCCGCTACGGCCTCGGCGCGATCAAGGGCGTGGGCGAGGGCGCGGTGGACGCGATCGTCGGCGAGCGCGAGCAGGGCGGCGAGTTCCGGGACCTCGTCGACCTCTGCCGGCGCGTGGACCTGAAGCTCGCCGGCAAGCGCACGCTCGAGGCGATGGTGAAGGCGGGCAGTTTCGACGGGTTCGACCACACGCGCGCGTCGCTGGCCGCGGCGCTGCCGGCGGCGATCCAGCTCGGCGAGCAGCGCACGCGCGCGACGGCAGCCGGCCAGGACGACCTGTTCGGCGGGCTGGCCGCGCCGCACGCACGACAGTGCGCCGCCGGCGATCGTGTTTCCCTCGCTGCCGGAGTGGAGCGAGTCGGAGCGGCTCGCGGGCGAGCGCGAGACGCTCGGCCTGTTCCTGTCCGGCCACCCCATCACCGAGTTCGAGCAGGAACTGCGCCAGGTCGCGCCGGCGCGGATCGTCGACCTCGGCGGGCCGCGGCCCACCGGCGAGCCGCGCTTCGGCGGCGGCAAGACCGGTGACCGTCGCGGGGCTCGTGCTCGAGATGCGCCGGCGCGGCTCGCGCATGACGCTGGTGCTGGACGACCGCAGCGCGCGCATCGAGGCGAGCCTGTTCGACGACGTCTGGCAGCAGCACCGCGCGGTCATCGTGCAAGCGACGCGATCCTGGTGGTCGAGGGCCTGCTCCGCTACGACGAGTTCATCGACGACTGGCGCATCAACGCGAAGAAGCTCACGCCGATCCACGAGCTGCGCGAGCGCGAGGCGCGTCGCCTCAAGATCCGCCTGCCGGCGGGGGGCGGCGACGGCCGGCTGCTCGGCCGGCTCGAAGAGATCCTGCGCACGGGACGCGGCGGGCGATGCGCGGTGGAGCTGCACTACATCGGCGACGAGGCGCGCGGCACGCTGACGCTCCCGGAGGAGCTGGACGGTGCGGCCGAGCCGGCAGCTCGTCGACGAGCTCGCAGAGCTCGTCGGGCGTGACGGCATCCGGTTCTCCTACGGCACGCGCGCGGACTGACGCGACTGACGTCGCGCGCCTGGCCGGCCGGGGACCCTCGCTCGTTCCGCCGCGAACTTAGTCGCTTCGCTCGGGATCCCGCCCGGCCGGCGCGCGCGTGAACGGCCCGCGGCACGTCACGCCGGATCCCGCGCGACGGCCTGTGCCGCAGCGCGCCGGCGCAGCGCTCGGCCGGCCGGGATCCCCGAGCGAGCGCACTGAAGTCCCGGCAGGAGCGAGCGAGGGACCCCGGCGGGCAAAGCCGCGCGCAGGCCTTGCGCCGGACTGCCGCGGGCAGGGCGAATTCGGCGTTCTCTATACTGTCCGGATGCCGCTGCAATTCCTGGACTTCGAACAGCCGATCGCCGAACTCGAGGCGAAGATCGAGGAGCTGCGCTTCCTCGCCGAGGACTCGGACCTCAACACCGGCGAGGAGATCGAGAAGCTGCGCAGCCAAGGCGCGCATGCTCACCGGCAGCATCTTCGCGAACCTGACGCCCTGGCAGATCACCCAGCTCGCGCGCCACCCGCAGCGGCCGTACACGCTCGACTACATCCCGCTCGTGTTCACCGAGTTCCAGGAGCTGCACGGCGACCGCATGTACGCGGACGACCAGTCGATCGTCGGCGGCGTCGCGCGGCTCGACGGCCGGCCGGTCATGGTGATCGGCCAGCAGAAGGGCCGCGACACCAAGGAGCGCGTGCGGCGCAACTACGGCATGCCGAAGCCCGAGGGCTATCGCAAGGCGCGGCGGCTGATGCTGACCGCCGAGCGCTTCCGGACTCCCGCTCGTGACGCTGATCGACACGCCGGGCGCCTATCCGGGCGTCGGCTCCGAGGAGCGCAACCAGAGCGAGGCGATCGCGCGGAACCTGTTCGACATGTCGCAGCTCGCAGGTGCCGATCGTCAGCTGCGTGATCGGCGAGGGCGGCTCGGGCGGCGCGCTCGCGATCGGCGTGTGCGACCGCCTGCTGATGCTCCAGTACAGCGTCTACTCCGTGATCTCGCCCGAGGGCTGCGCCTCGATCCTGTGGAAGAGCGCGGACCGGCGCGAGCTCGCGGCCGAGGCGATGGGCATCACCGCCGACCGCCTCTCGAAGCTCGAACCTCGTGGACGAGGTCATCGCCGAGCCGCTCGGCGGCGCGCACCGCGAGCCGCCGCTCATGGCGGAACGCCTGCGCGACACGCTGACGCGTCATCTCAGTGACCTCACCGGCGATGCCGCTCGAGACGCTCCTCGCCGAGCGCCGCAAGCGGCTGCGCGGCTTCGGAGTCTACGGCGGAGCCTGACGTGGCGGCGACGATGATCGGCTTCGGTCCGGAGCGCCTCGCAGAGCCTGCTCGCTGCGATCGATCCCGGCTGGCGGGAGGCGCGCATCGCGGTCGCGCTGTCGGGCGGCCTCGACTCGACGGTGCTGCTGCACGCGCTGGCGACGCTCGCCGCCCGCGAAGTCCTTCCCGTTGCGGGCGCTGCACGTGGATCACGGCCTGCAGCCGGACTCCGCGGCCTGGGCTGAAGCCTGCCGCGCGGCCTGTGCGGCTGCGGGTGTCGCCCTCGAGGTGATCGAGCTCAAGCTCACCCCGGCGCGCGGCGAAAGCGTCGAGGCGCAGGCGCGTGAAGCGCGCTATGCGGCGCTCGCAGGGCGGCTCGCCGACGGAGAACGCCTGCTGACCGCGCACCATCGCGACGACCAGCTCGAGACGGTGCTGATCCAGCTCATGCGCGGCGCGGGCGTCGCGGGGCTCGCGGCCATGCCGGCGCGCGCGCGGCTCGGGCGCGGCTGGCAGCTGCGGCCGCTGCTCGAGGTCGATCGCGCGGAGCTTGCCGAATACGCCGCGCGCCACGGACTCGCCTGGCAACGAGGACCCGATGAACGACGCGCTGCGCTTTGACCGCGGCTACCTGCGCGCGCGCGTGCTGCCCGCGATCCGCGAGCGATGGCCGGCCGCCTCGGCGACCGTGTCGCGCAGCGCCGGCCACCTCGCCGAGGCCTCGCGCCTGCTGGGCGAGCTCGCGGCGGCCGATGCCGCGCAGGTGCTCGATGAGGGCCGGCTTTCGCTCGCGGCGCTATCCGGGCTCCCGCGCGACCGGCAGGTCAACCTGCTGCGCTGGTGGCTGCGCCAGGAGGGCCTGCGGCCGCCGCCGGCGGCGCGGCTCGGTGCCGCGCTCCCGGGTTTCTTCAATGCGCGGGCTGACGGCGCGCCGGCGCTGCGCTGGGACGCGGGCGAGGTCCGGCGCTATCGCGGCCGGCTGTATGCGCTCGCGCTGCCGGAGCGGGCGCGGGTATCTTTCCGACTCGATGCCGGCCAGGAGGGTGGTTTGCGCCTCGTCGGCGGCGTGGACACGTCGATCCGGTTCCGGGCCGGCGGCGAGAGCCTCAGGCCGCACCCGGGCAGGCCGCGCAAGCGACTGAAGGATCTGTGCCAGGAGGCGGGCATCGTGCCCTGGATGCGCGAGCGCCTGCCGCTCGTGTTCGTCGGCGAGCGGCTGGCCGCGGTCGGCGACCTGTGGATCGACGCGGACTTCGCCGCGCCGGCCGGTGTGCCTGCGCTGAAGCCGGTCTGGGAGGCGCGCCCGAGGCTGTTCTAGCGCGAGGCGGGCCGGCTTATTGCCAGCACTCCGCCGTGTTGTCGGTGCCGCCGTCATCGGCGGCGGTACGGACGCCCGCCTGGTCCACCGTGAACGTGCGGCATGCCGTGTCCTGCCACTGGTTCTCGCCGTTGATCGCGGTCGCCGTGACGGTGAAGCCGGTGGCCGGGTCCGCGCGCATCGGTCGCGAGGTCGTACCAGCCGTTCTTGCTGACGTCCGCCGCCTGCATCTCGCTGGCGGCGCAGTCGGTCGCCGCGTCGAGGATCGTCCGCGTAGGCGTTGCACTGCAGGTAGTGCTTCTCCTGCTGCGTCGCGAGGGCGAGCAGGGCGTCCTTGGCGTCCGAGCGCTGGCTGCGGATCACGTAGTTGCGGTACGAGGGGATGGCGACCGCCGCCAGGATCCCGACGATCATGATGACCACGACCAGTTCGATCAGGGTCACGCCGCGCTGTCTTGCGATTCGAACTCATGTTGCTGCTCCCTGGGATGCCCGGCCGCCGGGGGCGGCCGGGCACCAGCTTCAGTTCACGCCCGTCTGGCGCCAGAAGGTGCGGACCGGGTTCGAGATTGATGCCCACGCCGCAGTTCTCGAGGCCGACGAGGCAGACCGGGTCCGGGCGGCACTCCGCGCCGACGCAGGTCTCGGGTCGTCCGGGCTCGGGAAGAGCCAGACCACTTCCGGGGCGATGCCGCCCTGGGCGAGCTCGGTGTCGCGGTCGTCGACGGAGTCCGGGTCTTGGCGTCCGGGATGCCGTCGCCATCGTCGTCAGTATCCGAGCTGTTCGGGATGCCGTCGCCGTCGTTGTCTTCCGCGCCGTTCGCGTGCCGTCACCGTCATCGTCGGCATCCGGGTCGACGGCGCTCTCCGATCGAACACCGGCGCGCCGGTGAACGCGCTGATCGTGTACAGGCGGTTCGTACCCGTCCGGCGCGCAGGCGCCCTCGCGGGTCGTCGAGTCGAGGTTCGGCTCGTAGGTCGTGAACTGGATCATGCTCTCGATCGTGCGCGCCTCGGACAGCGACTTCTCGCCGGTCCAGCGTCCGTCGGCGCAGGTCCAGGCGCCAGCCGGTCGCGCCGCGGCCGGGATCGTCGGCGTCGATGTCGGTCGTGATGTCGATCAGGTTGGCGTCCGCCTCGGTGATCACCGTCGCCGCGTCGTACTGCGCCTGGGTCAGGCGGGCGAACGGCTGGTGATCGCGCAGGCTGTAGAAGCGGTCCTGGGTCTCGATGTTGAGCGGGTGCCCGCGATAGCCCGAGCCGAGCGCGACGTTGAGCCAGGTCCGGCCGCCGTCGCGTCAGGAACGACGACGTCCGGCGCGCTGTAGAAGCGTCGCGTCGTCGCGTTCGGGTGCGTGCCCAGGTGCGCGTTGCCGAGCGAGGCGAACACGCCGCCGGTCACGAGGTTGGCGCGCGTCTGGCCGTTGTGGATGTCGAAGCGCCACACGCGCCCGCCCATGTCGGCCGCGTACATGCGGTCGGCGAAGCCGTCGCCGGTCAGGTCGAAGACCCGGACGTCGGCCGGAATGCTGTGCGTCATCGACGGGTGGCCGCAGGTCGGCGCCCGTGTCCGTCGAGGGGCCGGCATACCAGAGCACGTCGCCGGACTCGGCGTCCACCATGAAGATCTGGTTGCCGTCGCCGTCGAGTCGCGTAGCGCGCCGTTGTCCTGGACCGTGTCGTAGCCGCCGCCGAACACCAGCACCTGCTGCAGCGTGTTCTGGGCCGCGCCGATGATGTTGACCTTGGCGAGCGACGGGCGTCGACCAGCTCTGGCCGGCGCCCGTCAGTCGCTTGGTCGCCGGTCTCGTTCGGGCCGATCCGGAACAGCAGCGTCGGCGCATTGCGGTTCGGTGACGTCGATGCCGTAGTACTCGCTGCCGCCGCGGCGCATGCCGAAGTAGATGCGGCACGCGTCTCGCCGAGTCAGCGGCTCGAGCACGCCGTTCTCGTTGACCTCGTTGCGCACCACGCGGATGTTGCCGTCGAGGCCGTACACGCGGTCGCTGACCGGCCTCGTTGACGTACAGGTCGCGCGCGCGCGCCAGCATCTGCGCGGCACGAAGGCCCACAGCTCGCTGCCGTCGCATCGCGTCGATGGCGTGCAGGAAGCCCTCGTTGGTGACCGCGTACACCACGCCGTCGTTCGGGTCGGGGGTCGCGACCGTGCCGCCGTAGATGACGGTCGCCGGCCGACCGTTCATCGGGTCGCCCATGGCGAGGCGCGCATCGGTCGTCGACGCCGTCGCCGTCGGCGTCCGTGACGTCCGGCGCCGCGCAGCCAGTTGATCAGGTCGTCGCGGGCCGGGTCGCCTCGTGGCGCCGAGTCCGAGCAGGCCGCTCGTGATCGCCGCGTTGCGCGATGGCGACTTCGTTGGCGGCCGCCGTCAGCGCCGAGCGCCGGTGTCGACGTCGGTGTAGACCTTGCGCGTCGCGGGAGCGGCAGCTCGTTGGCCGCGCCGCCGAGGTCCACGCGGTCGCCGTCCACGGCGGTCGCTCCAGAAGCTCTGCGCGGAGTCCGGAAGAAGCCGGTGGTGACCTCGACCGCCGGCTGCGTCCTTGACGTCCTCGATCGTGCCGTCGGCCCGCAGGCTGGTACTTCTTGATGTTGCCGTCCCAGGCGTAGGTCTCGCTCGGGCGGAACACCGTCACGTAGAGGTCGTTCAGGTTCTGCGTGCGGTTGAACGCGTTGACCGACACCGCGGGCGCCGTGAAGGACGTGTTGAACGACGAGGATGTCGCGCGCGATCTTGGTGAGCACGGTGCGTGAGCGTCGCCGTGTCGCTGCGCTTCGTAGAACACGCCGCCGGCGCCGGCCGCCGTGTTCTGCAGCGGCGTCGGAGCCTTGACACCTCGGCCCGAAGCCGATCGTGTAGGTCATCGACGTTCTGCGTCTCGATCAGCGTCGGCCGCAGGTCGTTCGTTCGTACATGTAGCTCGGCGATTTCCTCGAGGCAGCGGCCGTCGCCGGTGCCCGCGCAGGTGCGCGCCGATCAGCGCCTGGATCTCCGTGTTCGCGCGAGTTGTCGGCGGTCGGCAGACCGTCGGTCAGGAGCACGATGAAGTTCTTCTGGCAGGAGATCGTGAGCGGGCTCTGGTAGATCGCCGGTGTTGGGCGCGGCCTGGCGCGAGCTCGGAGATGCTCGGGCGCACGCCGGAGCCCGGGATTCTTGCGCGAATTGATGCCGTAGTCGACGCTGCCGCCGCTCAGGTACAGATAGGCCTCGTACATGGCCTCGGACAGCGGCGTGCAGCCGTCGGCGTTGAGGGCCGCGATGTCGGCGACGAGGGTCGCGCGGTTGGCGGCCGACCGGGCCTATCGCGCGCAGCACCATGCCGCCTTCGGAGGTCCCGGTGTTGCCGCAGCCGCCGTTCGGTGTTGTTGCTGAACTGCATCAGGCCGACGTTGACGGCGTCGTCGACGGCGAGCTGGTTGATCGTGGTGGTCGCGACCTGCTGGACGATCTCCAGGCGCGTCTGCGTGATCGTGCTGTTGTCGTTCAGCCAGTTGATGTAATTGGCGGAATAGAAGACGTAGCTTTCGAACCCGGTCCAGAAGGTGTTCTCGAGTCGCGATCCAGGGGCCGCCGCTGTTGGCGGCCCACAGCCGGCGTCAGGTTGACGCCATTGCCGTGGACGCCGTGGTCGGAACTGCACTCGACCCAGGCGTCGGCCGTGTTGCGGCCGTCGATCGTGCGCCAATTCTTGGTGCTGCCGCGGCTGGGCGTGCGCCACTGCGCCGCCTGCGGGGCGATGTAGTAGCCCGCGAGCGCCATGTTGGTGGTGCCGGCCTGGCACTTGAAGAGGGCCGAGCGGCACC
>CAWGLJ010000005.1:0-140000 GCA_963823415.1 uncultured Gammaproteobacteria bacterium | reverse complement strand
GCGCATCTTGTTGATCAGGACCGTGTGGCCGAGGTGCAGGTCGGGAGCCGTCGGGTCGAAGCCGGCCTTGACCCGCAGGGGCTTGCCGCGGGCGAGCTTCTTCGCGAGGTCTGCCTCGGTCAGGAGTTCGGAGGCGCCCCGGCGCAATTCTTCGAGTTGTGGTCCCGGTGCCAGCATGGTTTCCCCTTGCGGGCATCATATCTGTGACGGAGTACAAAGGCTGCCCGATCAACGGGTTGACCTGAGTTCCTGCATTGATTTAACGTCCCGCCCCTACCTTCCGGGAATGACCGCTGGTGACCCGACCGTACTTCGTCCAAGCCGCTGCCCAAGCCATGTCCGCCAACCAGCCGCGGCGCTTCGGCGTCATCGCAAGCTGCATCGTGGCCGGCGCCATCCTCTCGGCCGCGGGCGCACAGGTCCAGAATCCGGTCCTCGAACCCGACAGCGAAGATATTCCTGGCCGCCGCCGAGCTGCCCGCCTCGACCGAGCAGGTCGCTTCCGAGGTCCCGTTCGAGTTCGTCGCCATCACGATCGGGCGCAATGACACGCTCGACCAGATCTTCCGCGGCCTGCAGCTCAAGCTCTCGGACCTCGCGGAGCTGCGCAGCCTCCCGGACGTTCGCAAGAGCCTCGACATCATTCGCCCGGGCGACGTCATCCAGCTGACGCACCTCGACGGCGAGATCAAGTCGCTGACGCGGCGCATCGACGAGACGGCAACGTTGTCCGTGACGCGCCCGGACGGCATCTTCAGCGCGAACATCGTCGAGAACCCGCTCGAGACCGGCGAACACACGCTGCGCGGCGCGATCGACAGCTCGCTCTACGAGGCGGTCAACGCGGCCGGCGGCACCAACCGCCTGGCGGTCGAGCTCGCCCACGTCTTCCAGTACGACATCGACTTCGTCAACCAGGCGCAGCCCGGCGACAGCTTCATCGTCGCCTACGAGCAGCAGTTCCAGGACGGCGAGTTCGTGCGCGACGGCGACATCCTCGCCGCCGAGTTCGTGAACACCGGCAAGACCTACCGCGCCGTGCGCTACGTCGGGCCGAACGGCAAGGCGGACTACTACACGCCGGACGGCCGCCCGGTGCGCAAGGCCTTCCTGCGCTATCCGGTCGACTACGCGCGCATCAGCTCAGGCTTCAGCCTCGCGCGGCGCCACCCGGTGCTGAACCGCGTGCGCGCGCACAAGGGCATCGATTTCGCGGCATCCACGGGTACGCCGATCAAGGCGGCGGGTGCCGGCCGCATCGTCAGCCGCGGCCGCAACGGCGGATACGGCAACGTGGTGGTGCTCGATCACGGCAAGGGCATCACGACGCTCTACGGGCACATGTCGCGTTTCGGGAAAGCACAGAAAGTAGGCGACCGCGTCTCGCAGGGCCAGGTGATCGGCTATGTCGGCATGACCGGGCTCGCGAGCGGCCCGCACGTGCACTATGAATATCGCGTCAACGGCGTGCACAAGAACCCGGCCCGCGTGACCATGCCGAAGGCGGACCCGATTCCCGCGAGCCTGATGGCGGACTTCAAGACGCAGACGGCGCCGCTGCTCGAACGCCTCGAGGGGCAGGCCGCACCCGCCGTGCAGGTCGCGAGCACGCCGCAGAGCACCGGCGCCCGCGCCGGTCGGTAACGCAAAAGGGGACAGTCACCTTTAAAGGTGACTGTCCCCTTTGATCATTTCAGGTGGAGAACGACGACCCGCAGCCGCAGGTCGTGGTGGCGTTCGGGTTGCGGATGACGAACTGCGCGCCCTCGAGATCCTCGCGGTAATCGATCTCCGCGCCCGCGAGGTACTGGAAGGACAACGGGTCGACCAGCAGGGTCACGCCCTGGTTCGGGAATTCCGCGTCGCCTTCCTCGATCTTCTCGTCGAAAGTGAAGCCGTACTGGAACCCGGAGCAGCCGCCGCCGGAGACGAACACGCGCAGCTTGAGCCTGGGGTTGCCCTCCTCGCGGATCAGCTCCCCGACCTTGCGCGCGGCGGCGTCGGTGAAGACGAGACCGTCATTGCCCTGCGCTGTCTCGCTCAAGTTGCCGCTCCCGTTGCGCCGCGATTTCGCCGCTGGATTCTAGGCCCCTGCCGGCAGGGGGTCAAAGCGCGGGTGCATCCACACTGCCTTCCACGCGCCAGTCGAAAGTCTGCTTCGTGGGCTCCGGATTCCGGCCGAGCTGATACGCCACATGGAGGCGTTCGGGCCGGAAATCCAGGGGCAGCTCGATCGGCACCTCGATCTGCTGGAAGAAGCGCAGCGAAAAGGGGAACTGCTTGCGCTCGTCGATCTCGATCTCGGGCAACGCGAGCGTCGCGGGCTCCTTTCCCTGCAGGCCCTCGACGGAAAATGTCACCGTCCCGTTGGCGACAGTATCGCGGGTCGCGGCCTGCACCAGCGTGATGAGCACGAGATACTGGCGCTCGTCCTCTTCCGGCCGGACGCGCACTTCCTGCACGCGCAGCG
Organism: uncultured Gammaproteobacteria bacterium; assembly: GCA_963823415.1. Classification (GTDB taxonomy): domain Bacteria; phylum Pseudomonadota; class Gammaproteobacteria; order Steroidobacterales; family Steroidobacteraceae; genus SCUD01. Next base: position 137,530 of record CAWGLJ010000005.1, on the reverse strand, counting down.
CCCCCGAACCGTACTGGCGCACGACCAGCCCGCGGTAGAACTCCAGCTCCTGTTTCTGGCGCGCCGTCTCGGACTGCAGCTCGCCCATCATCTGCTGCGTGTCGACCTGCGCCTGGCGGTCGACCTGCTGGCCGACCTCAGCGACCGCGACGCGCCCGCGCAGGGATTCGTTCTCCTCGGACAGGACCTGGTTGCGCTTCTGCAGCGCGAAGCGCTCGAGCATCGAACTCACGATGAAGTGACCTGAGCTCGCGCGTCCGAGCTCGAAGGCCCCGTAGCAGAGGGCGAGGATCCCGGCCGCCACGAGGATCCGCATCCAGGTGCTTTTCGTGCTCATCTCACCCGGCGGCGGAAGTCGCCGCTAGAATCGGCCCACGAACGGGAGCGTGCGGCGATGCCCTGGATCAAGGCCTGGCATGTGATCTTCATGGTGACCTGGTTCGCGGGTCTCTTCTACCTGCCGCGCCTGTTCGTATACCACGCCTCGACGACGGACAGCGCGGGCATCGAGCGGTTCCGCGTCATGGAGCGCCGCCTGTTCGTGCTCATGACGATCGGGGCCGCCCTGACGGCGCTGTTCGGCCTCTGGCTGCTCGCCCGCAACCCGTCGCTGCTCGAGACGGGCTGGATGCGCGTAAAGCTCGCCCTGGTCGCTGCTCCTCATCGCTTACCACGCCTGGAACTGGCGGCTGCTGCGGGATTTCGCCGCGGGCCGCAACGCCCGCAGCCCGCGCTGGTACCGCTGGTTCAACGAAGTGCCGTCGCTGCTCCTGATCGGCATCGTGTTGCTCGCCGTCGCCCGGCCTTTCTGACTCAAGTGCCCGTTTCCGGCGCGGATGCGCTGAGGCGCTCCTGCCACCACGGCGGGTAAGGCGGCAGTCCCTCGGGAAAAGCCTGTGCGCCGAGTTCGTGCAGCGCGCGTGAATAGACGCGGCGCTTGAAGTAGATGACGTCGTGCACCGCGTCCCACCAGTCGACCCAGCGCCAGCGGTCGAACTCCGGCGGCTGCTCGGTCGCGTCGAAGCGCAGCGCCGAGTCCTCGGCGCCGAGCTTCAGGAGATACCAGCGCTGCTTCTGCCCGATGCAGAGCGGGGTCGAGTCGCGGCGCACGAACTGCGGCGGCAGGCGGTAGCGCAGCCAGCTCTTCGTGCGGGCGACCTCGACGACCTGGCCCGGGCGCAGGCCGACTTCCTCGGCGAGTTCGCGGTAGAGCGCTTCTTCCGGCCGCTCGCCGCGGCGGATTCCGCCCTGCGGGAACTGCCAGCCGCGCGCATTCACGCGGCCGCCGATGAATACCTGGCGATCGTCGTTCATCAGGATGATGCCGACGTTCGCCCGGTAACCGTCGGCGTCGATGTAGTCCGAGTCGCGATCCATGGCCGTGATTTTAATCGGCTACAGTGCGCGCATGGGGAGGATGCGCGCAAAGTACCTCGTGGCCCTGCTCCTGGCGGCGTCCGTCGTGGCCATTGCCGCCTCGCTGACGCTCGGCAGCTCGGGACTGGACGCGCCCTGGCAGCGGCTTGCGGACGGCGATCCGCTGATGCGCACCATCGTCTGGGACCTGCGACTGCCGCGCGCGCTCGCGGCCTTCAGCGTGGGAGTCGTGCTCGCGCTCGCGGGCGTGCTGATGCAGGCGCTGCTGCGCAACCCGCTGGCCGACCCCTACGTGCTCGGCGTGTCGGGCGGCGCTGCGGTCGGCGCACTGGGCCTCATGCTGGTGGGTGCAGCCGGTCTCGCGGTCGACATCGCGGCCGCGATCGGCGCGTTCGGCGCCATGCTGCTGGTGTTCGCAGTCGCCCACGGGCCCGGCGGCTGGACGACCACCCGGCTGCTGCTGACCGGCGTCGTCGTGGCGGCCGGCTGCGGTGCGATCGTGAGCCTCCTGCTCTCGCTCTCGGACGACCTGCGCCTGCGCGGGATGCTCTTCTGGCTGCTCGGCGACTTCAGCTACGTACAGACGCCCTGGTGGCTGCTCGGGCTCGCGCTCGTGGCGATCCCGGCCTGCCTGCTCGCCGCGCGTCCGCTCGATGCGCTCGCGCGCGGCGAACTGCAGGCTCGCCTGCTCGGCGTGCCGGTGCGCGGCCTCCGGATCGCGATCTACGTCGCGGCTTCCGTGCTGACGGCCGCGGCCGTCACCACGGCCGGCAGCATCGGCTTCGTCGGCCTCGTGACACCGCACCTGGTGCGACTGCTGGTCGGCTCCTCGCACCGTGCCGTGATTCCCGCGGCAGCGCTCGCGGGTGGCGCGCTGCTGGTCGTCGCCGACCTCGCCGCGCGCACGATCGTCGCGCCGCGCCAGTTGCCGGTCGGCGCGCTCACGGCGCTGATCGGCGTGCCGCTGTTCCTGTGGCTGATGCACCGCCGTCACGCGGACTGAATCGAACCAGGCGATCGGCCACACACCGCGCCTTATGGTAACTCGCGCGCGGATCGCGTCGACGAAATCGCGCCGCGAAAAATTGGCGGCACAACACGCGTCGTCATTACTTCTTGCAGGTCCGTCATGGTCGGCGTAGCTTCCGCGCTATCTTTGCCAACGACATGAATTGTTGGCGAGCGTTGAAACACGGACTCGAGCGGATGCCTCCGGGTCGCCGCTTGAATCATGCAATGCAAAATTCAGGGGGACTCGAGATGCAAAGAATTCCACGTTGGATCCTGTGCTCGGCGATCGCCGGCATTCTCGGCGCGGCTGCCCAGTCGGGCTCGGCCGCGTCCGCGTCCAGCCAGCAGGCCATTGACCGGCTGAAATCCGAAAATCGCGGCGCCAAGGTCAGCGTCAGCCCGGCAACCGGCACGGCGCGCTTCGTGCGCCTCGGCCCGGCGTCCTCACTGCGGCTCGGCGCTGCGCCGACCGAATCCAGCGCGAAAGCCGCCGCATTCAGTGATGCCACGGCAACTTTCGTCGACCGGAATGCCGCCGCCTTCGGGCTTCGCAACGGCAGCTCGGAACTTGCGCTGCAACGGTCAGAGACGGACCGACTGGGGCAGACCCACCTGTCCTACGCCCAGACCCATCGCGGCGTGCCGGTATTCGGCGCGTCCCTGAAGGCGCACTTCGACGCCAGCGGTCGGCTCTTCGTCGTGAACGGCACACTCGTCCCGGACCTCGACATTTCCACGACCCCCTCGCGCGGCGCGCGGGATGCCGAGGAAGCTGCGGTCGCCTACGTGAGCCGGAAAGGCGCAGCGGCGGGCCCGGGTCGCCTGGTGATCTACCGTGAAGGGCTCGCCCAGGGCGTACCCGGCGCGAATCGCCTCGCCTACGAGGTCGTGGTCAGCAACGGCACCACGCGCGACTTCGTATTCGTCGACGCGCACACCGGCAAGGTCATCGACAAGATCAGCGGTACGCCGGACGCGACTGAACCGCCGCGCATTCGACGCGCCAGGCTGCGCCGCCGCGCCAGGCCCGAACTACCCGAGCACCCCGTTCTGGGTCGAGGGCAACGCCTTCCCGACCGGCAACGTCGAGGCCGACAACATGATCTTCGGCTTCCAAGGAGACCTACGACCTGTTCGCCAACGCGTTCGGCCGCGATTCCTACGACGGCGCGGGCGCCACGATGGACTCGATCTTCAATCGGGGCTAATTCCTGTCCGAACGCCTCCTGGAATGGAATCTTCATTTCATTCTGCCCGGGCAACGACCAGCGATGACGTCACCGCGTCACGAGTGGGGCCATGCCTACACCGAGTACACCGACGGCCTGATCTACGCCTGGCAGCCCGGCGCCCTCAACGAAGCGGCCTCCGACATCTTCGGCGAGACGGTGGACCTGCTGAACGGGCGCGGCGGACGGATTCGCCGAACAACCCGCGCACCCTCGATTCAGCTGCACCGCTTTCACGGCGCGCCCTGCCACCGACGCTGACGATCAACTCGCCGGCGTGCCAGCGGGCACGAAGCCTGCCGAGGCGCGGCGTTCGGCCGCCGCAGTCCTTCCGACCTGACCGACGACGATGGCTCGTCGCTCGTGAACGACGGCGCCGGCAATGCAACGCCGTCCGTCGGGAGCTGCCGGCGAGCTCTCGGTCATCGACGGCTGCGAACGCTCATTCTCGAACGCGGCCAGGTGAACGGCAAGATCGCGTGACGTACCGCGGCACCTGCGGATTCGCGGTCAATGCGATCAACGCGCAGTGAATGCGACGGTCGGCGTCATCATTGCGAATCACCCGATTGGCGGCCGGCTTCGGCCTGGCGGGCGTCGATCCGACGATCACGATCCATCGCTGTCGGTCGCAAGTCAGCCAACGCCGACGGCGATCCGCCGTCAAGGCTTGCCTCGCCAGCCGTGAACGCGACGATCGTGCGCGGCGGCGTCGGCACGCGACAACTCGGTCCGTTGGCTCGATGGGCGAGGACGCACAGCCTCAGGCCTGGTCGGCGCGCTGCGCGACATGTGCGAGCCCGCAATTGCTACGGCAACCCGGCCAAGGTGACCGACTCCGTGTAATACGTGCTCGACGAGCCGATCAACGGCGGCGTGCACATCAATTCCGGCGTCGACAATCGCGCCTACTCGCCTCGCTGGTGGACGGCGGCACCTTACAACGGCCAGACGGTCACCGCCATCGGGCTGACCAAGGCCAGCGCACGTCTGGTTCCGTGCCAAGACCGCCTACCAGCACCCGGCGACCGACTTCGCGGACCATGCCGATGCGCTGGAGCAGTCCTGCTCCGACCTCACCGGCGTGAACCTGGCGTCGCTCACGACGGGGGGACCGTCGGGTCAGACGATCAGCCGCGTCGGACTGCGCCCAGGTCGACAAGGCGATCGCTGGCGGTCGAGTTCCGCACGCCGCCCACCCAGTGCGGGTTCCAGCCGCTGCTGGCGCAGAACCCGCCGGCCGTGTGCCCCGCGGGGAAGACTGCAAAGAAGCTGTTCGTCGACAACTTCAACAACGGCACGTCTTCGGCCGATCGCTGGTTCGAGACGCACGCCGGCGTCACGTCGGACTTCACCGAGCGTGACTGGACCGTCGTCGGCAGCCTGCCGGACGGCCGCGCCGGCAATGCGTTCTTCGGCGTCGACTACCAGGGCGGCACCTGCGCCCCGGGCGGCGACGAGTCGGGCGTCATGCACCTCGACAGCCCGGTGATCACGCTGCCCGAACACGGCGCCAGCGCCGCGCGTTTCCTTCGACCATTGGGTCGCGACCGAGGCCGGCTGGGACGGCGGCAACGTCAAGATCAGCGTCAACGGCGGGGCCGTGGCAGGTGATTCCGGCCTCGGCTTTCATCTACAACGGCTACAACGCGACGTTGTTCACCGCGGGTCAGGGCAATACCAACCCGATGGCCGGACAGCAGGCGTTCACGGGCTCGGATGGCGGCTCGGTCGACGGCTCCTGGGGCCGCTCGATCATCGACCTGACGGGTATCGCCAACAAGAAGGACAAGATCCAGCTGCGCTTCGACGTCGGCACCGATGGCTGCGGAGGCACGTTCGGCTGGTACGTCGACGACCTGCAGGTCGTTCAGTGCCGCTGAGTCGCTAGCTAGACCAAGGATTCCGGGAAGACGGAATCGGGGGCGCCCATCAGGGCGCCCCTTTTTTATCGCTCGCGACTACTGGGTCGGAAGCTCGTCCGGCTGGCCGCGGCCCACGACGAGCGATTGCGACGTAGTCCGCCGGCGGGATCGTGCGGCCGGTCACGGGATAGGGCTCGAGGGCCGCGAGTTGAATGCCCCAGTCCAGATAGGCTGCGGCGGTCGGGCGCTTGGCGGACGTGTGCAGCTCGAGTCGGGTCGGCGGCCGATCGCCGCTCCGGACGGCCAGTGCGACGATCGCATCGCCCTCCCAGGCGCAGTTCTCGCCCTTGGGACATCGCGAATCGGCGGTGACCGCCTCGAACAGGATTTCGAGCGCTCCGCCTTCGACGGAAATCCGCTGCCCGACCTGGATCCGCACGCTGTCCTCCGCGCTGGCGACCGCTGGTGCCCTGCCGTGCCTGGCTGGCGCAGCCGCCGGCGAGCGCTGCGGTCACGAGGAGCGCGAGCCCCGCAAGAGTCGGCAACCGATGCCCCCCAACCGCCTCCACGCCCAACATCATGCCTTAACCCCGCGGAAATCCGACCAGGTGCTGCGCATCGAGTCGGATGCCGATGCGCTCGCCGATGGCATGGTCGTGGTGGCTCGGCACGAAGCACAGCACCAGCGTGCCGGAAGGAAGCCGCAGCTTGTAGCGGAACTCCGCGCCGCGGAACGCCCGCTCCACGACCTCCGCGCGCAGCGTGGTGTCGTCGTCGTGGATCACGTCGTCCGGGCGGAGCAGCAGGTCCACGTGCGTGCCGACGGGCTGTTCCGACGTGAGCTGGCCCTCGATAACGCCGAGTTCGGTGGACACGCGGCCCGGGCCGAGCACCGTGCCCTGGATGAAGTTGCCCTCGCCGACGAAATCCGCCACGAAGCGCGTCACCGGCGAGTGATAGAGCTTCCAGGGCGCGTCCCACTGTTCGAGCCGGCCCGCGCGCATCACGCCGATCTCGTCGGCGATCGCGAAGGCCTCGCGCTGGTCGTGCGTGACGAGCAGCGCGGTCGCCCCTTCGGCGACCAGCGCGGCACGCAGCTGCTGGGCGAGTTCCATGCGCACGTCGGCATCGAGATTCGAGAACGGCTCGTCGAGCAGCACGAGGCGCGGCTTCGGCGCGAGCGCGCGCGCGAGCGCGACGCGCTGCTGTTGTCCGCCCGAGAGTTCGTGCGGGAGGCGCCGGGCCTCCGCGGAAAGGCCGACGAGTTCGAGGAGTTCCTGGGCACGCCGGCGGCGCACGCCGGAATCGGAATCGCGCAGGCCAAAGGCGACGTTCGCGAGCGCGTCGAGGTGAGGGAAGAGCGCGAAATCCTGGAAGACCATGCCGATCCGCCGCCGCTCGGGCGGCACCCATCGACCCGGGCCCGACAGCACTTCGCCACCCGCGAGTATCTCCCCCGCGTCCGGGCGCTCGAAGCCGGCGATCAGGCGCAGCACCGTGGTCTTGCCCGAGCCCGAAGGTCCGAGCAGGCAGCCGATGCGGCCCGCGCCCACGACCAGCGACAGCCGGTCGACCGCCGCGACGCCGGGAAACGCCCGCGAGACTTCACGCAGCTCGAGCCGCACGCTCCATCCTCCAGATCAGCAGCGCCACCGGCAGCAGGCCGGCGGCGACGATCACCAGCGCCGGCAATGCCGCGCGCTGCCATTCTCCCTCGGCGGTCATCTCGAACACACGCACCGCGAGCGTGTCCCAGCCGAACGGCCGGGTCATCAGCGTGATCGGCATCTCCTTCATGACGTCCACGAACACCAGCAGGAGCGCCGTGCCGAGCCCGGCTCCCAGCAGCGGCAGGTGCAGGCGGGTGACGAGCCCGCGGGTCCCGAGTCCGAGCGAGCGTGCCGCTTCTTCCAGGGAAGGCCGGATACGCGCGAAGCCGCCCTGCACCGGCACGTGGGCCACCGCGAGGAAGCGCGCGACATAGCCGAACAGCAGCGCCACGACGGTGCCCTGCAGCCAGAGTCCCTCGCCGCCCGCCACCGAGCGCCAGGCGGCGTCGATTCCGCCGAGCACCGTCACGACGCCCACGGCGAGCACCGTACCGGGAATCGCGTAGCCGAGGGTCGCGATGCGCGCCGCCGCCCGCGACAGCGGGCCTGCCTCGAAGCGCGTTGCATACCCGAGCACGACCGCGAGCGCGAGGCAGGCGACTGCCGCCATCGCGGCGAGCGCGAGGGTGCGCAGCGTGTAGTCGATGTAGCGCGCGTCCAGGTCGAGCGGCGCGACCTCGAGTGCCCAGCGCGCGAGCGCAATCGCAGGCAGCACGAATCCGAGCGCGAAGACAAGCGATGCATACGCGAGAGCAGCCCAGCCACGCGCGCCGGGCAGCGCCAGCCGGGCCGGCGCGCGAAGGCCGGCATCGGCCGCCGTGTAACGTGCGCGCCCGCGCGCGAGCCGCTCGGCCGCGAGCGCGACGGCGACGAAGGCGAGCAGCAGCAGCGCGAGGCCGAGGGCCGTCTCGATCGAGAACAGTCCGATACCAGGCCTTGTAGATGGCCGTCGTGAAGGTGTCGTAGTTGAACACCGACACGGCGCCGAAGTCGGCGAGCGTCTCCATGGCGACGAGTGCCGCGCCGCCCGCCAGCCAGGGCCGCGCCAGCGGCACGGCGACGCGAAACAATCCCGACCAGGGGCCGAAGCCGAGCGACTGCGCCGCCTCGAGCACGCGCGCGCCGTGCGTCAGGAAGGCGCCGCGCGCCATCAGGTAGACGTACGGGTAACTCGCGAGGCCGAGCACCGCGATCACGCCGCCCGCGGAACGGATGGGCGGCATCGCGAACCCCTCGCCGAAGAACGCGCGCAACGCGACCGGCACGGCACCCGCGTAGTCGAGCGTCGCGACCGCGACGAAGGCGAGCACGTAGGCCGGCATGGCCATCGGCAGCAGCAGTGCCCAGGAAAAGAACCCGCGCCCGGGAAACTCGCAGGCGGCCGTCAGCCAGGCGAGCGAGGTTCCGAGCGCGACGGCGATCGCGACCACGCCGACGACCAGGATCGCCGTATTGACCGTCACGCGCGCGAGCACGTGTTCGGTCAGGTGCGCCCAGAGCGCGGGATCGGCGCCGGTCGCGCCGTGCACGACGGCCGCGAGGATCGCGACCATCGGCAGCGCGACCAGGATCGCGGCGGTTGCCGGGCCGGTGCGCGGGTTCCGGGAATCCACGGCCGGCTATCCCGCCTCAGCGCCAGCCGGTGCGATCGATCAGCATCACGGCCGCCGGCTGCGCCTTGCCGATGAGGCCCACGTTGACCTCGTTCGGCTTGAACGGGCCCCAGGCTTTCACTTCCGGCAGCGGATCGACGCCGGCGTTGGCGGGAAACTCGAAGTTGACCGCGGCGAAGCGCTGCTGGGTCGCCGGCGAGGCGAGCCACTCGAGGAAGCGCACCGCTTCCTCGCGGTTCTTCGCATGCTTCGTGACGCCGCCGCCCGAGATGTTGACATGCGTGCCCTTGCCGGCCTGGTCCGCCCAGAAGATCTGCACGGGAAGGTCCGGCTGCTCGTGCTGCAGCTTGCCGAGGTAGTAGCTGTTCGTGATGCCGACGTCGCACTGCCCGGCCGCGATCGCCTTGAGCATCAGCGTGTCGTTCGAGAACGGCTCCGCCGCGAGATTCGCGATCCAGGAGCCGACCATCTTCTCAGTCGCCTGCTCGCCCATGTCGTTGATGAACATGGCGACCAGGGACTGGTTGTAGACCGCCTTGCCGCTGCGCAGGCACAGGCGACCCTTCCAGCGCGCATCGCCGAGCGCGGCGTAAGTCGAAAGCTCCGCCGGTTTCACGCGCGCGGTCGAGTAGGCGATCGTGCGTGCGCGAACTGCGAGGCCGAACCAGTGGCCGTCCGGATCGCGCAGGTGCGCCGGAATCGCGGCTTCGAGCATCTGCGACCGGACCGGCTGCAGCAGGCCCGCCTGGGTCGCGCGCCAGAGGTCGCCGGCGTCGACCGTGATGAAGACGTCCGCCGGGCTCGCGGCCCCTTCCGCCGTGAGGCGCTGGATGAGCGGCGCGCCGTCATCCGTGACGGACTTCACCTCGATTCCGCGCTCGCGTCCGTACTCCTGGAACAGCTGTTCGACCAGCTGGTACTTGCGGGCGCTGTAGACGACGAGGGGCTTCCCCGCGGCTTCAGCGGCGACGGAGAACGCCAGGGTAGCGACGACGAGCAGGGCCCCGGCCTGGCGGCTCAGTGCATTCCGGACGGTCATGGAGAACCTCAATATGGTAATGAGAATGACTCTCATTAAGCATATCAGGTCTGGCGGGCGGCGGCACGATCCTGAAGGTAGGCCTGTCCCTGGCGCATCAGGCGCGTGAATCCCGCGGCGTCCTGGCTCGTAACCAGGGTTTGCAGCCGCGTCACCGCTTCGACCAGCGCCGCGAGCGATTCACCGCCGTACTGGTTGAGTGCCTGGATCTCGAAATAGAGCGCGGGGCTGTCCCCGGCCACCAGCGAAGCGACGGCGAGTTGCGCGTCGAAGGTCGTGCTCGAGAGCCTTGCGAGGCGGGGCGCCGCCTCCCCGCTCTCGGCGAGCGCCGTGAAGAAGGCGATGTTGATCGCATGCGAGAGCCCGAGCACGTAGGCGATCAGGCGGTCGTGATCGTCGAGCGTCGTGACGACCTGCTCGACCATCGTCGAGGCAAACAGCGCCTGCGCATCGGCAAGGGCGTCCGGCCGGCCGATGTCCACGTGGATGATGTGTCGGCCCGACAGCAGGTCCGTGTTGGGGCCGAACATCGGGTGCAGCGAGGCAACCCGCACGCCGGCTTCGCGCAGGGACTCGAGACCCTTGCGCAGCGGCGTCTTCAGCGAGCCGATGTCGAACACGAGCCCTGGCGGCCGGTGGCGCGCGAGCTGCTCGAGGATGGACGCCGTGATGCCGAGCGGAGTCGCGACCACGATCACCTCGTGCGACAGCTCGTCGGACTGCCAGTCCGTGCGGTGCGCGCGCGCGCCGAGGGGTCCGGACGGGTCCGCCACTTCCACCTCGAAACCCTGGGAATCGAGGAACTCGACGAACCAGCGGCCCATCTTGCCGCCGCCCCCGATCACCAGCGCACGCCGGCCTGCACCCTGCCCCTGCGCGGCGAGCTGCGCCTGCTCCTGGGTCGCGAGAGAACTGCGGATCAGCAGCCGCAGCAGGTTGTCGGCGAGCGCCGGGGTAAGCCCCAGCTTTTCCGCCGTGGCCCGCGCATTCATGAGCACGTCACGCTCGCGCTGGAAGTCACGGGTCGGGTGACCGGTCGCGCGTTTTGCGCGCGCGACCTCCTCGGACAGGCGCTGGCGCTCGGCAATGAGCGCCAGGAGTTCGCCATCGAGTTTCGTCAGCCGCTCGCGCAGCTCGGCCAGATCCATGCGGCAGTCCCCGGTTTCCGGACTGCCCTGTGTACCGGCCCGCTTGCGATCGCGCAAGCGGGCCGGGGCCGGTCGTCGTCAGCCGTCGATGCGGAAGCTGAAATACCAGCCGCCATGCGGGTCGTAATTCCAGTAGTCGGGACGGTACCCGCGCCCGTAGTAGTACGCGGCGTCGCGCCAGCCCGCGTCGTAACCGGAGCGGTACGTATACCCGACCCCGTAACCGTAGAACGAGCTGCGGCGCCAGTAGCGGTCGTGGCGTCCGTGGTCCTGCCAGTCGCGCCAGGCGAGCTCATAGCCCGAGCGATAGCCGAAGTCGAGGCTGTAGCGGGATGGCGGGACGTAGCGCCAGTGGCGGTTGTCGTGCCCGCGGTAGTAGCGCCAGCCGTCGTTGCGCCCGCCGTGGTAAGACCAGCCGCGGCGGCGCCAGTCGTCATCGCGGCGCCAGTCGTTGCGATCCCAGTCGTGGCCGTGACCGCGGTCGTGGCCGCGCCAGTCGCGGTCGTCACGATCGTCGTCATGCCGATCCCGACGGTCATCGTCCCGGTCACGATCGTGGCCACGGTCCGCGGTCGTGGTCGTCGTCACGGTCGTGGCCACGGTCGCGATCACGGTCGTCGTCGTCGATCGTTGCGGCGGTCGCCGCCCCGATCATTGCCCCGGTCATCGCGGTCTTCCGCCGGCGGCGCGCGATTGGGGACGATGGTCGTGCGCTTGGCGGTATCGGCCGCCAGGGCAGGGCCTGCCAGCAGCAGGGCCAGCGAGGCAGCCACGAAGGTTTCCTTGATCATGTCGGCTCCTCCACAGGGTACGTGGCGCCAGTTTCGGCCGAACAAGCTGAATCGCCGCTTAACCGGCAGGAGCGCTACCATTTGACAATGCACGCGCACTTCCAGACCCTGCCGGACCCCCTGCCGGCCGATCCGATGCCCCTCGCCTCGACCTGGTTCCGGCAGGCCTTCGACGAGCAGGTGCAGCGCAACCCGAATGCGATGAGCCTCGCGACCACGGGGGCGGACGGCAGGCCCTCGGTGCGCATCGTCCTGTGCAAGGAAATCGTCGCGGATCCCGGGTACCTGGTTTTCTACACGAACTACCACTCGCGCAAAGGCCGCGAACTGGCGGCACAGCCCTGGGCCGCCGTCGTGTTCCTGTGGGATGCGCTGGGGCGGCAGCTCCGGGTCGAAGGTCCGGTGGTGGATGCGCTGGCGAGCGAGAGCGACGATTATTTCGCGAGCCGCTCCTGGCGCAGCCGCCTCTCGGCGATCGCCAGCGAACAGAGCGCGCCGGTCGCTTCGCGGCAGATCCTGCAGGAGCGACTGCGCGAAGCCGCCGAGCGCTTCGGCACGCCCGATCCCTTCACGGCACCCGATGACGACCAGGAACCCGGGCTTCGACTGCCGCGTCCCGCGCACTGGGGCGGTTACCGTCTGTGGGCTGCGGCCGTCGAACTCTGGTGCGAGGGCGAGCATCGCCTGCATGACCGCGCGCGCTGGCGACGGGTCATTGCGCCCACGGGCGACGGCCGCTTCCAGGCCGAGCCCTGGCAGCACGAGCGGCTGCAACCCTGAGCGAGTTGCAGGTTCCGCGACTCGGCTGCCGCGCGGTGGACGTCGCCGTCGCGGGCCGCACGCTCGTACGCGGACTCGAACTCGAGGCGCAGGGCGGCGAGTTCATCGCCGTGCTGGGCCGCAATGGCGTCGGCAAGACGCTCACCCTGCACACGCTCGCGGGCCTGCGCGCGCCGGCCGCGGGCGCCGTGCAGCTCGATGGTCGCGACATCGCCGCCTGGCCAGGCCGTGAGCGAGCCCGGCGTCTCGGCCTGCTGCCGCAACTGACCGAGGACCCGTTTCCGTCCACGGTGTTCGAGACCGCGCTGATCGGCCGCCACCCGCACCTGCCGTTCTGGCAATGGGAGGATGCCGGCGACCTCGACTGCGCGCGCGGTGCGCTCGCAGCGGTCGGGCTCGCGGCGATCGCCGAACGTGCGGTGGAGTCGCTCTCCGGCGGCGAGCGCCGGCGCCTCGACATCGCGACGCTGCTCGCCCAGGACGCGGCGGTGTGCCTGCTCGACGAGCCGACCAACCACCTCGACCCGCGGCACCGCAACGAGATGCTGGCGCTCTTTCGCGCCCGCGCCGACGCCGGAGGGCTCGTCATCGCGGCCCTGCACGACGCGACGCTCGCGGCGCGCGCGGCGGACAAGGCGCTGCTGCTGTTCGGCGACGGGCGCTGGCGCTACGGCGACGCCGCGTCGATCCTGTCCGACACGAATCTCTCCGAGCTCTACGACGTGCAGGTCGGCGAGCTCGCCTGGCGCGGGCAGCGGGTGTTCGTCAGCGCCTGACGATCAGCCGGCCAGGGCGGCGAGGATCGTCTCGTGCAGCCGGCCATTCGTCGCGAGAATGCTGCGCGATCCGAGTCCGATCGGCTTGCCCTCGAGATCCGTGACGCGCCCGCCAGCCTCCTCGACGATCACGGTGAGCGCCGCGATGTCGAGGATGTTGATGTCCGACTCGAGCACGGCGTCGATCTTGCCGGCCGCGAGCAGGTGGTAGTGCAGGAAATCGCCGAAGCCGCGGATGCGGTCGAGCCGCGTGACGAGCCGCCCGAAGGCCGCCCAGCGCGGCGTGCCTGCGAGTGAGCGCAGGTTGCCGGTCGAGAGCGTCGCTTCCTCGATGCGGGAGACACGGCTGACCGCGAGCGGCGAGCCGTCGAGGAATGCGCCGGCGCCGCGCTCCGCCCAGGCCACCTCGCCGTATGCCGGCGCCGATGAAACGCCGAGCTGCAGCCGTCCGCGTTGCATGACGGCGATCTGGGTCGAGAACATCGGGTAGCGGCGCACGAAGCTCTTGGTGCCGTCGATCGGATCGACGAGCCAGACATTCTCCGCATCGGTGCGCGAGGCTTCCGTCTCTTCGCCGTGGAAGCCGTCGTCCGGAAAGCGCGCCGCGACGACCGCGCGGATCGCCTGCTCCGCCGCGATGTCCGCGTCGGTGACCGGCGAGCCGTCCGCCTTCGCGCGCGCGGAGATGCCGGCCTGGTAAGCGGCCAGGATGAGTTCTGCGGCCCCGGATGCCGCGAGCAGCGCCGCCTCGAGTCTCGGTGTCTGCGCCATGCGGCCAGACTGCGGCGCAGCTTCCGCCCCGTCAACGGCGGCCGCTTGACCGGCTGCATGGCCCTCTCCAGAATGGCCGCCGATGACAGGTGCCCCGGGCGTAAGCCCGGGCTAATCGGGAAGCCGGTGCGCGAGCAATCGCAATCCCGGCACTGCCCCCGCAACGGTAAACGGCGCAAGCCGCATCACGCAGGCCAAGCCTGCAGCCACTGCCGGACTTCCGGTGGGAAGGCGATGCGGACAGCCGTGAGTCCGGAGACCGGCCCGTCAGACAGCGCCAGTCGCGGCGGGCGACCGGGAGTGCAGGGCCAGGCGCCCTTCCCTCTCGATACCCCTTCGCGACCGGTGAAAACTTTGATTCACCGCTCGGGAAGGAGCACGGATGAACGCCCTGATACTGCTTGCCGCTGCCGCCGGCAGCCCCGCCCTCGAACCCGTCGTCGTCACCGCCACGCGCACCGAACTTCCCGCCGGGGAGGTACTCGCCAGCGTGGAACTCATTCCGGGCGACAACCTCGCGATGCGACCGGCCGCCGACCTCGGCGATGCGCTGCGCTTCGTGCCTGGCGTCGAGGTCGCGCGCCTCGGCGGTCCCGGCCAGCAGACTTCCGTCTTCGTGCGCGGGACGGAATCCAACCACGTGCTCGTGCTCATGGATGGCCTGCGCATCAACCCGGGCACGATCGGCACCGCCGCGCTCCAGAATGTCGCGCCCGAATTCGTCGAGCGCGTCGAGGTCGTCAAGGGCCCGCGCTCCACGCTGTACGGCTCGGATGCGATCGGCGGCGTGATCAACATCATCACGCGCCGGCCGGACGAAGGCGCCAGCGTGCAGGCGGGCTTCGGCAGCTTCGACACGAAGACCGCGAGCTTCGCGGCGGGTTTCGGCGGCGAGCAGGCCGGCGCGACGCTGGCGGGGAACTGGCAGGACAGCGAAGGGTTCCCGACCCGCGCCGGCGACACGGAAGACCGCGGCTACGAAAACAGCTCCTTCACGGCCGCCGCGCATGCGGGCGTCGGGCCGGTGAAGCTCGGCGTGCGCGCCTGGTACGCCACCGGCACGTCCGAATACTCGGACTTCTTCGTGCTGCCCGTGGACCAGGACTTCGAGAACTCCGCACTCGCGCTGACGGCGGACTTCGCGCCGACCGAGGCCTGGTCCTCGCGCCTGATGCTGGCACACGCGGTCGATGACCTGGAACAGAACCAGTCGGCGGACTTCCTCGACACGAACCGCAACACGGCGGACTGGCAGAACGATTTCGCGCTGTCGGAGCGGAACACCCTCACCGCCGGCATCCTGTGGCAGGACGAGGAGGCCGAAGCCGAGTCCTTCGGGGCACCCTACGCCGCCGACACGACGACGACCCAGTTCTACCTGCAGGACCAGGCGACCGTCGGCGCACACCGGTTCCTGCTTGGCGCCGCCTACACGGATCATGAAACCTTCGGGGGCCATGCCACCTGGAACGCGGAATACGGCTTCGCCCTCGGCGAGGGCGGCCTGGTCACCGCGTCGGCGGGTACCGGCTTTCGCGCGCCGGACGCGACGGACCTCTACGGCTTCGGCGGCAATCCGGACCTCGATCCCGAAGAGTCGCAGAGCCTCGAGGTCTCCTGGCGGCAGGCGATCGGCGAACGGCAGTCCATTTCGCTGTCGGTGTTCCGCAACGACATCGACGAGATGATCGAATTCGTGGTGACCGACCCGAATACCTTCGACGGCGAGAACCGTAACGTCGCGGAGGCGCGCATCGAGGGGCTCGAGGCCGCCTGGCGCTACGAGGGCGAGGCCTGGGCGGCGCGCGCCACCGCGACTTTCCAGGACCCCCGCGACCGCACGACGGACGCTCGCCTGCTGCGGCGCGCTCGCGAGAACTACTCGGCGGCGCTCTCGCGCCGTTTCGGCGCCCACGAGATCGGCATGGACGTGCTCTAT
The DNA here is from genome assembly GCA_963823415.1 of uncultured Gammaproteobacteria bacterium. Taxonomy (GTDB): domain Bacteria; phylum Pseudomonadota; class Gammaproteobacteria; order Steroidobacterales; family Steroidobacteraceae; genus SCUD01. Next base: position 121,581 of record CAWGLJ010000005.1, on the reverse strand, counting down.
GCCGGCGAGCGTCGCGACTTCGGCTTCCCCAGCCAGACGGTGCTGCCCGCCTACTGGCTCGCCAACCTGCAGGCGAAGATCGCGCTCGGCGAACGCTTTACTTTGGTCGCGCGAGCGGAGAACCTGTTCGACGAGGATTACGAGCTGGCAAGCGGGTACAACACGATGGGCCAGAGCTTCTTCGGCGCGCTGCGCTACGAGTTCCGGTAAGGAGGCACGTGGGCAATCGCCTGTCGAAGATCTACACGCGCACGGGCGACGACGGCACGACCGGCCTCGGCGACGGGACCCGCGTGCCCAAGGACGACCCGCGGGTCGAGGCCTATGGCTGCGTGGACGAGGCGAACAGCGCGCTCGGCGTGCTGCTCGCCGTGCCTGGCCTCCCGGCCGACGTGGCGGAGCTCCTGACGCGCGTGCAGCACGAGCTGTTCGACCTCGGCGGCGAGCTGTGCATCCCCGGCCACCGCGCGATCGGGGCGGCCCAGGTGCAGGCGCTCGAGGACGCGCTCGACGCCTTCAACGACCGCCTGCCGCCGCTCAAGGAATTCATCCTGCCGGGCGGCGGTCCGGCGGCCGCCGCCTGCCATCTCGCGCGCGCGATCTGCCGCCGCGCGGAGCGGCGCACCTGGACGCTGGCGCGCGCGCAGGACGTCGCGCCGGAACCGCTCCAGTACCTGAACCGGCTGTCCGATCTCCTGTTCGTGCTCGCCCGCGTGCTGGCGCGCCACGAGAACGGCAGCGAAGTGCTCTGGAAGCACGATCGGCGGAAATAAACGGAAATTAAAGGGGACAGTCACCTTTATCGCTGACGGCCGCCGATCATTGGCACGCCATTCCGATAAAGGTGACTGTCCCCTTTATTTCCTCTATTTCCGTTTCGCGCGCGCCTCGTCGAGGCGCGCACAGACGTCCGCGGCGCCCTCCACGATGCGCGAGCTCGGCCGCGCCAGCAGGTCTCCATTCGACTGGTACAGATTGCCGCGTGCGACCGCGACGAGCGTCCCGAAGCGCTCCCAATACGGCGCCGGTTCATCGGTGTCCGTCGAGAGGATGACCTCCGGCGCGCGTGCGAGGACCGACTCGAGGTCCACGGGCAGCGCCTGCGCGTCGGCATCGGCGAACACGTTCTCCCCGCCGCAGAGTCCCAGGATTTCCGTGATGAGGTGCGGACCGCCCACGGTGTAGAGCGGCACGTCGTCGATCTGCACGAAGACGCGCACCACCGGCCGACCGCGATAGCGCGCGCGGAGCGCCGCGATGCGCGCGCGATAATCCTGCGCCGCCTGCTCCGCCACTGGCCGGGTGCCGGCGAGCTCGCCGAGCGTGACGATGCCGGTCGCGATGTCGTCGAGGCTGCGCGTGGGGATGCTGACGACGCGAATGCCGAGGCCTTCGAGGCGCTCGGCGACGCCGGCCGGCGTGCCGGTCTCCCAGACCACGGCGACGGTCGGCGCCAGCGCGACGATCGCCTCGTAGTCGAGGCGGAAGGCGTCACCGATCTGCGGCAGGACCCTGGCCGCGTCGGGAAAGTCGCTGTACGCGCTGACGGCGACGACCTGGCCGGCGGCGCCGGCGGCGAACAGCATCTCGGTGAGATTCGGCGCGAGGCTGACGATACGCTCGCGCGGCGGCGCGACCTGTTCCCGCGCGCAGGCCGCGAGCAGGCCGAGGGCGAGCGCAAGGCACGCGACGCGCAGGCTCAGGCGAGCACCTCGCGCCGGAACGCGGCGCCACGGCCGCGGATGGCACGCTCGAGCTGCCGCCAGTCGAACGCCGGACCCGGGTCGGTCTTGCGCCCGGGTGCAATGTCGCTGTGGCCTGCGATCCACCCGTCGGCCAGCGAGGGATAGGCGCGCTGCAGCGCCGCGACGAGCTCCGCGAGCGCCTCGTACTGCCGGTCGTCATAGGGAACGTCGTCCGCGCCTTCCAGCTCGACGCCGATCGAGAAGTCGTTGCAGGCGTCGCGGCCGCGCCAGTGCGAGGTCCCCGCATGCCAGGCGCGCTCGTCGAAGGGGACGTATTGAGTAAGCGCGCCGTCCCGGGCGATCAGCACATGCGAAGAAACGCGCAGGTGCTGGATGGTCGCGAAATAGGGATCCTGGTCCGGCGGCAGCGTGTTCATGAACAGCCGCTCGATCCACGGCCCGCCGAAGCGGCCGGGCGGCAGGCTGATGCCGTGCACGACGATGAGCCCGGGCGACAGGCCGCCGGGCCGCGCATCGCAGTTCGGCGAGGGGGCCGTGCGCGCGCCGGCAACGAAGCCCATGGCGACTGTCAGCGATGTCATTCCGGGAGCTTAGCCCGCGCCATCGGGCGCTTCCAATCGCATACACTCGCCGCGTGAAGGCAGGCCCGAAAAACGCCGAGATCGCGGCCCGCGACCTCGCGGTCGTCTGGCATCCCTGCACGCAGATGCAGGACCACGAGCGGCTGCCGCTGGTGCCGATCGCCCGCGGCGAGGGCGTGTGGCTCTACGACTTCGAGGGCCAGCGCTACCTCGACGCCATCAGCTCCTGGTGGGTCAACATCTTCGGCCATGCCAATCCGCGCATCAACGCGGCGGTGAAGGCGCAGGTCGAGCGGCTCGAGCACGTGCTGATCGCCGGCTTCACGCACCAGCCGGTGCTGGAACTCTCCGAATCGCTCGTTCGCATCGTGCCAGCCGGCCTCACGCGCTGCTTCTACGCCGACAACGGTTCGGCGGCGATCGAGGTCGCCGTCAAGATGAGCTTCCACTACTGGCAGAACGTCGGACGGCCGAACAAGCGCCGGTTCGTGACGCTGTCGAACAGCTATCACGGCGAGACGCTCGGCGCGCTCGCCGTCGGCGACGTCGAACTCTACAAGCAGGTCTACCAACCGCTGCTCATGGACGTGATCACCGTCCCCTCGCCCGACTGCCACGCGCGCGAGCCGGGCGAGAGCTGGGAATCCCACAGCCGCAGGATGTTCGCCGCGATGGAGGCGACGCTCGCCCGGCACGCGGACGAGGTGGCCGCGGTCATCGTCGAGCCGCTCGTGCAATGCGCCGGCAGCATGCGCATGTACCACCCGGTTTACCTGACGCTCCTGCGCGAGGCCTGCGACCGCCACGGCGTGCTGCTCATCGCCGACGAGATCGCGGTCGGCTTCGGTCGGACCGGCACCCTATTCGCCTGCGAGCAGGCGGGCATCCGGCCGGATTTCCTGTGCCTGTCGAAGGGGCTCACCGGCGGCTACCTGCCGCTGTCCGTCGTGGTCACGACCGAGACCGTGTACCAGGCGTTCTACGACGACTACCTGAAGCTCACGGCCTTCCTGCACTCGCACAGCTACACCGGCAACCCGATCGCCTGCGCGGCCGCGCTCGCGACGCTCGCGATCTTCCGCGACGACGACGTGATCGCGGCCAACCGCGTGCTCGCCCGCCGCATCGGCGAGGCGCTCGCGCCGCTCGCGGACCACCCGCACGTCGCCGAGGTGCGGCAGACCGGGATGATCGCGGCGGTCGAGTTCGTGAAGCGACCGCGCGCGCGGCGAGCGCTACGACTGGCGCGAGCGGCGCGGGCTGCGCGCGTACGAGTACGCGCTCGGCCAGGGCGCCCTGTTGCGCCCGATCGGCAACGTGATCTACCTGATGCCGCCCTACGTCATCCAGCCGGAGGAAATCGACTGGCTCGCCGGCGTCGCGCGCGGCGCCCTGGACGCCGCATGCGCCTGATCCGCGTGCACGTGGAGGCCGCGCTCAGCCCGGGCGCCCACGTGCGCCTCGAGGCGACGGCCGCGGCCCACGTGACGCGCGTGCTGCGTCTCGGCGTCGGCGATGCCGTGACCCTGTTCAACGGCGACGGAGCGGACTACCCGGCGCGAATCGCCGCCTTCGGGCGCGGCACGGTCGAGGCCGAGGTCACGGGGCGCACCGCCGCGCGTGCCGAGTCGCCGCTTGCCGTGACGCTGGTGCAGGGCATCGCGCGCACCGAGCGCATGGACCTCGTGCTGCAGAAGGCGACCGAGCTCGGCGTCGCGGCGATACGGCCGGTGGCGACGTCGCGCAGCGTCGTCCGGCTCGACGCCGCGGGCGGCGCCCGCAAGCTGGCGCACTGGCGCGGCATCGCCATCGCGGCCTGCGAGCAATGCGGGCGCGCGCGCGTGCCGGAGGTCGCAGAACCGGTCACGCTCGCGGCGCATCTCGCGGCGCCGGCGCGCGCGGCGCGTCGCCTGCTCCTCGCGCCGGAATCGGACACCTCGCTCGCGGCGGAGGCCGCCGGCGCCGGTTCCATCGAGCTGCTGGTCGGGCCGGAGGGCGGCCTCGACGACGGCGAGCGGGCAGCGGCGTTCGCGGCGGGTTATCGCGCCTGCCGGCTGGGGCCCCGAATTCTGCGCAGCGAGACCGCGGCCATCGCCGCGCTGGCGGTGCTGCAGTCGGTGGCGGGGGATCTCTAGAGGGGACGCACCCCTTTTTCTGTCGCCAAAGCCAGTTAGATACGCGGCCCCGCACAAAAAAGGGGTGCGTCCCCTTCTTCAGGCGGCGGTAACCGTCGTCTCGTCGGCGATCATCTCTTCGAGGCGCTCGAGGTCGGGGACGAGCGGCAGCTCGTTGACCATGCGCACCTGGCACAGCACCGGCGAGCGCTCCGGAAAGGCGCGCGAGTTGTCGGCAGCGATCACCTGCGGGCTCACGCGCACGAGCTGCGGGAAACCCTGGGTCGCGATGCCGAAGTGCCCGGCCGGCAGCTTCTGGCCGAGGCAGGTGAAGATCACGATGCGCGTGCGTCCGCCGATGACCGGGATGCGCTTGCCGCAGGCGCCTTCAAAGGACACGACCGGCACGCCGCGCCCGTTCCAGGACTGGATGCCGAGGTACCACGGCGGGGCGCCCGGCATCTCCTGCAGCGGCTGGAAGCTCGTGACCTCGGCGACGCAGGCGCGCGGCACCAGCAGGCGCTCGTCGAGCAGCGGCACCAGCAGGCCGTAGAGTTCGTGTCTCCTCGCTCACGTCGCCGCCCGCCGCACCAGCGGCTCGATCGCCTGCAGGAGCTGGCCCTCCTGGTAGGGCTTGCCGAGGTACTCGTTGACGCCGAGCTCGATCGCGCGGGCGCGGTGCTTCTCGCCGACGCGCGAGGTGATCATGACGATGGGCACGTCCTTGAGCCTCGCGTCGTTGCGCACGTGCGAGGCGACCTCGTAACCGTCCATGCGCGGCATCTCGATGTCGAGCAGGATCACGTCCGGCACCTCGTCCTGCAGCACCGAGACCGCCTCGAGCCCGTCCTTGGCCGTGACCACCCGCATGCCGTTGCGCTCGAGCAGCCGCTGGGTCACGCGGCGCACGGTGATCGAGTCGTCGACGACCAGCGCGAAGATGCGGCGGTCCGCCTGCGCCGGCGCGAGCGGGACGTGGGTTTCCGAGGCCGGCTTGTGGCGCCATTCGGAGCGCACCAGCGCGCCGACGTCGAGGATGATGCAGATGCGCCCGTCGCCGAGGATGGTCGCGCCCGAAATGCCGCGGATGCCGGAGATCTGCGGCCCGACCGTCTTCACGACGATCTCGCGGCTGCCGATCAGCTCGTCGGTCACGATCGCCGTCGAGTGCTCGCCCGCGCGGACCAGGATCACGGGCACCGCAACGTCGTGCTCCGGCGCCGTTGACGCGATCCCGCCGACGAAGGACGCGAGGTGCTGGAAGCGGTACTTCTGCCCGCCGTACTCGAAGCCGGCCGCCTCCTCCGCGAGGTGGCGCAGGACTTCCGAGCGCGGCACGCGCACGACGCCCTCGACCGTCGGCAGCGGCAGCGCATAGAGCTCGTCGCCGACGCGCGTCACCAGCGCCTGGCTGATTGCGAGCGTGAACGGCAGGCGCACCGTGAACTTCGTGCCCTTGCCGGCCCAGGTTTCCGTGTAGAGCGAACCGCCCAGCTTCTTGATCTCGGTCGCGACGACGTCCATGCCGACGCCGCGGCCCGCCGACTGCGTGACCTTGCCGGCGGTCGAGAAACCGGGCTCGAGGATGAGCTGGAGCGCCTGCTCGTCCGACAGCTCCTGCTTCGGCGTGATGAGGCCGAGCGCGACCGCCCGGTCGCGCACCAGCTTGAGGTTCACGCCCGCGCCGTCATCGGCGACGGTGATGACCACCTCGGAGCCCTCGCGCTTCAGCGTCACGTCGATGACGCCCGTCTCGTCCTTGCCGGCCGCGACGCGCGCCGCGGGCAGCTCGATGCCGTGCACGATCGCGTTCCGGAGCATGTGCTCGAACGGCGCGAGCATGCGCTCGAGCACCTGCCGGTCGAGTTCGCCGGCGGCACCGCCGATCCGCACCTCGACCTTCTTGCCGGTCTCGGCCGCCGCCTGGCGCGCGATGCGCGTCAGGCGCTGCACGTGGCGCTGGAACGGCACCATGCGCGTGCGCATCAGGCCGCCCTGCAGCTCGGAGACGATCCGGCCCTGCTGGCCGAGCAGGTTCTGCACCTCGCGCGTCTGCGTGGCGAGCAGTCCCTGCAGGCTCGCGACGTCGGAGGAGGTTTCCCCCAGCCCGCGCGAGTACTGCTGGATCGAGGAGTAGCGGTCGAGCTCGAGCGGATCGAAATCGTCGCGCCGGGCGCCCGAATCCACGTGGCGGTGCAGGATCTGCGCCTCGGTCTCGATCTCGAGCTTGCGCAGCTGGTCCTTGAGGCGCTGCACCACGCGGCCGAGCTCGGCGAGGTTGAAATCGATCGACGACACCTGCTGCTCGAGCCGCGCGCGGTAGATGCTGACCTCGCCCGCGACGTTCAGCATGTTGTCGAGCAGGTCGGCGTCCACGCGCGCGACTTCCGAACGGTCGGCGCTCGCGTCGCGCACGGGCGGTCCCGCGGGCGCCGGGGTTGCCGGGCGCTCCTCCAGTTCGGGCGGCGCGGAAAGTGCTTCCGGCCCGGAATCCTCGGCGGCCACCGCTGCCGCGGGCTCCGCGGGCGGCGGCGCGACCACGGGTGCGGGCGGCGCGGCGCGGGCAGCGCGGCGGCCGGCGCGGCCGCTGCCGCACCCGCCCTTCGCCACCAGGCGGATGCGCGTCACGAGATCGCGTGCCGGCTCGACCGGGCGGCCGGCGCCGACGAAATCGCGCATGCGCGCGAGCTCGTCCAGGCTCGCCTGCACGACTTCCAGCAGCCGGTCGTCGAGCCCGATCGCCTCGTCGCCGAGGCGGATCACGAGCGACTCGAGTTCGTGGCTCAGGTCGCCCATGGCCGAGATTCCAGCCATGCGCGCGCCGCCCTTCAGCGTATGCAGCACGCGCTTCAATTCGGTCACGTACTCCCGGTTGCCGCGCTCGAGCCTGAGCGAACCGACCGCGCCATCCGCGGATTCGAGCAGCTCGGTCGCTTCCTCGCTGAAGATCGAAGCAACTTCCGGGTCGTAGTCGTTGCCCTGGCCCGCGGGCTCCGGTGCCGCATCGGCTTGCGGCGCGTGCGCGGACTCGGGCGGCGCGGGCGTCTCGGCCGGCGCGAGGTAAGGCGGACGGCCTTCGATGCCCGTCGCCGTCGGCGGCTTCGGCAGCAGGCCATGGACGTCGCGTTCCGGCGCGACTGCAGGATTCGCGGTGAGCAGTGCGTCGAGCGAGAGGCGCGGCGGCGCCTCCGGCGGCGGCGCAACGGGCGGCGGCGGCGGCGGCGGCGCGGGTGCGATCTCCTGGGACACGGCCATCTGGGGCGGTTCTTCCGCGAGCCGCTTCTCGAGCGCCGAATCCTGCTGTTCGACGCGCTTCACCAGGCGTTCGAGATTGGTGAAGTGGCCGGTGTCTTCATGGACGGCCGCGAGCACGTCCTCGAAGCCGACCACGCAGTCCGCGAGCACGGCGAGCCCCGCCTCGTCGAAGGGCCGGTCGTGGTCGAACATGCGCCGCAGCCACTTGTGCAGCGGCTCGGCGAGCCGGACGCTGTGGCGGATGTTCGCCGTGCGCGAGGCCCCGCGCAGCGTGTGGCAGGCGCGGTAGAGATCCTCGGTCACCGTGTGCGTGCCCACGGCGAGCCAGGCGTGCCGCAGGTACGTGCGGATCACCTCGAGGTGGCTCTGCACCTCCTTCTGGTAGATCTCCTGCAGCGAGGAATCGCCGCCCTCGGCATAAGCCGCCGGCCGGCCCAGCCAGGCATCGTCGACGGGCGGCTCCGGCTCCGGCTCGGGGGGCATCGGCTCCGGCGCTGCGACCGGCGCCTGCGCCGGCTTCAGGTCGGCCAGGTCGATGCGTTCGGTCTCCGCGAACACGCCCGGCTGCTTCAGCACCAGCGTCGGTTCCGGCGCGGGCGGCGTCGCTCCCGCTCTCGCGGCAGGACCGGCCGGGCCGGCGGCATGGGTTTCCAGGCGCGCGGCAAGCTCGGCGAGGCCCGCGACCTCGCTCCCCCGCCCCTCGAGCTCACCGACCAGCGCCGGCAGTACGGCGACCGACTCCCTGAGCGTCGCGAGCATCGGGCCCGAGCGATCGAGCGTGCCGTCGATGACCCGATTCAGCAGGTTCTCGATCGACCAGGCAAAGTCGCCGATGCGGCGAGCGCCGACGACGCGCCCCGAACCCTTCAGCGTGTGGAAGGCGCGGCGAACCCGCGTCAGCGACTCGCGATCCGACGGGTTCTCGGCCCAGAGCGGGAACAGGCGGCCGATCGTCGCAATTTCCTCGCCGGCCTCCTCGATGAAGAGCGCGAGCAGCTCCGGATCCACGGCCGGTCGCAGCCCGGTCGCATCGCGTTCGGGCCGCGCGGCGGGCGGCTGCGGCACCGGCCGGGGTTCCGGCACGCGCGCAGCCGCGCCGGGTGCCGCGGCGCGCAGGCCGTCGAGCGCGACCAGGCAGCGCTCGGCGTTGTCGAGCATGTACCAGGGATCGCCGCGGCCCGCCTGCAGCGTTTCCATGTAGTACTCGATGCCGACGATCGCGTCCGCGAGGCGGTCGATGTACTCGTCGTTGCGCGACAGGCTGCCCGGGCCGAGCAGCGTCGAAACGTGGTCGCCGATGCGGCGCATCACCTCCATCGCGCGGTTGCGGCCGAGCAGCAGCAGGCCCGCGGTGATGCCGCGCGCGAGCGCGGGCGCCGCGTCGAGCCCGGCCGGCTCCGCGGTCGGGTCGAGCGACTGCCCGAGCAATTCCTTGATGCGCGCGAGGTTCACGATGCACTCGCGCAGCACGGTCTCCGTGACCTGGCGGAAGTCCGGGTCCGTCTCCACCCCTGGCGCGGGCGCGCCCGGGGGCATGATGAGGCGCACGAGCGCGTCGTCGAGGCCGTCCTCGACGCCGATCAGCGTCGCGGCGATCTCGATGAGCGTGTCCTGCTCGGCAGGCGCGCGGCGCGCGATGATGTCGGCGAGGCGCGAGAGCTCGCCCTGCACCTGCTCGCGCACCGAGCCGAGGCCCAGCACCGCGAGCGTGTCGCCGATCTTCTTGAGCAGGTCGACCTGCGGCGCGAGTTCCTCCGGCGGCCCGCCCTTGCGGGTATAGAGATCGAGCGCGTCCTTGACGCGGCCGAGATCCTCCTTGATCGCCGCCGCCACGGTGCGCATCAGGCGCACGGACGGCGCGGACAGCGACTCGCGTTCCTGCTCGACCGACTCGTCGACCGGCAGCAGCTCGCCGAGGCGGAACGAGCTCTTCACCGCGTCGATGCGCACGCCGCTCGCCGTCGCCCGCGCGACGTAGAAGAGCAGGTTGTTGAGCAGCTCGATCGGCGGCGCGCCGGCATAGGCCTGCTCGCCCGTCCGTGTAGAGGCGCTTCAGCTCCCGGTCCGCGTGGCCGAGCAGGCGCTTGATGGTCACGCTGGACTCGAGCCCGCCGGCCCGCAGCGCATCGAGCAGCGCACCGGTCACCCACCAGAGCTGGTAGAGCGGCGCCGTCGTCGCCACCGACTCCATGTGGTTCGCGACCTCGGAGAGCGCGAGCAGGCCGCGGTCGTCGCCGTCGCCGCGGATGAGCCCGAGCAGCCCCGCCTGGAACCTGGGCCGCAGGCGTCGCGCCCACTGCATCACCGTCAGCCTCGCCTCCGGCGTGCCGGCGCCCGGCGCGGCCGGCGCCTTCTCGGAACTCAGGTTGAGCGAGAGCAGCGTGCCCTCGGAAAGCAGCGGTGCGCCGCGCACCGCGCGCAGGTCGTTGAGCAGCGGCAACAGCACGAGCGCGAGGTCGCGCCCGCCGCCCAGCACGCGCTCGAGGTAGGTCGGAAGCTGCACGCTCGCGCGCATCAGCGCATCCAGGCCGTCCACGAACTGGCGCGCGTCCGTCTCGCTGCCGGCGAGCCAGCGCGAGGTCTGCTCCATTTCCTCGGCGAGCAGCGCCGCACCGTAGACCTCGACGACGCGCAGCACGCCGCGCGCCCCGCGCATGAGCTCGGCGACCTTGGCCGAGTGAGTCTTGTCGGCAGGCGTCTCGGCCGCAGCCTCGAGCGCGATGCGCACGTCGTTCAGCGTCGCGGACAACTCGCGCGCGACGAGGTGCAGTGCCTGCTCGTTGACCGAGGGGAAGCCAGCCATGGCTCGGGAATTCCTAGCCCGCGCCGCTCGCGGCGCGCCGTGTCTCCGCGTTCTCCGCGGCGGCGGGCGCCGGTGCAGGCTTGATCTTGCGCCCGACCGCCGCCGGCAGCAGCTGCGGCAGGCGGAATCCCGCCGCCGACTTGCGCAGCTGCGCGGACATGTCGGCGAGCCGCCCGATGGCCGTCGAGGTCGCGCTGGTGTTGTCGGCGGTCTGCTGGCTGATCTCGCGCAGCACCTGCATGGTGCGCGAGATGTGCGAAGAGGTCGCCGCCTGCTGCCGTGCGCTCGCCGAGATGTTCTGCACGAGCTGGGCGATCTGGTTGGAGACGCCCTCGATCTCGCCGAGCGCGGCGCCCGCGTTCTCCGCCAGGAGCGCGCCGCCCACCACGTCGGTCGTGGTGCGCTCCATCGAGACGACGGCCTCGTTGGTGTCGGACTGGATGGTGCGCACCAGCACCTCGATCTGGCGCGTCGCGTGGCCCGCACGCTCGGCGAGCCGCTGCACCTCGTCGGCGACGACGGCAAAGCCGCGGCCGGATTCGCCGGCCATCGAGGCCTGGATCGAGGCATTCAGCGCGAGGATGTTGGTCTGCTCGGCGATGTCGTTGATCAGCTCGACGATGTTGCCGATCTCCTGCGAACTCTCGCCGAGGCGCTTGATGCGCTTCGACGTGTCCTGGATGTTCTCGCGGATCGCGTTCATCCCGTCGATCGTGCGGCGCACCGCGTCGCCGCCCTTGTGGGCGACGTCCACCGCGTGGCGCGCGACGTCGGCCGAGCGCTCGGCATTGCCGGAGACTTCCTCGATCGACGCGGCCATCGCGCCGACGGCGTCGGTCGCGGCGGCCACCTGCCGCGACTGCGCGACGCTCGCCTTGGCGAGATGGCCTGCCGCCGCCTGCGTCTGGCGTGCCGCCTGGTCGAGCTGCATGGCCGTGTCGTTGATCGTCGCGACCAGCTCGCGCAGCGCCTCGATCGCGTAGTTGATCGAGTCCGCGATCGCGCCGGTGATGTCGTCGGTGACCGTCGCCTGCACGGTCAGGTCGCCCGAAGCGAGGCTGGACATCTCGTCGAGCAGCCGCAGGATCGCATCCTGGTTGCGCCGGTTGCGCTCGGACTCGAGGCTGGCGACCCGCCGCATGCCCGCCTGGGAGGCCCAGGCCCAGAGCGCGCCTGCGAAGCACAATGCGGCAATCGCGATCGCGACGAGCGCCAGGACCGAGCCCGAGAGGCCGCCGGCTTTCGAGGCGGTCTGCGACTCGAGCGACTTCGAGAGCCGGTCGGCGGCAGTGCCGAGGTCCGCAGCCGCGCGCTGCGCGGCCGCGAGCGCCGCGGCCCGCTCCAGCGTTCCCTGCAGCTTCTGCTCGAACGCCGCAAAGGCATCCTGCACCTCGGCAAGCCGGGTCGCCGCCTCGCCTTCGATGGCGGGCACGCCGGCCGTCTTGTCCGCGCCGGCGAGCCCGGCCAGGAACTGCGCGAGCAGCGCGGTGTTCTCGGTGATGCGCTGCGTGACCTCGGCCGGGTTCAGCGCGGCCTCGAGCTGCGCGAGGTCGTCGCCGGTGCGCTGGGCGACGGTCTCGAAGCGCGGGAGCACGCGCATCGCCGGCAGGCCGCCCGGCGCCGACACGGCATTGCCGGTCGCCGCCAGCACGCGCCCGAGGATCGCGCGCGACTCGGCCGCGGACTTGCGCAGCTCGCCTGCGACCTCGCTCGCTCCGAGTACCTGCTGCGAATCGTCGAGCAGCGTGTTCCACCCGGGCTCGCCGCCGAGTCGGCGCGCGCTTTCGGAAGACAGCGCCGCGAACGGCGAACGGCCCTCGTCGATCTCGGCCAGCACGCGCTCGAGCGTTCGCGCGCGAAGCAGCAAGCCGCCCGAATGCTTCCGCGTCGCCGCGGGCGGCGGCGGCGGCCTGCGCGGGCATGGCGCCCGCCAGCACGGTGAGCTCGGACAGGTGCTCGCGGTAGCCGCGATCCGCGTTCTCGGCGCGGCTCGCGAGCGTGACCAGCAGCGCGGCCGCGAGCGACGCGACGAGGCCGCCCACGAGCAGCGCGGGCATCCACCTCGCTATCGCAAACCGTTCGGGCGCATTCACCATCTCAGTTCCCCATCTCCCCGGCCTCAGTGCGTGCCGTGCAGGAACGCCGGGCTTTCCACCAGCGTCCGCAGGCTCAGGATCGGCCAGGCCTCGCTGCCGCGCCGGAACGACCCGGCGAGGTAGTGCTCACAGCGGATTATCGTCGGCGGCGACTCCGCCGTGAACTCGCGTTCCGCGAATCGCCGGAAACCCAGCACCTCGTCGACCACGAGGCCCGCCGGGATCTCGCGGTGGTTGACCACGATCACGCGCGTGTTCCTGCCCGCAACGATCTCGCCGCTGCCCAGGTACTGCTTCAGGTCGATCACGGGCAGGAGCTGCCCGCGCACGTTCGCGAGCCCGAGTATCCAGCGCCGCGCGCCGGGCACCCGGGTGATCGGCACCGGCACGCCCATGACCTCGCGCGCCTCGTCCCGCTCGACCAGGAAGGTCTCGCCCCCCATCCGGAACGCCACGCCGATCCATTCCTGGGCCGCGGCACCCTCGCGCGCGCCCGCCGCGATGTCACGCGCGCGCTTCTCCAGTGCCAGCAACAGCTCGAATGGCCGGTCGCGCAGGGCCCTCAGGGTCGGCTCAGCCTGCATCCGGTCAGTCCGTGAGCAGCGCAGCCTGCGCTTTCTCCACGAGCTGCGCAGGCGTCACCGGCTTCACGAGGTAATCGACGGCGCCCTGGCGCATGCCCCAGATGCGGTCGGTCTCCTGGCTCTTGCTCGAGACCATGATCACGGGGATCTTGCGTGTCGCCGGGTCGTTCGCGAGCGTGCGCGTGGCGCGGAAACCGTCCACGCCCGGCATCACGATGTCCATCAGGATGAGGTCGGGCCGGATCTCGCGGGCCTTGCGGATGCCCTCCGCCCCGTCCGCGGCGCCCTCGGTCTCGAAGCCGTGGTCTTCCAGCATGCGGCGCATCTGGAACACCTCGGTCGGCGAGTCGTCGACGATCAGGATGAGCGCCATGGCAATTCTCCCGGTCCGGTCATTCCCGATTGACGTGCCGCTCGATGGCGGACAGCAGCTCGTCGCGCGTGAACGGCTTGGTCAGGTAATGCTCGGAGCCGACGATGCGTCCGCGCGCCCGGTCGAACAGCCCGTCCTTGGAGGACAGCATGATGACCGGAATCGAGCGGAACACCTTGTTGTGCTTGATCAGCGAGCAGGTCTGGTAGCCATCCAGGCGCGGCATCATGATGTCCACGAACACGATGTCCGGCTGGTGGTCGGCGATCTTCGAAAGCGCGTCGAAGCCGTCCACCGCCGTGAAGACCTCGCAGCCTTCCTTGGCCAGCAGCGTCTCCGCCGTACGGCGGATCGTCTTGCTGTCGTCGATGACGAGCACTTTCAGTCCGCTCAGGCGGAGCCCGTCACTAACGGCCGCTGCACTTTCCATCGGGTTCCTCCGGGGGCGACCCTCTTTTAACATATCGGTCCACCCGGCCGCCATGCCGGACCTGCGACCGCACGGGCGGTCGGGACGAGTTACAGGTGTACTATGACAAGCCCCCCCGACGTGCAGTATCCGCGTCACATTCCCGCCAATCGGCCGGAGAACCCCTGATGGCGACCCGACCCAGCCTCGCCGTGCTGATGGACCCGCTCGAGACCATCAAGCCGGCGAAGGACTCGACGATCGCGATGCTGAAGGCCGCGGCCCGCCGCGGTTGCGAGACGCTCGTCTTCGGCCAGGGCGATCTCTGGGCGCGCGACGGGCGCGCGTTCGCGCGGCTCACGCCGCTCGAGGTCGTCGGCGACGGCAAGGCCTGGTTCCGCACCGGCGACCCGGCCGTGCGCGAGCTTGGCGCCGGCACCGCGGTGCTGATGCGCAAGGACCCGCCGTTCGACATGGAATACATCTATTCCACCTACCTGCTCGAGCGCGCGGAGCAGGCGGGCGCACTGGTCGTGAACCGGCCGCAGGGCCTGCGCGACATGAACGAGAAGGCCTACACCGCCTGGTTCCCCGACTGCTGCGCGCCGACCCTCATCACGCGCGACATGGCGGCGATGGAGGCCTTCCTCGACGAGCACGGCAAGGCCGTGTTCAAGCCGCTCGACGGCATGGGCGGGCGCTCGATCTTCGTGGTCGGGCGGGGCGATGCCAACGCGCGCGTGGTGCTCGAGACCCTGACCGACAGCGGCCGCCGTTACGCGATCGCCCAGCGTCACCTGCCGGAGATCGCGACCAGCGGCGACGCCCGGATCCTGCTGGTGGACGGCGAACCGGTGGCGCATGCGCTGGTGCGCATGCCGGCGGCCGGCGACCACCGCGGCAACCTCGCGGCCGGCGCGACGGCCGAGAGTCGCGCGCTGACCGAGCGCGACCGCTGGCTCGCCTCGCGGATCGGGCCGGTGATGCGCGAGCGCGGCATGCTGTTCGTCGGCCTCGACGTCATCGGCGGCTTCGTCACCGAAATCAACGTCACGAGCCCGACCGGCATCCGCGAGATCGAGGCGAAGCACGGACACGACGTGGGCGGCATGCTGATCGACGCCGTGCTGGCGCGGCTCGCGCGGCGCTGATGCGCGCCAGGGGCATCCCGCCCGGGCCCGGATCCGGCGACCGCCTGACGGTCACGCTGTTCCTCGCCGCCCTCTTCCACCTCATCGTGATCCTGGGCATCAGCTTTGCGCCGCCTGCCGCGGACACCGGCACCGTCCCGACACTCGAGGTCATGCTCGTCAGCAACTCGCTGCCCGACAGCCTGCGCAACGACAAGGCCAACTACCTCGCGGAACGCACGCAGCAGGGCAGCGGCAACTCGCCCGACGGCCAGACGCGACGCCCGATGGCCGGCAGCGGCGCCGAGACCCTCCCCGGCGCGCCGGAAGGCGGCCAGGAGCTGCCCTCGCCCGAGGGCGAGACCGGCGGCGACGGCGAGCTGCTCGCCGGCCGCGGCGGCGAGCCCCGGTTCGTCGCGGCCGAGTCCGACCCGCGCATGTCGCCCGCCGTGCTGCCGCTCGAGACCTTCGCGGGCGCCTCGTCGCCGTTCGCGGGCAGCGATTCGGATGCCGAATTGCAGCTGAAGGGAGCGCCGCGCCGCGAACTGCTCGTCACGCCCAACACGCGGCTCTCCGAAGTCGCGGTGTACCTCGACGGCTGGAAACGCCGCATCGAGCAGGTCGGCACCGTCAACTTCCCGAACGCCGCGCGGCGCAGCAAGCTGTCCGGCAATCCGGTCGTCGAGGTCGTGCTCGCCTCGAGCGGCGGCCTGGTGCGGGCCGATGTCCGCCGCTCCAGCGGCCACGGCGAGCTGGACCGCGCCGCAATGGACATATTGAAGCTCGCGACGCCGTTCGAGGCCTTTCCCGAGGACCTCGCCGCCCGGTACGACGTGCTTGCGCTTCGCCTACGAGTGGCGCTTCGTCGGCGGGCAACTCACCGGGTCGTCGGTCGAGGTGCCGGCGCAATGACGCGGCATTAATTCAAAATAGGTGAATGGCCCGTTTTTCGCGCTTTGACCCCCGCTGCCGCGGGGCCGATACTAGGCGCATGGTCACGGGCGATTACCTGCACAACCAGCTCCTGGTCGCGATGCCGACGCTCGCGGATCCCAATTTCTCGCACAGCGTGACGCTGATCTGCGAGCACAACCAGCGCGGCGCACTCGGCCTCGTCATCAACCGCCCGCTCGACATGCGCATGTCCGAAGTGCTCGACCAGCTCTCGCTTCCGACCGAGGACGCGCGCCTGCGCGGGATGCCCGTGCTCGCGGGCGGCCCCGTGCAGCGCGACCGCGGCTTCGTGCTGCACCGCCCGGGCCCGCGCGACTGGGAATCCACGATGCGGGTGTCCGATACGCTGCACGTGACGACCTCGCGCGACGTGCTCGCGGCGATGGCCAAGGGCGAAGGCCCGACGCCTGCCGCGATGGCCCTCGGCTACGCGGGCTGGGAGGCAGGACAGCTCGACGAAGAGCTGCTGCAGAACGCCTGGCTGACCGTGCCCTGCGACGATTCCCTGATCTTCGAACTGCCCTTCGAGCAGCGCTGGCACGCGGCGGCGAGGCTGCTGGGCGTCGAACTGTCCCGCATCAGCACCCAGGCGGGGCGTGCCTGAGGGCGACGCAGTGGCTGCGCCGGCCGCAAGGACGGTGCTCTCCTTCGATTACGGTCTCCGGCGCATCGGCGTCGCAGTCGGCAATACGCTGACGGGCACCGCCGAGGCACTCGCGACGGTCGATGCCCAGGACGGCGTGCCCGACTGGCGCGCCATCGACCGCTGCGTTGCAGACTGGCGGCCGGCAGCGATCGTCGCCGGCGTTCCCTATAATATGGCCGGCCGCGACGCCCGCATCACGACGGCGGCCCTGCAATTCGCCGACGAGCTCAGGCAGCGGTACGGCATCGAGGTTCACCGGGTGGACGAAAGACTGTCGTCGCGCGAGGCGGAAGACGACCTGCGCGAGCGCCGCCGCAGCGGGGCAAAGACAAAGCGCGTGCGACGCGGCGACGTCGATCGCGAAGCCGCGCGCCTGCTGCTGCTGCAATGGCTGCGCGCACAGCCGGGCCTGACCCGGGCATGAAACAGTCGTTCTCCCAGTTCGACGCGGGCGACGGCCTGCGGCACCTCGTCACGCTCGACGGCCTGCCGCGCGCGCTGGTCGAGTCGCTGCTCGAGCGCGCCGAGGCCTTCGCGCGGTCGCCCGGCCGGAGCGACAAGCTCGCGGGCCTCACGGTCGCCAACCTCTTCGGCGAGCCCTCGACTCGCACGCGCGCGTCCTTCGAGCTCGCGGCCCTCCGCCAGGGCGCGGACGTCGTCAACCTCGACATCACGCTCTCCTCGCGCGCCAAGGGCGAGACGCTCCTCGACACCGTCTACACGCTGCTCGCGATGCGCGTCGATGTCTTCGTGATCCGCGACGCAGAGGCGGGCGTGCAAGCCGAGGTCGCGCGCGCCGTGGACGGCCATGCGTCCGTGGTCTCGGCGGGCGAGGCTCACCTGTCGCACCCGACCCAGGGCCTGCTCGACGCGCTGACCATCCGCCAGTGCAAGGGCGGCTGCGACGGGATCTCGGTCGCGATCGTCGGCGACGTCGCACGCTCGCGCGTCGCCCGCTCCGCGCACCGCGCGCTCGCGACGCTCGGCGCTTCCGACATCCGGCTCGTCGCGCCGCGCGCGATGATGCCCGTCGACGGGGAATTCGCGGGCTGCCGGCGCTTCGAATCGCTCGATGACGGCATCGCCGGCGCCGACGTCGTGATGATGCTGCGCATCCAGCACGAACGCACCGGCGGCGGGCCCGTGGACGTCGCGGCCTATCACCGCGATTTCGGGCTGACCGCCGCCCGCCTCGCGCGCGCGGCGCCGCAGGCGATCGTCATGCACCCCGGCCCGATGAACCGCGGCGTCGAGATCGACTCCGAGGTCGCCGACGGTCCCCAGTCGATGATCCGGCGCCAGGTTGCGAACGGCGTGGCGGTGCGCATGGCCGTTCTCGCGGCGCTCGCCGATGCTCGCGCGGTGCGCGCGCGTGAGCGCGGAGCGCGCCCACCGCGGCACGATCTTCCTCGAGGACGCCGCCGTACTCGAGCACCGGGCCTTCCCCGGCGGCCAGTACGTGCTCCGGCTCGGCGCGCCGCGCTGCGCCGCCGCGGCGACGCCCGGCAGTTTCGTGCACCTCACCTGCGGCCCCGACCTGCCGATGCGCCGTCCGCTCTCGATCATGCGTGCGGACCCCCGCGACGGCTGGGTCGAGGTCCTCTATAAGGTGGTCGGCCACGGACTCACCGAGCTCGCGCTGCGACAGCCCGGCGAGACGCTGTCCTGCCTCGGGCCCGATCGGCCAGGGCTTTCGCGTCGACCCGGCGCGCCCGCGGCTACTCCTCGTCGGCGGGGGCGTCGGCATCCCGCCGATGGTGTTCCTGGCCGAGCGCTCGCGGCGCAGCGGCGGCTTCCGGCCGCTGGTCCTCATGGGCTCGGAGCTGCCATTCCCGTTCGAGCTCGCAGCCTCGCGTCTCCCGGTGCCCGGGCTGCCCGCCGGCGCGACCGCCGCGATGCCGCTGCTCGAGGAGATTGGCGTGCCCTCGCGACTCGCAAGCCTGTCCGGGCTTCCCCGGCTGCCACCGCGGCTACGTGACCGAGCTCGCCGATGCCTGGCTCACGTCGCTCGATGGCGAAGGCGACGCAGCGAAGTCGAGGTCTTCACCTGCGGGCCGCACGGCATGCTGGTCGCGGTCGCCGCCCTCGCGCGCAGGCACGGCGTGCCCTGCCAGGTGTCGCTCGAGGAGAACATGGCCTGTGGCGTCGGCGGCTGCGCCGGCTGCACCGTGCTCGTGCAGACGCCCGACGGACCGGCGATGAAGCGCGTCTGCGTCGACGGGCCGGTGTTCGACGCTGCGAGCGTATTCAACGCGTTGTAAGCGCGCGTTCTTCGCCGGCGGGACTCCCCTCGCTCGCTCAGGGCGGCGACCGCATTCGCTCGCTCGGGGGTCCCGCGACGGCTCGCACGCGCGCGATGCGCCGCGGCGCTTCACGCGCGCGCCGGCCGGGCGGGCGTCAGCGCACGAGCGACGTTGCGGTGCGCCGCCGGGAGCCGAGCGAGCGGGAACTCCCGACCGAGCGAAGCGCGCCGTCCGGCGCGCCACCGCCGCGATCGCGTCAACCGAAGTTGATGCGCGCCTCGAGGTTGGTGCGCGAGTCGGCGTTGTTGAGCGCCTCCTCGATGTCGATCTTGCCCTCCTTGTAGAGGTGCAGGAGCGCCATGTCGTAGTTCTGGATGCCGCGCTCGTTGGACGACAGCATCGCTTCCTTGACCGCGATGACGTCGCCCTTCTTGATCAGGTCCTGGATGTGCGGCGTGTTGAGCATCACCTCGACCGCGGCGACGCGCTTGTTGCTGCGCCCGCGCACCAGGCGCTGCGAGACGATCGCGCGCAGGTACTGCGACAGGTCGAGGAAGATCTGCGCGTGCTGGTCGCGCGGGAACAGGTTGATGATGCGATCGAGCGTCTCGGCGCTGTTGTTGGCATGCAGCGTCGCGATGGCGAGGTGGCCGGTACCCGCGAGCGCGATCGCCGATTCCATCGTCTCCCGGTCGCGGATCTCGCCGATCAGGATCACGTCCGGCGCGGCGCGCATCGCGGCGCGGAGCGCCCTGCTGAACGAGCGCGTGTCGAGCCCGACCTCGCGCTGGTTGACGATCGCCTTGCGGTTCTGGTGCAGGAACTCGACCGGATCCTCGATCGTCAGGATGTGGTCCGTGGTGTTCTCGTTGCGGTGGTTGATCATCGCCGCAAGCGTCGTCGACTTGCCGGACCCGGTGGCGCCGACCATCAGCACGAGCCCGCGCTTCAGCATCGCGAGCTCGCGCAGCGTGTCCGGCACGCCGAGGTCGTCGAGCTTCGGCGTGTCGACGCTGATGTAGCGCAGCACCATCGCCGGATAGCCGCGCTGGTAGAACACGGCGGCGCGGAAGCGGCCGACGCCCGGCTCCGAGATCGCGAAGTCGATCTCGAGCTCGTTCTGGAAATGCTCGAGCTGCTCGGCGCCCATGAGGCCGTAGGCGATGTCGCGCACGGTCTCGGCGTTCAGGACCTGCTTGTTGATCGGGTAGATCAGGCCCTCGATCTTGATCTTGACCGGCGAATTCGACGTGAAGAAGAGGTCGGAGGCCTTCTTCTCCGCCATCAGCTTCAGGAGCGGCTTGATGCTGAAGCGGCCGTCGTCCGCCCCGGCAGCGGCCGGCTGCTCGCCTTCCGGGCTAGTAGATTTTGCCGTCGTTGGACTCATCGACGATCCTCAGGGTGCTGGAGGCCTCGGCCTGCAGCCGGTCCTCGCGCTTGCTCTCGAGCTTGATGCGCAGGCGCAGCTCGTTCTTCGAGTCGGCGTTCCGCAGGCCTTCCTCGTAGGAGATCGTGCCGGCCTCGTACAGCTCGAACAGCGCCTGGTCGAAGGTCTTCATGCCGAGGCGGTTCGAGCGCGCCATGACTTCCTTGATCTTCGTGACCTCGCCGCGGAAGATCAGGTCGGCCACCAGCGGCGTGCCGATCAGGATCTCCATCGCCGCGATGCGCCCCTCGGTCTTCTCGCGCGGGATCAGGCGCTGCGAGACCAGCGCGCGGATGTTCAGCGACAGGTCCATGAGGAGCTGCTCGCGCTTCTCCTCCGGGAAGAAGTTGATGATGCGGTCGAGCGCCTGGTTGGAACTGTTCGCGTGCAGCGTCGCCAGCACCAGGTGGCCCGTCTCCGCGAACTGGATGCCGTATTCCATCGTCTCGCGATCGCGGATTTCGCCGATCATGATGACGTCGGGCGCCTGGCGCAGCGTGTTCTTGAGCGCCGTGTGCCAGCTCTCGGTGTCGACGCCGACCTCGCGGTGCGTGACGACGCAGCCGCGGTGCTGGTGGACGTACTCGACCGGGTCCTCGATCGTCACGATGTGGCCGCGCGTCTTCTCGTTGCGGTAGCCGACCATCGCGGCGAGCGACGTGGACTTGCCCGAGCCGGTGGCGCCGACGACGATCACGATGCCGCGCTTGGACATCACGATGTCCTTCAGGATCGGCGGCAGCTCGAGCTCCTCGATCGTCGGGATCGTGGAGTTGATCTGGCGGATCACGCAGCCGGTCATGCCCTGCTGCACGAAGGCGCTGACGCGGAAGCGGCCGATTCCCGGCGGGGCGATCGCGAAGTTCGCCTCCTTGCTGGCGTCGAACTCCCGCGTCTGGCGGTCGTTCATGATCGAGCGGACGAGCACGGCGCTCTGCTCCGGGGCGAGCGCCTTGTCGGTCTGCGGCCGCACCTCGCCGTCGATCTTGATCGCGGGCGGGAAGCCGGCGGTGATGAACAGGTCCGAGCCCTTGCGGTCCACCATGCGCCGCAGGAGGTCCTGCATCAGCTTGATTGACTGTTCGCGATCCATTCCTGTCTCCAGCGGCGCGGCGCGCCGTTACATGGTGTCCTTGTTGGCGGCCTTGTAGCGGGCCTCTTCCTTGGAGACGAGTCCCTTGGCCAGCATTTCCGTGAGGCACTGGTCGAGCGTCTGCATGCCCTGCGCCCTGGCCGGTCTGGATCGACGAGTACATCTGCGCGATCTTGTTCTCGCGGATCAGGTTCCGGATCGCCGGCGTCGCGATCATGATCTCGTGCGCCGCGATGCGGCCGCCGCCGAGACGCTTCAGCAGCGTCTGCGAAATGACCGCGCGCAGCGACTCGGACAGCATCGAGCGGACCATCTCCTTCTCGGCCGCCGGGAAGACGTCCACGATGCGGTCGACGGTCTTCGCCGCCGAGCTCGTGTGCAGGGTGCCGAACACGAGGTGGCCGGTCTCGGCCGCGGTGAGCGCGAGGCGGATCGTCTCGAGGTCGCGCATTTCGCCGACCAGGACGACGTCGGGATCCTCGCGCAACGCCGAGCGCAGCGCCTCGCTGAACCCGAGCGTGTCGCGGTGCACTTCGCGCTGGTTGATCAGGCTGCGCTTCGACTCGTGCACGAACTCGATCGGATCCTCGATCGTGATGATGTGGTCGGGGCGGTTGACGTTGACGTAGTCGACCATGCCCGCGAGCGTCGTGGACTTGCCGGAGCCGGTCGGGCCGGTGACCAGCACGAGGCCGCGCGGCAGCATGCACAGGTCCTTGAAGACCTTGGGCGCGTTCAGGTCCTCGAGCGACTTGATCAGCGACGGGATGTTGCGGAACACGGCGCCGGCGCCGCGATTCTGGTTGAACGCGTTGACGCGGAAGCGCGCGAGGTTCGGGATCTCGAACGAAAAGTCGGTCTCGAAGAACTCCTCGTACACCTTGCGCTGCTTGTCGTTCATGATGTCGTACACCATGCTGTGCACTTCCTTGTGCGTCAGCGCTGGCATGTTTACGCGCTTGACGTCGCCGTCCACGCGGATCATGGGCGGCACGCCCGCGGACAGGTGGAGGTCAGACGCGTTGTTCTTGACTGCGAAGGCCAAGAGTTGGGCAATGTCGACGGCCATCAGGACTCCCTGGCTCGGTGCACGGCACGAGGTCCCGGCGCACCGCGAGGCGGTGTTTCTGGACCGGGGGCAGTATAGCCCCGGTACCCGCACACCAATATGTTAACTATTCCGCAGAATCCGGCTGACGGCGTTGCTGCCGTGCGGGAGCGCATCACGGTCGCGGCACTGGCTGCCGGCCGCGACCCCGCCACCGTCACCCTGGTCGGTGTCGCCAAGTCGCAGCCGCTCGAACGGGTGCGGTCGGCGCTCGACGCGGGGCTCGCCGACCTCGGCGAGAACTACCTGCAGGAGGCGCGCGCGCACTTCGAGGCGCTGCGCGGGCCGCAGCTTCCGCCGCCACTTCATCGGCGCGCTGCAGACGAACAAGACACGCGAGGCCGCGCAGCTCTTCGACTGGGTGCACACGGTGGACCGGATCCGCATCGCGGAACGGCTCTCGGCGCAGCGCCCGGAATCGATGCAGCCGCTTGCCGTCTGCCTCCAGGTGCACCTCGGCGACGAGTCGACGAAGTCGGGTGTCGCCCCCGCGGGACTCGCCGCACTCGCGGGTGCGGTCGCAGAGCTGCCGCGGCTCCGGCTGCGCGGCCTCATGAGCCTGCCTCCCGAGGAGAAGGATCCTGCGCGCCAGCGGCGCTGGTTCGCGCAGCTGCGGCAGCTCCTCGAGGGGCTGAACGCCACCGGCCATCGCCTCGACGCACTGTCGATGGGAATGAGCGGCGACTTCGAGGCGGCGATCGCCGAGGGCGCGACCCACGTCAGGATCGGCACCGCGGTGTTCGGGGCGCGATGAAATAAAGAGGCCCGTGACCGCGCCTGCCCGGCGCACTAGAATCGGGGCGTGGACGCACTCGTCTTCCTGGTCGACTCGCTGCTGACCTTCCTGGTCTACGCATTCCTGCTGCGCGTGCTGCTGCAGCTCGCGCGCGCCGACTTCCGCAACCCGCTCGCCCAGGCGGTGCTCTCGCTGACCAACTGGCTCGTGATGCCCTTGCGGCGCGTGCTTCCGCCGGTCGGGCGCTTCGATACCGCCTCGTTCATCGCCCTGCTCGCGGTGCAGCTCACGGCGACGCTGATCCTGTTCCGCATGCGCACGGGCGCCCTCTACCCGTTCGTGCCGCTCGCGGTCGAGGCCCTGCGCGCGCTCGCGCTGTCGACCGCACTGCTCTATACCGTCCTCATCTTCGTCTACGCCCTGCTCTCCTTCGTCGCCCAGGGCGCCCGCAGCCCGGCAACCGCGCTCCTCGCCGTGCTCTGCGAGCCCCTGCTCGGGCCGCTGCGGCGGGTATTGCCGGTCCTCGGCGGCATCGATTTCTCGCCGCTCGTCGCAATCGTCGGGCTCCAGGCCCTGCGCATCCTGATCGCCTGATCGATGCCACAGGCCCGCGGGCTCGCCCTCCTGGTTTTCCTCGGCCTCGCGGCCACTGCCTGCGGCGGCAATCCAGCGCCCGTACCGCCGGCAATCCCGTACCAGGATCCGGGTGTCGTCGAAGCCGGCGCATACCGGCTGCGCTACGCGCTCACGCTGACGACCGACTTGCCGGCAGAGATTGCGGGCAGTTACGGCATTGTGCAGAGACGCAATCTAGCTCTGCTCGTGCTCACGCTCGAGCGCCGGGACGATGCACCGGGCCATCGCGTCGGCGCCGAGCGCATGCAAGCCGAGACCGTTTCGCTGACGGGCGAACGACACGCGCTCGAGCTCGCCCGCCACGAGGAACCCGGCGGTCCGACCTGGCTCGCCCCGGTCGAGGTGCGTCATCGCGTCCCGCTCACGATCGAGATCCGGGCGCGCGCGACATCCGCGAGCCCGGAGATTCGCGCCCGCTTGACACGGGAGTTCCGGCTCCAGTGAATTTCCGACCCGCGCGCGAGCCGTAAAAAACCGCTTCAAATCGCTGTCGACCCACTTATGCAGCGGGATTTTCCGTGGTATGGTGCGCGCCGGAATTGATTTGGCGGGATCGCCCCGTCGCAGACAGAACCACAGGAGACTACTCAATGGCGAAGAAAGAATGCGGCTCCCACGAAGTCGCAAATCGTTGCGGCGGTCGCTGCCAAGACTGACCTCAGCAAGAAGCAGGTCAATGCCGTGCTCGAGTCGCTCGGCGACCAGATCAAGAAGTCGCTCAAGGGCAACGGCGTGTTCACGCTGCCGGGCCTGTGCAAGATGCGGGTCGTGAAGAAGGCGGCCACCAAGTCGCGCGAGGGCGTCAACCCCTTCACGGGCGAGAAGATGACCATCAAGGCCAAGCCGGCCTCGAAGAAGGTGCGTATCCGCGCCCTCAAGAACCTCAACGAGATGGTGGGCTGAAGCTCCGCATCCGTTTTCGAGTTCGACAAGCGACGGGGCGGCCAGGCCGCCCCGTTCGTTTTTCAGGGGAATTTCAGCCGTTTCCGGCCACCCGGGCGGCGAGCCAGCCGGCCAGCAGCGAGCGCAGCTCGGTCAGCCGGCCGTGGAAGAAGTGCTCGGCGCCCCGGAGGATCTTCACCTCCGGCGCCGGGTGCAGGCTCCGCGTCCAGGCGAGCACACGCTCATGGTCGACGAGATCGTCCGCGTCGCCCTGCGCCACGAACCACGGACAGGCCGGCACGGGCAGGCGCGTGAAGTCGAAGCGCTGCACGGGCGGCGCGACCGTCACGAGCGCCTCAGCATCGCGCAGTGTCGCGAGCCGGTAGGCGACAAAGCCGCCGAACGAAAAGCCCAGCGACCAGAGGTGCGCGGCACCCGTCGCCCGCATCGCGAAGTCCGCCACCGCTGCCGCGTCCTCGCTCTCGCCGACGCCATCGTCGTGCTTGCCCTCGCTGCCGCCGACACCCCGGAAGTTGAACCGCACGCTCGTCACGCGCTGGTCCTGGCAGGCGCGTGCCAGCGTATGGACCACCTTGTTCTGCATCGTCCCGCCGTACAGCGGGTGAGGATGGCAACACACGGCGACGATGTCGCCGCGCGCGCCCGGCGGGCGCTCGATCATCGCCTCGATCGCGCCGGCCGGCCCGTCGATGACGACCTTTTCAACGCTGGGCGACGGTGTGCTCATGCGATTCCTTGCGCGGAATCGGCGCGGGGGACTCAGCCCTCGCTCGCTCCGCCGGAACTTTAGTCGCTCGCTCGGGTGGTCCCCCGCGCCGAATCCGCGCGGGCACTGCCTCGATCCGCCGGCGCTCATCGCTTGTAGATGACGCCGTCCTTCATGACGAACGACTGACGCGCTCCAGGACGTGGACGTCGGCGAGCGGGTCGCCCGGGCACGGCGACGATGTCGGCGACCTTGCCGGCCTCGAGGCTGCCGAGGCGGTCGTCGATTCCCAGGTACTTCGCCGGGACGATCGTCGCCGAGCGGATGGCGTCCATCACGGGCATGCCCGCCTCCACCATGTAGCCGAACTCCTTGGCGTTGTCGCCGTGCGCGCAGACGCCGCAGTCGGTGCCGAACATGATGGTGAGGCCCGCCTTCCAGGCCTTGCCGAAGGTCTCCTGGATCTGCGGGCCGACGGCCAGCGCCTTGGGGCGCACGATCGCGGGGAAATAGGTCGGGTCCTGGGCCTGCTCGTACACGAACTTGCCCGCGGAGATCGTCGGCACGTAGTGGGTGCCCTTCTCCTTCATGAGGCGGATGCCCTCGTCGTCCATGAAGGTGCCGTGCTCGATCGAGTCGATGCCGTTGCGGACCGCGCGCTTGATGCCCTCGGCGCCGTGCGCGTGCGCCGCGACCTTCATGCCGTAGTCGTGGGCGGTCGAGATGACGGCCGCCGAGCTCCTCGTCCGTGAACTGCGGCGCGCTGCCCGACTTCGCGATCGACAGCACGCCGCCGGTCGCCGTGATCTTGATCGAATCGGCGCCGTCCTTGTAGCGCTGGCGAACGGCCTCGCGGCAGCTGTCGGCGCCGCTGCAGACCGTATCGAGGCGCGGGTCGTTGCTGGAGAGGAACGGGCCGAAGGAGTTGGTCGCGTCCGCGTGGCCGCCGCGGGTGCCGATCGAGCGGCCGGAGGTGAAGACGCGCGGCCCCGGGACCTTGCCCGCCTCGATGGCACGCCGGAGCGCAATCGACACGTTCCACTGGTCGCCGAGGTTGCGCACGGTCGTGAAGCCCGCCATGAGCGTGCGCTCCGCGAACACCGTGGAGTCGTAGGCCCGGTCCGCCTCGCCCTTCTTGAGGCTGTCGAGCTCGCTCGTGCGGCTGTGCTCGGAGGTCAGGTGCACGTGCATGTCCATGAAACCCGGCATCACGGTGGCCTGCGTGAGGTCCACGACCTCGTCGCCGGCGCCCGGCGCCCTGAAGCCGCCCTCGATCCCCTGGATGCGGTCGCCCTCGACGACGATCGTCACGCGCTCGCGGGGTGCGCCGCTCACGCCATCGACCAGGCGGCCGGCGTGGATCAGCGTCGCCGCGGACGCGATGCCCGTGGGCAGGAACGCGGCCAGGGCCGCAAGGCGGATTGCAATGCGCATCGGAAGACCTCGGGGTGGACTACTGGTTTTCTTGCAGGGTCACGGTCTCGACGGCGAGCAGCTCGACGTCGAAGATGAGTGTCGCGTTGGGCGGGATCACGCCGTTGCCGGCGCCGCGGGGGCCGTAGGCGAGCGACGGCGGAATCACGAGGCGGCGCGTGCCGCCGATCCTCATGCCCGGCAGCCCCTGTTCCCAGCCGCGGATCACGCGACCCGCGCCCAGCGGGAAGGACAGCGGCTGCCCGCGATCGCGCGAGCTGTCGAACTTGCGGCCCCGCTGGTCCTTCGCGGCCGGGTCATAGAGCCAGCCGGTGTAGTGGACGACCACGACCATGCCCGGCAACGCCTCGTCGCCGATGCCGGCCGAGAGGTCGGTCACGAGCACGGCGGGCTCGGGCGCTGCGGGGGGCGGCGCGTCCGCTGGCGCCTGGGCCAGCGCGGTCGTGGCGAGCGCGGCCAGCCCCGAGCGGCAGACGCGACTTTCCGGACTGCGCGCGCAAATACGGTACGGGATCCTTGCCATGTGGCAAAGATAGCAGTGACGGCTGTCGGAGGGGACAGTCCCCTCTAGGGCCAGAAGCCGAGCTGGTGGCGGAGGACGGAGAGGAGGTCCTCGAGCTCGTCGAGCAGCTGGACGAAACGCTCCACGGCGGCGTCAGCGGTCGGTGGAACGGCGGGCGAGGTTGGCGCCGTTGCTGCCGGGCGCCTCGCCCTCGGCCGCGAAGGCGCCGCGCGCCTTCTCCGCCCAGGTCTTGTAGTTCGAGTACTTGGTGAGTTCGCGCGAGATCGCGCCGTGCCGGCTCACCGGGCCGCGACGCGGCAACCGCGGTGCAGGCTCGGTGCCGCCACGGTCGCGGCCATCGGGTGGCGTGACCTTGATGTCGCTCACGCTCGCACAACCTGAACAGGCTTCATGACCCGCAAGTTACGCGGCGGACAGCGGCCTAAACAGGAACTGCATCACAGGTCCCGGGGTGCGCAACCCGGCCTGCGACGCAATCAGACGATGCGGTAGCTCGGGCGGTATTCGCCGACCAGTTTCATGCGCCGCTCGGCGACGAATCCGCGCAGCAGCTCGTCGAGCGGCCCTGCGATCTCCGGCGCAGCGTGGATCTCGAACGGGCCCTTTTCCTCGATCAGGCGGATGCCCTGTTCCTTCACGTTGCCGGCGACGATCCCGGAAAAGGCCCGGCGCAGGTTCGCGGCACGCTCGTGCACCGGCTGGTCCATCGTGAGCTTGAGATTCGCCATCGCCGCGTGGCTGACCTCGAACGGCTGCTGGAAGGCGCGCGGGATCTTCAGCAGCCAGTTGTAGTTGTAGGCGTCGCCCGCGCGGCGCCGCGAGCGGCGCACGGCGTCGAAGCCGCGCAGCATCTCGCGCGCGACCTCGGGCGGGTCGTCGACCACGATCCGGTAGCGCTGGCGGGCTTCCTCGCCGAGCGTCTGGCCGATGAAGCGGTCGAGCTGGCGGAAGTAGCCGGCGCTCTCGCGCGGGCCGGTGAATACGAGCGGGAGCGGCTGGTTGACGTTATCCGGGTCGAGCAGGATGCCGAGGAGGTAGAGGATCTCCTCGGCCGTGCCCGCGCCGCCCGGGAAGACGATGATCCCGTGGCACAGGCGCACGAACGCCTCCAGGCGCTTCTCGATGTCCGGCATGATCACGAGCTGGTTCACGATCGGGTTCGGCGGCTCGGCCGCGATGATGCCGGGCTCGGTGATGCCGATGTAGCGCCCGTCCTTGATGCGCTGCTTGGAGTGGCCGATGGTCGCGCCCTTCATCGGGCCCTTCATGGCGCCCGGGCCGCAGCCGGTGCAGACGGACAGCCCGCGCAGGCCGAGCTCGTAGCCGACCAGCTTGGTGTAGTCGTACTCCTCGCGCGGGATCGAGTGGCCGCCCCAGCAGACCACGAGGTCGGGGCGGCCCTTGTACTCGAGTGCGCGCGCGTTGCGCAGGATGCAGAAGATCGCGTTGGTGACGCTCGCGGGATCGTCGAGGTCGAAGCGCGCGACGATCTCGTTGTGCGTGTAGACGATGTCGCGCAGCACCGCGAACAGGTGCTCCTTGACGCCCCTGATCATCTCGCCGTCGACGAAGGCGCTGCCGGGCGCGTGCTGCATCTCCAGCTTGATGCCCCAGGGCTCGCGGACGATGCGCAGCTCGAAGTCCTTGTACGCGTCGAAGATCAGGCGCGCATCGTCGATCAGCGTGCCGGAATTCAGCACTGCGAGCGCGCAGCGACGGAACAGCGGATAGAGGCCGCCCTGGCCGCGATCCAGCAGCTTGTCGACCTCCTGCTGGGACAGGTTGTCGAGCACGCCCTTCGGCGACACCCGCGCATGCACGACTGCCGAGAGGTCGACCCCCGGGCTTCCGCTCACGGGCGGATCTCGATCGGCGTCCCTTGCCCCGTCAGCAGCCAGAAATCCAGCATGTCCTCGTTCGACAGCGAGATGCAGCCGTCGGTCCAGTCATTGCTGAGGTAACGATCGCGCGAGTACTTCAGGATGTTCGGCAGGCCGTGGACCATGATCGCGCCGCCCGGCGCCCAGCCGTTCCTGCGCGCGAGTGCGAGGTCGGCCGCTTCCGGATAGGACACCTGCACGGCGAGGAAGAAATCGCTCTGCGCATTGCGGCGCGTCAGGCGGTAGCTGCCCTCCGGCGTGCGGTAGTCGCCCTCGCGCTGCTTCTGGCCGGTGGGCACGAGTCCGAGCGAGATCTTGTAGCTGGCGACGAGGCCGGCGCCCGCGGTACAGCTCCATCAGGCGCTTGCCCTTGTGGACGACGACGCGGTCGACCGGCTGCAACATGCCCGCGGGACCGGCGAGGCCACCCATCGAGTCCGCGCGCGCCGCCGCCAGCGGCATCGCGACAATCATCAAAATCAAGAGCTTGCGATACATGTCGCGAGACATTATAACGCCCCGCGGCGGCTTGCGGCCGGTCAGTCGCCGACCAACGCGACCGCTTCACAGTTTCGCGCGGTGGTATCCGCGACCAGGCGGTAGCGCCCGCCCGCCTCGAGGTCAGCCTCGACGGTGAAGCGACGCATCGACCCGCTCTCGGCCACGCGACAATCGACGAGCAACAGGTGCTTGCCGGGAGGCAACTCGACCCGGCTCGCCGAGAGCCGGACCTCGCGCTCGTTCACGCGGCGCAAGCGGATCTGCACGGGCAATCCCGCGCTCACCACCGGATCGGCGCGCACGATCGCGCGGTCTTCGGGCGCCAGGGGCGGGCCGTCGTAGAAGCGCTCCGTCGCGCAACCGGCGAGGAGCGCGCCGGCGACGGCGCCATGACGGTGACGCGGCAAATGAAGGGGCCGCACCCCTTCATATTCGGGAATCGATGTCTCTGGATCGTGCCGGTCACACGAGTGCGAAGAGGTGCGACCCCTTCATGCCCCATTGCGGAAAAAAGGCGGCCCGAAGGCCGCCTGGGAGGTCACGCGCAGCCCCTGTTGTCAGGGGCCGCCGGGCGGGGACCCGGCTGGCGCGTGAGAAAACTTTCCCGGCATCAGCCGCACTTCGAGTCGGCGCAGGACAGGCAGGTCATGCAGCCGTCCATCAGCACGACCGCGGCCGTGTTGCACTTGGCGCAGAGCTGCGCGCCCTCGGGATAGCCCGACTCGGCGAACGCATCCTGCTGCTTGTGGCGCAGTTCCCATTCCTTGCGCTTCTCCTCGATGAGCAGGCGCTGCGTCTCGTCCATCACCGGCTTGCGCATCAGGCCGATGGACTGCAGGTGCCGCTCCACGACGTAGCCGATCTCGGCGACGATCGAGGGCATGAACTTGCCGCCCGGCTGCCAGTAGCCGCCGCGCGGGTCGAACACGGCCTTCAGCTCCTCGGTCAGGAAGACGACTTCGCCGCCCTTGCGGAACACCGCCGAGAGGATGCGCGTCAGCGCGACGATCCACTGGAAATGATCGAGGTTCTTCGAGTTGATGAAGATCTCGAACGGCCGCCGGTGCTCGTGCTCGGTGCCCTCGTTCAGGATGATGTCGTTGATCGTCAGGTACATCGCATGCTCGGAGACCGGCGTCTTGATCTTGTAGGTCGAGCCGACCAGCATCTCCGGCCGCTCGAGCTTCTCGTGGATCCGCACGACGTTGCCGCTTTCCTTGCGGACCTTGCCCTCGCGCGCCGGCGCGGCCGCGGGCTTCTCGGCCTCCGGCTTCTGGACGTGGTACTTGACGATCTTCTTCTCGATCTTGATCCGGCTCATATTGGTTCCTCGCGCGCGCTCAGAAGCGGCCGTAATAGCCTTCCTTGAGCGCATCGAACAGGTTGGCGGCGGTATGCACCTCGCCGTCGTACTCGATCTCCTCGTCACCCCGCACCACGATCTCGTTTCCGTCCTCGTCGATGAACACATAGTTCGTGTTCTTGAGGTCGTCCTCCTTGACCAGCACGCCCTGGTGCGCCTCGGGATTGAAGCGGAAGGTCGTGCAGCCCTTGAGGCCCTTCTCGTGCGCGTAGAGGTAGATGTCCTTGAAGTCCTCGTAGCGGAAGTCGGTCGGGACGTTCGCGGTCTTCGAGATCGAGGAATCGACCCAGCGCTGGGCGGCGGCCTGGATATCGACGTGCTCGCGCGGGCCGATGCTGTCCGCCGTGACGAAGTATTCCGGCAGCGCCTCGCCGGCAGCCGTCGAGGCCGGCATCGCGCGCGGGTTGACGAGCTCGCGGTAGGCGAGCAGCTCGAAGGAATAGACGTCCACGCGTTCCTTCGACTTCTTGCCCTCGCGGATCACGTTCCTGAAATAGTGGTGGGCGAACGAAGGCTCGATGCCGTTGGACGCGTTGTTCGCGAGCGACAGCGAAATCGTGCCGGTCGGCGCGATCGAGCTGTGGTGCGTGAAGCGGGCGCCGACGGACTCGAGCTGCTTGACGAGTTCCGGCGCGACCTCGGCGAGGCGGCGCATGTAGCGGCTGTAGCGGGCGTGCAGCACGCGGCCCGGCACGCGGTCGCCCGCCTTCCAGCCGTCGCGGGCCATCTCGGGCCGCTTGCGCAGCATCGCGCGCGTGACCGTGAACTCCTCGTTCATGATCGGCGCCGGACCCTTCTCGCGGGCGAGCTCGAGCCCCGCCTCCCAGCCCGAGATCGCCATCTCGCGCGACACGTTGTCGGTGAAGGCGATCGACTCCGGCGAGCCGTACTTCATGCCGAGCATCGTGATCGTGGATCCCAGGCCCAGGAATCCCATGCCGTGGCGGCGCTTGCGCGTGATCTCTTCCCGCTGGCGGCCGAGCGGCAGGCCGTTGATCTCGACGACGTTGTCGAGCATGCGCGTGAAGGTGCGCACGACCGCGCGGTACTCGTCCCAGTCGAAGCTCGCCTCGTCCGTGAACGGCCGGCGCACGAAGCGCGTCAGGTTCACCGAACCGAGCAGGCAGGAGCCGTACGGCGGCAGCGGCTGCTCGCCGCAGGGGTTGGTGGCGCGGATGTTCTCGCACCACCAGTTGTTGTTCATCTCGTTGACGCGATCGACGAGGACGAACCCGGGCTCGGCGAAATCGTAGGTGGACGCCATGATGACGTCCCACAGGCGGCGCGCCGGGAGCGTCTTGTAGACCTTGCAGGCGACGAGGCCCTCGTCGTTCCCGACGTAGCCCTCGGCGTCCGGCCATTCGCGCCAGACGAAGCTGGCCGCGTCCTCGAGGTCGTGCGTCGCCGGGTCGTACTCGCGCTGCGAGAGCGGGAAGGCGAGCTTCCACTCGCGGTCGCCGCGCACGGCATCCACGAACTCGTCGGTGACCAGCAGCGAGAGGTTGAACTGCCGGAGCCGGCCGTTCTCGCGCTTGGCGCGGACGAAATCCACGGCGTCCGGGTGGCCGACGTCGAAGGTGCCCATCTGGGCGCCGCGGCGGCCGCCCGCCGAGGACACCGTGAAGCACATGCGGTCGTAGATATCCATGAAGGACATCGGGCCGGAGGTGTGCGCACCCGCGCCGGCGACGTAAGCGCCGCGCGGTCGGAGCGTCGAGAACTCGTAGCCGATGCCGCAGCCGGCCTTCAGCGTGAGCCCGGCCTCGTGCACCTTGTTCAGGATGTCGTCCATCGAATCGCGGATGGTGCCCGACACCGTGCAGTTGATCGTGGACGTCGCCGGCTTGTGCTCCAGCGCGCCCGCGTTCGACATGATGCGCCCGGCCGGGATCGCTCCCTTGCGCAGCGCCCACAGGAAACGCTCGTACAGCGCCTCGCGCTGCGCGGGCTCCTCGACGTCGGCGAGCGTCCTCGCGACGCGCGCAAGCGTATCGTCCATCGTCGCGTCGATCGGAGTGCCATCCTTGGCGGTCAACCGGTACTTCCGGTCCCATATGTCGAGCGACGCTTCCTGGAAAGGGATCTCTTCGACGTCTCTAAGCTCGATTCTGACCGCTGTGCTCATTTTTCCCGCGATGCTCCCCTCGTCCCCGCTGCCCACGAAATCGCCGGAGAAATCTCACCCGGGCATGCGCTTGGCGGCGCCGCCTGCGTTCAATTCCACGTGGCTCCCTGACTCTATCTGCCGGCCGGTTCCGCTCTTGACCGGCAACCACAAGATCTTGTGTCAGGGTTGTGAAATTATTTCCGTAGGGCCGGTGTGTCAAGGATTTCCTTATGGAAAAATCCTGCTCAATAAAGTTTTTATTTTTCAATATGTTACAAATGTCACTTCAGGCGATTTCCGACCGATCGGGGCGCCATGGCCGCCACTCGCCTCATTTCCGCGCAGTACAACATCTTGTATGCATAAAAAGTGCACAAATTACGCACAGTTTGTACACGCAAGCGCTCGCACGCGGGAAAATCAAGGCTCGCGCGCACTGGAACTTGTGCGACTTTCTCCCGTCTGACATCGCGTCCCACCGAGGTTGAACCCGATGCACAAGATCTTCCCGGCCCTGCTGGCTGGCGCCGCGCTCGCCCTTTCCGCACCCGCCTGGGCGCAAACGGCGCTTCCCTCCTTCGCCCCGGTGATCAAGCGCGCCTCGCCCGCGGTGGTCAACATCGCAGTGCGCGGCACGGTCGCGGCGCCGCGCAACCCGTTCTTCGAGGACCCGGGGTTCCGCCGCTTCTTCGGCCTGCCGCCGGACGCGCAGCAGCGCGACCGCGAGTTCCGCAGCGCGGGCTCAGGCGTCATCGTCGACGCGAAGAACGGCTACATCGTCACCAACGCACACGTCGTCAAGAACGCCAGCGAGATCACCATCACGCTGGTGGACGACGTCGAACTCAAGGCCGAAATCGTCGGCACCGACGAGCGCTCCGACGTCGCCGTCCTGCGCGTCAAGGACACCGCACTGCCGGCCGAGATCCGCCTCGCCGACTCCTCCAGGGTCCAGGTCGGGGACTTCGTGATCGCGATCGGCAACCCCTTCGGCCTGCAGCACACGGTGACTTCGGGCATCGTCAGCGCCCTGGGGCGCAAGGGCATCAGCCGCGACGGCGTCGAGGACTTCATCCAGACCGATGCGGCGATCAACCCGGGCAACTCCGGCGGTGCGCTGGTCGGGCTCGACGGCGACCTGGTCGGCATCAACTCGGTGATCCTCTCGCAATCCGGCGGCAACATCGGCATCGGCTTCGCGATCCCGTCGAACCTGGTGCGCTCGATCATGGAGCAGCTGATCGAGACCGGGCAGGTGAACCGCGGCCAGCTCGGGGTCATGACGCTGTCCCTGACCCCGGATTTCCGCAAGAGCCTCGGGCTCGCCGAAAACGCGCAGGGCGCGCTGGTCTCGCAGGTGACCGAGGGTTCGGCGGCCGCCAGGGCCGGCATCGAGCCGGGCGACGTCATCACGGCCGTGCGCGGGGAACAGATCCGCTCCAACGCCGAGCTGCGCAACACCATCGGCATGCTGAAGGTCGGCGAGACCGTCGAGATCGGCCTGCTCCGCGAGGGCAAGGCGCGGACGGTCACGGCCGTACTGCGCGAGGCGGCGCAGATTTCCGACGCCTCCTCCATCCACCCCGCGCTGGCCGGCGCCGAGCTCGTCGAGGTCTCCGAAGACTCGGCGGGCGGCATCCGGGTCCGCGAGGTTGCGCCGGGAAGCCCGGCGGCCCAGTCGGGCCTGCTCGCGGACGACCGGATCATCGGCGTCAACCGCCAGCGGGTCTCCTCGCTCGCGGAGCTGCGCGCGGCCGCCAAGGACCAGACCTCGATGCTGGTGCAGCTCCGTCGCGGAGGCCAGGTCCTCCTGCTCCCGCTGCGCTGACCGCTCGCGCCCGGCCCGCGGGATCCGGACGCGGGGTCGGCGCCTGGCTTTGCCCGCCGGGACTCCCCTCGCTCGTTCCGCCGGAACTTTAGTCACTCGCTCGGGTGTCCCGGCGGGCAAAGCACGGTCGCCGGCGCGCTGCGGCAGCCGGCACGCGTGCATCGAAGCCGCGACCGTTCATGACGCGCGACTGCCGCGGCGCCTAGCGCCTGGCGCGCGAGGTGGCGGGGTACTCGCGAGCGAAGCGCACTTAAAGTTCCGGCGGGTTGCGAGCGAGTGACCCCGCCGGATCCCGCGCGCCAGGCGCCAGTGCCCCGCCGACGCGCTCGTGAATCGCCGGGTCCTATAATCGCGCGATGACACCAGGGTCGATCTGCGTGCTCGGCGGGTCGGGATTCGTGGGCACGCACCTGTGCGCCGCACTCGCCCGCGACGGCTGGCGGATCACCGTCCCGACGCGCGATCCGAGTCGCGCCCGTCATCTCGGCCCGATTCCGTCGCTGAAGCTGGTCGCCGCCGACATCCACGATGCGGGGCAGCTCGCGGCGCTCTGCGCCGGGCAGCGTGCCGTGGTCAACCTGGTCGGCATCCTGAACGAGCGTGGACGCGGCGGGCGCGGCTTCGACCGGGTCCATGCCGCCCTGGCGGGCAGCCTGGTGGAGGCCTGCCGCCGGGAGCGCGTCGACCGGCTGCTGCACGTGAGCGCCCTCAATGCGGACGCCGACCACGGCCCGAGCCTGTACCTGCGCAGCAAGGGCCGCGGCGAGCGCCTGATCCGCGACGAGTCCGGACCGGACCTGCGCTGGACGATCTTCCAGCCGTCCGTGATCTTCGGCCCGGGCGACGACTTCGTGAACCGGTTCGCGCGCCTGCTGCGCGCGATTCCGCTGGGGCTTCCGCTGGCCCGGCCGGGCGCGCGATTCGCGCCGGTGTGGGTCGGCGACGTCGTCGCCGCCCTGCAACGGGCGCTGGCGGACGAGGCGACCGCCGGGGAAATCTACGAGCTCTGCGGACCGGAGCGGTTGACGCTGCGCGAGATCGTCTGCCGGGTGCGCGACCGGCTCGGCCTCGCGCGCGCCGTCATCGGCCTGCCGGACTTCGCCGCGCGGCTGCAGGCGGCCGTCTGCGACTTCGTGCCCGGCAAGCCGTTCTCGACCGACAACTACCGGTCGCTGCTGGTCGACAGCGTCTGCAAGGTGAACGGGCTTGCGCGGCTCGGGATCCGGCCGCAGCCCATCGACGCGGTGCTGCCGAGCTACCTCGCCTGAACGCTCAGCCGCGCTCGCAGAGCCTGGCCCGCGCCTGCGGGTTGCCCGCCAGCTGCCTCATCTCGGCGTAGAACGCCGGCAGGTCGCCGTCGAGGCGCTCGAGCTCGGCGCGCAGCGCGGGCACGCAACGCTCGTAGGTGGCGACGGCCACCAGGCGCGCGTTGTTGAAGTCGCCGGTTGCGGGATGGCCGCCCGCGGCCAGCGCTTCGCGCAGGCGCGCAAACTCCGCGGCCTTCTGCGCGCGCATCGCCTCGGGCGCGAGCGG
Organism: uncultured Gammaproteobacteria bacterium; assembly: GCA_963823415.1. Lineage (GTDB taxonomy): Bacteria > Pseudomonadota > Gammaproteobacteria > Steroidobacterales > Steroidobacteraceae > SCUD01. The sequence continues at coordinate 84,910 of CAWGLJ010000005.1, read as the reverse complement.
CTGTCCGTAGAGCGCAGCGAGGCTCCGGCGGGACTCGACCATGAGTTCCGCGGCCTCGTGCTGCCGGTCGCGGAGCGCGACGAACTGCTCGAGCTCGCCCGATCGCCCCTCGCGCGCGAGCCAGCGCCGCAGTCCCTCGTTCTCGACGACGTTCGCGAAAGCCTCGTTGAAGTCGCTGTCGTCCTGCGCGTACACCGCCTGGTGCGCGAGTTCGTGGAAGATGAAGGCCGCCAGCTCGACGTCGCCGTAGCGGAGCATCGTGTTCAGCACCGGGTCGCGGAAATGCCCGAGCGTCGAATAGGCGATCGAGGGGCCGACGTACACGTCGTAGCCGCGCGCGCGGAGCTTGCCCGCCTCCCGCGCCGCGCGCGCCTCGTCGAAGTAGCCGCGGTACGCGACGCAGCCGGCCACCGGAAAGCACCAGCGCTTCGGCCCGACCGAGAACTCCGGCGCCGCGAACAGGTTCCAGGTCACGTAGCGACGGCCGAGATCGGCGTACGTGCGGTAGCTGCCGTTGTCCGGCAGGCCGAGCTCGGCGAGGGCGAAATCGCGCGCCTCGGCGGCCAGCTCGAGCTGCTGCCTGAGCCTCGCGGGCGTCTCCGGCCGCGCGATCACCTCGGCGATCGGCTCGCGCTTCGAGTTCATCTCGAGCTGCCCTGCCGTGACGTGCGCGTAGTAGCAGCCCGGAAGCGCGATGCAGGCTGCCGCCGCGGCGAGCAGCCGGAACGGGCGCGACGGGGGATCGCGTAACATGATGCGATGAAAGTCTATCTGGTCGGCGGCGCCGTTCGCGACGAGCTGCTCGGCCGGGCGGTCCGCGAGCGCGACTGGGTCGTGGTCGGCGCGACGCCGCAGCAGATGCTGGACGCCGGCTACCGGCAGGTGGGGCGCGACTTCCCGGTGTTCCTGCACCCCGAGACGTCCGAGGAGTACGCGCTCGCGCGCACCGAGCGCAAGACGGGACCCGGCTACCGCGGCTTCGAGCTCGCGTTCTCGCCGGACGTGACGCTCGAGGACGACCTGAGGCGCCGCGACCTGACGATCAACGCCATGGCGCGCGACGCCGACGGCACGCTGATCGACCCGCACGGCGGGCGCGCCGACCTCGAGGCGCGCAGGCTCCGCCACGTGTCGGAGGCCTTCAGCGAGGACCCGGTGCGGATCCTGCGCGTCGCGCGCTTCCTCGCGCGCTACGAGCCGCTCGGCTTCTCCATCGCGCCGGAGACCCTCGCGCGCATGCGCGCGATGGTCGCCGCCGGCGAGGCCGACGCACTGGTGCCGGAGCGCAGCTGGCAGGAAACCGCCAAGGCGCTCGCGGAGCCCGCGCCGGCCGCCTGGCTGCGGGCGCTGCGCGACTGCGGGGCGCTGGCGCGCATCTTTCCCGAGCTCGACGCGCTCTACGGCGTGCCGCAGCCGGAGAAATGGCACCCCGAGATCGACACCGGCCTGCACATGGAGCTCGTGATGCAGGCGGCGGCGGCGCTGACGCCCGAGCCGCGCATCCGTTTCGCCGCGCTGATGCACGACCTCGGCAAGGGCCGCACGCCGCGCTCGCAGTGGCCGCGCCACATCGGCCACGAGGAGTCCGGCGCGCGGCTCGTCGAGAGCCCTGTGCGAGCGCCTGCGCGTGCCGACCGACTACCGCGAGCTCGCGGTGCTCGCCGCGCGCTGGCACGGACTCGTGCACCGCGCCCTCGAACTGCGGCCGCGCACGGTGCTGGAGCTGCTGGAGTCCTGCGACGCCTTCCGGCGGCCGGAGCGATTCCGCGAACTGCTGGTTGCCTGCGAGGCCGACCACCGCGGGCGCGGCGGCCTCGCGGGCGAGCCCTATCCGCAGGCGGACCGGCTGCGCGAGGCGCAGTCGAAGGCGGCGGCGGTCTCGCTGAGCGAGGCGGACCGCGAGGGTCTCGCCGGCGAGAAGATCGGCGAGCTGCTGCGGCGCCGGCGCCTGGCCGCGCTCAAGCGCCGCCTGATCAGGCGAACAGCCAGAACAGCACGCCCGCGACCGCGAAGCGATAGAGCGCGAACGGGCGCGAGCCCGATGCGGTTGATGACGCGCAGCAGCCAGGCGATGCACAGGTAGCCGGTGACCGCCGCGACGACGACGCCGAGGCCCATCACGCCCCAGTCCACCGAGCGGTCCTCCGACGGTCACGAGCTTCAGCAGCTCGTAGCCGCCCGCCATGCCGATGCCCGGCACGGCGAGCAGGAAGGAAAAGCGTGCCGCAGCCTCGCGCGTGAGCCCGAGCGTGCGCGCCATCGTCATCGTCACGCCGGAACGCGAGGTGCCCGGCATCAGCGCGAGCGCCTGCGCGCAGCCGATCAGGATCGCGTCGCGCCAGCCGACCGAGTACTCGTCGCGCGCAGCGCGCCCGAAGCGGTCGGCAATCCACATGAGGGCGCCAAAGACGGCGAGCAGCGTCGCGACGGCCACCGGATTGCGCAGCTTCTCCTCGATCAGCCCGCCGAAGGCGAGGCCGACGACACCGACCGGGATCGTGCCGATCACGATGCACCAGGCGAGGCGCGCATCCGGCGTCATCCCGCCCCCGGCAAACGAACCGAACCAGGCCCGGGTCATCGCCAGGAGTTCGCGACGGAAGTACGCGACGACGGCGAACAGCGTGCCGACGTGCACGGCGACGTCGAAGGCGAGCCCCTGGTCCTGCCAGCCGAGCAGGTACGGCACCAGCACGAGGTGGCCCGAACTCGAAATCGGCAGGAACTCGGACAGCCCCTGGACGATCGCGAGAACGATGGCGTGAAGCGGCTCCAAGGTGGCGCCAGTCTACAGGCTCGCGCCCAGGTCCCTGAACCCGAAACCGTGGAAGGGCCCACGGATTCCGCGCGCGAGCGCCATCACCTTGAAGCGCTCGCCCATCTCCCCGGGCAGCAGCAGCGTCGCGGCGACCTGGCGGTGCGCGGCGCGCTCGCGCTCGGGCGCTGCCTCGACGAGGCGGGCGAGCTCCTGTTCGATGCCGGTCTCCAGCAGGAAATGCGCCTGCGTCGCGAAGCCCGCGAGCTCGAGCCCGGCCGCGCGCGCCTCGTCCGCCAGCAGCGGAGAAGTCGACCCAGGCGGTCAGGTCCTGGGTGCCCGGCGCCGCGAGCGGATCCTCGACGCGGCGGTGGCGCCGGAAGCCGCAGAGCGTGCCGCCGTCGCGCGAGGCGTGGTAGTACTGCGCGCGCGGCAGGCCGTAGTCGATCGCGAGGAGCGCGCCGCGCGTGAGCGCGGCGGTTGCCTCGTTTCAGCCACCCGGCCTCGCCGAGCCGCAGCTCGGACACATAACCCGGCGGCAGCGGCACCGGCAGGCGCTGCTGCAGCGCCGCGACCGCCGCCGCGAGCGGCGCGCTCGCGGGTCGCGCCTGCCAGCGGAATGCACCGCCCTCCTCGCGCCACGACGCCGATCGCCTCGCAGCCCTCGCGCGTGACCCGAAAGCGCTCCACCGGCAGCGCATCCACGACTTCGTTTGCGATTGCGACGCCGGACCAGGGGTCGCGCGGCGGCGCGTCGAGCCACTCGAAGGCGGTCGTGCCGCGCGGCGCCCGCTCGAGCAGGCTGCGCTGGCGATCGCCGCAAGAGCCGCGCTCGGCTCGACGATGCGGTAACGCCGGGGTGCGCGGCCCCGTCGCGCGAGCGCGGCGACGAGCTCGGCCGCCAGTCGCCCGCTGCCGGCGCCAAACTCGAGGACCTCGTCGCCACTCGGCGGCGGCCAGCAGCGTCGTCGACCGCAGCGGCGAGGCAGCCTGCAAACAACGGCGACAGTTCCGGTGCGGTGACGAAGTCGCCCGCGCCGCCGAAGATGGCGCCGCCCGCCATGTAATAGCCGAGCTCCGGCTCGTACAGCGCCGCCTGCATGAACGCGGAGAACGGCAGCCAGCCGCCCTGTGCGGCGATCCGCCCGCGCATGCGCGCGGCAAGCTCGCCGACCGCCGCGCTTCCTCCGGCATCGAGCGGCGGCATCCCGTCCGGCGTCAGCACCAGCGCCCCCGCGGCCCGTGATATCGTCGCGGCCCGTCACCCGCCGCGCCCCGCCACGCATGCCACTGCCCGCCATCGCCGCTCGCCGACAAGGTCGTCCTCGTCACCGGCGCCGCCCGCCGCGTCGGGGCCGTCATCGCGGCGGCGTTCCATGCCGAAGGCGCGCGGGTCGCAGTCCACTACCGCAGCTCGCGCGCGGAAGCCGAGGCGCTCGTCGCGCGTCTCGAAGCCCTGCGCCCCGGCTCGGCGCGCGCCTTCGCGGCGGACCTCGCGGACACGGCGGCCTGCGCCCGCCTCCCGGAATCCGTCGTGCGCGCCTTCGGGCGCCTCGACGTGCTCGTCAACAACGCATCCACCTTCTATGCGACGCCGGTCGGCGGCATCACGCCGGACCAGTTCGACGATCTGGTCGGCTCGAACCTGCGCGCACCGCTGTTCCTCACCCAGGCCGCGGCGCCGGAGCTCGCGAAGCGCGAGGGGCTGGTCCTCAACATCGCCGACATCCACGGCCTGCGCCCGCTCGCCCAGCACGCGGTCTACTGCGCCGCCAAGGCCGCGCTCGTGATGCTGACGCGCTCGCTCGCGCGCGAGCTCGCGCCCGGCGATCCGCGTCAACGCGATCGCGCCCGGCCCGGTGCTCTGGCCCGAACAGGGCGTGGACGCGCGGCTGCGCGAGCGCATCGTCGCGCGCACCGCGCTCAAGCGGGCCGGCACGCCGGAAGACGTGGCGAGGGCCGCGCTCTTCTTCGCGAGGGACGCACCGTTCGTCACCGGCGAAGTGCTGGCGGTGGACGGCGGCCGGCTCGCCGGCGGCGGGGAGCGCTAGGCCGTTCACTCGCCGGCGCCGTCGAGCGCGACCGGCGTCAGCGGGTGTGCGCGCTGGTCGAAGCGCCGCCAGAGCTCGTCCATGCGCTCGCCCGTCACCGGATGCACGAGCCCGGGCGCCAGTTCCGCGAGCGGTCCCAGCACCCAGGCGCGGGTCAGCAGGTCCGGGTGCGGCAATGCCTTGCCCGCCACGCGGCCCACGACGTCGCCGTGCAGCAGCAGGTCGAGGTCGAGGGTGCGCGGTCCCCACTTCGGCGCGCCCGGTTCGCGACCGCAGACGCGCTCGACCGACTTCAGCCGCTCGAACAGCGTCTCGGTCGGCAGGTCTGCCGGGAAACCTGACGACGAGGTTGATGAAATCGTCGCCCTGCGAAGCCGACGGCCGGATTCGAGTACGCGCGCGAGGCCGCAAGCCCGGGAATTCGCGCGCCAGCAGGCGCAGGGCTTCAGTGAGGCTCGCGCGCGGCCGCACGTTGCTGCCGGCCGCGACGTAGGCGTCAGCCATGGGTGCGATCAGCCGTCGAGCCCGCGCTCGATCACGACGCCGACGTCGCGCGAGTGCCGGATCGCGCCCGGCTTGTGCACGGTGACGCGCACGCGAGCGACCTTGAACTCCTCGAGCACGATGCGCGCGATCTCGCCGGCGAGCGCCTCGACGAGCCGGAACTGGCTCGCCTCGACGAATGCGAGCACGCGCTTGGCGACGGCCTTGTAGTTGAGCGTGTCCTCGATCGCGTCACTCGTCGCCGCGGCCCGCAGGTCCTTCCAGATCTCCAGGTCGACCTCGAGGCGCTGCTTGACCTCGCGCTCCCAGTCGTAGATGCCGATGACGGCTTCGGTCGGTGAGTGCCGTGATGAAAATTCGGTCCATCGACTACCTCGGAGGGGTCAGACCCCTTCAGCGAAAGGCTTTCCCAACCTCAGTGACGGCATGGTCGCTGAAGGGGTCCGACCCCTTCGTGGCTTCGTTCAGCGTACTGCATGCGTCTCGCCTGGCGGGCGGAGCTCGTCGAGCGGCCAGCGGGCGCGGGCGCTGACGGGAAGCTCCTCGCGCTCGCCGGCGGCGAGCCGGTGATGGCCCGCGAGCGCGATCATCGCCGCATTGTCGGTGCAGAACTCCGGGCGCGGGAAGTGCGCGCGGCCGCCCGCGGCTTCCACCGCGGCGGTGAGCGCCGCGCGCAGCCGCCGGTTCGCGCCGACGCCGCCGGCGACGACGAGCGCGTCGATGCCCGGTCTGGCGCAGCGCGCGCAGGGACTTCGCGACCAGCGTGTCGACCATCGCCGTCCTCGAAGCCGCGCGCGACGTCGGCGCGCGCCGCCTCGTCGAGCGTCCGGCCGCGCACGGCGACGACCACGGCCGTCTTCAGCCCGCTGAAACTGAAATCGAGGCCCGGCCGGTCGAGCATGGGACGCGGGAATTCGAAGGCGCCCTCGCGGCCGTGCTCGGCGAGCGCGGCGAGCGCCGGCCCGCCCGGGTAGCCGAGGCCGAGCAGCTTCGCGGTCTTGTCGAAGGCCTCCCCGGCGGCGTCATCCAGCGTCTCCCCGAGGATGCGGTAGCGCCCGAGGCCCGCCACCTCCACCAGCATCGTGTGCCCGCCCGAGACCTGCAGCGCCACGAAGGGAAAGTCCGGCGCCCCGGGTTCCAGCCCCGGTGCGAGCAGGTGCCCTTCCAGGTGGTGCACGCCGATCACGGGCACGCCCCAGGCATAGCCGAGTGCGCGCCCGAGGCAGGCGCCGACCAGCAGTGCCCCGATCAGCCCCGGACCTGCGGTATAGGCAATGCCGTCAATGGCTTGCGGTGCGATGCCCGCCTCGGCGAGGGCCTCCTCGATCATCGGCAGCAGGCGCTCGATGTGATCGCGCGAGGCGAGTTCGGGCACCACACCGCCGTGCGGGCGGTGCAATTCGACCTGGCTGAAGACGCGGTTGGCGAGCAGGCCCTTCTCGCCGTCGTAGAGGGCAACCGCGGTTTCGTCGCAGGAGGTTTCGATGCCGAGAACGAGCATGGGGCTAGTATGGGGCCAGGTCTTTGATTTTCCGGGGGCGGGTCACTACAATTCCCGCCCTTTCCCCGGGGATGCCGGGGTCGTCCCGGGAAGCGTCGAGGTCAGAATGCCGAGTGTCCGTATCCGCGAGAACGAATATTTCGACGCCGCCCTGCGTCGTTTCAAGCGCGCCTGCGAGAAGGCCGGCGTGCTGACCGAGCTGCGCCGCCGGGAATTCTACGAGAAGCCCACCCAGGAACGGAAACGCAAGAAGGCGGCCGCGATCAAGCGGCACCTCAAGCGCGCCTCCCGCGACGGCGGCAGCCGCAGCGCCGCGCGCTGATCCGCGGGATGAGCCTCAAGGCCCGCATCACCGAAGACATGAAGGCGGCGATGCGGTCGGGCGAGAAAGACCGCCTCTCCTGCATCCGCATGCTCCAGGCCGGCATCAAGCAGCGCGAGGTCGACGAGCGCGTCGAGCTCGACGACGCCCAGGTGCTCGCGGTCATCGACAAGATGATCAAGCAGCGCAAGGAATCCGTCGCCCAGTTCCAGGCCGGCAACCGCGCGGACCTGGTGGCGAAGGAATCCGCCGAGATCGCCGTCCTCACCGCCTACCTGCCCGCCCAGATCGGCGATGCCGAACTTGACGGCCATGATCAAGGACGCGATCGCCGCGTCCGGGGCATCCTCGATGAAGGACATGGGCAAGGTCATGGGCGTGCTGAAGCCGAAGGTCCAGGGCCGCACCGACATGGGCGCGCTGTCCGCGCGCATCAAGTCGGCGCTCGGGGGCTGATCGCATGGCGCCGAGCCGCGTACCCGATGGCGAGACCCGCGGGCACATCGTCCCGATCGGCGGCGCCGAGAACAAGGAAAACGACCCGAAGATCCTCGCGCGCTTCGTGAAGGTCTCCGGCGGCGAGGACGCCGACATCGTCGTGATCCCGACCGCGAGCCGCGCGCACGAGACCGGCGGCCGCTACGAGAAGCTGTTCCGCGAGCTCGGCGCGCAGCGCGTCGACGTCATGGACTTCGACACGCGCCGCGACTGCCAGGAGCCGGGCCGGCTCGCGCGCCTCCAGGAGGCGACCGGCATCTTCTTCACCGGCGGCAACCAGCTGCGGCTCACGACGCTGCTCGGCGGCACGCCGGTCGCGAAGCTGATCCGCGCGCGCAATGCGTCGCGGCGTGACGGTCGGCGGCACGAGCGCCGGCGCTTCCATCCTCTCGGAGCACATGATCGCCTACGGCGACGACGGCGCGACCGCCATCGCGGGCAGCGTGCGGCTCGCGCCGGGCATCGGGCTCACGAACCGCTTCATCATCGACCAGCATTTCCGCGAGCGCGACCGCCTCGGGCGGCTCATCACCGCGCTCGCCTACAACCCGTTCGCCGTCGGGCTCGGCCTCGACGAGGACACCGCGGCCTTCATCGGCCCGGACGAGACGCTCGAAGTCGAAGGCTCGGGCGGGGTCACCGTCGTCGACGCCTCGAAGGTGAGCTTCTCCTCGGTCGACAGCGCGAACGAAGGCCAGCCGATCTGCATCCTCGGCCTGGTCGTGCACGTGCTGACCGACGGCGCCACTTCAACCTGCACACGCGGCAGGCCACGGCGACGGCGCTGGTCCAGCGCAAGGAATAGCGGCGGCCGCTCCTAGAAGCCGCGCCGCTTCCAGCGCGCCGGACACGCGGGCCTTCACGTCCGGCAAGCTTCATCGGGAAGGACCTGAAGAAATCGTCGCGCGAGAGCGCGGGACTGCGCTCGCGCACGTTCGCGGCCCAGGCGCCCGATGCCTGCCTCGTCGCCGGCGAGCGCCTGCGCCGCGCAGGCGATCATCGCGATCAGCACGTGCGCGCCCGGGGCGCGCGCCGCGCGCTCCGCCCAGCGCGCGGCCTCGGCGTGCTCGCCGAGCATGAGGTGCGAGAAGGCGCGCGTGCCGAGCATGCCGTAGTAGAGCGGATCGAGCGGCGACAGGCGCATCGCGAAGTCGACGTGGCCGCGGCCTTCGAGCGCCCGCCCGGACAGCGTCTCGGTCCAGGCGCGCGCGTAGATCCCCTGCGCATAGTTCGGGCTCAGCGTCGTCGCGCGCTCGAGCCAGGGCAGCGCGCCGTCGAGGTCGCCCGAAAGCCAGTGCGTGCGTCCCATCGCGAAGTTCACGAACGGGTCCATCGCGTCGAGTTCCACCGCGCGCGCCGCGAAGCGGCGCGCCTCATCCACCTCGCCGGCCAGGTCGTCCGTGTGGCGCAGGAACGCGGTCTGGAAATGGACGAACGACAGGCCTGCGTGCGCGCGGGCGAAGGCGGGATCGCGTCCGATCGCGCGCTGGAACAGCGCGGCCGCGGCCGCGTTGTCCTTGCGGTTGAACCGGTACACGTGCTGCAGGCCGAGGTGATAGGCGGACCAGGCGTCGAGGTCCTCGCTCACGTTGAGCCGCGCGAGTTCCGCCTCGTGCCGCGGGATCGGCGAGCTCGAGCGCGGCGAGGACGCTGCGGCGGATGTCGTCGCGGACGCGGTGCACGTCGGCGAGCACGCCGTCGAATCGTTCCGCCCAGACGATCCCGGCATCGCGCGTGTCCACGAGCTCGACGGCGACCGAAAGTCCGCGGCCGGGATCTCGACGGCGCCCGACAGGACAGTAGCGCACGCCGAGCAGGCGGCCGATCTCGCCCATGTCGGCGTCGGCGGCGCGCAGGCGGAAGGACGAGCCGCGCGACGTCACGAACAGCCAGCGCAGGCGCGCGAGGTCGATGATCAGCTCGTCCGGAAGCGCCTCGGCGATCGCGGCGTGCGGGCCCGGATCGCCGACCAGGCGGAACGGCAGGACGGCGATCGATGGCTTCGCGAGCGCCGACAGCGCGTGGGCGGCGCGCGCAGAGAGTTCGGCGGGCGCCTCCGGTCCGTCGCCCGCAGCGGGCGTCGCGCCGGCCTGTACGGCGCGTGCGTCGGCGACGAAACGGAAGCCCTGCCCGTGCTGGGTGCGGATGAAGCGCTGCGCCTTGCCGTCGTCACCGAGCGCCTGGCGGGCCGACTTGATGCGGCTCGCCAGCGCGGCATCCGACACGACGCGCCCGTCCCACACCTTCTCGAGGATCTCGTCCCGCGACACCAGGCGGTCGCGGTTCTCGATCAGCAGGGCGAGCAGCGCGAAGACCTGCGGTTCGAGCGCGCGCACGGCGCCCTGCGTCCGCAATTCGACTCGCGCCAGGTCGAGCTCGAACTCGGCGAACCGGTAGATCACGGACGGCAGCATAGATCAGCCGCCGGTCCCAGAACCTCCACGCAATCTCCATGGAATCTCCAAGCTTCCGCGAGCGCTGCCTGCCACGCTTTGCGCCTCGATCGGCGGATCCACCCACAGGAGTCTTCGTCATGCCTGCGAAACACCTGATCATCTGACCTCGTGCCGGCGGCCGTCCTCGGGATGCTGGCCGTCGCTTCGACCGCAGGCGCGGATTCGCCCCCTGCAGATCCGGCGATCAGCCGCTCCGCCGGCGACGCCGCGCTGCAGTGGGGCGGCTGCCCTGAATTCCTGCCCGCCGGCTGCGCCATCGCGGTACTGCACGGCGACCCGTCGCAACCGAACGCCGACGTGTTCTTCAAGGTGCCTGCACAGTCGCGACATCCCGCTGCACTCGCACACCTCGGCCGAGCGCATGGTCCTCGTCGCGGGCGAGCTGGAAGTGACCTACCAGGGCCAGGCGCCGGCGCGCCTGGCGCCCGGCGACTACGCCTACGGGCCGGCTGGCCTTCCGCACGCAGGCCATTGCGTCAGCGATGTGCCGTGCGTGCTGTTCATCGCCTTCGAGTCCGCGGTGGACGCGGTCCCAACCGCGACCGCGGGCACCTAGACCGTTTTTTCCCCACCTGTCAGGAGATTTGACATGCCTCTCGTCACGATTGACCTCATCAAGGACGTCTTCACCCCGAAGCAGAAGCAGGAGCTCATCGCCAAGGTCACCGCGGCGATGATCGAGGTCGAAGGCGAAGCCATGCGCCCGGTCACCTGGGTGCGCATCCAGGAGTTCGAGCAGGGTGACTGGGCCATCGGCGGCAAGTCGCTCAAGGCCGCGGACGTGCACGCCCTGGCCCAGGGCAAGGCCGCCTGAGGACCGCGTCCTGACCGCCAAGCCGGGGGCGGCAGGCCATGCCGCCCCCGCCCTGGCCGCGGGCTGCGCCCGCGTACGGGCCTATGCCATCATGATCGGCCCTATCCCTTTGCAGGCAACGGCCGGCCCGCATGCGCATCCTCGACCGCTCCATCTACGTCGGCCCCTCCCACTACGCCCGCTTTCCGGTCATCCGGCTGGAACTCGACCTCGGCGAGCTCGAAGCCTGGCCGACGGCCAAGCTCGGCAAGTCCTTCGTCAACGGCCTGGTCGAGGCCCTGCCCGGCCTCGCCGAGCACGGCTGCTCCTACCAGGAGCCCGGCGGCTTCATCCGCCGCATGAACGAGGACGAGGGCACCTGGCTCGGCCATGTGCTCGAACACGTGGCGCTCGAACTGCAGAACGTCGCCGGCGAAGACGTCACCTTCGGCAAGACGCGCAGCCTCGACAAGCCCGGCCTCTACTCCGTCGTCTATGAGTACGCGGAACGCGAGGAAGGCGTGGCGGCCGGCGAGCTGGCGATGCGCCTGCTGTGCTCGCTGCTGCCCGAGAAGCTGCGGCCGAAGGGCAGCGTCCCGGACGGGCTGGGACTGGCCGACCGCGCGCGACGAGTACATCCGCTTCGCCCAGCGCCGCGCGCTCGGGCCCTCGACCGCCTCGCTGGTGCACGCCGCCGAGAAGCGCGGCATCCCGTGGCTGCGGCTCAACGACCAGTCGCTGATCCAGCTCGGCCACGGCAAGTACCAGCAGCGCATCCAGGCGACCGTCACCGGACGCACGCCGCACATCTCGGTCGAGCTCGCGAGCGACAAGGAAGAGACCAACCGCATCCTCGCCGCGCTCGGCCTGCCGGTGCCGCGCCAGGAACTGGTGCAGAGCGAGCGCGACGCCGTGCGGGCGGCGAACCGGCTCGGCTTCCCGGTCGTGACCAAGCCCTACAACGGCAACCACGGCCGCGGCATCTCGATCCGGCTGACGAACGACGCCGAAGTCGCGACCGGCTTCCAGCGCGCGAAAGAGCACTCGCGCTCGGTCATCGTCGAGACCTACCTCGAGGGCGACGACCACCGGCTGCTGGTCGTCAACGGCGAGCTCATCGCCGCGACGCGCCGCACGCCGGGCCACGTCACGGGCGACGGCACGCCACACGGTCGCGCAGCTCGTCGAGATCGTGAACCAGGACCCGCGCCGCGGCGTCGGCCACGAGAAGGTGCTGACGCGCCTCGAGATCGACGCGCAGGCCGAGATGATGCTGAAGCGCCAGGAACTCACCGCCGACTCGGTGCCCGAGGCCGGCCGCAAGGTGTACCTGCGCTCGACCGCGAACCTCTCGACCGGCGGCACGGCGACCGACGTCACCGACGTCATCCACCCGGACAACCGCGACATGGCGGTCCGCGCCGTCAAGGCGATCGGGCTCGACGTCGGCGGCGTCGACTTCCTGTCGAAGGACATCACCCTCTCCTACAAGGAGATCGGCGGCGGCATCTGCGAGCTGAACGCGGCGCCGGGCTTCCGCATGCACGTCGCGCCCTCCGAGGGCACGCCGCGCGACGCCGCAGGGCCCGTGATCGACATGCTGTTCCCGCCGGGCGCGCCCTCGCGCGTGCCGATCGCGGCGATCACCGGCACCAACGGCAAGACGACGACCGCGCGCATGCTCGCGCACGTCCTCAAGATGTCCGGCTTCACGCCCGGGCTCACGACCACCGACGGCGTCTACATCGACGGCCAGCGCACGGTTTCCGGCGACATGACCGGCCCGGTCTCGGCGCGCATGGTGCTCTCCGACCCGCACATCGACGCCGCGGTCCTCGAGACCGCGCGCGGCGGCCTGCTGCGCGCCGGCATGGGCGTCTCCGAAGTGGACGTCGGCGCGGTGCTGAACGTGCAGGCCGACCACCTCGGGCTCAAGGGCATCGAGACGCTCGAGCAACTCGCCGAGGTCAAGCGCGTCGTGGTCGAGGTGGCGAAGCACTGCGCCGTGCTGAACGCCGACGACCCGCTGGTGCTCAAGATGTCGGCGCACACGGACGCCGAGAACATCTGCTACGTCACGCTGAACCCGCAGCACGCGCTGGTGCGCGAGCACATCCGCGCCGGCGGCCGCGCCTGCGCGCTCGAGGCGGGCATCAACGGCCAGATGATCACGCTCTACGACCGCGGCAGCCACATCCCGCTGCTCTGGACGCACCTGATCCCGGCGACGCTCGAGGGCCGCGCGACGCACAACGTGCAGAACGCGATGTTCGCCGCCTCGATCGCCTTCTCGCTCGGCATCAAGCTCGACGCGATCCGCCAGGGCCTGCGGACCTTCGACACGACCTTCTTCCAGGCGCCGGGCCGCATGAACGTGTACGACGAGCACCCGTTCAAGGTGCTGTTCGACTACGGCCACAACGCGCACGCGGTCGGCATGCTCGCGGACCTCGCGGGACGACTCGACGTCGCCGGGCGGCGCATCGTCGTGCTCGCGGGCCCGGGTGACCGGCGCGACGAGGACCTGCGCGCCATCGCGCGCGCGGTCGCCGGGCGCTTCGACCACTACATCTGCCGGCGCGACGACAACCTGCGCGACCGCGGTCCCGAGGAAGTGCCGCGCATCATGGCCGCGGAGCTGCTCGCGGCGGGCGTGCCGCAATCGGCGATCTCGGTGATCCCGGACGAGCAGGCGGCGATCGACGCGGCGCTGCGCATGGGCAAGCCGGGCGACCTGCTGCTGATCTTCTCCGACGCGCTGGTGCGCTCCTGGAAGCAGATCATCTACTTCCGGCCGGAAGGCACGACGGGCGAAACACATGCGCCGCCGGTTGCGCCGGCCCAGGCGACGGTCGTCGAGTCGCCCGGTCGAGGCCGCCGCGCCGCTCTCGCTCGAAGGCCTGATCCGCGACGAGCGCGGCATCCGCTTCGCGCCGGAGTCGTCCGACTGAGTGAATGAGGCAGACGCAGCGCCGTTCTCCGAATCGCGTCGCCTGACCGGCCACAACCGGTTCTTCGACGGTCCCGGCGCCGTGCTCGAGACCGACGTGCGCGATCCGGCGACGCTTGCACGGCTGGGCGGAGCGCGTGCGCATCGCGCGCCGGGAACTGCGCTGGCCGGACGCACCGCTCGCCGCCCTCACCCACGCGACCGGCGCATCGCTCGCGCTGTCAGCGCCCGCGGACCAGCTGTTCACGGCGACCGAGGTCAACGAGTGGGCGCTGGCCGCCTCGATCGCGGAGCGCGAGCCCGCGCGCACCGCCGCCCTCATCGCCGCCCTCGCCGCCGAACAGCCCGAGGAGCCCGAGCCGCCCGTGCTCGAACCGCCGGGCGCGCTGCTGCGACTGCGCCGCCGCGCGGCCCGCGAGGCGGACCCGCGCCTGCGCGCGCTGCTCGCGGCCGTCGATGGTCACGGGCTGCCCTGGATCGCGGACGAAGAGGCGCTGACGCTCGGTGCGGGGGCCGGCGCACGCAGCTGGCCTGCAGCCGAGCTGCCCGATCCCGCCTACGTGGACTGGGCGGCGCTTTCCGGCGTCCCGACGGCGCTCGTGACCGGGACGAACGGCAAGACCACCGTCGTCCGCCTGCTCGCGGCCTGTGCCGCCGCGGCTGGAAATACCGTCGGCTACTGCTGCACCGACGGCGTGTTCGTCGCCGGCGAGGCGCTCGGCACCGGCGACTACTCGGGTCCGGCGGGCGCGCGGCGCGTGCTGCGCGACGCGCGTGTCGAGACGGCAGTGCTCGAGACCGCGCGCGGCGGCATCCTGCGCCGCGGCCTCGCCGTCGCGCACGCCGACGTCGCCGTGATCACGAGCATCGCCGCGGACCACTTCGGCGAGTACGGCGTGCACGACCTGGAGGCGCTCGCGCAGGTGAAGCTGGCCGTCGCGCGCGCGCTCGACGACCAGGGCCTGCTGGTCGTGAACGCGGACGATCCGGTGCTCGCACGCATCGCGCCCACGGCCGGCAAGCCGCTCGGCTGGTTCGCGCGGGACGCGAACCACCCGCTGCTGGCCGTGCATCGCCATGCCGGCGGCGCCACCGCCGGCCCGCGCGACGGACGCCTCGCGCTCTCCTGGCGCGGGCAGGAACACGATCTCGGCGAGATCGCCGCGATGCCGCTCGCCGCGGGAGGGCACTCGCACTTCAACGTCGCGAACCTTGCGACTGCGGCCCTCGGGGCGGCGGGCCTTGGCGTCGATCCCGCGACGATCGCCACGGTGTTCGCACAGCTTCGGCGCCGACCCGGCCGACAACGCCGGGCGGCTGATGCGCTACGAGCTCGGGGGCCTGAACCTCATCGTGGATTTCGCCCACAACCCCGCGGCGCTTGCCGGGCTCGCCGATTTCGCCCAGCACCTGCGGGGCCGCGGGCGCCTCGCGATGCTGCTCGGGCAGGCGGGCAACCGGGAAGATGCCGACATCGACCGACTCGCCGCCGTCGCGGCGAAGTCAAAGCCGGACTACATCGTGGTCAAGGAACTCTCGAGCTACCTGCGAGGGCGCACAGGCGGCGAGATCCCGGCGCTGCTCAGGCGCGCGCTCGCCAACGCGGGGCATCGCGGACAGCCTGGTTGCGGACGCGGCCGACGAGGACCAGGCCGTGCGAATGGCGCTCGCCTGGGCGCGTCCCGGCGACGTGCTCGTGCTGCCGCTGCATTCGCGCGACGGCCGCGCCCACGCGCTCGCGCTGTTCGAGCGGCTGCGGCGCGAGGGCTGGCGCGCGGGACAACCACTGCCGCCCACGTAACGCGCGCACTTGGCCGGGCGGGGTCCCGCACTCGCTCCTGGCGGCGACCGCAATCGCTCGTACGGAGTCCCGCCCGACCGGCGCGCGCGTGAACGCCGCGGCGCATCGCGCGCGTGCGAGCCGTTGCGGGACCCCCGAGCGAGCGACATGCGGTCGCCGCCTGAGCGAGCGAGGGAGTCCCGCCGGCGAGACGCGCGCAGCCACCGCCGGATCCCGCCCGGGCGCCGAGACACGCGACCGCTCCGCGATTCGGCGGGCGTGGCATGAGGTATCGTGACGCATGGCCGGCCGGATTCCACAGGCGTTCATCGACGAGCTGATCGCACGCACCGACATCGTCGAGCTGATCGGCGGCCGCGTGCAGCTCAAGAAGGCCGGGCGCGAGTGGAAGGCCTGCTGCCCGTTCCACAACGAGAAGACGCCCTCGTTCTGGGTGAGCCCCGACAAGCAGTTCTACCACTGCTTCGGCTGCGGCGCGCACGGCACGTCGCTCGGCTTCCTGATGGAGCACGACAAGCTGCCGTTTCCGGACGCCGTCGAGGAACTCGCTTCGCGCCTCGGCCTCGAGGTGCCGCGCGAGGGGGGCGACGCGCCGCGCGCACGGCCGGGTGAGGACCTGCACCAGCTGCTCGCGGAGGTCACGCAGTTCTACCGCGACTGCCTGCGCGAATCGACGCGCGCGAAGAAGTACCTCGAGGGGCGCGGCGTCAGCGCGGAGAGCTGCGTCAAGTTCGCGGTCGGCTATGCGCCGGATGCCTGGGATTCCGTGCTGAAGCGCTTCGGGGGCTCGCCGGAACGCGAGCGCGCCCTGCTCGAGGCCGGCCTCGTGGTCGAGCGCAGCGGCAAGGGGGAATCCGGCTTCTACGACCGCTTCCGCGACCGGGTGATGTTCCCGATCCGCGACGCGCGCGGCCGGCCGATCGCCTTCGGCGGCCGGGTCCTCGACAAGGGCGAACCCAAGTACCTGAACTCGCCCGAGACGCCCCTGTTCCACAAGGGCCGGGAACTGTACGGGCTCTACGAGGCGCGGCAGGCACTGCGGAAGGTCGAGCGACTGCTGGTCGTCGAAGGCTACGTGGACGTGATCCGCCTCGCGCAGTCCGGCATCGCCTGGTCGGTCGCGACGCTCGGCACGGCGACCACGCCCGAGCACCTGAACCGGCTGTTCCGGGTCACGAGCGAACTCGTGTTCTGTTTCGACGGCGACAGCGCAGGAAGGAACGCCGCCTGGCGCGCGCTCGAGAACGCGCTCGAGCACGCGCGTGACGGCCGCCAACTCCGGTTCCTGTTCCTGCCGGAGGGCCACGACCCCGACACGCTGGTCGGCGAGGAAGGCGCGGAGGCCTTCGAGGCGCGCGTCGCCGGGGCGGTTCCGATCTCGGAGTTCCTCGTCGGCCAGCTCATCGCGCGCACCGACCTCGCAAGCGTCGACGGCCGCGCCCGGCTCGCCGAGCTGGCGCGCCCGTTGCTCGCGCGGGTGCCGCCTGGCGTCTACCACGAACTGCTCGTTGAACGCCTCGCAGAGGCCGTGCGCATGCCCGCCGGGCGGCTCGAGGAGCTGCTGCGCACCCGGGTCGCGGGCAGCCGTGGCAAGCCGGCGCCGGCCGCAGAGGGCGCGGGCGCACGCCGGCCACCGCGCTCGGCCGGGCGCCAGCCGCTCATGACCCAGGCCATCCTGCTCCTGCTGCACCACCCGGGCGCGGCCCAGGCCGTCGTCGCGACTCCCGCCTGGCTGGCGGGGGACCACAAGGGCTTCCCCGTCCTGCGCGAGCTGCTCGAATCCGCCCGCGCGGAACCCGGATTGACGACGGCGCAGCTCGTCGAGCGCTGGCGCGACCGGCCGGAAGGCGCGCGTCTCGCCGAGCTTGCGGGCGAGGAAAGCCTGGTCCGGGACGCCCGTGCGGCCGGACGGGAGCTGGTGTCCATGCTGGAGCGGATTGGCGCGGAACTCGGGCCCGGAAAACGGCTCAATGAGCTTATCGAGGCCGCTCGCGAACGACGGCTAACCGGCGAGGAACAGAAGGAATTTCAAGGACTTCTGGGTGCCCGGGGCCCTGCACCCAAGCCCTGAGCCAGGAGCCGGGCTTCATCGGACCCGGTCCCACGCTGTATAATGCTCGGCTGTTTTGCGGCCGCACGCCCAACATCCCCCTCGAGGAACACGCTTTGAGCGAAAAGAAGCTCCCGGCCATCCCTGAAGACCGCCAGTCGCAGCTGAAGCTGCTCATCGCGCGCGGCAAGGAACAGGGCTACCTGACCTATGCGGAGGTGAACGACCACCTCCCGCCCGAGATCGTCGATCCGGAGCAGATCGAAGACATCGTCAACACCATCAACGACATGGGCATCACGGTGTACGAGAAGGCACCGGACGCCGAGTCGCTGTTGCTGACGGATGCCTCCGCGCCCGACGAAGAGGCGGTCGAGGAAGCGGCCGCGGCGCTCGCGATCGCCGATTCGGAATTCGGCCGCACGACCGACCCGGTGCGCATGTACATGCGCGAGATGGGCACGGTCGAGCTGCTGACGCGCGAGGGCGAGATCCGCATCGCCAAGCGCATCGAGGAAGGCCTCGACCAGGTGAGGACCGCCCTCGCCTACTACCCGCCGACCTACGACTACCTGCTCGCCGCCTGGGAGCCGGTGAAGGCCGGCCAGGGCCGCATCACCGACCTCATCGTCGGATTCCTCGATCCGAATGCGCCGGACGAGATCGCGCAGCCGCAGAACCCGAAGACCGTCGTGCGCAAGGAAGCGGCGGAGAACGAGGACGAGGAGGCCGAGGGCGGCACCGAGGACGAGGAAGAGGCGATCGACACCGGACCGGACCCGGAGGAGACCGCGAAGCGTTTCGCGACGATCGCCCGCCTGCACGTCACGGTCGGCAAGGGACTCGCGACCGCCAAGAGCGCGCGCGACCCGAAGATCGTGCGCGCGCGCAAGCGGCTCGCCGAGCAGTTCATGGAGCTGAAGCTCGCGCCGAAGATGTTCGACGCGCTGGTTTCACACCTGCGCAGCCACATCGACGAGGTGCGCCGCCTCGAGCGCGAGATCATGACGGTCTGCGTGCGCCAGGCCGGCATGCCGCGCAGGGACTTCATCAGCACGTTCCCCAAGAACGAGACGAACGTGCGCTGGATCGACAAGCACGTCCGCGCCAAGCGCAAGCACTCGGCACCGCTCGGCCGCCTCAAGGAAGAAGTCGTGCGGCGCCAGCAGGAGCTGCGCGCGCTCGAGAAGCGCCTGACGCGCTCGATCCAGGAGCTCAAGCAGGTCAACCGCGACATCGCGACCGGCGAGGCGATGGCGCGCCGCGCGAAGAAGGAGATGGTCGAGGCGAACCTCCGGCTCGTGATCTCGATCGCCAAGAAGTACACGAACCGCGGCCTGCAGTTCCTGGACCTGATCCAGGAAGGCAACATCGGCCTGATGAAGGCGGTCGACAAGTTCGAATACCGCCGCGGCTACAAGTTCTCGACCTACGCGACCTGGTGGATCCGCCAGGCCATCACGCGCTCGATCGCCGACCAGGCCCGCACCATCCGCATCCCGGTGCACATGATCGAGACGATCAACAAGCTGAACCGCATCTCGCGGCAGATGCTCCAGGAGATGGGCCGCGAGCCGACGCCGGACGAGCTGGCGGGCCGCATGGAGATGCCCGAGGACAAGGTGCGCAAGGTCCTGAAGATCGCCAAGGAACCGATCTCGATGGAGACGCCGATCGGCGACGACGAGGATTCGCACCTCGGGCGACTTCATCGAGGACGCGGCCGCCGAAAGCCCGCTCGACTCGGCGACCGTCGAGTCGCTGCGCGAGACCGTGCACGGCGTGCTCTCGCAGCTCACGCCGCGCGAGGCGAAGGTGCTTCGCATGCGCTTCGGCATCGACCTCTCGACCGACCACACGCTCGAGGAGGTCGGCAAGCAGTTCGACGTCACGCGCGAGCGCATCCGCCAGATCGAGGCGAAGGCGCTCAGGAAGCTCCGGCATCCGAGCCGCAGCGAGCAGCTGCGCAGCTTCCTGATCGAGGACTGAGCGCAGGCCATCGACACGCCCGCCCAATCCGCCGCGCATCGGGCGCGGCTCGTCGAGGGCGCCACCGTCCTGCTCGGCCTCGCCTTCATCGGGGCGCGATTCCCCGGGCCGTTCGCCGTGCTCGACAACCTGTCGAACTTCCCGGCGCACTTCGGCGTCGCCTTCCTCGCCTGCGCGGCACTCCTCGCGTGGCGCAGGCGCCCCGTGTTTGCGATCGGTGCGGCCGCCGCCGCGATCCTCGCCTTCGCGCCGGTCCTTCCCTGGTACCTCGGCAGCGAAGCGGAGACGCCGGCCGCGTCGTCGCCGCACCTCAAGCTCCTGGTCTCCAACGTCTACTACTCGAACCGCAAGTTCGACCGCATCCAGCGACTCGTGACGGAAGAGGACCCGGATGTCGTGGGCCTGGTCGAAGTGAGCGAGCGCTGGCTGCAAGAAACTCAAGCCACTGCGCGACCGCTATCCCTTTCATTTCGAGGTCCCTGACGAGTCCCACGTCGGGCTTGCGCTCTACAGCCGCCTGCCGATCGCCGGCGCACGCACGCATCACGATCGGGGACGATTCGTCGCCGGCCATCGCGGCGACGCTCGCGACGCCCGGCGGCGACGTCGAGATCCTGCTCGTCCATCCCGCGTCCCCCGTCGATTCGGCGGCCATCCGCCGTCGCAACGCGCAGATCCTTGCGCTCGCGCCAGCACGTGCGCGACACGGGCCGGCCGACCGTACTCGCGGGCGACCTCAACGTCACGATGTGGAACGACGGCTACCATCCGCTGGACGAGATCGCGCGGCTGCACAACGCGCGGGCGGGCCATGGCATCGGCCCGACCTGGCCCGCGATCGCCCGGCTCGGCGTGCCCATCGACCACGTCCTCGCGACGCCCGACGTGAGCCTCCGGGGCTTTCGCGTGCTGCGGTCCGTCGGCTCGGACCATCGCCCGATTGCGGCCGAGTTCGCGCTTCGCTGAGGTCGGCTTGCCTTGCCCTGCCCCGGCATGCATGCTGAATGCGGATCCCGCCCGGGCGGGACATAATTCACGGAGTCGACGGAACGCCCGTGTCGAGCGTCACCCTCTTCCACCGCCTCGGGCGGGCCTCGCTGATCCTCGCGGCCCTCATGCTCGCGATGCCGGCCGCCGCGCAGCGCGGTGCATTGACGGTCCCGCGCAACCTCGAGCAGCTCACCGACCGCGCCGCCGACATCGTGCGCGGCACCGTCGCTGAGCGCGCGTGTCGAGAAGCACCCCGAGCTCGGCAACCTCGACACGCTCGTCGTCACGCTGCGGGTCAGCGATACGCATCAAGGGAACCGCACAGCGGCACCTTCACCTTCCGCCAGTACATCTGGGACGTGCGCGACCGCCAGGACGCGGCTGGCTACCGCAAGGGACAGGAGTACGTGCTGCTCCTGAACGCATCGAGCCGGTACGGGCTGACGAGTCCCGCCGGCCTGGAACAGGGCCGATTCCGCGTCCTGCGCGACGCGCGAGGGCCGGCGAAGTGGCCATCAACGGCCGGGGCAACTACATCGCTGTTCGCGGTGTCGGCGGCGACTCGCCCGAAGGGCGCCGTCACGCTTTCCCGCGTCGTCGAGCCTCGTCGAGAAGCACCAGGGGGCCCGATCGCCGTGGACGACCTCGTGCGACTCATCCGCGAACTCGTCGGCAAGCAGGGCTGAGCCGGACATGACTTCATTGATCAAAGAGGCGTACAGCTGTCGCGACGGCAGTTCTGCATGCTCGTCAGCGGCATCGCCGGCGCGGGCGGACCGCTGATCGTCGACGATGCCGGCAATATCCTCGTGTGGAACACGGCGCAGCCGATCCCCTACCGCACGGACGGCGGTAACCTGAGCACCGGGATAAACACCGCGACAGCCCAGGCCCGCGTGCGCGCAGCTGTTCGACGTCTGGGAGAACGTCGCGACCGCGAACATCCGCTACTCGCGTGCGGGTCAGATCCTGGCCGTAACGGGATTCTCCGACGGCGACGTCAACACGGCGGCGGAGTTCGACGCCGTCGAGGGTGCCTGCTTCGACGGCACGCAGAGCCCGATCGTCTACGACGTCGACGGCTCGATGTTCGAGGACCTCGGCATCGACGCCGCGTGATCGGCTTCGCCGGGCCCTGCGCCTCCGACGCCACCGGCCAGATCGTGTCCGGCCGCGCGGTCATGAACGGGATCTTCCTGGACGGCGTCGACACGGTCGACAACCTGGAGCTGTCGCCAGCCGAGTTCGACGCGGCCTTCGTCCACGAGTTCGGCCACTTCTCGGGCCTCGACCACTCGCAGGTCAACCTGAACTGCTGCCTGAACGGCCCCTGCAGCAGCGATGACCTTTCCGGCCTGCCGACGATGTTCCCGTTCCTGATCAGCGTCGGCGATGGGCACGCTGTCGACCGACGACGTCGCCTGGATCTCGAGGCTGCTACCCGCAGGCGGCGCGCGGCGGCTTCGCCGCGACTCACGGGACGATTTCCGGTATCGTCTACTTCTCCGACGGCGAGTCGCATCTGCAGCTTGCCAACGTCGTCGCCCGGCGCGTGGACTGCTGGAGGCAACGAGGACCGTCGGATCGCGGCCTCCTCGGTGTCCGGGTTACCGTTTCAGCATCATCCACGGCAATCCGATCACGAACGACGCACCGAGCGGCGCCGGCTCCAGCAATCCCGCGCACATCGGGCTGTTCGAGATCCCGGTGCCGGCCGGCAACTACACCGTCGAAGTCGAGGGCATTCACGAGGAATTCGTCGATGGCTCCAGCGTCGGGCCCGGCCTCATCATCGCTCTACCGGGAAGCGCGCCGCCCCCGATCGGGCCGATCGTCGTTGCGCCGGGCGCGGTGGCACCCGGCAATGACGTGATCCTGCTCGACACGCCGCCGCGCTTTGACGATTTCGAGACGGCCCCGTGAGCGCCCGAAGGATTTTCTCTGCGGCATGGGCGATCCTGCCGGCACTCTTGATCACTGGCTGCGGGGGCGGAGGTGGAGACGGCGGCGGCAACGGCGGCAGCTTTCCGCCGAACATCACCACTACCACGTTGAACGACGGCGTCGTCGGCACCGCCTATACGCAGACGGTCGTCGCGACCGGCGGCACCGGACAGAAGTCCTTCTCGATGTCCGGGTCGCTGCCCGGCGGCCTCGCGTTCGATGCCTCCAGCGGGGTGATCAGCGGCACGCCGGTCGGTCCCGCAAGCGAGTCCGCTTTCACGATAACGGTCACGGACTCCGCGTCGCCGGCGCGCACGGACTCGCAGGCTTTTACGCTCAGGATCGCGGAACCGGTGGTTGCCGATGCGCGGAACCCGCCGATGGCCGTAATCGGCGCGCCATACAGTCACGTGGTCACCGCGGGCGGCGGTATCCCGCCCTACCAGTTTTCAACCGGATTACCTTTCGGACTCCAGATTGATGCCGGGGGCATGATAAGCGGCACACCTGCGATCGATGCAGAGACGATGGACAATTTCCTCACGGTAGTCGACAGCTCGACACCGCAGCAGATGCTGAGCGTCCCGCTGCGCATCCCGGTCCTGCTCGAGGTCGCTACTTCGGCACTGCCCGACGCGACCGGTGGCGTTTTCTACTCGGCGCAACTCCAGGCCCAGGGCGGCATTCGTCCCCATGAATGGGAAATGACCGGGGGAAACCTGCCGTTCAACCTCGTCTTCAGCGGCGGAATGGCTGGCACGCCGGATGCCACGTGTACGGCGTCGTTCGCCACGCTGGACGTGCGTGTCACGGACGCGGACAGCCCCGCACAAGTGGCGACGCGCTCAGGCATCACACTCACCGTCAATCCGGGCGTACTGTCGATCGTCGCATCCCAGGCGCCCCCGGTAGGCAGCATCGGCCAGCCGTATCTATACGGAATTGCAATCACACCCGGCGCTCCGCCTTACGCGTATGCAGTCATCTCCGGCAGTCTCCCACCTGGGTTGAGCCTGGCGGATGGCTGGCTCACCGGCACGCCGACTGCGAACGGCAACTACAATTTCACCGTCCAGGTTAGTGATGGCTGCGGAGCGACTGCATCCCGGGCCCTCATCGTGATCGTCCGCGACGTGCCGACGGGCCGCAACGACTCGATTGCCACGGCGACGCCGATCAGCAACGGCGAGGTCGTGGCCTCGATCAGCCCGAGTGGACACCCGAATACCGTGTTCGCGCCGGACCAGGACTACTACGTGGTCCAGACCACGGCACCCTCCTCGATCACGGTGGAGCTCCTCGCAGTGAGTGGCGGGATCGACACGGTGATCGAACTCGTTGACGCGGCGGGCGCACGCCTCCAGACCTGTGGTCCGACCTTCGACGCCGAGTGCATGAATGACGACCGACAGCCAGGCAACCTGGACCCCTTGCTGCAGGTGCAGACAGGCGGGCCCGCCACCTTCTACATCCGTGTCGTGGAATGGCGCGGTGACGGTCGTCCCGACCTGCGTTACAGACTTATCCTCTCCGGCGTAAACTAACGCCGGTCCGGCCGAAGGCCGGGACAGCGGAGTCACGCCCCTTGAAGTTCCCCGCCATAGCTTGGGCGGCGCTCGCTGCGCTCTGCGCCACGGCGAGTGCCGACGCGCCGCCCGAGGAGCGCTACGTCGTCCTCGTCACGCTCGACGGCGTGCGCGTGCAGGAACTGTTCGGCGGCATGGACCCGGTCATCTCCAATGCGCCGGCGGCGGAATCCGGCATTTACGACAGCGAAATCACCAAGCAGCGCTGGTGGCGCTCCACGCCCGAGGCGCGCCGCGAGGCGCTGATGCCGTTCTTCTGGAACACGCTGGTGCCCGCCGGCATGGTGCTCGGCAACCAGGCGAAAGGCAGCAAGGTCACGGTGCGGAACGACCAGTGGTTCTCGTATCCCGGCTATTCCGAGATGATGACCGGCGAGCCGCAGCCCGAAGTGACGAGCAACGACTTCGTGCGCTACCCGCACCGCACGGTGCTCGAGCATGCGCGCGAAGCGCTCGGGCTCGAACACGCCCAGGTCGCCCAGATCGGTTCATGGGACGGCCTGAAGTATGCCGCCTCCAGCCGCGACGGCGCCTTCCTCATGAACGGCGGGCGCGATCCGGTTCCCGCGGCGCTGTCGACGCCGGAGATCGACCTGTACGTGGACCTGCGCCAGCAGGTCCAGCAGTTCTGGGAGGAGACCACGAGCGACGTCCTCACCTACCGGATTGCCCGCGAGTTCCTCAGGAAGAACCAGCCGCGCGTGCTGTGGATCGGCATCGGGCAGTCGGACGACTGGGCGCACGCGCGCCGCTATGACCTCGTGCTGGATTACCTGCATATCGCCGACGGGCTGCTGGCCGACCTCTGGCAGACGCTGCAGTCGATGGAACCGTACCGTGGCCGCACGACGCTCATCGTGACGACCGACCATGGTCGCGGCCGGAGTCCCGCGGACTGGGCGGAACACGACGCCGGCATCCAGGGTTCCCAGGACATCTGGATCGCGATCATCGGCCCGGACACGCCTGCGATCGGCGAGGTTGCCGACGCCGCGGACGTCACGCAGGGCACCGTCGCCGCCACGATGCTGCAGCACCTCGGGCTCGACTGGCGGAAGTTCAACCCCGACGCGGCAGCGCCGGTCCCGGGCAGCTTCGAGCCGCCGCGCTAGCGGAGTTCCTCCAGGAAGTCGATCAGGCGCTGGCGCTGCTCGGGGTCCGCAATCCCGTCGAACTGCATCGTGGTCCCCGGCACGGTTCCCGCGGGATCGGCCAGGAACCGGTCGAGCCGCTCGCGCGTCCAGCGACCACCAAAGTCCTTCATCGGATCGGAATAGCGGAACCGCCGATCGGCGCCGACGCGGCGGCCGACGATCTCCCAGAGATTCGGGCCGATCGACGCAGTCTCCCGCCGGTTGAACGTGTGGCAGCCGGCGCACTGCGCCTTCAGCGCCTGCGGCGAATTCTCGTCCGCCGTTTCGAGAATGATCACGTCCTGCGTGTCCGTCCACAGCGCGACCCTGCCATCCCGGCCCTGCGCCACGTCGCGCAGCCGCCGGTCGATGTGCAGCGGCTCGACCACGACAGCCCTTCCATCGGAAATGCGCACACGCTTCAGGTCACCGGATAGCGAAACCAGCAGGAGGTCGCCCGACCAGTGCTCAAAGGGACCGCCCGAGATGCCCGTCAGCGCAGAAACCGCTATCGAGGGTACGAAGGCGACGACCGGCTGCTCGAAGTCGTCGTGGCGCCCGGGCCGCTTGCCGATCGGCCAGTAGTCCAACCAGTACTCGGTGCCGAAGCTCTCGAGCGGCCAGCCGTAGTTGGCGCCCTGGCGCACGAGATTCAGCTCGTCGCCGCCTCGCGGCCCGTGCTCCGTGGACCACACGTCGCCCTCGGCGTCCACGTACATGCCCTGCGGATTGCGGTGACCCGAACTCCAGGTCTCGCTGCGGCCGCTTTCGAGATCGATGCGCAGGATCTTGCCGTACGGACTCGCCGGGTCCTGCGGGAGGATCGGGTTGCGGTTCCAGCCGTCGAACTCATGATCGCCGAGCGCGAACAGCAGCGAATCCTCGCCGAGCAGAGCCATCGCGCCGCCGATCTGGTAGCCGGCGAACCAGGCGCCGCGGACGCCGTCGGTATTGAAGGTTATGCAGGGCTCGGACTCGTAGACCGTGCGCCAGGCGAAGGCACCATCCGCGGCGAGCAGCGCCTCGCGCGTGCCCTCGAGCGCCGACACGCGGGCCGTGTAACAACCCTTGGCCTCCTGCCACCAGTGATGCGACACGAACACCCGGAAGGACCCGTCCGGCCGCGGCTGCACGACGAGGTCGGCGACGCGCAGGCGCTCGCGGTGGTAGTGATCGGTCCAGTCCTCGCCGAACGCCTTGCGGCCGGCGGCGCCGAATTCCTCGCGATTGATCGGCGCCGGCCACGCGAGCACGCGCACCTCGAGCGTCGCAGCGTCGCGACTCTCGTTCACCGCATAGAACGTGCCGTTGCCCGCGGCGATCAGGTAGCCGTCCCCGAAGGCCGCGATGGCCCCGCCGCGCGCGCGGTCACCGATGAAGCGCCGGTAAGCGGTTGCCTGCACGATGTGCAGGGAACTCTCGAGGTAACTGACCTCCCGGAATGGATATCGCGTCGCCGGTCCCGCATGGCGCACGTAGACCAATGCCGACCCGGCCACCAGCACGGCGGGCAGGAGCAGCGCGAGTCGCGACGGCAGGAGTTCCTGCGCGAAGGTCACGAGGACAAGGCCCGCAAGGCCTGCAGCCAGGAGGTAGAACGCCAGCGGGGCGGTGGGCAGGTCCTGGTAGGCGCTCGACCAGCGCCACTGCGCCCATTCGAGGCCGATGAATGCGAGCGCGAGGAATGCGAGCCCGATGCCGACGACGCGCAGGATCCGCTCGCGACCGGCCACCGGCCGCGACCAGGCGAGCGTAAGCGCCGCCGCGAAATAGGCGGCCGCGAACATCGCGACCACGAGGCTGAGCGCCTTGTTGGCGCGCCAGACCGGTTGATCGAGCCAGAAGCTCGATGCCAGGACGATCAGGATGCAGGCGAGGGCGTGGTTGGCGATCGAAAGGATTGTGCGACGGTTCAAGTCAATCCTTCGCGAAGCCGAAATGGGACCGTCGCATCCTGCCATGCGTGTCGATTCGCGGGCAAGCGCGCCTTCACTGGCCGTCGCGGATCAGCTTTGCCAGCGCGTCCTCGCCGAGCGGACGCTTGCCCTTGATGCGCAGGCTCTCCCCCCACTCGCGGTTGAAGTCGCGCTGGTAGCGCCTGTTGATGGCGTAGGTCACCAGCATCGCGATCAAGGCGCCGAGGCTCGCGAGCGCCATGTCCTTGTGGGCGTCCCAGACGTCGCCCTGCGTGCCGAGGTAGGCCTGGCCGAGATCGCCGCCGAACACCGCGGCCGCACCCCACTCGATCAGCTCGAACAGCATCGAGGTGGACATCGTGAGGTCGAGCGGCAGGAAATATCCCCAGAAGCCGCGCACGTCCGCGACCCGCAGGAAGACCTCGCGGATCGGGTAGGCGAGCAGCAGCCCGTAGCTGAAGTGGACGACGCGGTCGAAGTTGTTGCGCTCCCAGCCGACCAGCGAGTTGAAGGTCCTGCCCGTCAGGCCCTCGAACCACTGGTCGTAGGGCACCTCCGCGTACGAGAAGTGGGCGCCGACCTGATGCAGGCACATGAAGACGAAGATGAGCGTGTAGGAAACGCGCGAAAGCAGGAGCTTGCGGTGGTATCCGACGAGCAGGGCTGCGGCCACCAGGGCGAGCGCGTTCTCGACGAGCCAGGTGTGCCGGTCCCAGGGCCGGATGGCGAGCAACGCCCACCAGACGGCGAAGACCAGCGACAGGATCAGCAGGTACTTGCGGTGCGGGATGCCCAAGCGCGGCCGGTCAGCGCAGCGTCTGCAGGATTCGCCCGATCGGCAGCAGCTTGCCGAGCGGCAGGAAGCGCACGAGCCCTACTGCAAGCTTCGGCTTGACGAGCAGCAAGCCCGTGAAGAGCCCGAGGGCGACCATCCGCCCCTTGCCGCCCATGACGAAGCGCATGGTCTCGCTGCGCGGAAACTCCTCGCCGCGCGACGGCGTGACGAGCTCGGCGAGTGCAGCGCGGCTCTCGGCCAGCCGGCGTTCCGCGGGCGTCGGTGCGGGCTCCGAGGCAGCGGCTTCAGGGTGCGGCATGCTCATCGTCGTCTCCATTGGCAGTCCTGCGCCGGCTCTCGAAGGCCCGCTCGAGGAGCTCGCGATCGCGTCCGAACTCGGTGCGGATGCGCGCAAAGAAGACGGGCGGCTCGGCGCCCGGCTTCAACACCGGCCACGCGAGCACGAGGGCGAGCAGCGCAAAACCGAGCGCGAGACCCGCAGCGACCCAGTTGCGCCAGGGCCCGTCCCAGGCGAGCGCGAGCAACCAGATGCAAAGCATGAGCAGCGCGACGAATGCAGAGGCCGCAGCGACGAGGATCGCCGCCAGCTTGCGGGCCAGGAGCGTCGCGGCCTCGCGCGCATCCTCGCCCGCGACCTCGGCATAGGCTTCGGCATGACGCAGGAGCGCGGGCACGAGCGTCGCGAACAGCGAACGCATCAATGAACTCCCCCCGGCAGGCGGCGGATCAGCGGCGCCCGGCCACGAACCCGATCACGATGCCGATCGCGGCGGCAATGCCGATCGCGGCCCAGGGATTTTCACGTACGTACTCGTCCGTGGCCTCGGACGCTTCCCCGGCACGGGCACGCAGCGCGGCGGTGCCCTCGCCCGCCACGGACTTCGCCTTCGCGAGCGTACCCTCGACCTTGCCGCGGATCTCGGCGATCTCCGCGTCGTCCACGTTCGCGACCTTCTTCACGAGATCCTCGACGTCGGCGACGAGGTTGCGCCATTCGGCGCCCTTGGCTGTTTCAACCGTGTTTTCCATCGTCTTTCCTCCCGGCGCCATGCTTCATCCTAGCACGAGGCCTCAAATGCCCGTACCGCGGGCAGCCGGGCATCAGGCTCGGCGCCCGAGGCTGATGAAGAAGGTGATCACCGCGCCGATCAGGAACAGCACGAACAGGATCTTGGCGATCCCGGTGGCGCCCGCGGAGATTCCGGTGAATCCGAATACGGCGGCAATCAACGCAACCACGAAGAATACGACTGCGTAATAGAGCATGGCGACACCTCGTTGACGTTCGCGCCAGATTGCCGCACCGCCGCGGCGCGGGCCGTCGGCGAGGTCGACTACACGCCGTAGGACGTCACCCACAGGCCGAATGCCGTCGCAAGCATGGCGCTCGCCCCGGGCCGGAGGTCATTCTCACTTCGCGGCCGGCAAGAACAGGAAGGAGTTGCGCATGGAGATGCAGACGGCAAACCCGTCGATCGAGGCCATCATCAAGGACCCGGTCAAGCACTATCGCGCTCCACGCGACGTGGTCGCCGACAACCGTCTCACGCGCGAGGAAAAGCGGCGCGTCCTCGATTCCTGGGCGCTCGACGCGCAGCTGATTGCCGTCGCCGACGAGGAAAACATGTCGGGCTCGCAGCGACCCGGGCTGCGCGAAGTGAAGCTTGCGCTGCTCGAACTCGAGCGAAGCGTCTGAAGGTCGAAGGGGGCGCGCACCCTCGACCCTCAGTCCATGGTGCGGTCGCGCGTCTCGGGAATCGTGAACCAACCCACGACGAGGCAGGTCACCGCGAGGCCGACGGGGTACCAGAGGCCTGCAAAGAGATCGCCGGTCGCCGCAACGATCGCGAAGGTGACTGCGGGCAGCAGCCCGCCGAACCATCCGTTACCGAAGTTCTGCGGAAACGACAGCGCGGTGTAGCGGATGCGCGCCGGGAAGAGCTCGGCGAGCAATGCCGCATAGGCGCCGGAGCAGGCGGCCGCAAGCGCGAGCAGCGCGACCAGGATGGCGACGACGCGCGGCCGGTCGACCCGCGAAGGATCGGCCTGGCCGCGGTGACCCGCGGCGTCGAGCGCCCTGCGCGCCTCGGCCTGGAAGGCGGCGACCGATACCGCGCGATCCGACCCCGCAAGCGCGGCGGCGTCTGGGGCGACGATCGTCGTCCCGCCCACCTCGAGGCGCGCCGGGCCCGGCGCATCGAGCGCGACCGTCACATGGCCGATGCCGGCCCGGGCGAGTTCGGACTTGATGACATCGCAGGAGCGCTGGTCGTGGCGCGCGCGGCCCAGCGGATCGAAGAGCAGCGTGCAATCGCGCGGGTCGGCATGCACGACGACCGGCGCCGTGGCGCGCGCCTCGACCAGCGCGGGGTTCGCGGCTGCGAGCAGCGCCCCGAACAGCGGGAAATAGAGCAGCGCCGCGAGCGCCACGGAGCCCAGCAGCAGCGGCCGCCGCCCCACGCGGTCCGCGAGCCAGCCGCAGGCGACGACGAGCGGCGTGCCGATCGCGAGCGCCGTACCGGTCAGCACGGTCAGCGTCAGCCCGTCGACGCGCGCGATCCGCTCGAGGAAGTAGTAGGCATAGAACGTGGCCACGTAGAAGAGCGCGGCCTGGCCGATCACGCAGCCGAACAGCGCGACCAGCACGAGCCTGAGGTTGGAGCGCTGCAGGAATGTCTCCGCGACCGGGGCGCGCGACAGTGCCTTCGCCTCCTGCATGCGGCGGAAGATCGGGCTTTCGTCGAGGCTGAGCCGCATCCACAGCGAGATGCCGAGCAGCACCGCGGAAAGCAGGAAGGGCAGCCGCCAGCCCCAGTCCGCGAACGCCTCCGGCGTCATCGTGGCGCGCGTCGCGGCGATTACCGCCAGGGACAGCAGCAGGCCCGCCATCGCCATCGCGGGAATGCAGCTCGTGTGCAGTGCGCGCTTCCCGGGCGGTGCGTGCTCGGCGACGTAAACGATCGCGCCACCGAACTCACCGCCGATCGCGAGGCCCTGCAGGACGCGCAGCCCGACCAGGAACAGCGGCGCCGCGATGCCGATCGCGGCATACCCGGGCAGCAAGCCCACGAGGAACGTCGAGGCGCCCATCAGGGCGAGGGTCGCGAGGAACGTGAACTTGCGGCCGACGCGGTCGCCGAGCCGGCCGAACAGGATCGCGCCCACCGGGCGGACGATGAAACCGACCGCGAAGGTCGCGAGCGCCAGCAGGAACGCCGCCGTCTCGTGGACCGCGGAGAAGAAGTGCACGGCGAATGTACTCGCGAGCGCCCCGTACAGGAAGAAGTCGTACCACTCGAAGAGCGTGCCGAGCGCCGAGGCGCCGATCACGCGCAGGCTGCCCGGCCGGTCTGGCGCGCCCGGCTCCTTCGCCTCCCCCGTCCCCGCTTGCATACGGCTCAGGCGTTGCGCAGGAATACCGGAAGCTTGCGAAGTATCCGGTAGAGCTTGCTGCCCAAACGCGCGAACGGCCCGGGCTCGGACTCGGGGCGCCGGTCCCAGGCGGCGTTGTGGCGCACGTCGAATTCCGCGAGCGCCGCGGCCATGTCGCCCTCGGCGCCGATGCGGCGCCAGAACTCCGGGAAGCGCTCGCGCGCCTCCTCGAGGCGCAGGTCCATGCGGTTCTGCTTGTCGCGCAGGAACAGGCGGATGTTCTCCTCGACCGTGTCGCAGTAGTCGAGCGCCACTTCCATCGGCGTCGCGTCCTTCGGGCAGTGCCAGAGGATCGCATAGCGGTAGGCGTTCATCATGCCGGTGTGCGCGCGCTTCGCCCAGCTCGCCGCCACCGGGCGGGTCTCCCGAGTCAGGTGCACGTAGAAGGCGCGGTCCCCGAATCGCCGGTCGAGGCGACCGAGCAGCCAGGACAGCCGGTTGTCCGACTCGATGTGGTTGTCCGGATAGTCGAAATGCGCCTCGCCGAGCAGGCCGCTGCGCGACTCGTGCGCGCTGGTGTAGTTCGTGATGTGGTCACACGCCCGCGCGAACGTCTGGGAACCGGAACGGCCCGCGCTGAGGATGAAGACGTTC
This sequence comes from uncultured Gammaproteobacteria bacterium, assembly GCA_963823415.1. GTDB lineage: Bacteria > Pseudomonadota > Gammaproteobacteria > Steroidobacterales > Steroidobacteraceae > SCUD01. The sequence goes on along the minus strand of CAWGLJ010000005.1, from coordinate 52,849 downwards.
ACGGGGCGGCAGTATATAGTTTTCGCGCCGCGACGCGCCGGCACCAGTGGACGGCACAATGGCCAAGGATCATACGAAGACGGTCCAGATCCGCAAGGTCGACAAGGTCGCTCCCGATCATCGCGGGCGTTCCGTGTGGCTCGGCAAGATCGAGCCGGTCGAGCTCGAACTGGTGTCGACGACGGCGCTGCAGTCGATACTCAAGACAGAGGGCGGCAAGACGCGCGTCGAGATCCAGAAGCTCGCCGCAGGCCGCAAGAACGGCGTCCTCGCCAGGGACACCGCGACAGGCCACTTCCGGATCCTGAGCGAGGCCGATCTCAGGAAGGCGGCGACCGCACCGCCGGGCGAGGGCCCGAAGCGCAGCGGCGTCGTGACCGCGGCGCCGATGACCGAGACGACGCGAAAGAAGGCCGAGGAGCTTTCGCTCGTCAGCACGCAGATCCTGCGCAAGGTCGTGAAGCCGGACGGCAGCACCGGGATCGAGAAGCCGAAGGCGGCCGGCAGGAAGGACAAGTTCGGGGGCTTCAACCCCTACGACAACAACTGAGGATCGGAGGAAAAAAGGGGACGTTAAAAGGGGACAGTCACCTTTAGAGCAATGATCGGGCCTTGCGCCGCTTGATTGCTACTCTAAAGGTGACTGTCCCCTTTTAACGCCCCCTTTTCTTCCATTCCTGCGCCCAGGCGGGGAAATCCCGGGGCGCGAGCGGCTTCGCGTAGTGGAATCCCTGCACGTAGTCGCAGCCGGTCGCGGCGAGCCGTGCCGCGACCTCGGCGGTCTCCACGCCCTCCGCCACTACCTTCAGCCCGAATGCGTGGCCGAGCGCAACCACCTGCTCGACGATGCGCGCGTCGGACTCGTCGGCCATCATGTTCATGACGAATGACTTGTCGATCTTCAACTCGTCGGCCGGAATCTGCTTGAAGTACGCGAGCGACGAGTGGCCGGTGCCGAAGTCATCGATCGACACCCGTACGCCGAGCTCGCGCAACCGCGAAAGCACGCGATGGCTGCGCTCGCGGTCGGACATGAGCGCGTTCTCGGTGACCTCCACCGTGAGGCGCTCCAGCCCCACCGAGCAGGAACTGGCCGCGGCCTGGATCGCGTCCACGAGATCCGGATTGCACGCGATGGACGGCGTGACGTTGACCGCGACGCCGATCGGGCCCAGGGACTTCGGCCATTCTCCGAGCTGGCGGAACGCGCGGTGGAAAGCGAAGCGCGTCAGCGGGTCGATCTGCCCGGTCATCTCGGCGAGGTCTATGAAGATCTCGGGCGGCACGTTTCCGGCATCCGGCCGGTTCCAGCGCATCAGCGCTTCGCAGCCCGCGATCTCGAGATCCGGCAGCGCCAGCTTCGGCTGGTAGGCAAGGACCAGGTCGCCCTGCTCGAGCGCGTTCGACAGCTGGGTCTCGAGGTCCCAGCCAGCCGCCAGTTCCGCCGCCTTGTGTTCGGCGTAGACGACGGTCGGCTGCTGCGTCTTCCAGGACTCGAGCAGCGCGGTCTCCGCGCATTGCATGAGCGCCTCGGGCGCGCGCCCGTGCGCGGGAAACATGGCAACGCCGATGGAGAGCTTTACGCTCGCGTGCTGGCCGCCGGCGCTGATCGTCTCGCTGCCGGCGCGCAGGACCTTGTTCGCCGCGAGCAGCGCGTGGCCTTCGTTGCGCAGGTTCGAAAGCACGAAGACGAACTTGCGTTCGCCGAGACGCGCGAAATAGTCGCCGGGCCTGGAGACCTGCGAGATCCGGTTCCTGAGCTCGTCGAGAATGCGGCCCGAGTTGGCCAGGTCGGGGTGGTGCGCGTACACGACCACGACGGCGATGCCATAGAGCTTCGCTTCGCGCGCGGCGAGGCGCGCGCGGATGGCCTCGAGGCAATCCGCGTAGCCGCTCGCCCCGTGGGGCGCCTGTAACGCTGTGTTCATCGCGTCGATCGAGGCCGTACTCCGCCAGTCCATGCCGGCGGGCGCATGGTCAGGAGACAGTGACAAACCGGGCGGAATGCGGGCGTGACGCGGGGCGCAAAAATATGACAAACGCCCCGGAAAAGGGGCTTCCAGGGCCGGCCGGCCATGAAAAAGGGCCGGCCCCGCGGGGGACCGGCCCTTGACTCAAGGTCCCGGGATCAGCGTGTCGCCCGGACCACCACGCGCCGGTTGGCGGTGCGGCCCTCGCGGGTCGAGTTGGTGTCGATCGGATCGGCAAAGCCCTTGCCCACCGTCGTGATGATGGCGGGGGAGATGCCGGCATCGATCAAGTACTGCTTGACGCTGTCCGCGCGGCGCTGCGACAGGGCGAGGTTGTAGGCCTCGGAACCCGTGTTGTCCGTGTGACCTTCGACCACCACCCGCGTGTTGGCCGCGACGTCCGCGGGCAGGCGCTTGAAGTTGGCGATCGCCGCATCGAGCAGTGACCGGTCGTTCGGCGCCGAGCTCGGCCGAGCTGATCTCGAACAGCACGCCGCGCAGCGTCACTTCCCTGAAGCAGCCGATCTCGTCCACGGCGACGCCCTGCGTCGTGCCCGGGCAGCGGTCCTTGTCGTCCGTGACGCCGTCCTTGTCCTCGTCACCCGGAGGCGGCGGCGGAGGCGGCGGCGGCGGCGGCGGAGGCGGCGGCGGCGGCGGAGGCGGCGCAGCCACAGCCATCGGAGCGGGCTCCGCGTGGCCGAATTCCTTGCGGAACGAAATGCCGTACGTGCGCGGCTGGTTCACCAGGAAGCCGACGCGGGCGACGCGTCCGCGCTCCTGGTCGAGGCCGAGCAGCGCGTTCTCGTCGGCGACGTTGTTCACGAACAGCGCCGCCTCCCAGTCGTCTCCGCGCACGCCGAACCGGAGGTTGCCGATGTCGTAGGCCGGCAGCAGCGGATCGAACGTGAAGCTCGTGATCGTCGGATCGCCGAAGGTAGCGGATGTTGAAAGTCCCGAAGCCGTCGGCCTGGTCGCCGATCTGCGTGTAGCGGCTGCCGACGTACTGGTAGATGCCCGTGATGAAGCCGTCGACGCTGCTCGCCCATCGGCCAGCTGTAGGTCGCGTTCGCCGAGAGCTGGAACTCAGGCACCGACGGCAGGCGGTTGCCCTCCTCGATGCCTGCCACGATCGTCGTCACCCCGCCGGTGGTCGACGTCACGCTGGTGTCGATCTCCGACTGCGTGTAGGTCGCCGAAATGCCGAAATCGAAGCGGTCGGTCGGCGCGGCGCTGAGCTCGAACTCCGACGCCCGTCGAGTGCGCTTCGGGCACGTTGAACACGATGCGGGACGAGCAGGTGCCCGCCACGACCGGCATCTGCAGGTCGGAGATGTCGGCATAGAACGCCGCGATGTTGAACTGCCCGCGCCCGTCGGCGAAGCCGATCTTGGCGCCGAGCTCGTAGTTCCACAGCGTCTCGCTGTCGAAGCTGTCGCGGCCGCCGAAGGTGACGAGATCCTCGGGCGAGCACAGGCCCTGGTTCAGCGGGTCGTTGATGCCGCCGAGCCGGAAGCCCTCGGCCGCCTGCGCGTTCAGCTGCACGCTGTCGGAAACGTCGTAGGCGAGCAGCACGCGCGGCAGCACGCCGTCGTCGGACGAGGTGCCCGGGCCGTTGGTCGGCTCGGTCGGCAGGCCGTCGCTGTCGGCAAAGAGGCCGCCGAAGTACAGGTCGCCGGTCCTCGGTGAAGTCGTAGTAGCGCGCGCCGACCGTGGCGTTCAGGCGCTCCGTGATGTCGAACGACGCCTTCCGCGAAGAACGCCGTCTGCTCGAAGTCGTACGGGATGCGCGAGTAGAACGGCGTGTCGACCGGGGAGCCGAGGTCCGGGCTGGTCACGCCGCAGTTCGGCGGCCCGCCGCACAGCACGTCGATCATGATGTCGTCGTAGCCCGGCGTCGGCAGCGTCTGGCCGTAGTCGCGCTCGATGTCGCTGTAGAAGCCGCCGACCACCCACTGGAAGCGGCCGTCGTAATCCGAGGCGAGCCGCAACTCCTGCGTGAACACCTCGACTGTCGTGTAGTCGTACAGCGGCGAGTCGGTGCGGATCTGGGCGGAGTTGCCGCCGAGGTCGAAGGTCACGCTGCCGGTCAGCTGCGTGGCGTCGCGGGTCACGAGGATGTCGCGGTCCGTGTACGAACTGACCGACGTGAGCACGACGCCGCCGAGGTCGAACTCCATCGTCAGGTCGCCCAGCATGAACTGGTCGTCGAACTGCTCCTGGAGCTGCCGGTACTGCTCGCGCTCGCCCATGTTCACGACCGGTTCGGTCGTCGTGAACTCGTTCGCCAGGATGTTCCACTCGTCCTGGCGGTTGTAACCGTCGATCTTGATGTCCTGGTAGATGATGCGCGGCGTCACGACGATGTTGTCGGTCAGCTCCCAGCGCAACGACGCGCGGCCGCCCTGTCGCTGGCCGCTGTTCACGTCCTCGGTGAGCGTGCCGCCGGGGCCATGGGCATCGATCCAGCCCGGCAGTTCGTTGAAGTAGCCGACGACGCGCAGCGCCGCCCGGTCGCCGAGCGGCACGTTGATCATCGAGCGGGCGAAGCCGCCCTGGCCGCCGTCGGAGATCCAGTTGATGCCGGCTTCGAAGTCGCCATAGCCGTCGGACAGGTCGGGCTGGTTGCTGATGTAACGCACCGTGCCGGACAGCGAGCCGGAGCCGAACAGCGTGCCCTGCGGACCGCGCAGCACCTCGACCCGGTTCAGGTCATAGAGCTCGAGGTCCGGCGTGAAGAGGGACAGCGAGATCACGGACTCGTCCATGTACACGCCGACCTGTTCCTTGACGCCCGGCAGGTCGCGGTCGGTCTTGCCGGCGGAAATGCCGCGCAGCGCCACCTGGCTCTGGCCGGGACCGAGGTTCTGGACCGAGAGGCCCGCGATGTTCCGCGAAATGTCCTCGATGTTCTGCGCGCCCGCGGCCCGGAGGGCATCGCCGGTGCGCGCGCTGATCGCGAACGGAACGTCCTGCAAGGACTCCGCGCGCTTTCGCGCTGTGACCGTGATTTCGCCGAGTGCGGCGGGCTCTTCCTGAGCGATGGCGTTCTGCGCGAGCACGAGGGCGACGGCGGTCGCCACGAGCGATGCGGGTCGCAGCCGGAGATTCCTGTTCATGTTCCTGCCCCTGTCCTGGCCCGTCAATGCGGGCGATGTTGTGGCGAAGAGTGTCTCCGCATTAAGTAATTACCGCAAGTCCAGGCCATTTGTTGCGCTGCGGCAACAAAACGAAGGGGTCGCACCCCTTCATATTCGGAGCGGACGTGCCCACCCAGAACGCGCCGTCGCGAATATGAAGGGGTGCGTCCCCTTCAATTTGGTTGGTGGGCCCGCTGGGATTCGAACCCAGGACCAAGGGATTCGCGTAGCCCCGCCGTTTCCGGCGGGCGCGGACTATCTCTTCACCCGCGGCCGCGGGGCCGCTTCGGGTGCGGGACGCTCTTGCCTGTCATCAAGGGCACTCGAAGCCCTCAGGTAGTCTCTGCACCTTCCGGCGGTGCACCGCCGGCTCGGCTCAGGATTGCCATCAGCCGCCCATGCGCTGGAAGGTTTCCCTGAATTCGTCCCGTCCACCCGGCGCCTTCCGGCGCCGGGGCACCTTTTCCGAAGAAAGATGAGTCCCCTGCTCTAACCGCTGAGCTACAGGCCCGGCCGGAGTGTACCAAGGCCCGGGCCGGCCGCGGTCCGGCCGGCTTCACTCGCGCAGGTAGCCCCAGGCGTGCAGGCGGTCGCTGTCTTCCTCGATCCAGCGGTCGCCGATGTCCTCGCGGTAGTACATGTTCGGGATCATGACGTTCCTCGACCCGGTTGTAGGCCTGCTTCTGCGCGTGCCGCATGGTGGGCCCGGTGCCGCAGACGATCAGCACGACGCCCGAGGTGCCGGTGACGAGCCACTCGCCGTTCACGAGCTTCACGTCCTCGATGTGGACGCCCTCGCGCGACTTGGTCTTGAACAGGATCACCGCGTCCTTGCGAGCTGCGTCTCGAAGCGTCTTCGGGTCGTTGTACGGGAAACGGCGGCACGACGACGCGCACGCCGATCTGGTAGCCGGTCCGCGCCCGCACGCGGCGTGAGCGTTCCGGCGGCGAGCCCGTGCAGCAGCTCGCCCATCGGCGTCAGCAGGCCCTCCTGCTGGATGCTGATGGTCGGGTAGCCGAAGCGCGCGGTGAACTCGAGCGGGTAGACGCCGTTCGCGTTGACGATGCAGTTGACGTCGATGTAGCCGACGTAGCCCTCGCGCGCGAGCGCGCGGCTCCATCTTGCGCAGCGTCTGCGTTGAAGATCTTGTTGGGCTCGCTCCAGAACATCGCCGTGCCCATCTCGCCGGTGGACGGGCCGATGTCGCCGGGAAACAGCTTCTTGTGCTCGAAGTTGACGCAGATCGGGTAGACGAACTCGCGTGCCGTTGAAGAACGCGCCGGTCGCGACCTCGACGCCGAGGACGCGCCGCTGCAGCTGGAAGCTCCTTGATCTGGTTGGCCCAGGCGCGCTTGTAGTCCTCGAGCACCTCGACGACGTCGCGCCCGTCCTCCTCCTCGCCGACGAACAGCAGGCCGCTTGAGGTTCTGCGCCTCGCCGCTCGGCTTGATGACGTAGCGGTTCGGGTTGGCGCGCACGAAGGCGATCGCGTCGTCGAAGGACGTGAAATCCTGCTGCGGGATGATGTTGACGCCCGCGGCCTTCAGCTCCGGCCTGGCCGAAACCGCGATCGTCCTCGAGCCGGTCGCAGTACGGCGTGCCGCCGACGACCAGCTTGCCGGCCTGCGCGCAGCTCGGCGGCCAGCGTGCCGTGGCCGAGCACGTCGTCGAAGACGATGACGTCGGCCCAGTCGACCTCCGCTGCGCCAGTCGTCCGTCTTGCGGCACGAAGCCGGCGGTGATCTCGCGCTCTTCCTCGTGCTCGATGTAGTACTTCGCCTCGTGGCCTTCCTTGGTCACCTGCCAGGCGATGTCGCCGATCAGGCCGTCGTAGGACACGAACAGGAACTTGAAGGGCATCCGATCCTCCGGGAATTTCATTCGGTCGCGGAAGCCAAAGTTACACGCGTCTGCGGCAGCTTTAGGAATGGTTCTCATTCGACGCATCCGCGCCGGAAATTGCGACAATCGGCGAATGACGACCCGCACCGCGCTTCACGAGGAATTCCCGATGAGCGACGAGAAGCTTTCCCGCAGGCAGCTCCTGCAGACCGCGATCGCCGGCCTCGCCGCCGTGCCGGCGGCCGGACTCCTGGCCCGCACCGCCAACGCCGAGATGCTCTCGGAGTCGGACGCGACCGCGAAGTCGCTCGGCTACGTGGCCGACGCCAAGAAGGTGGACGCCGAAGGCGAACCCGAACTTCAAGCCGGGCCAGAACTGCGCCAACTGCATGCAGTTCACCGGCAAGGCAGGCGCCGCGTCCGGTCCCTGCAACATCTTCCCGGGCAAGGACGTCGCCGCCGCCGGCTGGTGCAAAGTCTGGGTGCTCAAGCCGGGTGCCAAGGTCGGTTGAGCCGGAGGGGTCGCACCCCTTCATATTCGTTATCCGGCGCTCCCCCCTTCCCCGTTCGACGAAAGTCGAATATGAAGGGGTGCGACCCCTTCAGTCCGGATTCCGCGCCGCATGGATGACCCCCGATTCCGCGACCGACCGCGCCAACACCCGCGCAAGCGCCCGCGCGCGCGGCGTCGCCCGCGGCACCCGCACCGCCCGTGCAGCCGGAGGGCGAGCGACTGCAGAAGGTGCTCGCCGACGCCGGAATCGCCTCGCGCCGCGACGTGGAGTTCGCCGTCCGCGCGGGGCGGGTGCGCGTCAACGGCAGGCGGGTCCGTCGAACTTCCCTGCCTGGTCGTTCCCGCGCGTGACCTGATCGAGATCGACGGCGAGGTCGTCGACCTCGGAACCGGTGCGGCCCGGCTGTCGCGCCAGCGCCTCTACCTCATCCTGAACAAGCCCAAGGGCGTGATCTCGACCGCGCGCGATCCGGGCGGGCGGGCGAACGTCGTGGACCTCGTGCGACAGGCCGTGCCGCCCGGCGACCGCGTCTACCCGGTCGGGCGTCTCGACGCCGACTCGACCGGCCTGGTCCTGCTCACGAACGACGGCGAACTCGCGCACCGCCTTGCGCACCCGAGCTCGGGTATCACCCGGGAATACCGCGTCGCCGTGCAGGGCGCGCTCGACGACGCCGCGCTCGCGCAGCTCTCGAAGGGCCTGTACCTCGCGGATGCCGGCTCGCCGGAGGGCGGCGCGAAGCGTGCGCGCATGAAGAGCGTGCGCGTGCTGAAGCGACTCCGGGACCGGCGCCGCGGCGATCTCTCCCTCGTCTCGGTGACCCTCACCGAGGGGCAGAACCGCGAGATCCGGCGCCTGTTCGCGCGCGTCGGCATCAAGGTCAAGAGCCTGGAGCGGGTCGCGCTCGGCTCGCTCAAGCTCGGCCACCTGCCGCCGGGGAGGTACCGGTTGCTCGGCAACGAGGAAATCCTCCAGTTGCGGCGTTCCGTGCGGCTCGGGTGAGCGCGTGATTTCCTACGACCGGCGGGTCGCGGCCTCGCTCCTCGCCGTCATCGCCTTCCTGATCGTCTTCGGCTCGCTCTATCCGTTCAGCTTCTCGCTCGAGGGCGCCGAAGGGCTGGCGCGCGCCGGCGTGCTTCCGCGGGCCGGCACGACGCGCAGCGACGTCGCAGCCAACGTGCTCCTGTACGTCCCGTTCGGCGCCTGCCTCGCCTGGCTGCTTGCCGGACGATTCGGCGGCGCACTCGCGGTACTCACGGCCACCCTGATCGGCGCGGCACTCTCGTTCGCGATCGAGACGGCGCAGCTCTACGAGACGCGGCGGGTGTCGAGTCTCGCCGACTTCGCCTGCAACACGGCCGGCGCCTTTGCCGGCGCCTGCCTCGCGCTCGCCATCGCGCGCACGCGGCGAAACCTGGATTCGTCCCGTTTCGCGGGCCTCCTGCGCCACCCGGTTGCCGCGGCACTGCTGTTCTCCTGGATCGGATTCCGCCTCGCGCCGTTCGCGCCCAGCCCTCGATCCCGCCGAGTGGGCCTCGGCATTCGCGCCCCTGTTCGCGGGCGGCGCCTTCACGGTGACCGCCTTCCTGGCGCACGCGCTCGCCTGGCTCGCGCTCATCGTCGTCTGCGGGCGGCTCGCTCCGGGGCACGCGGTACCACTCGCGGCCGGCGCGATGGCGGTCGTGGTCGCGGGCCGGATCCTGTTCGCGGACATGGCGCTCGAGCGCGAGGAACTCGCGGGCATGGCCGCCGCACTCGCCCTCGCCCGGCCGCTCGCCCGCCTGCCGCGGGCACGCGCCGCCCGGCTGCTGGCCGCCGCGCTGTTCCTGCTGATCGCCTGGACCGGGCTCTGGCCCTTCGATTTCCAGCTCGCCCCGGACCGCTTTGCTTTCCTGCCCTTCGAGGAATCGCTCTCGCAGTACCGGGCCGCGAATCTCACCGACATGTTCCTGCGCTGCTTCACGAGCGGATCGCTGGTCTGGCTGCTGGCCCAGGCGGGCCGATCCGTCCTCGCGGCCACCAGCCTCGGCGCCGGGGCCATTTTCGCCGTCGAACTGCTGCAGACCTGGCTGCCCGGACAAACCGCGGAGATCACCGATCCCCTGCTTGCCGTGTGCGCGGGCGGGCTCATCGCGGTGTTCGAACGGGAGGGCGGCACCGGATGAGCCGAGGGCGGATCTCGCGGGAACACGGCCCGCAGGGAATGGTCTATGGTCGAAGCATGACCCCTGTGTTTGTCGTCCTGCTGCTGATCGCCATGCCCGCCGAGGGCCAGGCCACGGAGCCGCCGGCCGGTCCATCGGCAGCGACGCCGGGCCCCGCCGAAACCGCCGGCCGCCCGCGGCGGGCGAGCAGCCCCTGCCGGAGGCGACGGCCGACCCGGCGGCGGCCAAGCCCGCCGTCCCGCGCCAGCAACTCAAGATCCTCGGCCAGGACTCGCGGCTGGAGGCCTACCAGCAGTTCCGGTCGCTGTACGAGGCGTCGCGATTCGACGAGGCGCTGCCCTATGCCCGGCAGGTGGTCGAGCTGTCGGAGCGAGGCGAAGACCCCGACTACGAATTGCCGATCGCCTACAACAACCTCGGCGCCACGCAGTACCAGCTCGGGGACTACGCGGGCGCGAACGCGAGCTACCGCAAGTCGCTCGACATGCTCGAAGCCACGCAGGGAATATCGTCGCGGCGCCTGGTCGTGCCGCTCGCCGGCCTCGGGGCCGTATTCGCGGCCCAGGAAAAGCACCAGGCGGCGGCCGAACTCTACGAGCGGGCGCTCGCCGTCAGCCGCCGCGCCGACGGCCTCTTCAACCTGCAGCAGGTCCCGCTGATCAAGCTGGCCGCCGACAGCCGCTACGCGATCAGCGATTTCGGCGGGCGCCGAGCGCGAGCTACATGTACGCGCTCAAGATCGCCGAGCAGAACTTCGGTTACGGCGACCCGCGCACGATACCGCCGCTGCTCGAGCTCGGTACGTTCTACGAAGGACTGAGCGAATTCATCGCGGCGCGGATGATGTACATGCGCGCACGCGACGCCGCGCTCGCAGGCCAATCCCGGCTACAGCCCGGAAGTCGTCAAGGCGCTCACCGGCATCGCGCGCTGCCACCGGCTGCAATTCACGATGGCGCCCGACACGCTGGAGAGCCAGCAACCCGCGCGCGACGACGTCACCGGTGAGATGGTCGGCAAGGTCTACAAGGAGTCGCGCGTACCGCCGGCGGCGGCCGACCGGACCGGCCTCAAGGCGGTGCAGCAGGCGCTGGACCTGATGCGCGCGACGCCGGAACCGCCGCCCGAGCTGATGACACGGGCGCTGATCGAGCTGGGCGACTGGTTCCAGTCAACCTCGCGGCCGGCCATGTCCATGCCGTACTACGCGGAGGCGGCCGCGATACTCGACGAGCAGTCCGCGGCCGACCCGCTCATGGGCCACCCGCTGCGCGCGCCGCGCATGGTGTTCTACCGGCCGCCGGTGTCGGCGAGCCGCGGGCTCAACACCCTGTCCGGCCAGTACATCATCCGCAAGACCGTGTTCAGCTTCCTGGTGACGGAAGACGGCGTGCCGCGGGACATCACGGTCGTGTCCACCGACATGAACGAGGACCAGGTCGGGCTCTCGCGGCGCGCGGTTGCGAAGGCGATCTACAGCCCGCGCTTCGCCGACGGCAAGGCGGTCTCGACCGCGGGCGTCACCTTCACCGGCGAGTGGTACGAAGAATTCCTGGGCGAAGAGCCGCCGCCGGAACCCGCTGAAGCGACACCGGCGCCGACTCGCGCCGCCGCCCGCCGCGAGCCCGTTGTCAACTCCCGGAGCCTGACGGCGGCGGCTCCGCCGGGGGCGGATTGCCCCGCAGGACCTCTTCGGCCGGCGGTTCCGCCGGCGCCTCCTCGGGCGCGAGCCGGATCCTTCTGCCCGACAGGCCATCGTCTGGGCCGGTGTGACTTGTCGTCCGTGGTCGGCGGGATCTGCGCCGGCGTGAACGGCTCGGGCGGCGGCCTCAGTGTCTCGGGCGGCTGCGGCGGCGACGCCGGCAGCGGGCTCCCGGCGCCGCGCAGCAGCAGCCGCACGGATTCCTGGTCGGTCAACTCGACCGCGACCTTGGCGCCGGCGTCGCGCATGGCGCGCTGGGTCGCGACCGCGAGCGGTTCCTTGCTCGCGAGCGTGCGCGCCTTCTCGCGGCCGTAGCCGGTGAATGCGAACGAATCCACGCGCGCGCCGCTGCCGTCGTAGAGCGTCAGCAGGTAGCGGATCGTGACGATGAACGCCTCGCCGGCGACGTCCTTCGGCGTCAGGAACGAGAACTCCTCGAACTTCGGCTCGAGCACGAGGGTGAGCGGCGGCGACATCGACCCGACGCGCGTCGGGTCGTCGACGTGCACGATGTCGCGGAACATGGCCTTCAGCAGCCAGTCCATGTTGGTCACGTGCGCGGGCCCGAGGTTGACCTCGTAGTCGATCTTGGCGCGCGTCTCGCGGTGGACGTACTCGCGGAATTCCTTCGAGTAGTAGACGCCGACCCGCACCGGGCAGCTGCTCGAGCAGCGGCGGCGGCAGCTGCGCGCGCGTATCGAGCTTCGTCGTCGTGCAGGCCCCGAGCATCCCGAGGCACAGGGCGGCGAGCGCCGCGCCTGGGATCGATTTCATCGTCATCATCTGCTCCGTCGAATCGCGGCCGCCTGCCCCTCGGGCAGGCCGACGAACACCCCGCCGTTGCGGGCCGACAGAATGCGCATCAGCGTGGCATACCGCATGCTCGTGTGCTGCGGATACTGGCCGGGGATCGGGAAGCCGAGCGAATGGATGCGCACCAGCCGCTCGCCGGTGCCGGCCGGCGCGGTTGATGCGATCCACGGTGTCCACGACCTCCTGGATCGACGGGCCGGTGAACTCGTCGCCGAACACGTAGATGCTGATCGGGCGATCCTTGGCCCAGAACGTGCGCACCGCCGCGATGATCCCCTCGGACGGGCTCGAGTTGGAGAACGCCTGCCAGTTGCGGAAGCGGTCGAGGATCGCCTTGCGGCGCGCCGGCGAGTCCGGGATCCACTTGCCGCGGTACTCGGTGAACATGTACCCGCCCTCGTCGTCCATCACCTGGATGCCCTTGAGCTTCGGGTAGATGTTCAGCACCTCGCCGAGTTTCTGCTCGGCGTAGCGCCAGTTCTGGGACTGCATCGAACCCGAGGTGTCGACGATGAAGATGACGTACTCGCTGTCGATGGGCACGCCCGCGACCGGCTGCTCGTAGACCCTGCGCCGGCCGGTCCTCTCCAGCTCCTCGCGACTCGTCGATCAGCGAGCGCCGCGCCGTCGCCAGCGTCTCGGTGAGCTTCTTGAGCGCGTCCTCCTCGTCGGTGCTCGCCTTGTGCTGGCCCTCGATCGACGAGAGGTCGCCCTGCAGCCGCGCGAGCCGCCGCTGTTCCTCGCTGAGCACCTTGATGCGCTCCCGGAGCTCGCGCTCGAGCACGGTCGACATGCCGCGGATGTCGAAGAGCTCCTTCTCCATCTTCACGATCTGCTGGTCGAGGTCCTGCTTGCTCTTCTCGAGCTGGATCGGCTGGCCGAACTCGTTCAGCACCAGCAGCAGGATGATCGCCCCGAAGCCGCAGCAGATGCAGTCGAGGAACGACATGCTGAAGGTCTCGGTGTCGCGCCGCGTGCGCCGCTTCATGGCCAGTCCCTCGCCGGGCTCAGGAAGCCGCCGCCCGTGGCGCGCGCCAGGCGCCAGAAGTAGATCGGCGCCGACGGGTCGCCCTCCATCGGCAGCAGCACGATGCTGACCGGCGGCGGCGACGGCGGCAGCGACTTCACCGCTTCCTGCATCAGGTCCTCGCGCTGCTCCATCGTCACCAGCGTCCGCATCAGCGGCGGCTTGTCGCCCTGGGTCGGCAGGCCGTCGGTCACGAGGATCACGTTGTCCGGCGCCGGGTCGAGCTGGCGGATCACGGCGAAGGCGTTCTGCAGGCTGGAGCCGCCGGTCGGCGCCGTGCGCCGCAGCGCCCGCAGCGCCGTCTCCATCTGGCCCGCGTCCGACTTGTTGAGCCATCGGCCCGCGGTGCCCTCGACCACCGGTCGCGGCGCGGTGTCGAAGGCGTAGACCTGGAACTGCGTCGACTCCGGCAGGCGCGCGGCCACCCACTCCACGGTGTTCACCGCCTGGCGCCACTTGGCGGAGGCGATGCGCCGCTCCGGCGGCATGTTGCGCAGGCGGATGATGTTCACGAGCGTCTCGTCGAGCATGCTCGCCGAGGCATCCACGAGCACGAGCACGCGCCGGCCGTCGACCCTGAGCGTCACGAGCTGCTCGCGGTCGAGCGGCGCCGGCACGGACTCCGGCGGCGCGGTCTCGCGCAGGCGCCTCGTGCCCTCCTCGAGCTGCTTGAGGTCGGCCTTCAGCCGTTCGAGGCTCTCGCGGCGCGCCAGCGTGTCGTGCTCGTAGCGCGACAGCTCTTCCTCCGTGACGCGCAGCTTCTCCATGATCTCCCGCGCGCGTCCGGCCGCGCTGTCGGTGCGGGTTTCGGTCGACTCGAGTGCGTTGCGCAGTTCGGCCAGCTGCTTGTAGCCGTCGAGCACCTCCTGCTCCAGCCGGCGCGCGTCGGCGGAGAGATCGGTGTTCTCCTCGATGCGGTCGAGCCCGGCCTGCGCGGCGATGATCGTGTAGAAGAGCACGACCGCGCCGAAGCCGCAGGAGATCACGTCCAGGAAGGACATGCTGAACGTGGTCGTCTGGCGCCGCGCCATCTCAGTCCACCGCCACCAGCTCGAGCACGAAGCCGGGGCTGCCGACCCGGAGCCGGTCGCCCGCGCCGATCTCGGCTTCGCCGTCCACGCGCGCGCCGTTCACGAAGGTGCCGTAACGGCTGTGGTCGCGCACGATGGTGCGGCCGCGCTCGCGCAGGAGCGTGCAATGCGCGCGCGAGATGCCCTCGCCGCTGCCCGCGAGCGAGATGCGCCGGCCGGCGCCCTCGCCGAGGCCGACGACGAGCGGCCGTTCGTCGATCGCGTGCGCCCGGCCCTCGAGCACGACGTGGGTCGCGGCCTGCCCCGACCGCCTGCGCTGATGCGCCGACCGCCGCGTGGCTGCGGGCGAGCGCCGTGACGAGCTGCGCCGGCTCGCCCGGGCCGATCTCGGCGACACGCGCCGCGGCTGCAGCCTGCCGGCGCCACTTCCGGCAGCTCGAGCACCTCGAGTCCCGGCAGCGCGGCGAGTCGCGCGGCGAGCGCGGGCAGGCGGGCCGCGCGCGCGCCGAGCGCGAGCGTCGTCGGCCGTTCCGCACGGTGCCCGGCCTGCACGAGCTCGGCGACCTGCGCGTACCAGGCCTCCGCCGCCAGCGTGAACTGCTCGCGACGCACGGTCGCGGAGAAACCGCCCGCCGGCGTGTCGATGGAAACGTCGATGGATTCTTCCGCCGCGAGCCCCGCGAGCCAGCCGGGCAGGCGCTCGTAGAGCTGCTGCTCGGACGCCGCCTGGTGCAGCGGATCGAAGCGCGTCCGGCGCACCAGCGCCTCGCCGACGAGCTGGGCCCAGGCGCCGTACATCGACTTGAGCCCCGCGCGCGGCGCAATCTCGACGCGCCGCCGGCGCAGGATCGTCGCGCCCTCCATGACGGTCAGCACCGCCTGGTGCAGGTGCACGTCGAGGTGCAGCACGTCGGCGCGCGCGGCGAGTCCCGCGCAGGCGGCGACCGCGGAATCCACGAGGCCCGCGACCGGAATGCCGATGCGACCCGCGATGCCGAGCAGGAGCCCGGCCTGGTGCAGGCGCATCGAACCCGGCAGGGCGAAGACCGCCTCATCGCCTGCGGCCGCAACCGTGCGCCACACCTCGGCCAGGTGCGCATGCGCGAGGTCCGCGTGCGACAGCGCCGAGCCCGCGTTGCCCGCGTACGAATCCTGCGCGAGGTCCGACCAGAACCGGTCGGCCGCGAGCACCGGCTGGAGCCGCTGCGTCGCCGCCGCCGCTTCGCCGACCCGCAGGCCCTCCGGGGCCAGCAGCGCGACCCCGGGGCTCGCCGCCACGCGCGCGCCTTCGCGCACGGCGACCAGCGCGGCGTCCACGACCTCGATGCCGATGGCCGCCATCTCAACGCACCTGCAGGTTCCGCAGCAGGCGGTTGTCGAGGTAGGTCTCGGCGTCGAGCACGAGCCGCTCCTGCGCCAGCTGCAGCTGGTGCAGGAGGAACATCAGGACCAGCGACAGGAGCAACGCGACCAGCGTCGAGTTGAACGCCACGCCGAGGCCCTCGGTCACGCCGGAAATGTCGCCGGTCACCGCCTTGTGCGCCTGCGCGAGCGCGTCGCCGATGCCGCGCACCGTGCCGATGAAGCCGATCGCCGGGATCGCCCAGGCGATGTAGCGGATCATCGACAGCTCCGAGTCGAGCCGTTCGGCCTCCGCCGCGCAGACGGCGTGCCCCGCGTCGCTGACGTCCTGGACGTTGCGCGTGGCGCCGAAGCGCGCCAGCGCCGCCTTGGAGGCGCGCACGACCAGCGACTGCTGCTGCTCGGGCGGCAGCGTCTCGAGCTGCCGCACGTACTCGCGGGTGTCCTCCGGCAGGATGCGCATGCCCTCCGGCACGCGCACCGGGTCGCCGTCGATCAGGTCCTGTTCGCGCCGCGTCGAGCCGTTCTTGAAGGCGATGATCGCGAGCGCCCAGATCATGAGGATGACGCAGCTCTCCTGCTCCCAGTCCTTCATGATCACGAACAGCGAGCGTTCGGACACGAAATTCGGGTCCTTGCGCATCCCCTCGGCCTGCACGGACAGGACCGCCTGCGCATTCGGCCGCACCCACGCCGTCCAGATCGCGTGGACCACGATCACCGCGGCGAGCAGCGATCCGAGGCTGTAGAGGAATTCCTTCGGGTAGCGGGTTTTCATTCTTGTCCTCAGATGTCGATCGGAAACGAGACCGGGAAGTCGGCGCGCACTTTCTCGGTGGGATTGAAGCGCTGCGGCGGCGGTCCCACCGGCGCCGCGTGTCGGGCGGCAGCGGCGGCAGGGATTCCTCGCCCGCCTCGTCCTTCGCGGCGGGCGCCGGCACCGGCTCGCCGGCGTCGCCCGCCTTTTCCTCCGGCGGGCGGGCTCGCGGGCTCCTCGCTTGCCGGCGCCGGGGGCGGCGGCTCGATCGCCGCGGCGGCCGCGACGAATGCCGCGGCCGCGAGCACGGCGAGGATGCGGCGCACGGTTCATTCGGCGTACCTCGCGATCCGGAACCCGAGGTCCGGCCGGGCACTGCTCCCCGAGTCGCGCACGGCGAGGCGCAGCTCCGCCACCTTGCCCGTCATCCAGCCCGCGCCGCGCACCACGTAACTGTCGCCGGACTTCGGCCCCACCGGGTCGGTGGACAGGTAGTCGGGACCGACGACGTAGATCGAGTAGCGATCACCGGTCCACTCGAGCACGTTGCCGCCGAGGTCGTGCACGCCGAGCGGGTTCGCGGCGAAGCTGCCGACCGGCGCGGCCGCGCGGAAGCCGTCGTCGAAACCGGAGATCGTGACCGGGACCATGTAGATCGCCGACGCGTCGGCCCAGTTGCCGGAGCGCGCGGGCACCGGCAGGTCGTTGCCCCAGGGATACTTGCGCGTCGCGCGCGCGCCGTCGAAGCGTCCCGCGAACTCCCACTCGGCCTCGGTCGGCAGGCGGTAACCGGTCGTCGCCGGCTCGATGAGCTCGAGGCGGTCGCCGTTGCGCGCATAGGCCGGCGGCAGCTTCTCGCGCTGCGAGAGCCAGTTGCAGAAGGCCGCGGCTTCCTGCCAGGAAATCCGCACGACCGGCTGGCGTTCGAGGTCGAGGCGACTCGTCCTTGAAGATGCCGGAGAGATGGTCCGCCTTGAACTCGCGGTACTCGCGGTTCGTCACCTGGAAGCGCCCGATGTAGAAGGGCCGGCGCAGTTCGACCTGGCGCTCGGCCTCGTTCGAGCGGCGGCCCGGCTCGCGGCGCGGGCTGCCCATCGTGAATCGCCCGCCCGTCACCAGCACGAGCGGCTGGCCGAGCGAGGTGGTGCGCGTCGCCGGCATGCCGGCGACCTTCGCTTCGCCCGCGGTCTTCAACGCGTACTCGACGACCTGGGTCTGGCCCTCGCGCGGCGTCACGGTGACGCGGAACGGCTCGAGGCCGGCCTTGCGCACCTCGATGACGTGCGGTGCGGCGGACAGCGAGAGTTTCTGGTTCGCCGGCCCGCGCGAGGCGCCGTCGACGTAGAGGATCGCGTCCGCCGGCTGGCCCGAGACGCGGACCTCGCCGAGCACGGCCACGAGGTCCACGGAAACCCGGCGTTCGGCGCGGCTCTCGACGGCGACGGACTGCGTCACCGGCGCGTGTCCCGCGAGCGTCAGCAGCACTTCCTGCGGCACGCCCGGCGGGACGCCGACCGTGAGCGGCGTGCGACCGCGATAGCGGCCGCCGATGCTGACGTCCGCGCCGGCAGGGCGGCTCTGCACCACGAGCCGCCCGTCGGGCATGCCGAGCTCGACCGGACCGATCGCGAGCGGCTGGCCCGCGACCACGGTGATCGGACTCTCGAAGCGGCGGAACTCCGGGTGGACCAGCGCGAGCGTATAGCGGCCCGCGTCGAGCTCGGCCTCGAGCGGCGTGGTGCCGAGCTCGCGATCGTCCGCCCAGACGGTCGCACCCGCCGGCACCGAGCTCACGGTCACCCGTGCGAACAGCGGCTTCAGGGCGACCTTGAGTTCCTGGCGCTCGCCGCCGCCCGCCACCTCGAAGCGCAGGCGCTCCTCGGCATAGTGCGGTGCCGCGATCGCCAGCTCGCGCGTCCCGGCGCGCAACTCGTGTTCGGCGGGCAGCTTGCCGACCGTGATGCCATCCACGGCGAGCGTCGCCTCGATGCCGCCGGTATCGAACGCGACCAGGCCCGGCAGGCGTTGGAGCGCGACGACGTAGCGCTGGCCGGATTGCCGGCCGACGCGGACCGGCTGGCGCGCCGGCGCATAGCCCTCCGATTCCACGACCAGTTCGTAGTCGCCCGGGGGCACCAGGTAGCGGCCCTTGAAGCCGAGGTCCCAGGCCGTGCCGACAAAATCGACGTCGTCGAAGTCGACCGCGGGGTCGGAGGTGACCTCGACCGCCGGCGCGTAGAAGAGGAAGACGAGGACCGCGGCCGCTGCCGCAATGCCGCCCCAGCGCAGCCAGGCCGCGCGGCCGCGCGGGCCCTTCGCACGCGGCGCAGCCTTCGCGGCGCGCGGCTCGTAGGCGACGATCTCGATCGGCTGGCGATCGTCCGCGGCCTGGTCGGCGGCAGGGCTCGCGAATGCGGGCGGGCGGGTCACGTTCGCGATGCCGCCATGACGCACGACGATCGTCGCGCGGCCGTCCGCGTCCTCGAGCGTGATGGCGACACCGTCGAGCGGATCGGCTCCCGAGCCGGGCTCCGGCGTGACGGCGAGCCCCTGCGTCGTCAGCGCGACCCGTGCGCGGACTTCGCCCGGCCTGCAGCCCGGCACCACCACGGCCGCACCCGGGCCTCCGACCGTGAGCGGCAGGTCGGACGGCAGGATCCTGCGCGCGCCGAGCGGGTCCTCCAGCCACAGTTCCTTCAAATCGGTTCCTCGCATCTCACGACCACTGCCGCGGACCCCGCGCCCGGCGGCAGCACCACCTCGCGCCGCACGTCACGATACCCGGTCCGCGTGCCGACCACGGTATAGCGCCCGGGGAGCAGTTCGACGTCGCGGGTGGCGAAGCTGCCGTACTGGCCGACGCGATAGATCGCGATCTGGGTCTGTCCATCGGATTCGAGCCGCAGCCGCACCGGCAGTTCCGCGGCCTTCGCGATGCGCTCGAGCTCGCGCGCCGAGACCGCGAGCCGCTCGCGCGGATTGCCGGTCGAGGCTGCCGTCGCGATCAGGCTCCTCGCCTCCGCGCGGCCGGCCGGGTCCCAGAGCTGCTCGGGCTTCGCATTGAGCGCGTCGATCCGGCGTTGCAGCTCGGCACGCGGCGTCGAGCGCGCGAGCCCGTCGCGCGCGGACTCGAGCGTCGGCTCGAGACCGGCCGCCTCGCGCCAGGCCTCGAGCGCCTCGTCCCAGCGTTCCTCGCCCTCGGCGGCGCGCGCGCGCGCGGTGAGCAGGTCGAGCGCGGAAGCCCGCTGCCCCTGGTCGAGCGCGGCAATGGCGTCGCGCGCCTCGCGCGAGCCGGGCCGGAGCGCCAGCGCCTGGTTGAACGCCGCGCGCGCCGCGTCGTTGCGGCCCGCGGCGGCGTCGGCGAATCCGCGCG
This sequence comes from uncultured Gammaproteobacteria bacterium, assembly GCA_963823415.1. Taxonomy (GTDB): domain Bacteria; phylum Pseudomonadota; class Gammaproteobacteria; order Steroidobacterales; family Steroidobacteraceae; genus SCUD01. The sequence continues at coordinate 33,154 of CAWGLJ010000005.1, read as the reverse complement.
ACATGGCGACCGAGAATGCATCGGCGCTCCGGCTCGCGGTGAGGCGATCGAGGCCCGCCTGCGCGCCGGGCACGGCGGCGTCGATGGCGAGCGCCTTGCGGAAAGCCGCCTCCGCCGACGACGCGCGACCCGCCTGCTCGTCCCGCTGCGCCGCGTCCACGAGTGCGAGCGCATCGTCGAGCCGGCCGGCGCGGGCGAGGCCGGCGGTGGCGGGCGGGTGGTTCGGCTGGATCGCGAGCGCGAGCCCGAAGGCTTCGCGCGCGGTGGCCGTCCGCGCCGCTGCGAGCGCTTCCTGGCCGCGCTTCATCGCCGCCGCGAGCGCTTCCGGCTGCGACTTGTCCAGGACGCCGAGCCTGTCCGAGGCCGCGTCCCACATCGCGGCGGCCACGCCAAAGTCGCCGACGGCGAAGCGCTGTGCCGCGCGGGCGCCGCCGTCGCGCGCCTGCGCGAACTGCTGCGGTCGCCCAGCGCGACGCGGCGCGCGCATCGAGCGCCTTGAACGCGGTGTCGAAACGCTCGCGCGCGGCGGACGCCTGGTCGCGCGACGCCTCGAGCGCGACCCGCTGCTGTTCCGCCCCTTGCCGGGCGAGCCCGGCCTGCTCCGCGTCGACACGCGCCTTGCGGGCGAAGCCCGAATCATTCCCGGCATCCTGCGGCCACAGGAAGACCGCGGCCACCGCGAGGATCGCGAGGCCCGCGAGCGCGAGCGGCAGCCAGCGGATGCCCTTGCGCTGCGCTGGCGCATTGAGCGGCGCTTCGTGGACGAGCGGCGCCAGCGTGCCGCCCTCGTCGGCTGCCGCGGCGGCGAGCCGCGCGCGCGCGATGGCCGCCGACGCCGGGCGCTCGGACACGGACTTCGCGAGCAGGCGCAGCGCGAGGTCGCGCACGGCAACCGGCACCTCGCCGCGCGGCAGGAGCGGCGGCACGGGCTCGTACAGCACGCGGTCGCGCGTGATCTCCGGGTAGTACGGCGGGTGGCCCGCGATCAGTTCGTAGAGCAGTGCGCCGAAGGCGTAGAGATCGTCCGCCGGCGCGGCCGGCTCGCCGCGCAGCTGCTGCGGGCTCGCGTTGTAGGGCGAGCCGCCCTCGGGCGGCGCGCCCGCGAGCGCGGTGAGGCCGAAGTCGCCGAGCTTCGCGCGGCCGGCGCCGTCCAGGAAAACGTTCGCGCACTTGAGGTCGCGGTGCACGAGGCCCGCGGCATGCAGCGCCTCGAGCGCGGCCGCGACGCCGTCCGCCGCGCGCGACCAGCTCTCGAACGAACGGCCCCGCAACTGCCCGAGGTCGCCGCCCTCGAGGAACTCCATGACCAGGAAGGTCCGGTCCTCCACGCGCTCGAGCCCGTGGACCTGCACCAGGTGCTCGCGCGGCAGTCCCTGCGCGCGCGCGACCTCGCCCTCGAGCCGCGCGACGCGGGCGGCGTCAGCGGTGAGGGAATCCTCGAAGAACTTGAGCGCGACGCGCTCGCCGCGCGTGCGATCCACGGCCAGCCAGACCTCGGCGCTGCCGCCACGGCCGATCCGCCGCGCCAGCACGAACCGGGCGCCGAGTTCGAGCCCGGGAGTCAGCTCCTTCATCCGGGATCAACCCGTGCCGCTCGATTGCGCGGCAGTCGCCTTGTTGTCGGCAGCGGGCGCGACCGGCGCGGTCGGCACCAGGCCGGTCTCTTCCTTGTAGAGCTCGTGCAGCAGGCGGCGCCATTCCGCGTACTGCTCCTCGGCGGTGCCCGTCAGGCGCAGGGTGCGCCCCTCGACGTCCACGACCAGCGGCGCGGCCTCGGTCTGGAACGAGCCGGAGATTTCCTTGATCGACTCGGTGTGGATCTTCGCTTCCTCGCGCTTCTTGTAGCCGCTGATCACGCCGGCGACGCCGCCCGCGATGCCGCCGTAGCGCGCCGCGTCCGCGACGCGGTCGCAGTTGCTGCTCGAGCAGCTGTCGGGCACGAGGACCGCGGCCGCGATCGCGGCGGCGCCGAGGATCATGCGATTGCGCGCCTGCGCCTTCAGCTTCTCCTCGGCCGTGATCTCGTCGTAGGTGTAGCGCCGCCAGCTGGTGTACGGCTCGTCGAGGCGCTCGCTGAAGGCCGCGTAGTTCTCGCTGACGGTGTCGATCATGCCGTAGTCGCGCTCGCGGATCTGGTCGATGCGCTTGACCAGCAGGTCGTCCTCGGCCGGCAGGCGCAGCACCTTGTACTCGCCGGTGCGCTTGTTCTGGGCGAGGTACTCGCTGAACGCCACCGGCGCGAAGTCGGCGGCGAACCGCAGCTCGCTCACCCGGCGGATGTTCGCGAGCTCGGCGCCGGGCTTGAGGTTCCGCACCGCGAGCAGGTCGTTCGCGATGGCGACGTAGACGTTCTCGAACGGATCGCGGTCATACGTGTAGTTGTCGCGGTAGACGCGCGTATCGGCGCGGCCCTCGTATTCCTTCTTCTCGATCCACAGCTTGCCGGTCGCATCGCGGGCCGTGACCTCGAGCCTCAGGACGGCGCCGTTGGATTCCAGGATCGTCCCGTCCACCGTCAGGTCGAAGGAACTGACGCTCGTCGGCACCACGCGCGCCGTGCCCCAGTGGCCGGTTTCCTCGAGCGTGTCGCGCAGCTGCATCGCGACGTAGCGTGCCTCGGCGCGACGGATATCCGGCCAGATGCGCTTCTTGTCCTGCAGCTCCGGGTCGTCCTCGACCTCGGGCGGGATGCCCGGATCGAGGATGTGCACGCCGACGTCGAGGAGCTGCTCCGACGGGATCTCGGCCGTCGCCTGCGTCGCCTGGAGCACCGGGACCGGGCGTGTTTCCTTCACGCAGCCGGCGGCCGCGAGCGCGCCCGCCAATACGATTCCCAGCGCCGTCATCCGTATCATCGACATCTCGACGCGACCTCAGCGCCTTTCTTGTAGCGACGGTATTCCTCCCAGAGCGCTGCGCGCAATTCCGGGTCCGTTTCCTTCATCGCCGCCTCGCGGATCTGCCGCGCGACGATGTCATCGTCCCTCCCGTCCGGGATGTCGGCCGGGATCGAGCTCGGGCCCTTGCCGCCCGACTGGCCGCCGCCGACGCCGCCCTGCTGGGTGACGGGACCCCCCTGCTCGGCATCGCCGGTGCCGCCCGTCGCCGCCCGCGCCGCTGCCTCGCCGCCTTCTTCACCGCCGGCGCCGGTCGACTCGAGGCCGCCCTCGCGCTGCCCTGCGCCGTCGCCCTCGCCGTCCCCGCCGCCGCCTTCGCCCTCGGATTCCTCATCACCGCCGGGGCCGCCGCCGCCCGCGCCACCGGCCGCTGCGCGCTCGCGGGCGATGTCGGCCTGGGCCGTGCGAACCGTGGAGTCGAAGGTGCCGAAAGTCTCGTCGAGCCGTCGCCCGATCTGTTCGCTGCGGCTGCCACCGCCGCCACCGGCCGCCGTGCCCGGTCCCGCGCCGCGCCGTACCGCCAGCACTGCCTGCGGGGTCACCCGCCGCGCCGCCCGGCTCGCCGGCGCCGCCGCCTGCGCTGCCCGTCGAACCGCCGGCCGCTCCGCCTGCTGCACCGCCCGCCGCTGCCGCCCGCGGCACCGCCGCTGGCGCCACCCGTCGGACTGCCGCTGCCCTGGCCCGTCGACCCGGGCGACCCCGGCAGTCCGGGCAGGCCCGGCACGCCGGCTGCGCCGCCGGAACCTGAACCCGCTGCCAGGCTCGCCTGGCGCACCGCCGGCTGGCCGCCCGGCAATCCGCCGGGGAGGCTGCCCGGCAGTCCGCCCGGCAGGCTCCCGACCTGCGGATCCACGCAACCTTCGACATTGAATTCGTCGTCATCTTCGGTCGTGTCGGGGTCGTCGGTGCTGACGCAGGGGCGTCCGTCCGCAGTCTGGCCACCGCTGGCACCGCCCGGCGTTGCGGAATCCGGGCCTTCGCCTCCTGCCGCCACCGCCGCCGCCGCCGCCGCTTTCCTGGCTGTCGCCGCCGGAAGCACCGCCTTCCTCACCCGGCATGGGTATCGGGGCGGCCGTGCCACCTGAATTCTCGCCTTCCGACGGAAATTCGGCCGCCGCGCCGCCGCCACCCTCGCTTCCACCCCCGCCGGCACCGCCGCCGGACGAGCCACCCGAAGATCCACCGCCACCGCCGGAGGAACCCCCGCCGGAAGAACCGCCACCGGACGAGCCACCGCCGCCCGACGACCCGCCGCCGCCGCTCGAGCCGCCGCCGGACTGCTGACCGCCGCCCGACGAGCCGCCCTCCGGACTTCTGCGCCGACTGCTGGGTCATGCAGCCGATCAGCAGGCCGAGGGTCGCCGCGACCGCAATGGCACGCAGAATGTCGAGTGGATTTCATCTCAATCTCCCAGCCAGGCGCCCGGTACGGGGCGGCCGGCATCGGGTCAGTCCTTCAAACTTGGAGGCTCCGCCCCCGGCATTGGTTCACCGACCGGCCGCCGGCGCCGGTTCAGGTTCCCGCGGCTTGCGGTCGGGATGTCTTCGCCCTTCAGGAAGGACGCCGAGCTGGCCGGCCAGCCGGTCGCAGGCGGTGCCCTGCACCCGCGCGATGAACGGCAAGGGCACGATCACGCCGACCAGGGCCGAGGTGCCCGTGACGTTGGTCGACACGGAACCCGCGGTGCGGGCGGTCGTTGAGGTCCCAGACGGTCGCCTCGTAGTCGGATTCCTTCTCCCACCAGCCGAAGCCGATGCAGCCGCCGCCGGCCGGCCCGAGCGTGCAGGTGATGGAACCGCCGCTGTCGGTCTGCCGCGTCGCGCCGTCGATCCAGACGATGTAACGGACGCCGCTCTGCGCGACGCGATCGGCGACGACGTCCCTCGAGAGCAGCTTGGTCACGCCCTCCGGACGCTGCGGCGCGGTCGATGGCTCGAGCCAGGGAAACATGGAGTCCACGAAGGTGTCGTTCGGGCGCACCTGGATGCCGGTCGTCTTCGCCATCTTGTCGCCGACGCAGTCCATGAAATCGTCTTCGGCGGAGATGCCCTCGACGTGGGGCTTCGCGAGCAGCACGACCGCCTCATGCGAGGCGATCGAGGTCGAAAGCTGGCGGTCTTCCTCGAGCTGTGCCGTCATGCAGCCCGAGAGCGCCGCGAGAGTCACGGCGCCCGTGCCTGCGCGACACATCGACCGGAATGCCAGGCGCATCATGAAAATCCCTCCTCATCGAGTATACGCCCGGGTCACCACAGTTCCATCTGTCCCGGCGTGCGGCTTGGCGGCCTGAAAAGTTCCGTCGTGAGCGGTTCGTTCCGGCCGCTGACCAGGCCGTTTTTCCGGCAGCCCGCCTCGAAGCGCCGCCGCAGCAGCTCGGCCCAGGGGCCCTGCCCGCGCATGCGGTGGCCGAAGCGCGAATCGTTGTCGCGCCCGCCGCGCAGCTCGCGGATGCGGTTCTGCACCTTCTGCGCGCGGTCCGGGAAATGCAGTTCGAGCCATTCAAAGAACAGGTCCTTCACTTCGCCCGGCAGCCGCAACAGGACATAACCCGCCGTCGTCGCACCCGCCGCGGCCGAGGCATCGAGCACCGCCTCCAGCTCGTGGTCGTTGATGGCGGGCACGACCGGGGCGTACATCACGCCGACCGGAATCCCCGCCTCCGCCAGCTTGCCGATCGCCGCGAGCCGCGCCCTCGGGGATGCGGCGCGCGGCTCCATGCGCCGCTTCAGTTCATCGTCGAGCGTAGTGACACTGACAAACACCTTGACCAGTCGTTCCGCGGCGAGCCGTCGAAAGGACGTCGAGGTCGCGGACGACGAGCGCGCCCTTGGTGACGATCGTGACCGGATGATGGGCCTCGGCGAGCACTTCCAGGATCGAGCGGGTGACCCCGAGCTTGCGCTCGAGCGGCTGGTACGGATCCGTGTTGGCGCCGAGGTTGATCGGCGCTGCAGCTTGTAGGAGCGGCGGCCCAGTTCCTCGCGCAGGTGGGCCGCCGCATTCTTCTTGTAGAAGAGCCTCGTTTCGAAATCGAGGCCGGCGGAGAGGTTCAGGTACTGGTGGCTCGGGCGGGCGATAGCAATAACTGCAACCATGCTCGCATCCACGGTACGGATTGATCGACTGCTCGAACGGAATGTCCGGCGAGTTGTTGCGCGTGATGACGCTCGCGGCCGGCTCTGCCTGCACGGTCGTCTGGACCGGCGGCAGTTCCTCGTCGGCGATGCCCCAGCCGTCGTCCACGCGCTCGACGCGCGAGCGCTTCGAAGCGGCCGGTCCGGTTGGAGACCGCGCCGCGCGTCTTGTCGGGCCTGCCGGGCATACTGTACGGATATACAGCGATGCCCGCCCCCGGTCAAGCCATCGTCATTCGGGCTCCGGGAACCGGTCGATGCGCCGCAGTCCCGGGAACCAGCGCATCCAGAGGCCGGCGATCGCGACGCTCGCGACGCCGCCGACCACCACCGCGGGCTTCAGGCCCCACCAGGCCGCGGTCACGCCCGACTCGAACTCGCCGAGCTCGTTCGAGGCGCCGATGAAGACGGCGTTCACCGCGCTGACGCGGCCGCGGATTCCGTCGGGCGTCTCGAGCTGCACCAGCATGTGGCGGATGTAGACGCTCACCATGTCCGAGGCGCCGATGACGATCAGCGCCGCGAGCGACACGAAGTAATCGTGCGAGAGCCCGAACACCACGGTCGCGACGCCGAACACGGCGACGCCCGCGAACATCTTGGTGCCCACGTGGCGCGTGATCGGCCGCCAGGCGAGCGTCATCGCGACGACCGCGGCGCCCATGCCGGGCGCCGCGCGCAGCCAGCCGAAGCCGTCCGGCCCGACGTGCAGGATGTCGCTCGCGTAAGCCGGCAGCAGCGCGACCGCGCCGCCGAACAGCACGGCGAAGAGATCGAGCGACACCGCGCCGAGGATCACCTTCTTGCGCCACACGAAGCGCAGGCCCTCGAGCAGCGTGTGCCAGGTGTCCGGCGCCTCGGGTCGCGCCTGCTGGGCGATCTTCACGCCGTACACCAGGAAGAACGCCGCAGCGAGCAGCGCGGCGACGGTGCCGTAGACGATGTCGGGGCCCGCGAGATAGACGAGGCCGCCGATCGCGGGACCGACGATCGTCGAGACCTGCCAGGTGCTGGAGTTCACCGCGACCGCGCGCGAGAAGAGCGCGGGCGGCACGAGGTTCGGCATGATCGCCTGCCCCGCCGGCATCGAGAACGCGCGCGCGACGCCGAAGACGACCATCACGCGCGAACACCGGCCAGGCGACGGCGAGGCCCGGAAAGCGTGAATGCGAGCAGCGCGAGCGCGCAGAAGAACTCGAGCGCGATGCAGAGCGCGAGGATGCGCACGCGGTTGTACCGGTCCGCGATGTGGCCCGCGGGCAGCACGAGCAGCACGAAAGGCAGGAACTGCGAGAGGCCGATCAGGCCGAGGTCGAGCGGATTGCCGGTGATCGCGTACACCTGCCAGCCGACCGCGACGGTCTGCATCTGCACCGCGACCGAGGCGAGCAGCCGCGCCGAGAGGAAGCGCGTGAAGGCCGGGTACTGGAGCAGCCGGCCGAGTGGCGCGCCCCTGGATTCCAGGAATGTCATGCGACGGCGGTCAGCGTCCGACCAGCAGTCTCAGCATGCGCCGGAGCGGCTCGGCGGCGCCCCACAGGAGCTGGTCGCCGACCGTGAACGCGGTGACGTAATCCTCGCCCATCGCGAGGTGACGCACGCGGCCGACGGCGACGTCGAGCGTGCCGGTGACCGCGGCGGGCGTGAGTCGCGCCAGCGAGGCCTCGCGCTGCGTTCGGCACCAGGCGCACCCATTCGTGCGCGCCGGCGATCGCGCGCTCGACATCGGCGAGCTTCGTCGGCCGCTTCAGCTTGATCGTCACCGCCTGGCTGTGGCAGCGCATCGCGCCGATGCGCACGCAGAGGCCGTCGATGGGCACCGGCGCCGCGGACTGCCCGAGGATCTTGTTGCCCTCCGCGCCCGCCTTGAACTCCTCGCGGCTGTAGCCGTTGCCGAGGTCGCGGTCGATCCACGGCAACAGGCTGCCCGCCAGCGGCCGGCCGAGCCGCTCGACCGGCATGCCATTCGTGAACGCCGCGCTCGCGCGGCGATCGATCTCGAGGATCGCGCTCGCGGGATCGTCCAGCAGCGCGCCCGCGGCGCGGTGCAGGTGCCCCATCTGCGCGAGCAGTTCGCGCATCTCGCGCGCGCCCGCGCCCGAGGCCGCCTGGTAGGTCATCGACGTCATCCACTCGACGAGCCCCGCGCGGAACAGGCCGCCGAAGGCCATCAGCATGAGGCTCACGGTGCAGTTGCCGCCGATCCAGTCGCGGCGGCCCGCCGCGAGCGCGGCGTCGATCACCGGTCGATTGACCGGGTCGAGGATGATCACCGCCTCGTCCTTCAGCCGCAGCGCCGAGGCCGCGTCGATCCAGTGGCCGCGCCAGCCGTGCGCGCGCAGCTTCGGGTGCACCGCCTCGGTGTAGTCGCCGCCCTGGCAGGAAATGAGGATGTCGCAGTCCGCCAGCGCCGCGAGGTCGTTCGCGTCGGCGACGAGGCCCGCGCCCCGGCCGACGTCGGGCGCCGCGGCGCCCGCCTGCGTGGTGGAAAAGAAGCGCGGCTCGACGACGGCGAAATCGCCCTCGGCGCGCATGCGCTCGACCAGCACGGAACCGACCATCCCGCGCCAGCCGATCAACCCGGTTTTCGGGTTCGTGGCCATGGACTCGCTTGTTGCAGCGCAAAGTACGCACTATAACGTGCCGCCAAGGGGGACCGACAATGAGCGAAAGCCAGCCGCAACTGTCCATTCCGGCCGAAGCCGCCTGGGGACCGACCTTCGACGTCGGCCGCGCGACCGACGCCTACATCGCAACGATTCCCGCCGCGGACCGCGCAAAGTCCGACGCCTACTTCGAGGGCGGCTACTGGATCGAATTCTGGAGCGCCCTGATCACGGTCGCCCTCTGCCTGTTCCTGCTGCATTTCCGGTTTGCGGCGCGGCTGCGCGACTTTGCGGCCGCGCGCGGCCGCGGGCCCTGGGTGCAGTCGCTCGTCGTCGCGACCGGCGTCCTGCTCGCGCTGGCCGTGCTGTAGCTGCCCTGGGAGCTCTACATCGATTACTTCCGCGAGCACCAGTACGGGATGTCGAACCTCACGGCCGGCGGCTTCCTCGGCGAGTGGCTGATCGGCACCGTGATCGGCGTGGCTTTCACCGCCCTCGCGGTCTCCGGCATCTACAAGCTGGTGCGCCGCGTGCGCGAGCGCTGGGTGCTCTGGGCGACCGGCGTGACGTTCCTGTTCATCCTGTTCTTGTTCACGGTCCAGCCCGTCTTCGTCGAGCCGCTGTTCAACGACTACCAGCCGCTGCCCGCGGGCGAGGTGCGCGACTCGATCCTCGCGCTGGCGGCCGAGACCGGCGTGCCGGTGGACGACGTGTACTGGTTCAACGCCTCGAAGCAGACCAAGCGCATCAGCGCGAACGTCTCCGGCCTCGGCGGCACGGCACGCATCGCGCTCAACGACAACCTGCTGCACGGCACCTCGCTGCCCGAGATCCGCGCAGTCATGGGACACGAGATGGCGCACTACAGCCTGCACCACGGCCTCAAGCTCGGGCTCGGCTTCACGCTCGCGCTCGGCATCGGCTACTTCGTCGTCAACCATGCGTTCGGGCGGATCCAGCGGCGGCACGGCGAGCGCTGGGGCATCCGCGACCTCGCCGATCCCGCGGGCTTGCCGCTCGCGTTCGCGATCTTCGCGGTCGTGATGTTCCTGCTGATGCCGGTGACCAACTCGATGGTGCGGGCGGCGGAGCACCAGGCGGACGCGTACGGGCTGGACGCGGCGAAGGAGCCGCACGGGTTTGCGTCGGTGGCGATGCGGCTGTCGACGTATCGCAAGCTCGAGCCGGGGTCGCTCGAGGAGCTGGTCTTCTACGATCATCCGAGCGGGCGTGCGCGAGTCGAACGATCGATGCGGTGGCTCGCGGAGCATCCTCCGAGCAACTAGCGCGTCAGGCGTGCAGTAGACGACGTCCTGCGCGCGGATTCGCCGGCGGGACTCCGCTCGCTCGCTCCGGCCGGAGACCGTAGTCGCTCGCTCGCGGGTCCCGCGCGGCTCGCGCGCGCGCAAGTCGTCGCGGCGCGTCACGCCCGGCGCGCGAGGTGGCGGGGTACTCGCGAGCGAGCGCGTAAAGTTCCGGCCGCGTTTGCGAGCGAGTAACGCGCCGCCGGATCCCGCGCGCCGGGCGATGCGGATCGCCGCCCGAGCGAGTGATTTCGAGCGTAACGGCGTCTACGGCGCATCGGCGCGTCTACTAGCGACTGGGCGTGAGGCCGGTGGGAACGAGCGAGAGGAGTTCGTCGCTGGCGATGACGGATTTCGCGGCGGCGATGTCGGGGGCGAACAGGCGGTCGTGGTCGTAGAAGGCGACCTGCTTGCGCAGCAGCGCGTGCGCCGATTCGAGCGCCGGGCTCGAGGCGAGCGGGCGGCGGAAGTCGATGCCCTGCGCGGCGGCGAGCAGCTCGATCGCGAGCACGCCGCGCGTGTTCTCCGCCATCGGCCCGAGCCGGCGCGCGGCGAAGGTCGCCATGCTGACGTGGTCCTCCTGGTTGGCGGAGGTCGGCAGGCTGTCGACCGAGGCCGGGTGCGCGAGCGACTTGTTCTCCGAGGCGAGCGCCGCCGCGGTCACCTGCGCGATCATGAATCCGGAGTTCAGGCCGCCCTGGCGCACGAGGAAGGCCGGCAGCTGGCTCAGCGAGTCGTCGATCAGCATCGCGATGCGCCGCTCGCTGAGCGCGCCGATCTCGGCGATCGCGAGCGCGAGGTTGTCGGCGGCGAAGGCGACGGGCTCGGCGTGGAAGTTGCCGCCGGAGAGGACGTCGCCCTCCTTGCCGAACACGAGCGGGTTGTCGGTGACGCCGTTGGCCTCGAGCAGCAGCGTGCGCGCGACGTCCTGGACCTGCTGCAGGCAGGCGCCGATGACCTGCGGCTGGCAGCGCAGCGAGTACGGGTCCTGCACGCGGTCGCAGTGCTCGTGGCTGCGTCCGATGTCGCTCTCGCCGAGCACGGCGCGGTAACGCCGCGGCGACCGCGATCTGCCCCGGCTGGCCGCGCGCCAGGTGGATGCGCGCGTCGAAGGGCGTGCGGCTGCCGAGCGCGGCGTCCACCGACATCGCGCCGGTGATGATGGAGCCCGCGAGCAGGTCCTCGGCGGCGAACAGCGCCTCGAGCGCGAGCGCGGTCGAGACCTGCGTGCCGTTCAGGAGCGCGAGGCCTTCCTTCGGCCCGAGCTCGAGCGGCTCGATGCCGGCGGCCTTCAGCGCGCGCCGCGCAGTCCTGCTCCTTGCCCTGCACGCGCACGCGGCCCTCGCCGATCAGCGCGAGCGAGAGGTGCGCGAGCGGCGCGAGGTCGCCGGAGGCGCCGACCGAGCCCTGCGAGGGCACGACGGGATGGATGCCGGCGTTGACGAGCGCGAGCAGCCGCTCGATCACGACCGCGCGCACGCCCGAGAAGCCGCGCGCGAGGCTCGCGGCCTTCAGCACCAGGATGAGCCGCACGGTCGTGTCCGCGAACGGCGCGCCGACGCCCGCCGCGTGCGAGCGCACGAGATAGAGCTGCAGCGTCGCGAGCTCGTCGTCGGAGATGCGCGTCTTCGCGAGCTTGCCGAAGCCGGTGTTGATGCCGTAGAGCGACTCGCCGGCGGCGAGGCGCGCGCGCACGGCCGCGAGCGCCGCCTCGACGGGCCTGCGCCAGCCGTCCGTCGAGCGCGATGGCATCGTTGCCGCGCGCGATGCGGCGCAGGTCGGCCAGCGAGATCGCACCCGGCTTGAGCGTGAGCGTCGTCATCCGCGCACCGAGGGCAGGTCGAGGCCCTGTTCTTTCGCGCAGGCGATGGCGAGCTCGTAGCCCGCATCCGCGTGGCGCATGACGCCGGTGCCCGGGTCGTTGCGCAGCACGCGCGCGATGCGCGCGGCCGCGGCGTCGGTGCCGTCGCAGACGATCACGACGCCGGCGTGCTGCGAGAAGCCCATGCCGACGCCGCCGCCGTGGTGGATCGACACCCAGGTCGCGCCGCCGGCGGTGTTGAGCAGCGCGTTCAGGAACGCCCAGTCGGAGACGGCGTCGGAGCCGTCCTTCATCGCCTCGGTCTCGCGGTTCGGGCTCGCGACCGAGCCGGAGTCGAGGTGGTCGCGGCCGATCACGATCGGCGCCGACAGCTCGCCCTTCGCGACCATCTCGTTGAAGGCGAGGCCGAGCCGCGCGCGGTCCTTGAGGCCGACCCAGCAGATGCGCGCCGGCAGTCCCTGGAACTTGATGCGCTCGCGCGCCATGTCGAGCCAGCGGTGCAGGTGCGCGTCGTCCGGGATCAGCTCCTTCACCTTCGCGTCGGTGCGTGTAGATGTCCTCGGGATCGCCGGAGAGCGCGACCCAGCGGAACGGGCCGATGCCCTCGCAGAACAGCGGGCGGATGTAGGCCGGCACGAAGCCCGGGAAGTCGAAGGCGTTCTTCAGGCCTTCCTCGAGCGCGACCTGGCGGATGTTGTTGCCGTAGTCGAAGGTGACCGCGCCCTGGGCCTTGAGGTCGAGCATCGCCTGCACGTGGACCTTCATCGAGGCGCGCGCCTCGCGCTCGATGCGCGCGGGGTCCTCGAGGCGCGCCTCGGCCGCCTGCGCCATCGTCCAGCCGCGCGGCAGGTAGCCGTTGCGCGGGTCGTGCGCGGAGGTCTGGTCGGTGACGGCGTCCGGCACGACCTTGCGCCGCGCGAGTTCCGGGAAGACGTCGGCGGCGTTGCCGAGCAGGCCGACCGAGATCGCCTGCTTCGCTCGGCGCGCCTCGTCGATCATCGCGAGCGCCTCGTCGAGCGTGGTCGCCTTGCGGTCGACGTAGCCGGTGCGCAGGCGGAAGTCGATGCGCGACTCGTCGCATTCGACCGCGAGCATCGAGAAGCCCGCCATGGTCGCCGCGAGCGGCTGCGCGCCGCCCATGCCGCCGAGGCCCGCGGTCAGGATCCAGCGGCCGCGCGGATCGCCGTCGAAATGCGTGCGCGCGCAGGCGCCGAAGGTCTCGTACGTGCCCTGCACGATGCCCTGCGAGCCGATGTAGATCCACGAGCCCGCGGTCATCTGGCCGTACATCATGAGGCCCTTGCGGTCGAGCTCGTGGAAGTGCTCCCAGGTCGCCCAGTGCGGCACGAGGTTCGAGTTCGCGATCAGCACGCGCGGCGCGTCCACGTGCGTGCGGAAAACGCCGACCGGCTTGCCCGACTGCACGAGCAGCGTCTCGTCGTCCTTCAGGCGCCGCAGCACCGAAAGAATCGTGTCGAAGGCCTCCCAGTTGCGCGCGGCCTTGCCGATGCCGCCGTACACGACGAGCTTGTCCGGGTGCTCGGCCACCTCGGGGTCGAGGTTGTTCTGCAGCATCCGGAACGGCGCTTCGGTCAACCAGCTGCCGCAATTCAGGGACTTGCCGCGCGGCGCGCGCACGACGCGCGGGACCGGCGGACTCTCGGGGCGGGTTCGGCGTTCATGGTTCGCGAGAATAACGCGGATCGGGCATCATATGCGCCGCCGCGACGGCTTCCCCATGACCCAATCCCGCTCACTCTCCGCGGCCACGCTGGGTGCGCTCGGCGTCGTCTACGGCGACATCGGCACCAGCCCGCTGTACGCGCTGCGCGAAGCGACTGCGGCCGCCGGCGGCCCGACGCCGGCGGCGCGTGCTCGGCGTCGCTGTCGCTGATCTTCTGGAGCCTGCTGCTCGTCATCTCGCTCAAGTACCTCGTGCTGATCCTGCGCGCGGACAACGACGGCGAGGGCGGCATCCTGTCGCTGGTCGCGCTGGTGCAGCGCAAGCTCAAGGGCTACGGGCCCTGGGCGAAGCGGCTGGTCGCGCTCGGCGTGCTCGGCACCGCCCTCTTCTACTGCGACGCGCTGATGACGCCCGCCATCTCGGTGCTGAGCGCGGTCGAGGGCCTCGAGCTGCTCGATGCGCGCCTGCACCGGGCGATCGTGCCGGTCACGCATCGCGATCCTGGTCGCTGCTGTTCGCGATGCAGCGCCGCGGCACGGCGCGCGTCGGCCGGCTGTTCGGGCCGGTCATGATCCTGTGGTTCGGCGCGCTCGCGGTGATGGGCGTGCGCGCGATCCTGCGTCGACGCCGGAGCGTGCTCGCGGCGCTCAATCCCACAGTACGCGCTCGCCGCTGCTCGCGGCACACCCGGGACTCGCGCTCGCGATCCTCGGCGCCGTGTTCCTGGTCGCTGACCGGCGGCGAGGCGCTGTACGCCGACATGGGCCACTTCGGGCGAATGCCGGTGCGCCTCGCCTGGTTCACGATCGTCTGGCCGGGACTGCTGCTCAACTACTTCGGCCAGGGCGCGCTGCTGCTGGCAAACCCGCAGGCGGCCGCCAATCCCGTTCTTCGCGCTCGCGCCCGGCGGGAACGCTGCCTGCGCTGATCGTGCTCGCGACGTTCGCGACCGATCATCGCCTCGCAGGCGACGATCTCGGGCGCGTTCTCGATCACGCGCCAGGCGGTGCAGCTCGACCTGCTGCCGCGCGTGAAGATCCTGCAGACCTCGGCCGACGAGCGCGGCCAGATCTACGTGCCGGCGACCAACGCGTTCATGCTCGTCGCGCGTGATCGCGCTTCGTGCTCGGCTTCGGGTCCTCGAGCGCCCTCTCCGGCGCCTACGGCGCCTCGGTCATCGGCACGATGCTGATCACGACGATCCTCGGCGCCATCGCGGCGCGCGTCGCCTGGCAGTGGCCCGCCTGGCGCGATCGCGCTGGTGTTCGGGCTGTTCCTCGCCATCGACCTCGCCTTCGTCGCCGGCAACGCGACCAAGATCCCGAGCGGCGGCTGGGTGCCGCTCGCGCTTGCCGGCGGCGATGTTCGCGGTGTTCATCACCTGGCGCGACGGCCGCGTCGCTGCTGCGCGCCGAGCTGCAGCGCCGCGCCGTGCCGCTCGCCGAGCTGCCGAAGCTGCTCGCCGGCGCGACGCGCGTGCCGGGCACGGCCGTGTTCCTCGTGAGCCACCAGGGCTTCGTGCCGACGGCGCTGCTGCGCAACCTCGAGCACAACCGCGTCTGCCACGAGAAGATCGTGATCCTGAACCTCGACATCCAGCGCACGCCGCGCCAGGACGTCGTCTCGCGCAGCTACCCCGAGGAAGTGCTGCCCGGGCGTGCACCTCGTGCACGCGCGCTTCGGCTTCATGGAGACGCCGGACGTCAGCGTCGCGCTCGCGGGCGCCGCGCGGCGCGGGCTTCGGGTCGATCCCGACTGCACCTACTTCCTCGGCTGGCACCTGGTCCGCGCGCGCGCGCGGCACGGGATCGCCGGCATCAAGATGCGGCTGTTCGCCTGGATGCAGCGCCGCAGCGCGCAGGCGGCGGAGTTCTTCCGCATGCCGACCCGGCGCGTCGTCGTGCTCGCGACGGAAGTCGAAATCTAGTCAGGCGGCCTTCGCGCCATACCGGCGCATCGCCGCGAGCGCCTTCTCGCGCGTCTCCTTGTCCTCGACCATGCCGATGACCGTCGCCCACACCGGGCGGATGCCGCAGAAGTGCAGGATGTTGCGCTCGAAGCTCTTCAGCGAGTGCGCGCGGTAGAACCACTTGTAGAAGAACGACGGCATGCCCATCGTGACGACGACGCGCGCGGAGCGGCCCTTCAGCTTCTGCTGCGGCAGCCCGCGTCCCTTCGCCGGACCGAAGGCGAATCCCGGCCGCAGCGCCTGCTCGAAGAACGCCTTGGTCAGCGCCGGCATCGAACCGAGCCAGAGCGGGTAGAAGAACGCCAGGTGATTCGCCCACTCGATGTCGGCCTGCGCCGCGGCGATCGCGGCCGGCGCGATGCCGTGCTGGAACTCGTCCGGCGAGCGCAGCAGCGGAAAGTCGAGCGAGGCGATGGCGATCGTGCGCACCTCGTGGCCGGCGGCCTGCGCCGCCTCGCGGTAGGCGGTCGCGAGCCCGTGCACGAAGTGCTCCCCGCGCGGGTCGGGATGACCGTCGAGTACCAGGATGCGGCGTCGCCATGGCTTTCGTCATTTGCGTACCTCGCAGGCGGATCGGCCGCGGCGCGCCCGTCGGCGGCAGCGTGACTTCCGCCCAGAGTGTCGCACCCTCGCCGGGGTTCGAGGGATCGATCGCGTGTTCCGGGATGAAGTACGCGAGCGGCTCGGCGAGCTGCCAGCAGTTCCGCTCGCCGCAGCGACCGCTGCGGACCCAGTGACGGCCGTTGTCGTCGTCCTGCACCGCGAGCAGGCGGTCGCCGCGCGCTTCCAGCCGCGCGAGGAACATGTTCGGCGCCCGGTCGGCCTCGACGTCCGGCGCCGCGCGCTCGGCATCCACGAGCAGCGCGATGTTCACGTAGCGGCCGCGGATCGGCATCATCAGGATCGTAAGGCGCGGTCTCGACCCAGAGGCGCGGGTAGCTCGCACGGTCGGAGAGGAACTTCGCGCCGATGCCCGCGACCAGCAGCACCTGCACCGCGCCGACCACGAGGCCCTTCGCGAGCGGCGTCACGGCCGCCGCTCCGGCAGGCGCGCGACCAGGCGCCGGCGCGCGCGCTCGAGCAGCCAGCCGCCGCCGATGAACAGCACGCCGAGGCCGATCAGGCCGAGCGCGCGGCCGAGCCGGTCATAGAGGCTCGCGAAGTAGAACCCGAGCGTCGCCAGCGCAAAGCCGAGCACGCCGACGTTGACCGCGAGCCGCTGGCCGTCGCGCAGGCCCCAGAGCACGACGCCGACCGCGCCGACCTCGAGCAGCGCGTACATGGCGAGCTCGCCGGCATCCGTGCGCGGCGACACCTGCGCGAGCACCAGCGCCCAGGCGAGCGCGGCGAGCAGCCAGGCCGCATCGCGCCCGCGCAGGAACCACGCGAGCGCGAGCGGCAGCGCGATCGCCACCGACCAGGCGATGACACGCAGCGCGCCCGCGACTTCCGTCGCCTCCGACGCCGCCGAACGCGCGGTCGACGTCGCCCGCCATCGCCACCGCGACGGCCGCCGGAATCAGCGCGATCGGCGCCGAGCCAGGCGAGCGCGCGACGCCAGCGCGCGGTCGATTCCGCCGGCCTCGCCATGAGGTAGGCGCAGGCCAGCAGGAAGATGCCGACGACCGCCGGCGTCATGTCGCGCCAGCCCATCGCGCGGCGCATGCGCCGCCATCCATTCGCCCCAGAGCCAGGCCGGCGCGAGCACCGCGAGCCAGAGCACCTGCGGCCACTCGCCGCAGCAGGTACACGGCGACCGCCGCGCCCGCCGCCCAGAGCAGCAGCGCCGCCGGCCAGTGCTCCGCCATGTGGAACACCTGGCCCGCGAGGTAGATGCCGGCGCCGAAGGCGCCCGTGCCCACCGCGTGCAGCGTCGCGGCGAGCGCGGGACTCGAGCGCGAGGCGAAGGCGCCGCCCGCATGCAGCGCGGCGATGGCCGCCAGCACGATCGCAAAACGACCGGCCGGCGACAGCCCATCCCAGTGCGCGGCGACGAACAGCAGCGCGCCCGCGGTCAGCAGCAGCGCACCGAGCGCGAA
Organism: uncultured Gammaproteobacteria bacterium; assembly: GCA_963823415.1. Taxonomy (GTDB): domain Bacteria; phylum Pseudomonadota; class Gammaproteobacteria; order Steroidobacterales; family Steroidobacteraceae; genus SCUD01. The sequence continues at coordinate 15,698 of CAWGLJ010000005.1, read as the reverse complement.
CACGACGCAGCGTCAGCCGGCCCTGGCGCAGCACCCCGCCCTGCGCGGACTCGAAGGCGCGGATGCGATCCGCCGTCGCGGCATCCACCAGGCCGGCGTCGAGCCAGCGCTTCAGCGCCGACTGCCAGCCGTCGCTCATGCGGCGAACTTCCGCTCGACGGCGTCGTAGTGGTCGATGACCTGGCGCACGTACTGGCGCTTGCTGAGGTAGTCGCCCGGCCAGAAGCTGCGCTTGAAGCCGTAGATGACGATCGACTTGAGGTCGTGACGGTCGAGGCCGAGGTGCTCCACCGCGAGCATCAGCTCGTTGGTCACCGTCGTGTTGCTCATCAGGCGGTTGTCGGTGCAGAGCGTGGTCGAGATGCGCGCGGCGCGCAGCTTGCTGAAGGTGTGCTGCTCGCAGCGTCTTCATCTCCGGGTTGGTCTGCAGGTTGCTGGTCAGGCAGACCTCGAGCGTGATGCGCCGGTCGGCGACGTAGTTGCCGAGCTTTTCCACGTAGCGGTCGCGGTCCTCGATCTCCGGGTCGCGGATCTGGTCCGCCTCGAGCAGGTAGGTGCCGTGGCCGATGCGGTCCGCGTGCAGGTCCGTGATCGCCTGGAAGATCGACTCCGGGCCGTAGGCCTCGCCCGCGTGCACCGTGCGCTTCAGGAAGTGCTTGTGCGCGAGCTCGAAGGCCGCCTTGTGCGCGCTCGCGGGATACCCCGACTCCTCGCCCGCGAGGTCGAAGCCGACCACCTGCAGGCCGAGCGTGTCGCGCGCGAGGATCGCCGCGCGCACCGCGTCGATCGAGGCCATCGCGTAGACGTCCTTCGGGCGCGTGAACGGGTGCGCGGCGAGCAGCGTGTCGTAGTGGCAGCTGAATCCCGCGCCGAACATCCGCAGCGCACAGCAGATGATCCCGTACTCGAAGGGCGGCTCGCGCCCGGCGGCGATCTCCGGCCGGCGGTTGTAGGCGTCGCGCGCGCGGCGCAGGCCGCGGTCCACGGCGGCCAGCACCTGGATCGCGTCCAGGCCCGGCCGCACGTGCAGCTGCGGCGCGAAGCGCACCTCGAGGTAGCGCACGCCCTCCGCCTGGTTGTCCTCGGCCAGCTCCGCGGCGATCCGCTCGAGCGCCTCGGCCGTCTGCATCACGGCGACCGTGTAGCGGAAGCCCTTCAGGTAGTCGCCGAGGCTGGTGTAGCGCTCCTTATAGACGGTCTCGCGCAGGCCGGCTTCCGTGTAGCTCGGCAGCTCCACGCCGCTGCCCGCGCGCGAGCTCGATCAGGGTCGGGATGCGCAGCGACCCGTCGAGGTGCACGTGCAGATCCGTCTTCGGGATCTCCGCCACGAAGGCACGCGTGATCTGTGAACCTGGCACGCAGAGAGCATAACGCGGCGGCAGCGGCTTCCGGTAAGCTCTCGTTCCGTGGCAACCCCCATCGACACGTCGACCTGGACCCGGGTCATCCGCAACGCGACCCTCGCGACCTGCGCCGAGGGCCGTCCGTTCGGCCTGATCCCCAAGGGCGCCGTCGCGCTCGCGGGCCCCCGCATCGCCTGGGTCGGATCCAAGCGCGACGTGCCGGCGGCGCTGCCCAAGAACTGCGCCGTCACCGAGGCGAACTACGCGCTCGTGACGCCGGGACTCATCGACTGCCACACCCACCTCGTGTGGGCCGGCACGCGGTTCAAGGAATTCCAGCAGCGCCTGCAGGGCACGAGCTACGAGGAGATCGCCAAGGCCGGCGGCGGCATCCTCTCGACCGTGGCCGCGACGCGCGCCGCGAGCGAGACGGACCTGCTGACGCTCGCGCTCGCGCGCGCCGCGAAGTTCGTCGCCGAGGGCGTGACCACGATCGAGATCAAGTCCGGCTACGGACTCGACAAGGACAACGAACTCAAGATCCTCCGCGTCGCCCGCGCGCTCGGCAAGCGGCTCGGCATCAACGTGCGCACCACCCTGCTCGCCGCGCACGCCGTGCCGCCCGAGTTCGAGGGCCGTCCCGACGATTACATTAATAATGTGTGCGACGAGATCCTGCCGGCGGCCCATGCCGAGGGACTCGTCGACGCCGTCGACGCCTACTGCGACAACGTCGGCTTCACCGCCGCGCAGGTCGAGCGCGTGTTCGTGAAGGCGAAGGAGCTCGGCCTCGCCGTCAAGCTGCACGCCGAGCAGTTCTCCAACCAGCAGGGCGCCGCGCTCGCCGCCAAGTACAAGGCGCTGTCCGCCGACCACCTCGAGCACCTCGACAAGGCGGGCGTCGAGGCCATGGCCGCCTCGCGCACCGTCGCCGTCCTGCTGCCCGGCGCGTTCGCGTACCTGCGCGAGACCAAGCTGCCGCCGATCGAGCTGCTGCGCGTGCACCGCGTGCCGATGGCGATCGCCAGCGACCTGAATCCCGGCACCTCGCCCTACGCCTCGCTGCAGCTGCAGATGAACCTCGCCTGCACCCTGTTCGGCCTCTCGACCGAGGAAGCGCTGCTCGGCGTGACGCGCAACGCCGCGCGCGCGCTCGGCCTGCGCAAGGCGATCGGCAGCATCGAGCCCGGCAAGATCGCCGACATCGTCATCTGGAATGCCGAGCACCCCTCCGAGCTCGCGGCACAGTTCGGGCTGATCCGCCCGGCCGCGGTGCTGCGCGCCGGCGCGGCATGATCACGCTCGAGGACCTCAAGCGCCGCGGCACCGGATTCCTGCCCGGCTACATGGGCATCGTCATCACCGGCCTCGCCGACAACGAGATCCGCGCCGAACTCACCATCCAGCGCCACCACATCGCGCCCAACGGCTACCTGCACGCCGGCACCATCGTGACGCTCGCCGACACCGCCTGCGGCTACGGCTGCATCGCCCACCTGCCCGAAGGCGCGAAGGGCTTCACCACCATCGAGCTGAAGTCCAACTTCCTCGGCACCGCGCGCGAGGGCGCCATCGCCTGCGTCGCGACGCTCCCAGCACCTCGGCCGCACGACGCAGATCTGGGATGCCGAGGTGACGCACAAGGACAGCGGCAAGGTGATCGCGCTCTTCCGCTGCACGCAACTCGTGATCCACGCCAAGCCCTAAGTGCGCCGGATCGCGTTCCTGACGATGCACGACCCCACCGGGTTCGTCATCGACGACGAGCTCGCCGTGCTGCCGCTCGCGCGGCGCGGGATCAAGGTCGAGACGCTTCCCTGGGACCGCCCGGGCGTCGACTGGCGGCAGTACGCGCTGGTCGTCGTGCGCTCGACCTGGGACTACCCGCACCACGCGCAGAAGTTCCTCGGCGTGCTCGAGGAGATCGAGCGACTCGGCGTGCGCGCTCGAGAACGGCAGCGAGATCGCGCGCTGGAACATGCAGCAAGACCTACCTGCGCGACCTCGCGGCGCAAGGGCATCGAGATCGTGCCCACGTTCTGGCGCGACGGCCTCGCGCCGGGCGAGCTGGTGCCGCTGTTCGAGGAACTGCGCAGCCGCGAGGGCGTGATCAAGCCCGTCGTGGGCGCCAATGCCCAGGGCGCCTGGCGGCTCGACGCCGAACGCGCGCCGGCGCGCTGGCGCCGGAGATCGAGGCGTACTTCGCGCGACCGCGCCGCTCATGATGCAGCCCTTCGAGCGCGGCATCGTCGAGGAAGGCGAGTTCTCGATGATCTATTTCAACGGCATGCACAGCCACAGCATCCTGAAGGTGCCGAAGGCCGGCGACTTCCGCGTGCAGGAGGAGTACGGCAGCGAGATCCGTGCTGATCGAGCCCGAGCCCGCGCTGCTCGCGGCCGGCAACGCCGCCATCGCCGCCGTCGGGCAGAAGCTGCTCTATGCGCGCGCGGATCTCGTGCGGAGCGACGACACGTTCCGCGTCATGGAGCTCGAGCTGGTCGAACCCTCGCTCTACCTGCGCATCGACCCCGGCGCGCCCGATCGCTTCGCCGACGCCGTCGCCTCCCTACTCGCCTGAACCGCGGCGCGCGTCCAGGGGGCTGCGCACGCCGCGCCCGCCGCGGTTGAGGACGTGCGTGTAGATCATCGTCGTCTTCACGTCCGAGTGGCCCAGCAGCTCCTGCACCGTGCGGATGTCGTAGCCGTCCTCGAGCAGGTGCGTGGCGAAGCAGTGGCGGAAGGTGTGCGTGCTGGCGGGCTTCTCGATGCCGGCGGCGCGCAGCGCGAGCTTCACCGCGCGCTGGATGTTCTGCGGATACAGGTGGTGGCGGACAAGTTCCTGGGTAGTACGGATCGCTGCAGAACGACGCGGCCGGAAACACCCAGAACCAGGCCCACGAGGTTGCCGCGTCGGGATACTTGCGACTCAGCGCCTGCGGCAGCGAGACGCCGGGCCTGTCGTCGCGCCGGTCGCTCTCGTACAAGATGCCGCACCTGCTCCAGATGGCTTGCGAAGGTGCGGAACGAGCGCGTCCGGCAGCACCGTCACGCGGTCCTTCTGCCCTTTCGCGTCGCGAATGAGGATCTCGCGCCGCACGAGGTCGAGATCCTTGATGCGAAGCTGCAGGCACTCGCCGAGCCGCATGCCCGAGCCGTACAGCATCGAAGCGACCAGCCACTCGACACCGGTCAGCCGTCGCGAGAACGCGACTCGACCTCCGCGCGCGTCAGCACCACCGGCAAGCGCTGCGGTCGCTTGGCGCGAACGACTGACGTCAGCCACGGCAGCTCGATCTCGAGCACGTCGCGATACAGAAACAGGACGCAGCAAGCGCCTGGTTCTGCGTCGACGCCGAGACCTGATTCCTCACCGCCAGACTGTCAGGAACTCCTCCACTTCCGGCGCCCCCATCTCTCGCGGATGTCGGCGGTCGTGGAAGCGAATGAAGCGGCGTATCCAGTCGAGGTAGGTCTTCTCGGTCCGATAGGCTCATGTGCCGAGCCCGGATACGCGAGTTGCACCTCGGTCAACAGACCGTCTAGGCTTTCCATCCCTGGCTGACTGCCCATGTCAAGTTAGATCTGATTAATGCGATAGCCTAGTCAGGCACTTACCGACGCGCGCAGGGTGATAAATCGGCGGAAATGACGTAAAACATCACGTCACTTTCAGACCCAATAGTAGTTAGGCGTCACTAGTGACCGATCGCTCAGCGCATCGATGCCGCATGCACGATGGACTGTCGCCAGTGGGTGCGTCTACATCGCTGATGCCACTTGGCGACTCATTGACGATTAGCTCGTTCGGCGGTCATGCCATTGCGTTAAGGCACTCGATCTAGAGCAGATCCGCTTTGCTGTTTCGCATTCGCAGTGAGCTCTACATCCAAGTCGAGAGCACTTTTGGTTCGCTGGCTGATCCGGTGCTGGGCAGTGCGGACGGAACATTCGCACGATGACGCCTAACTATGCGTTGGAGCGGTCCGTGAAAGCTTTGCGGGTGGCGCGCCGCAGGCGCCGGAGAGATTTACGCCTGCGGCGCGCTGCGAACGGCGTCCGCGGCCCGCTCAACGCGGACGTTAGGTGGCTTGTGCCAGCGACAGTCATCTCACCGCACGTCAGTCGTGGTAGTTGACGCGTCGCGCCGAGCGGCATCTGTCATCAGCGTGCGTCTCGTTCCGTGATCGCTCATGCGCCTCAATGTCCTCTTGCTTCGGATCACCGTATCTTGCGATCGTGGGCGTCTGCTTCGCTTCTATGTCCGTGCCTCGATGACGATTCGCGCCTAAGTGCGGTCGTGGCCTGGCTGCCGCAATGCGCAGCAATACTGGTGTCGAGCTTCGCAGCAAGGCGTTGCCCGAGATGCCGATCGACGTGATTGAACGTGACGCCTAACTATGCGTTGGAGCGGTCCGTGAAAGGCTTGGCGGAGGGCGCCGCGGGCGCCGGGAAATTTTCGCGCCCGCGGCGCCTGCACCGGCGTCCCGCGGCCCGCTCAACGCGGACGTTAGGCGCATAGGAGAGCCGCGATGCCAGCTACGTGTTCGAGCAGCGACTGTGCTCATGTGGCTTTTGTGCGATAGGTGGCACCGTATACGGAGTTACAGCTGGCTGCTGGCAACGCAGATGGGTGCCGACGGATTAGTGGTACTTGGGTTCGTGTACTCACTTGTTTTCATCCTTCTCGCGTTGCTAATCCGTGCCGTGATGAAGGGTCGTAACTGCGCCCGCATCACCTATTCCGTGCTCGCGGTTCTTGCGGTCGCGGCTATCTCACTGGACTTATTTCTACGGCACTGCTACTGGCATCGGATTCGACAGCTGCTCGGTGGCTGCCCTGGTCATCGCCTATTCGGTCATTCTCGTACTTCTTGTCCACTCCACATCGAACCTGTGGTTCAGGAAGCGCGATGCGACCTAACTATGCGTTGGAGCGGTCCGTGAAAGGTTGCGGGTGGCGCGCCGCAGGCGCGCGGAGAGATTTTACGCCTGCGGCGCGCTGCAACGGTTTCGCGCGGCCCGCTCAACGCGGACGTTAGGCGTCATCGGATGCCAGCACGCTTCTCGTGATGCTCAGCTGGCGATCTGCCGACTTTATGGTGCGTAGCTTGTCGGTGCTCGCCGACGCCTTCGTGTCACTACGTTCAGCGCCCAAGCGGCGCGGCTGACGCTCACGGCGACTATCTGTCGCATAGTGCTCGGCTCAGCCGGTGTCGGCGCTGTGCTCGCTGGCATCATGCGGCAGACTTTTCACTTGCTTCGCCGCAGACGTCTGAGTACTGGGCCGCTAATGTTGGCAACGCATTGCTGGCCTGATCGACTGCCGGCATTGCTCGACCGCACCGTGATACTGCATTCGCAGTCAGGATCGATGAGCGCCTAACTATGCGTTGGAGCGGTCCGTGAAAGCTTGCGGGTGGCGCGCCGCAGGCGCGCGGAGAGATTTTACGCCTGCGGCGCGCTGGAACGGTTTCGCGCGGCCCGCTCAACGCGGACGTTAGACGTCACGCATGTGACCGCTGCCACATCATCGCAGTGTACCAGACGATCCCGCTGCTTCTGTACCAATTCGTACTGGGCGGGTCGCAGGTCAGACGACATGCAGATTGCTGACCGGTCGCGTTCGACAACACGCGCAGGTATGACGCACGCATATTTCCAGCCTTGGCTGCAGCCGGCTCTTCTTGAGTACGTGCACGTTGTATCGAGTCGACCGGCCACCAGGTTCGCGAAACGTATCAGACTGGGCAGATCGCTATTCCGAGCGACTATGCGACGACCGATCCGCATCTGTGGATCACTCAGAATCGTTGCTCATCGTGGCGATCGCAACTGGCGTCTGGATCGCCAGAAACCGGACCTGGCTACGGGCGGCGGCTGACTTGGCAAGTTGCAGCTGACGCCGGTGATCTGTGCATGTCTACGGAATCCAGTCGACTCAGACGCGATCCAGCTGGGACTGCCCTTGCTATAGAGCCTCTTGTCGAGCATTGATCGAGCACCCAGTGCATCGCGTCGCTGAGTCGCGCAGATTCGACTCTGCGGCTGCTTGTCGTGCAGCGCAATCTCCAGTTGAAGCATGTCGACGCCTAACTATGCGTTGGAGCGGTCCGTGAGAGGCTTGCGGGGGCGCGCCGCAGGCGCGCGGAGAGATTTTCGCGCCTGCGGCGCGCTGGACGGCCTCGCGCGGCCCGCTCAACGCGGACGTTAGACGGCACGAATCATGCGGATGTCGCGACTGCAGCATGATACTCGGGCTACTGCTGCCGAGCACGGTGCGAGTCGCGTTGCATTGCTGGTCTCGTCGTTCTGGACGTCAGCTGACGAGTTCGCGGATGTTCTGTGCCCTTGGAGACGGCGATTCTGACTGCGGCTTGGGCGCCTTGTACTCGGCGAGCTCCAGTCAGAAGCTAATCAGTGGCACGCTGCCGAGTGACAGTGCCTGTCGATTCCGCTCGCATGCGCTGGCAATGCGGCGACTTTCGATCAGTAGCAGACTTGTAGCGTTGGAACTCGACGCGATCATGGCGTGCGCAGGCTCGAATGCATTGCGGCGATCGATCGACACTGTCTGCATTGACGGCGTCGCACCGCAGATGCGCCAATCGAGCTCAGATAGCGTCACTATGACGCACTAGTCTGCGCAGATGCGTGGTCACGAACGTGAGCTCATCTGACGTGCCGCCTAACTATGCGTTGGAGCGGTCCGTGAAAGCTTGCGGGGGCGCGCCGCAGGCGCGCGGAGAGATTTTACGCCTGCGGCGCGCTGGTTCGGCCTCGCGCGGCCCGCTCAACGCGGACGTTAGGCGTCACGCATGAGCAGTCGTGCACGTCGACGCTCGCTGCAGTCGGTGTCGCGCATGTGCCTCGAGCTGACCGCATGCGCTGAATCAGCGCAGTTCATGCGTCATTGGCATGCGCCGCATCATCGACGGTGCCGCAGATCCGTTACGAAGTGCGGGCGGTACGCACTCGATGCTGATGCTCGACAGGACAGTAGCTCCTTGGCTGGCAATGCATCGTTCGACTTCGATTGGCTCGATGATCTGCACGGCGGTTCTCGCACGATTCGCTGCCTTGCGGCTGGACCGCTCAGCCATCGAGGACGCGTCACTGCCGTGCATCGCCAGGTCTTGCTACTGTCCGCGAGCTCTGCAGCGGTCACGTCATCACATTCTGCTCGAGTCACGCGATCGGGCAAGCCCACATGAGTGCGGCATGATGCCTAACTATGCGTTGGAGCGGTCCGTGAAAGCTTGGCGGGCGCGCCGCAGGCGCGCGGAGAATTATCGCGCCTGCGGCGCGCTGGCCGGCCTCGCGCGGCCCGCTCAACGCGGACGTTAGGCGTCAGCTCGATGACGGAGGTCACGATCGCCTGCTACTCGTCGCAGGCTCGAGCTCGCGAGCATCGATGCGTCCTGGCACTACCGTGACTGTCGGCTCGCATCGCATCCGCAGGCATCGTACTCGAGCGTTCGATAGCGCGTCCTGAGCCGACCCGACGCATGGTGCTCGAGCCGCATCGACAGTGCTGGCTCGAGCTATCGGCTCTTGATGCCGAGTTGGCAGATGCTCGACGATGCAGCTCAGACTGATCTGCAGTGCACTCGATCGCGGCTGTACGCGTCGGATAGCCTGGCATCGCGTGCTAGTCACGGCATGGCAGTGCTGGACGCATGCTGTCGGATCAGTGACGCATGTCGCGTGACGCTGACGCCTAACTATGCGTTGGAGCGGTCCGTGAAAGCGTTGCGGGAGCGCGCCGCAGGCGCGCGGAGAGATTTTCCGCCTGCGGCGCGCTGGCAGCGGCCTCGCGCGGCCCGCTCAACGCGGACGTTAGGCCGCAGAGAGCGTGTTTCAGCACGCTTGCATCACTGTATCCACTCGGATACACTCTGCAGGTGTACCAGCTTCAGCAAACCGAGGTTTTTGGTAAGTGGTTGGCTGGGCTGCGGGACGCGAAAGGTAAGGCCCGGATCCTGGCGCGCCTGGAATCGGTCCGACTTGGCAATCTGGGCGACTGCAAGAGCCTAGGCGGCGGACTCCATGAATTGCGTGTTTTCGCCGGCCCCGGCTATCGCGTCTATTTCGCGCCGCGCGGCAAGATCGTGATTGTCCTTTTGTGTGGTGGCGACAAATCGTCTCAGCAGCGCGACATCACTCGTGCCAGGCGGCTGCTTGCTGAATTGGAGTAGGAACCATGGCAAAGCTGAAGAATTTTGATCCCAGCGCCTATCTCACTAACGACGAGGTGGTCGCGGAATACCTTACTGCCGCGCTCGAGGATCCCAATCCGGACGTTTTCCTTGCCGCAGTTGGAAACGTCGCAAAGGCGCGTGGCATGAGCAGCATCGCCGAAGAGTCGGGCTTGGTCGCGAAAGCCTCTACAAGGCACTGACGCCTGGTGCCAAACCGCGTTACGACACGGTGCTCAAGGTCCTGCAGAGCCTGGGCGTCAAACTCACGGTCTCTGCGGCCTAACTATGCGATGGAGCGGTCCGTGAAAGCTTGCGGGTGGCGCGCCGCAGGCGCGCGGAGAGATTTTACGCCTGCGGCGCGCTGCAACGGCCTCGCGCGGCCCGCTCAACGCGGACGTTAGGCATCACCAGGACGCAGTGTACGTGGATCTCGCGTGCTCGTCAGTCATGGCGCCAGTTCGGTCCGGTGACTCGTCAAGCACGCGAGTCATGCAAACATGTCGCGATCCGTCGATCGCCCGATCTGGCAGCTGATGCGCGACTCGCTGCACTCGGCCACAGCTTCGCAGGCCAAGTGTATGCCGCCGAGCATGTGCGATTGGACGCTCGCAGATCCTCCCTGCACGCTTGACGATCCGCGTGCGACTTGCTTGACCGGCTGCAATCTCGCGCGGCACGTCAACGTGAACGTTCGCGAGAATCGCTGGCGCTCGACCTGGTCGATACTCGATACCGATCCGTGTCTGTACTCGTCCGCTTGTCAGAATTCGGATGCTTGATTCGAGGCATCGCCGAGACGCGACAACTTGCATCAGCTTCCGTCTCGCAGTTGTCTGTGCAGATGTGCTGCAGGACGGCTTCGGTTCGCACTGGTATGCTGGGATCCGACAACTACGTGACCGACTGGACGTGACGTCTAACTATGCGTTGGAGCGGTCCGTGAAAGCTTGCGGGTGGCGCGCCGCAGGCGCGCGGAGAGATTTTACGCCTGCGGCGCGCTGGAACGGCCTCGCGCGGCCCGCTCAACGCGGACGTTAGGCGTCACGTGACCCATGCAGGCTCAGTCGCGTTGCGCCATTCGATCGTGACTCGCCAGAGCGTCTGCTCGCAGTTTCGCAGTCGCACTCGTGCGCCGACGCTATTTGCGCGCATCGGTGCCGACTGAAGCTGTACGATGGTCTGACCGTTCTGCTTCGGCAGCACGGTATCTTGGAGTCCAGCCTTGCACATTGACGATCCGTCATGCTTCGTACCATCTTGGCAGCGTGCGATTCGAATCGGCAGTGCCTGGCTCGCGTTCGCTCCAAGCGCTCGCTTCGTCGACGCGATGTCGACTAGCGAAGTATTGGCCATCTCGACGGCAGTCTGAGTCCGGCATGATGGCAGACTGTCGAACGGCACGAGCTGACGTCTAACTATGCGTTGGAGCGGTCCGTGAAAGATTGCGGGTGGCGCGCCGCAGGCGCGCGGAGAGATTTTACGCCTGCGGCGCGCTGGAACGGTTTCGCGCGGCCCGCTCAACGCGGACGTTAGGCGTCACATGGAAGCGCGATGCCAGGCACCGCTCTCAATGCACCGGCCGCATTGCTTCGCTTGAACGCGCTCTCGGGTCGGCCCGCAATTCACTCGCTGAAGCCGCCATGCTCTATTCCGGCGCCCCTAGCGAAGCGTCGCGCGCCGACGCTGCGGATGCGCGCGTCAACGAGCTTATCGATCGGCATTGCGAGCTCGCATCGCAATCCGCGCAAGGAAGCGCTCTAGCGGCCTTTCGAAGCGTCCTGTCTCAGTTCGAAACGGCTGACTCTCGAGGAGCGCAGAGCGCGTCTGCTCGTACCGTCGAGCAGATCATGCGATGATCGCTTGGAATTGCGAGCTCCGATGGGTTGCTGAACACGTGGCGCTATCGGCGTCGATCCTCAGAAGTGAGGCTAGGTGACGCCTAACTATGCGTTGGAGCGGTCCGTGAAAGGTCTGGCGAAGGGCGCCGCGGGCGCCTGGGAAAGTTTAGCGCCCGCGGCGCCTACAACCGGCGTACCGCGGCCCGCTCAACGCGGACGTTAGGCGTCAGAGACGCATGACACTTGACGGCGGTGCATCTGTCAGCTCAGGTCGTTTCGATGCTTTCGATGCGACTGCGACCTCGGTCATTGGTCCATCGGACTGCGTCGTATCGGCGCAGTCGCCGGGCACTTGAAATGTACCAAGTCAACTGGTTCGAGGCCAGCGCGCATGATCGCATTGGTCAGTTCGGCTGACAGCTTCCTGAAGGGGCTGCACGAGTGCTACGTCTCGATGGTCGGCCGGCATCTGATTGGTTGCAGATCAGTCTTGGTGCGCATGGACGAGGCAGTCCGAATCGCGGCATGACGCCTAACTATGCGTTGGAGCGGTCCGTGAAAGCTCGCGGGTGGCGCGCCGCAGGCGCGCGGAGAGATTTTACGCCTGCGGCGCGCTGGAACGGCTTCGCGCGGCCCGCTCAACGCGGACGTTAGGCATCAAATTCCAAGATTGGCGGTGATGCGAAAGGACAATCACACTGCGATGACGATAGAGCAACTCAAGTATCACGTAGGAGAAGATCATGAGCACAATCGTTCATCAGGCGCGGTCGTTCTTTGAGGCATGCGAATCTGGCAAGGGATGGGAGGTATGCAAGGAGTATTGCCACCCCAGCGCGACATTCTCATCGCAGACTGGTGCATTAGCGGGCATCAGTGCCTTGGAGGGTTATTGTGATTGGATGAAGAATCTCTTCACCCCGATCCCTGATGGGCACTACGAACTGCGCTTCTTCGGAGTGGATGAGGCGCGGAACACGGTAGCTGCGTACGCCGTATTTCACGGCAATCAAACTGGACCAGGCGGACCGGGCGCTCCAACTGGCAAGGCGATATCCGCGGACTATGTGTCATGTGATGAAGTTCGAGGGTGCGCGAATTCAGAGCATGACAAAGATCTGGAATGACACCATAAGTCTGCAGCAGTTAGGGTGGGCATGGTGGACTTCTACTGTGACGCCTAACTATGCGTTGGAGCGGTCCGTGAAAGCTTGCGGGTGGCGCGCCGCAGGCGCGCGGAGAGATTTTACGCCTGCGGCGCGCTGGTTGCGGTTTCGCGCGGCCCGCTCAACGCGGACGTTAGATCGCGCATGATGAATCGGTCAGCGGCAGCTCTGGCGTTAACGTCAATGGCTGGTGTTGCAGCGCAGAGCAGTGGCGCGACGATCCGAATGTGCTGGCTTGCGATCTCCCGCAACCCTTTCGCCTGGACAAGCATTGGCCCTGTACACTGCGTTAGCGAATCACGGCAGTGAACTCGCCATTAGGCGTTTACGGGATCGATTACTTGTTCCTGTTAGTTGTGGGCAGCCCACTGCCAGGTCATCTTCAACTGATGACGCCAATCGAATTCTGCAGCAGCTCGATAGCGTGGAAATTACGCCCGACACCGTCGCAACGGCCTGGGCTACAATGCGAGACCGGAACTTGCTCTTCTCCGAACCCGGCGACTATGAAATTGTTGGCCCAAAACCTGGAATCGGAGATTGGCGGTCAATGTTGCCGAATTACATTCAAGTCAAGCTGAATGCCGTCTAACTATGCGTTGGAGCGGTCCGTGAAAGGTTGGCGGGTGGGCGCCGCAGGCGCGCGGAGAGATTTTAGCGCCCGCGGCGCCTGCAACGGCCTCGCGCGGCCCGCTCAACGCGGACGTTAGATCGCCGAGTCAGCGAAGCGCGATGATTCTCGCAAGGTCTCGTCTCGAGGCGCCGAGTGCGATGAGTGACCGCATCAGCAAATCGATGGAAACTGTCGGATCCCCCGACTCCATCTTGGCGACACGGGACTGGCTGGATTGCACCGCCGCGGCCAGGTCATGCTGCGTCAGACGCTTACGCTTGCGCCGGGCCTTAAGACCCTCAGCGAGTTTCAGGCGTAGCTCGATCAATGCAGCCTCCTCCGGCGTGAGATCCAGAAACTCCTGGGTATCTCCTACCTTCCAGCCGCGACTTGTGAGCTTGGCCTTCTTACTTGCACGCATCGTCATACTCCCGAAAACGCCTTTGACAGATCGCAATCACGTCCTTGGGTGTGGTTCGCGTCTTCTTGGCGAAGACCTCTCCAATCACAATCGCGTCCGGATCGGTCCGGTAAACGATTCGCCAGTTTGCAGTCCGGTCACGGACGCGCAATTCATGGCATCCTCGGCCTATAGCCGGCATTGGCCGCGAATGAGGCATTCCCAATGATTCGCCACGTTGCAGCCTTCTCAGCAACATCCCGGCTTCGATCCTGGCAGCCGTTGCGAACGGCGGGGTCTTGATCTCCCCATGCAGCCATACCAGCGGCTTGTCAGCTGCAGCCACGGAGTGCAGTATATGTCAGTACTGACATATCGTCAATTGCAGCTCGGCGATCTAACAATGCGATGGAGCGGTCCGTGAAAGATCTGGCGAAGGGCGCCGCAGGCGCCGCGGAAAGATTTTACGCCCGCGGCGCCTGGACCGGCGTCCGCGGCCCGCTCAACGCGGACGTTAGGCAACAAGTTGACGTTTGGTATGGCGTCACTTACAAAGCAGAAGCAGCTTGTGGGTCTTGTGGCATGGCTCATCGCCAGCTTCATCGCCGCAGGCATTGGCGGTGCTGCATCGATCCAGGCTGGTCCGTTCTATGCCCAGCTGGTACGTCCTGAGTGGGCGCCCCCATCCTGCGTCTTTGGTCCGGTTTGGACCGTGCTGTACGCCCTGATGGGGATCGCTGCGTGGCTGGTTTGGCGTGTTGCCGGCTTTCGGGCGGCCAAGACTGCGCTCACCCTATTTCTTGTGCAGCTAGCGCTCAATGCGCTATGGAGTTGGTTGTTCTTCGGCTGGCATCGCGGTGCCTTGGCCTTCGCTGACATCGTCTTGCTCTGGGCGTTGATCGTCGCAACCTTAGTTGCCTTCTGGAGAATCAAGCCATTGGCAGGCGCGCTGCTCGTTCCGTATCTTTTGTGGGTCAGCTTCGCCATTGCGCTTAACTACTCTGTGTGGCAACTCAATTCGGCGCTCTTGGGCTAATGCAGTTGTTGCCTAACTATGCGTTGGAGCGGTCCGTGAGAGCTTGCGGGTGGCGCGCTGCAGGCGCGCGGAGAGACTCTACGCCTGCGGCACGCTGGAGCAGTTTCGCGCGGCCCGCTCAACGCGGACGTTAGGCAGCAAATAAGTTGCGTGTTGCCAAAGAGGGAGGGTCGGCATGAGCCTGAGTTCGAAAGCGTTGTTGCTGGTGCTTTGTTTACAGGGGGCAACGGAAGTCGTCGCTCAGGAAGCCGTCACCGCTATCGACCGTACTCTTTCGAAGACTCACATGCGACAGGACACCACTTCCGTCGCGATCGCCGACGCGCCAGTGCAAGCATTCGCTCCGACGACGATTCAGTGTGGAGAGCAGAGTTGCACGGTGAGGGTTGAGGTCTCCAGCCAGTTCTTCAACGTGACTTCCGGGAATGCCGTAAGACTGCATGTCAAAGCGGATGGCGCCCCATTCCCAGTCACAGGATTTGAGATCGATGGCGGAATCAACAGACCGGTGGCGCATCTCACCACGGTGTCATCACTGAAGAGCGATCTCACGCCAGGACCACACACCATTTCGGTCGACTTTGATATGCGAACGCCGGGTGGCAAAGCGGAGGCGTCTATTCGTACATTGACCATTCAAGTGTTTACACCTTGAACAATCAAGAAATCGCAATGCTGCCTAACAACAGCATGCAGCTGACGGCGCTTCGCGCCGCAGCTGATGCTGAGCGTTAGATGGCAGCTTAAGGGAGATGGCATGCCAAACGTGGCTGTCTATAGGGACCTTTCCAGGACCTGCTTGGTTCTCAAGGCGGCCTTAGGCCTCTACATCGTCATCGGGCTGGTTGGACTCTGGTCCCACTGGTTACAGGTTGACAGTTGCAGCAAGTACCAGAAGGCGGTCAGGTCGACACTTCGGTGGCTTGGGCGAATGACTTACGTCAGTGGTACGTCGGCCGCGTGATGCTGCTCGGCTTGATTGCGACCGCGATTCTATTCTTGCGCTGGACGTACTTGACCAACCGTAACACCGAGCTCCTGACGACCGCTAAGCGTCAATACTCCCCGGGCTGGGCTGTGGGCTGGTGACTTCATCCCAATGG
>CAWGLJ010000004.1:0-57561 GCA_963823415.1 uncultured Gammaproteobacteria bacterium | reverse complement strand
TCGGCCTTCCAGGTGTCGACACCGCCGGCTGACGCGTAGTCGGAATAGCGGTATCCGAACACGGATTCGAGCGACTCGACGCCCGGCAGGCCCACCAGGAGCGGGATCGCGGCCTCGACGTATACGTCGGTGTTGTGGTCGTCGGCATCAATGTCATCGGCGGCCTCGGAGCCCACGATGTCCGCTTCACCGTCCGAATGGAATGTGCGCAGGGCTTCGTCCGCACGGTATCGGTACTCGTCGCTGCGATACTGCATGCCGATCGCCATCCGCAGTTCGCCCGCGGGCAACGTGATCGGGGCTCCGCGTGCGGAAACCTCGGTAATCCACTGTCGAACGTCCGCGTCTACGCCGGCATCGACGGCGATGTACTCCGCGCAGGCCGGAAGGACCGAGCCGACGCCGAAAGGGCTGAAGCCCCCGCAGACCGAAACGCCGCCGTCCGCCGCGAACGTCAGTTCCTCGACCCGCGTACGGCTGATATTGCCGGTCTGGTACTTCCACTGGCTGCTCGCGCCGTACTGAGCATAGACGTCGAAGTCCCAGCCGCCCGGCAGGCGGCCGCGGGCCCCGGCCATCAGCTGGTGCATGTCGTAATTGTTCTCGCGCACCCGTGGTCCGCGTTCGCTCAGTCGCTTGCCGAATTCAAACGGAGCATCCGGGTCCGGGCGCGAGTCGAGCAGGAGCTTGAGATCGGCCGGGATGAACGGATTGGTGGAGGGCATGAAGACTCTCTGCAGCGGAACCGGTGCAAGCTGGGTGTTGACCGTGTAGTCGGCGTAAATGCCTTCGGCGTACAACTCGATATCGTCAGTCAGCTGGAAGTTCCCGGACGCGTAGGCCGACGTCCGCGTCAACGGCATCTGCAGGGCGACGAACTCATTGAAATTGTAAGTGTGAAAAAAAGAGTTCGAGGTCAACGGATCGCCCTGCCCACGGAAGTTTGCGACGCTGCCCGAGTCGCCATTGCCTACCGTGAACACGGTCCCGTCGCTGTTGAACCCGAAGTCATGATTGAACTCCTGGGCTACCGTGCCAGCGGGATAGCCGTATGATTCGAACAGCGAGTCGAAGACTGGCTGGATCTACATAATTTTCATTATCAACAAACGTCAGCCATGCCACGCCTTCCTCGGTGAAGACTCGACCCGAGGCCCACGTAGGCGTTGCCGGGACCGACGAGATCCCTTCGCCGGGTCCGAAGATAGAACAGCGGGGCCCGCGAAAACTGGCGTGCCGACTGGTTGATCTGCGCGCGATCGTAATACCCGATGTAGCCCATGACCGATCCGCGGCCATCCGCGAAATCCGTGCCGGCCGTGAGCGAGATGTCGTATTCCTCGCCGTCGCCGTGACCGGTCTGCCCCCAGCGTCCGCCGACCTCGACACCGTCGAATTCTCGCCGCAATCGAAAGTTGACGACGCCCGCGATCGCGTCGGACCCATAAGACCGCCGAAGCCCCGCCCGTCACGACCTCCACGCTCTCGATCAGCGCCGGAGGAATGACGTTCAGGTCTGTTTCGCCATTGGCATTGACCGGTGTCAGCCGCCGGCCGTCGACGAGGGTCAGGGTGCGGTTGTCGCCTAGGCCACGAAGGTTGAGACCCGCCCTGCCTTCGGAATAGGCGTTGAAGTTCCCCCCGGTGTTGTTGGAGGTGCCGGTGTAGGCCGGCTGGAACTGCGGATACTGATTCAGCGTCGTCTCGGCAGTGCCCGACGACGTACGCTCAAAAGCCGCGGCCGGTACGGCAACGATCGGGCTTGCTGCCTCGAAATCCGGCCGCGCGATGCGCGTGCCGGTGACGACGACCTCCTCGAGCAGATTATCGTCTGCACTCGCCCGGAGCTGGCAGGTCATTCCGACAACAAGCCAGAATACGGACAGCCCGATGCGAACTTGCTGCACGTGCCGACCCCTCCAACGATCCAGACCCGGCCCCCGTCCTTGGAGATGCGGCGAGTTTGGCACCAGTTCGCCGCGGCTGTCGAATTGGACAGATTCTGAATCGCCGCAGCCCGCCGCAACAACAGCGCCTCCACGGGCTTAAAGAGAGATTCCCCTCTTCCTGCGGTACTTCGGGAAAAGGGGGAAGTCTCCCCTCCGTTGCCTGCCAGGCGATGGCGGCGAGTTGCACCCTCTGCGGGTGAGATACGCCATAGCCCTACGCGTAGTCCACGCCGAGGCCGCGGAGCACCTCGATGATTTCGGCATTCTCGGCCCACTCGGCGATCGTCTGCTTGCCGGTCAGGTGACCGATCTCGTTGATCGAACGCACCATCTCGCGGTCGATCGGGTCGTGCAGGACGCCCTTCACGAAGCTGCCATCGATCTTCAGGAAGTCCCCACCGGGAAGTGGCTTCAGGTAGCCGAAAACGACGACAGGCCGGTGCCGAAGTCGTCGAGCGCGAGACTTGCAGCCGAGCTCCGTGAGCGCCTGGATGAAGAGCGGCTTGCCCTGAGAGAAGTTCGCGATCGCCGCCGTTTCCGTGATCTCGAAGCAGATCTTGCTGCCGCCTGATGCCGCTCCCGGTGGAACTGCTCGATCACGTAGGGCAGGAACTTGTCGTCGCCGAGGCTCTGGCCCGACAGGTTGATCCTGAACACCATCGTCAGGCCAGCTTGCGGCTCGTCGGCTTCGGAAGCCCCAGCCCACCGGAATGCGCTCTCGATCACCCAGCGGTCGATCGAGCGCGTGATGCCGTAGCGCTCCGTCCCGCATCCGGAGCAGCAGCTCGGAATGCTCGCCG
Source organism: uncultured Gammaproteobacteria bacterium (assembly GCA_963823415.1). Taxonomy (GTDB): domain Bacteria; phylum Pseudomonadota; class Gammaproteobacteria; order Steroidobacterales; family Steroidobacteraceae; genus SCUD01. The sequence continues at coordinate 54,812 of CAWGLJ010000004.1, read as the reverse complement.
TCGACGGCGGCTGGAACGAACTCGGCCTCGCGCGCTGGCTGCACATCATCGCCGGCATCACCTGGATCGGCCTGCTCTACTACTTCAACGCCGTGCAGGTGCCGGCGCTCGCGGAAGCGGCCGCCGACAAGGGCGGCCCGGCGGCGCCGGCATCACCAAGTACGTCGCGCCGCGCGCGCTGCTGTGGTTCCGCTGGTCGGCGGTCGTGACCTGGCTGACGGGCGCCTGGTACCTGCGCGGGCCGGCGCCTCGTCGCGGCATTCGCCCTCGGGCTCGGCGGCGACGAGTTCAACGCCTACCTTTCGTGATCGGTGTCGGCGTGTGGCTCGGCACGATCATGCTGTTCAACGTCTGGGTGCTGATCTGGCCGAACCAGAAGAAGATCCTCGGCATCGTCCCGGCGACCGACGAACAGAAAGCCGCGGCGCGCAAGACGGCGCTCTACGCCTCGCGCATCAACTACATCCTCTCGATCCCGATGCTGCTGTGCATGGGCGGCGCGACGCACGGGTTGCCGTTCTAGTAGGCAGGTCGCCTGGCTCAAGGTCGAGACCGGCTCCTTTCGGCGCAGGACACACCTGGCGTGTCCATCCCGCTCATCGTCTCGCCCTCGGGGCGGCGCAGGCCATACAACAGCTCGGTGCGCGCCTCGATGCTGCCGAGCAGCGCGTGGCCGAGCTCGAGCGCATCCCGCCCGGCGCGCTCGCTGTAGTCCGTGAGGAACTCCAGCGCCAGCTCGCGCTTGCCCGCAGCAAACAGTGCTTCGCTGATCGCGGCTACCGCGTCCTGCTCGGCGATCAGCCGGTTCTCGAACGCAGTGAGCGCCTCATTCACCTCCGGCAGGAAGCGCTGCGGGTGATCGCAGGTGTAGTACATCAGGCGCTTGAACAGCTGGCCGGCGAACTCGGTAGCCTCCTGGATCTGCCAGTCGCGAGTGAGGAACGCGCTCGCCTCGCCCTTGGTGAGGTAGCGGTGCTTGCCGAACTGCGGCGCGATGCGCTGGACGCCGATGCGATAGGGGATGAACGGCGAGCGGTCACCGAACCGGTCGGCGCAACCCACAGCAGGTTCATCTCCGGGCGGCCGTGATCGCGCAGCTGCGCCACCTGGCCGTAGCCGGTCGTATCCTTCGAGATGCGCGGGTCGCGAACCGCGTCCATCATCCGGCGCAGGTCGATCGGCGCCGCGTCGCGCAGCTCCTGCTCCATGGCGCTGCGCGGGTAGCTCTCCTTGCCCACCGAGTACACCTCGGTGACGTCGAAGGGCTTGCCGGCGGCCGGGTCGTACCAGCCCTGCTCCACGGCGAAGCTGATGAAGTTCTTCGAGCCCATGAAATCGTCGCTCGCACTGGAAATCGAGCGGGATCTCGCCGATGTACCCGGGGTAGGACATGCGCACATCGTCCGGACCGAGGCGCTCGGCGATCCACAGGCCCTTGCCGCCGGCGAACTCGATCAGCACCCAGCCCTCGTCCTGGTCGGCGAACATGTGCGAGTTGCCGCCGTAGGTGGAGTAACCGTGCGTCATCGATCAGCGCGCCGACGATCTGCGCCGCCTCGCGCGCGCTGCGCGCGCGCTGCATCGCGATGCGCGAGAGGTCGCTGTACTGGGGTCCGCTCTGCGGGTTCGGCGTCATCGCGACGAGTTCCGGGCGCGAGGGTGACCACACGTCGCGCGCGGCGACGTTGTGCTCGTTCAGCCCGCCGTTGGTGAGCGGCGCCGGGAAGCCCTTGTAGTCGGAATAGTTCATCGTGAGGAAGCGGAACGTCTGCCGCGCCTGCGGGATCTCGATCATGCGCCCCGGGAAACTCGGCCTCGGCGGTCACCCCCACCGCGATGGTCGCGCCCTCGGGGTGCGCGGCTCCCGGAACGATCTCCAGCCAGTGACTCGACACTTCGTCGCCGGAGCCGCCGATGAGCACGCTGCCGTCCGTGGTCAGGTTCTTGCCGACATAGATCGCGTAGCTGCCGAACGCCGGCGGGCAGACGCAGCACAGGGCCACCAGGCCAGCGGCGGGAATCACACGAGACCACGTGGACTTGAGCATCGACCCTCCTCGAACCGCGTGATCCCGCCGGCATCGCATGTTGCAGGGCGAATACTAGCCCCTGGCGGTGCGAGTCGCAGTCATCCACCTTGCCCGCAGAGGCAGCTCCCGCGCGGCCGATCTTCACTTCAGCAGGCGATAATCACCAAGCGGAACCACTTGCGGGAGAGGATGAACCCGGTCACCGGTTCCGGGGAGAGGCTGGTGACCTCTTCGGTCATGTTCTTCCTGTAAAAGGCGGTGCAGGTGGCGTTCTGCCAGACCGTCTTCTGCATTTTTCTCCTCATGCCGGCGACGTATGCGTCCTGAAGATCGCGCCTGGCATCGATGGCCTTGATGCGCTTGTCCCGCTTCACGGCGCAGATGGCCTGAACGATGTAATCAGTCGCCGCCTCCATATAGGAGATCTGCGAGCTGTGTCCGGTGCCGGTGTTCGGACCGTTCACCTTGAAGTAGTTGGGGTAACCGGAAACGGTGATGCCCTTGTAAGAGACCGCCTCCTTCTCCCATTCGCTGTTGAGGCTGCGGCCGCCCAGCCCGTGGACCTGAAACGTCAGCGCCTTCTTCATGTTCGAATAGGCGAAGTACCCGGTGGCATAGACGATGACGTCCAGCGGGACATCCTTGCCATCCTTCGTCCTGATGCCCTGGGGCGTGATGCATTCAATCCCGCTGATATCCACGTCGACATTGCCGCGGGACAGCGCGGGGAGATAGGTGTTGGTCGGTATGACCCGCCGGCTGCCCAACTCGTAGTCGGGCATCATGTGCTGCCGCAGTTTCTCGTCCTTGATGTACGTGTCCAGGTGCTTCTTCAATCTTCTCCGGTAGTAATCCTTCATGAGCCGGCTGATTCCCGCGATCCCCGGGTAGCGGCGGAAGGCGATGAACCTGATGTCGTAGAAAGCAAAGACGAGCAAACGGTTGATGTGCCGTATGCCCGGCAGCGTTCGGACGAATCGCTCCACGGCGCTGTAATGCCGGTCCGAGCGCGGAAGAATCCACTGCGCCTTGCCCATGAACAGGGTCAATCGGGAAACCTTGCCGGCGATGGCCGGAACGATCTGGGCTGCCGAACATCCCGAGCCGATCACTCCGACACGTTTTCCTTCATAGGCGACCGAGTGATCCCAGTGCCCGGAGTGGAATATCGGTCCCTTGAAGGACTCCGCGCCCTGGATTCCGGGAATGTGCGGGTTCGCCAGCACCCCGCTGGTGTCGATCACGAAGCGGGCGATGTACCTCTCGCCCGACTCGGTCTCCACGTGCCACAGGCACTCGCGCTCGTCAAAAGCGAGCCTGGTCACCGTCTGGTTCGTAAGGGCATGCTTTCGCAAGCCGAACTTGTCGATGATGTGGTTCGTGTAGGCGAGCAATTCGCCTTGCGGGGCGAAGGATTTCGTGAACGCATAAGGTACGAACGAGATGCAATAGAGGCTGGTCGGAATATCCACCTCCGCGCCCGGATACGAGTTGACCTGCCAGGTCCCGCCCAACTGCGGACTTCTTTCCAGCAACACAGAAGTCGTTGCATCGATTCTTCTGCAATCGGATGGCCGCCAACAGCCCGGAGAATCCGGAGCCGATGATCACGGTCTCGACCCGTCGGGGCTGCATCGAAGTCCGGGCATGCGCGGACTTCGCCATGCCTGGCCGCAGGGCTCCGCAGCTCTCGGCAAAGCGGCGCCGCTCCAGCGGGTGACCCGCGGTGTCAATCGGGAACGCCGCCACTTGCTTCGCTCAGTGCCCGGACTTCGCGGTCAAGCCGCGAGTTCAGCGCGGCGATCTCGGCGCGTCGGCCGCGGTCCGCCGTTTCGCGGCCCGGCCGGTCCGGCGCCTTCGCCGCGCGGTCGAGGTAGGCGATGGCCTCGTCGCCACGCCCCTCGTCGAGCAGGAACTCCGCATAAAAGTAGTTCGGGTCGATGCCCTGTGGATTGAGTTCGAGCGCCCGCTTGAGCAGCTTCTCGGCCTTTTCATCGTCGCCGAAGCCGACCGGGAAGCCAGGCACCTTCGCGTAGAGCGTGCCGAGGCTGGTGTACGCCGAGCCGTCGAGCGCCTTGGGATCGAGCTTGATCGAGGCTTCGAGCGAGGCGCGCGCGTCCTTGGCGAGCCCGAGCGCGCCGAGTCCGCCTTTTGCGCCCGCGTAGCTGCTCTCGACGATGCCCTTCCAGACCAGGGCCTCGGCGCGGGCCGGGTTGTCCTTCGCGAATCCGGCAGTCCGGTCCTTCAATTGCTCGAAGGCAGCGTCACGCGCGTCGCCGTCTTCGAGTTCGTAGTTCACGTGTGCCCACTGCTGCTGGATCGAGAGCAGTTGCGTGTCGAAATCCGCCGGCGCGGCAGCGGCGGCGAAGGCGCTCCCGGCCGCGAGGCACAGCGCGATCAGGGCGAATGCAGGACGGGGTCGGGACAGCAGGATATTCATCGGGATCCTCCAATCGGGGCGGGTGTACAGGACATGTCGACGGTCGCGCGCGGGTCGTCGCCGGCGCCTGCGAGCGCATGGCGCTTTATCGCCGGCATTTGCTTGCGGAGCGCGCCATCGACGAGACGCGGCAGCAGCGCATTGAGTTTCACGAACAGCCGCTCCGGCCAGCCAAGGGTGCCGTCCGCGAGTTCGCGATCAAGGCGCTCGCGGATCCATGCAGCCACGGTCTCCGGGGAGTCAATCGCAACGCCGAGTTCGAGGTTCAGCGCCTCGACCGCGCGCGAGTTGATCGCGGTGCGCGTGGTCCTCGGGGCGACGTGCAATACGCGGACAGTGCTGCCGGAGAGCTCCCGGCGCAGGGCCTCGGAGAAGCCGCGCAGGCCGAACTTTGCGGCCGAGTACGCCGCGTTGCCCGGGTAGCCGATCGCGCCGAACACCGATCCGACATTGACGATCGCGGCTTGCGGACGCTTTGAAAGCGTCGCCAGCAATGCGCGAACGAGCAGCATGGGCGCGACAGGTTGATGGCCAGGGTCTGTTCGATGCTTTCAGGAGCCGCGTCGCCGTACAAGCCGAAGTGGCTGACGCCGGCGTTGTTGACCAGCACGTCGATGCCGCCGTTCCAGGTGGAGGCGCACGCGACGAGACGCGAACGGTCGGCGGCCGAAGTGAGGTCGGCGACCAGCGTCCCGACGCTGCGTGCCGTCGCCGCCAAGCGCGTGGGCGGCGTCGGCGAGCGCGGTCGCGCTGCGTCCGACCAGCAGCACGCTCGCACCGGCCTCCAGCAATTCCCGTGCGAGCGCCTGGCCGATGCCGCCAGCGCCGCCGGTAATCAGCACTCTCGCCCCTGCGAGCTTCACGCCAGCCTCCGCGCCTGGACCCGCTCCTGCACCGCCGGCCGGGCGTCCAGCCCGCGGAACATCTCCGCATACAGCCAGTACACGCCGCGAGCGCAGTCGACGATCGCCTCGCGGTCCGCCTCCTCCTCGAGCCGGTCGAGTATCTGTCGCGAGGTGCTGCACGTGTTCCTGGTCCAGTTCGCCGTGGCTGCGCAGGTAGGTGAAGGCATTCTTCGGCAGTCCGAGCGACTGCTGGATGCGCCCTGCCGCTGCCAGCGCGAGCTGCGACGCTCGTGCCTTCGAGCACGTGCACCATGCCGAAGAAGCCGACCGGGTTGCCGCGCTGCACGGTGTCGTAGGCGCAAGCGACCATCGCCGCGGTGGGCACGGCTGGCCGCGAGAGCCGGGCGCGCTCGGCGTCGCCGCCGGCATTCGCGATGTCGGCGAGGATCCACTGCTCGTGGCCGACCTCCTCATTCACGTAGTGGATGACTTCGCTGCGCAGCCAGTCGAGTCGCTCGGGCAGGCGCGCGCCGACCGCCATCAGCAGCGGCACGGTGTGACGCACGTGGTGGTAGGCCTGGGTCAGGAACTCGACATAGGTCGGCCGGTCGAGCTCGCCCCGCAGGCTCCGCTGGATCACCGGTGCGGACACCAGGTACGCGCGGTCGGCCTCGGTAGCCTTCGCGAGTCGTTCACTGAATCTCATGCGTTCTCCAGAATCGTTTCGAAAATCGGTTTCGGCGCGGTAGAGCGCCTCGAGCCGGACACCGTACTCGGCAAGGATCCGGGCGCGGCGCGGGCGACCATTCGCGGTCAGCAGTCCGTTCGCGACCGAGAATGGCTCGCGCGCAACCAACCAGCGCCGCACCTGCGCGTAGTCGGGCAGGCGGAGGTTCGCGGAAGCGACTGCCTCGGCGATGCCCGCCGGGCCGCCGGTCGCGGGTCCGGGGCTGAGCACGGCAACCGGATAGGGGCGCGCTTCGCCGGACACCAGCGCCTGGGCGATGCGCGTGTCCTGAACCAGTTCGCGCTCCACCCACTCCGGCGAGACATTGCGGCCGAAGCTGCTGATGAACACGTTGCGCAAGCGGCCGCGTACGTGGACGTAGCCTTCCGCGTCGATCTCGCCGCGGTCACCGGTCGCGAAGGTCGTACTGCCGTTCGGACGTTCATCACCGAGATATCCGAGCATCGTCGGGCCGCTGACCAGGATCTGGCCCCCGGCGTCGAGCGTGACGCGCACGTGCGGCAACGCGCGGCCGACACTGCCCGGTCGCCGCGCCGAGGGTGTGTTCAGGCACACGACCGAAGCGCACTCGCTGAGGCCGTAGCCCTCGAAGACCGGCAGCCCGACCGCCGCGGCGCGTTGCAGCAGTTCCGGCGCGACCGAGGCGCCGCCGACCGCGACGAAACGCAGCGAGGCCGGGACCGGCCAGCCGCGCTCCGCCGCCGCCACGAGCACCTTGAGCAGCTCGGGCACCAGGATCAGGCTGCTCGGCTTGCATTCCCCGATGCAGCGGATCAGCCGGCCGGCGTCCAGCGCGCCGTGGCTGAAACCCAGCGTCCCCAGACCAGGCAGCATCACGCGGGCTCCCGCCAGCAACGGCGCGTGGATTCCGCCAATGTTCTCGAGCAGTGTCGCGAGCGGCAGCACGCAGAGGTGGCGCTCGATCGCGACCTCGCGCGTCGCTTCGGCCAGCGTCGCGGCGACGGTCTCCAGGTGCTCGCGGCCGAGGCACACGCCTTTGGCGGTTGCCGTGCTGCCGGAGGTGTAGGTGATCTTCGTGGTGCCGGCCGGCAGTGAAACGTCGGACAGGCGAAGCACCGGGCGTCGCAGCAGCGTGAGTCCGCTGCCCGGCGCCTTGCCCGCGACGCGCCAGTCAGGCGAGAGCGCGAGCACGAGGTCCGGCGCGTCGCAGAGCACCGCATCGACCCCCGCGTCGTCGAGTGCGTGGCGACGTTGCGCGGCCGTGAAATAGCCGGGCAAAGGAATGCAGGGTGTCCCGGCGAGGTGCAATGCGATATCGGCAAGCGCCCAGGGAATGCCGTTGTCGGCGACGATCGCACAGCGCTGCACTGCTGCGGCGGCGAGCCACTCGCGTTCGGCGTCCAGGACCGCGCGCAATTGCCCGAAACTCAACGTGCGAGTGCCGTCGTCGAGCGCGATGGCCTGCCCGTCGTGCGCCGCGAGGGCGGCTTCGAGCGACTCAGGCATCGAATTCGATGGCCGTGCGAAAGCCGGGCAGGCGCAACCCGTCGCGCAGCCGGGCGGCGTGCACGCGCGGCTCCTGGGCGTAGTAACTGCCCCAGTCGTCCGGAGCCGTCGCGACCCGGGATTCGCGAGCCTCGGCCAGTTCGTAGTGCGGCGCGTCGAGTTCGTCGAGCAGGCGTCGCACGGTGCGAGTCGCGGTGAATGCGATCCAGGCGTAGCCCCGTGCTGCCAGGTAGGCCGGCAGCACCGAGATCGCCAGCAGGCCGGCGCGACCGGTCGGGCAGGCGAGGTTGCCGATCTCGACGATATCGCGGCGGGCCGGCGGCGGAGTGACCGCGCCGGCGGCGATCGCGCCCTCGATCGGCAGGTCGAGATACTGCTCGAGGTAAAGGGGGCCTTCGGCGGCACAGCGCAACCCGATCACACCCATTCTTTGACCCCAGCGGTCGTCAATGGACAGCAGCGTCGGCATGAAGCTGCGAACGTGGGCGCCGTGCGTGCGCTCGAAGCGGCGGCGGACGAACTCCTCGAGGTCGGAGCGGATCGGCGAATCCGGGCCGGCGGCGTGGACGCGCAAGCGCGGAAACCGGGTAAGGTTACGCGGTGCCGCGTGCTCGGCAATGGGCTCGACCTGGGTCTGCATCGGGGTGCTCCGGCGGCCGGTTCGCCGCGCGTCTACCCGGTAAGACGGGCGGCCCGCTCCAAATCAATCGCAGCCGCGAGCAGGTCCGTACCGCGATTCACGCCCGATCGCGATCGATGCGCCCATTCGTGAAGCTGCGTGGTTTGCTGTTGCCGCATGAGTGATGTGCTGGCAGGGTAATCGTGACTCAGTCGAGCCGCGCGGCCACCGCATCGAAGAAGGCCATCGGGTCGATCGGCTCTTTGCCCAAGGGCTTGGGCTGCGCGCCGAAGGTGACGATCACCACCTTGCGCGCCGGGTTGATGTAGATGTTCTGTCCCTGGATGCCTACTGCTGCATAGGCGCCGTCCTCACGCGACGGCCCGGTCCAGCCTGTCCACCACATGTAGCCGTAGGCGAGCGCGCTTCCGTCCTTCAGCTTCGTCGGCCCTGCCGCCTCGCGCGTCCAGCCCTCGGGCAGGATCGAGGCGCCGTCAATCTTCCCTCCTTCGAGGAAGAACTGCCCGAACCGGCCGTAGTCGCGCAGGGTCGCGCTGATCCCGCTGCCGCCGATCTCGACGCCGTCGGTCGAATCGAGCCACCACCGGGCGTCCGCCTCCATACCGAAGGGCACCCAGATCTTCTCGGAAAGATACTCCGCCAGCGGTTTGCCGACGGCGCCGCGCACGACCTCGCCGAGCACCTGCGTCTCGCCGGTCGAGTAATTGTTCACCGTGCCGGGCTGTGCTGCGCGCGGCAGTGCCGCCATCACCTTCATCGCCGATCCGGGTTCCTGCGAAATCTGCGCCCGGAGCAGCGCGCGCCGGTCCGAGTCCGGGTCGGTATAGGTCTCGTTCCACCGGACGCCCGAGGCCATCATCAGCACGTCGCGCACGCTCACCCCGTCATAGGCGCTGCCCTTCAGGCCCGGCACGTAGTCGGTGACCCGTGCGTCGAGCCCCGCGATCAGCCCCTCCTTGATCGCTATGCCGGCCAGGGTCGAAGTGATGGACTTCGCCACCGACATCGACATCCAGCGCGTGCCAGCGGTATTGCCGCGCTGATACGTCTCAAAGGCGATCCTGCCGTCCTTCAACACCAGCAGCGCCGTGAAGTTGTCGAGCGCCATCACGTCGTAGAGGTCGTAAGTCGCGCCGTCGTGCTCGAAGGTGAAGTTCGTCAGCTGCTCGCTCTGCCAGCGGCAGTTCGCGCACTGCGCCGCCTGCTTTGATCGTGCGCGTCGGGAACAGCCGGTCGATGTTGCGAAAGGTCGCGACCGCCTGGTCGGGCATCAGCGCGCCGTCGTAGATCCGCTCGACCGTGCCGATCGGCTCGTTCGCATGCGGGTAGCCGCCCTCCTGCACGGCCGGCAGGATCCGGTCGCGGATCAGCGTCAGCGGCTCGGTGGCCGGACCGTAGATGTTCCAGCTGGTGATGACGACGATGAGATCGAGCCCCGGCACCGCGATCGGCACCTGCCCGCCAAATCCGATTCCGCCCCAGGCCGGCTGGCCGAGGTAGTCTCCGTACACCCACCACTGATAGCCGTACCCGGCCCCTCTCCACACCGGGTCCTCGGGGTAGGTGCTCGGGGTGGCGGGTGCGAGCGACGCGCGCACCCAGTCCCGGGACACGAGCTGCCGTCCGTCCACTCGACCTTCGTCGAGATAGAGCTTCACGATCTTCGCGAGATCTCGCGGCGCGAGGTATAGGCCACCTTCGGCATCCGGAAGACCGGTTGGCGTCAGCTTCCAGTAGGCCGCCTGGATACCGAGCGGCTTGAACAGCTCGGCTTGCGCATACTCCGCGAGCGGACGCCCGGTGAGCCCTTCGAGGATCTCCGCCAGCAGCATGGTGACACCGCTGTTGTAGACCCAGGTGCTGCCGGGTGCGGCTGCCATCGGCTTGTCGAGCACGAACTGCACCCAGTCGCCGCTCGCTTCCATCGCGGCACAGTCATTGCGCGGGTCGGTATATGGGACCGTGTCTTCGTCCCAGGCAATGCCGCTTCGCATCGTGAGCAGGTCCCGCAACGTGATCGCGGCCTTGCGGTCGTCAGGATCTGTCTTGCGGCGCCTCTTCAGCAAGGAGAGCGCTGGAGTGTCCAGCGCTGGCAGCAGCCCCTGTTGCTGCGCGATCCCGTACAGCACCGCGAGCACGCTCTTGCTGACCGACTGCATGGTGTGCAGGCCGGTGTCGCCGTGGTACCAGGGGTGCCAGTGCGGATCGTAGTAGTTATAAGGGTGCGACGCGCGCGCGGGGTCCGGATTCCGCGCCACGTAATCGCGCGCATATCGCCGTTCGAACACTACCTTGCCATGCCGGATCAACAGCAAGCCATCGATGTTGCCGTGCTCGCCGGCCGCGATCTCGGCATCGAGCGTGGCGAGCATCGCGGCATCCACGCCCTCCGCAGACGGAGTGGATTTCGGCCACTCGGCAGCTGCGGCACCCGGCAACATCAGCATTGCCAGCACCAGCGCGATGCACCTGCGGTCAGCGACGGCCATTTCGCGCCTCCTGTACTGCGACTTCGGCTGCTTCGTCGCGGCAATCGCTAGCGTGCCGGCTCGAAGGCCTTGAGCACTTCGCGGGTGAGGTCCCAGCAGTCGAAGCCCTGGCGGCCCCAGTCGAGCCCGCGGCGCACGATGACCACCTCGTGGCTCGGGACGACGATCACGTACTGACCGCGATTGCCCGCGGTGGTGTAGGCGTCGCGGGGCACGTCGTGGCGGTCGTCGGGCACGAGCCACCAGTGGCCCCCGTACTCCCTGCCGCGCGTCTCGGTGGCAGGAGCCGGCCGGCGCACGAACTCGATCCATTCCTCCGAGAGGAGCCGCTCCCTGTTCCAGGTGCCTCCATTCAGGTACAGCAGGCCGAAACGTGCCAGATCGCGGGCGTTCGTGTGGATCTGGCTGCTCAGGATGAAGTCCCCGAAACGGTCGACGCCGACCAGCGTGTTGCGCATGCCGATCCGGTCGAGCAGCGCCCTGCGCGGAAATTCGAGGTAAGCCTGCGGATCGCCCCAGCACCTGCTTCATGGCGTAGACCGCAAGCAGCGTGTCGTAGTTTTCGTAGTCCCAGCTCGTGCCCGGCGCGCGGATCAGGGCTCGGCTGCGCGCCGCGCGGGACGAGCTGGCACCGGCCCAGTAGGCAAGCCCCGAACCCGTGGCATATTCGAGCTCGTCGTTGTCGACGGGCTCGAGACCGCTCGACATGTGCAGCAGGTGGCGCAGCGTGATCGCCGCGCGCGGGTCGGAGCCGGTTTCGGTCGCCGGCAGCCAGTCGACGGCGAGCGGGGCGTCGAGCTCCAGCCTGCCCTCGTCAACCAGCATTCCAATCAGCGTGGCGGCGATGCTCTTTGCCGTTGACCAGGTGCGCGTGCGGGTGGTGACGTCGAAACCGGGAGCATAGCGCTCGTGCACGATCTGGCCGCGGTGCACGACCAGAACAGCGGTCGTGACCTGCTCGGCGGACTCGCGGTCGAAGGCCCAGTCCGACGCCGCCTGCAGGGCCTTTTCGACCGCGGGCTCCAGCGCCCTCTTCTGCACGGCATCGCCGTCGGGCCATGGGAGCTTGCCGGGATCGCCCGCCAGCGGGGGCAGATTGAGCTCGGGCAGCGCGGAAAGGTCGTCAAGGTCCTGGTCGGGTGCCAGCACCACGCAGCCAAGGCCCTCGCGGTAAGCGGCGCGCATGGAGGGAACGTAGCCATCGGCGCCGACCGTGACGGCGCGGAGCGCGCGATCCACCCGGTAGTCGCCGCCGTCCGGCGTGCCGATGGGCTCGGGCAGGTAGGCGAGCTCCTGCGCGAAAACCTGCTCGAGGCTCCGGTTCGAGGTGAACAGGCCGTTGCACATGAACAGGGCCTGCTGGCCGCGGCGGACCAGCTCGCGGTCGAAGCGCCAGTAATCGTAGCTTTCGCGCTGCCCGGCGAGTGCGGCGAGCGGCACGACGACGAAGAAAACCGCAAGCAGTACCGCAGCGCGCGCCATGGGAAGGTTCGCCGATGTCACCAGACGTCGCCAGAGTCTATGCGATTGCGGCCCGCTGCACCTTCTGCGGCTGCGACACGCCGTAGCCCTGCGCGTAGTCGACGCCGAGGCCGCGCAGCACCTCGATGATCTCCGCGTTCTCGGCCCACTCGGCGATGGTCTGCTTGCCGGTGAGGTGCCCGATCTCGTTGATCGAGCGCACCATCTCGCGGTCGATCGGGTCGTGCAGCACGCCCTTCACGAAGCTGCCGTCGATCTTCAGGAAGTCCACCGGGAAGTGCTTCAGGTAGCCGAACGACGACAGGCCGGTGCCGAAGTCGTCGAGCGCGAACTTGCAGCCGAGCTCCTTGAGCGCCTGGATGAAGCGGCTCGCCTGCGAGAAGTTGGCGATCGCCGCGGTCTCGGTGATCTCGAAGCAGATCTTGCTGCCGTCGATGCCGCTCCTGTGGAACTGCTCGATCACGTAGGGCAGGAACTTGTCGTCGCCGAGGCTCTGCCCCGACAGGTTGATCGAGCACATCGTCAGGCGCTTGCGCTCGTCGGCCTCCGACACCAGCCAGCGGAAGGCGCTGTCGATGACCCAGCGGTCGATGGACGGGCGTGATGCCGTAGCGCTCGGCCGCGGCGATGAACTGGTCCGGCGCGACGATCTTGCCGCTCTCGTCGCGCATGCGCAGCAGCAGCTCGAAGTGCTCGCCGGCGTCCTCCTGCTGCAGCGGCAGGATGGTCATGCGGAACAGCTCGAAGCGCGATTCCTCGAGCGCGTTGTTGATGCGCGCGGCCCACTGCATCTCGCGGCGGCGGCGCATCAGGTCGATGTCGTTTTCCTCGAAGCAGTGCACGCGGTTGCGGCCCGACTCCTTCGCCGCGCCGCAGGCCGAGTCGGCCGCCGACAGCACCGAGGCCACGTCCTCGTTCTCGGCCGTGATCGGCACCACGCCGATCGAGCAGCCGAGGCGGAAGCTGCGGTCCTCCCAGGTGTAGCGGAAGTTGCGGATCGCCTCGCGCAGCGACTCCGCGGTGCGCAGCGCCTCCTCCAGCGAGCAGCTCTCGAGCAGCACGCCGAACTCGTCGCCGCCGAGGCGCGCGAGCGTGTCGCGCCAGCGCACCTTCGACTTCAGCAGCGCGCCGACCTGGCCGAGCAGCGCATCGCCCGCGCTGTGGCCGCAGGTGTCGTTGACGATCTTGAACTGGTCGATGTCGATGTAGCAGAGCGCGTAGGAGGTCTCGCGCGCCTTGGCGCTCTTGAGGGCCCGCTCGAGCCGCGTCTCGAACTCGCGGCGGTTGACGAGCCCGGTCAGCACGTCGTGGCTCGCGTGGTACGAGAGCCGGCGGTTCAGCTCGCGCGACTCGGAGACGTCGTGGAACACCAGCACGCCGCCGGTCACGGTGCCGGTGCCGTCGCGGATCGGCGAGGCGGTGCTCTCGATGTAGAGCTCGTTGCCGTCCTTGCGGATCAGCAGCATCGGCCGCACCGACTTGATCGAGCGGATGCGCCGCACGGCGACCGCCAGCGGGTTCTCGAGCGGCTCGCAGGTTTCCTCGTGGAAGGCGCGGAAGATCTCGTCGATCGTGCGGCCGAGGCTGTCCTCGAGCCGCCAGCCCGTCAGCTCCTCGGCCACGGGGTTCAGGTACTCGACGCGGCCGTGCGCGTCGCAGGTGATCACGCCGTCGCCGATGGACTGCAGCGTGATCTGGGCGCTCTCCTTCTCGCGGAACAGCGCCTCCTCGTAGAGCTTGCGCTCGGTGATGTCGAGCTCGACGCCGATCAGGCGGCGCAGCCGCCCGTGGTCGTCGACGCGCGCGCTGGCGCGGCCGATGACCCAGCGCCACTCGCCGTCCGTGTGCTTGAGGCGGTGCACGCTCTCGAACATCGGCGTCTTGCCGGCGATGTGGTCGCGCATCGCGGACGAGACCCGCGCGAGGTCCTCCGGGTGCACCATGCGGTGCCAGTCCGGGGAGGTGATCACGTCGTCCTCGGCGAACCCGAGCATCCCCTTCCAGCGCGGCGAGAACCAGGTGCGGTTGGACTGGGCGTCGTAGTCCCAGACGCCGTCGTTCGCGCAGGGCAGCGCCATTTCCTGGCGCTCCTGCATGTCGGCGAGCCGGTCGGCGAGCGCGACCTTCTCGAGGCCGCAGGCGAGGCTCGTGCCGATCAGCTTCAGCAGCAGGTGCAGGTTGACGTCCCAGCCGTCGCGGGGCGTCGAGGAAACGAAGGCCAGGAAGCCGCGCACGGTGCCCTGCACCGCAAAGGCGATCAGCAGCAGCGAGCGGATGTCGAGCCCGGCGAGCCGCTCGGCATCGCCCGCCTGCTCGGCCCGGGCGCTGACCGTGTCGCGGATCTCGAGGATGCGCACGTGCTCGAGCCGCGAGCGGATCCAGGGCAGCGCTTCGAGCGGCTCGCCCTTCAGGACCTCGGGGCGGCACTGCGCGAACGGGCCCTTGGCGGTGGCGATCGAGTCGATGCGCTCGCCGTGGCCGTCGAGCAGCGCGAGGAACACGGCGTCGGTTTCGGTCGCCTCGCGCAGGATGTCGAGGCTCTGGCGGATCACCGCATCGGCGTTGCCCGCGGTGATGTTCTGGAAATCGACGGCGATCTTGGTGCAGGCGAGGTCGATGCCAAGCGGCGGCCGGTCCGGCCGCGGCTGCCACAGCTTCGACGAGAGGACGTCGGAGGCCGTGAACTCGGGACTCGATTCGCCTTGCACTTGCGGCACCCCGATGGGCTCCCCCTGTTTTCGAGGCAGTGTCTCAGCGCGATGGCGGGTGACCACAGGAACCAGTTAACGAAACCGGCCGGCCAGTCCATCCGCGACTTGCGCCGCATTGTGTCAGAAATGTTTAGGAATGCAAGGTAAGCGTCTGTATTCCTTACGGTCCTTATGTCAATCAGGGCGGACGATGTGCCCTGACTTGACGATGCGCGGATTGCCCTCGGCGTCGCGCTGCACTTTCCAGCGCCGGTAATTCCACAGCCAGTCAGGCGGGCGCTCGCGCGTCGCGCGCTCGATTTCCGCCGCGTAGCGCTCGATCAGGGCGCCCGGTGCGAGTTCCTCCCCCGCCGCCGCGATCTGCACGAACCGCATGCAGTAATGGCCCCGGGACACGCGCCGCATCGCGATGTAGAAGACCGGAAGCTTGCCGCGCCTTCGCGATCATCTCGGGACCGACGAAGAACGCGGTGTCGAGGCCCATGAACTGCGTGAAGTACCGCACGCCCGAGGAAGTCGGCGCCTGGTCGGCGACCATGCCGATGATGCGCGCCGGGCCGCGGTAGCGCATCACGCGCATCAGGAGCCGCCGCGCCGGGATCATCTCCGCACCGAAGCGCGAGCGGATCGTCATCATCAGGCGGTCGCCCCAGCGACCCTTGAGCGGCTTGTAGGTCGCGTGGACGGGCTTGCCGAAGCCCAGGCTCAGCTTGAGCAGCGCCCACTCCCAGTTGCAGTTGTGCGAAGTGATGATGATGATCGACTGGCCGCCGTCCAGGGCGGCCTGCAGCGGGCTCGGCGTTCTCGAACGCGACCCGGCGGTCGATCTCCCCGGGCTCGAGCGTCACCGGCCTTGATGACCTCGACCGTCACGTCGGCGAAGTTGCGGTAGAAGGCGCTGCGCGTGGCGCTGATCCAGGCCGCGTCGCGGTCCGGGAAGCAGGCCTTCAGCTGCATGTCGATGATCCCGCGCCGCGCCTTGAACACGTGATCCAGGAGAAAGGCGAGCACGCTCGCGAAACCGTGCCAGGCGGGCAGCGGCAACGACGACAGCAGGCGCAGCCACCAGGGAAAGCGCTCGAACGGTTTGCGTTCCTCGAGGTCCGCGGCGCGCTTGCGGAACCGCTGGTGGCGGACTTTCTTGATTTCGGCCGGTAAGCGCATGCCGCGGGCAGCTTACCGGAACGCGGAGAAAAGGGGACGCACCCCTTTTCTCCGGGAAATCACCCCGGCCGGCCGGGAGAAAAGGGGTGCGTCCCCTTTTGATCGCGGCCTAGAAGGTGCCGCGGAAGGTCAGGATGTAGACCGGGTCCGCTTCCTCGTTCTGGTGCACGGTCGTGACCGGCGTGCCGGCCTGCAACTGCTCCACCGACTCGTACACGCGCTGCATCTCGTCTTTCTCGGCGTCGAGCAGGTTCTGCGCCGCGAGGCGGATGACGAAGCGGTCCGCGAGCACCTTCTCGACGAAGAACTCGAGGTTGCCGTCGTACTCGACGTCCGTGACTTCCTTCGCCTCGGCGCTCACGTTGACCCATTCCTGCGCCTCGCCGAGCTTCTGGTAGCTGGCGCCCCAGGTGAAGCCGCTGCCGCCGATCCGGTGGTCGAAGCCGAAGTTGTAGATGTAGTCCGGCTGCAGCGAGAACGGCCGGTCGACCGGGAAGTTCTCGTTCGCGTCCCGGATCTCGGAGTCGATCCAGGTGTAGTTCGCGAACACGTGCAGGTCTTCGCTGATGAAGGTGACCGGCGTGCTGAGGTCGAACTCGACGCCCCAGATCGTGCCGTCGTTCGGGTTGTTGACCCAGACCGTCGCCTCGATGTCCTCGTCCACGAACTCCTGGAAGATCTCGTTGACGCCGTCCGGCACGCCGTCCAGCTCGATCTTGTCCGCGACGTCGCGGTAGAAGACGTTGACGCCGACGATCGCATCCTGGCCGGGCAGCTTGAAATCGATGCCGGCGTCGAAGCCGAGCGCGGTTTCCTGCTCGAGCGTCGGGTTGCCGAGGATGCTCTCCTCGTCGTCGATGAGCAGCGTCGGGTTCAGCTGGTCGAAGTTCGGCCGGCGCACGGTGCGCGCGACCGACAGGCGCACCTGGGACCGGTCCGTGACGTCCCAGCGGTAGTGCGCGCTCGGGTTGAACTCGAAGGTGTCCTCGGTGATGTTCGACCTGGCCGTCGACGATGTTGATGCCGATCTGCGCCAGCTCGTCGGACGCCTCGGCGAGTGCCTCGGAGACCGTCGAGTCGAGCTCGAGGTGCGTGAACTCGCCGCGGCCGCCGACCTCGAGGGTCGAGTTCGAGAAGTCCTTGGTCCACTTGACCAGGCCGTTCACGCGCTGGTCCTTGGCGTCGAACAGCGACAGGCCCGCGTCGTCTTCCTCGAGCACGCCGTCGTCGTTCTCGAACACGCGGAAGGAGAAGTCGCGGCTGCGGTCGTAGCCCTCGATCCCGAACTTCAGCTTCGAGCCCGAGAGCTGGTACGTGACCGCGGACTTGAGCGTCAGCTGGGAGTCGTCGGCGTCCGTCTGCTCCTGGCCGTCGAGGAACTCCGGATCGCGCAGGTGCTCGGCATCGTGCGGCACCGCGGCGAACAGGCTGATGATGTCCTCGTCGGACTGGTCGAGGAAGGCGAGCAGGCTGTCGGCGTCGGAGATGCCCGCGGCGTCGAAGTCGAAGTCGAGGTCGTCCACCCAGTTGGTCTCGGTCGACTCGAACTCCGTCTCGTCGTAGCCGAGCTCGATGTTCCAGGAATGCCCGTTTCCGAAGCCGGACTCATAGCCGGTCACGAGGCCGTAGTTCGTCTCGCGGAAGGCGTCGAGCTGGTTGGCCTGCTCCGCTTCTGCCTCGAACTCGCCGTCGTCGTCCTCGGCCGCGAACTCGCGCCCGATCTCGGTTTCCGCGCGGTCCGAGTCCATGTAGAAGGCGCTCAAGAACCACTCGGACCCCTCGCCGAGGGTCTTGCGCAGGTCGCCGGTCCAGGCGATGTCCTCGCTCTCGCGCTCGTCCGGGTCTTCCACGACCGCTGCGAACGCCGGCTCCACGCCGCCCTCGCCGTCGAGCGCGCGCTCGAGTTCCCATGCCGCCTTGCGGTTGAAGCGCTTCTGGTAGTTGCAGCGAAGTGTTCCAGGAGAAGCTGTCGTTGCTGTCGCCGTAGGACAGGAACGCGCTGGGATTCGTCTCGCCGTCGTTGTAGTAGGCGCCCAGCCGGTAGACGCCGCCGGTGAGCTCGGCGCCCTCCTTCAGGATGATGTTGAGCGTGCCGCCGATGCCCTGGCTGTCGATGTCGGCCGAGGGGCTGCGGATGATCTCGATCCGCTCGACCAGCTCGGCCGGGATGCGGTCCACGAGCACGGTGTTGTCGTTCGTGCCGCCGGTGATGCGGCGCCCGTTGACCAGGACCTGCGTGTATTCGCTGCCGACGCCGCGCAGCGAGGGCTCGGCGTACTCGCCGATGTCGCTCTGGAAGCTGACGCCGGGAACGCGCTTCATCATGTCGCCGACCGAAAGCGGCTCGAAGCGCTGGAAGAAGGCCTCGTCGTACGAGAGGATCGGCGCCGGCGCATCCACCCGGTTGCGCGCGTTGACGCGCCTCGCCAGCACCTCGATCTCCGTGAGCTCGGGCTGGGCCACGGGCGCCTCGGCCCCTTGCTGCGCGAATGCCGCCTGGGCGGCGGCAAGGGTCAGGGCTACGGCGACCGTGATGGGCGTAAAGGCCGCAAACGTCTTCATCGGATAAACCCCCTCGGTAAACAGGTCACAGGCCGGCGGCGCCGGCGACTGGGCGAATTCTGCCCATTGAACGTGACGATCCTGAGACAGTATAGAACGAAATTTTTGTTCTCTTCAATAGATGAAAATTTTGTTCTATACTTCCTGACGTTCCGCGGCCGTGGAATATCTGTTCGAAACTTGAAACGATCGGGATCCCACCCATGACCGAGGCTCAGACCCGGCAGGCTGAGAAAGAAATGACGGCCCGCAACAACGTCGAGGCGCTGCGCACGCGGATCGTGCAGCGCTACGAGACCCTCTCGCCGCGCCTGAAACAGGTCGCCGCCTATGCCCTCGAGCACCCGAACGACCTCGGGCTCGAGACGCTCGCGGTGATCGCCCGGCGCTGCAAGGTGCAGCCCTCCACCATCGTCCGCTTCGCCAAGTCCTTCGGGTACGACGGCGCGAGCGACATGCAGAAGCTGTTCCGCGACGAGCTGCTCTCGCTCGCTCCGAGCCCGAGCTACGCGGAGCGGATCCGGCAGTTCAACGAACGCGCGGGTGACACGGCATCCCAGTCGCCGTCCGACCTGATGCACGAGTTCGTGCAGGGCAACATCGCCGCGCTCCAGCACCTCGATGAGACCACGCGCCAGGCAGACCTCGAGCGCGGCGTCGGCCTCATCGCCGCCGCGCAGGCCGTCTACCTCGTCGGCCTGCGGCGATCGTTTCCGGTCGCCGCCTACCTCGCGTATGCGCTCCGCCACACCGACAAGCGCACCTACCTGGTCGACGGCCTGGCCGGGATGATCGCGGAGCAGAGTTCGATGATGGGTCCCGGCGACCTCCTGATCGCGACCAGTTTCCGGCCCTATGCCCAGCAGACCGCGGACATCGTCGACGCGGCGGCCGACCGCAAGGCGCAGGTCATCGCGATCAGCGACAGCCGGCTCTCGCCGATCGCGCGCCGCGCCGACCTCTGCTTCGAGGTGAAGGACGCCGAGTTCCGCAAGTTCCGCTCGCTGACGGCCTCGCTCTGCCTCGCGCAGACGCTGGTCATCAGCTACGCGTACCAGCTGACGGCCGGCGAACCGGGCGCGGCGCAGTCATGAAGACCTTCGCGCTGTTCGGGGCCGGCCGCATCGGCCGGATCCACGCGGCGAACATCGCCGCGCACGGCGAGGCGCGCCTGAAGTACGTCGTGGACGTCGATGCCGCCGCCGCGGGCAGCATCGCCGCCGCCGCGGGCGCGACGGTGACCGACGCGAAGACCGCGCTTTCCGACGCGGGCGTGGATGCCCTGCTGGTCGCGAGCCCGACCGACACGCACGCGAACCTGATCGAGGCCGGCGCCGCAGCAGGCAAAGCCATCCTCTGCGAGAAACCGGTGGACCTCGACGTCCCCCGCGCGCGCACTGCCGTTGCCGCGGCGGAGCGTGCCGGGATCCTGCTCGCGATCGGCTTCAACCGGCGCTACGACCCGTCGTTCCGCCGCATCCGCCAGGGCATCGACGACGGCGAGATCGGCAATGTCGAGTCCGTGCTCATCGTCAGCCGCGACCCGTCGCCGCCGCCGGTCTCGTACGTGCAGCGCTCGGGAGGCATGTTCCGCGACATGACCATCCACGACCTCGACATGGCGCGCTGGCTGCTCGGCGAGGAGCCGGTCGAGGTCACGGCCCACGGCAGCTGCCTGGTGGACGCCGCGATCGGCGCCGCGGGCGACATCGACACCGCGGCGGTCACGCTGCGCACCGCCAGCGGGCGAATCGCGCAGATCGCCAACACGCGGCGCGCGGTGTTCGGCTACGACCAGCGCATCGAGGTCTGCGGCGCGGGCGGCATGCTCGCGGCCGGCAATCGCCGCGCCACCTCGGTCGAGCACGCGACCGCCGCGGGCTACACCAGCGACCCCGCCCTGCCCTTCTTCCTCGAACGCTACGCGGACGCCTACCGGCTCGAGCTCGACGCCTTCGTGCGCCGCCTGCACGGCAGGGACGCCGACCTCGTCTCGGGTGCGGACGGCGTGCGCGCGCTCGAGATCGCCGATGCCTGCGATCGGTCCCTTCGCACGCGTACCACCGTCCTCCTGGAGTCCCGCGCATGAAGCAGTATCGGGTCGGCCTCATCGGCAGCGGCTACATCGGCCGCGCGCACTCGATTGCGCTGCAGGAGGTCGGGGCCGTGTTCCCGGAGGTCGCGACGCCGGTCTGCGAGATCCTCGCGGACCGCGATGCCGCGACGGCGGAGAAATCGGCGGCGGCCATGGGCTTTCGCCGCTCGACCGGCGACTGGCGCGAACTGGTCGCGGACCCGGCCGTCGACATCATCGACATCTGCTCGCCGAATTACCTGCACCGGGAAATGGCGCTCGCCGCCATCGCCGCCGGCAAGCACGTCTGGTGCGAGAAGCCGCTCGCGCTCGACGCGTCCGAGGCGCGCGAGGTCGCCGAGGCCGCGGCACGCGCCGGCGTCGTGCACATGATCGGCTTCAATTACTCCCTGAACCCGTTGATCCGGGTCGCGCAGTCGATGATCGCGGCGGGAGACATCGGCAAGGTCCTGGGCTTCAGCGGGCGCTATTTCGAGGACTACATGGCGGACCCGGCCGTGCCGCACAGCTGGCGCTGCGAACGCCGCTACGCGGGCGCGGGCGCGCTCGCCGACCTCGGCTCGCACCTGATCGACATGGCGGAGGTCCTGCTCGGGCCGATCGACCGCGTCTTCGCGAGCCTCGAGACCGTGCACACGAAGCGTCGCGTGCCGGCGACCGGCGAGATGCTGCCCGTCGAGAACGAGGACATCGCCCGCGCATTCGTGCGCTTCGCGCGCGGCGCCGGCGGCAGCTTCGAGATCAGCCGCGTGGCGACCGGTTACAAGTGCGGACTCGCCTTCTCCGTTTCCGGCAGCCAGGGAAGCATCGCCTTCGACCAGGAGCGCATGAACGAGCTGCGCTTCTATTCGGGAGCGGATCCGCCCGGCCGGCGCGGCTTCCGCACCATCCTCGCCGGTCCGGAGCATCCGGACTACGCGCATTTCTGCCCGGCGCCGGGACACGGCCTCGGCATCAACGACCTGAAGGTCATCGAGGCACGCAACCTCCTGCGCGCCATCGCGGAGGGCGTGCCCGCGAAGCCCGGCTTCGACGTGGGCCTGCGCGTGCAGCGGGTGATGGAGGCGATGGAGCGCTCGCATGCGAGCGGCGCCTGGACGGACGTCTGAGAGGATTCGCGCCATGGATACGCTGATCTCGAAGCATCGCGAAGGATTCGGCGCCGGCTACACGCCGATCACGACCGCGGGCGAAGCCGGTGACGTGACCGGCATCTCGATGGGTGTCCTGAAGCTGCGCGCCGGCGAGTCGCACGTCGAGACCCTTGCGGGCGAGACGGCGTTCCTGCTGATGGAAGGCCGGGTCTCCGGACAGGTCGGCGGGCTCTCGTTCGAACTCGCGCGCAACTCCCTGTTCGACGAATCGCCGGCCTGCCTGCACGCCGCGGCCGGCACGCCGGTCGAGATCCGCGCCAGATCCGACGCGGAACTCACGGTGTATGCCTGCGAGAACCCGGCGACCTTCCTCCCGCGCGTGTTCCGGCCGGGTGACGTCGCCGACGAGCGCCGCGGCGAAGGACAGGTCGGCGGGCGGTGCCTGCGCCTGGTGCGCACGATCTTCGACGCGCGCAACTCCCCGCCCGGGGTCCGGCTCGTGCTCGGCGAGGTGGTCACGCTGCCGGGCGGCTGGTCGAGCTACCCGCCGCACCACCACCCGCAGCCGGAGATCTACCACTACCGCTTCACGCACCCGCAGGGCTTCGGTCATGCCGAGCACGGCGAGGACGTCGTCAAGGTGCGCCAGTACGACACGATCAGCATCCTGGCCGGCAACGACCACGCGCAGGCGGCGGCTCCCGGCTACGGCATGTACTACGCCTGGGTCATCCGTCACCTGCCCGGCCAGCCCTACGACGTGCCGGAGTTCACCGAAGAGCACGCATGGACGATGAAGCCCGGCGCGAAGATCTGGGAGCCACCGGCCAAGTGACGCGCGCGATCGACTTCATCTGCCTCGGCCGCGCGGCCGTCGATCTCTACGGCCTCGAGCGCGGCTCGCGCCTCGAGGACGCGCAGCACTTCGCCAAGTACCTGGGCGGCTCCTCCGGCAACGTCGCCGTCGGCCTCTCGCGGCTCGGGCTCAAGGTCGCCATGCTGACGCGCGTCGGCGACGAGCACATGGGCCGCTTCGTGCGCGAGGCGCTCGCCGCCGAGGGCGTCGATACCAGCGCCGTCCGGACCGACCCGAAGCGCCTCACCGGCCTCGTCCTGCTCGGCATCGAGGGTGCCGACAGCTTCCCGCACATCTTCTATCGCGAGAACTGCGCGGACATGGGCCTCGAGCCGGCGGACGCCGATGCCGCGCCCTTCGGCGCCGCCCGCGCACTCGCGATCACCGGCACGCACCTTTCGACGGAATCCGTGCGCGCCGCTTCGCGCCGCGCCATCGCGCTCGCGAAGCAGCACGGCCTGCGGATCGTGCTGGACATCGATTACCGACCGGTACTCTGGGGCCTCGCCGGCCACGGCGGCGGCGCCGAGCGCGAGCAGGGCTCGGCCGCGGTCACGCGCGAGATCCAGGCCTTCCTGCCGGACTGCGACCTCGTGGTCGGCACCGAGGAGGAGATCCGCGTCGCCGGCGGCGGCGCGAGCGCGCTCGAGGCGCTCGCCGCGATCCGGAGCCGGACGCGCGCGACCATCGTCATGAAGCGCGGCGTCGCCGGCTGCGTCGTGTTCGAAGGCGCGATCCCGGCGAGCGTCGACCAGGGCCTGGTCGTCGGCGGTTTCCCGGTCGAGGTGATGAACGTGCTCGGCGCCGGGGACGCCTTCCTGTCCGGCTACCTGAGCGGCTGGATCGAGGACCTGCCGGCCGCGCACTGCGGGCGGCGCGGCAATGCGGCCGGCGCCATCGTCGTGACGCGCCATGGCTGCACGCCCGCCATGCCGACCCGCGCGGAGCTCGATGAATTCATGAATCGCGCTGCGCCTCCGGCCCGGCCCGACGAGGACACGCGCATCGCGGCGCTGCACCGCGCCCCGACCGTGCGGCCGCTCGCGGGCGACCTCTGCGTGCTCGCGTTCGATCACCGGCGCCAGCTGGAGCAGATGGCGGCTGCGTCAGGCGCGGACTACGCGCGCATCGCCGACTTCAAGGCACTGGTCGCCGAGGCCGTGCTGCAGGTCGCGGCCGGACCGTGTTCCGGCGTGAACCTCGGCGCCATCGTCGACGGCCGCCATGGCGGCAAGGCGCTCGAGCGGCTGCGCGCCAGCGGCGCCTGGGTCGGCCGCCCGGTCGAACTGCCGGCCTCGCGCCCGCTCGAGTTCGAGGCGGCGGGCGGCATCGGGCTCGAGCTGCTGCAATGGCCGCGCCGCCACGTCGTGAAGTGCCTGGTCAACTTCCATCCGGCGGATCCCGTCGAGCTTCGCCTCGCGCAGGAAGCGCGGCTCGCCGAACTCGCGCACGCGACGACGACGCTCGAGCGTGAACTCCTCGTCGAAGTGATCTGTTCCGGCCCGGGCAGGACGGTGGACGCGCGCACGACGCCCGCCGTGCTGCGGCGCCTGTATCACCTGGGCCTGCGCCCGGCCTGGTGGAAGCTCGAGGCCCAGCCCGCCGATGCCTGGCGCGAGATCGCGGAGATCGTCGCGGCGAGCGACCCGCTCTGCCACGGCGCGCTGCTGCTCGGCCTCGACGCGAGCGAGGAGCAGGTGGCCCTGTCCTTCGACGTCGCCGCGCGCCACCCGGTCTGCCGCGGCTTCGCGATCGGCCGCACGATCTTCGGCGCGGCCTGCGCGCGACTGGCTCGCGGGCACGATCGACGACGCCACGGCGACCGCGCGCATCGCGGCCGGGTACGCGCGCATGATCGATCTCTGGCGGCAGCGGCGTCCGGCCGCGGCCGCCGCGTGAGGCAATGATGAAGACGATCCGCCTGACGATGGCCCAGGCGCTGGTGCGGCACCTCGCCGCGCAGCGTATCCGCACCGCGCGAGGCAGCGAGCCGCTCTTCCACGGCGTGTTCGCGATCTTCGGGCACGGCAACGTCGCCGGCCTCGGCGAGGCGCTCGCGGCGAACCGCGACCTGCTGCCGACCTTCCGTGCGCACAACGAGCAGGCCATGGCCCATGCGGCGATCGCCTTCGCGAAGGCCAACAACCGTCGCCGGATGATGGCCTGCACCACCTCGGTCGGGCCGGGCGCGACGAATCTCGTCACCGCCGCGGCGCTCGCCCACGTCAACCGCCTGCCGGTGCTGCTCCTGCCGGGCGACACCTTTGCGGGCCGCCAGCCGGATCCCGTGCTGCAGCAGCTCGAGCACTTCGGCGACCCGACGATCACGGCCAATGACTGCCTGCGGCCCGTGTCGCGGTTCTGGGACCGGATCACGCGCCCGGAGCAGCTGCTCGCCTCGCTGCCGCAGGCGATCGCGGTGCTGCTCGATCCGGCCGATTGCGGGCCGGCGACGCTCGCGCTGCCGCAGGACGTGCAGGCCGAGGCCTTCGATTACCCGGAATCGTTCTTCGCGGAGCGCGTGCACGCGATCGAGCGGCCGCGACCCGACCGCGCGCGCGTGGACGAGGCGCTGCGCCGGATCAAGGCCGCGCGCCGGCCGCTTCATCATCGCCGGCGGCGGCGTGCACTACTCGGAGGCCACCGAGGCCGTCGCGGAGTTCGCGTCGCGCCACGGCATCCCGGTCGCGGAGACGCAGGCGGGCAAGGGCGCGCTCGCGTTCGACCACCCCTGCAATGCCGGCGGCCTCGGCGTCACCGGCTCGAGCGCCGCCAATCGGCTGCTCGCGGAATCCGACCTCGTGCTCGCGCTCGGCACGCGCCTGCAGGACTTCACCACCGGGTCCGGCAAGCTGATCCGCGACTTCGACGATCGCCTGGTCTCGATCAACGTGGCCCGCCACGACGCGATCAAGCGCGGGGCCCTCGCCCTGCGCGGTGACGTGCTCGCGACGCTCGGCGAGCTCGGGACCGCGCTCGCCGGCTGGGCGGCGGAGCCGGCCTGGCGCGAGCGCACGCGCAACCTGGTCGGGGAATGGAACGCCATCGTCGACACCGCAACGCGCGCGGGCCCGGGCCTTCCCACCGACGCGCAGGTGCTCGGCGCGGTCAATCGCGCACTGGGCAAGGGCGCGACCCTGGTCGCGGCCGCCGGCGGCCTGCCGGGCGAGCTGCACAAGCTCTGGCGCTGCCCCGAGCCCGGCGGCTATCACCTCGAGTACGGCTATTCCTGCATGGGCTACGAGATCGCGGGCGGTCTCGGCGTGAAGATGGCCGATCCCGCGCGCACCGTTGCCGTCCTGCTGGGCGACGGCAGCTACCTGATGATGAACTCCGAGATCGCGACTTCGGTGGCCAGCGGCAACCCGCTCCTCGTCGTGCTCTGCGACAACCGCGGGTACGGCTGCATCCACCGCCTGCAGCGTGCGACCGCAGGCGTGGAACACAACAACCTGCTGAAGGATTCGTTCCCGGCGGAGGCGCCGGTCGATTTCGTGGCGCACGCACGCTCGCTCGGCGCCGACGCGACGAAGATTGCCGACCTCGCGGCGCTGGAGGCGGCGGTCGCGAAGGCTCGCGGCGCGAAGCGCACGACCGTGCTCGTGATCGAGACCGATCCGCAGGGCGGCACCGCCGCCGGCGGCGCCTGGTGGAACGTGCCGGTTGCGGAAGTCTCCGGGCGACGCGCGCGTCCAGGCGGCGCACGCCGCCTGGCGCAGCAAGGTCGACGGGGACGGTGGCGCATGAGCATCCGCCTCGGCATCAACCCGCTCACCTGGACCATCGACGACCTGCCCGAGGTCGGCGGCGAGACGTCGCTCGAGACCTGCCTCACCGAAGCGCGGGCCGCGGGCTTCGAGGGCGTCGAGCTCGGCTGCAAGTTCCCGCGCACCGCGCCGGAGCTCAAGGCAGCGCTCGCCCCGCACGGACTTGCGC
This sequence comes from uncultured Gammaproteobacteria bacterium, assembly GCA_963823415.1. GTDB lineage: Bacteria > Pseudomonadota > Gammaproteobacteria > Steroidobacterales > Steroidobacteraceae > SCUD01. The sequence goes on along the minus strand of CAWGLJ010000004.1, from coordinate 28,253 downwards.
TGGTTTCCGGTTGGTACAGCAGTGCCTTGCTCGAGCGCGACGCGGCCGCGGAATTCGAGGCCATGCGCGCGCACCGCGAGCTGCTCTCCGCGCTCGGCTGCGAGGTCGTGGTCGTGGCCGAGACGACGCGCTGCATCCATGGCGACCGCCGCAAGCGGCTCTCGCAGCGCCCCGTGCTCGCGCCCGCCGACTGGCCGCAGTTCGCCGCGCGCCTCGAGGAGCTGGGTGCACGCCTGCAGGACACCGGCCTCACCCTCGCCTACCATCACCACATGGGCACGGTCGTGCAGACCGAGGACGAAGTGGACCGGTTGATGGACTCCTGCGACGACACCGTGTCGCTGCTGCTCGATACCGGGCACCTGACGTTTGCCGGCGGCGATCCGGTGCGCGCCGCCAGCCGCCACGCCGATCGCATCGCCCACGTGCACTGCAAGGACATCCGCCGTGCCGGTGCTCGCGCGCAGCCTGAACCGCGACTCGAGCTTCCTCGACGCCGTGCTCGACGGCGTGTTCACCGTGCCCGGCGACGGCAGCGTGGACTACCCCGCCGTGCTCGCGCCGATCGCGCGCGCGAAATACCGCGGCTGGCTGGTCGTCGAGGCGGAGCAGGACCCGGCCGTCGCGCCCTCGGCCGAGTACGCGAACCTGGGCTTCCGGAATCTCCGCCGCTTCGCGGATGCGATGGCCCCGGCATGAGCCTCGGCCGGCGCAGCTTCCTCGGCTCCGCCCTCGCCACCGCGCTGCTGCGCCCGGTGCGCAGCTTCGCCGCCGCGCCCGGCTACCCGCGACTCATGGAAGGCCCGATGATCGGCGCGACCGGCGCCGACTCGATCACCTTCTGGGGCCGCGCGAGCGGCGAGTTCGACGTCGAGGTCGAGTACTCGACCGACCGCTTCTTCGGCGCGACGCAGAAGAGCGCGCCGGTGCGCGCCCGCGCCGCGGATGATTTCACGGTACGCATCGCGGTCGGCGGCCTCGCGCCCGCGACCCGCTACTACTACCGCCTGCTGGTCGACGGCATTCCCGACCGCTATCGCCTGACGCCCTTCGTCGCGCGCACGGCGCCTGCCGGCGCGGCGCCGTTCCGGCTCGCCTTCGGCTCCTGCGCGCGCCACCAGCTCGACGCGGAGCAGCCGATCTTCCGCGCGATCGCCGCCGCGGAGCCGGACCTCTTCTTCTGGCTCGGCGACAACATCTACGCCGACTCCGACTTCCGAGTGGGTGTTCGCCGAGGACTACCGCCGCCAGCGCGCGATCGCCTCGACGCTGCCGCTGATGCGCAGCGTCCCGCAGCTCGCGATCTGGGACGACCACGACTTCGGGCTCAACAACTCGGATCGCACGAACCCGGTGCGCGACGCGGCGCTCGCCGCGTTCCGCAACTACTGGGCGAATCCCGCCGGCGGCCAGGCCGACGACCCGGGCGTTTACTTCCAGTACGCCTGGGGCGGCGTCGACTTCTTCATGCTGGACGGCCGCTACCACCGCGCGCCGAACAAGGACCCCGACGGCCCGGACAAGACGATGCTCGGGCGGCGCCAGGGCGAATGGCTGCGCGAGTCGCTGCGCGCCAGCCGCGCGCCGTTCAAGGTGATCGCCTGCGGCAGCGGCTGGTCCTCCGAAGACGGGCCCGCCGGCGACACCTGGGCCGCCTTCCTGACCGAGCGCAACGCGCTGTTCGACTTCATCCGCGACGAGCGCATCGAGGGCGTGCTGCTGATCTCGGGCGACACGCACTTCGGCGAGGTGAACTGCATTCCCTGGTCGGAGCGCGGCGGCTACGACCTCTACGACTTCGTGTCCTCGCCGCTCGCCCAGATGACGGGCACGTCGTTCCTCGACGGCGAGCCGGAGATCCGGATCCGCCTGCCCTGGTTCCGTTCAGTGAACTTCGGGTTGCTGGATTTCGAGTGGGAGCCCGAGCCGCGCGTGACGTTCACGCTGCGCGACCTGCGCGGCGACAGCGCCTGGTCGCCGATCACCCTGGCGGCGGCCGAGCTGAAGAACGGCGTCTCGACCTGGGCCGCGAAGATCGACCGCGCGGCGCTTGCGCACCGCGAGAGCCGGATCGAGCGCGTCCGGGATCCGCTGCGCTAGTCGAGGCCGAGCGCCGCGGCGATGTCGCGCCAGGACACGAACTTGAAGTTCTGGCGCTCGCGCGGCGAGAGGTTGCGCCCGTCCTGGACGACCAGCAGGCCGTCCGGGAAGCGCGCACCGAGCGGTGCGCTCGACACGTCGAGCCCGTCGGTTTCCGACACCCCGTCCATGCCGCGCTCCGGGTCCGCGACGATGTGGAAGATACCCACGAAGGCGTTGTCGCCCTCGCGCCGGTACACGGCGTAGTTGTCCGCACCCTGGTTCGAGAGGACGAGGTAGCCCTTGCCGTCCTTGCCCGCCCACAGGGACACGCCCTCGATGTCGGCCTTCAGGCCGTTCGCGCTGTCCACGCGGTCGATTTCCCGCCGCTCCGTGCCGCCGTCCGCGCGCCGCGGAGTACCGGAAGAAACCGCCGCCCTCTTCCGCCACGTAGAGCGCGCCCGTCTCGTCGTCGGCCACGCAGCCCTCGGCCTGCGAACCGACCGGGAACTCGCGCACCTGCTCGGCCACCGCGCGGCCACCCTTGGCCGTGATGCGCCACTGGCGGAACAGGCCGTCGCCGCCGTTGTTCACGAACACGTAGTGGCCGGTCGCGCCGGCGTACATGCACAGGCCGTAGGGGTCGCCGAAGCCCGTCGGCACCGGGTCGCCGGCGCGCGTCAGCTTGCGCGTCGCGGGATCGAGGAAGTAGAGCGCGATGCTCTTGTCGGTGCGGTTGCTGGCAGCCACCAGCGTGCGCGCCTTGCCGTCGACCATGAAGCCGTCGCGCAGGTCCACGTTGTTCATGCGCCCGTCGGTCACCGTCTGCAGCAGGCGGCCCTCGAGGTCATAGACGTAGAGGCCGAGGTTCTTGTCGGTGGCGATGACCGCGCTCTTCGCGGGATCGCGCGGGTTCACCCAGATCGCCGGATCGTCGGCCGCGTCGCCCCAGGTCTCGACCGCCGGCGTCTCGAGCGCCGGCGTCACCGTGCGCGCAGTGGCCGCCGCCGGCTTGCGCGGGTCGGCAAAGGCAGTCGCGGTAACCCCGCCGGCAGCGCGCGCCTCGCGCCAGCCGACGATCTTGAAGTTGCTGTGCTGGCCTTCGTTGTCCTGGTCGGCGATGACGAGGATGCCCTCGGGATAGGCCTCGCCCATCGGCGCCGTCGCGAGCGCAAGTCCCTCGGCCTCGCCGACGGCGTCCACGGCGCCGCCGGCGCCGATCTGGAAGCGCCCGATCAGCGTCCCCTCGGGGTCGTAGATCGCGATGCGTTCCGCAGAGGCGTCGGACACGACGAGGAACGGCTTGCCGTCCGCTCCCTGCGCGAGCGCGATGCCCTTGACCTCCTCGGCGATCCCGCCGCGCGGTGCGGCCATGTCGACGACCTTGCGGGCCGGGTCCGTCTCGACGCCGACCGGCAGCGCCATGACGCCGAGCGCCTCGTCGCCGTAGAACAGCGTCCCGGTGGCGTCGTCCACGACGCAGAACTCGATGCCCTTGCCGAGCGCCACGGAACGCACGAGCCGCCCCTCCAGCGCGTCACCCTTCGCGAACAGCTCCCACTGGAGCATCTGGCCGGCATCCGTCATGCCGAGCGCATAGGTCCGGCCGGTGACCGGGCTCTGGAAGCTGCAGAGGCCAGTCAGCTCGTCGTCCACCGGCATGCGGTGCGCCCGGCAGGCGCGTCACGGCGCCCGCGGCATCGATGGTGAAGCCGATCAGCGCCGAGCGCATCGGGTCGTAGACCAGCACGAGCGGCACTGCGCGATCGCCCAGCCCGAAGCCGTGGCGCAAGGTGACGTGGGAGGCCTCGATGTCGCCAATCCGCTGCTTGCAGCGCGCCGTCCAGCCCGTACACTTCGAGGCCGCCCGTGCCGCCGGCGCCGAGGATCAGGCTCTTGGCCCCGTCCTCCGGGTGGACCCAGATTGCGACGCCATTGGCACCGTCCTGGGCGGTCGGCGCGGTCTCCGCGGCCGCTGCCACGGTCGCCGGGGCGGGCTCCGCGACGGGCTCGGTGGCCGGCCGGGAACAGGCCGCCAGGGCCGCGGTCAGGACGAGCAGCCAGGGGCGGTTCAGCATCGGAATTCCTTACGGTCTGGACGAATTGAAATGAATGTTCTAAGTTTACACAAAATGGAAATTCCGTTTCAAGCTATCGGCCGCGGCCCGCGGGCCGCGACGTGAGGTCCCTGCTCGCCGCCTTCTCGACGGGGCCCGCGGCGCCGCGGATCCAGGACGCCGCGCAGGTCGACGCACTGTACCGTCGCCATCGTTTTCGCGTCATGGTCGCGATCACGGTGGGCTACGCGTTCGCCTATACCTGCCGGCTCGCGCTCTCGGTCGTGAAGAAGCCGCTTGATCGACGCGGGCATCTTCTCGCCCCAGGACCTCGGGCTGATCGGCTCCGCCCTGTTCTTTTCGTACGCTTTCGCCAAGCTCGTCAACGGCTTCCTCGCCGACCACGCCAACATCAAGATCTTCTTCGCCACCGGCGTGATCGCCTCCGCGCTGGTCAACATCGGCATGGGTTTCTCGACGATCCTCTGGGTCTCGGTCGCGCTCTGGGCGCTGAACGGCTGGTTCCAGGGCTTCGGCGCGCCTTCCGGCGCGGTCTCGCTCACCGCCTGGTTCAGCAACCGCGAGCGCGGACGTTTCTACGGCGTGTGGAGCACGGCCCATTCGATGGGCGAAGGACTCACCTACTACTTCGTGGCGCTGTTCGTGGCGTGGTTCGGCTGGCGCGCGGGGTTCTGGGTGCCGGGACTGATCTGCATCCTGACCGGCATCGCGATCTACGCCCTGATGCAGGACCGGCCGGTGACGCTCGGGCTGCCGAAGGTCGCGGACTGGAAGAACGACCACCTCGCGCAACTCGCGCCCTCGGATACGCGCGTCGTGACGCTGCAGTTCTCGATCCTGCGCATTCCCTCGATCTGGGTGCTCGCGGCTTCGAGCGCGACGGTCTACATCACGCGCTACGCGATCGCGAGCTGGGGCATCCTGTACCTGCAGGAAGCCCGCGGCTACGGGCTCGCGGACGCGAGCCTGTTCATGGCGGTCGGCACGCTGGCCGGCATCGCCGGCTGCCTGCTCTACGGTTACGTCTCGGACAGGTTCTTCGCCGCGCGCCGCCCGCCGGCGAACCTGATCTTCGCGATCGCCGAGCTTGCCGGGCTGTACCTGATCTTCTTCGGGCCGCAGGACGTGGTCGCATTGACCGCCGGCTTCGTCCTGTTCGGCATCGGCCTCAATGGCCTGGTGACCGCGCTGGGCGGCCTGTTTGCGATCGACATCGCGCCGAAGAAGGTGGCCGGCGCCGCGATGGGCTTCATCGGCGTGTTCAGCTACCTGGGCGCGGCGATCCAGGAAAACATCAGCGGCGCGCTGATCGAGTCCGGGATGCAGGTCGTCGGCGACGTGCGCACCTACGACTTTGGCCCGGCAATCTACCTTCTGGATCGGCTCCAGCATCGTCTCGATGCTGCTCGCCGCGACGCTCTGGCGCGTGAGGCTTCGCGAATGAAACGCTACGACTTCGTCACGGTCGGCAACTACACCAAGGACACGATCGTCTCCGCGGCGGGCACGCGCCACGTGGACGGCGGCGGCTACAACTACGCGGCGCACGCCGCGCGCCTGCTCGGGCTCTCCGTCGCGGCGGTGACGCGCCGCGCGGCGGAGGACTCGCACATCGCCGAGCCGCTCACGGCCGCGGGCATCGACGTCTACGCCTTCGACTCGCCGGGCTCGACGCTGATGCGCCTCGAATACCCGACGGCGAACGTCGACGAGCGCATCCTCTCGGTCAAGGGCGTCGCCGATCCCATCGAGCCCCGCCACTTCGAGGGCATCGAGGCGCACACCTTCCTGATCACGGCATCGATCCGCGGGGAAGTGAGCCTGGCCACCGTCAAGGCGATGAAGGCCCGCTGCCAGCGACTCGCGCTCGACGTGCAGGGCTTCGTGCGCGTCGTGACGCCCGAGGGCCGGCTCGCCTACGAGGCCTGGCCCGAGCGCGAGCAGGTGCTCGGCATGATCGACATCCTGAAGACCGACGCCGTCGAGGCGGAATTCCTGACCGGCACGGCGGACATCCGCGAGGCGGCGCGCATGCTTTCCGCGATCGGCCCGCGCGAGATCGTGCTGACGCACAAGGACGGCCTGCTGGTGCTCGCCGACGGCCGCTATTACGAGGCGCCGTTCAAGCCCGTGGAACTGCGCGGCCGCAGCGGTCGCGGCGACACCTGCGTCGGTTCGTATGCATCGCGCCGGATCGGCGCGGACCCCGCCGAGTCCACGCGCTGGGCGGCGGCGCTCACCAGCCTGAAGCTCGAAGCCGAGGGCGTGATCCGGCGCAGCCGCGCGGACGTCGAGCGGCTGCTCAAGGAAAAATACTGATGCGACTCGGCGCCGCGCTCGCCGCCGCGCTGGTCCTTGCCGCCTGCGCGGCACAGCGGCCGGCGCCGCAGCCGGTCGCCGAGTTCCTCGCCTTCGGCGACAGCGGCTACCACTACGACTACCTCGAGTTCGACGACGAGCCCGGACCGAAGACCTACGAGGCCTTCGTCGAGGAAGAGCGCCTCGACTGGCTCAAGGACAAGCGTCCGCCGGCCGAGTTCGAGCCGACACCCGCGTACCGCGTCCCGGAGACCGGCAGCTGGATCGCCGCGAGCGGCCAGGCGGGCGTCGCGGGCGCGATGCGCCGCTGGTGCGAGGGCCCCGCCGCCTGCGACTTCGCCGTCATGCTCGGCGACAACATCTATCCGGACGGCGCGACCGCAGGCGCCGACGGTCGCGACGACGCGGAGCGCTTCCGCAAGATCTTCTACGAGCCTTACGCGCCGCTCGCCGCGAACGGCGCGGACTTCAGGATCTACGTCGCGCTCGGCAACCACGACTGGCGCACCTCGCGCGAAGGCGCGATGGCCCAGGTTCGCTACCACGAGCAGACGCGGCCCTTCTACATGGACGGCCTGCGCTACCGGGTCGCGCCGACCGGCGACCCGCGCGAGGTCGAGGTCTTCGTGCTCGACACGCACGTGATGCTCTCGGACCACTCGATCCTCGACGACGCGCTCGACCGACGACGGCCGCGAGCTCGACAGCGGCAAGATCGACACGACCCAGCCCTGGGCGCTGCCGCAGAACGCCGAGGAATGGGCGCAGGCGGAGTGGCTCGAGCAGGCGCTCGCCGACTCGCCGGCGCGCTGGAAGATCGTGATGGGCCATCACCCGATCTGGTCGTCCGCGGGCAGCAAGTTCCACCAGGCGCGGATGATGCGCCGCCTGATCCTGCCGGCGCTCTGCCGCCACGCCGACATGTACCTCGCCGGCCACGAGCACACGCTCGAGCTGTACACCGACGGCTGCAAGGACGTGCCGGAGGCGAAGGGCCGCCCGCCGCTGCCGCAGCTCGTCTCGGGCGCCGCCGGCAAGCAGCGGCCGCTGAACACGAACTTCGCCCGGCACCAGCTCGCCGCGCACCCGGAGCTCACGAGCCTGTACGCGCACGGCCTCATCTGGGGCTTCGCGCATGTGACACTGGGGGCCGATGAGGCCACAATCCGCATGATCACGATTCCCGACGACGGCAGCGACGCGCCGTAGCTCGCCTTCGAGCACTCATTCCAGCGTCGGAGTGGACGGTAAACCATGACCGCCAAACTCGCGACAACTCGGCCACTACGTCGACGGCAAGGCCGTTGCCGGCAACTCCGGCCGCACCGCGCCCGTCTACAACCCCGCGCTCGGCGTCGCCACCTCCGAGGTCGCGCTCGCGAGCGCGGACGAAACCCGCGCCGCCATCGCCTCGGCGCGCGCGGCCCTGCCCGAGTGGTCCGACACGCCGGCGCTGCGGCGCGCGCGCGTGATGTTCCGGTTCCGCGAGCTGGTCGAGCAGCACGCCGGCGAGCTCGCCGCGATCATCACCCGCGAGCACGGCAAGGTGCTCGCCGACGCGCGCGGCGAAGTCACGCGCGGCCTCGAGATCGTCGAGTTCGCCTGCGGCATCCCGCACCTGCTCAAGGGCGAGTACAGCGACGCGGTCGGCCGCGGCATCGACAGCTGGTCGCTGCGCCAGCCGGTCGGCGTCGCCGCCGGCATCACGCCGTTCAACTTCCCGGCCATGGTGCCGATGTGGATGTTCCCGGTCGCGATCGCCTGCGGGAACACCTTCGTCCTGAAGCCGTCCGAGAAGGATCCCGGCTGCCCGCTGCGGCTCGCCGAGCTCATGACCGAGGCCGGCGCGCCGCCGGGCGTGCTGAACGTCGTGAACGGCGACAAGGACTCGGTCAACACGCTGCTGACCGACCCGCGCGTGGATGCCGTCAGCTTCGTCGGCTCGACGCCGATCGCCGAGCACGTGTACCGCACGGGCTCCGAGGCCGGCAAGCGCGTGCAGGCGCTCGGCGGCGCCAAGAACCACATGGTCGTGATGCCGGACGCGGATCCCGCGGCAGGCCGCCCACGCGCTGATCGGCGCGGCCTACGGCTCCGCCGGCGAGCGCTGCATGGCGATCTCGGTCGCCGTCGCCGTGGGCGATGCGGGCGACCGGCTGATCGCGGCGCTGAAGCCCGAGCTCGCGCGCGATCAAGGTCGCTGCCCGGCACGGCCGAGGGCGCGGACATGGGCCCGCTGGTCACCGCGCGAGCACCGCGAGCGCGTGCTCGGCTACGTCGAGACCGGCGTGAAGGAAGGCGCGAAGCTGGTCGTGGACGGGCGCAAGCATCGTCGTCGCCGGCCACGAGCAGCGGCTTCTTCATGGGGCCGGTGCTGTTCGACGGCGTGCACCGAGTCGATGCGCATCTACCGCGAGGAGATCTTCGGGCCGGTGCTCGTCGTGCTGCGCGTCAAGACGCTCGACGAGGCGCTCGGCCTGATCGAGCGCCACGAGTTCGGCAACGGCACCTCGATCTTCACGCGCGACGGCGGCGCCGCGCGCGAGTTCGCCGCGCGCGTCGCGGCCGGCATGGTCGGCATCAACGTGCCGATCCCGGTGCCGATGGCCTTCCACAGCTTCGGCGGCTGGAAGCGCTCCCTGTTCGGGCCGCTGCACATGCACGGGCCCGACGGCGTGCGCTTCTACACGCGGCTCAAGACCGTGACCGCGCGCTGGCCGGAGGGCTCGCAAGGGCGCCGAGTTCACGATGCCGACGATGAAGTGAGCCCTGTCCGCCTGAATCCGTAATGCAGGGCGAGGCAGACGAGCAGCTGCCAGGTGGCATGGCCGACGAGCAGCAGCTCGTCGTTCGGGATCCTGATCTCGAAGGCCGCACCGCCGAGAGCGCCTGCGGCGAGCAGGAGCGGCACGAGTCCCCAGCTGAATGCCCGCGGTGCGATGAAGACCACCGCCAGCCCGCAGAGCAGCGCAGCGCCGCTACCGGCGACAATCAGCGAGACGATCGAGTCGTAGGGAATCGGCCCGTCGGCGACGAAGCGCACGGCGAGCCAGTAGATCGCGGCGCTCGCGGCCGCCAGCGCCAGGATGCGCGGCACGCGGTGCGCGGTTGCGGCATACGGACCGCAGCACGAACGCGCCGAACACGGCGCCGGTCGCGAGCCTGAGCCAGAATCCAGACTCGGAAAATCCGCCGCCCGATTCCAGGTGTTCGCCGAGCAACGAGATCGCGACGAAGGCGATGAGAGAAACGAGCGTTAGCGCGTACTTGGCGAGGAGCGAGGAAGTGGTGCCAGTGGAGGGACTTCTCCGCGAGTATGCCTGCGAACTCCGCTTGGAAAACAAGCCTGAGGCCTCCACGGCGGAACTGCCCGCGATACTCGATCACACGGCGTCAAGTCATGGTCATGTTCAAGCGTGCAAGTACGATGCCACCAATTGCATCTACGTAAACCTTCTCCAGGATGCTGGTCGAAACAGTTGTCGCCCAAACTAGCTTCGGTAGTCTCGGCCCGCAGCACGGCAGGAAATAGCCCAGATACGTAGGCTCAACCACCTCGCCCCCGGCGATTCGCTCGGCCTGCTGCGCAGGTACAACTTCGGCCTGGTTGGCAGCTCGCGATTTGGAACGAATCCGGCTGACAGCGTGGTGATGCGCTTCGTCTTGCCGTCATAGTTGAATGCAACGACGCCGTTAATGACTGGTATTCCTCGAACACTTTGCTGGAACTGACATCCCTCCGATCGAAGCATGGGGGCCTTCAAAGAAATTCCTTTCCTTCAAGGTGAGGACTTCATCGCCGTTGACCAGCAGAAGATCGCCGAGCAATCGGAGAATGACGGCTCCGGAATCGCCCTCCTTCAGTTTCAACGCTTCAGGTGCCAGCACAAGTCCGGTGTCGCCCCAGACTTCCGTGGTAGGGCCAAGGGGAGAGTATTCAACGTTCTCCAACTTCATTCCCCGAAGCGCCTCGAACTGACGTTGAAGCATTGCCTGATCGACCCTGACAGGCAGTTCCTCCGCCACGAGCAGCATCGGTATCGGACATGGACAGTCAGGCAAGCACTCGAGCGCGTGCGCTGCAGTGCCGAAAGTCATGGACATCGCAATCAATGCGATGCGAATGGTGCCGGTGGAGGGACTCATCTACGGAGCCGCCTGCAATTGCCGCTGAAAATCGCAGCATAAGACATTCGCGATAGCTCGGCCCGGTGCCCCCAAAGTGCCGGGCCTTTTCGTATCCAATAGCCCGCCACGCGACGAGCCCAGTGACCCGCGGGACATTCGCGATCGCGCTCGAGGCCGCGACGCCCCCGCACTAGCGCGGTTTACAAAGCAAAAGGGGCGAGACCATGCGGCCTCGCCCCTCCTGACTATTGGTGCCCCCAGTCTGACTCGAACAGACGACCTACCGCTTACGAAGCGGTTGCTCTACCAACTGAGCTATAGGGGCATTTGGGGCGCGAAGTATAGGCAAGCCCCGGGGTCCGGGCAATGCGCGCGGACCCGACACGGCTGTGCCAGCGAGAAACGGCCCAAATGCGGGGGTTTTCCGTGCGGGCCCGCGCGCGGCGGCCCGCTAGCCTCGCCGCATGACCTACAGCTTCCCGCACACACGCCGGCCACACGCTGCCGGAACTGCTGACGATACTCGGCATCGCAGCGATCATCGCAGCCGCGGCGATTCCCACCTTCTCGACGCTGCTGCTCGACAGCCGGATGAATGCCGCAGTGGCAACCGCCATGCACGCGGTCAACCTCGCGCGCCAGTTCTCGGCGACGCGCAGCGAGACCATCCGGCTGTGCGGAAGCGCGGATGAGCGCGAATGCTCCGGCGCATCGGACTGGTCGGGCGGCCTGCTGCTCGCGGACGACGGCGGACGTCTTCGCCAGAGCCTCGGCTTGTCCGGCGGCAACGGCGCGCCGCGCCTGCGCTCGAACCGCGCCATCCTGAGCTTCGAGGCCGGTTCGGGCTTCGCGACGCCCGCGACGCTCACCGTCTGCGACCGGCGCGGCGCCGAGCGCCGCGCGGGCCGTGATCGTGAGCCGCAGCGGCCGCCCGCGCACCAGCGCGCGCGACGCCTCGGACCGGGCCCTCACGTGCTGAGCCATGGCCGCATCGCGCGGATTCACGCTCGTGGAGGCGCTCGTCGCCCTCGCCCTCATGCTGGTCGGGCTCGCCGGCGCCGGGCTCGCCCTGGGCAGGAGCATCCAGCACGAGCGCGAGTCGGGCAACCGGCGTGCAGCGCTGCGGCTCGCCGCTTCGCTCGCCGACGAGCTGCGCGCGCTCGATCGCGACGCCTTTGCCTCGCTCGCAGCCGGACGCGCCTGCGATCGTCGACTGGTCGGCTGCCGTGGTCGCGACCCTGCCCGAAGGTGCGTCGGCACAGCGTGGACCGCGACGACGCGACGCCCGAGGGCTACCTCATCCGGATCGAGTGGCCGGTCGCCGGCGTCGGCATGCAGCGGCTGGTCCTGCCGGTGACGACATGAACTCGCGCTGCCGGGCTGACGCTCGTCGAGATCCTGGTGGCGATGACGCTGGTGCTCGTCGTGATCGCCGGATCGACGGCCTTCGTGACGCGCGGGCGCGCGGTGCATCGCACGGGCGAGTCGATCGCCCGCCTCGAGGAAGCGCTCGACGCCGCGCTCGCCCTGCTGGTCGACGAGATCCGCCTGGCCGGCTACCTCGGCCTCGCGGCGCCCCGGTCGCCGGTCGACGGCGCGTCCACGCTGGGCACGCCGGAGCGCGCGGATCTCGTCGTCGCCGGCGGCTGCGGCCCCTCGCTGGCGCACGACCTCGCGGTTCCGATCGTCGCCGTCGACGCGGCCTACGCGGCGGCGCCTGGCGTCGCGATCGGCTGCCGCCCGTCGCCGGACGGGCGCGCCATCGCGAACTGGCGGACACGCTCGTCCTCCGCCACGCGGGCGCGGAAGCCGTGCCCGCGCAGGCAGGCCGCCTGCAGCTCGAGACGAACCTGCGATCCGCCGTGCTCTCGGCGAACGGCAGTCGCGACGCTGGGCCCCGACGCGCGCCGGCACGACCTCGAGGTCGGCGTCTACTACGTGAGCCGCGATTCGACCGGCCGACGCGACTGGCCGTCGCTGCGGCGCAAGCGGCTGGTCGGCGGTACACGGCCCGCATTCCAGGACGAGGAACTCGTCAGCGGCATAGCCGACCTGCAGATCCTGCTGGGGCTCGACGACCCGGCGGACGCGGATACGGCCATCGATCGCTGGATCCAGCCCGGCGAACCGGTGAACGGCGCGCACGCCGCGCGCGCTGCGCATCGAGCTCGAAGCGCAAAGCGACGTGCCGGAGCGCGACCAGCCGGACCTCACGCGCCGCAAGCGCGTCTCGCGGGTCGTCGAGCTGCGCAACAGCGGGGCGTCGTCGTGAGCGCGCGGGCGCGCGGTTCCGCGCTCGTCGTCGTGCTCGTGCTGCTCTCGGGCCTCGGCGCGCTCGCGCTCGCGGCGGCCGCGGCGGCCATGACCGCGCTCGCGCTCGCCGGCCACCAGCAGATGGCACAGAACGCCTTCGAAGCCGCCGAAACCGGGATCGTGCATCGCCCTGCTCGACGGCTGCCGAAACGCGCGAAGGCGGCGTACGCCGACGGCGAGGTGCTGCCCGAAGAGGCGACCGCGTTCGCCGAGTGGCGAGCCGAAACCCGCGAGGCCGAAGGACCCGGGATCCTGCCGCCGGGATTCACGATCGGCGAAAACGCCGGCAGTTTCGCGGCCCGCCACTTCTTCGTCACGGCGGATGCGAGCTCGGGCCGTGGCGTCCGCGCCCGCCTCGAGCAGGGCTTCTACCTCGTGGTGCCCGCGCCATGAGGGCGGCGTTCCTGCTCTGCCTGCTGGCGGCGATTCCCGTGCCACGCCGACGAGGACGAGGCCTGGCTGCATCGGGCCGACGTTCCGGCCGGAACGCGTCCGCTTCTCGGCCGTGCTGCTCGACCGCTCGGCCGCAACGGCACAGGTCATCGACGCGCCGGCGCCCTTTGATCCGCAGTTCGACTACGGCGCCGACCTCGAGGTGGGGCTGCGCTGCGATTCGGCGAGGATCTATACCGCGGCGCGGCCCGGGTCCGGCGCCCGACTGTCATCGTGGGTCTTCCATCGCCACCCTCGCCTGCGACGCAGGCCGCGCATCCCTGGCCGCCTTACGGGTATTTCGTCGCCCCGCCTGCTCTGACGGCCGAATGCTTCGGTGATGCCTCGACAACGGGATTCGATGCCCACGTCCTCTACTCCGGCAACTTCCTGAACTACCTGCAGTCCGCGCAGCCCACGGTCGCGCAACCGCTGGCCAACGTAACTGCGAACCGGCTTGCGGACGCGCTCGCCGCGACGACGGGCCTCGACGTCGCGCTGGTCCTGACCGATGACGACGGACCGGACGGCGGCTACGTCGTTCTCGCGCCGGTCGCAAACGAGGTCGCCGCCGTGCACCTGCGTACGCTCGGCTGCCACTCCGACGGCCGGCGATGCCCGCGATCGCCGAGTCCCTCGCCGAGGCCGCGCGCTGGCTGCGCGGGTCCGACCGCTATCGCTCGCCGTTCGACAGCGCCTGCCGGCCCGTGTCGATGGCGGTCCTCGCGGCGTCCGACATCTCCGGCGACGCGCAGGCGCTCGTTGCCGAGCTCGGCACGACCGACCTGCGCGACGACTTGCCGGGCGCGCAGTCGGCGCCGGTCTCCTGGATCGCGCCGGGGCCTCGGGCTTTCGCCGTCCGATCCGCTCACCGGGCCGAACCTCGTGGCGGCGCGCATTCCAGCATGACGCGGCCGTCGCTGCGGGTCCGCAACTGTCTGCAGCGGGTTTCGTGCCGCCGGACGCCGCATCGAGCAGCCCCGGCGTGATCCTCGGGCTCACCGCGCCGCGCGCTCGCGCGCGCTGGCACGGAAACCTCCTCCGCTACGGATTGCGCGCGCCGGCATCGCCGCTCGCCCCGCCCGTCATCGTCGATCGCGATGGCGAGCCTGCCATCGACCCCGGCAGCGGCCTGCCCTGGCCGCACACGCGCAGCCTCTGGAGCGACGCTCCCGATGCGAACCTGCTCGCGGGCGGTGCCGCAGGGCGGCTGCCGCCGGCCGATGCGCGTCGCCTGCACTCGAACGTCGCAGCGAACCGGCTGCTCGATGCCGGCAATGCACTCGTGCCTGGCAATCCGCGCATCGATCGAGCGACGGTCGGACTCGGCGCGTTCGACCCGGAAGCCCTCGACGAGGTCGTCGGCTGGCCGGCGACACAGCGAACGCTGGGCGACCCGGGCCTGCACGCGCCGCTCGTCGTCGAAGATGCCGCCAGCGACCGCGCATTCGTCCTTGCCGCGACGCATGACGGGCTCCTGCACGCCTTCGATGCCGAGAGCGGCGTCGAGCAATGGGCCTTCCTGCCGCAGGAGCTGCTGCCGCGCCTGCCGGAACTGATGCGCGATGCGCCGGCGATCTCGCGCAGCCACGGCATCGACGGTGCCCTCGTCCTGCATCGGCACGACCCGGACGGCGACGGGCGCATCGACGCCGTGGCCGGCGAGCACCGCTGGCTCCTGTTCGGCCTCGGCCGCGGAGGCAGCCGCTACTACGCGCTCGACCTCGCGCAGCCTGCGGATCCGCGGCTTCTCTGGTCGTTCGCGTTGCCCGACGCGCGATGTCGAGGCCCGCGGCGAGCCGGTCGTCACGCGCCTCGCCATCTCCGGCTCCGGACAAAGCCCGGGCGACTGGATCGTGCTGCTGCCCGGCGGCTACGACACGCGCTTCGATGCACCTGACGTCACCGGCACCGGGTGCCGGCGACGCACTTCATGCCGTGGATGCGGCGACCGGACGGTTGCTGTGGTCCGTCGACGGATTCACTACCCTGCCGTCCGCGCCGCGCGCACTCGACCTCGACGGTGACGGCTACGTTGACCGGGCCTACCTCATCGACGTGACCGGCAACCTCTGGCGCATCGACTTCGCGAGCGGTGCTGCCGCCGCGGACCTCGCAAGCGCGCGCCGGATCGCACGGCTCGGGACCGGCGCGCATCGCTTCTTCGCGACCCCGGACGCGTCGGTCACCCAGGTCGGCGGCGAGTCCCGGCTCTCGATCGCGGTCGGTTCGGGCGCGCTCACACGCCCGCGTGACGCGAGCGTCGTGGACCGCGTCTATGTCGTCTTCGACGCGCTGGCCGGTGAGGCGGCAGCAGAGATCGAGGAGGAGGACCTCTTCGACGCGACCGACGCCACTGGCGCGCTGCCACCCGACGCCCGCGGCTGGTTCGCTCGCCTGGAGTCCCACGGCGCCGGCGAAAAGGTCGTCGGATCGACGGTGACCTTCGATCACAGGCTGCACTTCCAGACCTACCAGCCGCTGCCGCCCGATGCGGCCTGCGCCCTGCGGCCCGCCGCGTGCCCGTGGCACGACGCTATGCGCTCGACGTGCGGACCGCGCTGCCCGCGAACTCGGTGGAGGAGTCCGAAGAGGACGAACCCGAGGAAGTCGCCGCCGCCGGCCTGCCGCCGGCGCTGCGCTTCGGATTCGACGTTCGCTGGGAAGATCCCTGCGACGGCTGCCGTCCGCGCCCGTTCGGCATTGCCGGCGGTGCGACCTTCGATTCCGGCTACTCGGGCGATCCGGTGAGAACCTCATGGCGCAAGCTCGTCCCGCCGCCGGCTTTACCCTGATCGAGCTGGTGATCGCGCTCGCGATCGTCGCGATCACGACCTCGATCGCGGCGTCCTCCTACCGGCGCTACCTGCAGCGCGGCCACCGCGCGGAAGCGGTTCACGCCCTGCTCATCGCCGCCGCGGAACAGGAGAAATTCCACCTTGCAAACGGCCGTTACGGGGATCGCCTCGATGCTGCTGCCGGCGAGGATCCGCCGGGGCTTCCGGTCGCCTCGCGCACGCCCGGCGGGCGCTACCTGCTCTCGGTCCCGGCGGCCACCGCCGCTGGATACCGCGTGGTCGCGACCGCGACGGACCATCAGCGGCGATGCCGGCTGCTCGAACCTCTCGATCGACGAGAGCGGACGGCGCACGGCGACGGACCTGGGTGGCTCGGACAGCACCGCACGCTGCTGGCAGTGAATCAGCGGCCGCCGGACTCGCTCTTCGCGACTCGACGCAAGGTCTGCGGCAAGCCGAACACGACGTTCTCCTCGCGCCCGACCACCTCGACTGCCTCGCGCCCGCCCCAATCGCGCAGCCGCTCGACGACTTCCCGGACCAGTGATTCCGGTGCCGATGCACCAGCCGTCACGCCGACCGACTGCTTGCCCTCGAACCACTCCGCGCTTGCAGATCCACTGCGCCGTCCACCAGGTAGCCCGGGATGCCGCGCGTGGTCGCGATCTCGCGCAGGCGATTCGAATTCGAGCTCGACCGCGAACCGACCACCACGATCACGTCGCACTGCGCGACCAGCTGCTTGACCGCGTCCTGGCGGTTCTGCGTCGCGTAGCAGATGTCTTCCTTGCGCGGCGTCGCGAGCGACGGGAAGCGCTCGCGCAGCGCCGTCATCACCTTCGCCGTGTCGTCCACGGACAGCGTCGTCTGGGTCACGACGGCGAGCCTCGCCGGGTCGCGGACGGCGAGCGTCTGCACGTCGGCAACCGTCTCGACGAGGTGAATGTGCCCGCCCAGGCTCTCGTCGAAGCGGCCCATGGTGCCTTCCACTTCCGGGTGACCCGCGTGGCCGATCAGGATCACGTCGAGTCCGTCGCGCGCGTACTTGCCGACTTCCATGTGCACCTTGGTGACCAGCGGGCAAGTCGCGTCGAACACGGCAAGCCCGCGCCGACCGGCCTCATGCTCCACGCGGCTCGGCACGCCGTGCGCGCTGAAGATGACGGTGGCGCCGTCGGGCACGGCGTCCAGCTCGTCCACGAACACCGCGCCGAGGCCGCGCAGGCGGTCCACGACGAACTTGTTGTGCACGACTTCGTGGCGCACGTAGATCGGCGCGCCGAACAGCTCGATCGCGCGCTCGACGATGTCGATGGCGCGGTCGACGCCGGCGCAGAAGCCCCGCGGGTTCGCGAGGAGGACTTTCATCAGGCCGCCGCCTTTCTCCGCCGGCCGTCGAGCAGCGCGTCGATGATCAGCATGATGGCCCCGGTGGTGATGGCGATGTCCGCGACGTTGAAGGCCGGGAAGTAGGCATCGCCCCAGTGGAAGTGCAGGTAGTCCACGACGTAGCCGTCGAAGAACCGGTCCCAGGCGTTGCCGATCGCGCCGCCGAGGATCAGCGCGAGCCCGATCGCGAGCCAGTACTGGCCGCGCGCCGGCAGCGAGCGCAGCCAGAGGACGATGGCGACACCGATCGCGCCCGCGAGCGCGAGGAAGAACCAGCGCTGCCAGCCGCCCGCATTCGCCAGGATTCCGAAAGCGGCGCCCTCGTTGTGCAGGCGCGTGAGGTCGAGGAAGGGCCCGACCGGCCGGATCTCGTAAAGCTCGAAGTTCCCGACCACGAACCACTTCGTGAACTGGTCGAGCGCGACCACGATGACCGACAGCCACACCCAGATGAGCGCGGTCTTCTCGTGCACGAACTGTCGCGTCATGCGTAGTGCCTCGTCTCGCCGGGGCCATCCACGTTCGTCACGCAGCGGCCGCAGATCTCCGGGTGCCTCGGGTCCGACGCCGACGTCCGCGCGCCGGTGCCAGCAGCGCGCGCACTTGGGCGAATGATCCACCGCGACGGAGATCCAGGCGCCCTCCGGCGCCACCGATGCCGCGGCGACCGCCGTCGCCGGCCGCTCGGCCGCCGGGCGCAGCCTCGCCTGCGAAGTGATCAGCACGAAGCGCAGCTCGTCGCCGAGGGCGGACATGCGTCGATGCTGCGCCTCGTCGAGATAGACGTCCACCGCGGCCTCGAGCGGCGCGCCGAGCGAGCCGGCGGCCCTCAGCCGCTCGAGCTCGCGCGCGACGTCCGCCTTGAGCGCGATCACGCCCGCCCAGTCCACGGGACCGCTGCCGGCGACGGCCGGAAGCGGCCACCAGGTCGCGAGCAGCACCGACGGGTCGCGTTCGCCCGGCAGGAATTTCCAGATCTCCTCGGCCGTGAACGAGAGGATCGGCGCGAGCCAGCGCACCATGGCCTCGGCGATGTGGTACATCGCCGTCTGCGCCGATCGGCGCGCGGCGCTCTTCGCGGGCGTCGTGTAGAGACGGTCCTTCAGGATGTCGAGCCAGAAGGCGCCGAGTTCCACCACGCAGAAGTTGTGCACCTTCTGGTAGATCTGGTGGAACTCGTAGTTCCGGTAGGCCTCGATCACCTCCTGCTGCAGGCTCGCCGCGCGCGCGAGCACCCAGCGATCGAGGTCGACGAGCTGCTCGACCGGCAGCGCGTCGCGCGCCGGGTCGAAGTCCGCGAGGTTGCCGAGCAGGAAGCGCACCGTGTTGCGCATGCGCCGGTAACTCTCCGACATGCGCTTCAGGATCTCGTCCGAAGTGCTGATCTCGCCGCTGTAGTCGGTGGCCGCGACCCAGAGCCGCAGCACGTCGGCGCCGAGCGACTGCACGACCTTCTGCGGCGCGACGACGTTGCCGAGGGACTTCGACATCTTCCGTCCCTTCTCGTCCACCGTGAAGCCGTGCGTCAGCACCTGCCGGTAGGGCGCGACGCCACGGCCTGCGACCGACAGCAGCAGCGACGAGTGAAACCAGCCCCGGTGCTGGTCGGAGCCTTCGAGGTAGATGTCCGCGGGAAACGGGATCAGTCCCGGCCGCGTCGCGGGCAGCACGTGGTGCACGGCGCCGGAATCGAACCAGACGTCCATCACGTCGGGGCACTTCTCGTAGACGAGCGACTCGTCGCCGATCAGGTGCCGCGGGTTCAACGCGAACCAGGCCTCGATGCCGCCCTCGTCGACCAGGTCGGCGACCTGCTCGAGCAGCTCCGGCGTCTGCGGGTGCGGCTCGCCCGTTTCCTTGTGCACGAACATCGCGAGCGGCACGCCCCAGGCGCGCTGGCGCGAGATGCACCAGTCGGGCCGCGTCTCGATCATGCTGGTGATGCGCTGCTCGCCCCAGCCCGGGATCCAGCGCACGGTCTTGATCGCCGCCAGCGTGTCGCGCCGCAGCCCCTCCTTCTCCATGCTCAGGAACCACTGCGGCGTCGCGCGGAAGATCACCGGCGACTTGTGGCGCCAGCAGTGCGGGTAGCTGTGGCGATAGGACTCGAAGTGGACCAGGCGGCCCGCGTCTTTCAGCGTCTCGACGATCTTTTCGTTCGCGTCGAATACGCCGACGCCCTCGAACAGCGGCGTGCCGGGCAGGAAGCGGCCGTCGTTGCCGACCGGATTGTCGATCGGCAGGCTGTAGCGCCGGCCCATCTCGTAGTCGTCCGCGCCGTGACCGGGTGCGGTGTGCACGGCGCCGGTGCCGGCATCGAGCGTCACGTGCTCGCCGAGGATCACCGGCACCTCGCGCTCGTAGAACGGGTGCTCGAGGCGCAGGCCCTCCAGCGCCTTGCCATCCCGCTTGGCGAGGATCCGGTGCGCGCTCGCGCCGATGCGCTTCGCGAACGACTCGAGCAGGGCCTCGGCGACGACCAGGCGCGCGACGCCGCCCTCGCGATCGAACTCCGCGAGCACGTAGTCGTAGAGCGGATTCAGGCAGACCGCCTGGTTCGCGGGCAGCGTCCAGGGGGTCGTGGTCCAGATCACGACCGCCGCGCCGGCGAGCTCGTCGCCGGTGAGGCCGAAGCGCCGCGCGGCATCGAGCGTATCCACCACGTCGAAGCGGACGTCCACGGCCGGCGACGTGCGTTCCTCGTACTCGACTTCCGCCTCGGCGAGCGAGGACCGGCAGTCCAGGCACCAGTGCACCGGCTTGAAGCCGCGCACGAGGTGGCCGCGGCGGATGATCGCGGCGAACGCGCGCAGCTGCTCGGCCTCGTAGCGGGAAGCCATGGTCAGGTACGGTTCGTTCCAGTCGCCGATCACGCCGAGGCGCTGGAAGTCGGCGCGCTGGATCTCGACCTGGCTCGCCGCGAACTCGCGGCAGGCCTTGCGGAAGGCGTCCGCGTCGAGCTTCTGGCCGACGCGCCCGTGCTTCTTCTCGATCTGCTGCTCGATGGGCAGCCCGTGGCAGTCCCAGCCCGGGACGTAGGGCGAGTCGTAGCCGTCGAGCATGCGCGACTTGACGATGATGTCCTTGAGCACCTTGTTGACGGCATGGCCGATGTGGATCACGCCGTTCGCGTACGGCGGGCCGTCGAGCAGCACGAACTTCGGCCGGCCGGCGGCGCGGCGGCGAAGCTCCTTATAAATGTCGTCGCCGAGCCAGCGCGCGACCATGTCCGGCTCGCGGCGGGCGAGGTCCGCCTTCATCGGGAAGGCGGTGTCCGGAAGATTCAGGGTTTGCTTGTAGTCCACGAATGTCCTCAGTCGGCGAGCAGCGCGCGGGCCTGCCGCGCGTCTTCCTGCATCTGCACGGTCATGCTCCCGAGGTCCGGGAAGCGGATCTCGTCGCGCAGCCGCGCGATGAAGTCCACGTCGAGGCGCTCGCGGTACAGGTCACCGTCGTAATCGAACAGGTGCGTTTCCAGCAGCCACTCCTTGCCGCCGACGGTCGGCCGCGTGCCGACCGAGGCGACGCCCGCCTGCCCGACGAGTCCCGCGCCGGTGACGCGCACCGCGTAGATCCCGGCGACCGGCGACACGCGCCGGTGAAGCCGCATGTTCGCCGTGCGAAATCCGAGCGTACGGCCGAGTTTCGCGCCCGCGACCACGCGCCCGCTGACCCGGAAATCGCGGCCGAGCAGCGCCTTCGCCTCCTCGAGCCGGCCCGGCTGCAAGGGCCTCGCGCACCCGCGTCGAGCTCACGGCCTGGCCGCCTTCCTGGCGCGGGGCCACGGCATCCACGGCGAAGCCGTGCGCGCGGCCGGAGCGGCGCAGCTGCTCCACGTCGCCGCTCCGCCCCTGCCCGAACCGGAATCCGTCACCGATCACCACGTGTTTCGCCCTCAGCGATCCGACCAGCACCCGCTCGATGAACTCCCCGGCGTCGAGTCCCGCGAGCCGCGCGTCGAAACGCAGCACCCGAAGCTCGTCCACCCCCGCCTCCGCGATCCGCTCCGCCTTGTCGCGCAGGCGCATGAGTCGCGCCGGCGCCGCATGCGGCGCGAAGTATTCCTTCGGCATCGGCTCGAAGCAGACCACGGCCGTCGGGACCCGCGATTCGCGTCCGCGCTGTGTCAGCACGGCGAGGATCGCCTGGTGCCCGAGATGCACGCCGTCGAAATTGCCGATTGCCACGGCCCGGCCGGGGTCCCCGTCCGGGCAGGCTCCGATTCCGCGTCGAACCTGCATGAATTATAGATGCTTCAGGTCGCGCGGGCGCGCGCCGGCGAGCCCGATCACGCCGAAATAGACCGCCGCGCCGCCCACGACCGAGAGCCCGAGCCAGCCGGCGCGGCGCAGCGCCGACCAGTCGTTCCAGGCCGCCCAGTCGCCCGAAATCCACCACAGGAAGGCGGCCATCGCGAGGCTCGCGAGCGCGATCTGCGGCAGGAGCCTCCGCCAGGCCGGCGACGGCTGGTAGACACCCTCGCGGCGCAGGCCGCGATAGAGCAGCGCCGCGTTGATGAGGGCGGAAAGCCCCGTGGAAACGGCGAGCAGCACGTGCGGCACCGGGAAGCCGTTCAGGAACGCCGGCACGACCACGCCGACGTTGAAGGCCATGTTGATCGAGAGCGCGATGATGCCGATCTTGACCGGCGTCTTCGTGTTCTGGCGCGCGAAGAAGCCGGGCGCGAGCACCTTCACCATCGAGAAGCCGACCAGGCCGAAGGAATAGGCCATCAGCGCGTAACTGCACATCAGCACGTCGCGGTCGGTGAACGCGCCGTAGCCGAAGATCGTCGCGATCAGCGGGCCGGAGAGCATCAGCAGGCCGACCGCCGCGGGCATGATGATCGTCAGGGTCAGCCGGAGCGCCCAGTCGAGCGTCGCGTTGAACTTCTCGGGGCGACTTCTCCGAGTGGTGGGAGGAAAGCCCCGGCAGGATCACGGTCGCGAGCGCGATCGAGAACACGCCCATCGGGAACTCGACGAGACGGTCGGCGCTGTACAGCCAGGTGACGCTGCCGACCATCAGGAACGAGGCGATGATCGTGTCGAGCAGCAGCGAGACCTGCGCGACCGAGGAGCCGAAGATGCCCGGCAGCATCAGCCGGCCGATGCGGCGCACGCCCTCGTGGGCGCGGGCGAGACGCGGGCGCGGCAGGAGCCCGAGCTTGTGCAGGGCCGGAAACTGCGCGACGAGCTGCACGATGCCGGCGATGAAGACGCCGATCGCGAGCACCAGGCCCGGTTTCTCGAAGTGCGGCGCGACGAAGGCCGCCGCGACGATCATCACGAGGTTCAGCAGCGTCTGGTTGAGCGCGGGCACCGCGAACCGGCCGTAGCTGTTCAGCACGCCGCTGCCGAGCGCGACCAGCGAGATGAAGAACAGGTACGGGAACGTGAAGCGCAGCATCTCGACGGTCAGGTCGAAGCGGTCGCCGTCCGCGCGGAACCCCGGCGCGAACAGGAAGGCGAGCACCGGCGCGGCGATGACGCCGACCAGGGTGATGATGAAGAGCAGCAGCCCGAACACGCCGCCGACGCCGGCGACCAGCTCGCGGACCTCGCCGTGGCTCTTCTGCACCTTGTACTCGGAGATCACCGGCACGAAGGCCTGGGAGAAGGCCCCCTCGGCGGTCAGCCGGCGCATGAAGTTCGGGATCTTGAACGCCACCAGGAAGGCGTCCATCAGGGGCCCTGCGCCGAAGGAGATCAGGTAGACCATGTCCCGGATCACGCCTGTGACCCGGGACAGGAGCGTCAGCAGGCCGACGATGGTCGTGTTGCGCAGGAACCGGTGCGACATGCGGGCGGCACTATACCGCGTTGACATTCCGGGCCCGCATCCGGACAATGCGCGCCCTTATGGCCAACACCAAGTCAGCCGAAAAACGGGCCCGCACCGCGGTCGCAAGCCGCGCACGGAACGTGGCGCACCGCTCGAAAGTGCGCAGTGCCGTCCGCAAGGTGGTCGAGGCCATTCGCGCCGGCAAGAAGGCCGAAGCTGCGGCCGCGCTGAAGGCTGCCTCCCCGGTCATCGACTCGATGGCGCGCAAGGGCATCATTCATCGCAACAAGGCCGCCCGGCACAAGAGCCGGCTCGCCGCCCAGATCAAGGCGCTGTCCTAGAGGGGACGCACCCCTTTTTCAGTCCTCCGCCCTACCATCTGGCCGACTTCTCACAAAAAAGGGGTGCGTCCCCTTTTACTGCTCCAGCTCCCGCATCACGGCCTGGCACAGGGCTTTCGTGCCCTCGCCGGTCGCACCCGAGATCTGAAACACGGGTCCCTTGAAGCGCAGCCGGCGCACGATGTCGGCGCAGCGTTTCTTGCGTTCGGCGGGCTCCATCAGGTCGATCTTGTTCAGCACCAGCCAGCGCGGCTTGGTCGCCAGCTCCGGGCTGAATTTCTTCAGTTCCTTGACGATCGCGCGAGCGCCGACGACCGGGTCGTCCGACGGGTCGAGCGGCGCGATATCGACCAGGTGCAGCAGCAGGTGCGTGCGCTGCAGGTGCTTCAGGAAGCGGATGCCGAGCCCTGCGCCCTCCGCCGCGCCCTCGATCAGGCCCGGGATGTCCGCCATCACGAAGCTCTTGAGCGGCCCGACCGACACCACGCCGAGCTGCGGGTGCAGGGTCGTGAAGGGGTAATCCGCGACCTTCGGCCGGGCGGCCGACACCGCGCTGATCAGCGTCGACTTGCCGGCATTCGGCAGCCCGAGCAGGCCCACGTCCGCCAGCAGGCGCAGCTCGACGCGCAGGCTCCGGGCCTCGCCCGGCAGGCCCGGCCCGCTCTGCCGCGGCGTGCGGTTGGTCGAGCTCTTGAAGCGCTGGTTACCCCAGCCGCCCTTGCCGCCCTTGGCCACCAGCAGCGTCTGGCCCGCCTGCGTCAGGTCGCCGAGCGTCTCGCCGGTGTCGTCGTCGAGCACGACCGTGCCGACCGGGATCGGCACGAACAGGTCCTCGCCGCCCCGGCCCGTGCAGTCCTGGCCGCCGCCGGGTTGCCCGTTCTGGGCCTTGAACGTGCGCAGGACGCGGTAATCGACGAGCGTGTTCATGCCTTGCTGCGCACGCAGCCAGACGCTGCCGCCTTCGCCACCGTCGCCGCCGTCCGGTCCGCCGAAGGGCACGAACTTCTCGCGGCGGAAGCCGATGGCGCCGCGGCCGCCGTTGCCGGCGCGCACCCTCACGATCGCTTCGTCGACGAATTTCATGATTGCCTGCCGCCGCAACGAAAAACCCCGGCCGGGCCGGGGTTTTCACATCGAATCTCGCGGCCCTTCCTTACTCCGGCAGGACGCTGACGAAGGTGCGCCTGTCAGCGCCCTTCTTCTTGAACGCGACCTTGCCGGTCTTGAGCGCGAACAGCGTGTGGTCGGTGCCGACGCCGACGTTCTCGCCCGCCCGGTACGGCGTGCCGCGCTGGCGCACGAGGATGTTGCCGGCGAGCACGTGCTCACCGCCGAACTTCTTCACGCCGAGCCGCTTGGAATGGGACTCGCGCCCGTTCTTGGTACTGCCGCCTGCTTTCTTGTGTGCCATTGATGACTCCTCAGGCCGCCGTGATTCCCGTCACCTTCACTTCGGTGTACGGCTGGCGGTGACCCTTCTGGCGCAGGTAGTGCTTCCGGCGCCGGAACTTGGTGATCTGGACCTTGTCGGCCTTGCCGTGCGCCTGCACGGTCGCCGTCACGAGCGCGCCCGTGACATAGGGCGCACCGACGGCCACGTCCGCGCCCTCGCCGACCAGGAGGACCTGGTTGAATTCCACAGTGGCGCCCGCGTCGACGTCGAGTTTCTCGACTCGCACGACGGTGCCCTCGCTCACCCGGTACTGCTTGCCCCCGGTGGCAATGACGGCGTACATGATTGTCTGGACTCCGAAAAGAGCCGGCAATTGTAGTGACGGGACCCCCCGGGGTCAAACCGTTGGGGGAATCCCGCATTTCCCGCAAGCCCGAATGCCGCTAGGATGCCCCTGCCCCGCGGGGATGCCGGTATTCCATGCAACTCAAAGACATACGAGCCCTTGTCGCCAGCGACCTCGCTGCGGTCGACGCCGAGATCCGCCGCCAGCTGGCGAGCGACGTCGTGCTCGTCAACCAGGTGGGGGACTACATCGTCGGCGGCGGCGGCAAGCGCCTGCGCCCGCTCCTGGTCGTGCTCGCCGCCCGGGCAGCCGGGGCGCAGGATTCGGCCCACATCCCCGCCGCGGCGCTCATCGAGTTCATCCATACCGCGACCCTCCTGCACGACGACGTGGTGGACGATTCGGCCCGCCGCACGGGGCCGCGAGACGGCCAACGAGGCCTTCGGCAACCCCGCCTCGGTCCTGGTCGGCGACTTCCTCTATTCCCGCGCCTTCCAGATGATGGCCACGCTCGACTCGGCGGCGATCATCCGCGTGATGGCCGACGCGACCAACACGATCGCGGCCGGCGAAGTCATGCAGCTCATGAACTCCGGCGACCCGGACACGACCGAGATCCGCTACCTGGAAGTGATCTACCGCAAGACCGCCCGGCTCTTCGAGGCCGGCGCGCAGGTCGCCGCCATCGTCGCGAAGGCGCCCGCGCCGGTCGAGGCCGCGCTGACGCGCTACGGCAAGCACCTCGGCATCGCCTTCCAGCTCATCGACGACGCCCTCGATTATCGCGGCGACGCGGACGAGCTCGGCAAGAACGTCGGCGACGACCTTGCCGAGGGCAAGCCGACGCTGCCGCTGATCCACGCGCTGAAGCACGGCGATGCGGGCGCCGCGGCCATGATCCGCGAGGTGATCGCACAGGGCGGGACCGAGGAACAGGCGCCGATCCGCGCCGTCGTCGAGCGCAGCGGCGGTCTCGACTACACCGCGCAACTCGCGGAGAGCGAAGCGCGCCAGGCCGAAGACGACCTGGCCGACGTGCCCGCCTCGCCCTATCGCGATGCGCTCGCGGGACTCGCCCGTTTCGCCGTCAGCCGCAGCAGCTAGAGACCAAGCCCTTCCACGGCACTGTTTCCGTCGCTCACGATGAGCCGCGGCTCGAAGAGCATCGTCGCATCCTCGAGCGGATTGCCGTCGTAGGCGACGAGGTCCGCCTCGAGCCCCACCCGGATCGTGCCGGTGCGTGACTCGATGCCCATCACGCGGGCGCCGTTCAACGTCGCCGCCGTGATCGACTCGAGCGGCGTCAGGCCGCCGAATTCGCGCATAGCGCGATGTCGTGGGCGACGCGCATGCGGCCGATATCGTCCTCGGCGTAACTGCCGTCCGTCGAAGCGACGATCGGCACCCCCATGGCGTGCGCCTTGCGCACGGCGGCGCGCAGCGGCCCCATCATCGACTGCGTGCGCAGCCGCAGTGTCGAGGTCATCGTCCGAGTCGCCGCGCGGATCGGCGAGCGGCGCTCATGACCGCCAGCGTCGGCACGAAGAACGTGCCGCGGCGCTTCATCTCCGGCCAGTGTCTCGCTCGTCCACCCAGGTGCCGTGCTCGATGCTGCGCACGCCGGCGCGCACGGCATTGGCGCAGCCCTCGCGCGCGTGCGAATGCGCGGCGACGTAAGGCCCTTCTGCGCGGCCTCCGTCACTGCGGCGCGCATCTCGTCCTCGGTCAGTTCGACGGCGCGGGTCCGTGTGCGCGAGGCCCGCACGCTCGCTCGCGCCGACCTTGATGACGTCCGCCCTTTCGACATCAGCGCCCGCGTCGCGGCGGCGATGCGATCCGGCCCGCGCAACTCACCGTCGATCGCATCGGCGAACTCGGGGTAGACCATGAAGAACGCCATGCCCGGCTTCGGCCGGATGTGTCCCGGCGAGACGAGCATTTCCGGCCCCGGCACGTGGCCGAGCTTCACCAGGTCGCCGGGTGTAGATCGCCTGCAGGTAGTTGTCGCCGAGCACGCGCGCCGTCGTGACGCCGGACTTGAGGGCGCGCAGCGCCGCCGCCGGGGACTCGATGTGCGCATGGGCGTCGATCAGCCCGGGCATCAGGTAGCGACCCCCGAGATCGATGCTGCGCACGCCCGGCGCGGCCGCCGGCGCGCGATCGGAGATCGCGGACAATCTTGCCGCCTCGCACGCTCACCGTGACGCCCGTGCGGGGCTCAGACCCGGTGCCGTCCACCAGGGTCGCATTGACGAGGTCGAGGTCCTGGGCGGCGCCCTGCGCCGCGGCCATTGAACAAGTGAGGACGGCAATTGCGCGAAAGAACATGCTGCGGGCTCCGGATTGGGGTCTGGCGCCGAGAATACGCGGTCTCGTTGAAAGCGTGGGGGGGCTTGATTACACTGCCCGGCCTTCTTTCGGGGTGTAGCTCAGCCTGGTAGAGCACTACGTTCGGGACGTAGGAGTCGCAGGTTCAAATCCTGTCACCCCGACCACTACATTGAAACCCTCCCCACCGTGGCCCTTGCTGGTCCTGCTCGCAGTCGCGCAGGCACCGGCCGCGCACGCCCAGAACCTGTTGTCGCGCGACGAACAGAACGTCGCCAATTTTGCTTTCGCCACGCAGCTGGGTTCGGGCGTGTATTCGGTTTCGGGCAGGACGCTGCAGATCTACCGGCTGCCATTCAGCCATACGCTGAAATCCACGGATGACTCAAGCTTCGGGGTCGAACTGACCCTGCCGGTGACCTTCGGCTTCTACGATTTCGAGCTGCAGGACACGGCGGACGGCGACATCCCGACGCAGGTGGACGCCTTGAGCTTCGTGCCCGGACTGACCTTCGTGTTCGAAGT
>CAWGLJ010000003.1:0-163807 GCA_963823415.1 uncultured Gammaproteobacteria bacterium | reverse complement strand
CACGCCGATGCGGACCTGGTTGCCCTTGATGCCGAGCACCGTCACCGTGACGTTGTCGCCGATCATCAAAGCTTCGCCGACGCGACGCGTCAGGATCAGCATGCTGGTCATCCCCCTCATCCCCGGCGTTTCTTATCGAACGCGCAAAAATGATAGCACAGGGTGCGAATGAGTCTTATTATGTCAAATTAAGCAGAGCCCGACCGGTCGAGGCCATACGCCTTGTGCAGCGCGCGCACCGCGCGCTCGAGGTCCTTTTCGGCCACCAGCACGCTGATCTTGATCTCCGACGTCGAGACGAGCCGGACGTTGATGCCCTCCGTGCCGAGCGTCTCGAACAGCGTCGCCGCGACACCCGCGTGCGAGCGCATCCCTGAGCCGACCACCGCGAGCTTCGCCACGCGATCGTCGCCCGCCACCGCGGCGCCGGCGTATCGCGCGGCGGCGCTGCGCGTGAGTTCCAGCGCACGCTTGAAGTCGTCGCGGTGCACCGTGAACGTGAGATCCACGCGCCCGCCCTGCGGCGCGTTGATCACGATCATGTCCACCTCGATCGACGCCGCCGCGACCGGCGCGAGCAGCGCGTGCGCGACGCCCGCCTCGTCCGGCACCTGGCTGACGGCGATCGCGGCTTCGTCGCGGTTGAAGGCGATGCCGGAAACGACTGGGGCTTCCACGTTCGGGTTCTCCTCGCAGATCAGTGTGCCCGGCCCGGGCTCGAAGCTCGACAGCACGCGCAGTTTCATCCCGTAGCGCGCGGCGAACTCGACCGAGCGCAGGTGCAGCACGCGCGAGCCCTGCCCGGCCAGCTCGAGCATCTCCTCGAAGCTCACGACCGGCAGGCGCCGCGCCTCGGGCACCATGCGCGGGTCGGTGGTGTAGACGCCGTCCACGTCGGTCAGGATCTGGCACTCGTCGGCCTTCAGCGCGACCGCGAGCGCGACGGCGGTCGTGTCCGAGCCGCCGCGGCCGATGGTCGTGATGTCGCCGTTCTCGCCGCGGCCCTGGAAGCCGGCCACGACCGGCACGACGCCTGCGGCCAGGTCCTGCTTCAGCTGCTCGCAGCCGACGCGCTCGATGCGGGCGCGGCCGGGCGGGCCTTTCGTGTCGATGGGCAGCTGCAGCGCGTTCCAGGAACGCGCCGCGCAGCCGGCGCGGCGCAGCGCCATCGCGAGCAGCGCGGTCGAGACCATCTCGCCGGTCGCGAGCAGCGCGTCCATCTCGCGCGCATCCGGGTCGGGGCACAGCTCGCGCGCGAGTTCGATGAGGCGGTCGGTCGAGTCGCCCATCGCCGAGACGACGACGGCGACCTGGTTGCCGGCCCGCACGAGCGCGTGCACCTGCGCGGCGACCGCGCGGATGCGCGCGACCGAGCCGACCGAAGTGCCGCCGTACTTCTGGACGATGAGCGCCATGCAGCGGCGATTGTTTCAGCTTTCGGCGGGAATCGGCAGGGCGGTCGCGAACTTCAGCCGCTCCATCGAGAACAGCGCGGACACGTCGGCCAGGCTCGGCAGGCGGCCGATCAGCTCCTTGTAGGTGCGGTCATAGTCCGCCATGTCGGCGACGACGACCTTGAGCAGGTAGTCCACGTCGCCGCCGATGCGATGGCACTCGAGGATCTCGGGCATGGCCGCGATCACCTCGTTGAGCTTGCGGGCCCAGTCGGCGCTGTGCTCGCGCGTCTTGACGCGCACGTAGACGGTGAGGCCGAGACCCACTTTCTCCGGATTGACGAGGGCGACGCGGCCCTGGATGACGCCGGCCGACTCCATCTGCCGGATGCGCCGCCAGCAGGGGTTCACGGAGAGCCCCACCTGCTCCGCGATCTGCTGGATCGGGCAGCGAGGCGTCGTCCTGGAGCAGGGCCAGGATCTGGCGGTCGATGCGGTCGAGCTTGCTCATCGACCCAATTTAGCAAATTTTCCCATTATTGATCATGCATACTTCACATGAAATGGGAGAATTTTTGACTCCTGACAGCACTAAGATGCCGGGCATGACTACCTGGAACCGCCTCTTCAAGGATCATCCCGCGAGCGTCGACGAGACCTACGGGCAGCACTTCTGTGGCGGCCATGGGCTTTGGCCTGCGCATGATCTGGGGCGGACTCGTGTGCATGGTGCACGCGATCATCCCGGGCGCCTTCTGCACCAAGGGCAGCGACACGATCTGCGAGCTGCACGAGCGCATGGTCATCAACCGCCGCCGCAAGGCGGAATCGCGCGCGATGCTCGATGGAGACGCGGAAAGCCGCGTAGCGGGATCGCGGAGATTCCCTAGCTCCGGCGCAGCTTCACCTGAAGCTCCTTGCGCCGGTAGTCGATGATCAGCGTGTCGAGGAGACCGAGCACGTCCATGCCGATCAGCATGGCCGGCTCCTGCGTCATCTTCCAGTGGTCGAAGATCGCGAAATCCGCGAAGGTCATCGCCGGATTTCTCACCATGATTTCCCCCAGCGCGAGCGCCGGCGTATCGAGCCGGTTGCCGACCTGCACATCGAGCGTCGAGCCGGTCACCTGGTCGGGCACGGCCGCCTGCTCCTGGCGCCTGCGGCGCTCGGCGAGCGCCGTGCGCAGCGCCTCGTTGCCGAGCGTCGCCTGCCCGCCCGTGTCGATGATGGCCTTCACCGGCACGCCGCCGATGAATGCCTCCACGACCAGCAGCCGGCCGCGCAGGAACTTCACCGGGATCGTCGCGTAGCCGCCGGCGGCGCGCTGGTTCTTCGAGCGCATGATGGTGATGCTGTCGCGGCGGAAGTCGATGTGGATGCGCTTGTTCGCGAGCCCGTCCATGCCGAGCACGCCCTCGGCGCCGCCGAGCGCGTCCGGGATGACCGGCAGGCGGCGTCGGTTCGAGCAGGAGGTCACCGTACTCGAGCGTCCGCACCGGCACCATCGGCACGCTGGCGGAGCCGGTCGCGCCGCGCAGCATCACCGTGCTCGCGGTATCCAGCGCTGATGCCGATCGCCTGCGCGAGCCGCGGCGTGAGCGCCGAATGGCTCGCGCCGGTGTCGAGGACGAGGCGGAACGGGCCCTGGCCGTTGACCAGCACGGGCGCCCAGATGCGGCCGATCCTGTCGCGGCGCGTGGGCGCGACGAAGCGCGGCTCGTCGGCGGTGACGGCGATGTCGTCGAGAACGGGAGGAAGCGGCTCGGCCTGGGTGAGCAACAGCAGCAACGGCAGCGTCAGGACTCCCACGTTCTCTCCTGAGCCCTAGGTCCGGGGCAACTTGACCTGGAGCTCCTTGCGCTTGTAGTCGATGATCAGCGTATCGAGCAGCCCGAGCACGTCCATGCCGACCAGCATGGTCGGCTCTTCCGTCATATGCCAGTACTTGAAGATCTCGAAGTCCGCGAAGGTCATCGCGGGATTCCGCACCAGGAGCGTCCCCAGTCGGAGCGTGGGCGTCTCGAGGCGGGTGCCGACCTGCATGTCGAGCGTCGAGCCGATGACCTGGTCGAGCTTGCCTTCCAGCATCGCATGCCTGCGGCGTTCCGCGAGTGCGGTGCGCAACGCTGCGTTGCCGAGTGTCGTCTCGCCGCCGGTGTCGATGATCGCCTTCACCGGCACGCCGTCCATGGACGCATCGACGACCAGCAGGCGGCCGTGCAGGAACTGCACCGGGATGATCTCGAACCGGCCGGCCGCACGCTGGTTCTTCGAACGCATGATCGTGATGCGGTCGCGGCGAAACTCGATGTGGATGCGCATGTTCGCCAGTTCGTCCATGCCGAGCACGCCGTCGGCGCCGCCAAGCGCGTCCGGGATGACCGCCAGTTGGCGAGGCTCGATCAGCAGGTCGCCGATCTCGAGCGACTCGATCGGCACCACGGGCACCGCGACGGACCCGGTCGCGCCGCGCAGCATGACTGACTTGGCGGGGTCGGCATGCACCCCGAGCGCTTCTGCCAGGCGCGGCGTCAGGGCGGAATGACTTGCACCGGTGGCGAGCACGAGGCGGAACGGGCCCTGGCCGTTGACCGTGACCGGCGCCCAGATGCGGCCGATCTTGTCGAGGCGGGTCGGCGCGACGTAGCGCGGTTCGTCGTTGACGACCTCGACGCTGCCGAGGGGCACAGGCTTGGAGGTCGGCTCGACCTGCGCGAGCAGTAGAAACAAGGGCAGCGCGAAGACCCCCATGCCATCTCCGACAGCGGGCGCGGAGTCAGGTTCCTCCGAGCTTCTCGGCGACCAGCCCCGGCACCGCCTGCAAAGCCGAGTCGAGCTTGGACGGGTCGTTTCCGCCCGCCTGCGCGAAGTCCGGCCGCCCGCCGCCCTTGCCGCCGACCAGTTTCGCCACCTCGCCGATGAGCGCACCCGCGCTCACCTTCTTCGAGGTCGCCGCCGAAACCGACGACACGAGCGAGACCTTGTCGTCGCCGATCTGGGCGCCGAGCACGACGACAGCCTCGCCGAGCTTGCTCTTGTACTGGTCGGCCGCGTCGCGCAGCGACTGCGCGTCCGCGCCCTCGATCCTCGCCGCCAGCACGCTGACGCCGTTGATCTTCACCGCCTGCGCCGCGAGATCGCGTGCTGCCGCCCGAGGCGAGCTTCGCGCGCAGGCCCGAGATCTCGCGTTCGAGCTTCTTCTGCTGGTCGAGCAGCTGGGCGACCTTGCCCTCGAGCTCGGCCGGCGTCGCGCGCAAGCTGCCGGCGACGCGCTTCAGCGTCGCCTCGGTGGCGCGCACGGCCTCGAGCGCGCCCTCGCCCGTCACCGCCTCGATGCGGCGGATGCCGGAGGCGATGCCGCCCTCGCCCGTGATCCTGAACAGGCCGATGTCGCCGGTGCGGCCGACGTGCGTGCCGCCGCACAGCTCGGTCGAGAACTCGCCGAAGGAGAGCACGCGCACTTCGTCGCCGTACTTCTCGCCGAACAGCGCCATCGCGCCCGACTTGATCGCGTCGTCGTAGGCCATGTGGCGGATGTGGCCGGCTTCGTTCCTGCGGATCTCGGCGTTGACCATCCGCTCGATGGTCTCGAGTTCCTGCGGCGTGACGGGCTGCGTGTGCGAGAAATCGAAGCGCAGCCGGTCCGGCGCGACCAGCGAGCCCTTCTGCTGCACGTGCGTGCCGAGCACCTTGCGCAGCGCCGCGTGCAGCAGGTGGGTCGCGGAATGATTCAGCACGGTCGACTGCCGCGTCGCGGCGTCCACCTGCGCGGTGACGATGTCGCCTTTCCGGAAGCTGCCCGCCTCCACCTTGCCGACGTGCAGGTGCGCGTCGCCGAGCTTCTTCGTGTCGGTGACGCGGAACTTCGCCGCGCCGTTGGTGAGCGTGCCGACGTCGCCGACCTGGCCGCCGGACTCGGCGTAGAACGGCGTCCGGTCGAGGACGAGCTGCGCCTCGTCGCCGGCCGAGGCCGCCTCGACCTCGGCGCCGCCCTTCAGGATCGCGAGCAGCCTTGCCCTCGCCCTGGAGATGGTCGTATCCGTTGAATCGGCTCACGGCATCGAGCGTCTCCGGCGCGCGCAGGTCCACGCCGAACTTGCTCGCGGCGCGCGCGCGCTCGCGCTGCGCTTCCATCTCGCGCTCGAAGCCGGCCTGGTCGACGGCGAGCCCGCGCTCGCGCGCGATGTCGGCCGTGAGGTCGAGCGGGAAGCCGTAGGTGTCGTAGAGCTTGAAGACCGTGTCGCCGGCGATCGTCTTGCCCTTCATCCGGCCGATCGCGCCCTCGAGCAGCGCCATGCCGTTCTCGAGCGTCTCGGCGAAGCGCTCCTCTTCCTGCTTCAGCACGCGCACGACGTGGTCGGCGCCCTTCGCGAGCTCCGGGAACGCGGCGCCCATCTCGGCCGCGAGCGCGGGCACGAGCGTGTGGAAGAACGGCTTCTCCTGGCCGAGCTTGTAGCCGTGGCGGATCGCGCGGCGGATGATGCGGCGCAGCACGTAACCGCGACCGTCGTTGCCGGGAATCACGCCGTCGACGATCAGGAAGGAGCAGGCGCGGATGTGGTCCGCGATGACGCGGAGCGATGGGCTCGCGAGGTCCTTCGAGTGCGTCGCTTCCGCCGCGGCCGCTGATCAGGCTGCGGAACAGGTCGATGTCGTAGTTCGAGTGCACGCCCTGCATCACGGCGGCGGTGCGCTCGAGGCCCATGCCGGTGTCCACCGAGGGCTTCGGCAGCCGCGTCAGGATGCCGTCGGCCGAGCGCTCGAACTGCATGAAGACGAGGTTCCAGATCTCGACGTAGCGGTCGCCGTCCTCGTCCTTCGAGCCCGGCGGGCCGCCCGGAATGTCGGCGCCGTGGTCGTAGAAGATCTCCGAGCACGGGCCGCAGGGACCGGTGTCGCCCATGGCCCAGAAGTTCGACTTCTCGTCCATGCGCGTGAAGCGCTTCGGGTCGATCTTGATCTTCTTCAGCCAGAGGTCGGCCGCCTCGTCGTCGTCCCGGAAGACGGTGACCCAGAGCTTCTCGGCCGGGATCTTCAGCGTGCCGGTGACGAAGTCCCAGGCGAACTCGATCGCCTCGGCCTTGAAGTAGTCGCCGAAGCTGAAGTTGCCGAGCATCTCGAAGAAGGTGTGGTGGCGCGCGGTGTAGCCGACGTTCTCGAGGTCGTTGTGCTTGCCGCCCGCGCGCACGCAGCGCTGGCTGCTGACCGCGCGCTTGTAGCTGCGCTCGTCCTTGCCGAGGAAGACGTCCTTGAACTGCACCATGCCGGCGTTGGTGAACAGCAGCGTCGGGTCGTTGCCCGGGACCAGCGGCGACGAGGGCACGATGGCGTGGCCGCGCGCGCGGAAGAACTCCAGGAACGCCGCCCGGAGCTCGCTGCTCGACATGCCCGCTGACCTCGAAGCCGCCATCAGTCCTCGTGTTCGTTGCCGACCGCCGCGCGCACCTGGTCCGCGCTGAAGCCGCGTTGGGTCAGGAACCGCGCCTGCCGGCCCTTCTCGGCCCAGGTCGCGGGAAGTTTGGCCCCGAAGCGCCTGCGCCGGACGTCGGCGGCGCGCCGGCGCCAGTCCGGGTCCGTCGCGTTCACGGCCGACGTGATCGTCTCCGCCGTGACGCCCGCCTCGCGCAGGCGATGGGCGATGCCGACCGGTCCCCGGCCCCGGTTTCCATGATACGCGACGAAATGCTCGGCAAATCGGCCGTCGTCGACCAGGCGCTCCTTGCGGAGCCCCTCGACGGCTTCCTCGGCGGCGGGAAGGGAGAAACCGCGCGCGACCAGGCGCTCCGCGAGTTCGCGGGCGCCGAAGTCGCGGCGATTCAGCTGCTTGAGGGCCGCGAGCCGGGCTGCTTGCGGATCGTCCTGGTCGTCCCGGACGACCGGCTTACGCTTCCGCAGCCTCACTCAAGACCGCGACCGGACGACGCACCGGCATGAGCCGGGTGCGAAGCGCCGCATCGATCTTCGCGGCGATCTCCGGGTGTTCGATGAGATACGTGCGGGCGTTGTCCTTGCCCTGGCCGATCCGCTCGCCCTCGTAGGAGTACCAGGAGCCGGACTTCTCGACCAGGCCGTGCAGCACGCCCATGTCGACCAGTTCGCCCTCGCGCGAGATGCCCTTGCCGTAGAGGATCTCGAATTCCGCCTCGCGGAAGGGCGGCGCGACCTTGTTCTTGACCACCTTGACGCGGGTCTGGTTGCCGACGACTTCCTCGCCGTTCTTCAGCGCGCCGATGCGGCGGATGTCGAGGCGCAGCGAAGCGTAGAACTTGAGCGCGTTGCCGCCGGTCGTCGTCTCGGGATTGCCGAACATCACGCCGATCTTCATGCGGATCTGGTTGATGAACAGCACGATCGTGTTCGAGCGCTTGATGTTGCCGGTGAGCTTGCGCAGCGCCTGCGACATCAGGCGGGCATGCAGGCCGAGCTGCATCTCGCCCATCTCGCCCTCGATCTCGGCCTTCGGCGTCAGGGCCGCGACCGAGTCGATGACGACGATGTCGACCGCGCCGGAACGCACCAGCATGTCGGTGATCTCGAGCGCCTGCTCGCCGGTGTCCGGCTGGGAGATCAGCAATTCCTTGACCTCGACGCCGAGTTTTTCGGCATAGACGGGGTCGAGCGCGTGCTCGGCATCCACGAAGGCCGCGACGCCGCCGAGCTTCTGCACCTGGGAAATGATCGAAAGCGCGAGCGTCGTCTTGCCCGAGGATTCCGGTCCGTAGACCTCGATCACGCGGCCGCGCGGCACGCCGCCGACGCCGAGCGCGACGTCGAGGCCGAGCGAGCCGGTCGACACGACTTCGATGTCGGCGTTGGCCGGGTGCTCGCCGAGGCGCATCACGGAGCCCTTGCCGAACTGCTTCTCGATCTGGCTGAGCGCTGCGACGAGCGCCTTCTTGCGGTTGCTGTCTTCCATGCTTTTCGTTCCTCCGAGCTTGTTCCGATTATTCCACAACCGGACCGGCTCGCCGCCCTCAAATGTTTCCACAACGTTGAAATTGTCGGTTGGCCGGTTCGTCATGGGCGGCAGTCTGCAGCGCGGCGGTGGCTCAGGCGGTGACCTACCAAGAGGCGCTGCCAGGGACAGTAACCTGCGAAGGTCGACTCGTCCGCACTTAAGGTGTCTCCCCTTCAGGTCAGGGGCCAGTCGGCCAGCGCCTTGTAGCGCGGCCCTTCCGGGTGGGCCGCCGAATCGACCAGCGCGAGGCGCCAGGTGGGTTCGTCGGCGGCCGACTGGACCGGCTCCAGCTCGAGGTCCTTCGGCGGCAGCTGCTGGACCCCCCGCACGAGCGTCAGGTGCGGACGCCAGGGACGAAGCTCGCGTGCGAAGCCGAGCGGCGCCACGCCCTGCCAGAGTCGTTCGACGATTTCCTGGCCGGCCGCAGGCACGGACGCCGGCATGGCGACCAGCACTTTGGGCCTCGCCCAGTACTCGATGCGCGTGAAGTCGAGCCTGACCGCCGGCCAGGACCCCTGCCCGCCGACCCCGACGAGCTCAACGAAGGTCTTCGCCGGCACGGATCCGAGGAAGGCGAGAGTCACGTGCAGGTTGCCGGGAGGCACGGCGCGGCCAGCAACCCGGGCGACGACCGCGGCCGCCGATTCCGCGAGTGCCGCGCGGTGGCGTTCGACCGGCCACAGGGCAAAGAAGAGCCGCAGCTTGCGGGTCGTGCTGTCCCGAGCCGCGCTCACGGCTCGAGCAGGCCCTTCAGAGCCGCCACGACCGTCCACCGGCGCACCGCGTCGCGGCCCCCGGTGAAACGATACCCGGTGGCGTGCACGCGATTGCGGCCGCCGCGCCGGTAGGCCCAGGCGATCCAGACGAGGCCCACCGGCTTGGCCTTGGTGCCGCCCGAAGGACCTGCGATGCCGGTGACGGCGATGGCGTGATGGGCCTTGCACTGGTCCAGCGCGCCGCGTGCCATGGCGACTGCCACGGTCTCGCTGACGGCCCCGAAGCTGGCCAGGGTCCGCGCCTCGATGCCGAGCTCCGCCTGCTTGGCTTCGTTCGAGTAGGTCACCCAGCCGCGCTCGAAGTAGTCCGAGCTGCCGGGCAGGTCGGTCAGGACCTTGGCGATGAAGCCGCCGGTGCAGGACTCCGCCGTGACGATCGTCTCCCCGGCCGCGCGCAGTTTCTTCGCAACCCGCGCCGAGAGCCTGCGCAGCGCCGCGTCATCAACCGCGATCTTGCGTGTCATGGAACCTCCGCCAGCCGGGATCTCAGCCATTCGTGGAATTCGTGCAGCGACTCTTCCTGCGGCATCAGCACGCCCGCGCGATGGCGGCGCGAGCGCAGGCCCTGCTGGTTGAGTTCGCAGACGCGCCCGTCCTGGGCGACGACCAGCCGTCCGAGCGCGCACATCCGCTCCAGCTCCTCCGGGTAACGCTCGGCAACGCCGGGCGGCAGGAGCCAGTCCACCGTCAGCTCGACGCTTTCGGGCCCTCTCGGCAGGATGCGGACGCTGCGCACGTAGTCCGGGTGCGCGACGATGAAGAAGCTCGCCGTGAATGAGGCGAACACGACGCCGGGCGCGCGGTCTGCGGCACTCGGGCCTTCGATGAGCGGCAATTTCGTCTGGCCGTCGAGCGTCCAGGTGACGAGGCCGTCCGCCACGCGCGCGCGGCTCACCACGCCTTCCCGGTACAGCGGCATGACGCGGCACAGCTCGGGATGGATGCCGGGACAGTGATAGCACTCGGAATAGTTCTCCCAGAACACCTTCCAGTTGCAGGCGAGCGTCGTCACCTCGCGGCGCACGGACACGAGCGAGGCGAGCGGCCAGCGCGCCACGTGCCCGCGCTTCCTCGCCGAGAAACCCGGCGAGCGTCGTCGACGGCCGCTCGGCCAGGTTCACGAACAGGAAGCCGCCCCAGGTGTCCGCCTGCACGCGCGTAGAGCGGGTAGTCCTCGCGGCGGAAGTCGGCCGGCAGGTCCATCTTCGGCGTCGCGACCAGCTCGCCCGAGAGCGCGTAGCTCCAGGCGTGGTACGGGCAGGTGATCCGGCCGCCGGCGAAGCGGCCGCGCGGCGCCGTGCAGAGCGTCGAGCCGCGGTGCCGGCAGGTGTTGTGGAAGGCGCGCGGCCGGCCTTCGCGGTCGCGCGTGACGATGATGCGCTCGGCGCCGAGTTCCACGAGGAAATAGTCGCCGGCCTCGGGCAGGTCCTCGATGCGGCCGACGCAGACCCAGTCGCGATACCAGATCGCCTCGAGCTCGCGCGCGTACTGCGCCGGGTCGTAGTACCAGGCGGCCGGCAGCGATGGGGTCGTGCGATCCAGCAGGGCCATGGCCCTACTGGAACTTCGAGAAGTCCGGCGCCCGCTTCTCCAGGATGGCCGAGATGGCTTCGCGCGCCTCCGCGCCGGCAAGCCGCGGCCCGAAACACGCGGCCTCGCGAAGGATCGCTTCCTTCACGGAGGACCCGAGCCCTTCGCGCAGGAGTCGCTTGGTGTCGCGCACCGCGCCGGGCGGCAGCTTCGTGAACGACGCGCGCGATCTTCTCGGCGTGCGGCAGCAGCTCGGCGGAAGGCAGCACGGCGTTCGCGATCCCCATGACCACCGCCTCGTGCGCCGGGAAGGGCTTGCCGAGCAGCAGTTTCTCCGCCGCGCGCGCGCGACCCGCGATCTGCGGCAGCAGCAGGGTCGAGGCGAGTTCCGGCACCAGCCCGAGGCTCGTGAACGGCATCGAAAACGTCGCGTCGTCCGCGGCATAGACGAGGTCGCAATGCAGCAGCATCGTCACGCCGATGCCGACGGCCATGCCGTGCACCGCCGCGACCACCGGCTTCTCGAACGCCGCGATGCCGAGCATGAAGGACAGCACGGGCGAATCCGGCTGCGCGAACTTCGGGTTCGAGAAGTCCTTGAGGTCGTTGCCGGCGGTGAAGGTGCCGCCGGTGCCCGAGACCAGCACCGCGCGCACGGACGGATCGGCCGCGGCCTGCTTCAGGCCGGCGACGAACTGCTCGTACATCTCGGCCGTGATCGCGTTCTTCTTCGCGGGGCGGTCGAAGGTCAGCCGGGCGATGCCCTGGTCCGACTGGTAGGCGATGCTCATATGTCGTCCTCGGTTTGAGCCGTCATAATGCCTCAAATGAGGAATCCGGAAACGAGGCCCGGCACCGCTCCGCTGTTCGAGGGGCTCGCGGCCCACACCCCCATGATGCAGCAGTACCTGCGCATCAAGGCGGAGAATCCCGACGTCCTGCTCTTCTACCGCATGGGCGACTTCTACGAGCTCTTCTACGACGACGCCCGCCGCGGCTCGAAGCTGCTCGACATCGTCCTGACCCAGCGCGGCGAGTCCGGCGGCGCCGCGATCCCGATGGCGGGCGTGCCGGTCGACAAGCTGGACGCCTACCTCGCGCGCCTCGTGAAGCAGGGCGAGCCGGTGGCGATCTGCGAGCAGACGGGCGTGGTCGGCAAGACCAAGGGACCGGTCACGCGCGAGGTCGTGCGCATCGTGACCCCCGGCACCGTGACGGACGACGCGCTGCTCGACGCGCGGCGCGAGAACCTGCTCGCCGCGCTCGCCGTGGACGGCGAGCGCTTCGGCATCGCCTGGCTCGACCTCGCCGCCGGCCGCTTCAGCGTGCTCGAGGGCGAGGGCCAGGAGGCGCTGGCGGCCGAACTCGAGCGACTGCGGCCGGCGGAGCTCCTGCTGCCGGAAGGCGTGAAGATCGCGGTGCAGGCCCGCATCGTCGAGCGCCGCGCCCTGGCATTTCGTCGAGGACTCGGCGCTGCGCGCGCTGACCATGCAGTTCGGCACCCAGGACCTGGCGGGCTTCGGCTGCGAGGACCTGACGCTCGCCGTCGGCGCGGCCGGCGCGCTGCTGCAGTACGCGCGGGACACGCAGAAGGGCGCCCTGCCCCACCTGACCGCGCTCGCGCGCGAGTCGCGCGACGATGCGCTGGTCATGGACGCCGCGACTCGGCGCAATCTCGAGCTCGACGTGAGCCTCGCCGGGCGCGAGGACGCGACGCTCGTCGGCGTCATCGACCGCACCGCGACTGCCATGGGCGCGCGGGAACTGCGCCGCTGGATCCGCCGGCCGTTGCGCGACCGCGTGACGCTCGCCGCGCGCTACGGCGCCATCGCGAACCTGATCGAGGCGGATCGCTACGACGGGCTGCACGAGATCCTGCGCGGCATCGGCGACGTCGAGCGCGTGCTCGCGCGCGTGGCGCTGCGCTCGGCGCGGCCGCGGGACCTCGCGGCCCTGCGCGAGGCGCTCGGCACGCTGCCGCGACTGCAAGGCGCACTCGCGGGGCTCGGCGCAGCCGCTGCTCGCGACCGCCGCGGCGGACCTGGCGCCGCAGACGGAACTGCAGGACCTGCTGCAGCGCGCCCTCGTGGCGACGCCGCCGCCGCTGCTGCGCGAGGGCGGCGTCATCGCCGCGGGCTTCGACGCCGCGCTCGACGAACTGCGTTCGATCGCGACCGGCGCCGACACGCAACTGCTCGAGCTGGAGGATCGCGAGCGGCGCCGCAGCGGGCTCACGCAGCTCAAGGTCGGCTACAACCGCGTGCAGGGCTACTTCATCGAGCTGCCGCGCAGCCAGTCGGAGCGCGCGCCGATCGAGTGGCAGCGCCGCCAGACGGTCAAGAACGCCGAGCGCTACATCACGCCCGAATTGAAGCTGTTCGAGGACAAGGTGCTCGGCAGCCGCGACCGCGCGCTCGCGCGCGAGCGCGAACTGTTCGACGGCCTGCTCGACCGGTTGATCGGCGAGCTCGCGCCGCTCAAGCGGCTGGCGGCGGCGCTCGCGCTCGTCGACGTGCTCGCGAGTCTCGCCGAGCGCGCGGTGAGCCTGCGTTACGTGCAGCCGGAGCTGACCGACGCGCCGGGGCTGCGCATCGAGGGCGGCCGGCACCCGGTCGTCGAGCGGGTCCTGGACGACCCCTTCGTCCCGAACGACCTCGAGCTGATGGACGGCCGGCGCATGCTGGTGATCACCGGCCCGAACATGGGCGGCAAGTCCACCTACATGCGCCAGGCGGCGCTCATCCTCGTGCTCGCCTCGATCGGCAGCTTCGTGCCGGCGACGCGGGCGGTGATCGGGCCCTTCGACCGCATCTTCACGCGCATCGGCGCCTCGGACGACCTGGCGGGCGGGCGCTCCACCTTCATGGTGGAGATGACCGAGGCGGCCGTGATCCTGAATGCCGCGACCGACCGGAGCCTCGTGCTGATGGACGAGATCGGCCGCGGCACCAGCACCTATGACGGGCTCTCGCTCGCCTTCGCCTGCGCGAGCCACATCGCGAAGCGGCTGCGCGCATTCACGCTGTTCGCGACGCACTACTTCGAGCTGACCGAACTCGCGGACGCGATCCCCGAGGTCGCGAACGTGCACCTCGACGCCACGGAGCACGCGGACGGCATCGTGTTCCTGCACGCGGTGAAGCCGGGACCGGCGAGCCGCAGCTACGGGCTTCAGGTCGCGCAGAAGGCCGGCGTGCCGCGCGAGGTGATCGAGAGCGCGCGGGGATATCTCGAGAAGCTCGAGCGGCAGCATCGCAAGTCAGGAGGGGACAGTCCACCTGTCACAAGGCGACGTCACCTGTGCAGTCGTGCACCGCTTTCTTCGGGAAAGGGACTGCCCGTACCCCTTCGTGACTTCGGTTCACGCGAGGCGTTTGCGGCGCGAGGTAGAGCACGC
Source organism: uncultured Gammaproteobacteria bacterium (assembly GCA_963823415.1). Classification (GTDB taxonomy): domain Bacteria; phylum Pseudomonadota; class Gammaproteobacteria; order Steroidobacterales; family Steroidobacteraceae; genus SCUD01. The sequence goes on along the minus strand of CAWGLJ010000003.1, from coordinate 149,752 downwards.
GGCCATTCGGGAATTCGTGCTTGCGCTCGATCTGGAAACGCTCGAGCGAGCGTCGCCTCGAACGCCGGCCGCTGGCAGTCGCCGTAGAGCGGCTCGCGGCCGCGCGCAAGTGGCGGCGAACATCGGGTCGGTCACCGGCACGTACTCGATCAGCAGGTGCCTGCGCGTCATGGACGCGACGGCATCCAGCTGCTCGGCGACGGGCACGCCCTCCGTGACCCGCAGGTGATGCACGACGGCGAGCATCAGGACCAGGTCGAAGCGGCCTGTCGCGCGCGCGAGCAGCGAGTCGAGTTCGCGATTTCGCCAGCCGAGCGCCGGCGTCGGCCTGCCGAAGTTTCCGACCAGCGGCAGGACCGGGAGATTCCCGGAACGCGCGCGCGACCAGATGGCGGCGACCGAACGCTCGTCGATGTCGAGCGCGACGACCTCGCCCTGGCCGCGCGGCGATCTCGCTGAACTCGCCGGTGTTCGCGCCGATATCGAGCGTGCGCCGAGGCTGCGCGCCCGCGACCGCGTCGGTCACGAAGTGCCGCTTGGCCTCGAGGTCCGCGCTGCCGTAGTGCGCGCGGGTTGCCGTGTAGCGGTGCCAGTGGGAGCTGCGCGCCGCGAGCTTCGCGACGCACCGCCTGAGCTCGCGCTCGAGGCCGGCGTAGGAGCGCTCGAGGATGAATCGCGCCTGCTCGTCGCTCGCCGACTTCATCGCGCGCGGCGCGCCGCCGCGTGCCGGCCGCCTTGGCCGCGAGCGCCGCGGGCAATGCCACCGACCGCCAGAGCCCGGGCTTGAGCCAGCGGCGCGACCCCGAGGATGCCGGCGAGCGCCTCGTGCGAAAGGCCTGCGACCGGGTTCGACAGCGTCCAGGCGATCGGCAAGCCCGGCTTCGACCGAGGCGATCAGCGGCAGCAGGAAAGTCGTCTCGAACTGGTGGCGCGCGATCCACAGGCAGGTGCCGGGTTCGCGCGGGACGATCGACGGCAGGTCGACGAATACCGGCTCGGCGTTGCGAAACAGGACATTCGCCGGCGTCGCGTCCTTGAGCTGCCAGCCGCGCGGCAGCAGCGCGCGCGCGAGTTCCAGCGTCAGGGTGCCGGCGGCCGCCAGCATCTCCGGGCGCCCACTCGGCGGGCTGGCTGACGAAGGGAATGCGCTCGTGCTCGAAGCACTCGCCGTCGAAGTCGGCGAACTGCGGCGGCGTCTCGATGCGCGCCAGCGGCCGCGTGCGGACGATCGCCCCTGGTCCATCCAGTGGCGGACGACCGGGTCCTCGAGCATCCGCCGGAACGCGTCCAGCGCGTGCCCGCGCACGGCGCGGACCAGCCGGCCGTCATGATCGACCAGCGTGGCGTCAGGATCGCGGAACGACCGCGGGCTCGCGGCGGCCGGACGTCAACGCGGGGAATCGCCGGGCGGCGGCTCGGATGCGTCCTCGGCCGCAGGCGCCTCGCGTCGCGAGAAGAGCGACATGACTTTGATGCGCAGCTCGCGGAAATAGAAGATCGCGCCCGCGATGCCGGCGCCGATCACCTGGCAGCAGCATCGAGCCGGTGCCCGGATCGATATACGCCGCGCGGGTCCGGCGGCGCCAGCGACCAGGGCAGCCGCGAGGGCAACCTGGCGAATGAGAAGGGATTTCGGCGCACTGTGCATGGTCGGACCTCGCTTGGCGATCCCGAATCAGAGCACTGGCGGCGCGCGCCGCCCAGCCGATTACGTCACATATTATCGGCGAACCGGTCCCGGGCTCAATGCGCACGTCGTCAGGGCCCACTTCGACGAGCTCGAAGGGCTGCTGGTACGCCGAGATCGAAATATCGGTCCGGCAGGCGTGGCAAGTCCGCGCCGAAGGCCCGGTCGAAGACCGTGCGGAACAGGTTCACGTTCGAGATGTCCCTCGGGCAAGAGGTCCGCCGTCTCGCCGGGCAACGCACAGCCGAGAGGTTGGCGAACCTGACGCGCATCGTTCCGCTGGCGTCAGTCCGCGTCGCAGGTTGGGCCCGTGGTCAGATATCAGCAGGATCACGGGCGGGCGCGCGGAGTCTGCAATGAGCGGTCGATCGCCTGCTCGATCTTGCAGGTTGATGAAGGCGAGCTGATCGACGTACGCATGCACGGTCCTCCCAGAGCCGCTTCTGGAACTCGAACTGGTTGGACAGGTTCGCGTTCCTCAGCACCGTGCCCCTCGCGGTCGAACAGATAGGGATGATGCGGGCGGCACGAAGTGCGCGAACACGAACTTCGGGTCCGGGCTTTCGCGCAAGCCCGGCGAGGGTATCGAAGTTCTGCAGGTGGCAGCTCGCGAGGTCGAATGTTGCCTGCGCGCCGAACACGCGCAACCAGCTCACTTCTTCGACCGCGAGCAGGAAGTCGTCGCGCATCAGGCCTTCGCCGCACGGCAGGAACTCGTCGGCGAAGGGATTGCTTCCCGTGCCGCCCCACGTCGACTGCAGGTGAACGTAGCGATAGCCGCGAGTGCGCAGGAATTCCGCGGCGCGGTTGTCGCGCAGCAGCCTGTACGCTTGCTCGCGATCCGTGCCCTTCGGGTCGAGCGCCCCGTCGAGGAGCTCCGGGAGGTAATCCATGTTCAGGGTCGATGCCAACGACAGGAAGGTCCAGTTGTAATTCGAACGGCTCGCATCCGCCACCTGGAAGCCGCGTTGCTCGAGACCGCGCACGAACGGCCCGTTGTCGAATGCGTAGTGTTCGGCGAGTACGTCTGCGCGCGCGTAGCCGTCAAGCACGATGAAATAGATGTCTGGGGCGTCTGGCATGCTGCGCGTTGCCTCGAGCTCTCTTCGGGGCGCCTGCGTCGGCATCGCCGGACGAACCCACTGCAGGAGCGCAACGCGCGACGCAGCATGTGCGGCCACGAGGTTCAGCGCCGACGCAAGCTTCGCGGGCACGCGTTCGATGCGACGCAGCCGGATCCAGCCGAGCGCGAGCAGCAGCAACCAGACCGTGGAGTGCACGAGGTGCAGGTTGATCGTCCAGCCAGGTCCGCGTGACGACCTCCGTGTCCGGGTCGCCGGTCGGCTTGCCAAGCATGGCGTTCAGCGGGCCGTAGCTGAAGAAGAGCAACGCGAAACCAGGCGACGCCCAGGCCGGCACGCGTCCAGTCGCCGAGCAGTAGGCGCAGCGTGGCCAGCATGGCGACGCTCGCCCCGGCAGCGACGATCAACCCGACTGCGAGCGATGAGCGCTTCAACCTGTCCCGGGTTCGCCACGGCAATGTATAGGAGCGGATAGAGCGCGAAGCCCAATCGCGAACCAGGGCCAGCGCTGCGAGACCGTCCGGCATCGTCGATCACCCGAAGCTTCCCGTGGCCAGGAACTTTACCGCCGAGTCCGCGACCGCGGACGAGAACAGCATGCCGGTGTGACTGACGTCATGCACGATCCGTGACGTCGCGCCCGAAAGCTCCGTCTCATCGACGCACACCGTGCCGTCGTTCGGCTGCGGAAGGTCGGAGAACACGCGGCCGATGCCGACCGGCAGCGATCCCGCGATGACGCCGATTTCGCGCGGCAGCCGCCAGGCGACGTCGCGCTCGCGCGCGAGCTCGCCGAGCGCCAGCGGGCCGAGCGCCGCGGGCCCGTACCAGTGCGAGGCGACGGCCCGCGCCGTGCGGGAGCCGCGCACCGGCGAGCCCATCAACACGACGCGCCCGGCCGGCAGGTCCGCGTGCCTCGCATAGGCCTCGCAGGCGACGAGCCCGCCGAGGCTGTGGGCGACGACGTGCGACGCGTCCGCCGAACGACCGCAGGCGCGCCGCCAGCGCGTCCGCGGCATCGGTGAGCGTCGTGTGCATGGAGTGGTAATGGAAGGTCTCGGGCGCGAACCCGCCGGCGCGCAGCTTGTCGCGCAGGAAGAAGGATTCGAGCCCGTTCAGCCACAGGCCGTGGACGACGACGACCGGCGTGGGCGTGGCGTTCAGCCTGTCGTCGCCGGCGGCTTCTTGACGCGGATGTGCAGTTCCGCGAGCTGCGCGTCGTCGGCCTCGGAGGGCGCGTCGGTGAGCGGGTCCCAGGCCGACTGCGTCTTGGGGAAGGCAATCACGTCGCGGATGCTGTCGGCGCCGGACATCAGCATCGCCAGGCGGTCGAGCCCGAAGGCGATGCCGCCGTGCGGCGGCGCGCCATAGCGCAGCGCCTCGAGCAGGAAGCCGAACTTGACGGTCGCCTGCTCGCGCGCGATGCCGAGCAGGTCGAACACGGCGCTCTGCATGTCCTCGCGATGGATGCGGATCGAGCCGCCGCCGATCTCCGAGCCGTTCAGCACCATGTCGTAGGCGCGCGCGAGCGCGTTCTTCGGGTCCGCCGTCAGCGCCGACGGCGTCGGGATCCACGGGCGAAGTGAACGGATGGTGCATCGCCATCCAGCGCTTCGAATCCGGATCCCACTCGAACATCGGGAAGTCGGTCACCCACAGCGGGCGCCAGCCCTCTTCCACCAGGCCGAGGTCGCGGCCGAGCTGCAGCCGCAGCGCGCCGAGCGCGTCGTTCACGACCTTGGCCTTGTCGGCGCCGAAGAACACCAGGTCGCCGGTCTCGGCCCGCGTGCGCTCGAGGATGCCCGCGATCGCCGCATCCGGCAGGAACTTCAGGATCGGCGACTGCAGCCCGTCGCGGCCCCTGGCGGCGTCGTTCACCTTTATATAGGCGAGGCCGCGCGCCCCGTGCCGGCTGACATAAGCCGTGTAGTCGTCGATCTGCTTGCGCGTGAGATCCCCGCCGCGCGGGACCCGCAGCGCCGCGACGCGGCCGTCCGGGTCCGCGGCGGGCGCCGCGAACACCTTGAACTCGCAATCGCGCACCAGGTCCGCGACGTCCACGAGCTCGAGCGGCACGCGCAGGTCCGGCTTGTCGGAGCCGAAGCGCCGCATGGCGTCCGCGTACTTGAGCCGCGGGAACGGGTCCGGCAGCTGGATCTTCAGCACGCGCGAGAACACGTGGCGGATCAGCGCCTCCATCAGCGCCATGACCTGTTCCTGCGTCAGGAACGAGGTCTCGATGTCGAGCTGCGTGAACTCCGGCTGCCGGTCGGCACGCAGGTCCTCGTCGCGGAAGCAGCGCACGATCTGGTAGTAGCGGTCGAAGCCGCTCATCATCAGCAGCTGCTTGAAGATCTGCGGCGACTGCGGCAGCGCGAAGAACTTGCCGGGGTGCGTCCGCGAAGGCACGAGGTAGTCGCGCGCGCCTTCCGGCGTCGCCTTCGTCAGCATCGGCGTCTCGATGTCCACGAAGTGGTGGTCGTCGAGGTACTCGCGCATCGCGCGCGTGATCGCGTGGCGCCGGCGCAGGCGCTCCTGCATCACGTCGCGGCGCAGGTCGATGTAGCGGTGCTTGAGCCGCAGCTCCTCGCCGACTTCCTCGTCGAGCGAGAACGGCGGCGTCGCGGAGGGATTCAGGATCACGAGCTTCGCGGCGAGCAGCTCGACCTGGCCCGAGGTGAGGTTCGCGTTGCCGGTGCCCGCCGGACGCGCACGCAGCTTGCCCTGCACCTGGATGCAGTACTCGCGGCCGAGATGCGAGGCCGACTTGAAGGCTTCCGGCGTGTCGGGGTCGAAGACGACCTGCAGGAGCCCGGAGCGGTCGCGCAGGTCGACGAAGATCACGCCGCCGTGGTCACGGCGACGGTGCACCCAGCCGGCCACCTCGATGGTGCGACCCGCCAGGGATTCGTCGACTTCTCCGCAGTAGTGTGTGCGCATGGACAAAGCGCGCGATGTTACGTGCCGGGCGGCGGCCGTGGCAACCGCGCTAGCGCCGCGCCGGGCGGCGCCGGGCGGCCTTGGCCCGGGTCGGCTTGCGCTTGCCGGGTGCTGCCGGTTTTGCCGCGGACTCGGCCTTCTTCTCGGCCGGCTTTGCCTCGGCCTTCGCGTCAGCCGGCTTATCGGCCGCCTTCTCCGCCGGTTTCTCGGCCGGTTTCTCCGGCGCCGGCTCCTTGTCGCCCGCGATGTTGCGCTTCCCTTCCTTGTCGTTCTTGAAGTCGGTCTCGTACCAGCCGCCGCCCTTCAGGCGGAAGACCGGTGCCGACACCAGGCGCTTGAGCGCGGACCGGCCGCAGGCCGGGCACTTGCGCAGCGGCCGGGCCGAGATCTTCTGCAGTTCCTCGTGGTGGTGCCCGCAGGCACCGCACTGGTATTCGTAAAACGGCATCGGCGAACTCCCTCGCCGGCTATTTTCGCATAACCAGCGCGCCGTCCTTCACGTTCACGCGGATCAGGTCGCCGGGGCCGAATCCGCCGGACAGGATCTGCTGCGCCAGGGGATTCTCGAGCTGCTGCTGGATCGCGCGCTTCAGGGGCCTTGCGCCGTACACCGGGTCGAAGCCGGCGGCGCCGAGCAGGTCCATGGCCGCGTCGTCGAGCTCGATGCGGATGTCGCGCTCGGCGAGCCTGCGGCGCAGGTACCCGGTCTGGATGCCGACGATCCGGCGGATGTGCTCGCGCGCGAGCGGGTGGAACACGACGATGTCGTCGATGCGGTTGATGAACTCCGGGCGGAAATGCTGCGAGACGATCTCCAGCACCGCCTTCTTCATCTGCGTCGTAGTTGTCCTCGCCCGCCATCTCCTGGATGACCTGCGAGCCGAGGTTGGAGGTCATGATCACGACGGTGTTGCGGAAGTCCACGGTGCGGCCCTGCCCGTCGGTCAGGCGGCCGTCGTCGAGCACCTGCAGCAGCACGTTGAACACGTCGTGGTGCGCCTTCTCGATCTCGTCGAGCAGGATCACGGAATAGGGCCGGCGGCGCACGGCCTCGGTCAGGTAGCCGCCTTCCTCGTAGCCGACGTAGCCCGGCGGCGCGCCGATCAGGCGCGCGACCGAGTGCTTCTCCATGAACTCGGACATGTCGATGCGCACCAGCGCGTCCTCGGTGTCGAAGAGGAACTCGGCGAGCGCCTTGGTGAGCTCGGTCTTGCCGACGCCGGTCGGGCCGAGGAACAGGAAGGACCCGTTCGGGCGGCTCGGGTCGGCGAGGCCCGCGCGGCTGCGACGGATCGCATCCGCGACGCTGCGAACCGCCTCTTCCTGGCCGACGACGCGCTTGCCGATCTCCTGCTCCATCTTGAGCAGCTTCTCGCGCTCGCCCTCGAGCATCTTGGAGACCGGGATGCCGGTCCACTTGGAGACGACCTCGGCGATCTCCTCTTCCGTGACCTTGTTGCGCACCAGGGTCGGCGCCTTCGACTCGGCATCCTGGGCGGATTTCAGGCGCTTCTCGAGGTCGGGCATCTTTCCGTACTGGATCTCGGACGCACGCGCGAGGTTGCCGGCGCGCTTGGCGGCCTCGATCTCGAGCTTGGCGCGCTCGATCTCTTCCTTGATGTGGGCCGCGCCCTGGACCGCGGCCTTCTCGGCCTTCCAGATCTCCTCGAGGTCCGAGAACTCCTTCTCGAGGCCGGCGAGCGTCACCTCGAGCTGCTCGAGCCGCTTCTTCGACGCCTCGTCCTTCTCCTTCTTGAGCGCCTCGCGCTCCATCTTGAGCTGGATGATCCGGCGCTCGAGTCGGTCCATCTCCTCGGGCTTGGAATCGATCTCCATGCGGATGCGGCTCGCCGACTCGTCGATCAGGTCGATCGCCTTGTCCGGGAGCTGGCGGTTGGTGATGTAGCGGTGCGAGAGCGTCGCCGCCGCGACGATCGCGGGATCGGTGATCTCCACCTTGTGATGAACGGCGTAGCGTTCCTTGAGGCCGCGCAGGATCGCGATCGTGTCCTCGACCGAAGGTTCGCCGACGAACACGGTCTGGAAGCGGCGCTCGAGGGCGGCGTCCTTCTCGACGTGCTTGCGGTATTCGTCGAGCGTGGTCGCGCCGACGCAGTGCAGCTCGCCGCGCGCGAGCGCGGGCTTCAGCATGTTGCCGGCGTCCATCGAGCCCTCGGCCTTGCCGGCGCCGACGACGGTGTGCAGCTCGTCGATGAACAGGATGACGCGGCCTTCCTGCTTGGCGAGGTCGTTGAGCACGCCCTTCAGGCGCTCCTCGAACTCGCCGCGGAACTTGGTGCCGGCGATCAGCGAGCCCATGTCGAGCGCGAGGATGCGCTTGTTCTTGAGGCCCTCGGGCACCTCGCCGTTGACGATGCGCTGGGCGAGGCCCTCGACGATCGCGGTCTTGCCGACGCCGGGCTCGCCGATCAGGACCGGGTTGTTCTTGGTGCGGCGCTGCAGCACCTGGATCGTGCGGCGGATCTCGTCGTCGCGGCCGATCACCGGGTCGAGCTTGCCCTTCTCGGCGCGCTCGGTGAGGTCGATCGTGAACTTCTCGAGCGCGCCGCGCTGCTCCTCGGCGTTCGGCGTCGTTCACCTTCTCGCCGCCGCGCAGGTCGTCGATCGCCTTGTCGATGGCGCCTTTCACGGCGCCGCTGTCCTTCAGCACGCGGCCGAGCGTGCCCTTGTCCTCGCAGGCCGCGAGCACGAACAGTTCGCTCGAGATGTACTGGTCGCCGCGCTTCTGCGCGAGCTTGTCGGTGACGTTGAGGAGTTTCAGGAGGTCGTTCGAGGGATGCACCTCGCCCGCCGCGCCTTCCACCGTCGGGATGCGGCCGACCTGCTCGAGCAGGCGCGAGCGCAGCAGGTTCACGTTGACGCCGGCGCGATCGAGCAACGGGCGCGCGCTGCCGCCTTCCTGGTCGAGCAGCGCGAGCAGCAGGTGCACCGGCTCGATGAACTGGTGATCGCGGCCGACCGCGAGCGACTGCGCATCCGCCAGCGCGAGCTGGAATTTCGTCGTCAGCCGATCCTGTCGCATCGAGGCGCTCCGGGGTGCGTGCCTGCCCGGTGGATGAGGCCGGCGGGCATGGATTCAACCCGCCAGGGAGGTAAATTTAGCGCGATTTTCAACGGCTTACTCAAAGGGTGCTCAAAGGGGACAGTCACCTTTAAAGGTGACTGTCCCCTTTTGTGCATCGCGCTAAAATGGCGGCGGCGCGGACCACCCCCCGGCGGGGCGGCCGTGACAGGTGTCGAAATCGATTGCTGATACAGGGACTTGATCCATGGGACAGGTACCCGCTGAACGCCCGGATTCCGGGCCGTCGCCCTACGGTTTCGTCGGGGATGGCCGTCTCTCGCGGCATTGGCGCCATTACTTCACGAGCCTCGGCATCCCCTGGAAGCTGTGGTCACGACGGCTTGCCCGCCCGAACGGCAAGCCGGGCGTCACGGCACCCGCTGCGCTCGAGGGCTGCCCGGTCATCCTGCTCGCGGTATCCGACGATGCGATCGCGCCCGCGATGGCGCGCCTGCGCGCCGAGGGACTCGACGACCGGACCTTCGTGCACTTCTGCGGCGGACGTACGTTCGAGGGCGCGTTCGGCACGCACCCGCTCATGAGCTTCGCGCTCGGCGCTCTACGAGCCCGCCTTCTACCGCGACATACCGGTCTTCGTGGACCATGACGAAGCGCACCCCGAGCCGGTCGCCGAATTCCGCAGGCTCTTTCCGCGGTTGCCGAATCCCTGCTTCCCGTTGAAGAGCGACGACAAGGCGTACTACCACGCGCTCTGCGCGCTCGCCGGCGGATTCACCGCCGTGCTGTGGCGGGATTTCTTCACCGCGATGGAAACGCGCTTCGGCGCGCCGCGCGAGGCGCTCGCGAGCTACCCGCGCCGCATCGTCGAGAACCTGATCGCCGCGAGCGACGGCGCGCTCACCGGGCCGGTGGCGCGCGGCGACACCGAGACGGTCGAGGCGCACCTCGAGGCGCTCGACGGCACGGCGCTCGCAGGCGTCTACCGGGCCTTCATCGCCGCTGCCGGGAGGGAACGGGCATGAAATCGGTCCTCGACTTCGCGGCCGCAAAGGCCGCCGGGCGCAAGATCTCGATGGTCACCTGCTACGACTCGAGCCTCGCGCGCGTGCTGGAGGCGAGCGCGATCGACTGCATCCTGGTCGGCGACAGCGCCGCGATGGTCGTGCACGGACACCCCGACACGCTCGCCGCGACGGTCGAGATGATGGCGCTGCACACGTCGGCCGTTCGCCGCGGCGCGCCGACGCGCTTCCTGATCGGCGACCTGCCCTTCCTTTCCTTCCGCAAGGGAATTCCGGCGGCGCTCGACGCCGTCGCGGCCTTCATGCGAGCCGGCGCCCAGGCCGTGAAGCTCGAGGGCGTCGCGGGCCACGAGGACGTGATCACCGCCATCGTCGGCTCGGGCGTGCCGGTGATGGGCCACCTCGGCCTCACGCCGCAGTCGGTCAATGCGCTCGCAGGCTACCGCGTCCAGGGCCGCTCGGAAGACGCCGCCGCGCGCATCGTCGAGGACGCGAAGCGGCTCGAGTCGCTCGGCTGCTTCTCGATCGTGCTCGAATGCGTGCCCTCGGCGCTCGGCGCGCGCATCACCCAGGCGGTCGGGATCCCGACCATCGGCGTCGGCGCGGGCATCCACTGCGACGGCCAGGTACTCGTCCTGCAGGACCTCCTCGGGCTCACCGGCGGGCATCGCCCGAAGTTCGTGCGCGCCTACCTCGACGGCGCCGCGGCCGTGCGCGAGGCGGTCGACCGCTTTGACAGCGACGTCAAGCAGGGCAGCTTTCCCGCGGCCGCCGAGAGCTACGACGCGTGAAGATCGTCGAGGACGTCGCGGAACTCGTCGAGCATCGCCGCGTGCGCGGCGCGGGCGCGACCGGCCTCGTGCCGACGCTCGGCGCGCTGCACGAGGGGCATCTCACGCTGGTCCGGCGGGCGAAGGCGGAGAACGCGCGCGCCTGGGCCAGCATCTTCGTGAACCCCGCGCAGTTCAACGAACCGGGCGACCTCGCGAGCTACCCGCGCACGCTCGACCGCGACCTCGAGCTGTTGCGCTCTGCGGGCTGCGACCTGGTCTTCCTGCCGCGCCCGGAAGAGATCTACCGCGACGGCTACCGCTACCGCGTGACCGAGAACTCGCTCAGCCTGCAGCTCGAGGGCGCTTCGCGGCCCGGGCATTTCGACGGCGTCCTGACGGTCGTCCTGAAGCTCCTGCTGCTCGCGCGCCCCGACCGCGCCTATTTCGGCGAGAAGGACTACCAGCAGCTGGAGCTGGTCGAGGGACTGGTGCACGCCTTCTTCCTCGACACGCGCATCGTGCGCTGCCCGACGCTGCGCGAGTCCGACGGGCTCGCGATGAGTTCGCGGAACCGGCTGCTCTCGCCCGCCGACCGGGCACGCGCGCCCGCGCTCCATCGCGTGCTCGAGCGCAGCATGGCCGAGCGGCTGCCGGCGGCGGAGACGGCCGATGCACTGGCGCGCGAGGGCTTCGACGTGGACTATGTCGCGGACCGCGATGGCCGCCGCCTCGCGGCGGTGCGGCTCGGCAACGTGAGGCTGATCGACAATGTCGAATGACGTGGAACCCAAGGTCCTCTTCCAGCTCACGGGCTCGATCGCCTGCTTCAAGGCCTGCGAGCTCATTTCGCGCCTCGTGAAGCGCGGCGTGGCGGTCGAGACCGTCGCGAGCGAAGGCGCGCTGCGTTTCGTCGGCGCCGCGACGCTCGAGGGACTCACGGGCCGCCGACCATTCACGGATCTCTACGAGGCAGGCCGCACGATGGACCACATCCGGCTGGCACGCTGGGCCGACGTCGCCCTGCTCTGCCCGGCCACGGCAAATTCGCTCAACCGCCTGGCCGCCGGGCTTGCGGACGACGCGATCGGGGCGCTGTTCCTCGCCTGGGAGATCGACCGCAAGCCGTGGCTCATCGCGCCGGCCATGAACGCGACGATGTGGGACCATCCCGCGACGCGCGCCTCCCGCGAGCGGCTCACCGGCTTCGGCGCGCGCATCCTGCCGGTGGGCGACGGCCGGCTCGCCTGCGGCGAACAGGGCGAAGGACGCCTGCTGGAAGTGGACGAACTCGAGAAGCACGTCATGCAGGCGCTGGAGGCCAGGCGATGAAAGGCAAGGTCGTCGTCACCTCGGGCGCAACGCGCGAGCCGATCGACAGCGTGCGCTTCATCTCGAACCTCAGCAGCGGCCGGACCGGCGCCATGATCTGCGAGGCGCTGGTCGCGCGCGGATTCCAGGTGACGCAGGTCGCCGGCGTGGATTCCGTGCAGGCCGCGGGCGTCGCGCGCCGGGAGTCCTTCACCGACCACGCCTCGCTCGACACGGCCTTGCGCCGGCTTGCGCGGGACACCGCCTGCGCGGCGGTGATCCACACGGCGGCGGTCGGCGACTTCGCGGTCGCGGACGCGCAAACCGACGCGAAGATCGCCTCGGGCAGCGAAATGTCGGTGAAGCTGCAGCCGACCTACAAGATCATCGACCGCATCATGGGTTACGCCGGCAATCCCGAGATGATCCTGGTCGGCTTCAAGCTGACGCACAACCCCGACGCGGGCGCCCAGGCCAAGGCGGCGCGCGAACTGCTGAAGCGCAGCCGCGCCCGCTTCGTCGTGCAGAACGACGTGTCCACCCTCGCCGACGGCGAGGAGCACCTGTTCTTCGTGCACGAGAACGGCAGCAGCCGCGTGCGGCGCTACGTCGGGCGCGAGAAGCTCGCGACCGCGCTCGCGATGCTGATCGAAGAGCAGGTCAAGGGCGGCGCGCGATGATCCTCGTCCTCGACATCGGCAACAGCCAGATCTACGGCGGCGTGTTCGACGACGACAGCCTCGTGCTGCAGTTCCGCCGCGCCACGCGCGCGGAGAACACCTCGGACGAGTTCGGGCTGTTCTGCCGCCAGGTGCTGCGCGAGAACGACGTCGATCCCGCCGCCATCACCGCGGTCGCGATCTGCTCGGTCGTGCCCGACATGGTCCATTCGGTGCGCAACGCCAGCATGAAGTACTTCGGCCTGCGGCCATTCATCCTGGAGCCCGGCGTGCGCACCGGCCTCAAGATCAAGTACCGCAACCCGCTCGAGGTCGGCAGCGACCGCATCGCGGGCGCGATCGCCGCCGCGAAGCTGTTCCCGGGCCAGAACGCGATCATCGTGGACTTCGGCACGGCGACGACCATCGACGCGCTGACGGGCGAGCGCGACTACCTCGGCGGCGTGATCCTTCCGGGGCTCCGGCTCGCGATGGAGAGCCTCGACGCGCGCACCGCGCGCCTGCCGAAAGTCGAGATCCGCAAGCCCCCGGAGCTGCTCGGGCGCTCGACGGTCGAGAGCATCCAGGCGGGTCTCTTCCACGGCAACCTCGCGATCCTGAAGCACCTCTGCACGGAAGTCCGGGCGCAGTACTTCGCAGGCAAGCCGACGATCCTGATCGGCACGGGCGGGTTCGCGCGGCTCTTCGAGGACGAGAAGGTGTTCGACGCGCACGTGCCGGAGCTCGTGCTCATCGGCTTGCGGGAAGCGTTGCGGCTTAACACCTGACGTAACTGCGCCTGCGCCCCGGGCTTGGCCCGCCGGGACTCCCCTCGCTCGTTCCGCCGGAACTTTAGTCACTCGCTCGGGTGTCCCGGCGGGCCAAGCCGGGCGCGGGCACGTCGCGGCAGGCGTCACGTACGCGTCGGTCGACCGATGCCGCGGCCCGAGTCGCGCGCGTGCGAGCCGTGGCGGGACCCCCGAGCGAGCGAATGCGGTCGCCGCCCTGAGCAAGCGAGGGGAGTCCCGCAGGCGACGCACGCGCGCCGGCACGGTCAGTGTTTAGTGCGCGAAGCCGTGCGTGAGCGCGATCACGACGATCCCGAGCGCGATGAGCGCGACCTGCTGGACCGACGTGCGCGCGTCCACGCGCCGGTGCAGTCCCGGGATCAGGTCGGCGACCGCGACGTAGAGGAAGCTCGCGGCGGCGATCGCGAGCGCATAGGGAAGCCATTCGAGCGCCTGCGCCAGCAGGAACCAGGCGATCACGGCGCCGGCGATCGAGGTCAGGCTGACGGCGACGTTGAGCACGAGCGCCCGCCGGCGCGACATGCCGCCGTTCAGCAGGATCGCGAGGTCGCCGACTTCCTGCGGGATCTCGTGCGCGAACACGGCGGCCGTCGTGACGACGCCGAGGTGCGGGTCGGTCAGGAAGGCCGCCGCGATCAGCACGCCGTCGAGCAGGTTGTGGAAGGCGTCGCCCCAGAGGATCAGCGTCGCCGAGGCACGGTCGCGGTGATGCTGCTCGGGACCGTGCGCCTCGCAGTGGTCCACGTGGCAGTGGCGCCAGAGCACCATCTTCTCGAGCACGAAGAAGGCGATGATGCCGCCGGCCAGCGCGATGCCGATGCCGTGCGCGCCGGCGCCGGAGTCGAGCGCGTGCGGCAGCAGCGCCAGCAGCGCGGCGCCGAGCAGGGCGCCGGTCGCGAAGCTGACGAGGTGCGGCAGCAGGGCGTTCCGGTTCCTGGCCGGCAGGAGCATGAAACCGCCGGCGACGAGCGCGGAGAGCGCGCCGCAGGCCGCGGTGAGGAGCACGATTGAAGCAAGCGTCGACACGGGCGACAGCCTACCTCACGCGAGCCAGGCGAGCGCGGCCATGCGGCCGGTCACGCCGTCGCGGCGGTAGGAATAGAAGCGCCCGGGATCGGCATGCGTGCAGAGCCCTCCCCCGCTCACCTCGCGGACGCCGAGCGCCGCGAGGCGGCGTCGCGCGAGCGCCGGCAGGTCCGCGAGATAGCGCCCGGCGCGGCCGGCGCGAAACGCGCCCGCCGCCTGCGCATCGCGCTCGAGGAATGCCTCGCGCACTTCGCCGCCGACCTCGAAGGCATCGGGGCCGATCGAAGGGCCGAGCCAGGCGACGAGCGATCCCGGGTCGCAGTCGAGCGCGGCGACGGTCGCCTCGATGACGCCGCCTGCGAGTCCGCGCCAGCCCGCGTGCGCGACGGCGACGCGGTCGCCCGCACTGCCCGCAAGGAAGACCGGCAGGCAGTCGGCGACCAGCACCGCGCAGACCTCGCCCCGCCTGAACGTGACCGCCGCGTCAGCCGGCCCGGCGTGTCCCCGCTCGAGCACGGCAACCGCCGTGCCGTGCACCTGCTCCAGCCAGGCCGGCTCCGCCGGCAGCCCAAGTGCGTGGCGAAGCCGGTGGCGGTTGGCCGCGACGGCGCGTCCATCGTCGCCCACGTGAGTCGCGAGGTTGAAGCTCGCGTACGGTCCGACGCTCACGCCGCCGCGTCGCGTCGTCATCACTGCGCGCACGCCGGCCGGCACCGGCCAGTCGGGCACCAGGCATTCCGGCGCCGACATCAGCCGGCCGCCGCGTCGCGGTCCCGCTTGAGGCAGGCGATCAGGTCACGCATGTCGGCCGGCAGCTTCGACTCGACTTCGACCGGGCGCCCGGTGCGCGGATGCTCGAAGCCGATCTTTGCGGCATGCAGCGCCTGGCGCCGGAAGCCCTGCAAAGCCGCCGCGAGTTCGGGTGTCGCCCCGCGCGGAAGCAGGAGGCGGCGACCGTAGACCGGGTCGCCGACCAGCGGATAGCCCACATGCGACAGGTGCAGGCGGATCTGGTGGGTGCGGCCGGTCTCGAGCGTCACGCGTACCCAGGTATGGCGCCGGTAGCGCTCGATCACGCGGTAATTCGTGATGGCTTCGCGCCCGCTCGAGCGCACGGCCATGCGCAGGCGATCCACGGGATGCCGGTCGATCGGAGCGTCCACCTTGCCGCCGGCGGTCATCACGCCGACGCAGACCGCCTGGTACTCGCGGTGGATGCCGCGTTCCGCGAGCATCGCCGCGAGCTTGGTGCGCGCAGGTTCGTTGCGCGCGACGATGAGCAGGCCGGACGTCTCCTTGTCGAGCCGGTGCACGATGCCGGCGCGCGGCAGCTTCGAGAGCTTCGGATCGTGCGCGAGCAGTGCGTTCTGCAACGTGCCGGCCGCGTTGCCGGCGCCGGGATGCACGACCAGGCCCGCGGGCTTGTCCACCACGAACAGGTCGCGGTCTTCCCAGGCGATCGTGAGCGGGATGACCTCCGCCGCCGGCGCCACTGCGTCCTCGTCCGGCGCATCGAGCACGACGCGCTCGCCCCCCGCGACGATGTCGCGCGGGCGCAGTACCCGGCCGTCGACCAGCAGCATCCCGTCGTCGATCCAGCGCTTCAGGCGCGAGCGCGAGTATTCGGGCAGGGCGTCGGCGAGCGCCTGGTCGAGGCGCCGGCCGGCCGATTTCGGCGCCAGGCGCAATTCGCGTTGGTGACGGGTGGAACTCATGCGGCTCGGGAATGGTCTTTTGCCGGTATACTGCGTCGTTCCAACTGTCGGGGTCCAGTCCTTTGCAGCCAGCCAGTTTCAGGGCGCGCGCCCTGCTCGTCGCGTGCAGCCTGCTCGCAGTCGCGGGATGCGGATACAAGGAGCGCGCCGCAGAGGACCTTCAGCCCGGGCGCATGTTCGAGAAGGCCCACGGACTCCTCATGGGGGGCGACTACCGCGGTGCCGTTCGCTACTACGAGGCACTCGAGGCGCGCTTCCCGTTCAGCGAGGAAGCGCGGCAGGCCCGGCTCGACATCATCTACGCGTACTACCGCGCGCGCGAGCAGGAGTCGGCGATCGACGCGGCCGACCAGTTCATCCGCGAGAACCCGACGCACCCGCGCGTGGACTACGCCATGTACATGCGCGGACTGGTCTATTTCGAACGCGCACCGAACTTCCTCGAGCGCTGGTTCGGCACGAACCTCAACGAGCGCCCGCCGCAGGACGTGCGACGCGCCTTCGATGCCTTCGACCAGCTGATCAAGCAGCGGCCGAACAGCATCTTCGCGCCGGACGCGCGGCAGCGGATGGTCTACCTGCGCAACCGGCTCGCCGACTACGAGGTCTACGTCGCGAAGCACTACCTCGATCGCCAGGCCTACGTCGCCGCGATCGACCGCGCGCGCTTCACGATCGAGAACTACGACGGCGCGCCCGCGGTCCAGGAAGCGCTCGAGATCATGATCGACTCCTACAAGGGGCTCGGACTCGACGACATCGCCGAGCGCTCGCAGGAAGTCTTCGCGCTCAATTTCCCGGATACGAAGCCGCATGACGCAGAAGCGGCGCTGGTGGCGGAACGACTAGGGGACTGTCACCTTTTTCCTGCTTTGAGGAAAAAGGGGGACTGTCCCCTCTTAAGACTCCCCGGGTCGGTACCCCGACGTGATGGGGTATCTCCAGTCGCGGCCGAAGGCGCGGCCGCTGACGCGCACGCCGGGCGGCGCCTGGCGCCGCTTGTACTCGTTGCGCTTCACCATCTCGAGCACCCGCGTGACCGTCGCGCGCTCGAACCCCAGGGCGACGATCTCGTCCACCGAGCGGTCGTCCTCGATGAAGGCCTCGAGGATCGGATCGAGCACGTCGTAGGCCGGCAGGCTGTCGGTGTCGAGCTGGCCCTCGCGCAGCTCGGCGGTCGGCGGCCGGTCGATGATCCGCTGCGGGATCACGACGCCCGGCCCGCGGGCATTACGCCAGCGCGCGAGGCGCCAGACCAGCGTCTTGCTGCAGTCCTTGATCGGCGCGAAGCCGCCGGCCATGTCGCCGTAGAGCGTCGCGTAGCCGACCGCCATCTCGCTCTTGTTGCCGGTCGTCAGCACCATTCGCCCGGTCTTGTTCGAGATCGCCATCAGCAGCATGCCGCGGCAGCGCGCCTGGATGTTCTCCTCGGTCGCGTCGGGCGCGCGGCCCCGGAACTCGCGCTCGAGCGCCGCCAGCGTCGCCTGGTACATGCCCTCGATCGGGATCACCGAGTACCTGACGCCGAGCCCGCGCGCCATCGCCGCGCGTCCTTCTCGGACATCGCGGACGTGAATCGCGAGGGCATCATGACGGCCTGCACGCGCGACGGCGCCGAGCGCATCGCAGGCGAGCGCGAGCACCAGCGCCGAGTCGACGCCGCCCGAGAGCCCGATCACGACGCCCTCGAAGCGGTGCTTGTCGACGTAATCGCGCACGCCCAGCACGATCGCGCGCCAGACGCTCTCCTCCCGCTCCGGGAAGCGGCGCGAGGCTCTCGGGCTCGAGATCGAAGCCGCGCTCCGCCTGCACGACGTCGAGGGTCGTGAGCGACTCCTCGAAGGCCGGCGCGCGGTGCACGACGCGCCCGCTCGCGTCCACCGCGAAGCTGCAGCCGTCGAACACCAGCTCGTCCTGGCCGCCGACGAGGTTCAGGTACGCGAACGGCACGCCGTTCTCGCGGGCGCGGCGCCGCGAGCATTGCCTCGCGCTCGGCCTGCTTGCCCTGCTGGTAGGGCGATGCGTTCAGCACGAGCACGAGGTCCGCGCCGGCGCGGCGCGCGCCGGCAGCGACGTCCGCATGCCAGATGTCCTCGCAGATGACGCGGCGCGACGCGGACGCCGCCCGAGCTCGACGGTGACGAAGGCGTCGCCCGGCGTGAAGTAGCGCTTCTCGTCGAAGACCTGGTAGTTCGGCAGGCGCTGCTTGCGGTAATTGGCGATGCGCCGCCCGTCGCGGATCCAGGCGGCGGAGTTGAACAGCACGCCGCCGGAGTACTCCGGATAGCCGACCAGCAGGTCGATGCCGCGCGCCGCGTCGGCGAGCCGCGCGAGCGACTCGTCGACGCGACGGCGGAAGCCGCGGTGGAACAGCAGGTCCTCGGGCGGATAGCCGCAAAGCGCGAGCTCGGGTGTCGCGACGAGCGCCGCGCCCGCCTTGCGCGCCTCCTCGAGCCGCGCGGCGATCCGCTCGGCGTTGGCGGCGACGTCGCCGACGGTCGCGTCAATCTGGGCGAGCGCGATGCGCACGCGGGATCAGCCCCGGCGCTTGCGGCGGCGTTTCGCGGCGAGCGCCTTCTTCATGGCGCTGCCGAGCTCGGCGGGCGAGCGCACGGTCGCGACGCCCGCCTCCTCGAGCGCGGCGTACTTGTCCGCCGCCGTCCCCTTGCCGCCCGCGATCACGGCGCCGGCGTGGCCCATGCGCTTGCCCGCGGGCGCGGTGACGCCCGCGATGTAGGCGACGACCGGCTTGGTCACGTGGCGGCGGATGTATTCCGCGGCCGCTCCTCGTCGCTGCCGCCGATCTCGCCGACCATGATGATCCCGGCGGTCTTCGCGTCCCGCTCGAACAGCGCCGAGCACCTCGATGAAGTTCAGGCCGCGCACCGGGTCGCCGCCGATGCCGACGCAGCTCGACTGCCCGAGGCCGAGATTGGTGGTCTGGAACACCGCCTCGTAGGTCAGCGTTCCGGAGCGCGAGATGATGCCGACGCGCCCCGGCTTGTGGATGAAGCCCGGCATGATGCCGACCTTGCACTCGCCCGGCGTGATGACGCCCGGGCAGTTCGGGCCCGACCAGCTGGCTGCGGCCGCCGGCGAGCGAGGCCTTCACCCGCACCATGTCATTGACCGGGATTCCTTCGGTGATGCACACGATGAGCCGGATGCCGGCATCGGCGGCCTCGAGGATCGCGTCCGCCGCGTAGGGCGCCGGCACGTAGATCACGCTGACGTTGGCCTGGTCGTCTTCGCCACGGCGTCGTGCACCGTGTCGAAGACGGGCCGGTCGAGATGGGTCGTGCCGCCGCGGCCGGGCGTCACGCCGCCGACCAGGTTCGTGCCGTAGGCGATCGCCTGCTCGGAATGGAACGTGCCCTGCTTGCCGGTGAAGCCCTGGCAGATCACGCGGCTCCTGCGGTCGACCAGGATGCTCATCGCGCACCTCCGCGCGCGCGCGAGCCGTACGGCCTTGATCGCCGCGTCGGCGACGTCCTCCGCGACCGTGATCGAGAGCTTGCTCGCGGCGAGCAGCTTGCGCGCCTTGTCCGCGTTCGTGCCCTCGAGCCGCACGATCACCGGCACCTCGACGCCGACCTGCCGCACCGCCTGGATGATGCCCTCGGCGATGACGTCGCAGCGGACGATGCCGCCGAAGATGTTCACGAGCACCGCCTTGGCACGCTCGTTCGACAGGATCAGCCGGAAGGCCGCCGTCACCCGCTCCGCCGTCGCCGTGCCGCCCACGTCGAGGAAGTTCGCGGGCTCGCCGCCGTGCAGCTTGATGAGGTCCATGGTCGCCATCGCGAGCCCGGCGCCGTTGACCATGCAGGCGATGTTGCCGTCGAGCGCCACGTAGTTGAGCTCGTGCTCGGCGGCCTCGCGCTCCATCGGGTCTTCCTGCGAGGGATCGCGCAGCGCCGCGAGCGCCGGCTGGCGGAACATCGCGTTGGCCTCGACGTTGATCTTCGCGTCCAGCGCGACCAGCGCGCCGTCCTTCGTCACGATCAGCGGGTTGATCTCGATCAGCGCAAGGTCTTTCTCGAGGTAGAGCCGGTAGAGCGCTCGCGCGATCTTCTCGAACTCGGCGACCTGCGGGCCCGCGAGCCCGAGCCCGAAGGCGAGGCGCCGGCACTGGAAACCCTGCAGTCCCGCGGCCGGGTCGACGTCGACCCGCAGGATCTTGTCCGGCTCCTTCTCCGCGACCTCCTCGATGTTCATGCCGCCCGCGGCCGAGGCCACGAAGGCGATGCGGCTGCGCTCGCGGTCCAGCAGCAGGCGACAGGTACAGCTCGCGCGCGATCGCGCTGCCGACCTCGACGTAGACCTCGTTGATCGGCAGGCCGGCGGCTCCCGTCTGCGGCGTCACGAGGCGCTCGCCCAGCATCCCTTTGGCGGCGGCGCCGACTTCGGCGGCCGAGCGGCAGAGTTTCACGCCCCCCGCCTTGCCGCGTCCGCCGGCGTGGACCTGCGCCTTGACGACCCACACCGCCCCCGGCAGTTCCCGGGCGGCCGCGACTGCCTCGGCCTCGGTGGCGGCGACCTTTCCGGCCGGCACCGGAATGCCGGCTTCGGCGAAGATGCGCTTCGACTGGTATTCGTGAAGATTCATCACAGCATTGTACCGGCTCACATGAACCGCGTCGCAAAGGCGGGCCGTGCCGCGGGTGCCGCCGAAGCTGCGTGGTAAAGTGCCGGGCGTGAAAATGCCGGCGGAAATCGAGAAAACGGCGGGCGATCCGGAACTCGCCTGGCGCGTGCTCGGGCTGCTCAACCTCTACCGGCTCGTCATCCCGTCGGTCCTGGTCGCGCTCGCCCTCCTGGCATCGCGGGCACAGCTCCTCGGCGCGGTCTCGCCGGCTCTCTTCATGTATACGCTCGTCGGCTGGTTCGCATCCGGCGTCGTCTGCATCGGCCTGCTGAAGACGCGCTGGCCGAGCCTGCACGCCCAGGCCTTCATCCACGTCGCCTTCGACATCGTCGCCGTCACGGCGCTGCTCGTCACCAGCGGCGGCGCCGGCAGCGGCGCGGGCCTGCTGCTCATCCTGCCGGTCACGGCGGTGAGCATCCTCCTGTCCAGGCGCACGGCGACGATGATCGGCGCGATCGCGGCACTGTGCGTGCTCGGCCAGCAGATCATGCTGTCGCTGTCCGGCGTGTCCGACTCCTCGGACCTGACCCAGGCCGGCCTGCTGGGCGGCGTCATCCTGATCGCCGCGCTCGCCGTCGCGCCGCTCGCGAACCGCCTGCGCGAGAGCGAGGCGCTGGTGCGCCAGCGCAACCTCGACCTCGCGAACCTCGCGGAGCTCTCGCAGTACATCGTCGAGCGGCTGCGCGAGAGCCTCGTGGTCGTCGACGAGCACGACCGCATCCGGCTCATCAACGAGTCCGCGCGCCAGATCCTCGGCACCGAGGCGAAGTCCGACGCGCTGCTCGGCGAGGTGTCGCCGCGGCTGCTGTATCTCCTCGCCATGTGGCGCCAGAGTGCGCCGGTGACCGACACGGTCGGCGGCAACCTGCTGGCCGTCGACGGCCTGCGCGAAGTGCGCCCGCACTTTGCGCCGCTCGGGCAGGGCCAGCCGCCGCCGGTGCTGATCTTCCTCGAGGACCTGACCGCGCTCGACGACCGCATCCACCAGACGCGGCTCGCGGCCCTCGGCCGGCTGTCAGCCTCGATCGCCCACGAGATCCGGAATCCCGTCGGCGCCATCAGCCACGCGGCACAGCTGCTGCTCGAGGAGCCCGGGCTCTCGGAGTCGAGCAAGCGCATGAGCGACATCATCCGGGCGAACACCGAGCGCGTCAGCACGATCATCGGCAACGTGCAGCAGCTCGCGCGGCGCGAAAGCACGCGCCCGGAACGCATGCCGCTCGCGGAGTGGATCGCGGATTTCGTCCAGGAATTCGTCAGCACCGGCGGCCACGAGCAGGGCCAGCTCGAGGCCGAGGTCGCCGGACGCCGACCTCGAGGTGCGCGTGGATCCCTCGCACCTGCGGCAGATCCTCTGGAACCTCTGCGAGAACGCCTTCCGCTACTCGGTGAAGTCCGCGGAGGACAAGGTCGAGATCCGCATCGGGCGGCTCGCCGGCAGCAACCGTCCTTTCCTCGAGGTGCTGGATCGCGGGCCCGGCATCGACTCGACCATCAGCGACCGGATCTTCGAGCCGTTCTTCACCTCGCGCGCCAGCGGCACGGGCCTCGGCCTCTTCATCGCGCGCGAGCTTGCGCAGTGCAACCGCGCCCTGCTCGTCTACGAGCCGCGCACCGGCGGCGGCAGCACCTTCCGCATCGTGTTCGCGGACCCGCAGCGCTGGGAGCAGACCTGAGGCCATGGCGAACCCGCGCGCCCTGATCGTCGACGATGAGCCGGACCTCTGCGAGCTGCTGTCGCTGACGCTCGCGCGCATGGGCGTGGATTCCAGCGCCGTGCACGACCTCGCCTCGGCCCGGCGCGAGCTCCAGTCGCGGCAGGACTATGCGCTGTGCCTGACCGACCTGCGCCTGCCGGACGGCGACGGCACTCAGCTCATCGAGTGGATCCAGAGCGAGGCGCCCGGAACTGCCGGTCGCGGTGATCACGGCCCACGGCCACGTCGAGTCGGCGGTGCTCGCCCTGAAGCTCGGCGCCTTCGATTTCGTGCGCAAGCCGGTCGACATCGCGGACCTGCGCAAGCTCGTCAACCAGGCGCTCAAGCTGTCCGACAGCCGCCGCGGCGCGGACGGCGGGCGCCGCCTGCTCGGCGACTCCGAGCCGATGCAGAAGCTGCGCGCGATGATCGGGCGCGTGGCGCGCAGCCAGGCCCCGGTGCACATCACCGGCGAGTCCGGCACCGGCAAGGAGCTGGTCGCGCGCCTGATCCACGAGTCGGGGCCGCGCAAGGACGCGCCCTTCGTGCCCGTGAGCTGCGGCGCGATCCCGTCCGAACTGATGGAGAGCGAGCTGTTCGGCCACCGGCGCGGCAGCTTCACCGGCGCGGTCGCCGACAAGCTCGGCCTCGTGCAGGCCGCCGAGGGCGGCACGCTGTTCCTCGACGAGGTCGCGGACCTGCCGTTCGTGATGCAGGTGAAGCTCCTGCGCCTGATCCAGGAGAAGACCGCCCGGCCGGTCGGCGACCAGCGCGAGCAGCCGGTGGACGTGCGCATCCTCTCCGCGACCCACCGCGACCTCGGCGAGCTCGTCGCCGCGGGACGCTTCCGCGAGGACCTCTACTACCGCATCAACGTGATCGAGATGCGCGTGCCTTCCTTGCGCGACCGGCTCGCCGACGTGCCGGTCCTCGCGGCTGCCATCACCCAGCGCTTCGCCGCGCGGCTCGGCATGGCGCCGCCCGCGATCTCGGACGAGGCCATGGAACTGCTCGCGAGCCACGACTTCCCGGGCAACGTCCGCGAGCTCGAGAACGTGATCGAGCGGGCGCTCACGCTCTGCGACGGGGCGGTGATCCGGCCCGACGACATCGAGCTGCGCGGGCCGCCGACCTTCGAGGATTCCGTGCCGCCGCACCGGCCGGGCACGCTGCCGCAGACGCTCGAGGACATGGAGCGCGCCTCGATCCGCAAGGCCCTGGAGGACGCCCGCTACAACAAGACGGCCGCCGCCCGCGCGCTCGGCATCAGCTTCCGGGCGCTGCGCTACCGCATCAAGAAACTCGGGCATCGAGTGACACTGCAGCGTCACTTTGTGACGCGGCACGTCCGTCGGCGCGTCGCCAGACCCCGACGATCTTCTGACAACTGCCAAAAAATACTGCCAAGTCCGTCACTTACGACGGCCGGCCGGCTTGGCATGATCCTTGCTGTATCTGGGTTGCATCGGCGCATGAGCGCCGCCCTTGTTAGTCAAAGGAGTTATTGGACAATGAAGACTCTCCAGAAGGGCTTCACGCTCATCGAACTGATGATCGTGGTGGCCATCATCGGCATCCTGGCCGCCATCGCTATTCCGGCGTACCAGGACTACACGATCCGCGCGCAGGTGTCGGAAGGCCTGACCCTCGCGTCGGACGTCAAGGCGGGCGTCGCTGAGTACGCCGCGCAGACCGGCGACTGGCCGACAGACCTCGCAGGAAGCGGGCCTCGGTTCGGCGGCTGCGAATGACCGACAAGTCGGGTCGCTACGTCCTGTCGATCGACGTGCTGAACGGGCACGATCAGGTCATCTACGGCCGTGACGCGAACTCGCGCATCGCAGACGCGACGCTCGCGATCCAGCCGTTCACCAACAACAACGGCGACGTGGTCTGGCGTGTGGTAACTGCGGACGCAGCCGCGACGGCACGAGCGACGAACTCGGACGCCTGACGGCGCGGGCAACGACTCGGTTGCGGGCACGACCGCATCCTGAGCGACAAGCACATGCCGGCTTCCTGCCGCGCGGGCTTCGGCGGTTCGTAAGCCCTGACCTCATGGACCGGCAATTCGGCCGGACCGGCAAGGCCCCTGCTCGCAGGGGCCTTGTTTTTTCTGCGTCCGGCGCAGGCGCGCACCGCCCGGTTTCGCGCTGGTCGGGCCTGGCCTTGAGCCAGTTGCTCGCGATGGCTTTCCTGGCGGGCTGTGCCTGGTGGGTCCTCGCGCGAACTCGAACTCATCCTGCCGAATGACCGTGTCACGCTTTCCCTGAGCGTCCAGGATGCCCTCGGCGGCGTGCTGGGCCGGCAACTGCTGGCCTTCGGCGCGGCGCTCGCTGTTTATGTCACGCCCTGCTCGGACTCGCTGGCCTTCGCGCTCGCACGCCTGACGGAAGCGGCCATGGCGGAGGTCCCGATCGCCCGTCGCGGCTGGCTCATCGCCGGCTGGTTCATGTGGCTGGTCGCGCCTCGCTGATGGCCGCCAACGTCGCCTGGTATCCGGCCTCGATCTTCGCGGACGAACAGTCCTGGCTCGCGACACGATGTCGCAGGATTCAAGCCCGCTACGCTTGCGCTCGCGGCCACCGCTGCCCTGATTCTCCTGCTGGGTGTGCGTGCCTTAGTGCGCGCTGACTGGCAGCGGCCTTGGCCGCTCCTGACGGCCGGCTGCGCGATCGTGCTCGTCGTTGCTGCCGCATTCGTGCCATTTCGCGCCGATTCAGTCGGTTCGCCGGGACTGCGCGACCCCGCTCGACCCCACTTCGTCATCATCGGCGTCGATTCGCTGCGCAATGACCTCGTACAGTCGGCCGAAACACCGCCGGTCACCCCGCACATCGACCGCTTCCTGACAGGCGCGCATCGATTTACGGATACCACCACGCCGCTGGCCCGCACCTACGGGTCCTGGGTCTCGATCCTGACCGGTCGCCACCCGGTGGCGACGAATGCCCGCGTCAACCTGATGCCGCGCACGCTGGTCCAGGAAGGCGAGACGCTGGCGGACGCGCTGCGCGCGACCGGCTATCGCACGCTCTATGCGACGGACGAAGTCCGCTTCGCGAACATCGATGAATCGTTCGGCTTCGACCGCGTGATCACGCCCCCAGTCGGCGCCGTCGATTTCCTGCTCGGCTACGCGGGCGACCATGCCGCTCGTCAACCTGGTCGCGAGAACGCCGGGCCGGCCGCTGGCTCTTTCCCTCGAATCACGCGAACCGCGCCGCACACGTCACCTACCGACCCGGACGACTTCGTCGCGCGGCTCGAGCGCGAACTCGTCGTCGTCGGTGCCGTCGCTGATCGCGATCCACCTGACGCTCGCGCACTGGCCCTACAGCTGGTCCGGCATGCCGCACGCCCGGCACGCCGCAGCAGTATCGCCCTGCGTATCGCCGCGCGATCGAGCGACGTGGACCGGCAGTTCGAGCAGGTCATGCAGCTGCTGGCCGCCAAGGGCGTGCTCGACAACGCGATCGTCGTGCTGCTTTCCGACCATGGCGAGGCGCTCGGCGGACCGACGCGACTCGATGCTGCGCGGAACGGGGAACAGCCGCGACGCTCTGGAACTCGCTGTGGGGCCACGGCACGAGCGTCCTGAGCCCGCACCAGTACCACGTGCTGCTTGCCATGCGCGCCTACGGCGACGCGCGACTGCCGGGCCCAAGCCGGTTCGCCACGACTGGCCGGTGACGCTCGAGGACCTGCGCCCGACCCTCGAAGAACTCGCCACGGGCTCGGCGCCGCCCGGCGTCGACGGCATCTCGCTCGTGCCCTACCTCGCCGAGCCGGCGCGCGGCCGCGGAACTCGCCGCACGCATCCGCTTCACCGAGACGGACTTCAATACGCCAGGCACGCTCGCCGGCCGCTACGAAGCGTCAGGCATCGTCGACGAAGCGGTCGATCTACTACGAACTCGACCCGGCGTCCGGCCGGGTGCAGTTCCGGCCGGAGCGCCTCCCGGCGCTGATGGCCCAAAAGCAACGGGCGCGCGATCAGCGCCGAGGCCCTGCTGGCAGCCATTCCAGGGGCCCCGGGCGGGCCCCCGCGGTATCTCTTCGTGCCCGCCGGTGACCCGCGGCCGAGGGTCCTGGAGGGTCCTCCGGACGCGCAGGCGGATCCCGAGGCCAGAGCGGCTTTGGGAGGCGCTCCAGGCGCGTTTTCCGGGGGAGCTCGGTCCGAGCACCCGGACTCCCCCGAATGTGAACCCAGTCAAGCGCTTGGGGGCCGCACTATGGGAGCATTCGAGCTCATTTAACAATTGCTGGCGCACTGGGTTAGGCTACAGACTCAGGGGTAAGGCATTGTCCGGAGCGGGTATTTGAACGATAGCGCAGCAGCGGCGGGCGCGGTCCGGGGGGTCCTGACAGGCCTCCCGCAGCGGCTCGTGCTCGACGGCCTGGTCGAGGAAGCGGCCATGCTGGACGCGATCGCGAGCTCGCGCGAGCGCAAGACCCACCTGGTCAGCTGGCTCGTGTCCCACGACATGGCCTCCGCCCGCGACATCGCCATCGCCGCGGCCCAGGAATTCGGCATGCCGCTCCTGGACCTCGACGCGGTCGCGACCGACATCGACATCATCCGGCTCGTCAACGAGAAGCTGCTGGCGAAGCACCGCGTGCTGCCGCTGGTCAAGCGCGGCAAGCGCCTGCACGTCGGCGTCTCGGACCCGACCATCCTGCACGCGGTCGACGAGATCAAGTTCCAGACCGGCCTGTCGATCGAGGCCGTCGTCGTCGAGGACGACAAGCTCCAGCGCGCGGTGCAGAAGGCGATCGAGCAGGTCGACACGCAGATGCCCTCGCTGGGCGGGGGCGACGAGGACTTCGACCTCGAGAACCTCGACGTGTCCTCGCACGCCGATGACGGGGCGGACACGGACGGCGGGCGCGACGACATCGAGGACGCGCCGATCGTCCGCTTCGTCAACAAGATCATGCTCGACGCGATCCGCAAGAGCGCGTCCGACATCCACTTCGAGCCCTACGAGAAGTACTACCGGATCCGCCTGCGCATCGACGGCGTGCTGCGCGAGATCGCCCAGCCGCCCGTGCAGCTCGCGACCAAGCTCGCGGCGCGCCTGAAGGTCATGTCGCGGCTCGACATCGCCGAGCGGCGCGTTCCGCAGGACGGCCGCATCAAGATGCGGCTGTCCAAGAACCGCTCCATCGACTTCCGCGTCTCGAGCTGCCCGACGCTGTTCGGCGAGAAGATCGTGCTGCGCATCCTCGACGCCAGCACGGCGATGATGGGCATCGACGCGCTCGGCTACGAGCCGTTCCAGAAAGAGCTCTACCTCAAGGTGCTCGCCAAGCCGCAGGGCATGATCCTGGTGACCGGCCCGACCGGCAGCGGCAAGACCGTGTCGCTCTACACCGGGCTTGCGATCCTGAACGTCGAGGACACGAACATCTCGACCGCCGAGGATCCCGGCGGAAATCGTCCTGCCGGGGGTGAACCAGGTCAACGTGAACCCGAAGGTCGGTCTCACCTTCGCCTCGGCGCTGCGCGCCTTCCTGCGCCAGGACCCGGACGTGATCATGGTGGGCGAGATCCGCGACCTCGAGACGGCGGAGATCGCCATCAAGGCCGCGCAGACAGGCCACCTCGTGCTCTCGACGCTGCACACGAACGACGCACCGCAGACGCTCACGCGCATGATCGACATGGGCGTGAAGCCCTACGCGATCGCGACCTCCGTGAGCCTCATCATCGCCCAGCGCCTCGCGCGGCGGCTGTGCTCCGCCTGCAAGCAGCCCTTCGACCTGCCGCACGACGCGCTGCTGCGCGAGGGCTTCACCGAGCAGCAGATCGCGACCCAGGGATTCAAGGTCTACAAGCACGTGGGCTGCTCCCAGTGCACGGACGGCTACAAGGGCCGGGTCGGCATCTACGAGGTGCTGCCCGTCACGGAGTCCATCGGCCGGATCATCCTGGAGGGCGGCAACGCCCCCCATATCGCCGCCGAGGCCCGCAAGAACGGGGTCTGGGACCTGCGTACGGCAGGGCTCAAGAAGGTCATGGACGGGATGACGACCCTCGAAGAAGTCAACCGCGTCACAGTTGAGTGATTCCTCCGGGCGTTAACATCCGGAAGTCAGGATAGAGGACGACCGACACCATGCCGCCTAGCGCAGCTGCTGCCAGGGACCTCCAGTTCAACTGGGAGGGCAAGGACAAGAAGGGCAACAAGATCCGCGGCAAGATTCTCGCGGTCAACGAGAATCAGGCGCGCGCGGACCTGCGTCGCCAGAACATAATCCCGACCAAGGTCAGCAAGCACCGCAAGCTGTTCGGCGGCGGGGGAAAGATCTCCCCCATGGACATCGCGATCTTCAGCCGCCAGCTCGCGACCATGATGGCGGCCGGCATCCCGCTGGTGCAGTCCTTCGAGATCGTCGGCGTCGGCCACGAGAACCCGGCGATGCAGAAGCTGATCCTCGAGATCAAGCAGTCGATCGAGGGCGGCAGCTCGCTGCACGAGTCGCTCAGGAAGCACCCGCTCTACTTCGACGACCTCTTCATCAACCTGGTCGAGGCCGGCGAGCAGGCGGGCGCGCTCGAGTCGCTGCTCGACAAGGTCGCGACCTACAAGGAAAAGACCGAGGCCCTCAAGAAGAAGATCAAGAAGGCCCTCTTCTACCCGGCCGCCGTGCTCGCGGTCGCGGTCGTCGTGACCCTGATCCTGCTGCTGTTCGTGATCCCGCAGTTCGAGTCGCTGTTCCAGGGCTTCGGCGCGGACCTGCCCGCCTTCACGCGCATCGTCATCGACCTGTCGAAGTTCGTGCAGGAACAGGGCTGGTGGATGGGCATGCTGATCGTGCGGCGGCGTCATCTTCTTCATGCAGCATGAAGAAGCGCTCCGCGGCGTTCAGGCACTTCATCGACCGCGCGATCGCTGAAGCTCCCGATCATCGGGCCGATCCTCGACAAGTCCGCGATCGCGCGCTACGCGCGCACGCTCTCGACGATGTTCTCGGCCGGCGTGCCGCTCGTCGAGGCCATGGAATCGGTCGCCGGCGCGACCGGCAACATCGTGTACGAGCAGGCCGTGCTACGGATGCGCGACGAAGTCGCGACCGGCCAGCGCCTGCAGCGCGCGATGGAGAACACCGGGCCTGTTCCCGAACATGGTCATCCAGATGATCGCGGTCGGCGAGGAATCGGGCTCGCTCGACGCGATGTCCGCCAAGGTCGCCGACTTCTACGAGCAAGAGGTCGACACCGCGGTCGACGGCCTGTCGTCGCTGCTCGAGCCGCTGATCATGGCGATCCTCGGCGTGCTGGTCGGCGGACTCGTCATCGCGATGTACCTGCCGATCTTCAAGATGGGCGCCGTGGTCTGACCGAGGCTTCGCTCGTGGCGCTGCTCGCGGCGAATCCCGCCCTGTTCGCGGTGGTCGCGGGCCTCGTCGGGCTCGCCATCGGCAGCTTCCTGAACGTCGTCATCCACCGCCTGCCGCTCGTGCTCGAGCGGCAGTGGCGCGCGCAGGCGGCCGATCTCGACGGCAGGGCCGCCGCCGGCCGAGCCCGAGCCCTACAACCTGGTGCGGCCCCGCTCGCGCTGCCCGGCCTGCCAGGCGCCGATCCGCGCCGCTCACAACATCCCGGTCCTGAGCTGGCTGCTGCTGCGCGGCCGCTGCGCGGCCTGCCGGGCGGCGATTTCCGTCCGCTATCCGGTCGTCGAACTGGCAACCGGCATTGCCTTCGCGGCGGTCGGCCTGGCGATTCGGCTTCGGGCCCTCGGCGGTGCTCGCCTGCCTGTTCACCGCCTACCTCATCGCGCTGACCGGCATCGACATCGACCGCCAGCTCCTGCCGGACATCCTCACCGTCCCGCTCCTGTGGATCGGCCTCGTCGCCAGCCTGTGGCCCGGCGCGGGCGACGCGGCGCCGCCGGCGGCGCTGCGCGACGCGGTCATCGGCGCGGCCGGCGGCTATGTCTTCCTGTGGCTCGTCTTCCACCTGTTCAGGCTCGTCACCGGCAAGGAAGGCATGGGCTACGGCGACTTCAAGCTCTTCGCCGCGATCGGCGCCTGGCTCGGCTGGCAGATGCTGCCGCTCGTGCTGCTGCTCGCCGCCTTCGTCGGCGCGGCCGTCGGCATCGCGATGATGGCGGCGAGCCGGCTCGGGCGCGGCGTGCCGATTCCCTTCGGACCCTACCTCGCCGGCGCGGCGTGGATCGCGATGCTCTGGGGCCCTGTCATCGTCGAGCGTTACCTGCGCTTTGCCGGGCTCGGCTGAGCCTGCGATGTTGCGCATCGGCCTCACCGGCGGAATCGCGAGCGGCAAGTCGACGGTCGCGGACCTGTTCGCCGCCCGCGGTGCGGCCGTGCTCGACACGGACGTGATCGCGCGCGAAGTCGTCGTGCCCGGCAGTCATGCGCTCGCGGCGCTGGTCGCCGCGCAGGGCGGCGGCATCCTGGACGACGAGGGCCGGCTCGACCGCGCGGAACTGCGGCGGCGGATCTTCGCCGACGCGACGACGCGGCGCGAGGTCGAAGTCGATCCTGCACCCGGAGATCGTCCGCGAGCTCGAGCGCCAGGCCGGCGTCACGCCGGGCCCCTACCAGGTCTTCGCCATTCCGCTGCTGGTCGAGGCCGGGCTGGAGCACCTCGTGGATCGCGTGCTGGTCGTCGACTGCCCCGAGGAGGCGCAGATCCGGCGCCTGATGGCCCGCGACGGGGCTTCGCGGGAGGACGCCATGCGCATGCTCGACTCCCAGGCGACGCGCGAGCGGCGCCTGGCGGCTGCGGACGACGTCATCGACAACGGCGGGGCGGCGACGGACCTGCCGGCCCGGGTGGCCGAGCTGGACCGCCAATACCGCGACCTGGCCCGCCAACACTGAGATTCGCACGCGCCAAGCGTGCCGGACGTCACACCGACAAGGTTTACGCCCATGGAAGCACTGCCGCAGAATAGGCACATGTTTGAAGCCGCGCCGGAACAGAGGCCCGATTCGGAGCCGATCGTCTATGAGCAGCCGCTCAACGAGCGGATGCGCGCCTTCATGCGCCTCGAATTCCTGTGGCAGCAGCTCTCCTACCACGCCGGCCTGCCGAATGCCTGGTCGAGCCGGTCCGCCGTCGTGGGCCTGCTCGAGATCCTGGCCATCACCTCGCGCGGCGATGCGCGCGGCGACGTGCTCAAGGAACTCGAGCGGCAGATGTCCACCCTGCGCGACTACCAGAACCGGCCGGGCGTGGACGGCGCGCGGCTGCGCGCGGTGCTGGCCGCGCTCATGCGCCGGCGCGAGGAGCTGAACGCGGCCGGCGCGAACTTCATGCAGAAGCTGCGCGAGTCGGAGTTCCTGAACGCCATCAAGCACCGCAGCGCGATCCCGGGCGGGACCTGCGAGTTCGACCTGCCGGACTTCTACCACTGGCTCTCGCTCGACGCGGACGCGCGCGAGGCCGACCTCGCGGCCTGGATCGCGACCATCCGCCCGCTGTGCGAGTCGATCTCGGAGCTGCTCTGGATCACGCGCGAGAATGCGCGGCCGACCGAGGAGAAGGCGCCCGGCGGCAGTTTCCAGATCGTCTTCGAACGCGACCGGCCGGTGCAGCTCCTGCGCATCACGCTGCCGGGCGGCTCGCGCCTCTATCCCGAGGTGAGCGGCAGCCATCACCGCTCCTCGCTGCGTTTCCTGCGCTGGAACAGCGTGCACAGCCGGCCCGTGCAGGCGAACGAGGACATCCAGTTCGTCCTGGCGATCTGCTACTGACGGCGATGGCGCACGAAGTCCCCTGCCCCCGCTGCGGCACGCGCCGCGAATGGAGCGGCAACGCCTGGCGGCCCGTTCTGCAGCGAGCGCTGCAAGGTCATCGACCTCGGCGGGTGGTTCAGCGAAAAGAACGCGATTCCCGGAGAGCCTGCCGAGATCCCCGACGCCGAAGGGACTGCGCAGCTTCAGCAAGGACGGGGACAGTCCCCTTCGAGCGAAAGGACTCGCAGCAACTGAACGGACCTTCGCGGTGCTGAAGCGACAGTCCCCTTCCTTTGAAAGCTTCCCCTCGACTTCAGCTTTCCGCCGGCCGCATGCCGAGGGCCTTCGCCACGAACGCCCACTGGTTGGCCCAGTCTTCCACCTGCATCCAGGTCGGCTTGCCGGCGCCGTGGCCGGCGCGGGTCTCGATGCGGATCAGCACCGGGCTTGCCGCAGGCCTGGGCATGCTGCAGCGCCGCGGCGAACTTGAAGCTGTGCCAGGGCACGACGCGGTCGTCGTGATCCGCCGTCGTCACGAGCGTCGGCGGGTAGCAGCGGCCCGGCTTCAGGTTGTGCACCGGCGAATACGCGCGCAGCGCGCGGAACTGCTCCGCGTCCTCCACCGTGCCGTAGTCGGAAGACCAGGCGTAGGCGTTCGCGCTCGCCGTGTGGTAGCGCAGCATGTCCATCACGCCGACGCCGGGCAGCGCCGCGCCGAACAGCTCCGGCCGCTGCGCGATCACCGCGCCGACCAGCAGGCCGCCGTTGCTGCGGCCGTGGATCGCCAGCTTCGCAGGCGACGGTATAGCCCTTCGCGATGAGCCACTCGGCCGCGGCGATGAAGTCGTCGAACACGTTCTGCTTCTTCGCCTTGGTGCCGGCGTCGTGCCAGTCCGCGCCGTACTCGCCGCCGCCGCGCAGGTTCGCGACCGCGTAGATGCCGCCCAGCTCGAGCCAGGCCGCCATCGCGGCGCTGTAGGACGGCGTCAGCGAGACGTCGAAGCCGCCGTAGCCGTACAGCAGCGTCGGGTTGCTGCCGTCGAGCTTCGTATCCTTGCGGCGCGTGATGAACATCGGCACGCGCGTGCCGTCGCGGCTCTCGAAGAACACCTGCTCCGTGACGAACGGGCCGCCGTCGAAGGACACCGTCGGCTTGCGGAACAGGCTCACCTCGTCCTTCGCGATGTCGTAGCGATAGAGCGCGAGCGGCGTCAGGTAATCCGTGTAGGCGAAGAAGGTCTCGTTCTCCTTCGGCGCATCGGGGAAGCCGATCGCCGTGCCGAGGCCGGGCAGGCGCAGGTCGCGCAGGCGCTGCCCGTCCCTGCCGTGAATGACGACGTGCGTGCGCGCGTCCTCGAGGTAGCTGGCGATCACCTGGCCGCCGGCGAGGCTCGCCTGGTAGAGCGTCTGCTTCGCCTCGGGCACGATCTCGGTGACGGCCTGCGTCGCCGGATCGACGGCGATCACCCGGCCGCGCCGCGCGCCCTGGGTGGTGCGGAAATACAGCCGGCCGTCCATGACCCCGAGGAAGTCGTAAATCCCGTCCCACTGGTCGAACAGGCGCACGACCGGTGCATCAGGCTTCGCGAGGTCGCGCAGGTGGATCGCATTGCTCTCGAAGCCGTGCGTGACCGCGAGCACGAGCCAGCGGCCATCCTCGGTCACGGTGCCGTAGGGGTTGTGGCGCGGATTTTCGGTGACCGTGTAGACGCGCTCGTCTTCCGACTGCGCGCTGCCGAGCCGGTGGCGGTAGACGCTCACCTGCTGCTGGTCGTCGCCCTTGCCGTCCGCACCCTTCGGGTATCGCGAGTAGTAGAACGCGCTCGCATCCGGCAGCCAGGACACGCCGGTGAACTTGGTGTCGCCGATCTGGTCCGGCAGGTCGCGACCCGTCTCGACCTCACGCACGCGCCAGGTGTCCCAGTCCGTGCCGCCGTCCGACACGGCATAGGCGACGAAGCGCCCGTCCGGGCTGATCGAGTAATCGGCGAGCGAGGCGGTGGCGTCGGCCGACAATGCGTTCGGGTCGACGAGGACCTTCGGCGCGGCATCGAGCGAGGGCGCCCAGTACAGGATGCCCTGGTTCTGGCTGCCGCTCTTCTCGACGTAAAAGTACCGCCCGCCCTTCTTCACCGGCATGCGCGACTTGTCGTCGAGCCAGCTGTAACCGTACTGCTCGTAGTTCCAGAGCTCGGTCAGCCGCTTCTTCAGGGATTCGCGCGCGGGGATCGCATTCGAGGTAGGGCTCGGCGACGGCGTTCTCGGCCTTCACCCAGGCCGCGAGTTCCGGCGAGTCCTTCTCCATCCAGCGATAGGGATCGGCCACCTCGGTCCCGTGCAGGACATCCACCGTCGGGCCGCGCTCGGCGGCGGGATAAGCCGGAACGTCGGCCGCGCTCATGCCGGAAACAGCGCCGAGCCAGGCGAATACGAGGCCGGATATGACATGTCGGTGCACCGTGCTTACACTCCCGTCGGGTGATGCGGAGAGCTTAACAAGATGCGTTCACTCGTGACGGGACTCACGGCGACCCTGTGCCTCGCCCAGGCGCAGGCCGGCGACCTGCCGGTCGAGCGGCTGTTCGACGCGCCGGACCTGCAGGGCCCGTCGCTGCGCCAGATGCGCTTCTCGCCCGACGGCAAGCTCGTCAGCTACCTCAAGGCCCGCGACGACGCGCCGGCGGTCTTCGATCTCTGGGCCTACGACATCGCGCGCGACGCGCATCGCCTGCTCGTGGACTCGCGCGCGCTCGCCCCCGTCGGAAGGCAGGCTTTCCGCGGAAGAGGAGGCGCGGCGCGAGCGCCAGCGCATCGCGGCGCTGCGCGGCATCGTGGATTACCAGTGGTCGCCGGACTCGGGCAGCCTGCTGGTTCCGCTCGCCGGCGATCTCTACCACTACGACTTCGGCAAGAAGGCCACCGAGGCCGTGCGGCGCCTCACTGCGACCGCAGCCTTCGAGACCGATGCCAAGTTCTCGCCGCGCGGCCGCTACGTGAGCTTCGTCCGCGACCAGGACCTGTACGCCATCGAGGTCGCGACCGGCACGGAACGCCGCCTGACGACCGGCGGCGGGGGGACCGTCAGCCACGGCGTCGCCGAGTTCATCGCCCAGGAGGAAATGAACCGCGACACCGGCTACTGGTGGTCGCCGGACGAGAAGCACGTCGCCTACGCGCGCGTCGACGAGTCGCCGGTCGCGGAGGTCGAGCGTTTCGAGATCGATGCGGGCGGCGTGCGCGTGCTCCAGCAGCGCTATCCGGCGACCGGTCACGGCAAACGCGAAGGTGACGCTCGCGATCCTCGCGCTCGAGTCGGGCGCCGTCGCCTGGTGCGACCTCGGAGCGAAGGACTACTACCTCGCCCGCGCCGAGTGGTATCCCGGAAAGCAACCGCCTGCTGGTGCAGCGCCAGGCGCGCGACCAGAAGCGCCTCGACGTGCTGTCCTTCCCGGTGACCGGCGGCGAGGCGCGCCAGCTCTTCTCGGAGCGCAGCGACACCTGGGTCGAGCTGCACGACGACCTCTACTTCCTGCCCGAGCGGCAGGAGATCCTCTGGGCCTCGCAGCGCAGCGGCCACAACCACCTCTATCTCTACGACTACGGCGGCGTGCTGAAGGGACCGGTCACCGCCGGCGACTGGGACGTGATCGGCGAGTGGGGCGCGCCCGCGGTGCGCGGCATCGACGAGAAGCGCGGCAAGGTCTGGTTCATGGCGACGCGCAAGACGCCGCTCGAGCGGCAACTCTACGTCGCCGATCTCGACGACGGCACCGGACGCGAGCCTGAGGCCCTGACGTCGGGCGACGGCTGGCACGCCGTGACGATGTCGCCCGACACGAAGCGATTCCTGCTGATCTACAACGATCCCGGCCCAGCCGCCGCAGGTCTCGCTGCACGATGCCGCTGGCCGGCGCCTCGCCTGGCTGGTCGAAAACCGCATCGACGCGAATCATCCGTACGCGCCGTATCTCGACCGCCACGTACTGCCGGAGTTCGGCACGCTTCCGGCGGCGGACGGCACACCGCTCCACTACCAGCTCTACAAGCCCGCCGGCTTCGAGGCAGGCAAGCGTTATCCCGCGGTGCTGGTCGTCTACGGCGGCCCGACCGTGCAGACCGTGCAGCGCCGCTGGGGCGAGCGGCGCGGCAGCCAGACCGCGCAGCTGTTCGCGCAGCGCGGCTACGTCGTGTTCGCGCTCGACAATCGCGGCTCGGGCGGCCGCGGCCGCAAGTTCACCGAGGCGCTCTACCACCGGCTGGGCGGCGTCGAGGTCGAGGACCAGCTGAAGGGCGTCGCCTGGCTCAAGTCGCAGCCTTTCGTCGACCCGGCGCGGGTCGGCGTGTACGGCTGGAGCTACGGCGGCTACATGACGCTGATGCTGCTCGGCCAGTCGCCGGGCACGTTCAAGGCCGGCGTCGCGGGTGCGCCGGTGACCGACTATCGGCTGTACGACACGCACTACACCGAGCGCTACCTCGGCACGCCGGCGGAAAACCCGGAAGGCTACCGGCTGTCGAACGTGCTGACGTACGCGGGCGCGATCCGCGACCGGCTGATGATCATCCACGGGATGGCGGACGACAACGTCCTGTTCACCAACACGACGCTGCTCATCCCGGCGCTGGTCGAGAGCGGCCAGCCATTCGAGCTGGTGCCCTACCCCGGCAGCAAGCACGCGGCGCTCAGCTTTCGCGACACCGGCATCCACGGCTGGAAGACGATCCTCGACTTCTTCGACCGCAGCCTCTGACGGAGGGGACGCTCACCTTCGGGAGGTGAGCGTCCCCTCCGTTACTGCTGCGGGTCTTCGACCGTATACCCCTTGTCGCGCAGCGCGGCGACGTAGCCGTCGTCATCGAGGATCCCGCTCAGCCACAGCACCGCGACCGTCGACGGGTTCTCGCGCAGCGCCCGCTCGGCCTCGGCAAGCCAGGCGCCCTTCACGCGCTCGGGCATGTCGCCGTACCCGCGCTCCTGGACGACCCCCGCGCCCATGATCGCGCCGATGCAGGCGCTGCCCAGCGCGCGCGGCCACGAACGGCGCAGCGCCTCGACGTCGCCCGTCGCCCAGGCATTCGCGCGCTCGCGCATGAGTTCCAGGTCGGACTCGAGCAGCTCGAGGGTCTTCGCAAAGCAGTCGACGTCATCGAGCGGCTCGCGCTTGAACTGCTTCACGGCTGAGCGCGCCTGCTCGACCTTCACCTCCACCTGGGGCGTCGTGATCCGCAAGTCGTGGCGGCGGGCGAGCTTGCGCACCGACTTCCATACGACGGTCGAACGCTCGAGCCCGGCATCGTCGATCGCCTCGCGATAAAGCTCGCCCGCCGCGAACAAGGGCCGCCAGCGCTCGACCTTGTCGTCCTTGCCGATGTAGCGCGACTTGAGCGGCAGCCAGCGCAGGTAGAGTTCCGCCGGCACGACGTCCTGCAGCCTTCTGTCGTCCGGGTTGTGGCGCAAGCCGATCAGTGACGGCAGCAAGGCAATGCCGCTGAACACGCCGACATCCGGGTTGACCTCGGGCTCCGCGAGCAGTTCCTGCGAGCCGGCGACGGCGGATTCGAGTTCCCTCGAACGCCACTTCATGTCCTTCGGCAGCGGACCGTACCGGCCGAGGATCCAGAGCACGTGGTCGCCGTCCGCGGAGGGCCGCGTCACTTTCCAGAGTCCCGGGCCTGCCTGTTCGCCGGCGACGAGAACTTCTTCGAGCTGGGTTTGGGCGACGGCCGGGGACGGCAGGACCGTCAGGGTCAGCACAATCGTCAATGCACGGAGGGGTCTGACCCCTTGAACGAAACCGATCACCCGCTGTACTGCGGCGCGTCGTTGAAGGGGTCAGACCCCTTCGTCATCTCCGCACCGCGCAGCCATGCGCCCCCAGCTGCTGCAGCCGCTCGAGTCGCCGCGCATCGGGATACCAGCCGGCGAAGACGGGGCGGCCGAGGATGAAGCAGAGCCGTTCGAGCAGGCGCTCGGTCAGCGGGCCGTCCTCCGGCGCCATCACGAGGAAGTGCGCGCCCTCCGCAACCGCCTGCGATGCGCCCTCGGCATCCTCGCAAAGCACGCCGACCAGGAATGCACCGCTCAGGTCCACGTGCAGGCTCTGCCCGGACCAGCGCAGCACGACGCCGTCACAGCCGCCCACGGCGGCGACACGCACGGCGTCCACGTCGGCGCCCAGCACGAACACGCGGTGGCCTGCGGCACGCGCCGCTGCAACCGCCTCCGGGTCCGGCTCGGCGCTGTCCTCGCCGGCCAGCGGCCAGAACAGCGTCTGCGCGGCGCTGCCGCGGATGGATTGCAGCGACTCGCCGGGCGCCAGCATGCGGGCGAGGCGCGGCAGCCGCAGCGCCGTGACGATCGCGCGGTCGGCCTCGAGCAGGTCGTGCCGCGGCAGGTCGTCAGGCCGCGCCCAGGCGAGCGCCTGCGATTCGAGCGCCTGCGGCTCGCCGTCGAAGGCCGTCACCTGCCACACGTCGAGCAGCACGCGCCGGTCCGGGTACTGGTGCCGCAGGCGGATCAGCGGGCGCGCGGCGCGCACCTTCACGCCGAGCTCCTCGGAGAGCTCGCGCTGCAGTCCTGCGTAGGGGTCTTCACCCTCGGTGAGCTTGCCGCCGGGAAACTCCCAGCGGCCCGCCATGTGGCGCCCGCGCGGGCGCTGCGCGATCAGGACGCGGCCTTCCGCATCCGCAATCGCGCCGGCCACGACGTGAATTTCAGGCGAGCTCACCGGGGGAAGTTTAGCCCCCGGCGCGCTGCAACGCCCCGTGGCAATGCTTGAACTTGCGACCTGAGCCGCAGGGACAGGGTTCGTTGCGGCCCACCTTGCGCTCGCCGCGCACGAAAGGCGCCTCCGCCTCGGCCTCCTCCGACCGGTTCCTGCTCCGGGGCGGCCACAGCGACCGGACGTGCCTGTTCGGCGAGTTCCGGCGGCGCGGCGTGCTGCAGCTGCATGCGGCTCTGCAGCCGGCGCTGGCGTTCCGCTTCCTCGCGCTCGATTTCCTCCTCGGTGCGCACCTGCAGGCGCTGCAGCAACATCACCGTGTCGGAGCGAATGCGGTCCAGCATCGCCGTGAACAACGCGAATGCCTCGCGCTTGTACTCCTGCTTCGGGTTCTTCTGCGCGTAGGCGCGCAGGTAAATGCCCTGGCGCAGGTAGTCCATGCCGGCCAGGTGCTCGCGCCAGTGCAGGTCGAGCTGCTGCAGCATCACCGCGCGCTCGAGGTGGCGCATGACGGATCCGCCCACCTGGCGGGACTTCTCCTCGTAGGCGGACTCGATCGCCTCGACCAGGCGTGACGTCGCCTCGTTCGCATGGCGCGCCGGATCCTCGGA
Source organism: uncultured Gammaproteobacteria bacterium (assembly GCA_963823415.1). Taxonomy (GTDB): domain Bacteria; phylum Pseudomonadota; class Gammaproteobacteria; order Steroidobacterales; family Steroidobacteraceae; genus SCUD01. Next base: position 110,296 of record CAWGLJ010000003.1, on the reverse strand, counting down.
CAGCCAGGCGGCGAGCCCGGTCTGCACGCCGAAGTCGCGCTCCATCGCCTGCTCGAGGCCGGCGACGTCCCACTGCTCCTCGACGCTCTCCGGCGGGATGTGCGCAGCGACGATGTTGCCGACCACGTCCGCGCGGACGTCGCGGATCACGCCGCCGATGTCGTCCGTGGACATGATCTCGGTGCGCTGGCGGTAGATCACCTTGCGCTGGTCGTTGGCGACGTCGTCGTACTCGAGCAGGTTCTTGCGCGCGTCGAAGTTGTGCGACTCGACCTTGCGCTGCGCGCGCTCGATCTGGCGCGTCAGCATGCCGCTCTCGATGGCCTCGCCTTCCTTCATGCCGACGGTCCGGAGCAGCGACTTGGTGCGCTCGGGGTCGCCGAAGATGCGCATCAGGTTGTCTTCGAGCGACAGGTAAAACCGGCTTGAGCCTGGGTCACCCTGGCGGCCCGAGCGGCCGCGCAGCTGGTTGTCGATGCGCCGCGACTCGTGTCGCTCGGTGCCGATGATGTGCAGGCCGCCGGCCCCGATCACCTGCGCGTGCAGGGCGGTCCACTCGTTCTCGAGCTCGCGCGCGCGGCCGGCGAGCTGCTCGTCGCTCATCACGCCGTCCTTGCGCAGCTGGTCGACCTGCTTGGAAACGTTGCCGCCGAGCACGATGTCGGTGCCGCGGCCGGCCATGTTGGTCGCGATCGTCACCGTCCCGGGACGGCCGGCCTGGGCGATGACCAGCGCCTCGCGCTCGTGCTGCTTGGCGTTCAGCACCTGCGTGTGCGATGCCGGCTTCCTTGAGGTGGCCGGAGAGCTTCTCCGAGGTCTCGATCGACGTCGTGCCGACCAGCACCGGCTGGCCGCGCTTCGCGCAGTCGCGGATGTCCTCGACGATGGCGTCGAACTTGTCCTGCTGGTTCAGGTACACGAGGTCCGGCATGTCCTTGCGGACCATCGGCCGGTGAGTCGGCACCACGACGACCTCGAGCCCGTAGATCTGCTGGAACTCGAAGGCCTCGGTGTCGGCCGTGCCGGTCATGCCGGCGAGCTTGCCGTAGAGCCTGAAGTAGTTCTGGAAGGTGATCGAGGCGATGGTCTGGTTTTCCTCGCGGATCCTGACGCCTTCCTTCGCCTCGACGGCCTGGTGCAGGCCGTCCGACCAGCGCCGCCCGGGCATCGTGCGCCCGGTGAACTCGTCCACGATGATGACGTCGTTGCCGCGCACGATGTACTCGACGTCCTTGCGGTACAGCAGGTGCGCGCGCAGCGCCGCGTTCAGGTGGTGCATCAGCCGGATGCTGGCCGGGTCGTAGAGGCTGTCGCCCTCGCGCAGCAGTCCCGCCTCCTGCATCAGCGCCTCGGCCTTCTCGAAGCCGGACTCGGACAGGTGCACCTGGCGCGACTTCTCGTCGGCGTAGAAGTCGCCCTCGCCCTCTTCGGCCGCCTGCCGCACGAAGCGCGGGACGAGCGCGTTGATCTTCACGTACAGCTCGGTGCTCTCCTCGGCCGGGCCCGAGATGATGAGCGGCGTCCGCGCCTCGTCGATCAGGATCGAGTCCACCTCGTCCACGATCGCGTAGTGCTGGCCGCGCTGCACGCGGTCCTCGAGGCGGGCCGCGAGGTTGTCGCGCAGGTAGTCGAACCCGAACTCGTTGTTGGTGCCGTAGGTGACGTCGCAGGCGTAGGCGGCGCGCTTGTCGGCCTGCGACTGGCCGCTCGTGATCACGCCGACCGAGAGGCCGAGCAGGCGGTAGATCGGGGCCATCCACTCCGCGTCGCGCTGCGCGAGGTATTCGTTGACGGTGACGACGTGCACGCCCTTGCCCGCGAGCGCGTTCAGGTACACGGGCAGCGTGGCGACCAGAGTCTTGCCCTCGCCGGTGCGCATCTCGGAGATCTTGCCGTCGTGCAGCACCATGCCGCCGACCAGCTGCACGTCGAAGGGACGCAGGCCCACGGCGCGCGTGGCCGCTTCGCGCGCGGTGGCAAAGGCCTCGGGAAGGATGTCGTCGAGCGTCTCGCCGGCGACGAGCCGCGCCCGCAGCTTGTCGGTGCGGGCGCGCAGCGCCTCGTCGCTCTCCGCCGTCAGCGCGTCCGTGAAGGCGCTCGCCTGTTTGACGCGTTCCGCGTACTTGCGCAGCAGCCGCTGGTTACGGCTGCCGAATATCCGGGTGAAGATGTTCAACACGGGCCTGGGACCTCGGGGCGGAGGGACGCGAATACAAGGCGTCCCGGCCGAAAAACGGGTAGTTTACTACGACAGGGGTTCGGAAATTTCGTTCGGCGGCCGGGGGTTACCGGCGGACGAATGACAGCGGATTGATCGACTGGCCGTGGCGCAGCACCTCGAAGTGCAGGTGCGTACCCGTAGAGCGGCCCGTCGAGCCCATGAGCGCGATCGGGTCGCCGCGCTTCACGGTTTCACCCTGCTTCACGAGCAGCTTGGCGTTGTGCGCATAGCGCGTGACGTAGCCATTGCCGTGCGTGATCTCGACCAGGCGCCCGTAGCCGCCGTCGGTTCCGGTGTGGCTCACGATGCCGTCGGCGACCGACAGCACCTGCGTGCCCGCGGCGCCGGCGAAGTCGAGGCCGTGGTGGCTCGCCTGGTTGCCGTCGAAGGGATCCGTGCGCTGGCCATACAGCGAGGAAATGTAGCCGGACTCGACCGGGCGCCCGCCCGGCACGATCTGGCGCGCGAGTTCGCGGGTCATGATCAGGCTCTGCAGCGCGGTCAGCTGGCGCCGGCGATCGTCGATCTGCGCGTCCATCGAGTCGAGCATCGTGTCGAGTGCCGGCACGACCGGACCCTGCCCCGCCGTCTCCGGGCCGCCGAGCGCCGGCGGCTGGTCGAAATCGAACTCGCCGCGCTTCAACTTCGCGACTTCGGTGAGCTGCTTGCCGAGGGCGTCGAGGCGGATCAGCTGCGCCTGCATGCGGCCGACGCGCGTCGCGAGTGCCGCGACCTGGCCGTCCACGTCCTGCTCGATGCGCGCGAGCTGCTCGCTCTGTTCCGCGAGGTCCTGCGTTCCAGCGCGCGAGCGTGAACTCGCCGAGCGAGCCGCCCGCAGCCCAGTGGCCGCCGGCCATGAAGGCGCCGGCAACGATGGCGAAGATGGAGACCGCAGCTGCGGCATACGCGAGCAGGCGCTTCCTGGTCATAATGCGGGGTGCCCTCTCGGGCCTGCCAGAGTCCGCGCACCATGCCAAAAAAAGCCTTTCTGCTCAAGTACTTTGATCACTCATCCTGCTGTCGGATTTGACTTAAAAAATGAAAAAACCGACGGCCGTCAGTCACTTGCTGGAACAAGGCGAGGGAATGCTGAAGAAGCTCCGGGCCGGGACGGCCGAGGCCGAACGGAGCCTGGCGGCCCTGCGCAGCGTGCTGCCGCCTGAGCTTGCGCGAGAGGTCTGGAGCGCTTCCCTGAAGGGATCGACGCTGACGGCCTTCGTCCAGACGGCCGCCTGGGGCACGCGCCTGCGTTATGTCGTGCCGAAGCTGACAGGACCGATCGCTGCCGCCCTCGGGGCGCCGGTGGAGGAGATAAAGGTGAAGGTCAGGGCTGACCCTCGGAGGGGTCAGACCCGCTGATTGAAAGGGGACGCACCCCTTTATCAGTTTGGACGTCAACCGGATCAATGCTAGGTAGATAAAGGGGTGCGTCCCCTTTTAATCCCTTCTTGGCTTCGCTACGCGGTTGCAGTCGCCGCCGCGTAGGAAATCGGCGAGGCGCCGTCGTCGCGGAAGGTCACCTCTTCCCAGGCTTCCGCGTCGGCCAGCAGCGTGCGCAGCAGGCGGTTGTTGAGGCCGTGGCCCGACTTGAAGGCCGTGTACTCGCCGATCAGCGAGTGGCCGAGCAGGTACAGGTCGCCGATCGCATCGAGGATCTTGTGGCGCACGAACTCGTCCTCGAAGCGCAGGCCGTCCTCGTTCAGGATGCGGTAGTCGTCGAGCACGATCGCGTTGTCGAGCGTGCCGCCGAGCGCGAGGTTACGGCCGCGCAGGTATTCCATGTCGCGCATGAACCCGAAGGTCCGCGCACGGCTCACTTCCTTCAGGAAGGTGGTGGTCGAGAAGTCCATCGACGCGCGTTGCGAGTGGCGATGGAACACGGGATGGTCGAACTCGATCTCGAAGTTGACCCGGAATCCCTCGTAAGGCTCGAAGCGCGCCCACTTGTCGCCCTCCTTCACCTCGACGGGCTTGCGCACGCGCACGAAGCGCTTGGGCGAGTTCTGCAGCTCGATGCCGGCCGACTGGATCAGGAACACGAAAGGACCGGCGCTGCCGTCCATGATCGGCACTTCGGCGGCCGTCAGCTCGACGAACAGGTTGTCGATGCCGAGACCCGCGAGCGCCGACATCAGGTGTTCCACGGTCGACACGCCCGTCTCGCCTTCCGCGAGGGTGGTGCCGAGCGTGGTCTCGGTGACGTTCGTGGCGCGCGCGGGGATGTCGATCGCAGGGTCGAGGTCGGTGCGGCGGAACACGATGCCCGTGTTGGGCGGCGCGGGCCGGAGCACCATCAGGACCTTGCGGCCGGTGTGCAGGCCGATCCCCGTGGAGCGGATCGCCTCTTTCAGCGTGCGTTGCTGGGCCATGTCTGTCCCTTGATTATAGCCCGCGGGTCGCCGGCCGCCGGCCAGCGGAGGAAGGCCGGCGGCCGATTTCCCGTTCTCAAGTCGTGGTCCCGGACGGGTCGCGCTCCCGCTGACGCTCGGCACGCCGGCCGGCAGCGCGCCGCCGCGCCCGCAGGCGCAGCCGCACGATTCGGAGGCCCTCGCGTTCCTGGCGCTGGCGGGACACGTCCCGCCTCAGTCCGCCTGGCGCCGGAGGAAGGCCGGAATGTCGAGCACGTCCTCCGAGCCGAAGCTGGCGCGCAGGCCATCGCCCGCCGCGCGCTGCATGCGCTGGGCCGCCGGCCGGTCCAGGTGGCTGTAGTCCGGCGCCGGCGCACGCGTGCGCTGCGCCACCAGCTTGACGTCGCCCGGACGACGGCCGACCGGGACCGCCGGCGTCGCCGCCTGGGCGGGCGCCGCGACCTTGGCCATATTCCGGTTGAGGCCGGTCGCCACCACCGTGACCCGCAGCTCGCCCTGCATCTCGGGCTCGATGACGGTGCCGACGACGACCGTCGCATCCTCGGCCGCGAACTGCTTGACGGTATTGCCGACTTCCTCGAACTCGCCGATCGACAGGTCGAGACCCGCCGTGACGTTGACCAGGATGCCGTGCGCGCCCGCGAGGTTGATGTCCTCGAGGAGCGGCGACGACACGGCCATCTCGGCGGCCACGCGAGCGCGGTGCTCGCCGGTGCCGATTCCCGAACCCATCATCGCGAGCCCCGTCTCCGACATGACGGTGCGCACGTCCGCGAAGTCCACGTTGATGAGGCCGGGCCGCGTGATCAGCTCGGCGATGCCCTGCACCGCGCCCTGCAGCACCTCGTTGGCCCGCTTGAAGGCCTCGAGCAGCGTGGTCTGGCCGCCCAGCACCTGCAGCAGCTTCTGGTTCGGGATCGTGATCAGCGAGTCGACGTGCCGCGAGAGCTCCGTCATGCCCGCCTCCGCGATCGAGGCCCGCTTGTTGCCCTCCATCGTGAACGGCCGGGTCACGACCGCCACCGTGAGGATGCCGAGCTCGCGCGCGACCTGCGCCACGACCGGCGCCGCGCCGGTGCCCGTCCCGCCGCCCATGCCGGCGGTGATGAACAGCATGTCGCAACCCTCGATCAGCTCGATGATGCGATCCCGGTCCTCCATCGCCGCCTGGCGCCCGACTTCCGGGTTCGCGCCGGCGCCGAGGCCCTTCGTGATGTTGCAGCCGATCTGCAACGATGCCTTGACCTGCGAGTGCTTGAGCGCCTGGGCGTCCGTGTTCACGCAGATGAACTCGACGCCTTCGATGCCGCTCTTCGCCATGTGCGAAACGGCGTTGCCGCCGCCGCCGCCCACGCCGATCACCTTGATCACAGCCGTCTGGCTGAATGAATCCATCAGTTCAAACATGTCCTCTCCTCCGCTACGTCAGAAATATCCCTGGAACCACGACTTCATCCGCTCCGAAACAGTCTTCATCCCGTCGCCGATGAGCTTCGGCGCCGGCTGGCCGGCATTGGCCCGGCCGTAAAGCAGGAGACCCACGCCCGTGGCATGGATCGGGTTTCTCACCACGTCCCCGAGCCCGGTCACGCCGACGGGGCTGCCGAGGCGGACGGGCATGTGGAAGATCTCTTCGGCGAGCTCGACGGCGCCTTCCATCTTGGCGCTGCCGCCGGTCAGCACGACGCCGGCCGCGACCGACTCCTCGAAGCCGGAGCGGCGCAGCTCGTCGCGGATCAGCATGAAGAGCTCCTCGTAGCGCGGCTCGACGATCTCCGCGAGCGTCTGGCGCGCGAGGCGGCGCGAGGGCCGGTCGCCGACCGAGGGCACTTCGATGGTCTCGTCGGGATTCGCGAGCTGCGAGAGCGCGCAGGCGTAGCGGATCTTGATCTCCTCCGCGTACGGCGTCGGCGTGCGCATCGAGACCGCGATGTCGTTCGTGACCTGGTCGCCCGCGACCGGGATCACGGCCGTGTGGCGGATCGCGCCGCCGGAGAACACCGCGATGTCGGTGGTGCCGCCGCCGACGTCCACGAGGCAGGCGCCGAGTTCCTTCTCGTCGTCGGTCAGCACCGCGAACGAGGACGCGAGCTGCTCGAGGACGATGTCCTCGACTTCGAGCCCGCAGCGCTGCACGCACTTGACGATGTTCTGGGCGGCGCTCTCGGCGCCGGTCACGATGTGCACGCGCGCCTCGAGCCGGACACCCGACATGCCGATCGGCTCGCGGATGCCCTCCTGCCCGTCGATGATGAATTCCTGCGGCAGGACGTGCAGGATCTTCTGGTCGGCCGGAATCGGCACGGCCTGCGCGGCGTCCATGACCCGCGCGACGTCGCCGGCCGTGACTTCCTTGTCCTTGATCGCGACGATGCCGTGCGAGTTCAGGCTGCGCACGTGGCTGCCGGCGATGCCGGTGAACACCGAGCGGATCTCGACGCCGGCCATCAGCTCGGCCTCCTCGACCGCGCGCTGGATCGACTGGACCGTCGAGTCGATGTTGACGACGACGCCCTTCTTGAGGCCGCGCGACGGGTGCGAGCCGAGGCCGATGACCTCGAGGCTGCCGTCGGCGTGGATTTCGCCGACCAGGGCCACGACCTTCGACGTGCCGATGTCGAGGCCCACGATCAGGTTGCGGTCGGAGCGCTTAGCCATCGAGTCCCGGATCTCCCTTCGATTGGTTGGCCATCGACGCGGGCCGTGCGGCGGACGGCCGGCGGTCGCCGCGCCAGCCGATCGCAAAGCCGTTCGAATAGCGCATGTCCACGTAGCGGACTTCGGCGGCGCGGCCGGAGATGACCGGCGCGCCGAACTGGACGAAACGGTCCATGCGCTCGTCCACCTGGCGGCGGCCGAGGCGCACGGTCACGCCGGTCGAAAGGTCGAGTTCCCAGGCGCCGCGCGCGTCGAGCCGCAGCGCCGCGACCTGGAAGCCGAGCTTGCTGAGCCGGTCCTGGATCGCGAGGTAGCGCTGCGCAACCTGCTCTTCGGTGCCCGCCGGACCGTCGAGGCGCGGCAGCTCCGGCGGGACGTGGCGTACGCCGCTCGCGAACAGCTCGCCGCGCGTGTTGAGCAGGCTGTCCTCGCCCCAGCGCGCGGCCGCCTGCTGTTCCACGATCTCGACGCGGATGCGGTCCGGCCACAGCCGCTGCACGCGCGCGCGGTCCACCCAGGCGAGCGCCTCGACCGCCTTGCGCAGGCGATCGAGGTCCGCGCTCACGATGCCGCCCTTCAGCGCGCCGAGCGCGGCCTGCTGCACCTCGACCGCCGCGACGCGCTGGAACGGGCCGTCGATCACGATGCTGCGCACCGGCTGGTCGAGCCCGACGGCCAGCAGCATCCCGAAGATGGCGAGCACCGCGACCGCGCCGGCCACGCGGCCCGCGCGCGACCACTCGAGCTTCGGCAGCTCGAAGCGGCGGCCGCCCGGCTTCTTCTTGCGATTGCGCCTGCGCAGGAGTCCCATGGCCTAGGTCCTCTCCCGCGCAAAGCTCGTCTCGAGGATGCGCCAGCACAGCTCGGGGAAATCGATGCCCGCCGCGCGTGCCGCCATCGGCACCAGGCTGTGGCTGGTCATGCCGGGGACCGTGTTGATCTCCAGCAGCAGCGCCTTGCCGTCTTCGGTGGTCACGAAATCCGACGCGGCCCCAGCCCGAGGCGCCGGTCGCGGCGAAGGTCGCGAGCGCCGCCTGCTGCATGGCCGCCTCGTCGGACTTCGCGAGGCCGCAGGGAATCAGGTAACGCGTGTCGTCGGCGAAGTACTTCGCCTGGTAGTCGTAGAACGTCCGCGGCGTCTCGATGCGGATCGCCGGCAGCGCTTCGCCCTGCAGGACGGAGACGGTGAACTCGCCGCCGGTGATCCAGCGTTCCGCGATGACCACCGGGTCGAGCGCCGAGGCGGCGCGCCAGGCGCCGGGCAGCTCGGACGGCGGCGGTGACGCGGCTCATGCCGACGCTCGAGCCCTGGGTCGCGGGCTTCACCGCGAGCGGCAGGCCGAGTTCGGCGATCGCGCGCTCGAAGTCGGCGGCGCCGGTGAGCTCCATCCACGGCGGCGTCGCGACGCCGGCCGCCTGGGCGAGCCGCTTGGTGCGCAGCTTGTCCATGCCGACCGCGGAACCGATGACGCCGCTGCCGGTATACGGTAGGCCGAGCCACTCGAGCGCGCCCTGCAAGGCGCCGTCCTCGCCGCCCGGTCCGTGCAGCGCGATGAAGGCGCGGTCGAAGCCGTCCGTGACGAGCTCGCCGAGCGCGCGCTCGGCCGGGTCGAACGGCGCAGCCTCGATCCCGCGCGCGACCAGCGCCTCGTGCACGGCCTTGCCGGTCATCAGCGAGACCTCGCGCTCGGCGGAGTCGCCGCCGAGCAGCACCGCGACGCGGCCGAAGTCGCCCGCGTTCGCGACGCGCCTGAACTCCACGCCCGTGTGACGCAGGCGGCTCATCGCCGCACCCGCTGCGACGTCGAGCCGCGAGCGCCTGGCAGGTCGGGGCCCCTCGCTCGTTCCGCCGGAACTTAGTCACTCGCTCGGGGACCCGCCCTGCCGGCGCGCGCCGAACCAGTCGCAGCGGCGCCGATGCGAGCGCGGCGGGACCCGCGAGCGAGCGAATCGGCGCGCAGGGGACAGTCGCCTGCAGCAGTCCGCAGCCGTCGAGCGGCACGCGGTATGAGCAAGGTGACTGTCCGCCTTGTTCCGAGCAAGCGAGGGGAGTCCCGCCAGCGAAGCCCGCGCGACGGCAACGACGTGCCGGGTCATGCGGCCTCCCCGATCACGCGGACTTCGGGCACGAGTCGGACGCCGTGCACGCGCTCGACCGTCGCCTGCACGTGGCTGCACGAGCGCCTCGAGGTCGGCGGCCGTCGCCTCGCCCTCGTTGAGGATGAAGTTCGCGTGCTTCTCGGAAACCGCGGCGCCGCCGATGCGGAAGCCCTTGAGCCCGGCGCGATCGATCAGCTCGGCCGCATGGCCGCCCGGCGGGTTCGTGAACACCGAGCCGCAGCTCCACGCGCCGATCGGCTGGCTCGCGTGGCGCTTCTCGAGCAGCCGCTTGATCGAGTCGGTGCTCGCATCCGGCCGCGGCTCGAAGCGGAAGGTCGCCGCCAGGAACCACTCGCCCGGCACCGGCGGCGTCACGCTGCGATAGCCGTAGCGGTACTCGGAGGCCGCGCGGCGATGCCGCTCGCCCGCACGGTCGATGGTCTCGACCTCGACCACGCGCGGCCAGGTCTCGCCGCCCCAGGCGCCCGCGTTCATCGCCAGCGCGCCGCCGACCGTTCCCGGGATGCCGGCGAAGAAATCCGCGGGCCCGAGTTGCCACTTGGCGCACTGGCGGCCGAGCCGCGCGCACGGCACGCCGGCCTCCGCCCGCACGCCGTCGGTCCCGACGCGCTCGAGCGCGTTCAGGATGCCGTGCACCGAGATCACGACGCCGCGGATGCCGCCGTCGCGCACCAGCAGGTTGCTGCCGAGGCCGACCCAGGTGACCGGGACCTCGGCCGGCAGGCTGCGCAGGAATGCCGACAGGTCCTCGACGTCGCGCGGCGAGAACCAGGCGTCGGCCGGACCGCCGACGTGCCAGGAGGTGTGGCGCGACATCGGCTCGTCGCGCTGCACGCGGTCCGCGAACTCCCGGGCGATCGTGAACCGGCTCATCGCCCGGCCCTCGCGCTGGTCACGCCGAGCTTGCGCCGGCAGCTCGTGCGCGACGGCGCCGATGCTGCCCGCGCCCATGGTCAGCACGACGTCGCGGTCGGCGATGACGCCGGCAAGCGCCGCCGGCAGCTCGCGCACGTCCTCGACGAACACCGGCTCGAGCCGCCCGCGGCCGCGCACCGCGCGGCAGATCGCGCGCCCGTCGGCATTCGCGATCGGCTCCTCGCCCGCGGCGTAGACCTCGGTCACCAGCAGCAGGTCCGCAGCGGACAGCGCGCGACCGAAGTCGTCGATCAGGTCGCGCGTGCGCGTGTAGCGGTGCGGCTGGAAGGCGAGCACCAGGCGTCGCCCCGGCCAGCCCTGGCGCACGGCGTCCACCGTCGCCTCGATCTCGGTCGGGTGATGGCCGTAATCGTCGACCAGCGTCACGCGCCCGGCCCGGGTCGCGACCTCGCCCACCACCTCGAGCCGGCGGCCGATGCCCTGGAAGCCGGCAAGCGCGCGCTGGATCGCCGCGTCCTCGACCTCGAGCTCGGTCGCGACCGCGATCGCGGCGAGCGCGTTCCGGACGTTGTGCAGTGCCCGGCAGGTTCAGCGCGACCGGCAGCGGCGGGCGGCCCGGCGCGGATGGCCGTGAAGCGCGTGGTGCCGGCCTCGCGCTCGAGCGCCGATGGCCCGGAGGTCCGCGTCCTCGCCGAGGCCGTAGCGCACGGTCGGGCGGCCGACCTGCGGCAGGACCTCGCGCACGACCTCGTCGTCGCTGCACATCACGGCGAGGCCGTAGAACGGCAGGTTGTGCAGGAACTCGACGAAGCTCTGCTTGAGCTTCTCGAAATCGCCGCCGTGCGTGCCGAGGTGATCGTTGTCGATGTTGGTGACGATCGCGATCATCGGCTGCAGGTGCAGGAACGAGGCGTCGCTCTCGTCCGCCTCCGCGACCAGGTAGCGGCTGGTGCCGAGCTTGGCGTTGCTGCCGGCGCTCTTCAGCAGGCCGCCGATGACGAAGGTCGGGTCGAGCCCGCCCTCGGCGAGCACCGAGGCGACAAGGCTGGTCGTCGTGGTCTTGCCGTGCGTGCCGGCGACGGCGATGCCCTGGCGGAAGCGCATGAGTTCGCCGAGCATCTCGGCCCGCCGCACGACCGGGATGCGCGCCGCCAGGGCGGCGACCAGCTCGGGATTCTCCGGGGTGACCGCCGAGGAGACGACCACGACGCTGGCACCGGCAACCTGCGCGGCCGCGTGGCCGACGAAGATGCCGACGCCCATCTTCGCGAGCCGCGCGGTGACCGCGTTGGCGCGCAGGTCAGAGCCCTGCACGGCGTAGCCGAGGTTGACCAGCACCTCGGCGATGCCGCCCATGCCGGCGCCGCCGATGCCGATCAGGTGGATGAGTCCGACGCGCCGCATGCGGTCGCTCACGAGCGCCTCCCTTCCGCCAGCAGGCAGAGCTCGGCCATGCGCCGCGCGGCGTCCGGCCTCGCCTGTGCGCGCGCGGCCTCGGCCATCGCGAGCAGGCGCGAGCGCCCGTTGCCGAGCAGCGTCGCCAGCCGGTTCGCGAGTTCGGGCGCCGTCAGGCCCGTCTCGGAGACGACCTGCGCCGCGCTGACGCGGCCGAGCCACTCGGCGTTGCGGGTCTGGTGGTCATCGACCGCCGCGGGAAACGGGATGAGGATCGCGCCGACGCCGGCGGCCGCCAGCTCGGCGACGGTCAACGCACCCGCGCGCGAAACGACCAGGTCGGCCTCCGCGTACGCCCCCGCCATGTCATCGACGAAGGCGCGCACGTCCGCCTGCACGCCGGCGGCACGATAGGCGGCCTCGGTCGATTCGCGGTCGCGCGCGCCGGTCTGGTGCAGCACGTGCGGCCGGCGCGACTCCGGCAGCAGCGCGACTGCCGCCGGCACCAGCCGGTTGATCGACGAGGCGCCCTGGCTGCCGCCGAACACGAACAGGCGGAGCGTGCCGCTGCGCGCGTCGAAGCGCTGCCGCGGCGGCGGCAGCGCCGCGATCTCCGGCCGCACCGGGTTGCCGACGTAGATCGCGCCGCGCCCCGCCGGGAAGCTGCCGGGGAAGCCTTCCGCGATGCGCGAGGCGAAACGCGACGAGCCAGCGGTTGGTCAGGCCGGCGACGGCGTTCTGCTCGTGGATCACGAGCGGCGTGCCGGCGAGCCAGGCGGCGATGCCGCCCGGGCCGGAGGCGAAACCGCCGAGTCCCAGCACGACGCCGGGGCGACGGCGTCGCAGCGCGCCGCCGCGCCTGCGCGACGGCGCGCAGGAGCCGGAGCGGCGCGCCGAGCCAGCGGCCGATGCCCTTGCCGCGCAGGCCTTCGACCTCGATCCACTCGACCGGGTAGCCGGCCGCCGGCACGAGGCGCGCCTCGATGCCTTTCTCGGTGCCGAGCCAGACGATGTCGCGCGCCGCGCGCAGCTCGCCCGCGATGGCGAGCGCCGGGAACACGTGGCCGCCGGTGCCGCCCGCCATGACCATCACCGTGCGGCTCATTTCGCGCGCCCCTCGGGCGGGAGCGCGCTCTTGCCGGACGCCACCACTTCGTGGTGGACGCGCAGCAGCATGCCGATCCACGCGAGCGTGACGATCATGCTCGAGCGGCCGTAGGAGAGCAGCGGGAGCGTCAGGCCCTTGGTGGGCAGGAGTCCCATGTTCACGCCGATGTTCAGGAAGGCCTGCATGCCGATCCACACGCCGAAGCCGGCTGCGAGGCAGGCGTGCAGCGGCATGCCGGCGTCGGCGGCGATGCGCGCGAGCCTGAGGCTGCGCAGCATCAGCACGAGGAAGGCGGCGACGACGACGAGGACGCCGAGCAGGCCGAACTCCTCGGCCAGCACCGCGAACACGAAGTCCGTGTGCGCCTCCGGCAGGTAGAAGAGCTTCTGGATGCTCGAGCCGAGGCCGACGCCGAACCATTCGCCGCGGCCGACCGCGATCAGCGACTGCGTCAGCTGGAAGCCGCTGTCGAACGGGTCGGACCAGGGATCGAGGAAGGCGAGGATGCGCTTCAGGCGATACGGGCTGATCACGCGCGAGCGCGGCGACGCCCGCGGCGCCGATGCCGCAGACGACCAGGAAGTCGCGCATCCGCGCGCCGGCGACGAACAGCACGGCCGTGCCGGTGACGCAGAGCACGACGGCGGCGCCGAAGTCCGGCTCGGCAAGCAGCAGCGCCGCGGCCGCCACGAGCACCGCGAGCGGCTTCCAGAAACCCTGCGCGGAGCTGCGCAGCTCCGTCTGGTGGCGCACCGCGAAGACCGCGATGTAGGTGACGAGCAGCCAGCGCGCGAGCTCGGAGGGCTGGAAGTTCAGCGGCCCGATGCGGATCCAGCGCGTGCTGCCGTTGACCTCGTGGCCGATGCCCGGGACCAGCACGAGCACGAGCAGCGCGAAGCTCGCGACCAGCAGGTACGGCGCGACGCGCTTCCAGAAGGCGATCGGCACCGCGAGGACGCCGGCGCCGATGGTGCAGCCGAGGAGCACCGAGAGGAACTGGCGCTCGAAGTAGAAGAACGGCGCGACGGAGTTGCGCTCGCTGACGGTGAGCGAGGCCGAGGTCACCATCACCAGCCCGACCAGCAGCAGGCCGAACACGGTCGCGACGATCACCGGATCGATCGCGAGTCGCTGCTGGCGGCCCGCCGAGCGCGAGTACTGCAGTGCCGCGCTGGTGCTCACGACGGCAACCCCCGCACGGCCGCGGCGAACGCCTCGCCGCGCTGCGCGTAGTCGCGGAACATGTCGAAGCTCGCGCAGGCCGGCGACAGCAGCACCGTGTAACCCCGGCGCGAGATCGAGGCCGCGACCCCGACCGCCGTCTCCATCGAGTCGGCGAAGGACACCGGGCAGCTCGGCGCGAGCGCGGCGGCGAGCAACGGGCCGCGTCGCGCCCGATCAGGACCGCGTGCTTCACCTTGCCCTTGCAGGCCGCCGCGAGCGGCGTGAAGTCCTGGCCCTTGCCTTCCCCGCCCGCGATCAGGACCAGCGGGCCGTCGAGCCCGTCGATGGCGGCCGCGCGTCGCGCCGACGTTGGTGCCCTTCGAGTCGTCGATCCAGGCGATGCCGCGCCAGTCGCGCACGCGCTCCGCCCGGTGCGGCAGGCCGCCGAAGCTGCGCAGCACGCCGCGACATCGCCTCGCGCGGCAGGCCCGCGACGCTGCCGACGGCGAGCGCCGCCAGCGCGTTCGCCGCGTTGTGGCGGCCGGGCAGGCGCAGCGCGCGAGCGCGGAAGCAGCGCCTGGTCACCCTCGGCCAGCCACTCCTCGCCGCCCTGGGTCAGCAGCCGGAAGTCGGCATCGCCGCGCCGTGAGGCTGAATCCGACACGGCGCTGGCCGGGCCGCGGCATGCGCACGACGAGCTCGTCGTCGAGGTTCACGACGGCGGTCGCCGCGCGCTCGAAGATGCGCGCCTTCGCGGAGGCGTATTCGGCAAGACCCGCGTAGCGGTCGAGGTGGTCGGGCGTGACGTTCAGCACCGCGGCCGCCTCGAGCTGCAGCGAGTGCGTGGTCTCGAGCTGGTACGAGGACAGCTCGAGCACGTACATCGCGGCGGGCGGGCCCTCGAGCAGGTCGAGCGCGGGCTCGCCGAGGTTGCCGCCGACGCGCACCTCGATGCCCGCGGCCTTCGCGAACTCGCCGACCAGCGTCGTGACGGTGCTCTTGCCGTTGGTGCCGGTGATGCCGACGACGCGGCCGCCCGCCTCGCGCGCGAAGAGCTCGATGTCGCCGACCAGGTCGAGCCCGCGCGAGGCGGCCATGCGCAGGAAGGGCTCGCCGAGCGAGACGCCCGGCGAGACGACGATCTGGTCCGCGCCTTCGAGCACGGCCGGGTCGAAGCCGCCGAGCGCGGTGGCCGCCTGCGGCACCAGCCGCCGGAGTTCCGCGAGGCCGGGCGGCTCCGCGCGCGAGTCGGTGACGACCAGGCGATGGCCGCGCGCGGCCAGGTGCCGGGCCGCCGACAGGCCGGTCCGGCCGAGGCCGACGATCACGCTGCGCGGAGCTGCCGGTGGCCTGCTCGCATCAGCGGAGCTTCAGCGTCGCCAGCCCGATGAGGACCAGCATGAAGGAGATGATCCAGAAGCGGACGATGACCTTGGGCTCCGCCCAGCCCTTCAGCTCGTAGTGGTGGTGGATCGGCGCCATCCGGAAGATGCGCTTGCCGCGCAGCCGGAACGAAGCGACCTGCAGGATCACCGAGACGGTCTCGAGCACGAAGATGCCGCCCATGATCGCGAGCACGATTTCCTGGCGGACGATCACGGCCACGACGCCGAGCGCCGCGCCGAGCGCGAGCGCGCCGATGTCGCCCATGAACACCTGCGCCGGGTAGGTGTTGAACCACAGGAAGCCGAGCCCGGCGCCGACGATCGTCGCGCAGAAGATCAGCATCTCGCCGGCGCCCGGCACGTTCGGGATCTGCAGGTAGGCCGAGAAGTTCACGTGGCCCGTGACGTAGGCGAAGACGCCGAGGCCGCCCGCGACCATCACGCAGGGCATGATCGCGAGCCCGTCGAGGCCGTCGGTCAGGTTGACGGCGTTGCTCGAGCCGACGATCACGAAGTAGGTCGAGCGCCACGAAGGCGGCCGCGCCCATCGGCAGCGCGACGTCCTTGAAGAACGGCACGTACAGCGCGGTCTCCGCCGGCGTCTCCGCCGTCTGCCACAGCGCGAGCGGCGGTGGCGAGGCCGGCGAGCGACTGCCACAGGTACTTCCAGCGCGCCGCGAGCCCGCGCGGGTCGCGCACCACCAGCTTCAGGTAGTCGTCGTAGAAGCCGATCAGCCCGAAGGCGAGCGTGACGGTGAGCGCGATCCAGACGAAGCGGTTGTCGAGGTCGGCCCACAGCAGCGTGCCCGCGCCGACCGCGATCAGGATCAGCGCGCCGCCCATGGTCGGCGTGCCCTTCTTGCCGAGGTGCGAGCCCGGGCCGTCGTCGCGCACGACCTGGCCGATCTGGCGCGCGGCCAGCATGCGGATCATCGACGGCCCGACGAACAGCGCGATCGTGAGCGCGGTGAGCGCAGCCATGATCGCGCGCAGCGTCAGGTAGCCGAAGACCCGGAACCCGCCGTAGTACTGCGCCAGCCAGTCGAAGAGTTCAGGCAGCATGGATCGCCTCAGTTCCCGTTGCCGGCCGCGGACAGCGGAGCGGCGAGCCGCTCCACGACGCGTTCCAGGCGGTTGACGCGCGATCCCTTCACGAGCGTCGTCACGCCCGGCTCGAGGCTCGCCGGCCACGGCGTCGCCGAGCGCCGAGGCGTCCGCGTACCAGCTCGCGCGCGCGCCGAAGGCGTCCACCGCGTGGCGCGCGGCGGCGCCCATCGCGAACAGCCGCGTGATGCCGGCCCGGCGCGCGTAGTCGCCGACGCCCGCGTGGCTCGCCACCGTCTCGTCGCCGAGTTCCGCCATCTCGCCGAGCACCAGCCAGTGCTCGCCGGGCAGCGCGCAGAGCACGTCGATGCCGGCGCGCACCGAGCTCGGGTTGGCGTTGTACGAGTCGTCGATCAGCCAGGATCCGTGCAGGCCGGCCTTCAGCTGCAGCCTCCCGGCCACGGGGCGCATGCGCTCGAGGCCCGCGACGATCGCCGGCAACGGCACGCCGGCCGCGTGCGCGGCCGCGGCGGCGCCGAGCGCGTTCGACGACGTTGTGGCGCCCCGCGAGCGGCAGCCGCACGCGCGCCTGCTCGCCGGCGACCGCCAGCACGAACGTGGTCGTGAAGCTGCCCGACTCGATCCGGCCGTTCGATCGCCAGCGCGCGCACGTCGGCGGGCGCGTCGATCCCGAATCGCAGGACGCGCGCGCCGCGCGGCGCCATCGTGCGCCAGAGCCCGCAGAACGGGTCGTCGGCATTGATGACGGCCGTGCCGTCGGCCGCGAGCGCCGCGAACATCTCGCCCTCGGCGTGTGCGACGCCGTCGAGGTCGCCGAAACCCTCGAGGTGCTCGTCGCCGGCGTTGGTCACCAGCGCGATCGCGGGCCTCGCGAGCGCCGCGAGCGCGGCGATCTCGCCCGGGTGGTTGGCGCCCATCTCGATCACCGCGTAGCGGTGCGTCGGCTCCAGCCGAAGCAGCGTCAGCGGCACGCCGATGTGGTTGTTGAGGTTGCCGCGCGTCGCGAGCGTCGGGCCGCGGCCGGCGAGGATGGCGGCGAGCAGTTCCTTGGTGGTCGTCTTGCCGTTGCTGCCGCCGACGCCGAGCACCAGCGCCCGGCTCGCGGCGCGCCAGGCGGCGGCCAGCGCGCCGAGCGCGGCCTGCGTGTCGCGCACCACGACCTGCGGCAGCGGCAGTCCGGCCGGCTGCGAGACCAGCGCTCCCGCGGCGCCGCGCGCGCGCGCGGCCTCGAGGAACCCATGGCCGTCGAAGCGCTCGCCGCTGAGCGCCACGAACAGCTGGCCCGGCTCGAGCGTGCGCGAATCGATCGAGACGCCGGCGAACGCGGCGTCCTCGCCCTCGAGGCGGCCCCCGGTCGCGGCGGCGACGTCCGCAGCCGGCCCTTCACTGCGCGACTCCCGAATGCGCGGCGAGGCACTCGCGGTCGCTGAAATGGCGCCGCTCGCCGCCGACGATCTGGTAGTCCTCGTGGCCCTTGCCGGCGATCAGCACCGCATCGCCGGCGACGCGCCTCGGCGATCGCCGCGCGCGATCGCGCGCGCCGCGGTCGCGCTCGACGAGCACGTCGCCCGGGCGGCGGATCCCGCGCAGGATCATCGCGACGATGCCGTCGGCATCCTCGCCGCGCGGATTGTCGTCGGTCACGATGACGCGGTCCGCCAGGCGTTCCGCGGTCTCGCCCATCAGCGGTCGCTTGCCGGGATCGCGCTCGCCGCCGCAGCCGAACACGACGAACACGCGGCCGCGTGCGTGTGCACGCACCGCCGCGAGCGCCTTCGCGAGCGCGTCGGGCGTGTGCGCGTAGTCGACGACCGCGAGCGCCCCGCTCGGCAGCCGGTAGCCTTCCATCCGGCCGGGCGGCGCCGTGCACTCGCCGAGCGCGGCCAGCGCGTCGTCGATCGCCGAACTTCCAGGCCGAGCAGCACGGCCAGCGTCACGGCCAGGTTCTCGGCGTTGAAACTGCCGATCAGCCGCGAGCGCAGGCGACGCGCGCCGAAGTGGCCGCGGATGTCGAGTTCGAGCCCGCCCTCCGAGGACGCCACGCGGCGTCACGTGGACGAAGCGCGCGCGCCTCGGGCGCCTCGCCGCCGACCGCAACGGCCGTCAGCTCGACGCCCGGCGCGAGGCGCGCCGGCGAAGCGCGCGCCGACCGGGTCGCCGACGTTGATCACCGCGTGCTCGAGGCCGGGCAGCCGGAACAGCCGCTGCTTGGCCTCGCATAGCGCTCCATCGTGCCGTGGTAGTCGAGGTGGTCGCGCGTCAGGTTGCAGAACGCCGCGACGCGCATGCGCACGCCGTCCACCCGGCGCTGGTCGAGCGCGTGCGAGGACACCTCCATCGCGACGTGCGTCGCGCCCGCATCCGCGAGCGCGCGCAGCTGGCGGTGCAGCGTGATGACGTCCGGCGTCGTCAGCGAGCCGCCCTCGACCGCGGGCGGGAAGCCCGCGCCGAGCGTGCCGAGGTAGGCGCCGCGATTCGCGAGGCGATCCACGGCCGAGGCAAGCAGCCACGCGCAGGTCGTCTTGCCGTTGGTGCCGGTGACGCCCGCGACGGTGAGCCGCGAGGACGGCCTGCCGTAGAAGCGGTCGGCGATCGCGCCGAGCCGGTCGCGCAGTTCGCGTACCGCGACGAACGGCACCTTCGCGTCGGCGCCGGCAGCATCGCGGCCTTCCGCCGGGTCCCAGAGCACGGCGCACGCGCCGCGGGCGATGGCCTCGCCCGCGTGGTCGAGCCCGTGGCCGCGCCCGCCCTTCAGCGCGACGAAGGCGTCGTCCGGCTCGACCGCGCGCGAATCGAGCGTGAGGCCGGCGATCGCGACCTTCGGCGCGGGCGCGACGCCGTCCAGCAGCTCGTCGAGTGCGAGGCGCGCGCTCACGGGCCATCCTCCGGAAACTCGACCGGCGTGATGCGCGCGAGATCGTCCGGCGCCACCGACATCAGGCGCAGCGCGCCCGAGGTGACCGCCGAGAACACGGGTGCCGCGACGTCGCCGCCGTAGTAGAGGCGCGCCCTGCGGCTCGTCCACCATGACGACGACCGCGAGGCGCGGCGACGTCGCCGGCACCACGCCGGCGAACACCGACAGGTAACGGTCGGTGGAATAGCCGCCCGGCACCGCCTTCCAGGCCGTACCGGTCTTGCCCGCGACCCGGTAGCCGGCGACCGCCGCCTTGCTGCCCGTGCCGGCCGGCGTCACCGCCCCCTCGAGCAGGCCGACCAGGTCGCGCGCGACGTTCGCCGGCAGCACGCGCTCGCCGGCGGCAGGCGCTTCCGCGCGGCGGAACGTCACCGGGCGGTGGATGCCGCCGGCGCCGATCGTCGCGTAGGCCTGTGCGAGCTGCAACGGCGTCACCGACAGGCCGTAGCCGTAGGACATGGTCGCGATGTTGATCGGGCGCCAGTTCGCCGCGCCGGTCAGGAGCCCGGCCGATTCGCCGGGGAAGCCGCTCGCCGTCACCTCGCCGAAGCCGAGCGCGCGCAGGGTGTCGTGCATCTGGTTGCGGTCGAGCGAGAGCGCGATCTTCGC
The DNA here is from genome assembly GCA_963823415.1 of uncultured Gammaproteobacteria bacterium. GTDB lineage: Bacteria > Pseudomonadota > Gammaproteobacteria > Steroidobacterales > Steroidobacteraceae > SCUD01. Next base: position 90,408 of record CAWGLJ010000003.1, on the reverse strand, counting down.
CATCGCGACGTTGCTCGAGCGCGCCAGCACGGCGCCCATGTCGATCGTGCCGAGATCGTGCTTGTCGCGGATCAGCATCGAGCCGACCTTGAAGGGCACGGCCTCGATCGTGCTGTTCGCACGGTAGCGCCCCGACGCGAGCGCCGCGGCGACGACGAACGGCTTGATGCTCGAGCCGGGCTCGAAGATGTCCGTCACCGCGCGGTTGCGGTAGCGCGCAACCTCGTACTGGCCGCGGTCGTTCGGGTTGAACGACGGCTGGTTGACCATCGCGAGCACTTCGCCGGTCGCGATGTCGAGCACGATCACGGTGCCCGCGCGCGCGCGGTGCTGGTGGATCGCGGACTTCAGCTCGCGGTAGGCGAGGTACTGGATGCGCAGGTCGATGCTGGTGACGAGGTCCTGGCCCTGCGCCGGCGCGCGCACCACCTCGACGTTCTGGATCACGCGCCCGCGGCCGTCCTGGATCACGCGCTTGGCGCCGTCCGTACCCTTGAGCGTGCGGTCGAAGGCGAGCTCGAGTCCCTCCTGGCCCGCCTCGTCGAGGCTGGTGAATCCCAGCAGGTGACCGGTGACCTCCGCGTTCGGGTAGAAGCGCTTGTACTCGCGCTGGAAGTACACGCCGGGGAGCCCGAGCTTGCGCACCGCCTCCTTCTGGGCGGGCTCGATGTGGCGCTCGACGTAGAGGAATTCCCGGTCGAGGTTGCTGGTGACGCGCTGCTCCAGCCACTGGCGGTTGATGCCGAGCGCGCGCGCGAGGCGCGGAATCCCCTCGCCCGCCTCCGCGAACTCGGGCGGGTTGACCCACACGGTATCGACCGGCGAACTCACGGCGAGCGGCTCGCCGAAGCGGTCATGGACCGCGCCGCGGTGCGCGACCAGGCGCGCCGTGCGCGCGTGGCGCATGTCGGCCTGCCGCTCGATGAACTGCCGGTCCAGGACCTGCAGCTGGAGCGAGCGCCCGACCAGCACCAGCGCCGTGAACGCGAGCAACGCGGCCAGGAACCGGGCGCGGCCGCGGAACTGTCCCGCGTCGAACTCGATCTCGCCGTCCCGCCGCCTCATTGCGCGACGATCTCGACGTCGTCGGGCCTCGGGAAGACCATCTGCCTGCGGTCCGCGGCGACGCGCTCGACGATCGCCGGGTTCGACCAGGAACCCTGCTCCAGCTGGTCCTGGCCCCAGGTGATGTTGAGCGCGTCGCGCTCCGCCGACAGCCGCTCGAGCTCGACGAACAGCGCCCGCGACTCGTGGCGCGCACGCACGACGGCGACCGCGGATGCGAGCACCGCGAGCCACAGCAGCGGCAGGCCGATGAGCTTGAACCGGCGGCTCATGCGGGCAGCCTCTCGGCGACGCGCATGACGGCGCTGCGCGCGCGCGGGTTGCGGGCCACTTCCGCCTCGTCGGCGAAGGTCGCGCGGCCCGACGAGCTTCAGGCGCGGGCGCGCCGCGGCCGGCACCTCGGGCAGGCCGGCCCAGGCGGGGTCCTCGCGGCTGCCCGAGCGCATGAAGCGCTTGACGATCCGGTCCTCGAGCGAATGGAAGCTGATCACGACCAGCCGCCCGCGCGGCTTCAGCGCGTCGACCGCCTGCGGCAGGGCGCGCTCGATCTCGCCGAGCTCGTCGTTGACGTGGATGCGCAGCGCCTGGAAGGTGCGCGTGGCCGGGTGGCGGCCGGGCTCGCGGCCGGGCACGGCCGCGGCGACGATGCCCGCCAGCCTGCCGGTCGTGTCGATCGGGCCGGAATCGCGCGCCGCGACGAGCGCGCGCGCGATGCGCTTCGCATGCCGCTCCTCGCCGAGCCGCGCGATCACGCTCGCGATCTCGCGCTCGTCGGCGCGCGCCAGGAACTCCGCCGCGCTCGCGCCGGAATCCGGATCCATGCGCATGTCGAGCGGGCCGTCGCGCAGGAAGCTGAAGCCGCGGCGCGCCTCGTCGAGCTGCGGGGACGATACGCCGAGGTCGAACAGGATGCCGTCGGCGCTCGCGGGCGGGACGTGCTGGCCGAGCTCCGAGAAGCGCGCGCGCACGAAGCGCGCGCGCGGGTCCGCATCGAACAGCACGGCCGCGGCCGCTGCGGCCTCGGGATCGCGATCGATGCGCAACCAACTTCCCCTCTTCACCGAGCCGGCCGAGGATTTCCCCGGCATGACCACCGCGACCGAACGTCGCATCCACGTAGCAGCCGTCGGCCCGGATCGCGAGCGAGTCGATCGCCGCATTCCGGAGCACCGGCGCGTGTTCCCCGCCGCGCGGCTCCTCAGCGGCACGCCGTTCGGCGCGCCGGTCACAGCGAGAGGGAACCCAGTTCCGCCGGCAGCGACGTCGGCGATTCCTCGCCGTTCAGCCACTGCTCCCGGCGCTCTTCCCAGCGCTGCTCGTCCCAGAGTTCGAAGCGATTGCCCTGGCCGATCAGCATCGCGTTGCGTTCGAGGTGCGCGAATCCGCGCAGCGTCGGCGGCAGCAGGAGCCGGCCGTGACCGTCGAGCTCGACGTCGGTCGCGTAACCGACCATCAGCCGCTGCAGGCGCCGCGCGTGCTCGTTCAGCGTCGGCAAGCGCATCAGCTTCCGTTCGATTTCTTCCCACTCAGGCAAGCGGGTAGATCAGCAGGCACTGGTCGCGGTCGATGGTGACCACGAGCCGGGCGTCCCCGCGTTCCTGCAGGCGCTCGCGATACCGGGTGGGAATGACCATCCGGCCCTTCGCATCCAGGGTGACTTTTGTTGCGCCGCGAAACACGTATTGAAACGGGACCTTGTCCCATTCCCCCCCACTTTCTCCCACCTGCTGCCACTATAGGCAGGCGTTCTGGCAGGGTCAACGGGTTATCGACGAGAAATTTCGTGACGCGTCAGTCACTTAGGCGCGAAGTCCGCGCGCCCATCGAGACTCGATTCAGCAATCACGAAATCAGCGACTTACGCGCTGTTTCTACGGCGACTTGTCAGGAAATACCTGTTTTTTTAATCAGGGTGGGGTGAAAAGTGGGAGTCGGCCGGTAAGCCGGGTTCTGTCGTGGGCAATCATTCCTCTGGGATGCGCGTCACCGCGCACCTCGAGCAGCCTACCCGGAAGCACGCGCGGGCCGCGCGCTGCGGCTTTCGCCGCTTGCTTCCCTATTTGGCCTTGCTCCCGGCGGGGTTTGCCTTGCCGTCTCCGTTGCCGTCGACGCGGTGCGCTCTTACCGCACCATTTCAACCTTGCCGTCACGCTTTCGCGCGCTTGGGCGGTTTCTTTTCTGTTGCACTTTCCGTGGGCTTGCGCCCCCCAGGCGTTACCTGGCGCCGAACCCTATGGAGCCCGGACTTTCCTCCACGCCCTTGCGGACGCAGCGATTGCCTGGCCGACTCCCGCGCACACCTTAGTGCCTCGGCAGCCGGAATTAAAGGGGACGCACCCCTTTACCGAGGATGAGTCGTTCGGCGCCGTAGCCGTCGCTTAAAGGGGTGCGTCCCCTTTAATTCCGTCCGGGCCAGCGCGAGTGCACGCGCGTAGGCATCGGCGCGCCGCACGCCGGTGAGGCCCGCGGCGGCAGCCGCGGCCGACGACGGCGGCAGGTGCCGCAGCAGGACGGCCAGGGTCGCATCGAGCTCGGCGGCTCCCGGTTCCGCCACCGGCGCCCCCTCGACGAGGATCACGGATTCGCCGCGCGAGACGTCCGGGTCGCTCTTCGCACGCCCCGCGAGTTCGGCGAGCGTTCCCCGATAGAAGGTCTCGAAGCGCTTGGTCAGCTCGCGGGCGATGCAGGCGCGCCGCTCGCCGCCGCAGGCCGCCACGAGGTCATCGAGACACTCGGCCATGCGGTGCGGCGCTTCGTAGAGCACGAGCGTGCGCGTCTCGGCGGCGAGTTCCGCGAGGCGGCGCCTGCGCGCCGCGGCGCGCGACGGCAGGAATCCCTCGAAGCAGAAGCGGTCGCAGGGCAGTCCCGAGGCGGACAGCGCGGCGATCGCGGCGTTGGGTCCGGGCACCGGCGTGACGACGATGCCCGCTGCGACGGCAGCGGCTACCAGCAGGTAGCCCGGATCGCTCACGAGCGGCGTGCCCGCGTCCGACACGAGCGCGATGCTCTCGCCACCCTGCAGCCGCGCCGACGAGCTCACCGACGCGCGCGCGCTCGTTGTGCTCGTGCAGGGACACGAGCGGCCGCTCGAGACCCGAGCTCGCGCAGCAGGCGTCCGCTGTAGCGCGTGTCCTCGGCGGCGACGGCGGAAGCCGACGCGAGAATCTCGCGCGCCCGCGCGGAAATGTCGCCCAAATTGCCGATTGGCGTCGCAACGACGTACAGCACGCCCGTCCCTGCCACTATAAAATGTCCTCCCCACCGCACCTGCCACTACTACAGTGGTGCTGCGGGTCGATCGTCGCCAAGGGCTGCCGCCGATGCAAGCGAAACTCCGGATCGTCAGGAATGCCTTCGCCGCCGCGCTCGCCGCGACGCTGGTCGCGGCTTGCCAGGTGGCCGGCCTGCCCGGGCTCGGCGCCGACCCCGCGGAGCGCGCCGCGCGCCTCGCGCGCGAGGGCGATCACGCGGGCGCCGCGCAGGGCTACGAGGCGGCGGCGAAAGCTGCTGCGCCCGGCAGCGCGAATTCCCTCTGGCTCGCGGCGGCCAACGAATGGCTGCTCGGTCGCGACGTCGGCGCCGCCGAGAACGCGATCGCGAACGTCGCGCCGCCGCTCGCCGCGGCCGATTCCCGCGAACAGCGCCGGCTCGACGCGGAGATCGCGCTCGCCCGCGGCGATACGGCGCGCGCCGCCGAGATCCTCAAGGGCCTCGCCGGCGACGACGCGGCGACGCTCGAGACCCGCGCGCGCGTGCAGTTCGGGAGCCTGCAGGTGGCGGACGGCGTGACGAGCCTCATCGCGCGCGAACGGCTGCTCACGTCTCCCGCCGACCGACAGGCCAACCAGCGCCTGATCATCGACGGCATCCAGTCTTCCCTGCTGCGCGGCGCCGACGCGCGTCCGCCCGCGGGTGCGGACCCGGTGCTCGCCGGCTGGCTCGAACTCGGGAAGATCCTTGCCGACGCGCAGTCCGGCGCGCTCGGCGCGCAGCGGCGGCTGCAGTCCTGGCGCCAGCGTTACCCGGCGCACCCGGCGGACGAGTCGCTCTGGAAAGGCGTCGTGGAACGGCCGGTGGCGGCCGGCGGCCGCCCACGGCAGGTCGCGCTGCTGCTGCCTCTCTCGGGGCGCTCGGCCCCTGCCGGCAGCGCGGTCCGGGACGGCTTTCTCGGCGCCTACTACGACGATGGCGGCAGCGACCGGCCGCGGATCCGCGTCTACGACGTTGCCGAGCGCGATGCGCCCTCCGCCTACCTGCAGGCGCTCGCGGACGGCAGCGACTTCGTCGTGGGCCCGCTCACCCGCGAGGAAGTCGCCGCGCTCGCAACGCTCGCCGACGGGCGCGCGACGACGCTCGCGCTCAATTTCCTGCCCGACGGCGTGCAGGTGCCTGACCGTTTCTACCAGTTCGCGCTCTCGCCCGAGGACGAAGCGCGGCTCGCGGCGCGGCGAATCGTCGCCGACGGGCGCCTGTCCGGCGTGACGCTCGCGCCGCAGTCGGACTGGGGGCGCCGCGTGCAGGCTGCGTTCGCCGAGGAGTTCGCGGCTGCGGGCGGCCGGGTCGTGGACCAGGCGGACTACGTGGCGTCCACGGCGGACTTCAACGAGACGCTGCGCCGCCTGCTGCGCACCACCGGGCAGCGCGGCAGCAGCCCGCGGGCCGACGCGCAATTCATCTTCGTCGCGGCGCAGCCGGTCCACGGCCGGCTGATCCGCACGCAGCTGCGCTTCAATTACGCGAGCGCCCTGCCCACCTATGCGATTTCCGACATCTTCGATCCGTCCGGTGCGGGCAACCAGGACCTCGACGGCGTGATCTTTCCCGACATGCCGTGGGTGCTCGACCCGATGGGTGCCGCGGGCGGCGCGCGCGACACGGCGGATCGCGCATTCCCGGGTCGCGGCGAGCCAGCTCACCCGGCTTGTACGCCTTCGGCTACGACGCCTTCCGGCTGATGAACGTGCTGCCGGGCATGCAGGGCAGCGGCCACGGCGTACCGTGCCCGGCGCCACCGGCCGGCTCACCGTGGACCCCCATGGCCGGGTGCGCCGCGAACTCGACTGGGCGCAGATCGTCGACGGGCGCGTCGCGCCCTGGCCGCCGCCCGCGCCGCTGCTTCCGCCGACCCCGTGAGCACGGCGCCGCACCTCGCGCTCGGCCGCGCAGCCGAGGCGGCGGCGGCGCGCCATCTCGAGCGGAGCGGTTATCGCATCCTGACGGCGAACTTCCGCGCGAAAGGCGGCGAACTCGACCTCGTGGCAGAGGACGACGGCGTCCTCGCGATCATCGAGGTCCGCTACCGCGCCTCCGACCGCTACGGCGGCGCCGCCGCGAGCATCACGCACGCCAAGCGCTCGCGCATCATCCGCGCCGCACGCGCGCTGCTCGCGCAGAACCCGCCGCTGGCGAAGCTCCCCGCCCGATTCGACGTCGTCGAAGTCAGCGGCCCTGCCGACGAACTCTCCTGCAATCTCATTCGCGGCGCATTCAGCCTCTAGCGCGACTGATCCGGCGCGGCGCGTGCGCGCGGTATCCGGCGCGCCGCATCAGGCGCGCGCGATCCGGCGGGAGTCTCGCCGCGAACGCGCCGGAACTTTACGCGCGCGCGAGACCCGCCGGCTCGCGCGCGCCCGAATGACCGCGCAGCGTCGGCGCGCGTGACCGGCGGGACCCCGCAGCGAGCGACTAAGTTCCGGCGGAGCGAACGAGCGGGGTCCCGCCAGCGACGCCCGTGCGCGAAGCGCAGTGGCGCGACTATTTGATGACGCGGAGCTTGGGACGGGAGCCGGAGGTGCTGTCGCCGGAGCCGGCCGCGGGCGGCGGCGCCTCGCCCTCGTCCTGGAAGAGCATGCCCTGCCCGGTCTCCCGGGCGTAGATGCCGAGCACGGAGGCGACCGGGATGCGCACGTGCTGCCCGACGCCGCCGAAGCGCGCCGAGAACTCGATCCACTCGTTGCCGAGCTTGAGGCCCTGCGTCGCCTGCCAGCTGACGTTCAGCGTGATGCGCCCGTCGCGCACGTAGGCGCGCGGCACTTCGGCGGCCGGCACGGCCGCGTCGACCACGAGGTGCGGCGTCTGGCCGTTGGCCGTCATCCACTCGTGCATGGCGCGCACGAGGTAGGGCCGCCTCGGGGTGTGCACTGCGGCCATCGGCTCAGCCCCTCATCGCGACCGGCGCGGCGTCACTTCACGTCCTTCCAGTATTCCTTGTAGAGGAACCAGGCGAAGGTCGTGAACATCAGCAGGAACAGGATCACCCAGACGCCGAGCGCCTGGCGCCTGGCCTTGGAGGGCTCGGAGACGTACTCGAGGAAGGCCACCGTGTCGCGCACGAAGCTGTCGAATGCCGCCGCCGGCAGGTCGCCGGGCACGCTGCCGGGCTCGAGCCCGACGAGGTGCTGCACCTGCTTGCCGTCCGCACCCGTGGTCGTCTCGAAGCGCGGTTGCTGCAGGCCCTGCAGCGGCGCGAGCACGTGCGGCATGGCGGTTCCAGGCAGCACGGCGTTGTTCACGCCGGTCGGACGCGAGGCATCCTCGTAGAACGAGCGCAGGAAGGTGTACACGTAGTCGGGCCCGCGGCTGCGCGCGATCAGCGAAAGGTCCGGCGGCGCGTTGCCGAACCACAGCCGGCCCTGCTCCGCCGACATGGCCGAATCCATGGTGTCGTAGACGCGCGTGCCGGTGAACATCAGGCTGGCGCGCAGTTCTTCCTCGGTCAGCGCGAGATCCTCGGCGAGCTGGCTGTAGCGCATGTACTTCGCCGAGTGGCAGCCGAGGCAGTAGTTCACGAAGTTGCGCGCGCCGCGCTGCAGCGAAGCGAGGTTGCCGACGTCCGTGCCCGCCTGCTGCAGCGGCCAGCCCGCGGTCGCCGCGCTCGCCGCGGCGGCGAACGACAGCGAGAGCGCGAGGGCGGCCGCGAACCTGCGACACGGCGCTCACTTCGTCACCCGCGCCGGCTCGGGCTTCGTCTTCTCGATGCGCGTGTACCAGGGCATCGCCAGGAAGAAGACGAAGTAGTAGATGGTGCCCACGACCGAAAGCGTCTTGTACGGCTCGGCGGCCGGCTTCAGGCCGCAGTACCCGAGCATGATGAAGGTCGCCGCGAACAGCATCAGCGCGACCTTGTAGATCGGCCCGCGGTAGCGGATCGACCGGACCGGCGAGCGGTCGAGCCAGGGCACGAAGAAAAGCACCAGGATCGCGGCGAACATGACCAGCACGCCCCAGACCTGGGTGCCCGCGAAGGCCGGCACCGCGCGCAGCATCGCGTAGAACGGCGTGAAGTACCACACGGGCGCGATGTGCGCCGGCGTGAGCAGCGGGTTCGCCGGCTCGAAGTTCGGCGCCTCGAGGAACAGCCCGCCCATCTCCGGCGCAAAGAACACCACGGCGGCGAACAGCACCAGGAAGACGCCGAGCCCGAACATGTCCTTCACCGTGTAGTAGGGATGCATGGCCACGCCGTCGAGCGGCTGGCCGTCAGGGCCCTTGGTCTTCTTGATCTCGATGCCGTCCGGGATTGTTCGACCCCACTTCGTGCAGCGCCAGCAGGTGCGCGACGACCAGGAAGATCAGCACCAGCGGCAGCGCGACGACGTGCAGCGCGAAGAAACGGTTGAGCGTGATGTCCGAGATGAAGTAGTCGCCGCGGATCCACTCGACGAGCCCGTCGCCGATCACCGGGAAGGACCCGAACAGCGAGACGATGACCTGCGCGCCCCAGTACGACATGTTGCCCCACGGGAGCAGGTAGCCGAAGAAGGCCTCGGCCATCAGCGCGAGGTAGATCAGCACGCCGAAGATCCAGATCAGCTCGCGGGGCTTGCGGTGCGAGCCGTACAGCAGCGCGCGGAACATGTGCAGGTAGATGACGATGAAGAACGCCGACGCGCCGGTCGAGTGCAGGTAGCGCAGCAGCCAGCCCCACTCCACGTCGCGCATGATGTACTCGACCGAGCCGAAGGCCTCCGTGGCCGAGGGCTTGTAGCTCATCGTCAGGAAGATGCCCGTGACGATCTGCAGCGCGAGCACGAACAGCGCGATGGAGCCGAAGTAGTACCAGAAGTTGAAGTTCTTCGGAGCCATGTACCCGGACATGTGCTCCTTCCACATCGACGACATCGGGAAGCGCGCGTCGACCCAAGCGCCGAGTGCCGCGAGCTTGCCGGTCCCGGCCGGCGTTTCCTGCGAAGCCATCAGGCGACGCTCCCCTGGTCCTGGCCGATGACGATGTGCCCGGTGTCGGCGAAGGTGTACGGCGGCACTTCGAGGTTGGTCGGCGCCGGCACGCCGCGGAACACGCGCCCGGCAAGGTCGAACTTGGAGCCGTGGCAGGGGCAGTAGAAGCCGCCCGGCCAGTCGCCGGGACTCGCAGTCGTCAGTTCCGCGTCGCCGGGCTCGAAGCGGCTCATCGGCGCGCAGCCGAGGTGGGTGCAGACGCCGAGCACGACGAGGTATTCGGGATTCACGGCGCGTGACGAGTTCGTGGCGTAATCCGGCTGCCGCGAGCGCTCCGAGCGCGGGATCCGCGAGGAAAGCCTCGGCTGCCGTCAGCCGGTCGATCATTTCCGGCGTGCGGCGCACGACCCAGACCGGCTTGCCGCGCCACTCGATCTTCAGCATTGCGCCCGGTTCGAGCTTGCTGATGTCGATCTCGACCGGCGCACCGAGCGCCTTGGCGCGAGCGCTCGGCTTCCAGGAAGCCAGGAACGGCACGGCGGCGAATGCAACGCCCACGGCACCGGTCAGCGCCGTGGCGGCGGTCAGGAGCTGCCGCCGTCCCTTGTCGATTGTTTCGCTCATCGGTCGATTTTCGTTCGTTGCGGGGTTTGACGCATTATACACGGCGATAAGCGAACCACTGGAGGACGCCGCGCCGATGTGGGGCATGCCGGGATGGCTGCGATGGGTATCGCCATGGGTCGCGCTCGGACTCGCGGCGGCGCTCGCCTGGGTGCTGCTGCGGCCGGAGCCCGACGCGGCCGCACCGCCGCAGGCGCCGCCGGCCGCGGACGTGCGCGAGGCCGCGCCGGTACCGGAAGCGAGCGCCGCCGACACGCCCAACCAGTTCGTGAGCTTCGCGGACGCCGTGGACGCCACCGCACCCGCCGTCGTCAACATCTTCACCGAACGCCGCGTCGCGCTGCCGAACGTCGCGGGCCTGCCGCCCCAGTTCTCGCAGCTCTTCGGCGACGTCTGGCCCGAGTACCGCGAGCGCGTCGAACGCAGCCTCGGCTCCGGGATCATCTACGACGTACACGGCCACATCGTCACCAACTTCCACGTGATATCGCAGGCGACCCAGATCAAGGTCCAGCTCAAGAACGGCAAGACGGGCCCGGCCAAGCTGGTCGGCGTCGACCCCGACACGGATCTCGCGGTCCTCAAGATCGACCTCGGCACGCTGCCGATCATGCCGCTCGGCCGTTCCGACCGGCTGCGGGTCGGCGAGCCGGTGCTCGCGATCGGCAATCCGCTCGGCCTGGGGCAGACCGTGACCCAGGGCATCGTCAGCGCGACCGGTCGCGGCCAGCTCGGCGTCACCACTTTCGAGAACTTCATCCAGACGGACGCCGCGATCAATTTCGGCAACTCCGGCGGCGCGCTCGTGGACGCGACCGGCAGGCTGGTCGGACTCAACAGCGCCATCGCCGGGCGCCAGGCCGGCATCGAGGGCATCGGCTTCGCGATCCCGGTGGACCTGGTGCGCGGCGTGGTGGACGCGATCATCCGCGACGGGCGCGTGGTGCGGGGCTGGATCGGCGTCGTGCCGAGCAACATCGCGCCGGAGGCCATCCAGCAGTCGGGACTTCCGGACGGCTCGGTGCTCGTGCGACACGTCTATCCGGAAAGCCCGGCCGACGCGCAGGGCGTCGTGCGCGGCGACGTGATCACGCAGCTGAACGGCAAGCCCTTGCGCGGCATGCAGGACCTGCTTGCGCGCATCGCCATGATGAAGCCGGGCCAGCCCGTGCGCCTGCGGCTGTGGCGGCGGTCGCCCGCCGACACGGACGGCCAGGAACACAACGTGCGCATCGAGGTCGTCGAACGCCCCCGGGAAGCCGGCGCGATGCGCTCTTCCTAGGTCGCCGGGCCGGGCATGCGGCGGATGTCCGCGCCGAGCCCGCGCAGCTTCTCCTCGATGTGCTCGTAGCCGCGGTCGATGTGGTAGATGCGCTGCACGTCGGTCGTGCCCTCGGCGACCATGCCCGCGAGCACGAGGCTCGCGGAGGCGCGCAGGTCAGTCGCCATCACCGGGGCGCCCGACAGCCGCGGCACGCCGTGGATCACCGCAGTGTGACCCTCGATGCGCACGTCGGCGCCGAGCCGCCGCAGCTCCAGCATGTGCATGAAGCGGTTCTCGAAGATCGTCTCGATGATCGTGCCGACGCCGTCGGAAACCGCGTCGAGCACCGCGAATTGCGCCTGCATGTCGGTCGGGAATCCGGGATGCGGCGCGGTGCGGATGTCGAAGGCGCGCGGGCGGCCCGCCATGTCCACCTCGATCCAGTCCGCGCCGACGCCGACCCGGGCGCCCGCCTCGCGCAGCTTCGCGATCACCGCGTCGAGGTGCGCCGGCTGCGTGCCCGTGACGCGCACATGCCCGCGCGTGATGGCGCCGGCCACGAGGAATGTCCCGGTCTCGATGCGGTCCGGCAGCACGCGGTGCTCGCAGCCGCCGAGGCGCTCGCGCCCCTCGACCACGATCGTGTCGGTCCCTGCGCCCGCGATGTTCGCGCCCATGGCCGAGAGGCAGGCCGCGAGGTCGACGACCTCCGGTTCGCGCGCGGCGTTCTCGATGACGGTGCGGCCGCTCGCGAGCGTCGCCGCCATCATGAGGTTCTCGGTGCCGGTCACGGTGACCGTGTCCTGGACGATGCGCGCGCCGGTGAGCCGCCCGGCCGTCGCGTGGATGTAGCCGTCCTCGATCGCGATCCGGGCGCCCATCGCCTCGAGGCCCGGAGACGTGCAGGTTGACGGGCGCGCGCCGATCGCGCAGCCGCCGGGCAGCGACACGCGCGCCTCGCCGTGGCGCGCGAGCAGCGGCCCGAGCACCAGGATGGAAGCGCGCATGGTCTTGACGAGGTCGTAGGGGGCGACGGCCTCCTTGAGTCCGCTGGCGTCCACGCGGACCTCGCCGCCCTCGGCGGCGACGGAGACGCCCATGCGCGCCAGCAGCCGCAGCATCGTCTTCACGTCGTGCAGTTCGGGAACGTTCCGGACCGTGACCGGGCTGTCGGTCAGCAGCCCGGCCGCGAGGATCGGCAGCGCCGCGTTCTTGGCGCCCGAGGCGCGCACTTCGCCCTCGAGCCGCGTGCCGCCGGAAATACGGAACTGGTCCAGGCGACCCGCCTCAGCCCGCGCCCCGCCGCGCCCACTCCCCGGGCGTCGGCGTATCGAGCGAAAGTGCGTGGATTGCGCCGCCCATCGCGCCGCCCAGCGCGCGGTAGACGAGCTGGTGGCGCGCGAGCGGTCGCAGGCCCTCGAATTGCGGGGCGACTACCAACGCGGAGAAGTGCACGCCGTCATCGGACGCGACGCGAACCTGCGCCCCGGGCAGCGCGGCCTCGATCTCCCGGGTAATCTGGTCCGGTGACATGCCGGCATTCTAAGGCGTGCCGGAGGGCCGGTGTATGATGGGATCCCCATCCGCGCGCAACCGATGAATGACGCCGCCGACAGCCAGCGCCTGATCGAGATGGGGCGCGAGGCGCTCCGGATCGAAGCCCGTGCCGTCGCCGCGCTGGTCGACCGGCTGGGCGACGATTTCGGGCAGGCCTGCCGGATGCTGCTCGCCTGCAGCGGCCGCGTGGTGGTCTCCGGCATGGGCAAGTCCGGGCACGTCGGCGGCAAGATCGCGGCGACGCTCGCGAGCACCGGGACACCCGCGTTCTTCCTGCACCCGGCCGAGGCGAGCCACGGCGACCTCGGCATGGTCACGAAGGGCGACGTGGTGCTCGCCATCTCCTATTCCGGCGAAACCGCCGAACTCCTGACGATCCTGCCCCTGTTCAAGCGCATGGGCGCACCGCTCATCGCGATGACCGGCAACCCCGCCTCCACGCTCGGGCGCGAAGCGGACGTGCACCTGGACATCAGCGTCCCCGCCGAAGCCTGCCCGCTCAACCTTGCGCCGACGGCGAGCACGACGGCGACGCTCGCGATGGGCGACGCGCTCGCGGTCGCGCTGCTGAAGCACCGCGGCTTCACCGAGGCCGACTTCGCGCGTTCGCACCCGGGCGGCTCGCTGGGCAGGCGCCTGCTGCTGCACGTGACGGACGTCATGCGCCGCGGCGACGACCTGCCGCGGGTCGGTCCCGACACGCCGCTGACCGAGGGCCTGCTCGAGATGTCCCGCAAGCGGCTCGGGCTCACGGCCATCGTCGACGGCGACGACCGGGTGCTCGGCATCTTCACCGACGGCGACCTGCGGCGCACGCTCGACCGCAGGGCCGACATCCATGGCAGCCGGATGTCCGAGGTCATGACGCGCAACCCGCGATCGATCGGCCCGGACGAGCTCGCCGCGGAGGCCGTGCTGCTGATGGAGAAGCACGCCGTCAACGGCCTGCTCGTGCTGGACGATTCCGGCCGGCTGGTCGGCGCGCTCAACGTGCACGACCTGCTGCGCGCGGGGGTGATGTGACGCCGGCCGCCGAGATCACGCTCGTCGTGCTCGACGTGGACGGCGTCCTGACCGACGGCCGGCTCTGGTACGGATCCGACGGCGAGACCGTCAAGGCCTTCCACGTGCGCGACGGCCACGGCATCAAGATGCTGATCGCCGCCGGCGTCGGCGTCGCGGTGATCTCCGGCCGCCGCTCGGCCGCGGTGACCGCGCGCATGCGCGAACTCGGCGTCAGCGACGTCGCGCAGGGCGTCAGCGACAAGGCGCGCGCGCTCGCCGAACTCCTGAAGCGCAACGCCGTGGACGCACGTCGCGTCGCCTGCCTCGTCGACGACACGCCGGACCTCGGCCTGATGGCGGCGGTCGGTCTGCCCGCGGCTGTCGCCGATGCGCACCCCGAGGTGCTCGCGGCGGCGAAGCACGTCACGCATGCCAAGGGCGGCCGCGGCGCGGTGCGCGAGTTCTGCGACTTGCTGCTGACGGCGCGCGGGGCCCGGCATTGATCGCGAGACTGCTCCTGCTCGCCGGCGTCGTCGCGCTGATCGCGGCGCTCGTGCAATGGCGCGTGGTGGACCGCGAGCCGACGGCGGACGGCGGCACGGCCGAGCGCCCCGGCTACTACCTGACCGGCGTCGACCTCGAGGAGTTCGGCGTGGACGGCGAATTGCGGATCGGGCTGCGGTCCATTTCCGCGACCGAGGACACGGCAAGCGGCGTCATCCGGCTGGCGCAGGTCGCCGTCGACTACCATGCGCCGACCGGCCGGGAGTGGAACCTGACCTCGAACGAGGCGCGCGTGCCGCAGGGCGGGCAGACCGTCGAGTTCGAAGGCGACGTCAAGCTCGCGGGCCGGCCCGGCCAGGACCCGCTCGCTGCGGAACTGCATACGCAGCGCCTCAATCTCGACACCGTGAAGGAGATCGCCGATACCCGCTCGCCGGTCGAGCTCGCCTTCGGCACGCACCGCGTTCGCGCCGTGGGCATGCACGCCAACCTCGAGGCCGGGACGCTTCGGCTGGAATCGGACGTCAATGGCCAGTTTGCGCCCTGACCGGCTGGTCGTCTGGCTGCTGCTCGCCGCGGCCTCCCCGGTCGCCGGCGCGCAGGATCGCACCAACCTGCCGATCCAGCTCAAGGCGAGCTCGCTGGACTTCGACAGCCAGAAAGGCGTGGTCGAGTACGGCGCGGTGACGATCACGCAGGGCGGGATCAAGATCAGCGCCGACCGCGCGGTGACGACCGGCGTCGACTTCGAAGACAGCAAGTGGCAATTCAGCGGCACCGTCCGCATCACGACGCCGGAGTCGGCGATCGCGAGCGACACTGCCGAAGTGAGGTTTGCCGGCGGCGAGATCCAGATCGCCGCGGTCACGGGCGGCCCCGCGACCTTCGAGCAGAAGCGCAACGAGGACCTGGCGCAGGGCCGCGCCAGACGGATCGACTACGACCTCAAGCGCGGCACCGTGGAACTCGCCGGGGATGCCTGGCTCACGGACGGCAAGACCGAGATCACCGGCGAGAAGCTCGTCTACAGCACGGCGAACCAGCGCGTCGTGTCGCAGGAACAGGTCCTGATCACGATCCAGCCCGGCGAAGTCGCGCCCGACAAGCCGAAACCCGAGCCATGAGCGAACTCAAGGCCACGGCGCTCGAGAAGAGCTACCGCAAGCGCAAGGTCGTCTCCTCGTTGTCGATATCCATCGCCAGCGGCGAGGTCGTCGGCCTGCTCGGCCCGAACGGCGCCGGCAAGACCACCGCCTTCTACATGATCGTCGGGCTCGTGCCCTGCGACGGCGGGCAGATCACGCTCGATGGCGAGGACATCACGACCCTGCCGATGCACGCGCGCGCGCGGCGCGGCGTCGGCTACCTGCCGCAGGAGCCCTCGATCTTCCGCCGCCTCACCGTGAAGGACAACGTCAAGGCGATCCTCGAGACGCGCGGCGACCTCGACGGCGCCGCGCGCGACGAGGCGCTCGAGAGCCTGCTCGAGGAGCTGCACGTCGCGCACCTGCGCGACCATATCGGCATGAGCCTCTCCGGCGGCGAACGCCGCCGCGTCGAGATCGCGCGCGCCCTCGCTGCGGACCCGGCCTTCATCCTGCTCGACGAGCCGTTCGCCGGCGTCGACCCGCTCTCGGTGCACGACATCCAGCGCATCGCCCGCCACCTCGCGGACCGCGGCATCGGCGTCCTGATCACCGACCATAACGTGCGGGAAACGCTGGGGATTTGCGGTCGCGCCTACATCGTCAACCAGGGCACCGTGCTGGCCTCGGGAACCGCGGACGAGATCCTTGCAAATCCCGAGGTGCGCAAGGTCTACTTGGGGCAGGATTTCCGACTTTGAGGAATAAGGGGACGCACCCCTTTAGCGGCGAGGCCCATGCTCCATGACCCCCGGAACCGCTAAAGGGGTGCGTCCCCTTTATTCCTCCATGATGAAACCCAGCCTCCAGCTCCGTATCGGCCAGCAGCTGACGATGACGCCGCAGCTGCAGCAGGCCATCCGGTTGCTGCAGCTGCCGACGATCGAACTGCAGGCCCAGGTGCTGCAGGCGCTCGAGAGCAACGTGATGCTCGAGCCCGAGGAAGACTTCGAGGCAACCTGGTCGTCCGAGACTGCCCCGAGCGAGCCGGCGCAAGACTCAGGGCCGGACGAGCCGGTGGTCGAGATCGGCGACGACTGGACCGATCCCAGCGCGGCTGAATCCGAGACGCCCTGGTCCGGGTCGGGCGACCGGGAACTGGAGCTGCCGGACGAATCGGGACGCACGCTGCGCGACCATCTCGCCTGGCAGCTGGAGCTCGCGCACCTCGCCCCCGAGGCGCTGACGATCGGGCGCGCCATCATCGACGCGATCAACGACGACGGCTACCTCACGGACTCCGCTCGACGACATCGCCGAGTCGATCGCCGGAGACCTTCGCACGGATGCCGCCGGCGTCGCCCGGGTGCTTGCGGTCGTACAGCAGCTCGACCCGGCCGGGGTCGGTGCCCGCTCGGTCGCGGAGTGCATCGAGCTGCAGCTCGCGCAACTCGACCCGGCGACACCCGGGCTCACGACCGCCCGTACCCTGGCGCACCGGCACCTCGAACTGGTCGCGGGCCGCGACGTCGCGGCGCTGCAGCGCGAACTGCATGTCAACGGCGAGGAACTCGACGTCGCGCTTGCCCTGGTGCGCAGCTGCCACCCGAAGCCCGGCGCCGCCTTCCAGGCGACGCGGACGGAGTACGTCGTGCCGGACGTCTACGCGCGCCGCACGCCCCAGGGCTGGGTGGTGGAGCTGAATCCGTCCGCGTTGCCGCGCGTGCGCGTCAACGAGGGCTACGCCGGGATGATCACGCGTGCGCCGGACCACGCGGTGCTGCGCACGCAGCTGCAGGAGGCGCGGTGGCTGCTCAGGAGCCTCGAGATCCGCAACGACACGATGCTCAAGGTGGCGCGCACCATCGTCGGGCGCCAGCAGGCCTTCCTCGACAGCGGCGAGGAGTCGATGCAGCCGATGATCCTGAAGGACGTCGCCGAGGCGGTCGGCATGCACGAGTCGACGATCTCGCGCGTCACGACCGGCAAGTACCTGCACACGCCGCGCGGCGTCTACGAGTTCCGCTTCTTCTTCTCCAGCCAGGTGGCGGGTGACGACGGCGCGGGCGTCTCCTCGACGGCGATCCGTGCCAAGATCCGCAAGCTGGTCTCGCAGGAGCCGGCCGGGCGCCCGCTCTCCGACCAGCAGATCGTCGAGTTGCTTGCCGCCGACGGGGTGCAGGTCGCGCGCCGCACCGTCGCGAAATACCGGGAGGCGCTCGGGATCGCAACCTCGAGCGCGCGCCGCCAGGACGCCGGGCGCTGACCGTCGGAGCCAGGAAAACCAGGAACAGGAGGATCCAGCCATGCAGTTGACGCTCACCGGCCACCACGTCGAGGTCACGCCCCCGCTGCGCGAGTACGTGCGCAAGAAGCTCGACCGCATACAGCGCCATTTCGAGCGGGTCGTGGACGTGCACTGCGTGCTGACGGTGGAGAAGCTCGAGCACAAGGCCGAGGCGACGCTCGGCGTCAGCGGCGCCGTGATCCACGCGGACGCGAGGCACGAGGACATGTACGCCGCGATCGACGCGCTCGTGGACAAGCTCGACCGGCTGGTGCGCAAGCACAAGGAAAAGCAGTCCGACCACCGTGCTGCCGAGGTCGCGCGCGGCAGGTCCGACTGAGCGCGGGAAGGCCATGACGCGGCTCGTCGTCGTCAGCGGACTGTCCGGCTCCGGCAAGAGCGTCGCGCTCAACATGCTGGAGGACCTCGGCTGGTACTGCATCGACAACATCCCGGCGGGACTCGTGCAGGCGCTCGTCTCGCATTCGCTGCGCAGCGAGGAGCCGATCTACCGGCGCCTCGCCGTCGGGCTCGACGCGCGCAACCGCCCCGACGACCTGGCATCGATCCCGGCGCTGGTGGCGGATCTCACGCGCTCCGGGTTGCGTTGCGAGGTCCTGTACCTGCACGCCGAGGACGAAGTGCTTCTGCGCCGCTACGCCGAGACACGGCGCCGGCACCCGCTCGCGGGCGCCGGCGTGAGCCTCGCCGACGCGATTGCCGAGGAGCGCCGCCTGCTGCATCCGCTGATCGACAGCGCGGACCTCGTGATCGACACCTCGCGCATGAGCGTGCACGACCTGCGCGACGCGATCGCGGAGCGAGTCGAACCGCGCTCGCCCGGGCGGCTGTCGATCCTGTTCGAGTCCTTCGGCTTCAAGCACGGCATGCCGGGCGACGCCGACTTCGTCTTCGACGCGCGCACGCTGCCGAACCCCTACTGGGAGCCGGCGCTGAAGCCGCTCACCGGTCGCGACCCGAAGGTGGTCGAGTTCCTCGAGGCGAGCCCGCGCGTCGAGCGCATGGTGGACGACCTCGTGCGCTTCATCGAGAGCCGGCTGCCGGACTACGAGGCAGCCAACCGCGGCTACCTCACGGTCGCGATCGGCTGCACCGGCGGGCAGCACCGCTCCGTGTACCTGGTCGAGCGCCTGGCGCGGCACTTCCGGCCGAAGTACCCGCAGCTGCTGGTTCGCCACAACGCGCTGCCCCAGTAATCCCGCTTCAGTCGACGCGCGCGCCGTACGCCCGGTCGAGGCCGAGGAAAGCCGAGATTTCCGCGCGGTGCCGGCCGGCGTCGCGCTCGCCCGCCGCGATCAATTCGCGCGTGTAGGCACCCTCGAACAGCAGGAATGACAACAGGCGGCCGCCGCGCGCACCGCGCGCACCGAGGATCCGCAGCAGCGCCCTGAGCGGGCCCGGCATCGCGCCCTTGTGCGCGACCGCGGCTTCGCTGGGATCGCGCTCGGGCTGCAGCAGCAGCGTGTCGACATGGCGCATGCCGAACGGCGCGGGCCCGGGCCGCCGGCCGGCGAGCAGCGCATTGACGCGGTTCAGCCGTTCGAGGTCCGCCTGCAGGCCCTCGGCAAAGAGCGAGTCCAGCATGAACCCGAACTGCTCGGCCATGTTGGGTGCGGGTCCAGGCTGGGCGCGGCCGGACGCCGGATGTCGCACGCCGATCACCAGGATGCGGTCCGCGCCGAGGTGGATCGCGGGCGCGAGCGGCGTCATCTGGCGCAGCGCCCCGTCGCCGTAGTAGCCGCCCTCCATCGCGACCGGCGGAAACAGCAGCGGGATCGCCGCGCTCGCCATGAGGTGATCGACGTCGAGCGTCGCGGCGCCGCCGCGGCGCCCGGCGCGCTCCCAGGCAGCGACGGGCCGCCCGCTCGCGACGAAGGTGACGCTTCCGCCTCCAGCCAGCGAAGTCGCGGTGACGGCGACTGCGTCTGGCCGGCCCGCCGCGAGCGCCCGGACGAGTGCCGGGAAGTCGACTTCCCGCGCGAGCAGCTCGCGCAGCGGCGAGTTGTCGAGGAGCGATCGAGGCATCGGCAGCAGCCAGCCGCCGGAGACGAGCGCAAGGACCAGGTGCAGCCCCGAGCGCAGCATGTCGAGCGTCCCGGCGCGGAACACCTGGCCGATCCGGAAACCGCCCCACACGCGTGCGAGCGCCGCGCACCCCTCCCCGAAATTCGCGCCGCCCGCCGCGAGCACGGCCGCGTTGATCGCGCCGGCCGACGTGCCGCAGACCACCTGGAAAGGCAGTGCGCTGCCGGGCGGATACCAGCGGGCGATCTCCCGCAGCACGCCGACCTGCCAGGCGGAGCGTGCACCGCCGCCGGTGAGCACGAGGGCGATTCGCGGCTCCAATCCGCCGGCGCCGTTCATGCGCGGGAACCCCCTTGGCAATCCGTGGTCATCGGATGACAGGCCGCGATACTATGCGAAATGCGCCCGCCGCTCCCGCGGCAAGCTTCCGGAACCGGAGATCCTCCATGACGCAAATCCTGCAAGCCGCTGTTGCCGCACTGACGCTCCTGCGGCGCGGGCGCCGCCCTCGCCGCGGACCCGCCCGCGGTCGGTTCGCCCGGCCCCCGCCTTCACGCTCCAGGACCAGACCGGCAAGTCGCACTCGCTGTCGGACTACAAGGGCAAGTGGGTGGTCCTGTACTTCTACCCGAAGGATGCCACGCCCGGCTGCACGACCCAGGCCTGCGAGTTCCGCGACAACATCTTCGCCTACCGCGAACTCGGCGCCGTGATCCTCGGCATCAGCGTCGACGACGTCGCCTCGCACAAGGCCTTCGCCGAGCAGCACAGCCTGCCGTTCACGATCCTCGCCGACAGCGACAAGACGGTCACGACGGCCTACGGGACGCTCAAGAAGTACGTCGGCATCGCCAAGCTGGCGCGGCGCGACACCTTCATCATCGACCCGCAGGGCCGCATCGCGAAGCACTACGTCAAGGTGGACCCGAACGGCCACTCCGAGGCTCGTGATCGCGGACCTCAAGCAGCTCGCGGCAAGGCGCCGCCGAAGGCGACTTGAGCCGCTTCGAAGGTTCCGACAGCTACGTCGCGCCGCCCGAGCTCGCGCTCGCGGTCAATGCGGCGATCACGCTCGGAAGGCCGCTGCTCGTCAAGGGCGAGCCCGGCACGGGCAAGACGCAGCTCGCGCTCGAGGTCGCGCGCGCACTCGATGCGCCGCTCTTCGAGTGGCACGTCAAGTCCACCAGCAAGTCGCAGCACGGCCTCTACGAGTACGACGCGGTCTCGCGGCTGCGCGACTCGCAGCTCGGCGACGGGCGCGTCGACGACATCGCCAACTACATCGTCCCCGGCATGCTCTGGCGCGCGTTCGAGAGCGAGCAGCGCGCCGTGCTCCTGATCGACGAGATCGACAAGGCGGACATCGAGTTCCCGAACGACCTGCTGCGCGAACTCGACCGCATGGAGTTCTACGTGTACGAGACGCGGCAGCTCGTGCGCGCGCGGCACCGGCCGGTCGTGTTCATCACCAGCAACAACGAGAAGGAACTGCCGGACGCGTTCCTGCGCCGCTGCTTCTTCCACTACATCCGCTTCCCGGACGCGGAGACGATGGAGCGAATCGTCGCCGTCCACCACCCGGGCCTCAAGAAGGCGCTGCTGTCCGAGGCGCTCGCGGCGTTCTTCCGCATCCGCGAGATGCCCGGGCCTGCGGAAGAAGCCCAGCACCTCGGAGCTGCTCGACTGGATCAAGCTGCTGGTCGCCGAGGACATCCCGCCCGAGGCCCTGCGCAGCGACGACGCGAAGGCGACGATCCCGCCGCTCTACGGCGCCCTGCTCAAGAACGAGCAGGACGTGCACCTGTTCGAGCAGCTCGCTGTTCATGAACCGGCGCGCGGGCAGGCCCGGCTGAGGCGGTCGGCGCCATGCTGATCCGCTTCTTCCTGATGCTCCGCGCGGCCGGCGTGCCGGTGAGCGTCACGGAATTCCTGGCGCTGCTCGAGGCGCTCGCGAATGGGCTGATCTCGCTCATCGAAGCTGCGACGGGGACTGTCACCTTCGCGGGCTCTGACGCGAAGGGGACTGTCCCCTCCGGCGAACCGATCGAACAGTTCTACTTCCTCTCCCGCTCCATCCTCGTCAAGGACGAGCGCCACTTCGACCGCTTCGACCGCGTCTTCGCGGCGCACTTCCGCGGCGCGGAAGCCGCCTTCGAGGCGCTGCTCGCGGCCGAAGTGCCGGCCGACTGGCTGCGGCAGGCCCTCGGCCTGCAACTGACCGACGGAGGAGAAGGCCCGCATCCAGTCGCTCGGCGGCTGGGAGGCGCTCATGGAGGCGCTGCGGCGAACGGCTCGAGGAGCAGAAGTCCCGGCACGAGGGCGGCAACAAGTGGATCGGCACCGGCGGCACGTCCCCGTTCGGAAACGCCGGCTACAACCCGGAAGGCGTGCGCATCGGCGGCGCCGGCGGCAACCGCCGCGCGGTCAAGGTCTGGGAGCGGCGCGAGTTCGCGAATCTCGACGACGCGGCGGCGCTCGGCCGGCGCAACGTCAAGATCGCGCTCCGGCGCCTGCGGCGCTTCGCGCGCCAGGGCGCGGCCGACACGCTCGACCTCGACGGCACGATCGACTCGACCGCGCGCCGCGCGGGGCTGCTCGACATCCGCATGGTCCCGGAACGCCACAATGCCGTGAAGGTGCTGCTGTTCCTCGACATCGGCGGCTCGATGGACGAGCACGTGCGCAGCTGCGAGGAACTGTTCGCCGCCGCGCGCAGCGAGTTCAAGCACCTCGAGCACTACTACTTCCACAACTTCGTCTACGAGTCGGTGTGGAAGGACAACCGGCGCCGGCATGCCGAGCGCACGTCGCTGCCGCAGCTCATGCGCACCTACGGCCGCGATTACCGGCTCGTGATCGTCGGCGACGCGACGATGAGTCCCTACGAGATCCTGCAGCCGGGCGGCAGCATCGAGCACTGGAACGAGGAGCCCGGGGCGGCCTGGATGAAGCGCCTGCTCGCCACGTATCCCCGGCACGCCTGGCTCAATCCCGAGCCGCCGGACCGCTGGGAGTTCACGCCCTCGATCCGCATCACGCGCGAGCTCGTCGAGGACCGGATGTTCCCGCTGACGCTCGCCGGCCTCGACCGGGCGATGCGCTCACTGCAGTAGCGCAGCCAGCGCTCACTGCGGCGCCTTGTAGACCACGCCGCCTTTCATCACGAAGCGCACGTCCTCGAGGCGCTTGATGTCGTCCAGCGGGTTGCCGGCGACCGCGATGAGGTCCGCGAGGAGCCCCGCCTCGATCTTGCCGCGGTCCGGCGTGCCGAAGAGTTCCGCGTTCACGACCGTGGCGCTCTGGATCGCGTGCAGCGGCGTGTCGCCGAGACCCACGCGCGCGGTCAACTCCTTCGCGTTGTCGCCGTGCGGGAAGACGCCGGCATCCGTGCCGAAGGCGACCTTGACGCCCGTCTTCAGCGCGCGCTTGAAGCTCTCCACCGCGAGCGGGCCGAGGTAAGCCTGCTTGGCCGCCAGCGCCGGCGGCAGCTCCGTGGTCTTCAGCGTGTCGATCAGGTGCATGTTCGGCACGACGAAGCTGCCGTTCTTCCTGATGATCGCCGCCGCCTCGTCCGTCATCATCGAGTTGTGCTCGATGCTGTCGATGCCCGCCTCGCTCGAGGCGATGATGCCCTCGGTGCCGTGCGCGTGCGCCGCGATCCTGAGGCCGTGCCGGTGCGCCTCGTCCGCGGCCGCCCGCAGCTCCTCGATCGAGTACTGCTGGGCGCCGGCGGGGCCCTCGAACGACAGCACGCCGGCGGTCGCGCAGATCTTGATGACCTTCGCGCCGTGCTTGATCTGGTAGCGAACGGCCTTCAGCACTTCGTCGACGCCGTCGGCGGTGCCGGAAACGAAATCCGGCGGCGACGACGCCGGGCCCGAGTCCCGTGGTCTGGTCGCAATGGCCGCCGGTCGTCGTGAGCGCGTGGCCCGCGGGGATCACGCGCGGGCCGATGGCCCAGCCCTTGTCGATCGCGTGCATCAGCGCGACGTCCGAGAAGCCGAGGCCGGTGCCGAGGTCGCGCACGGTCGTGAAGCCGGCCAGCAGCGTCTTCGACGCATGCGGCAGCGCCCGCAGGGCGAAGTCGCCGGCCGTGAAGCGCACCGGCTCCGTCTCCCAGCCCTCGTCGATGATGTAGTTGAGGTGCACGTGCGCGTCCATGAGGCCCGGCAGCAGCACGTGTCCCGGCAGCGCGATCGGTCCTCGCGCCGGCGGGACGGGAGGCAGGATTCACCGCGGCGATGCGTCTCGCCCTCGACGACGATGACCGCGGGCGTGACGATGCGGCCCGCCACCACGTCGAGGTAGCCGTCCGCTTCGAGGACGACGGTTTCGGCCAGCGTCGGCGGCGCGACGAAGAGGCAAGAGAGCACCAGCAGCGACAGCGACCTGATCATCGTGACTCTCCTAGGGCTTCGGCGGCGCGGGGAAGGTGACGACCGGCCCCGTCGGTGTCTTGTCGGGCGGCACGTAGTCCGGCGCCGGCTCGCCGGCCGGGCCGAGATGCTTCAGGTAGGCATGATCGCCTTCACGTCGCCATCGCGCATGGCCACGAGGTTGAACCAGGGCATCGGCGGCCGCAGGGGACTGCGCGCGCGCGCCACGAACTGTTCCGCCGTCATGTCCTTCGCGGCCAGGCGCAGGTTCGAGGCATAGGTCGTGCCCCAGGGTCCGCGCCAGCCGAGGCGGTCGCCGAGCAGCCACTTCGACTCCTCGACCTTGCCGCCGGTTTCGGCATAACCGGCGGTGTGACAATCATTGCAGCCCGCGACCTGCACGAGGTACTTGCCGCGCGTGACGTCCGCCGGCAGCGTGCCGGACGTCGGAATCGGCCGCTTCGGCCGCGCACACGATGCAGGCAGCCGCTGCAAACGCGGCCAGCGTCTTGTCGATGGCAGTCATGAAATCCCCCTGACCCGAGTCTAGCGAATGATAGCGGGCTCGAGCGCAAGGACATGCGCCGCCTCGCCCGGGCAGGAACGGCGTCGCCTCGCCGCGCACCCAGGCCGAGTGGCCCGCGCGATAGAACGGCGACAGCGGATGTCCGCTCTGCCCGCCCGGCATGTGGAAGTAACCCTCCGCCTCGCGCCCCGGCGATACGGCGAAGCGCTCGGAAGCGCCGAAGCCCGGCGACTGCACGCGCGGCACGGACCAGTCGCCGGGCAGCGGTTCGGTCGGCATGTCGAGCCACCGGCCGAGTACCGGCACCGCCTCGCTGATCGGGTGGCGGATGCGCACGGCGTTGAACTCGCCCCAGCGGCAGTCCGCAAGGTTCGCGCATCCGGCCGGCAGTTCGCGCACGGAACGTTGCGCGACGTCGGCGAGCCAGGCGTCCCAGTCCGCGAACCGCGGGTCGAGCAGGTTCGGCGGGCGCGACTCCGAGGAGCCGCCACGCGACCTCCGTGAATCGCTCCGGGGCGCGCCAGTCGTAGTCCGGCCAGCGCGCGAGCGCAGGCGCGGCGAGCATGCGGAAGGCGCGCGCGGACACCCTGCGCTCGAAGTCGCGCAGCAGCCGATAGCCCGCGTCGCCCACGGACGCGTGCCCGCTCCAGCCGGCGACGAGTCGCGCAGCTTCCGTCTCGCCGGCGAGCCCGAGCGCGCGATGCAGGATCGGCTGCCAGCGCGCGAGCGTAGTCCGCGCGGTCGTCGAGCTGGATCGCGAGCATGTCGGCGGGCGTCGCGCTCGCGAGCGCCGCGAGCCGGTCGCGGATCTGCCGCGCCCGCGCCGCCGCCGCGTAGTCGCCGTCGCCGATCCGCGCAAAGGCCTCGCCGCCGACGACGCGCGCGTTGGCGCTCCAGGCGAAGCCGGCCGGCGGATCGAGCAGTCGCGGCGTTTCCTCGCGCGGCAGCCATCCGTCCCAGCCCGCGCCCTGCGCGTGCCAGGGCGACGGCCGCGTCGCGTCGATGCCGGTCCGCCGCGGCAGGCGGCCGGAAAGCACCCAGCCGATCCGGCCGCTGGCGTCCGCGATCATCACGTTCTGCCCGGGCATGCCGGCGCCGCCGATGATCGCCGCGGCCTCGTCGAGGTTGCGCGCCCGCTCGATGCCGAGCAGCGCCATGTCGGTCGCGCCGTCGCGATGCGCGGTCCAGGCGAGCGCCAGCTCCCGGCCCTCGCCGTCGTCACCGATCACCGGCCCCCAGATCGTCCTGCGCACCTCGAGCGTCTACCGGCTCGGCGTCCGCGACCTCGATCGTCTCGCGGTCGATCGTCGAATGCCTCGCGGACCGCCGGCCGTCAGGTAGCTGCCGGCATCCGGCCCGGGCTCGAGTCGCACGAGGTCCTGGAAGTCGCCGTAGCTGTTGGTGAATCCCCAGGCGACGCGGCCGTTGCTGCCGGCGACGATGGCCGGCACGCCCGGCAGGCTGACGCCGGTGACGTCGAGGCCTTCCGCCGCGGCGACCAGGCGCGCGCGGTACCAGATGTTCGGGACGCGCAGGCCGAGGTGCATGTCGTTCGCGACCAGCGCGCCGCCGTCCCGCGCGCGGCTGCCCGCGACCGCCCAGTTGTTGCTGCCGCGCTTGCTGGCTGGAAGAGTTCCCGGCGGGCGCCATCGAGCGCCTCGAAGATCGCGCGGTCGAGCGTGCGCAGGTCGTACTCGTCGGGCTGGCGGCAGCGGCACTTCGGGCAGGCGGCTGCCGTCGATCGGCGCCTCCCAGGCCGGATCCGGCTCGACGATCAGGCGATACACGGCCTGCGGAAGCGCCGCGGCCAGGCGGCCGCGCTGCTGCTCGTCGGCGCGTCGAGTCCCTGCAGGTCGATCCACATCGCGTGGACGACGAGCATGCGAATCCTCCGCGCGCCAGGGCGTCGGCGCCTGGCCGAGCAGCAGGTACTCGAACGGCCGCGCGCCCAGCGCCGCGATCGCGGCATTCACGCCGTCGGCGTAGGCCTCGAGCAGTGCGCGTTCGCTCCGCGTCGAGCGCGGCGAGCGCCTCGCGCGCGCGGCGCCTGAACTGGTGCGGGCGAATGTGCCGGTCGGCGTCCACGAGGCCCGGGCCGAGCAGCGCCGGCGAGCTCGCCGGCGCCGGTGCGGCGCAGCAGGTCCATCTGGAACAGCCGGTCCTGCGCGTGCGCGTAGCCGGTCGCGCGCGCGACGTCCGCGCGCGTCGCGCCGCGGATCACCGGGACGCCCGCGGCATCGCGCTCGATCGCGGCAGGCGCCGACGAGGCCCGCGAGCGTCGCCTCGCCCGTCGATCTGCGGCAGGCTCGCGCGCAGCGACGAGCCAGGCCGCGGCGATGGCGATCACGCGCGATGGCGGCTGCGATTCCGAGGATCCAGGCGAGGATCCGTCGCGGCGACGCTTCATGCGGGCGGCGCTGGACCTTGAGGATCTTCATCGAGTTCGTGCCGCCCGAGACGCCGGAGAACTCGCCCTTGGTGACGATGATGAGGTCGCCCTCGGCGGCGAGGCCCTCATTCATCAGCCGCTCGAAGATGGCGGCGTAGATCTGCTCCGGGCGCGGATGGGTCACGTCGAAGTCGACCGGGTAGACGCCGCGGTACAGCGTCACGCGACGCTGTGTCGCGGCGTGGCGCGTGAACGCGTAGATCGGGATGTCCGAGCGCATGCGCGACATCCACAGCGCGACCGAGCCGGACTCGGTCAGCGCGACGATCGCGCGCACCGTCGAGGTGGTTCGCGGTGTACATCACGGCCGCGGCGATCGCCTCGTCCGTGCGGCTGAAATGGCCGTCCGTGCGCAGCTCGGGCCGGTTCGAGAGCTGCCACTTCTCCGCGCCCTCGATCACCTGCGCCATCGCGCGCACGACCCGGCCCGGGTGGCGTCCGACGGCCGTCTCCGCCGAGAGCATCACCGCGTCGGTGTCGTCCATCACCGCGTTCGCGACGTCCGAGACCTCCGCGCGGGTCGGCACCGGCGCGTGGATCATCGACTCCATCATCTGCGTCGCCGTGATCACGAGCCGGCTGCTGCGCGCGGGCGACCGCGATGATGCGCTTCTGCAGGCCGGTGAGCTCCGCGTAGCCGACCTCGACGCCGAGGTCGCCGCGCGCGACCATGACCGCCGCGGTCTCGTCGACGATGGACTCGAGGTTGTCGATGGCCTCGCGCCGCTCGATCTTCGCGACGATGCGTCCTTCGCCGCCCGCGGCGCGCAGCAGGTCCCAGGCCTCGGCGATGTCGTTGCGGTCGCGCACGAAGGACACCGCGAGATAGTCCACGCCGAGCTTCGCGGCCATGCGGATGTCTTCGCGGTCCTTGGCGGTGAGCGCGCCCGCCGAGAGCCCGCCGCCCTGCTTGTTGAGCCCCTTCATGTCGGAGAGCTCGCCGCCGGTCAGGACCTTGGTGTGGACCTGCGTGCCCTCGACGGCCGTGACCTCGAGCGCGATCAGCCCGTCGTTCAGCAGCAGCGTGTCGCCCGCACGCACGTCGCGCGGCAGCGACTCGTAGGCGACCCCGACGATCGAGGCCGTGCCCGCTTTCGGGTCGAAGGACGGGTCGAGCGTGAAGCGCTCGCCCTCGACGAGCGTCGACGCTGCCGCCGGCGAAGCGCTCGATGCGCACCTTCGGGCCGCGCAGGTCGCCGAGGATGCCGACCACGCGGCCGGCTTTCGCCGCCGCCGCGCGCGTGCGCTCGATGCGCCGCGCGTGGTCGTCGAAGCTGCCGTGCGAGAAATTGACGCGCACCAGGTCGATGCCCGCCGCGATCAGGTCGGCGAGCGCCGGCTCCGGGTCGGTCGCGGGCCCGAGCGTCGCGACGATCTTCGTGCGTCTTGCCATGTCAGCCCCCGGCCGCCCGCCGCTCGAGCGCGGCCACCGCCGGCAGCGTCTTGCCCTCGACGAACTCGAGGAACGCGCCGCCGCCGGTCGAGATGTAGGAGATGTCGTCCTCGATGCCGTACTTCTCGATCGCGGCCAGCGTGTCGCCGCCGCCGGCGATCGAGAACGCGGTGCTCGTCGCGATCGCCTCGGCGAGCGCCTTCGTGCCGCCGCCGAACTGCGTCGAACTCGAACACGCCGACCGGACCGTTCCAGATGATCGTGCCCGCCTCCGCGACGACGGCCGCGACGGCCCGCGCCGTGTCCGGCCCGATGTCGAGGATCATCTCGTCCGCGGCGACCGCCGTCGCGGCGCTTGGTCACGGCCGTGCGCCGTCGCCGAGAACTCGCGGGCGACGACGACGTCGGTCGGGATCGGGATCTCGACGCCTTCGACTTCGCCTGCGCGAGCAGGCGCTTCGCGACGTCGAGCATGTCGGGCTCGTGCAGCGACTTGCCGACCGCGAGCGCCGGTCGCGGCGAGGAAGGTGTTGGCGATGCCGCCGCCGACAACCAGCTCGTCGACCTTCGCGATCAGGCTCTCGAGCACCTCGAGCTTGGTCGAGACCTTCGAGCCGCCGACGACCGCCACCAGCGGCCGCTTCGGGTTCTCGAGCGCCGCTCGAGCGCGTCGAGCTCGCCGGCGAGCAGCGGGCCCGCGCAGGCGACCGGTGCCGCGAGCGCGACGCCGTGGGTGCTCGCCTCGGCGCGATGCGCCGTGCCGAACGCGTCCATGACGAAGATGTCGCAGAGCGCGGCCATGCGCGCCGCGAGCGCCGGGTCGTCCTTCTTCTCGCCCTTCAGGAAGCGCACGTTCTCGAGCAGCACGAGCTCGCCGGGCGCCGCGGACGCCGCCTCGAGCTGGCCGTCGTGCAGCGGTACCGGCCGGCCGAGCAGCCCCGAAGGGCCTGCGGCGACCGGCGCCAGCGACAGCGCCGGGTCGCGCTCGCCTTCCTTCGGCCGGCCGAGATGGGACATGACGATGCACGCGCGCGCCGGCATCGAGCGCGCGCGCGGAGCGTCGGCAGCGCGGCGCGCAGGCGCGCGTCGCTCGTGACCCTGCCGTCGTCGATCGGCACGTTGAAGTCCTCGCGGATCAGCACGCGCTTGCCCGCGAGCGTCGAGATCCGTCATGCGGATCGCCTTCACGCGCGTCAGCCTGCCCGCGACCAGGCGAGCGTCGTGTCGAGCATGCGGTTCGAGAAGCCCCACTCGTTGTCGTACCAGGCGCAGACCTTCACGAGCGTGCCGTCGATGACCTTCGTGAGCTGCGCATCGACCGTGCCGGACGCCGGGTTGTGGTTGAAGTCGACCGAGACCAGCGGCTCCTCGGTGTACTCGAGGATGCCCTTGAGCGCGCCCTCGGAGGCCTTCTTCAGGATCTCGTTGACCTCCTCGGCGGTCGTCGCGCGCCTCGCGGTGAACGTGAGGTCGACGAGCGAGACGTTGATCGTCGGCACGCGCACCGCGAAGCCGTCGAGCTTGCCCTTCAGCTCCGGCAGCACGAGGCCCGACCGCGCGGCGGCGCCGGTCTTGGTCGGGATCATCGACATGGTCGCCGAGCGCGCGCGGCGCAGGTCCGAGTGGTAGACGTCCGTCAGCACCTGGTCGTTGGTGTAGGCGTGGACCGTCGTCATGATGCCGGACACGACGCCGATGCCGTCGTGCAGCGGCTTCACGAGCGGCGCGAGGCAGTTCGTCGTGCAGGAGGCGTTCGAGATGACCGTCATGTCCTTGCGCAGCGTCTGGTGATTGACGCCGTAGACGATCGTCGCGTCCACGCCGTCCGCCGGGGCCGAGACGATGACCTTCTTCGCGCCGCCGGCGAGGTGCTTGCCGGCCTTCTCCTTGCTGGCGAACAGGCCCGTGCACTCGAGCACGATGTCGACGCCGAGCTCGCCCCAGGGCAGCTTCGCCGGGTCGCGCTCGGCGAGCACGCGGATGCGGTCGCCGTCCACGACCATGTGGTTGCCGTCCACCGCGACCTTGCCCGGGAACGGCCCGTGCGCCGTGTCATGGCGCGTCAGGTGCGCGTTGGTGTTGGCGTCGCC
Source organism: uncultured Gammaproteobacteria bacterium (assembly GCA_963823415.1). Lineage (GTDB taxonomy): Bacteria > Pseudomonadota > Gammaproteobacteria > Steroidobacterales > Steroidobacteraceae > SCUD01. Next base: position 59,959 of record CAWGLJ010000003.1, on the reverse strand, counting down.
GAGGTCGTTGATCGCGACGATGCTGATCTCGCCGGTGCGCTTGCCTTCGTAGAGCGCGCGCAGGATGTTGCGGCCGATGCGGCCGTAGCCGTTGATGCCAACCTTGATCGCCATGTTCACTTCTCTCCGTTTGACAGTGGACTCCACCGCCTCGACGACGGCGGCGGACGTGAAACCGAAATGCCTGAACAGGTCCTTGGCCGGCGCCGAGGCGCCGAAGCCGTTCATGCCGATGACGCGGCCGCGCGGGCCGACGTAGCGCCACCAGCCGTCGGGCACGCCCGCCTCGATCGCGACGCGGCGCGTCACCGCGGGCGGCAGCACCGCGTCCCGCCAGGCGGCGTCCTGCGCGTCGAACACGCTGGTGCAGGGCATCGACACGACGCGCACGCGCCTGCCGCGCTCCGCGAGCGCGCGCGCGGCCTCGACCGCGAGCGCGACCTCCGAGCCGGTCGCGATCAGGATGCAGTCGGGCTGCCCGGCGCAGTCGACGAGCACGTAGCCGCCGCGCGCGATGGCCGCGAGCTGCGCGGGATCGCGCGCCTGCTGCGGCAGCGCCTGCCGCGTCAGCGCCAGCACCGTCGGCGCGCTGCGCCGGCGCAGCGCGGCGCCCCAGGCGACCCAGGTCTCGGCCGTGTCGCAGGGCCGCCAGACTTCCATGCGCGGGATCACGCGCAGCGACGCGACGATGCTCGACCGGCTGGTGCGTCGGGCCGTCCTCGCCGAGGCCGATCGAGTCGTGCGTCAGCACGAAGATGCTGCCCGTGCCGATGATCGAGGCCATGCGCAGGCGTTTCGCGCGTAGTCCGAGAACACGAGGAAGGTGCCGCCGAACGGGATGTACCCGCCGTGCAGGACGACGCCGTTCATGATCGCGCCCATGCCGAACTCGCGCACGCCGTAGTGCAGGTAGTCGCCGTCGCGGCTGCGCCGCGGAATACGCGGCGGCGCCCTTGATGCGCGTGTTGTTCGAGCCGGTGAGGTCGGCCGAGCCGCCGAGCAGCTCCGGCAGCCGCGGCGCCGAGCGCGTTCAGCACGGCCTGCGAGCTCTGGCGGGTCGCGACGGGCTGCGCCGCCGCCTGCGCCGCGGCCGCGCCTTCGCGCGATCCAGCGCGTCGAAGCCCGCGGGCAGCGCCGCGTCCATGCGCCGGCGGAACTCCGCCGCGAGCTCGGGGTGCTCGGCCTCGTAGGCCTTGAACCGCGGCGCCAGCGACCTTCGGCGCGCTTGCCGGCGGCGCGTCCGTCCCAGGCGGCGCGGATCTCGTCCGGCACGACGAAGGGCTCGTGCGGCCAGCCGAGCGTCTTGCGCGCGAGCGCCACTTCCTCGGCGCCGAGCGCCGCGCCGTGGCATTCCTCCTTGCCCTGCTTGTTCGGCGCGCCGAAGCCGATGATGGTCTTGCAGCAGATCAGCGTCGGCTTGCCTTTCTCGCGCTTCGCGCGGCGGATCGCGCGCGCGACGGCCTCCGCGTCGTGGCCGTCGACGGCGCGGATCACCTGCCAGCCGTAGGCCTCGAAGCGCTTCGGCGTGTCGTCCGTGAACCAGCCCGCGACCTCGCCGTCGATCGAGATGCCGTTGTCGTCGTAGAAACAGATCAGCTTGCCGAGGCCCCAGGTGCCCGCGAGCGAGCAGGCCTCGTGCGAGATGCCCTCCATCAGGCAGCCGTCGCCGAGGAACACCCAGGTGTGGTGATCGACGATCTCGTGGCCCGGGCGATTGAACTCGGCCGCGAGCTTCTTCTCCGCGAGCGCCATGCCGACGGCGTTGGCGAGTCCCTGCCCGAGCGGACCGGTCGTGGTCTCGATGCCGATCTCGATCTCGCGCTCCGGATGGCCCGCGGTGCGCGCGCCGAACTGGCGGAAGTTCTTCAGTTCGTCGATGCCGAGCGGATAGCCGGTCAGGTGCAGCACCGAATAGAGCAGCATCGAGCCGTGGCCGTTGGACAGCACGAACCGGTCGCGGTCGGCCCAGTGCGGGTTGCCGGGGTTGTGCTTCAGGAAGTCGCGCCAGAGCACCTCGGCGATGTCGGCCATGCCCATCGGCATGCCGGGATGGCCGGAGTTGGCGCGCTGCACGGCATCCATGCTGAGCGCCCGGATGGCGTTGGCGACCTCGCGGCGACTGGGCATCTCGGGACTCCGGCGGGAAACCGCCATTGTCGCCGATGGCGTATAATTTTTCGATGTCCGGCGCTTACCTGTTCACCTCCGAATCCGTCTCCGAAGGCCATCCCGACAAGGTCGCCGACCAGATCTCGGACGCCGTCCTGGACGCCCTGCTCGCGCGCGACCCCCGGGCGCGCGTCGCCTGCGAGACGCTGGTCAAGACCGGCGTCGCCATCGTCGCCGGCGAGGTCACGACCTCCGCCTGGGTCGACCTCGAGGCGCTGGTGCGTTCGGTCATCCTCGACATCGGCTACACCTCCTCCGAGGTCGGCTTCGACGGCCGGACCTGCGGCGTCGTCAACATCATCGGCAAGCAGTCCGTGGACATCGCGCAGGGCGTCGACCGCGCGCATCCCGAGAACCAGGGCGCGGGCGACCAGGGGCTGATGTTCGGCTACGCGAGCGACGAAACGGCTGCCCTGATGCCGGCGCCGATCCACTACGCGCACAAGCTGGTCGAGCGCCAGGCGAAAGTGCGCAAGGGCCGCCACCCGAAGCTCCCGTGGCTGCGCCCCGACGCCAAGAGCCAGCTCACCTTCGCGTACGAGGACGACCGGCCGGTCGGCATCGAGGCCGTCGTGCTCTCGACCCAGCACTCGCCGGACGTCAAGCAGAAGGACCTGCGCGAGGGCGTGATGGAGGAGATCATCAAGCCCGTGCTGCCGGCCCGCTGGCTGACCCGCCGCACCAAGTTCCACATCAACCCGACCGGCCGCTTCGTGATCGGCGGGCCGGTGGGCGACTGCGGCCTCACCGGGCGCAAGATCATCGTGGACACCTACGGCGGCATGGCCCGCCACGGCGGCGGCGCGTTCTCGGGCAAGGACCCGTCGAAGGTCGACCGCTCGGCCGCCTACGCGGCGCGATATGTCGCCAAGAACGTCGTCGCGGCCGGCCTCGCGAAGCGCTGCGAGATCCAGGTGTCCTACGCCATCGGCGTGGCGAAGCCCACCTCGGTCTCGGTGAACACCTTCGGCACCGGGCGCCTGCCGGACGCACGTCTCGAAAAGCTGATCACGGCCACTTCGACCTGCGCCCGTTTGGCATCATCCGCATGCTCGACCTGGTCCACCCGATGTACCGGAGGACGGCGTCCTACGGGCATTTCGGGCGCGAGCCGGTCAAGATGGAATACGATGGCAAGGCGTTCACGGCCTTCAGCTGGGAACGCACGGACCGGGCGGAGGCCTTGAGGAAGGCAGCACGTCTTTGAGAGGGGACAGTCCCCTTTGGCCGGACGGCCAAAGGTGACAGTCCCCCGCGATCCCCGAGGAGCGTTGCAACGGGCACATGCCCGCCAGGCTCGGGGGTAGCGAATGGCAACGGCGCTCTCGCTCGCAAAGGAGAGAAACGACCATGAATGCCGTAATCAGCAAGAAGTTCCAGGACTACGCGGTCGCCGACATCGGCGAGGCCGAGTTCGGCCGCCGCGAGATCGCGATCGCCGAGACCGAGATGCCGGGCCTGATGTCGGTCCGCGCCGAGTTCGGGAAGTCGAGGCCGCTCGCCGGCGCGCGCATCGCGGGCAGCCTGCACATGACGATCCAGACGGCGGTACTCATCGAGTCGCTCGCCGCGCTCGGCGCCGAGGTCCGCTGGGCGTCCTGCAACATCTTCTCGACGCAGGACCACGCCGCCGCCGCGATCGCGGCCGCCGGCATCCCGGTGTTCGCGCACAAGGGCGAGACCCTCGAGGAGTACTGGGACTTCGCGCACCGCATCTTCGAGTGGCCCGCCGGGCAGCACGCCAACATGATCCTCGACGACGGCGGCGACGCGACGCTGCTGCTGATCCTCGGTTCGCCAGGCGGAGAAGGACCCGTCGGTCATCGCGAAGCCGGCCAACGAGGAGGAGACCGCGCTCTACGCCTCGATCCGCAAGCGCCTCGAGTCGCAGCCCGGCTGGTACTCGACGCGCCTCGCCGAGATCCGCGGCGTCACCGAGGAGACGACCACGGGCGTCAAGCGCCTGTACAAGATGGCGGAAGAGGGCCGGCTGCCCTTCCCCGCCATCAACGTCAACGACTCGGTCACCAAGTCGAAGTTCGACAACCTCTACGGCTGCCGCGAGTCGCTCGTCGACGGCATCAAGCGCGCGACCGACGTGATGATCGCCGGCAAGATCGCGCTGGTCGCGGGTTACGGCGACGTCGGCAAGGGTTGCGCCCAGTCGCTGCGCGGGCTCGGCGCGTCGGTGTGGATCACCGAGATCGACCCGATCTGCGCGCTGCAGGCGGCGATGGAAGGCTACCGCGTCGTGACCATGGACGAGGCCTGCGACAAGGCCGACATCTTCGTCTCCGCGACCGGCAACGTGAACGTGATCGCCCACGAGCACATGCGCCGCATGAAGCACCAGGCGATCGTCTGCAACATCGGCCACTTCGACAGCGAGATCGACATCGCGTCGCTCCGCCAGTACCGCTGGGAGAACATCAAGCCGCAGGTGGACCACGTCATCTTCCCGGACGGCAAGCGCATCATCGTGCTGGCGGAGGGCCGGCTCGTGAACCTCGGCTGCGGCACCGGGCCACCCGTCGTTCGTGATGTCGAACTCCTTCACCAACCAGGTGCTGGCGCAGATCGAGCTGTTCGCCCACGGCGGCAAGTACGAGCACCGCGTCTACGTGCTGCCCAAGTCGCTCGACGAAAAGGTCGCGCGGCTGCACCTCGACCGCATCGGCGCGAAACTCACGACGATGACCGCGGAGCAGCAGCGCTACCTCGGCATCCCGGCGGCCGGGCCGTTCAAGCCCGACCATTACCGCTACTGAGGCGCCTTGCTGGTTCTCCAGTTCACGGACCCGCATCTCACCGGATCGCCGGACATGCGGGTTCGTGGCGTCGCGACGGCGGCGACGCTGGCGCGCTGCGTCGCGCATGCGCGGCGCCGCCATGCGCGCCCGGGCGCCGTGCTGCTGACCGGCGACCTCGTGCATGACGACCCGGCCGGATACGCGGCGCTCGCGGCGCAGTTCCGCGACGCGGGCGCGCCGGTGCACTGCCTGCCGGGCAACCACGACGATCCCGCGGATGTCCGGCGCGCGCTCGCGGGCGCGCCGTTCGCGCACGAGTTCGCGACGCGCTACGGCAACTGGGTGATCGTCATGCTCGACAGCACCGTGCGCGGCGAGCATGGCGGCCGGCTCGCGGAGCAGGAGCTCGCGAGGCTGGACGCAGCCCTCGCCGCCCAGCCCGGCGCGCACGCGCTCGTCTGCCTGCATCACCATCCCGTGCCGCACGGCAGCGCCTGGCTCGACGAACTGATGCTCGCGAATGCGGACGCATTCTTCGCGGTGCTGGCGCGGCATCCGGGAGTCCGCGCCCTTGCCTGGGGCCACACGCACCAGCCGTTCGAGGGCATGCACGGCCACATACGCCTGATGGGGACCCCCTCGACCTGCATGCAGTTCGCGCAGGACGCAGACGAGTTCGAGGTGGACGGCCGGCCGCCCGCCTATCGCTGGATGGAACTCGACGACGATGGCGGGATCGAGACCGGCGTCGAGTGGGTCGCCGAACATGGCTGAGCCGCGCGGCAAGGCATGGCCGGGCATGGCGCTCGCGGCGGCGCTCGCGATGCTTGCCGGCGACAGCCGCGCAGGCCGAGCCCGCGTTGTGGCGGGTGACCGAGGGCGATCGCACCGTCTGGTTGTTCGGCTCCGTGCACCTGCTGCCCGAAGGCGGCTTCGCGGTCGAGGGCGCGCTCGAAGACGCGCTCGAGGACGCGGACCGCGTCTGCATGGAAATCGACGCGGACGCGACGGACGAGGTCGACGCAGGCCACCGTCACGATGGGGCGCGCGGTCGATCCCGAGGGCCGCGACCTGTTCGAGCTGCTCGGCCCGGACGCGGACCGCGTGCGCGGCGCGGCCGAGGACGCGGGCGTGCCGATCGAGGCGCTGGCGATGTTCGAGCCGTGGTTCGCCGGGATCACCGTCTCGGTGATGGCGCTGCAGTCGCACGGCTACGACGTGCAGCACGGCGTCGAGCAGGTGATCCAGGCCGAGGCGCGCGCGGCGGGAAAGCCGGGCTGCGGGCTCGAGACGCTCGACGGCCAGCTCGACATGCTGGATTCGCTGCCGCCGGAACTGCAGGCCGAGATCCTGCTGCAGGCGATCGAGGAAGCGGCCGAGATCGACCGGCTGATCGAGCCGATGGTCGCCGCCTGGCGGGACGGCGACGAGGCCGGCCTCGAGCGCAGCCTCGACGAGGACTTCGGCGACTACCCGGAGCTCGCCGAGACGCTGATCTACGGCCGCAACAAGCGCTGGGCCTCCCAGGTGGAGGACATGCTCGAGGGTGACGAGGACGTGCTGCTGGTCGTCGGCGCCATGCACCTGGTCGGCGAGCGGGGCCTGCCCGCCCTGCTCGAAGCGCGCGGCTTCCAGGTCGAGAGGCGCTGAACTCGGTGACGCACTTCGAGGAAGCCTCGCGCTACATCGCCGGCGGCGTGAATTCCCCGGTGCGCGCGTTCCGCGGCGTCGGCGGCGAGCCGCTCTTCATCCGCCGCGCGCGCGGCGCGCACGTCGAGACCGAGGATGGCCGCCGCCTGATCGACTACGTCGGCTCCTGGGGACCGATGATCCTCGGCCACGCCGACCCGGCGGTGATCGCCGCGGTCACGCGGCGCGCCGCCGACGGCCTCTCCTTCGGCGCGCCGACCGTGATCGAGACCGAGCTCGCGCGCGCGATCGTCGCGCTCATGCCCTCGATCGAGCTGCTGCGCATGGTGAGCTCCGGCACCGAGGCGACGATGAGCGCGATCCGGCTCGCGCGCGGCTTCACCGGGCGCGAGCGCATCGTGAAGTTCGAGGGCTGCTACCACGGCCACTCCGACGGGCTGCTCGTCAAGGCGGGCTCGGGCGCGCTGACGCTCGGCATCCCGGACTCCGCCGGCGTGCCGGCCGCGGTCGCGGCGGCGACGATGACGCTGCCCTTCAACGACACGGCCGCGCTCGAGCGGTGCTTCGGCGAGGCGGGCCGGGAGATCGCCTGCGTCATCGTCGAGCCGGTCGCCGGCAACATGGGTTGCGTGCCGCCGGCAGCGGGCTTTCTCGCGGCGCTGCGCGAGCTCTGCACGCGCCACGGCGCGGTCCTGGTCTTCGACGAGGTGATGACCGGGTTTCGGGTCGCGCGGGGCGGCGCGCAGGAGCTCTACGGCGTCGTGCCCGATCTCACGACGCTCGGCAAGATCGTGGGCGGGGGCATGCCGGTCGGCGCCTTCGGCGGGCGCCGCGAGATCATGGAAAAGCTGGCGCCGCTCGGCCCGGTTTACCAGGCGGGCACGCTGTCCGGCAATCCGGTCGCCATGGCCGCGGGACTCGCGACGCTCGAAGCCGTCGCGCAACCGGGATTCCACGCCAGGCTCGGAGCCGCGACCCGTCGCCTGGTCGAGGGCATCGCGGCCGAGGCGCGCGCCGCGCGCCTGCCGCTCGCAGCGAACAGCGTGTGCGGCATGTTCAGCTTCTTCTTCAATGCCGGACCCGTGACCAACTACCGCGAAGTGATGGCGAGCGACGCCGCGCGCTTCCGCAAGTTCTTCCACGCGATGCTGGCCGAGGGCGTTTACCTCGCACCGTCGCCCTTCGAGGCCGGGTTCATCTCCGCCGCGCACGGCGATGCCGAGATCGCGGCGACCGTCGAGGCGGCCGGCCGCGTGTTCGCGGCGATCGCCCGGGAAGCCTGATTGCGCGCGCTCGCCTGGTTCCTCGCGGCGATCTTCGGCACGCTGCTCGCCGCCGCGCTGCTCGCCTGGCCGGTCTGGCAGGTCACGCAGGCGATCGGCCTGGACTTCGCCTTTCATCGCGTCGTCAGCCGCTTCTGGCAGCTCCTGCTGCTGGCGGGACTCCTGCTCGCGTTGCGGAGGCTCGCACCTGCGCGGCCGCGCGGACTGGGGCTACGGGCTGCCGCGGCCCGAGTTCCTCCGGCAGGCGGGGCTGGGACTCGCCGTCGGCATCGCGACCATGCTGCCGATGACGATCGCGATGCTCGCGATCGGGACTCCTCGCACCGCGGGCCGGGCTCGATGCGGCCATGGTCCTCGAGGCGGTCGGCGTCGGGCTGCTCGCCGGCCTCGCGGTCGCCGTGGTCGAGGAGACCTTCTTCCGCGGCCTGATGTTCCGCGCAGTCTCGCGCGAGAGCGGGTTCGCCTTCACCGCGTTGTCGACGGCGCTCGTGTACGCGCGCGATCCATTTCTTCGCGCGCACCAGGATCCCGGCGGACGAGGTCGCCTGGGACAGCGGGTTCCGCCTGCTGGGGGGCGCGCTCGCGAATTTCACGAACCCGCTGCCGGTGCTCGGTTCCTTCGTCACGCTGGTGCTGGTCGGCCTGCTGCTCGCCGGCGTGCGCGAGCGCACGGGCGCGATCGCGGCCTGCATCGGCCTGCACATGGGCTGGGTCTGCGTCATCAAGGCGACCAAGTCGCTGACGCTCGGGAATGAAAACGCCGCGTGGGCCTTCCTGGTCGGTCCTTTCGACGGCTACACGGGATGGCTGGTGGCGGGCTGGGCCGCCCTCCTCGTCCTGCTCGCCTGGGCGAGCGGCTGGCTCGGTCCGGCACGCGCCGGGTCGCGCTAGCCCCGGCTTCGCGTCACTGCCGGCTCGAGCACGGCGAGCCGCTCCAGCGGGTCGTTGAGTTCGAGGAGCGACTGCCGGTCGCCGAGCGAAAGCGGCAGCAGTTCCGCAAGCCGGTTCGCGATCCAGGCGGCATCGTCGCGCCGCTCGACGAGGCGATAGATCTCGTCCGCATCCGGCAGCACCTGCTGCACGACCTCCATCAGCCAGGCCTGGTCCTCGGGCACGGGCACGACGGGGTCCGCCGCGATGTCGAGCACGCGGCCCGCGGTTCAGGCCGTCGGGCTCGCGCCAGGCCTCGACGATGCGCACGCGCTCGCGCCCGATGCAGCTGATGCCGAGCAGGCCTCCTTCGAGCCGGTCGAAGTCGACGATGCGCGCCTCGGTGCCGGTCGCGGCGAAGCTCGTCACCTCGCTCGCTTCCTCGCCCTCGCCGAGCAGCACCACGGCGAAACCGGACTGCTCGCGCAGGCACCGGCTCACCATGTCGAGGTAGCGCGGCTCGAAGATCCTGAGCGGCAGCGGGCCGCCGGGAAACAGCACCGCGTTCAGCGGAAAGAGCGGCAGGTCCCGGACCTCGGCGTTCACGCCGTACGCGATCGCAGGGCCTCGAGCAGGCGCTCGTGCAGCCCGCCGAAGCCGCCGTTGCTCATCACCAGGACGCGATCGCCCGCCTCGAGTTCGGCGGCGAGGGCCGCAACGAGGGCGGGCACGTCCGCAAGCACGCGCGCCTTGCCGCCGAGTGCCGCCGCCACGCCATCGAGATTCCAGTCGAGGCCAGCCGGCTGGTAGAGCCAGACGCGGTCTGCACCCGCGAGCGACTCCGGCGAGCTCCTCGCGGTGCACCCCGAGGCGCATCGTGTTCGAGCGGGGTTCGAGCACGGCGACGATGCGCCCGCCGCCCGGCTGCCGGCGCAAGCCGTCGATCGTGAGCGAGACCGCCGTGGGGTGATGCGCGAAATCGTCGTAGACGCGGATCCCGCCCACCTCGCCGCGCAGTTCGAGCCGGCGCTTCACGCCGGCGAAGCGCCCGAGCGCTTCGCAGGCCTGCCCCGGCGGCACGCCCATGCCGGCTGCCGCAGACGACGGCCGAGAGCCCGTTCTCGACGTTGTGCACCCCGATCAGCGGCCAGCGCACGATGCCGACCGGCGCATCCCGCGTGCAGCACCTCGAACGCGCTTCCATCCGGGGCGGCGAGCCGCGCGCGCCACTCGGCCGCCTGCTCGCGCGCGTAGCCGACGAGCGGCGTCCAGGCACCCATCGCGAGAGTCGCCGCGAGGTTCGCATCGCCGGCATTCCAGGCGATGCGCCCGGAAGGCGGCACGGTGCGCACGAGGTGGTGGAACTGGCGCTGGATCGAGGCGAGGTCGGGATAGATGTCGGCGTGGTCGTACTCGAGGTTCGTCAGCAGCAGGTGCCGCGGCCGGTAGTGCACGAACTTCGCGCGCTTGTCGAAGAAGGCCGTGTCGTACTCGTCGGCCTCGATCACGAAGGGTCCGCTGCCCGCGCGCGCGGTGACGCCGAAATTCGCCGGGCACGCCGCCGATCAGGAACCCGGGATCGCGGCCCGCGTCCTGCAGGATCCACGCGAGCATCGACGCGGTGGTCGTCTTGCCGTGCGTCCCGGCGACGGCGGCGACCTCGCGTCCGCGCAGCACGTTCTCCGCCAGCCACTGCGGGCCCGACGTGTACGGCAGCCCGCTGTCGAGCAGCCGCTCGATGACCGGCTTGCCGCGGCTCATCACGTTGCCGACGACGACGACGTCGGGCTGGAGGTCGAGCTGTTCCGGTCCATAGCCCTCGATCAGCGTGATGCCCTGCGCCTCGAGCTGCGTGCTCATCGGCGGGTAGACGCTGGCATCCGAGCCGGTGACGCGGTGGCCCGCCGCGCGGGCCAGCGCGGCGATGCCGCCCATGAACGTGCCGCAGATGCCGAGGATGTGCAGGTGCATCAGGCCCCCGCACCGAAGACGCTGCGCGAAATCGCGATCGTCGCGACGGTCCAGGTCACGGCGATCGCAAAGCCCGTCACGAGCCCGGTGTCGAGCGCGGAGCGCAGGATGTGGCCGACGATCAGCAGGTACCAGATCACGAACAGCGTGTAACTCGCGTTGACGACCACCCCGATCGCCCGGCTGGACTCGCCAGGCAGCCGCAGGAGCAGCAACAGCAGGGCGATCACCGGCGTGAGCAGCACGTAGACGCCGAGCGCGGCGTTCAGCGTCTGCGGGAAGCGGTGCGAGCGCCGCGTGAGCGCGAGCAGCAGCCAGAAGAACGGCAGCGTCAGCGCGAGGTCGAGTGCCGTGCGCGGCAGGACCGACTCGAAGCCGGCCACGCGGCCGACGACGGCATCAGCCAGCGCATAGGCAAGGACGAAGACGGCGACCGACGCGGCGGACGACGGCAGGTCGCTCGGATCCTTGCGCAGCAAGGCGATCTGCGTCAACGAATACAGCAACCCGGTCATCATGCGCATAATAAGGTGGTGACGACTTCCGGCGAAACTCCAATCCGCGATCCCCTGGCGCTCGAGGAACGCATCGCCGCGTGGCCGCCGGGTGCTGCGGTCGCGCTCGACACCGAGTTCGTGCGCGAGCGCACCTATTACCCGAGGCTCTGCCTGATCCAGGCCACGCTCGGCGGCGAGATCCTGCTCGTGGACGCGCTCGCGATCCGGGACGGCGGCGCGCTCGCCCGCGAACTGGCGGGCGCCGGGCGCCGCAAGCTCGTGCATGCCGCGCGCCAGGACATCGAGGCGCTCCTGCCGCTCACCGGCGAGCCGATTGCGCCGGTCTTCGACACGCAGCAGGCCGCGGCGCTCCTCGGCTTTCCCGCGCAGGTCGGCTACGCGGAACTCGTGCGACAGGTGCTCGGCGTCGAACTCGCGAAGGGCCACGCGCGTACCGACTGGGCACGTCGCCCCTTGTCGCCCGAGCAGCTCGCCTACGCGGCAGACGACGTCCGCTACCTGCCCCCGCTCGCGGCTGCGCTCGAGGAACGGCTCTCGGCCGCCGGCCGCAGCGGCTGGCTGGACGAGGAGTCGACGGGACTGCGCGACATCTCGCTCTACCGCGTGGAGCCCGAGGGCGCGTGGCGCCGGCTCAAGGGCCTGGAGCGCCTGGACGCGCAGGCCTTCGCGGCGGCGCGCACCCTCGCCGCCTGGCGCGAACGCCGCGCGATGGCGCGCGACCTGCCGCGCGGATGGATCCTGCCCGACGTGGCGATCCTCGAACTCGCCGTGGCGAGGCCGGAGTCACGCGAGGCGCTTGCGCGCGTCGCTGCCGTGCCGCCCGGCGCCGCCGCTCGCACGGCGGACGAACTGCTCGCGGCGATCGCCGCCGCGCTGCCGCCCGAAGCCGGCCGCGACGAGGACGGCGCGGGGCGTCCCGGGCCCGAGCAGCTGCGGCTGCAGAAGATGCTCCAGAAACGGCTCGGCGAGATCGCCACGGAACTGGTCATCCAGCCCGAGGTCCTGGCGACGCGACGCGAACTCGCCGCGCTCGCACGCGGCGATCGCGACGTGCCGGCGCTGCGCGGATGGCGACGCGAGGTCGTGGGGGAACGCCTGCTGGCGGCGCTGCAATGAAGGGGACGCTCACCTTCATGCTCGCGCAACCGTGAGGTGCATTCTAGCAGTGGCCAAGCATGAAGGTGAGCGTCCCCTTCATTGCAGCTACCGCCGGATGGCGTTCTCCAGCCGCGCATCGACGTCCTCGAGGCTGCCGTCGGCGTCGATCCGGTGCAGCAGCCCCTGCTTCGCGTAGTAGTCGATGAGCGGCTGGGTGCGCTCGCGGTAAACCGCGAGCCGCTTGCGGACCGTTTCGTCGTTGTCGTCGGGCCGCTGGAACAGGTCGTGGGGCCTGCCGTCGGCGCAGTCGTCGCCCGCGCGCGGCGGGTTCGACTCGAGGTGGAACACGCGCCCGCAGCGGCGGCAGCTGCGGCGGCCCGAGAGCCGCCTGCCGAGGACCTCCGGGTCGATCTCGAACAGCACGACGGCGTCGACCGGCTGGCCGATCTCCGACAGCAGTTCCGCCAGGCCGTCCGCCTGCACGATCGTGCGCGGGAAGCCATCGAGGATGAAGCCGCGTTTCGCGTCCGGTCTTGCCAGCCGCTCGCGGATGATGCCGAGCATCGTGCGATCGTCGACGAGCTGGCCGGCGTCCATGACGACCTTGGCCGCGCGGCCGAGCTCCGTGCCCGCGGCCACGGCATCCCGCAGCAGGTCGCCGGTGGACACCTGCGGCACGCCGCAGCGCGCCTGCAGGCGTTGCGCCTGCGTGCCCTTCCCCGACCCGGGTGCGCCGAGCAGTACCAGCCGCATAGAAAAAAGCCTTGAGTTCGCGGGCTTTGGCCCGTTCCGGGGCGCCCATCCTGCCCGCGGCGTCAAGTCGCGTCAAACCGCGGGTATCGGCTATGCTTCGCCCCCCATGAAAGTACGCAGAACCCCGAAGCCCGGGCCGCGGAACGCCCTGTATGCGCAGTCCGGCGGCGTGACCGCCGTCATCAATGCAACCGCCGCGGGCGTCATCGAAACCTGCCGCAAGCACAGGAACCGCATCGCGAACCTGTACGCAGGGCGCGACGGCATCGTCGGCGCACTCACCGAGGACCTCATCGACACCGGCCGCGAGAGTGCGGCGACCATCCGCGCGCTCCGCCACACGCCTGCGGGCGCGTTCGGTTCGGCGCGCTACAAGCTGAAGGACCTGGAGCGCGACCGCGCGAAGTACGAGCGCCTGATCGAGGTGTTCCGCGCGCACGACATCGGCTACTTCTTCTACAACGGCGGCAACGACTCGATGGACACGGCGTTGAAGCTCTCGCCAGCTCGGCGCCCAGACCGGCTACCCCATCGCCTGCATCGGCATCCCGAAGACGGTCGACAACGACCTGCCCGTGACCGATTGCTGCCCGGGCTTCGGCTCGGTCGCGAAGTACGTCGCCGTCTCGACGCTCGAGGCCTCGCTCGACGTCGCCTCGATGGCGCGGACCTCGACCCGCGTCTTCATCCTCGAGGTCATGGGACGCCACGCGGGCTGGATCGCGGCCGCGGGCGGCCTCGCCGCGCGCAAGGCCGGCGACGCGCCGCACATCATCCTGTTCCCGGAAATCGCCTTCGACCGCGAGAAGTTCCTCGCGCGGGTCAAGGAGACGGTGGACTCGAAGGGCTACTGCGTCATCGTCGCCTCGGAGGGCGTGCGCGACGCGGACGGCAAGTTCCTTTCCGACATGGGCACGAAGGACGCCTTCGGGCACGTGCAGCTCGGCGGCGTCGCGCCGACGCTCGCGCAGATGGTCAAGCAGGCGCACGGCTACAAGTACCACTGGGCGCTCGCCGACTACCTGCAGCGCTCCGCGCGCCACGTCGCCTCGAAGGTGGACGTCGACCAGGCCTACGCGGTCGGCAAGGCGGCGGTCGAGCTCGCGCTCGCCGGCAAGAACGCGGTGATGCCCGTCATCCGCCGCAAGTCGTCGAAGCCCTATCGCTGGGACATTTCCTCGGTCGCGATCGAGGCGGTCGCCAACAAGGAAAAGATGGTGCCGCGCGACTACATCACCGCGGACGGCTTCGGCATCACGGCCGCCGCCCGGCGCTATCTCGAGCCGCTGATCGGCGGCGAATCCTACCCGCCTTATGAAAAAGGCATCCCGCGTTACGTGAAGCTCAAGGGCACGCGCGTGCGCAGGCGGCTGGCGACGGTTTTCACGGTATAATTCAGGGTTTCCAGGGAGTCATTTCATGTCGATGCAAGCTGCACTCTGGCTCGCGATCTCGGCCGGCGTGGTCGCCGTGCTCTACGGCGTTTTCATGGCACGGTGGATCGTCGCGCAGCCCGCGGGCAGCGCGCGCATGCAGGAGATCGCCGCGGCGATCCAGCAGGGCGCCGGCGCCTACCTGAACCGGCAGTACACGGCGATCGCCATCGTCGGCGTGCTGCTGTTCGTCGTGCTCGGCCTCGCGCTCGACTGGTACACGGCGATCGGCTTCGCGCTCGGCGCGATCCTCTCCGGCGCTACCGGCTACATCGGCATGAACGTCTCGGTGCGCGCCAACGTGCGCACCGCGCACGCGGCGAGCGTCGGCCTCAACCCCGCGCTGCAGGTCGCCTTCCGCGGCGGCGCGATCACGGGACTGCTGGTCGTCGGCCTCGGGCTGCTCGGCGTTGCCGGCTACTACGGCATCATGATGCGGCTGACCGGCGACTCCGACCACGCGCTGCACGCGCTGGTCGGCCTCGCCTTCGGCGGCTCGCTGATCTCGATCTTCGCGCGCCTCGGCGGCGGCATCTTCACCAAGGGCGCCGACGTCGGCGCGGACCTCGTGGGCAAGGTCGAGAAGGACATTCCCGAAGATGACCCGCGCAATCCTGCCGTGATCGCGGACAACGTCGGCGACAACGTCGGCGACTGCGCCGGCATGGCGGCCGACCTGTTCGAGACCTACGCCGTGACCGTGGTCGCGACGATGCTGCTCGCCGGGCTCATGATGAAGGACCTCGGCGATGCGGCGATCCTCTACCCGCTCGTCCTCGGCGCGGTCTCGATCGTCGCCTCGATCGTCGGCACGTTCTTCGTCAAGGTGAAGGACGGCGGCAAGATCATGGGCGCGCTGTACCGCGGCGTGATCGTCTCCGGCCTGATCGCGGCCATCGCGTACTACCCGATCACGAAGATGATGCTCGGCGACGCGGCGATGCCGCTGTACTTCTGCGCGCTGATCGGCCTCGGCCTGACGGCCGCGCTGATCTGGATCACCGAGTACTACACGTCGACCGACTTCAAGCCCGTGCGCTACGTGGCGGAAGCCTCGACCACCGGCCACGGCACGAACGTGATCGCGGGCCTCGCGGTGTCGATGAAGTCGACCGCGCTGCCGGTGCTCTCGATCTGCGCCGCGATCTGGGGCGCCTACCACTTCGCGGGCCTCTACGGCATCGCGATCGCCGCGACCGCCATGCTGTCGATGACCGGCATGATCGTCGCGCTCGATGCCTACGGTCCGATCACCGACAACGGCGGCGGCATCGCCGAGATGGCCGGCCTGCCGAAGGAAGTGCGCAAGATCACCGACGCGCTCGACGCGGTCGGCAACACGACCAAGGCGGTGACCAAGGGCTACGCGATCGGCTCGGCCGGCCTCGCCGCGCTGGTGCTGTTCGCCGACTACACGCACAACCTCGAGATCGCGGGCAAGCTGGAAGTCTTCAGCCTGTCCGACCCGGCCGTGATCATCGGCCTGTTCATCGGCGGCCTGGTGCCCTACCTGTTCGGCGCCATGGCGATGGAAGCCGTCGGCCGCGCGGCCGGCTCGGTCGTCATCGAGGTGCGTCGCCAGTTCAAGGAGATCAAGGGCATCATGGAGGGCACGGCCAAGCCCGACTACTCCAGGGCCGTGGACATGCTGACGCGCGCCGCGATCAAGGAGATGATCGTGCCGTCGCTGCTGCCGATCCTGGTCCCGGTGATCGTCGGCTTCGGCATGAACTACCTGCTCGGCCCCGGCGCGGGCATCCGCGCGCTCGGCGGCGTGCTGATCGGCACGATCGTCACGGGCCTGTTCGTCGCGATCTCGATGTGCACCGGCGGCGGCGCCTGGGACAACGCCAAGAAGTACGTCGAAGAGGGCAACTTCGGCGGCAAGGGCTCCGACACGCACAAGGCGGCGGTCACCGGCGACACCGTGGGCGATCCCTACAAGGACACCGCGGGCCCGGCGATCAACCCGCTGATCAAGATCATCAACATCGTCGCGCTGCTGCTGGTGCCGCTGCTCTAGAAAGAACTGGATGTCGCCGCACGACGCGCTGACGGCTGAACTCGCAGTCATCGGGCCGAAAGCCGGCGCAACGGCAGGCGAGCCCGTCGAATCGGCACTCGAGCTCTATGCCGACGGCCGGACGTCGATCGGCCTCTGGTCGTGCACGCCCGGGACCTGGGTCTCCGAAAAGGTCGGCATCGGCGAGCTGATGCATTTCGTTGCCGGTCACGGCTGGATCACCGATGCCGACGGCACCCGCCACGAGATCCGGCCCGGATTCGTGCGCTGGTTTCCCGATGGCTGGCGCGGCACCTGGGAAGTCGACGTGACGGTACGGAAGCTCTACGTCATCGTCGCGACCACTTGAATCTGCCTTTCCGCGCTGCCGCATCGACCCTGCTTGCGGTGACGCTCAGCGCCTGTTCAACGCTCGATCTCGTCAACTCGCTGGTGCCGGACGGCACGTACACGGCCACGCTAAATCTCGAGTACGGACCTGATCCCCGCAACAAGCTGGATGTGTATCAACCACTCGATGGCGACGGCTACCCCGTCGTCGTCTTCTTTCACGGCGGCTCGTGGACCACTGGCAGCCGAGAGGACTACAAGTTCATCGGGGAGGCGCTCGCTTCGCAGGGCATCCTGGCCGTGATTGCGGGCTTCAGGCTGTACCCGCAGGTGCGCTACCCGGACTTCCTGGCCGACTCTGCGCAAGCTGTCTCCTGGGTGGCACGCGAAGCATCACTCTATGGCGGAGACTCCCGGCGTTTGTACGTGATGGGGCACAGTTCCGGCGCGTACAACGCCGCCATGCTGGCGCTCGACCCCCGCTGGTTGTCGTCAGCGGGCCTGGCTCCGACTGCTTTGGCGGGATGGATCGGCCTTGCCGGCCCCTACGACTTCCTGCCGATGCAGGATCCGGAATCCCAACCGGTCTTCAATCATCCGCGATTATCCCGCGGGTTCGCAGCCGATAGACTACGTGTCGCAAGCTGCACCTCGGACATTTCTCGGTGCTGCAGCCTCCGACGATCTCGTCGATCCTGAGCGCAATACGAGGCAACTGGCCGAGAAACTGCGCGCGGCTGGGGTGCCGGTCACGCTGCGGATCTACGGCCAGGCAAACCATTACACGCTCATCGGGGCGTTCGCTCGCCCGCTGCGGGGCCTGGAACCGGTGCTGGAAGATGTCGTCGAGTTTGTCCACGCCCCATCCCTGTAGGCGTCGTCTTGTCGCGGGGAATCCACTTCGCTGACTGTCAACACTGCACGAAGCGGTTAACGTCCCATCGATCCAAAACCAACTCGATGGAGTCCTACATGAAACTACCTATCATTGCTGGCGCGCTTGCCGTCGTCGCGGCAACTGCCGCATTCGCAGGTGACCCGGTCAACAAGTCCACATCCGCCGATCCGAAAGCGACATTCAAGTCACTGGACACGGACGGCAACGGCCGTATCTCCGCAACCGAGGCCCGCGTGCACAACGAGCTGAATGCCGGCTACCAGGGCGCCGTCAGCGACAGCGCCAAGGGCATGAGCATGGCCGAGTTCGATGCCTGGGCCGCCAGCCAGAAGCCCGTCACGATGCCGCCGAGCAACTGAAGCATCTGCAGCACTGAAGACAGAAGGGGCCGACTGCGGCCCCTTTTTTCATGCTGCCGACAGACTAGAGTTCCTGCACCTTCCTTTTTTCGCTCCTGAAAACCCGCCTCTGCTAGAGTCGCGCGATGTTTCGCCCCAGGCCGGATTGAAGGCTGGAGCCACCGTCCATGGATACCGATGCGCAGGCCGTAGGCCCGTTCACGGAACTGGTCGAAAAATACGGTCCCCGGGCATGGGAGATGCTCGCCGCCAATGTGCCGCGCGACCTGCGCTGGGGTTGGCTGCTCCTGATGTTCGCGATCGCGCTGCTCATCTTCGTGCTCCGCAAGGGGCGCGGCGCCAAGGGGCGGACGGACGGGAACGGCCCTGCGGTCTCGTCGAATTCCTCCTGCCACGCGAGATCTACACGCACGTCTCCGCGCGCGTTGACGTCTGGCTCTGGGTGTTCGAGCGGGCGCTCAAGCCGGTCTGGGCGCTGCTGCTGCTGGGCTCGCTGGGGCCCTTCATCGAAAGGTCCATCATCGGCGCCTTGACGGCGGGCTTCGGAGCCGGTCCCGCGATCGAGCCCAACCTCGCGTGGATGCTCCTCTACAGCTTCGTGCTGATGCTCGGCTACGACTTCATGTTCTTCCTGCTGCACTACGCCGAGCACAAGATCCCTGCGTTGTGGGCGATCCACCAGGTGCATCACTCCGCAGAGGTGCTGACACCCCTGACAAGGTACCGCGAGCACGTGCTCGAAGGTCCCCTTTACTCCTCGGCTGCCGCCATCGGCTACGCGGTCCCCGCAGCGGTCTTTGCCTGGCTGTTCGCGGGAAGCATCAAGAATCTCACGCTCCTGAACCTCGGGGTGTTCACGCTGCTGTTCGGCTTCAACGGCGCGTTCCGTCACTATCACGTGCAGTTCCGTTATCCACGCTGGCTCGAACAGTGGCTGCAGAGTCCAGCCATGCACCACACGCACCACAGCTACCTGCCGCAGCACCGGGACACCAACCTGGCGGTCATCACCAGCATCTGGGACCGGATGTTCGGCACGCTCTATGTGCCCGAGAAGGACGAATACACGCCCTGGGGCCTGGGACCCGAACAACAGTCCGAATGCCGGAGCTTCGCGCAGAACGTCGCGGCGCCATTCCGTGACTGGTACCGGATGCTACGTGCGCCGGCCCGCCGGCCGGCCTGATGTCCGCAGTCCCCCAGGCAACTATTCCACCCACCCGCCGAACGCCCGTCGGCCTCGTCGCCCTGCTCTCGGTCGCGCTGCTCGTCAACTACGCGGACCGCGGCAGCCTCTCGGTCGCCGCGCCCCTGCTCGGCGCGGAGCTCGACCTCAGCGCGAGCGAGATCGGCTGGGTGCTCGGGCTCTTCTACTGGGCCTACGCGCCGCTGCAGCCGGTCATGGGCTGGTGCGCGGACCGCTTCGGTCCGGCGCGCGTCCTCGCCGCGGGCTTCCTGCTGTGGAGCCTCGCGACGGCGTTGACCGGCATCGTGGGCGGGCTCGCCGCGCTGGTCGTGCTGCGGCTCGCGATGGGCGCGGGCGAGGCGACCTTCTACCCCTCCGCGCTCAGCCTCCTGTCGCGCAACGTGCGCGGCCCCGCAGCGCGCCCGCGCAACCGCGACGATGCAGTTCGGCGCGCTGATCGGCCCCGCCCTCGGTGCGCTGCTCGGCGGCTGGCTGATGCTCCAGTACGGCTGGCGCGCGATGTTCCTGGTCATGGGCGGCGCCTCGCTCGCCTGGCTCTTCTTCTGGCGGCGCTGGATGCGCCGCGAGCGCGAGGCGACGTCGGCCGCCCCGACCGGGCGACGACCCGCCGTACGCGCTGATCCTGCGGCAGCGCGCGCTCTGGGGCGGGATGATCGGCACGTTCTGCTCGAACTACGCGTTCTACTTCGTCTTCTCCTGGCTGCCGCTGTACCTGGTCAACGAGCGCGGCCTCTCGCTCGCCGAGATGGCGCCGATGACGGCGGCGTTCTACGTGGCGGACGGCGCGAGCGTGCTCGCGACCGGCTGGCTGCTCGACCGCTGGGTACGGCGCGGCGCGAGCCTGAACCGCGCGTACAAG
Organism: uncultured Gammaproteobacteria bacterium; assembly: GCA_963823415.1. Lineage (GTDB taxonomy): Bacteria > Pseudomonadota > Gammaproteobacteria > Steroidobacterales > Steroidobacteraceae > SCUD01. The sequence goes on along the minus strand of CAWGLJ010000003.1, from coordinate 39,788 downwards.
ACCGCGCTCGCATTGAGCAGCGCCGGCGTCGGCCTGTGCCTCATTGCCAGCAGCCTGGTCGACGGGCTGGTCGCGGCCGCGGCGGCGATCCTGCTGCTGACCGGCGTGATGGACGGCCTCAACAGCCCGGCGAACCCGTCGGTGACGCAGACCTTCGCCGGCCCGCGCGCGACAGGACGCTGGATGGGACTGCAGAATGCGGTCGGCAACGTCGCCGGCATGACGGCGCCGGTGGTCACGGGCTACCTGGTGCAATCGAGCGGCAACTACACGACGGCGCTGATCCTCTCCGGCGTGCGTCGCGCTGTTCGGCCTCGTCGGCCTGGCTGGTGATCGTGCCCGAAGTGCGCCCGATCGACTGGGCGGCGGCGCGGACATGAAGCGGATCCGCGAAGCCGCGCGCGAGGTCGACGTCGTCCACGAGACGGAGGTGCTGGTCGTCGGCAGCGGCCCCGGCGGGCTCGCCGCGGCGCTCGCGTCCGCCCGGGCGGGTGCGCGGACGACGCTGCTCGAGCGCCACGGCTGCTTCGGCGGCAACATCACCGCAGGTCGGCGTCGAGGGCTTCGCCTGGTACCGCCACGAGAAGACCGTCGACAGCGAGGGCATCGGCATCGAGTTCGAGGAGCGCGCCAAGGCGATGGGCGCCGCGATGCCGGAGCCGCAGTCGATCAGCCACGCGCTCGACGCCGAGATGTTCAAGTGGGTCGCCGACGCCCTGGTCGAGGAAGCGGGCATCACGCCGATGCTGCATCGGCTGTTCGTCGCGCCGATCCTCGAGGACGGCGCGATCCGCGGGCGTCATCACCGAGAGCAAGGCGGGCCGCGAGGCGATCCTCGCGCGCCGCGTCGTCGACTGCACGGGCGACGCCGACGTCGCCGCGCGCGCGGGCGCGCGCGGTCGCGAAGACGCCGCGCGAGGCGATGATGGCCGCCTCGGTCATGTTCTCGATGTCGGGCGTCAACAAGCGCCGCTTCATCGAGGCCGTCAAGGCCGACCCGCAGACCTACCGCGACTGGGTCGGCAACGGCGAATGGAACATCGAGACCGACCGGCAAGGAGGACGAGCTGTTCTCGCCGTTCCTGCGCAAGCCCTTCAAGCAGGCGGCGGCCGCGGGCGTCATTCCGCCCACGCTCGCGACGATCGCCGGCACCTGGGGCGCGGTCAGCGACCAGGGCGACCTCACCTACCTCAACCTCGTCAGCCTGCCGGGGATCGACGGCACCGATCCGGCCGACCTCACGCGCGGCGAGATCGAGGGGCGGCGGCAGGCGATCCACGCGATCGAGGCCCTGCGCAGGTTCATGCCCGGCTGCGAAGACGGCGAAGCTGCGCAACTTCGGCATGACGATCGGCATCCGCGACACGCGCAAGATCGACGCGCTCTACAACCTGACCGCGCGCCGACGTGCGCGAGCAGGGCCGGTTCGAGGACTCGATCGGGATCTTCCCGGAGTTCATCGACGGCTACGGCCTGCTGATCCTGCCGACGACCGGGCGCTACTTCCAGGTGCCCTACCGCTCGCTCGTGCCGCAGGGCGTCGAGAACCTGATCGTCGCCGGGCCGCTGCATCGGCGGCGACCGGATCTCGCACGCCGCCGTGCGCAACATGATGTGCTGCGCGGTGAGCGGCCAGGGGGCGGGCACGGCGGCCGCCGTCTCGCTGAAGCGCGGCGAGTCCTTCCGCGGACTCGACGTCGCCGCCGTGCAGGCCGAACTCAGGCGCCAGGGCGCGCGGATCGCCTGAGGTATCGGGTTCGCGGTCACTTCACCCGCGTTGCAGGCTGGACATGTAACGTTATACTCCACACGCATGACAACCGATGAGGGACCCGGATCCGGACAGGTGCGTGTCCTCGAGAAAGGCGTGTGGATTCCGCTCAGTTCGGGCGTCCGGCTCGCCGCGCGCCTGTGGCTGCCTTCGGACGCAGATTCACGGCCCGTACCCGCGCTGCTGGAGTTCCTTCCCTATCGCAAGCGGGACCTCACGCGCGTCCGGGACGAGCCGATCCACGGCTATTTCGCGTCCCACGGCTACGCGAGCATCCGTGTCGACATGCGCGGGTCCGGCGATTCCTTCGGAACCATGCACGACGAGTACGAAGCCGGAGAACAGCAGGACGCACTGGAAGTCATCGCCTGGCTTGCGGCTCAGCCCTGGTGCAGCGGAGCGGTCGGCATGTTCGGCGTGTCATGGGGAGGATTCAACGCGCTCCAGGTCGCTGCGCGCCGGCCACCGGCGCTGAAGGCGATCATCACTTCCTGTTCGACCGACGACCGTTACACGGACGACATGCACTACATGGGCGGTTGCCTGCTGGTCGACAATCTCGACTGGGGCAACTTCTTCCTGTCGATCCTGCCGATGCCGGGCGATCCCGAGATCATGGGGCCGGACTGGCGCAGCAACTGGACGGAACGACTACAGGCCGTGGCTCCGCCGGCAACGACCTGGATGCAGCACCCGACACGCGATGCTTACTGGAAGCACGGCTCGGTCAACGAGGACTTCGCGGCCATCCAATGTCCGGTCATGGCGGTCGGGGGTTGGCTGGACGGGTACTCAAACGCCGTGCCACGCCTGCTCGAGAATCTCGGCGTTCCACGGATTGGCATCATCGGCCCGCACGCACACCAGTTCGGTTTCGAGAAGCGTCCGCCGGGTCCTGCTTACGGGTTCCTTCAGGTCGCGCTGCAGTGGTGGGATCAGTGGCTGAAGGGTCGCGAAACCGGAATCACGCGCGAACCGATGCTGCGCGCCTACATGTTCGACGACCTTTCGCCGGCAGCCAATGTCGAGGACTGCCCGGGCCGCTGGATTGCCGAGGCCGTCTGGCCTCCCGCCAGCCGCGCCGCACAAGTCCTGTACCTGAATGCGGACGGGCTCCGAGACGCCCCTGGAATCGGCGAGCCATTGCATCACGCGTCACTGCAGACCGTCGGCATGACGGCCGGAAAGTGGTGCCCGTATGGAACCGGCGGCGGCGGGTCCGATTTCCCGGTGGATCAGGGCGTCGACGACGCGCTCTCTCTCTGCCTGGATAGCGAGCCGTTGGAGATGCGCTGCGAGATTCTCGGCGCCCCGATCGTGGATCTGGATATCTCCTTCGACAAGCCCACGGCTGTCATTGCGGTTCGCCTCAATGACCTGCGGGAGGATGGACGCTCCACTCGAGTGACCTATGGCGTACTGAACATTGCACACCGCAACGGCAGCGAGTTTCCGCTCGAGGTCGTCCCGGGCACGCGCTACCGCGTGCGATTGCAGTTGAATGACATCGCCTATTCCTTCGCCGCCGGCCACAGGCTGCGGATCAGCATCTCGACCTGCTACTGGCCCGTCATTTGGCCCGCGCCGGAACCCGTCCAGCTAACGCTTCATCCGGGAACCTCGTCGATGACATTGCCGTTGCGGATCAGTGGCGCACCCGGCGCGGATGCCGCACCCATCATGCCGCCACCCGCCGCGGCGCCCGGACCGGACCTGGAAGTTCTCGAACCTGCCCTTCAAGGCCATCGCCGGGAGTGGGACCTGATGACCGGTCACGCGCTGGTCAGCACCGATCGAGGCAGCGGGCTTGTCCGCTTCACGGACAACGGCATCATTACCGGCCGCAAAATTTACGAACGGCTGCGAATACACCATTCCGATCCACTTTCGGCGGAGGCGGAATTCCGCGTGCAGGGGACCACGGGAGGCGCGAACTGGCGAGTTGATGTCGACGCCGTGTCCCGCCTGCGAGCCGATCGCGAGTGCTTCGTCCTGGAATCGAGCCTCGACGCCTACGAAGACGGGAAGAGCGTCTTTTCGCGTCGCTGGACCCACCGAATTGCGCGAGAGAGTCGATAGAGGTGCCCCATGCCACGCAAGATTGTCCGGCCGCCTGAAAACGCCGCGGCGAGTCCTTTTTACTCGGCCGCCACGAAGGCAGGCGGATTCGTGTTCGTCTCGGGGCAAGGGCCCTGGGACCCTGAGCGAAGCGCCTTTGCGGGCGAGACGATCGAGGAGCAGGCCGACTTGACGCTGCGCAGCCTGCAAGGCGTGCTGCAGGAGGCCGGCGCCGGGCTCACCGATGTCGTCAAGGTGCAGGTCCACCTGCGCGACCTCAACGACTTCGACCGTTTCAATCAGGTATATGTCCGGTTTTTCCCGGCGCCCGCGCCGGCTCGCACGACGGTCGGCAGCGACCTGGGCGAGATCATGATCGAGATCGACGCCATCGCCTTTACCGGCCCTTGAAGCTGGCTGTGACGCCGCGGACCTGGTCCTCGGCGAGCTGAAAATGGGGCAGGTGGGCCGCCGCCCATTGGTTCGTGGCCCCAGCGTGTACAATCGATTGGAACGTTGCACGCGGCATCACCGGGCTTCGCAATCCTATGGCGGCTGACAATTCGAGGGATCGCAGGCGACCGGCGACGCTTCGCGAAGTTGCGGAAGCGGCCGGCGTTTCCGTCATGACCGTCTCGAATGTCGTTCGCGGCAAGAGCGTGCGGCCGGAGACCCGGCAGAGCGTCGAAGACGCGATCACCAAGCTCCGATACCGGCCGAATACCAGCGCACGGCAATTGAGGCTGGCCGCCCAGTTCTCGGTAGGCATCGTCATTGCCGACACGGATCCGAGTTTTCTTGCCGACCCCTTCATCTCGCGCGTCGTCAGCGGGCTCAGCAATTACCTGAGCGCCCTTGAGTACACGCTCGACGTGCAGGGCGTCTCGCCCGAACGATTCGAGAACGCCACCATCCTGGGCAAGGTCAGCAACGACGCACTGTGCGCGATTCTTTGCGGGCCAAAGGAGCTGCGCAGACGACACGTTGCACACCTGCAGCGCCTCGGCCAGCCGGTTGTCGTCTTCCAGGAGGTCTTCCCCTCCCCCTCGAAGAACGTCGCCCTGGTGCGCCAGAACGATCTCGCGGGAGGCCGGTTGCTCGGTCAGCACCTGACGAGGAAGAAAATCCGCTCCGTGCTGTTCCTGAAACCGTTGCTGGAGTGGTGTGCCGTCGAGCAGCGGGAACAGGGCCTGCGGGAGGTGCTCGCCAGGAGCGCCGTTCCCGTCGAGCTTGATTCCCAGTTCGTGCCGTCCGAGAGCTTCGACGACGTCGTGTCGGTCGTCACGCAGAGACTATCGATTCGCGTGCCCAGCGCCATCGTCGCGGCGACGGACTCGATGGCCGTCGCCGCATTGAAGGCAGTCGAGGCCATGGGACTGAAAGTGCCCAAGGACCTCATGATGGCTGGGTTCAACGGTTTCGACGTTTATCGCTATACGAGCCCAACGTTGACGACCGTGATTTCCCCTGCCTACGAGATGGGGCACGTCGGCGGCGAACTGATCATCGATCGGCTCAATACCGGCCAGTTCACGCGACGCAACGTCGTGCTCGACGTTGCCCTGCAGCTTGGTGACTCGTCTTGACGAGCAAGTCGTTCGGGCGCTTCAGGCGGTTCCCGATGCGCTTACCCTGAGAGTTGCGTCCCTCGCCAGTTTCCCGTCCTGACCCGCCTGCACAGCCGCGACTGCGCGCTCGAATTGCTCCAGCGTGAACCCGATGTCTTCGGCCGTGTGTGCCGCCGAGATCGACCATTGCTTGGTGGCGATGGGCACGACGAAGACACCGCCCGCGATCAATTCCTTCCGCAACCTGACGTCCTTCTCGAAATCGTGGCGAAGGATGATGTCGTGGAGGTCCGACGGCGGTTCAGGCATCAGGTAGAACGAAAGAGCCGAGCCCTCGCGCACGACGCATCCTTCGACCCGGTGGCGCCGGAACACCTGCTCCATGCCGGACTGCAGCGCAGCTCCCATCGCTTCCAGGTGCGCATAGACCGCGGTTTCATGCTCTATGAGGTATTGAACCGTGCGCATTGCCGCGGCAACGGCCACGGGATGTCCGTTGTAGGTCCCTGCGACAAAGGGGCGCCGGGACGGATCGTCGTGACAAAGGAAGTCCATGTACTCGGCGCGGCCGCCGACCACGGCCAGCGGGAACCCGTTGGCGATCGCCTTGCCGAAGACGACGAGATCCGGCCGTACCCCGGACTTGCGCGATAACCGCCGAGGCCGTGCCGGAATCCGGTCTTGACCTCGTCGAGGATCAGCAGAAAGCCGTACTCATCGGCCAGTGCCCGCAATCCGTCGAGGTACCCCGCTGCAGGGCGGACGACTCCGATGTTCTGCAACACGGGTTCCGTGATCAGCGCGGCGACCGGATAACGGTCGCAGACGTATCGAACTGAATCCAGGTCATTGAAATTGACGACATGGATCAGCCCGCTGCGCTCGACGGTCGTCCCGGCACCGAGCGGACGCAGCGGATATTCGCCGGGAGAAACACGAGGGCCGATCTCATCCAGCGTGTTGAAGACGTTGCAGGCCAACTCGTCGTGATTGCCGTTGTAACTGCCCTGGATGATGAGCACGTGCTGCCTGGCGGTGACCGCACGGCTGAGGCGGACCGCGAGCGAAGTGGCCTCGCTGCCCGTGTTCAGCAGCGTGACCTTCTCAACCGAAGAGACGTTACGGCAGATCAGCTCGGCGAATTGCCCCTCCAGGACGGAATAACCGGCGCCGAACAAGCTGTCGCCTCCGGCCAGCGCGTCCACCGCGGCCCGGTTGACCGGCTCGAAATTGTGGCCGAGCAGATACGGCGCAAAACCGGCGTGATAGTCGATGTAACGGTTGCCGTCGATGTCCCAGAGATGGGCACCCTGGCCCCGCACGAAGGCTATGGGTGGCGAAATGATGCGATTTGCCGAACTGACGCCCCCGGGAATGTAGGCCCGGTTGTGCGCGAGCAAATCGAGAGTCTTGCGGGACGTCACCAACCCTCCTCCCAGCGCTGCCTCGCACTCGCCGTCCTGCGTCGACGGCCGGGCCGGCACGGGTCTCGGCCCTGCCGGGGCAGTTCTTGGTCTGTAACGTTACACTAATGAAATTGCCAAGGCAATTCGGGTCCTGCAGACGTGTCCTGCAGATCCGGGGCCTTGCCCGCCGTCACGGCGAGAGTCAATTCAGCGTGGAAAGCCGCCTGCGGAGCGTCTTGGGCGCAACGCCGAAATGGCGCGCAAATGCGGCCGTGAAGGTGCTGTGATGCGAGTAACCGACGGCATGCGCGACCTGCCGCACCTGCAGGTCAGAGCCGTGCAGCAGTTCGCGGGCGACCTCCATCCTCCGGCGTCGCACGAACTCGGAGGTCGACTGGCCGAACTGCATGCGAAAGCCGCTGCAGAGCCGGGCGGGGCTCATGCCGACGCAGCGTGCAAGTGCGCCGAGGTCCGGCGGGGATACGTACTGTTCGATCAGCAGATCGCGGGCCAGGGCCAGGGACCTCCTGTCGCGCTCGGTCAGGCGGACCGTCGACGTTTGCCCGCCGCTCAGCAACTCAGCGCTGCGGAGCGTCATGTAAAGGAGTTCGTGGGCCCGTGCGGTCGTGAGCATCCAGTGCAGGGGATCCGCGGTGTGGGTCCGGACAATCTCCCGCAGGACGGGAAGCATCATGCCGATTCGCGGGCAGATCCTGAACTGCGGCACGGAGCGGTTCAGTTCCGGGGCCGCGAGTGCGTCGAGCAACTCGTGCGTCGCCCCGCCCGCCATGCCGAGCAGCGTCGTGCGGTCGCAGTACAGGCTGACCCAGCTTTCGCGCGACCTGCCGGGATCGCCGACCAGTTCAGACGCGTCGTCACATCCCTTCGGTTGATACCAGAGGAGGCAAGCAGGCTCGTGCACCCGCACTTCTCCCCAGGAACCCGCCAGCTCGATCGAACCGGACAGCCGGAAGTGGAACTCCACGAGGTCCTGTCCGGACAGCGCGCTCTCAAACCGCTCGACGCACCCGACGTCGACGACAGTCATGAGCAGCCATGGCGCGACATAATAGGTATCGCATCGATTGGCGGTCGCGTGGACCCGAAAGCGCAGCTGCGGCCTGGTGGCGAGATATCGCTGCAGGATATCGGTCGGCTCCGTGCATCCGGATCGCAGGGAGCCTGCAATCGTCGGCCCGGGCAGCACCGTTTCGGCGATCTCGAACTGCGCGACGTCACGCGCGGCACCCGTGTCCATCGTCGTAGATTGCCCTTGCGCAGACCCCGGCAGCGTTGAATCGAGAGTGCGGGTTGCGGGAATGGGTGTCAATCCGCACCCTCGTCGTGGCGCCGCCTAAGAAATCGGCAGCGCCGACTAAGGCGCCGGCTGGCCGCACCCCGCCGGTTCACGCATAGTGACGCCGGGCGCCGGATGCCACCGGAAAATGGAGATCGCGTGAAAAGCCAGGTCCGGGTGCTCGTCATCGGCGGCGGTGTGGTGGGTTGCAGCGTCCTGTACCACCTTGCCAAGCTGGGCTGGACGGACATCGCATTGTGCGAACGGAAGGAACTCACCGCGGGTTCCAGCTGGCACGCGGCCGGAATGTTTCATGCGCTCAATGGCGACGCGACCATGTCGCGACTCCAGGCGTACACGATCGGGCTTTATCGGGAGCTCGAGAAAGTTTCCGGCCAGGACATCGGCCTTCACTACACGGGCGGCCTGAACGTCGCGGCAACCGCCGAACGCTGGGACCTGCTGCGCGCGGACTGCGAGCGGCATCGAGTGCTCGGCCTCGACACGACTCTGCTGACGCCGAGAGAAGTCGCGGAGCGATTTCCCCTGATGGACGTCTCGGACGTGAAAGGCGCCCTTTTCGATCCCATGGAGGGCTACCTCGATCCCTATGGCGCGACGGTCGCCTATGCGAAAGCCGCGCGCCAGCTCGGCGCCGAGGTCTATCGACACACGCGTGTGACCGCGATGAAGCCCGGTCCGCGTCACACCTGGGTAGTCACGACGGACAAGGGCTCGATCGAGGCTGAACACGTGGTCAACGCGGGTGGCCTGTGGGCCCGGGAAGTCGGTCACCTGGCTGGCGTGGAATTGCCGCTGATCCCGATGGAGCACCATTACCTGATCACCGAGGACATTCCGGAGATCGCGCAACTGGGCCGCGAGCTGCCGGTCGTCGTGGACCTCGACGGCGAGATGTACCTCCGCCCGGAGCGTCATGGTCTGCTGCTCGGGGTCTACGAGCGCGACGCCACACCTTGGTCGCGCGACGGAACTCCCTGGGCGTTCGGCGACAATGAGCTCTTGCCTCCGCAACTCGATCGCCTGACCGACTCCCTGGAGAAGGGTTTCCATCGCTTCCCGAAACTCAACACGACCGGCATCCGCAAGATCGTCAACGGGCCCTTCACCTTTACGCCGGACGGCAACCCGCTCGTCGGGCCGGTCCCGGGACTGCGAAATTTCTGGAGTGCTTGCGGCGTCATGGCCGGCTTCGCGCAGGGCGGCGGCGTGGGCAAGACGCTGGCCGAATGGATGACGGCCGGCGAGCCGGAGTGCGACGTTTTCGGGCTCGACGTCGCCCGGTTCGGACCCTACGCCACCCGGGACTACGTCGCCGAGAAGTCGTCCGAGTTCTACTCGCGACGATTCCGCATCGCCTACCCCAACGAGTTCTGGCCGGCCGCAAGGCCGTCAAAGGTGACCGCGATACACGACCGGTTGCAGGCGGATAACGGCGTGTTCGGCGTCAGTTACGGCGTCGAGACGGCGCTCTATTTCGCGCCCCGTGGCGAGGAGCCGCGCGAAACGCCGAGCCTGCGGCGGTCCAACGCCTTTGATCAGGTCGCCGAGGAGTGCCGCGCGGCACGTGGCGGCGCCGGGATACTGGACTGCTCGACGTTCGCCAGGTACGAGGTCTCGGGCACAGGCGCGCGCAAGGCTCTGGACCGTTTGCTCGCGGGCCGACTGCCGGCACCCGGACGGATCCGCCTCACGCCGATGCTCTCCCCGAGCGGGCGATTGATGGGCGACCTCACGACATTCTGCCTGGGAGAGGACCGCTACCTGCTGTTCGGCTCGGGCTACCTCCAGAGCTGGCACATGCGCTGGTTTGCGGAACACTTCGAGGGCAGCGGGGCATCCGTTCGCAACAGGACCGAGGAGACAGGCGGCATCGCGATCTTCGGCCCACATTCCCGGGAGATCCTGGCGCAGCTAAGCCGCGGCGACGTCAGCAATGCCGGCATTCCCTTCATGACATTCCGCACCATGGATGTCGCGGGTGCGCCAGCTCTGGTTGCCAGGCTGTCGGTGACGGGAGAACTCGGCTACGAGATCTACGTGCCAGCCATGCACCTCGCCCCGGTCTACGATCGCGCCCGCGCCGCGGGAGCGCGACTACGGCCTGCGAAACGTCGGCACGTACGCGCTCAACTCCCTGCGCCTCGAGAAGGGCTACGGATACTGGTCACGGGAGTTCTCCCGCGATTACACGCCGATGATGAGCGGACTCTCGCGGTTCGTAGACTACGAGAAACCGGATTTCGTCGGCCGCGACGCCGCGCTCCGCGAGCGTGACAGTCCGCCCGCCATGCGTCTCGTGACGCTAGAAGTCGATGCGCTCGACGCGGAGGCCAGCTTCTACGAGCCGGTCTCGGTGCGCGACAGGGTTGCGGGTTTCGTCACGTCCGGGGGATTCGGCCACAGTGTCGGCAAGAGTCTCGCAATGGCATACGTCGATCGGTCCGTGATTGCGGGCCGGGAGCCGCTCGAGGTCTCGATCATCGGGGACCGCCGCGCCTGCCGCGTGCTCGACGCACCGGCGATCGATCCCGATGGATTGCGGTTGCGCTCGTGAAACGCGAGGAAGATACATCCACGCCGCGCCGCCGCAGTCGCCAGGATTCGCGCCAGCGAGTCCGCGCCGTGCACCCCGCAAGCGCGACCTACATCACGCGGAAGATGCCACCGTACGAGCCTCTCGACGAGGAGAGACTGATACAGGTGGAACACCATGCGGACCTCCTCCTGCAGGAGATCGGCATGGAGATCCGCGGCGACGCGGAAGCGATCCGGCTCTGGAAGGATGCCGGCGCCACCATCCGGGACGAATGCCGGGTTCACGTGCCGGCGGGACTCGCCCGGCAACTCGTGACCGGCAGGGCCCCGCGGGAATTCGTGCAACATGCCCGCAATCCGGCGCGCAGCGTACAGATCGGCGGCACGTCGACGGTGCTCGCACCCGCTTATGGCTCGCCATTCGTCTCCGACGCCGAGAAGGGACGTCGCTACGGGACCATCGAGGATTTCCAGAACTTCGTGAAGCTGGCCTATGTGACACCGTGGCTGCACCACTCCGGAGGGACCGTCTGCGAGCCGGTGGACCTGCCCGTCAACAAGCGCCATCTCGACATGCTCTACGCGCACATGCGCCTCTCGGACAAGCCGTTCATGGGTTCCGTGACGACGGCAGCCCGTGCCGCGGATTCCATCGAGATGTGCAGGCTCTGTTCGATCCGCAATTCGTGGACAGTCACTGCGTCATCCTCGGCAACGTCAACGTCAATTCCCCGCTGGTCCTGGATGGCGAGGCAAGCCGCGTCATCCGAACCTACGCCGCCGCAAACCAGGCGGCCGTCTGCGTGCCATTCATCCTCGGTGGCGCCATGGGCCCGGTAACAACGACCGCAGGGCTCACGCAGTGCCTCGCTGAAGCGCTGTTCTGCGTCGCGCTCACCCAGCTGGAACGTCCCGGGGCGCCGGTCATCCTCGGCAATTTCCTGTCGTCCATGTCGCTGAAGAGCGGAGCGCCGACCTTCGGCACGCCCGAACCCGCCCTCGCCTACCTCGCGATCGGCCAACTGGCGAGGCGGCTCGGCGTACCGCTGCGCTGCGGCGGCAACCTCTGCGCATCCAAGGTCCCGGATGCGCAGGCCGCTTACGAGAGCGCCAACTCGATGTGGCCGGCTTTCCTCGCCGGGGCCAACTTCGTCCTGCATTCGGCCGGTTGGCTGGAGGGCGGCCTGGTGATGTCGTACGAGAAGTTCGTCATGGACATCGACCAGTGCGGCACCTTCCATGTACTGGCGCGCGGCCTCGACTTCGACGACAACGCCTTTGCGCTCGACGCGTTCCGGGAAGTGGTCCCGGGCACCATTTCCTGGCGTCGCAGCACACGCTGCGCAACTACGAGACCGCGTTCTACGACGCGCCGCTTGCGGACAACAATTCGTACGAGCAGTGGGTACAGGAAGGTTCCCATGAAATTACCTGGCGGGCGACCCGGAAATGGCAGTCAATGCTCGCCGATTACGAGATGCCCGCGATCGACGCCGCGAGTGACGATGCCGTCAGGGAATTCATCCGGCGGCGCAAGGCCGAGACGCCGGACGCCAGCTACTGAGCCGTGCTGACTCCGATGCGGACACCGGAAACTGAAGTCGCATGCCCGCTCGGCATCGACATGCCGGGCCGGATCGCCGCCATCGACCAGGCACGGCTGGGTCATGATCGACTGGAAAGGCTGCGCCGCCAGCTTGCGCGACACGACTACGCGGGCGCGTTGCTCTCAGACCCGATCAACATCCGCTACGCGACGGGCACGCGAAACATGGCGGTGTGGACGACGCATGCGCCCGGCCGCTATGCGCTGGTCCTGACGGAAGGCCCGGTCGTGATGTTCGAGTTCGGCACCTCGAGGCACGTCAGCGCCGGCTTCGACACGATCGACGAATTGCGCACCAGCACACCGTGGTTCTACTTCCTCGCGGGGCCCCGCGTCGAGGAGAAAGCCGGCATCTGGGCCGCCGAGATCGTCCAGCTGCTGCAGCGCCATGCAGGCGCCAATCGCCGGCTCGCGGTGGACCGGTGCGAGCCGTGGGGAGCGGCGCGACTCACCGCCGCGGGTATTCAACTGTACGACGCCCAGGCTCCGATCGAAATGGCGCGGGCGATCAAGACACCGCAGGAGATCGAGTGCCTGCAGCTTGCAGTCGACGTCTGTGACCTCGCCGTCGATCGCATGCGCGACGCGCTCAGGCCCGGCATCACCGAGAACCAGCTCTGGAGCATCCTGCACGCCACCAACATCGCGCACGACGGGGAGTGGATCGAGTGCCGTTTGCTGTCGTCCGGGCCGCGGACCAATCCATGGTTCCAGGAGTGCGGGAATCGCGTCATCGAGGCCGGCGACCTCGTGGCATTCGACACCGACATGATCGGTCCGCTCGGGTACCTCGCCGACATCTCACGGACGTTCGTCTGTCCGGGCAAGCGCCCGACGCCGGAGCAGCGGCACCTGTACGAGGCGGCGCAGGAGCAGGTCCTGCGCAACGCCGAACTTCTCCGTCCCGGCATGTCGTTCCGGGAGTTCTCCGACCAGGCCTGGACCGTCGGGCCGGAGTTCGTTGCCAACCGCTACATGATGCTGGTCCATGGCGCCGGGCTGTCGGACGAGTTCCCGGTCGTCGCCGATCGTGCGGACTTCGCGGACTGGGGATACGACGGCAACTTCGAGGACGGGATGGTCGTCTGCGTGGAGAGCTACATCGGCTCGCCGGGCGGAAGGCAGGGCGTCAAGCTCGAGCAACAGTACGTCGTCACGGAACGCGGGGCGCTGCCGATGTCCCGGTCACGCTTCGAGGACGCGCTGGAGGCCTGAGCATCCCGAATGCCGTGGCGGTCGCCGCTGGTTGCGCCGCCCTCAATCCGTTATTGTATCGTTACACGTCCCGCTTGCGGCGAGGAGCGACCCGATGACATCGCTGCAGCTCAATGCCCTCGACTACCTGGCAATACTGCTGTTCTTCGCGGGTCTGTCGATCGTCGGCTACCTCGCGGGCCGCGGCGAGACGAACAGCAGCCGCGACTACTTCCTGGCCGGCAACCGGCTGCCCTGGTACGTCGTCGGCGGCTCGCTTGTCGCCTCCGTGCTCAGCACCGAGCACCTGATCGGCATGGTGGGCTGGGCCGTGCTTTACGGCATCAGCATCGGCATGTGGACCTGGGCGCTCATCACCGACATCACGCTGCTGATCTTCCTGTGGCTGCCCTTCCTGCTGGCATCGCGGATCACCACGATCCCGCAGTTCCTGGAAATGCGTTTCGACGGCCGCATCCGCCTGTCGTTCGCGCTGGTCACCATCGTCCTCAATATCTTCAATTTCATGGCGGCCGTCCTCTACGCCGGCGGGCTCGCCCTGCAGCAGCTGTTCGGCTGGGACATCGCGGTGGCGATCATCGCGCTCGGCGTGGTGTCCGGGATCTGGGCGATCTACGGCGGCCTGTCGTCCGTCGCCTGGACCGACTTCTTCACGGTGGCGGTCATCGCGCTGGGCGGCACCGCGGTCGTGATCTTCGGCCTTTACGCTCTCGATGCCTCCTCCCTCCTCGACGGATTTCGCGTGATGCTGGACCGCAATGCGGCGACGGAAGGCGTATGGCACGAGGCAGTCGTGCGGCACCAGGCCGAATTCACCGGCGCCGAGCACTACAACCGGCTGTCCGTCTTCCAGCCCAACGACCACATCGCCAGCCCGACCCTGGGTCTCGTCCTGAGCTCCCTCTCGGTCGGCATCTGGTACAACGTGATGAACCAGTTCGTGATCCAGCGCGTGCTCGGGGCGCGCGATGCCTATCACGCCCGGATCGGGATCATCTTCTCGGGCCTGCTGTTCATGTTCCTCGGTTTCGTCATCATCGTGCCCGGTCTCATCTTCTTCGCGATGCACCCGGAGATATTCTTCCAGGACTGGTCGAAGGTGCAGGTCGCCGCCGACCGCTCGTACGTCGAGCTCGTCCACGCGGTGCTGCCGATCGGTTTCCGCGGACTCATCCTCGCGGCCATGTTCGGGGCAGTACAGTCGACGGTTAATTCGGTGCTGAACTCCACGGCGACGATCTTCTCGGTGGACATCTACCGGGCGCGGCTGCGTCCGGACTCGTCGGACCGGAGTCTCGTGAAGGTGGGCGTCTGGAGCTCGGTCATCACGCTGGCGCTGGCGATCACGATCGCGATCGGCGTGAGCCGCCTCGAGATGAGCATCTTCTACTACATGCAGACGCTCAATGCGTTCTTCGCGTCGCCATTCGCCGCTGCCTTCATGCTCGGCATACTCTGGCGCCGGATGAATACGACGGGCGTGATCGCGGCGGTCGCGACCGGTTTCGTCGCCGCCGTGCTGCTGAAGCTCGCCCCGGGTTACATCGAGGACTTCCCGAGGTGGGCGACGACCATCCTCAACCAGGCCTTCCTCGTCCTGATCGTCAGCCTGGCCGCCGGCATCGTCGGCGCACTCGCTTCCTCGCCGCCGCGGCCGGAACAGGTGACGGATGCGCTGACCTTCCGCTGGTCCAACCGCCAGTTCTGGTCCGGCTACGGACGCGGCCCGCTCGGCAGCGTCCTCACCTGGTGGGCGGCATACCTGCTGCTGAGCGCGGCCCTGTTCGCATACTTTTCGCCGTTGTTCTTCAAGTAAGCCCGGGCGCCCCCGGCCGGGGCGATTCGCAGACAGGCCTCACGCCCCTCCGGCGAGCGATTCCCTGAGCGGGCCGATCCATCGCTCGTAGTTCCTCCAGCGGCCGACTGATGCCGCCGAAACGGGCCTGCGCACCTGCCAGCGGCTCGGCGTCCGGACGCTGCGCCCGCTCTGGTGAAAATCGAGGCACCCGGATTCCCATTCGAGGCCGCAGTGCGCCAGCACCGTTCTCAATCGGGACTCGGTATCAGTGACGAGTTCTTCGTACTGCACTTCGAGCAGCCGCTCGGGGACGACCTCCCGCCAGTGATGCATGAGTCGCTCGTAATGCCGGTAGTACTGACCAAGGGATTTCATGTCGTTGGCGAACCGGATCTGCTCGGTGAAGCTGGTGAAAAGACAGGAAACGCAAGTATCGAGCGGCTCCCTGCGGCAGTGCACGATGGCAGCCTGCGGGAATAGCGCGGATATCAAACCGACGTGCATGAAGTTGAACGGCAGCTTGTCCGTCACCCGCATGGCCGTCGCGGAAACGCGGTCAATCCGTTCGAGGTAGTACCGCGCAAGGCCGGCCAGTTCGCGCGCGCCCAGGTCGCGCATTCCGTGCGGGTAGTCCCGGTTGGAAGCGCCAAGGCCGCGAACCCGGGCCGCGACATTCAGCATCGTGGACAACTCGCCGCCCGCCTCGACACGCGAGTGGCTGGAAAGCATCTGCTCCAGCAGCGTCGTGCCGGATCGCGGCATGCCCACGATGAAGATCGGCTTCGCGCTCCGGTCCGCAAAGCGCGACCGGAGAGTCTCGATCTCCGCCCGCGTGAAGACCTCGATCAGCCGATCGACCGCCACTCCGAAACGCGCCGCATCGTAGGGGCGCAGCTCACGAAGCAGCGCGTTGCCCTGCGAGAGACGGCGAAACGCTTCGTCGTACTGACCGAGCCGGTCATGGTGATGAGCCAGCGCAATCGCGACGCGCGCACGCGCCTCCGGCGGCACTTCACGGGCATCGACGATTTCGCCGGCCTTTGCGATCCACGCGGGATCGGGCTCGTCACCGGACAGCATCAGGAGCCGCGCAAGCGCCAGGGGACTGTCAGCATGGCGGCGGAGCACCGAAAGATACTGCGCCCTCGCTTCACGCGACCGGCCGAGCGACTCGTGGATGTCGCCAAGGGCGAGGCGTGAATGCCGGTCGTCCGGGTCAAGCTCGACCGCACGCTGCAGCGAAGCCATCGCTTCCTCGTGCAGTCCGAGTTTGTGCTGGACGTCCCCCAGCTGCCGGAACGCCCCTGCCGACCCGGGTCGCAAGCGTGTAAGGCGATCGAACATCGGCGCAGCCCGCTCCAGGTGCCCCATCTCGGTCCAGGCGATGGCGCAGTGATTCAGCGCATCGGCGTGGTCCGGTTCGCGTCGAAGGACCTCCTCGAGCAGCTTGACCGCCTCTCGATAGCGCCGCTGGGCCAGTCTCAAAGCGCCGAGGTCACAGGTCACCTGCAATGAGTGCGGCGCGAGACTCGCCGCGCGCAGCAGCAGGCGCTCTGCCGTCGGCAGTTCGCCCAACTGCAGCTTGGCAACGCCAAGACAGCGGTGCACGTCGGCATTCCCCACTTCGCGTAGCAGCAGGCGCTCGTAGATCTCGACGGCGGCGGGGAGCCTGCCGTCGCGATGGAGGCGCAGCGCGACAGCGAGTTCGTCGCTGCTCAATGTGTCGCTCCCGATGCGGATTCCGCCAGCAATCCTCGACACGTCCATCTTGACACAGCCGCTCCCGCACATCGAAGGCATGGTGCGGATTCCCCATGCTAGTGTCGCGATGCTGAGGGACGCGACCCAAACGTCCCGCGACGCCATCCGGATGCCGTGCCATGGACGCGAATCGCCTGCGACAACTCTTCGCTGACGGATACCACGCCGAAGCCGAATCCGCGGCCGCCGCGCTGGTCGCCTCGGGCGACCGCTCTCCCACGACGCTGGCCGTGCTGGCGGCGGCCGCGCGCCAACTGGGCCACTTCGACACGGCGGCCACCGCGCTGCGAGAAGCTTCGGCGCGGAGTCCGGACGATCCGGTGGCATGGCTGGGGTTGGCCGAAGTCCTGTCCCTCAGCGGCCGGTGGAACGAGGCGATGCGCGCGTTCCGTTTGGCCGCGGAACTGGCGCCCAACGATCCGGGACCGCTATGCGACCTCGGCGGAGCCCAGCTCGTGAGCCAGAGAATCGATGATGCCAAACGGACGGCGTCACGGCTGCTCGAACGGTTTCCTGACGCCCCCGAAAGTCATGTCTTCCATGCGCATCTCGAACGCACGCTGGGCCGGCCGCAGCGGGCGATTGCCGCCTATCGGAACGCCCTGCAGCTTGACGGTACTTGCGCGGCCGCATTACTCGGCCTCGCGGAACTCGATGCCCCGTCATCCGCGGTGCATCTGGTCGAGCGCGTCGCATACGCACTTGGGTCCGGCGATCGCACGGCTGAGCAGCGGGTCCAGCTGGAATTCGCGCTGGCGCGGCTGCTGGACCGTGAATCGAAGACGGACGAGGCTTTTGCTCATTTCGTGGCGGCAAACGAGCTTCAGCGCAGCTCGCTCGCAGCGAGGGGCATTCACTGTCGCAGGGAGCACATGGCCGCGTGGGTTCACGCTGCACGGCAGCGCTACCCGCATGCCAGCGCCGCGGTGCCCCGGCCTGGCTTGCCGGACGACGGCATCCTGCCCATCTTCATCGTCGGGATGCCGCGCTCCGGGACGACCCTGATCGAACAGGTCCTTGCGCGGCATCCCGAGGTGGCCACTGGCGGCGAGTTCACGGCAGCAAACGTCGTTCATGCCGACTACGTCCGTGCACGCTCGCAAGCCGGACTCCCCTGGCCCGTGGACCCCGCGCGCGAGTCGGAGCATCGCCTTCTGGCCGACGCCCGCGAACGCTATGTCGAGCAGGCGCTGGCGCTGGCGGGCGACTCCCGGTTCTTCGTCGACAAGCATCCGGGGAACGCCACGCTCGTTGGCTTCCTGCGCCTGCTGTTTCCCGCTGCGCCCGTCATTCACGCCTCGCGCTCACCGCTGGCGGCCTGCTGGTCGATGTATGCCACCTATCTGCCCGGATCGTCGGCCTGTTTCACGGCGCTCGAAGACATCGCGAACTACCATGCGGCCCACACCGCGCTGATGCGCCATTGGGCCACGGTGTGCGATCCGCCAATGTTCGAGATCTCTTACGAACGCCTGGTTACGGAGCCCGGGCCGGTCATCCGCTCGCTGGTGACCGCCTGCGGACTCGAATGGGCGGAGGACTGCCTTGCCCCGGAGGCGGGCCGGAATGCGGTGACCAGTGCGAGCGTCGACCAGGTCAGGAGTGCGATCCACCGCGAAGCCATCGATCGGCACCGCCGATATGAGCGTCACCTCGGACCGCTTCGCGCTGCGCTCGAAGACGCCGCACGCTCGATGACTGCCGCGGAATGAGCGTGCGCTGGGTTATATTCCCGGCACGGCACGTCGCCCTTCGCACCTGGAGATTCCGATGGCTGGCAGCGCCCGACTCGCAGGCCGTACGGCCGTCGTCACCGGCGCGGGCTCCGGCATCGGGCTCGAGATTGCCAGGCTGTTTGCAGCAGAGGGTGCATCGGTCGTCTGCCTGGATCGCGTGCGTGACGCGGTCGAGGAAGCCGCCCGGTCCATTTGCGCGACCGGGGCCGTCGCGCAGGCGCTCGTCGCGGACGTCTCCGATCCCGCGGCCGTGGCCGCCGCCAGCGCGCGGATCGTCCGCGATTGCAGCTCGGTCGACGTGCTCGTCAACAATGCTGGTGGCGGTGGCGCCGGCTCGATCGTGGCCGTCAGCGTCGACGGCTGGCGCGAGGCGATCGACGTCAACCTCGGAGGCGCGTTCTACCTTGCGAAGGCGCTCTGGCCCGTGTTCGCGAGCCAGCGGCGCGGCGTGATCGTCAACAACGGGTCCATCATGGGCCTCATGGGCGACATGAACTCCATTGCCTACTGTTCCGCAAAAGCCGCACTCGTCGGCATGACAAAGTGCCTCGCGGCCGACGGCGCCGCGTACGGGATCCGCGCAAACTGCGTCTGTCCGGGCTTCGTCGACACGCCCGCCATGCGCGCGGTGGCCGCCGATCCTTCGGTCGGCAGGACCGTCGCGGATTTCGAGCGGTCGATTCCGCTCGGACGGATGGCCAGCACGCGCGAGGTCGCGCACGCATTCCTGTTTCTTGCGAGCGACGAGGCGTCCTACATCACCGGTGCGACGTTGGTCGTGGACGGAGGAGCCACGCTCGGGTACCAGGGCAGCGACCTGTCGGCCGTCGCCGCTGCAGGCTAGGCTGGCGCCGTTCCATAATCGCGTATCTTCAGGCGCCGGCCGCCTTCGAGGGCGGACTGCTGCGCGATGACGCCCGGCATCGTGTAGGCGATGGCCTCCCAGATGTTCACGGACGGATGCCGATCCTCGACGATTGCCCGGATGAATTCGTGCGTGATGTGCGTGTGGGATCCGCCATGCCCGCTGGCAATCCTCAACTCGGGCGGCAGCCGTTCGATATGAGACCGCTCTTCGGCGACCTTGCTCTCGATGACGCCCGTGTGAATGCCGAACGGCAGGTCCGGCGTGTCGAGCTGCTTCACGATCGTGCTGGGTGACCCTTCCGGGCGATCCATGATGTACGACCCGCGGTCACCGTAGAACACGGCTCGCTCGGTTCCGCCGGCAGCGATATGCCAGCCGATCGAGATCCTCGAGCAGTGCCCCTTGGTCGTCTTGAACAGGCCAACCGTATGGAAGTACGGGTTGTTGTCGTACGTATTCTCTTTCAGCATCTCGTGGCCGTCGCCCCAGCCATAGGCGGTGACTTCAGTGAATCGCTCTCCGGTTACGGGAATGATCATGCCGGTGCAGTGCGTCGGATACAGCATCGGTGGATAGCCCCACGACCAGGTCCGCTTGAGCTTGCTGATGTCCACACGCTTGGACATGTCGACCTGGTCGATCTTCGTGATCATGACGCAGGACTGGCAGTCGAAGTCCTCCCCGTAGGCGTATGGGGCGAGCCCGGTATGGTGGTATTCGGATTCGGTATAGAAGATCTCACCGAAGTGCCCCTGGCTCTTGAGATCGATGCAGGTGAGCACTTCCTGGTTGTAGCGGCTGGTCTCCGCCATCATGTACTTGAGCCCCGTGCGCTGGACCGTCTCCAGTAGCATCTCGAGTTCTTCAACCGACATGCCGGCAGGCACCGCGCTGATCACGTGCTTGCCGGACGTGAGGGCCTTGGCCGCCATCTCGGCGTGAAACGGCGCCGGCGTGAACAGGGCGACCGCCTCGAGCCCTGGGTGCCTGAGAAATTCGTCGTAGCTCCGGTACAGTTCACCGGACTTGTAGGTTTCCTTCAGGGCGTTCAGGCGTACTTCGCGCACATCGCACAAGGCGACTACCTCGGCGTCCGGATGCAGGTGCCATTGGAAGTAGCGGCCAAAGCCGCCGCCCACGACCCCAATGCGCACCTTTCCGGAGCGGGCGCGGCCCGTGCCACCGGACGACTGTGATGCGGCCAGTCCCACGCCCGACGTGAGGGCCGCTGCGGAGAGGCCGACACCCGCCAGGAATTCCCTGCGGCTTTGGCCGATGCGAGTCTTGTCGTTCATGCGCGCCACCCCGTCGGTTTGGTTGACATGGGAATGTAACGTTATACAGTGTAGCCAGTATCCAGTAATCGTGAAACCGTGAGCCGCACCGGACCGCGATGCACGCGCCGGCGCGGGGCGCGGGAATGATACCGCCAGCGAGACAGCCGTCATGAGACCCAGCCAAACGACTCGACGGGCCGTCATCAAGACACTGGGCGCGGCTCCCCTGCTCCTGGGTTCGACGGCCCTTGCTGCCGCGGGCGACCGGATGAAAGGCGCGGCGCAAGAGGGTCGCGCCCGAATCGGCGTGATCGGGGTTGGGGCGCGCGGAACCAGCCTGCTGAAAACGATGCTTGCGCTCGGCAGCGTCACCGTGCCGGCGCTTGCCGACATACATGCCGGCCGCCTCGAGGCGGCGGCGGCGCTCGTCGACAAGGCGAGCGGTTCGAGGCCCGCACTTTACGGCGACAGCCCGGAGGCATTTCGCGAACTCGTCGCACGCCGCGACCTCGATGCGGTAATCATCGCCACGCCCTGGGAATGGCACACGCCGATGGCGGTCGCTGCCATGAAGGCCGGGAAGTTCGTCGGGGTGGAGGTGCCGGCAGCACTGACCATCGACGAGTGCTGGGACCTGGTGCGAACTTCGGAGTCGACCGGTGTCTGGTGCATGATGCTGGAGAATGTCTGCTACTTCAGGGAGATGATGCAGATCCTCAACATGGTCCGCGCGGGGCAGTTCGGCGAATTGCTGAATTGCGCCGGCGGTTACAACCATGACGCGCGCGCATCGACCTTCGATTCGGCGGGAAACTTCGACTCCAGCCACTGGTACACGTGGCACGCGCTCAAACGCGACGGCAACCTCTACCCCACCCATCCGGTCGGCCCGATAGCGCAGTGCCTGAACATCGACCGCGGCGACCGGTTCGATTACCTGGTTTCGGTCAGCAGCAAGGCGCGCGGGCTCAACCAGTGGGTGCGTGACCACCACGGCGCGGAACATCCCAACGCAACGAGGCAATTCGCGCTCGGCGACGTGAACACGACGGTCATCCGGTCGGCCAGCGGCGCAACCGTCACGTTGACTTACGACGTGCAGTCTCCGCGCCCGTACGACCTGGGGATCCGGATCCAGGGCACGCGGGGCATCTACGAGATGCCGCGCGATGCAGTCCATCTCGAGGGTCGCAGTGCGCCGGACCGCTGGCAGCCGCTGGGCGACTATCGTGACGAGTACGAGCATCCGCTATGGCGGACGCTTGGCGCGAAGGCCGCGGATTTCGGCCATAGCGGCTCCGATTACATCATGCTGCACCGCTTCATCGAGTGCGTCGCGGCCCGCTCCGTTCCCGAGCAGGACGTCTACGACGCCGCGACCTGGAGCTCGATCCTGCCGCTGTCGGAGCGGTCGGTGGCCATGCGCGGGGCACCCGTGGAGTTTCCCGACTTCACCGGGGGCCGGTGGCGCAGCAGGGCACCGGTGCCGATCATCGGCGGGTGACCGCGCGGGACCGGCCGGCTTATTGACAATCCAGGGCCGATCCCCTAGCGTACATGTGACGTTACACGAGCCGTCGGCTCACGACTGCGCGATCGACCAACTACTAGACGTCAGGGGGGCATCATGTCTGGACGTCCGGAATCGGCGGCGGAATCAACCTCGCCATCCAATGTTCACCCCGAGCCCATCGGTTCAGTGGTGCACCGGGTGCTGGCGATCGCGGCGCTGGCTGCGGCCGGGGCGAGCCGGCGCCGCAGATCTCCCATGCCCAACAGGCCGGCGCGAGTCCGGCATCGAGCGCTGCGCTCGGGGAAGTGACCGTCACAGCGACGCGCATCCGGCCGGCCGACCAGACAAGCGCGACGGGGCTGCGAATGGAGCTCGTGGACACCCCGCAGTCCATCTCGATCGTGACGCCGGAACTGCTCCGATTGACGGGAGCCAGGGACATCTACGAGGCGTCGGACTGGGTGCCTGGTCTGCAGCGAAGCGGCAGTGGTTACGGCTTCGATCGCATCCTCCTCCGCGCGAGCCCGATCTCGGGTTTCCGGGTGAACGGAACGCGCTTCTTCGGGACCACGGCGATCGACGGATACGCGATGGAACGCATCGAGGTCGTGCGCGGACCCGCCACGGCCCTGTACGGCGCCAGCGCCAGCTTCGGCGGCGAGATCAACCACATACTCAAGTCGCCGACCGCCACGCCGAGCGCGCAGATCGGCCTGCTGGCCGGGGACTTCGACCGTACCGAACTCCAGGTCGATGTCTCGGGCCCGTTTCCCGGCACGGACGAGCGCATTTCCGGCCGCCTGGTCGGCAGCTACAAGGAGTACGGGGAGCCTGTCGATGTAGTCGACATCGAGAACGACCGGCAGATGCTGTCCGGCTCGCTCAAGTTCGAGCTCGGCGACTCGACGACGGCATCGGTGTGGGTCTACAACGAACAGGTCGACGAGGATCCGTACGACGGCGGGTTCCTGCAACTGCTCCCTGACGGCACGCTGACGCTGCCCAAAGTGCCGGCCCGAAACTGGTACTTCAGCGATCCGCGGTACTCGAATTTCGACAGCGACCAGACCTTCGTCATCGCCAGCGTCGAGCACGGATTCGCCAACGACCTGTACCTCAAGGCCCAAGGCGCGCTACACGGAGGTGGATTACACCGTCTACGAGTATTTCCCCTTCGGTCCGGCCGGCGCCTACGACCTGGCAGACGACGAGGTGTATTTCTATTCCTACAACCAGGAACGCCACGTCGAGGACATGACGTTCGATGTCAGTCTCGGCGGGCCCTTCGAGGCATTCGGTCGCGAGCACCAGTTCTTTGCAATGTTCGAATACGCCACCGACGTCGACCCGTCGTCCAATCTCCTGCTCAACTCCCAGTACCTGGGCAATATCAGGATGACCGAGGGCGGGCGCGGCATCCTCGCGGACGGTTCGCCGGTGCCGCTGGTCGATCCGAGCACGCTCGGAACGCGGCTTTCCACGACGGATGCCTACGAAGATATCCGGGTCAGCCTGCAGCTCCTCCTGAGTCCCACGGACAAGCTGGATGTCCTGCTCGGCGTGCTCTACCAGGAAAGCGAGGTCGATTCTGCGACCCTGGTCCGCGGCGGCGTCACCCTGGATCCGCCGACGGGAAACCACTACGACTATGACAAGACGCTCGGGCGCGCCGGCGTGACTTACCGCCTGATGCAGGACCGCGGATCCGTCGACGCCCTGAACGCCTATTTCAGCTACAGCGAGGCATTCAGGCCGAACATCGGCGTGCGCGATGTCGATGGGAATCCCCTCACCACGCCGCAGGAGATGGAGCAGTACGAGGTTGGCATCAAGGGCGAGTTCCTCAACGGCGCGCTCGGCGGCGCGCTCGCCTACTTCGACAGCGAAACCACCAATATTCCTGTGTCCGCGGTGTATCTGGGCGGGTTCGGCGGTGCGAACGCCTCGGTGCTCACGGGCCTTCGGGATATAAGCGGTTTGGAGCTGGAGCTGGTGGGCCAGGTGACGCCCGAGATCAACATCCTGTTCAACTACACCTACACGAGCACGGAACTCAGCGATCCGAACTTCGACTTCACCGTGCCCGTCAACAACGTGCCCGAGAACCAGGGCAGCATCCTCGCGTCGTACGAGTTTCTCGATGGTCCGGCGGCAGGGCTCAGGCTCGGCGCATCACTGGTCGTAATGGAAGACTGGTCCTATATCCCGTCGCTCGGCAACGTGGAACGTTTCGGCCAGTATGTCGGCGGCGGCAACACCCGGATCGGACTGATGGCCTCTTATCAGGTCCAGGCCGGGTGGGGCAGCGGCCTTGAGTTCTACTTCAATGCCGACAACATCACCAATGAGATCGTGTACGTCCTGAAAGAGGACCATCCCGGGTTCGGGATCACGCGCGAATACCCGCAGTCCTTTCTGTTCGGGGTCACGTACAACTTCGGGCAGTAAGCCGGAATTCGCAGTCGGTCAGAAAGCCACGCGGGACGGCCATTCCGGCCGTCCCCGTCCTGATCCCGGTATGCGGAACACCGCGCCCGCAGCTTCGTCTCCGGCGCCGTCAGCTCCGTCCTGCAGCGCACTCGTCGCGTAAAGCACGTCCAGTAGCGGGCCGCCGTACGCGACTGACGTCATCCTCTTCGCTGGCAGCCTCATTCGGCCGGCAATCTCACCGGATGGCGTAAGCCGCACGACGCAGCCGCCGCTCCAGACCGCGCAAACGACGTGGTCCGCTGCGTCAACGGTGAGGCCATCCGGCAACTCGTCACCGCTGGTACGCCAGAACGCGGTCCGTGGGCCAATTGAACCGCTCGCCATGTCATATGACATTCGCCAGATGGTCTGGCCGACCGAATCCGCGAAGTACAGGACGCTTCCATCGGACGTGAATGCCATGCCATTGGGCTCCAGCAGGTCGTCGAGCAGGATCCGGTAGCTTCGGTCGGCTTCGATGCAGTACAGGCGGCCCGGTCGGCTGCCAATCGGCAGGGCGCCGCACAGGACACGGCCTCGCGGATCGGCGATCACGTCATTGAACATGCCGCCGGCCTCTTCGGTAATCGCGAGGAAGTTCGCGGGTATCGCATCGGCATCCGCGACCCTGGAGATCGCACCCCGGTCGTGAAAGCAGAGAATCGATCCATCCTCCTGCCAGGTCACCGCCGATGTCGGCCGCCCGGTGACGATAGTCCCTTTCAGCAGCAGATCCGGGTCGAAGCGATGGATCTCGCCCCGCGGCACATCGACGACCAGCAGCTCCTGCCAGCCCGGGTGCCACAGGGGTCCTTCACCCAGGGAAAGCCTTTGCGGCGTCGCCCGGAATTCGACGGTGCTGGCCGTGTCTACGCCGTTCATCGTGGACCGGTTTCAAAACTGCCCGGCACCGACTGACCCGGTTCCCAGACGGCGCCGTCGACGACCACGAGATCCGCCTGCAAACGCCGCTCACCGACCAGGACCTCGCCCTGGCTGTCGACGAACTCGAAACGGCCGCCCTCCTCGTTCAACACGACAGCGTCCCCCGTTCCGCCGACGGCCAGGCGCCCCAGGTCCGGCCTGCCGATGCAGCGTGCCGGTGCGGAAGAAATGCGGCTGACGACGTCCGCGAGCGGCATACCCAGACTCAGGAACTTCGACGCCACATGCAGCAGGTCACGCGCCGGTCCATCGACACTGAATGCGTGCACGTCGCTGCTGATCGAGTCCGGATAGATGCCCTCCTCGAACATGCGCCTCGCCGTCTTGAATGAGAAGCTCCCGAATCCGTGTCCGACGTCGAACAGAACGCCACGCTTCCGCGCGGCGAGCACGTCATTATCGAGGTCGCCCGCGGCGGTTACCGCGGCGTTCGGCGCGCCGCGTAAGCAATGCGTCCAGACGTCGCCCGGTCGAAGCCGGGCAAGGACCTCCGCCAGCGACGGTGGCGGCATGTCGACGTGCGCCATGATCGGGACGCGCAGGCGCTCTGCGACTTCCAGGGCCACTTCGAGCGGGGCAAGGCCACTGGGGCCACCCGCCTCCGTGCCGATCCGGACCTTGACCCCGACAATCAGGTCGCGGTTGGCCTCGATCGCCCGCGCACATTCATCGCGATCTACCAGTCGAAGGTCCCAGTTCTCGCCGACCCACAGGCCGGGCCCGAAGCCGAAGATTCCGGCGTACGAAACATTCAGGAAAGCAAGAATGTGGAGTCTCGAGGACTCGGCCACGAAGCGGCGAAAACCCGCGAAGTTGCCTGCGCCGGCACTGCCCGCGTCGACGAAGGTCGTCGTACCGCTGCGGCAGCAAAGCGACTCGGCATTCACCCCCAGGCCCGTCGCCCCCCAGTACACGTGCGTATGCAGGTCCACCAGGCCGGGCACGACGATCCTGCCGCGGACGTCGACCACCTTGCGCGCTCCCTCCACGTCGAGCCGCGCCCCGATGGCCGCGATCCTGCCTTCGCGAAACGCCAGGTCGCCGGTGGCGTCGAGCCCCAAACCCGGATCGAACAGCCTGCCGCCCCGCAGCACGAGGTCGAACTTGCCCACGGGAGCGTCCGCGACCGATGCCAGTGTGTCTCGCATTTCGTCCTTGCCGGTCACGCCGGACCATCTCTCAATGCCCTCGAGCAAATCCGGGAGTCCGTTCACGAGCTCCGCGCGGTCGACGTCGATGCTTCGGACATTGGTGGCCGTCGCGCCTTGGTGGCGCTCGATTGGGAAGGCAATCGGCATCTGCTGATCCCAATGGCGGACGGCTTGCGCATTGCCATGGACCGCGGCCGCGGCGTGCACCTTGCCCGGCGCGTGCTGATGGACGATGGGACTGCCCATGTCTTCCTCGACGTCGCCTGCCTGAAGCCTCACCTCAACGCGCTCTTTGACGTCGTCGCTGGCGAGATGCTGGCCGAGAGTGCCCACGTGGCGCCAGCCGAAATCCCCTCGGTGTGTCGCGGCGTCGTGGAGCGGTGGCGCGAACTGCTCGAGCAGCTCTCGCCGGGTGAACTCCCCCTCACGACACTGGCGGGCGCATGGGGCGAGCTGTGGTTTGCCCGAGAGCTCCTTCGTCGAGGGGCCCCATGGATCGGCCTTTGGCAAGGCCCGACGGGAGCAATTCATGATCTCGCGGGGCCCCTAGGCGATCACTTGGAGGTGAAGTCGACGACCTCGCGCGGGGTGCTCTCGGTCGAAGATTCACGGGAGTCAGCAACTCGAAGCCCCTGCTACCGGGCGGCTCCTACTTGGCGTTCTCCGGCTTCGTCATGGGCCTGATGAAGGCGAGTCGGTCGCGGAAGTGGTTCGCACGTGCGTCGCAAGCGGAGCAGACCACGGGGAGCTTCTGCGACTCTTGGGCGCACTTGGCATCAACCCCGGCGTGCCCGAGTTCACGGGCACGCGGTTCTCTCTGTCCCGCATCTTGGTTGTTCGAGGTTGACGACCAGTTCCCCCGCGTGGTGCCTTCGTCCTTCGCTGCGCCCATGGCGGCCGAGATCACCGCGCTTACATACCAGCTCGACATAACGGGCCTGGTGGGCAGGGCGCTGACAGGCGCCGCTTTCGATCAGGCACTCGCGATGGTCGCGGGATCCCAGCTGTGAAAGCATTGGACCTCTTCAGCGAACCGTTCAGCCCGAACGGGAACGTGAGCTCCGAAGGCGTGATCAACCAGCTCGGACGCCCTGATCTGGACATCCACACGCTTCTCGTTCGGGAGACTGTGCAGAACTCCTGGGACGCTCGTCGTCTGGACCGGGGTGGGGTGCACTTCGCGGTCGACGGTTGGACGCTGACGGTCGACCAGGATGCCGCGCTTCGCGAGTTCGTCTTTCGGGACGTTCCGGAGCGCCTCTCCCTGAAGCCCGTCCTCGATGGCGAGCCACTCGTTGGCGACGATGCTGATGTGATCCCAGGAGTCCGATTGCTGAGCATCTCCGATCGAGGCACCAGCGGTCTCGGGGGTCCAACGCGTGCGAACGTTCCCAGTCCGCCGGGTGAGTCCCGCCACTTCGTCGACTTCCTGCGGAACGTTGGCCTGCCGCCCGACAAGCCGATGACAGGCGGCACCTACGGATATGGGAAGGCCGCTGCATACATCGCAAGTCGTGCGCGAACCATCGTCGTCCACACGCGGTGGCTGTCGCCGACGGGGCCCGAGAGCCGGTTTCAAGCCGCAGGCCTGGGTGAAGCGCACGTGACATCCGACCCGAACGGGATCAACGGGAATGGCATGTGGACCGGGCGCCACTGGTGGGGCAGGCGTGACGGCAATTTCGTTGAGCCTCTGACCGGCGACGAAGCCGATGAGATGGCTGCCGCCCTAGGGCTCCCCCCGATCCGCGAAGGCGACACAGGGACCACCGTTTGCCTAGTCGACCCGTATCTATCGGGGGCCGATCTCGTCGAGACCGTATCGTTCATGGTCGCGGCCATACTCTGGAACTTCTGGCCGAAGATGCTGGCCGGTCCTGACGGAGTGGTGCCTATCTCGTTTTCGGCGTCGGCGGAGGGCATGTCAGTTCGCGTGCCCAGTCCGCGGGACTTTCCGCCACTGGAGGGCTTCGTCGCTGCACTCGACGCGCTCGAGGCGGGGGCGGACATCGCGGAACCGATGCTTGTCTCGCGCAGCATCGGCCAGCTTCGGCCCCGTCGTCGCCTCGGTCGACTCGCAGTCGCAAAGTTCCCGGTCAAGCCGCGCATCGGGGTGGGCGCTTCAAGGCCACCCGCAGCATTCGATGGCCCGGCACATCACGTGGCCTTGATGCGTCCGGTCCGGCTCGTGGTTCGGTATCTCGAGGGCCCGCGTCTACCCGTCGACGCGGTCCAATACGGCGGTGTCTTCATCGCCGACCCTGAGGTGGATGACCTGTTCAAGGCATCGGAGCCACCGAGTCACGACGAGTGGCGCGCCTCGATCCTCCAGAACGAACCGATCGCTCCGCGATCATCAGCGCGGATCGCGAGATCCACGCCGTGGTTGATCAGTTTGCCGCTCCGATCACACCCGACACGCGGCCCAAGGGAGGCGGCGCCGTAGCCGAGCTTGCTCGTGATCTCGCGGTCCTTCTTCCCCGGTCTTGATGGACCCGGTGCCGAGTCTCAGGACCGCGAGCCAGTCGGAGGAACGCGCGCCAAGCGTCGTCGTGCAAAGGTGCGGATCGTGAGCGCGACCGGTCCCACGTTAGTTGATGCCATTCCGACCGTGGAAGTCTCCTGCACTGTCGAGGCCGTGGAAGGAACTGAAGGCACTCACATCGCAGCAAAGGCTCGTATCGCGCTCGACGAAGGCGCCTTTGAGATCGATCCGCCGGCCGACGCCCCGGCGCCGGCTGTGCTGTATTGGACCTCGCCGGACGGTCGTCGCATCGAGGCCGAGCGGGTCTTCGTTGATGCGAGTGATCGCGGCGTATGGACCGTCTGCGTCGCAGGCGTCCCCGATCTCGTCACGGGCGTGGAGATCGAGCCGGTGTCGGCCTGATGCCCACAATTCGCACGCCCTCATACCTCACCGCCCAGGCCGACTCGGTCGCGGCCGATCCGTGGCGGATCGCTTCGTCCAGACGGAGAGGCCGTGCTTGGCGAGGATCTGCCGTCGTTCGACCCGGCCGGCCGCATCGAGCTTCGCCGCCTCGTCGCGTATGACCCGGACGCAGTCGCCGCGGCGTGCGGTCCGATGGCGGTCACAGGGTGGCTGCTGTAGCCCTGTGGGCATCGCGACTGACCGGCCTCAAGGGTGCGAGTGGGCCGGTGGTCGCGCTGGGCCCTCGGGACCCAAACGGTCGAGCTCGACCTGTCTTTGTCGTGCGGGGACTTGGGAGGGGCCTTGGTTCTCCGGACACTTCTCGTGCTCACCGACGGACCGGCCCACGTGCGGCCACTGGCGGCAAATGTGCCCGGCAGTATCCTCTGGGAAGCAGATGACCGGCAGGTCGTGGACCTCGAAGGAACCGGCACGAGGTTCCCGACCGAGTTGCGGGTGTTCGGCGACGGCAACGGATTTCCGACGAGAGCGGCGTGGTATCTCGACTGGGATCGCGATGACCTCAGCCTTCCGGTGCTGGGATCCATCCGGCTGTATCTGAACCAAGCGCACCCGATCATGTCGCGTCTGGCCGGTGGCATAACCACCGCGGAAGTCGAGCGCGTTCGCGAGGCGTTGAAATTCGAGATTGCACGGGAGCTCGTGTCGGGCGCCTTGGCCGATCGAAATTCTGGCGGACCCGGTGGCTTCTTGGGGGGCTTCGTCGGGCCTGGCATGCGCCGGCTAATCGCTCGCGTGCTCTTTCCGTATGCCACCTTGGATGAGGTCGCCCGGACGTCGCGGACGGCGCCGGGACGTTTCACGGCGGAACTCCAAGCTGCGCTCGACCTCTACTGGAGTGAGGCCGAGTGAACGTCTGGCCCAGGTTGCCGATGTCGATCGCGACGGCGTATGCGGAAGAGGTGGCGCGGCTACCCCGAGCCGCGCTCCTCGAGCGTTCCTCCGACTGGGACGCCGCCGTGATCCTCGCCCCAGTAGGCGGAACGAGCGTCGACCGCGCTGAAGTCAGGCGGATCCAGAGCCTCGTTCGTGCCCGGATGCACGACGCCGATGCCGGCGCGGCCACCGAGGAGGCCGCCCGAAGATCCTTCGACTTCGAGGTAGCGAGGCTGCTCCTCGAGGAAATGAACATCGCGCCGCACGAAGCGGCACAGGCCGGCCTGTGGTCATTCCTCGCGTGCGTGGTGCTGCCCGACGTGGTGCGGTGGCGCTTTCCTGGTGACGACACTTCGGGAACAGCTGTCCGTCGGTTCACCGGCGGGGCACGTGGCGTGCGCAACGCACTTGGGCGCCTCTGGTGGCGAGCCTTCGTGTTCGTGGACCGTGGCTGGGACGATCCATGGCACCTGGTCCGCACGATCGGCGAGGATCAGGCGGTCGCGATGATCGAGCGCCCGTTCCTCAGCGGTCACCCTCCGCTTGCCCGGCACATCCTTCGCGCCGTCGGGAGTCCGGGGGTGCTCAGCAGCAGGAGATGATGCGGGATCTCACTAAGCGGCTGTTGCGTGTCGGAGGCGCCCTGCCGCTTGAAGTGCTCGATGTTGCCGCAATGGCCACGCTCGTAGACCGAGAATTCGAGCGGACGCGGGCGGCCCCTCGCGATCGCACCGATCTCCGCGGCGGTCAAGGCCCCTGTGAGCGCGCGCGACGCTGCACCGGCGCCCGAGGTGCCCAGAACCCCAAGTTCGGCCGCGGTTCCGATCGAACCCAGCGCGGTGCAGGCGCATCGTGGACCTGCTCTCACGGCTCGACTTGTCAAGGCGCAGCTCGAACCTGGCCTCGCGCACGGCGTTCTGCTCGTGCCGATGCCCTGGCTCCGATGTTGCCGCAGCTGAATGACTCCTTTGCCAACCCCGAGCGCAACATCATCGCCATCGATGAGGGTGGTCAGCGCTGGCTCTGGCGATATGTCCACTACAACCGGACCCACGGCGGGCGGCACCTTGGTGGGTCTCGCTGCTTACTTGGCGGAGCACGACGCCAGAGCAGGCGACCAGCTCCGGATGCGGGTGCGGCCGGACGGTTCGATCGACGTATCGATCACCCATCTGGCCATGGCCGCGGGGGTCGGGTGACTGCGGCTACCCTTGCAGCAGAACCCGCTGGCGGGCTGCTGTGCCGCGCCTCGATACTGGAGATGGCTTGACGATGGCGAGGGAGGCAGCGGTCGGTGGGGGTGCCCCCCTCACGCCGGTCGGCGGCACAGGTTCGACCTTCACATTCATCGACCTGTTCGCTGGCATCGGAGGAATGCGGATCGGCCTCACGGAGGCGGGGGGCCGCTGCGTCTATAGCAGCGAGATCGACAAGTTCGCGCGCCAGACCTACATCGAGAACTTCGGTGTATGTGAAGGTGAGGACATCCGCCAAGCCGAGGCCGAGCACCATCCCCGACCACGATGTCCTCGCGGCGGGATTCCCGTGCCAGCCGTTCAGCCTTGCGGGCGTGTCCAAGAAGAACAGCATGGGACGAAAGCACGGATTCGAGGACGAGAAGAGCGGCAACCTCTTCTTCGAGATCGTGCGCATCCTGGAGGTCAAGCAGCCGACAGCGATCTTCTTGGAGAACGTGAAGCACCTGAAGTCGCACGACAAGGGCAGAACCTTCGCCAGGATCATGGAGCTGCTTCAGCCGCTGTATCAAGTTGACAGCAAGGTCATCGACGCTCGTCGGTGGGTGCCACAGCACCGGGAACGCACCTTCATCGTAGGCATCCTCCGGTCGGCGCACCCGGACCCTTGGTCGTTTCGGACCGGCCGCCGCCACCGCAGGGCGACGGCCCTAGGCTGAAGCAGTGTTCTCGACCGGTCCTACGAGACGCGCTACATCCTCACGGAGCCCCTCTGGGAGTTCCTCCAAGCCTACCGGCGCAAGCACGAGGCGGCAGGCAACGGCTTCGGCTATAGCAAGGTCGGGCCCGCCGACGTCTCGCGCACCCTCAGCGCTCGCTACTACAAGGATGGATCCGAGATCCTCATTGATCGTGGCCCCGGACGCGTGCCTCGTCGATTGACCCCGCTCGAGTGTGGTCGCCTGATGGGCTTCCCGCGACCGACCGCCGGGCGGCGACCTGCGACCCGTCCCCCTCCGACGACCCCGATCGCTTCTACGTTCCGGTGTCGAACAACCAAGCCTATCGCCAGTTCGGCAACGCGGTGGTCCCCCTGCTCATCGCGCATCTCGGCAAGGCCTTGGCAGCGCAGGTTGATTTCGCTGCGCTTCGCGATGCGCCGCGCGAGCTCGAGTCGCGTTCATGCCTCCGGCGCCTTCCTCGGAGAACGCGCGCCGGACGATGCGAGCGAACCGCGCCGTATCGCGACGAGAGATCGCATTTCGGAAGGCACTGTGGGCCGCCGGCGCGCGCGGCTACCGGGCGCCGATCGGGACTACCCGGGCGGCCGGACATCATCTTTCCGGCGCTGAGGTTGGCGATCATGGTGCATGGCTGCTTCTGGCACCTGTGCCCGCAATGCAACCCACCGCGACCACGGGCAACGCCGCCTTCTGGCGGTTTCAAGCTCGAGGCCAATCGAACGCGGGATGAGTTGGTCCGCCAAGATCTTGAGCGCATTGGCTGGCAAGTTCTCGTGGTCTGGGAGCATGAAATTCGGCCAGACCCGGCGCCGCGGGCCATCGCACTTGCTGCCGAACTCGTCGAGATCCGAGGCCATCTGCAGCAGCCACGGTGGCGCGCGCGAAGGTGACTACGTCGCTCTATTGACTTCGATCAGTCGACCTCGCCGTCCAACATCTGGTCTGACAGAGCATAGTGCCCACTCGCCCGTACTCCGAAGCCCGAGAGGAACAGTTGAAGCTCGGCCCGGGCCTGCGGCTCAACCTCGGGTAACCCGACGGCGTACCGACGAGTGACCACGCGCTCGGGGGCTGGCTCGCGGCCGCATCCTCGAGGGCGGTCAATACGGTCTCAAGCCTCGTGATGCGCGTCTTGACGAAGCCAGTTGTGCCGACGAACAGTTCAGGTCGCCAGGCTGGAAGTCCTCGATAATCGTCATGTCAGGAACTGGAACGAGCCGCCAAGCCTCCTCGACTCGTTCTTCACTGCGTCGTCGACAACTGCATCGCGATAGATCCGGTAGGACATTGCCGCGAGCGTTCGCTGGACGACCCCGCCCTCGAGGTCGGTCAACTTGGCGACCTGTGACGGCAGCCACACCACGTTCGGCACAAATGAGTTCAATAGGGGAACCCGACTCGCCAGCTCGTCAAGATTGACGACTCGCCAGACGTGCGAGGCAACGAACTCGGTGCCCATTCTCGTGCCCCGCACATAGCTGCTGGCCGGGCCAGTGATTCGGAGCGCCTTGGGAACGCCCTTCAATGCCGAGTTGTCGTCACGCATGTAGCCCAGCCGATTTGGTGCTGACCACTCGTCCGGAAGACCCTTCCGCTTGTTGCCCCGACACGTTGGGTCTCGGACGACCCACGGAAGCAGCACTGGCACCTTCGAGTAGATATCCAGAGGAAGCCACACCCCCAGTGCCGTGATCAGCAGCTGGGGCACGCGCACGAACACCTCGGGCTGACTTTGCAGCACGTCGCGGAAGAACCGATACAGGAGGTCGTCGCCTTGGACTCGTCGAGATGCGGCCATCTACGTCCTCAGTCAGCAACGAGTGGACTCGAGCGTCGGTGGGTGGAACGCCTCGAACAGGCTGTCGCCCGGCGGACGTGCCGTTCCCTATCGAGCTAGCCTACCTCGCCAGTACCCCTCGATCTCCTTGTAAAGGGCGTCCTCGACTCGCTCGAGATCCGATCGGAGTCCGGCCCAGAACCTGGACGTGATCGCCGAGGCCGTCCGCCGGGGCCGCCCGCTCAGTGACGAGCAGCAGCTGGCGCGCCGCTCCCGGCGGATGAACACGAGCGAGCCGGACGGGATGCGCCTCGGCGATGTGATCGTGACGCCGAACCTGCCCGAGTGGTGTGTTCCTGTCCGTGTTCCGACTGGCGTACCGCTGGGACCCGGTGGAGCCCCCGGTGTTCGACCGGTTCGGGCCCCTGCTGCCGGCCGAGCCCCTCGCGGAGCGGTCGCGCATGCTCCAGCTGGCCCGCGATCACCCGGCCAATCGTGGTGGCGCCGAGCAAAGTCCAAATGATCCCGACGTAAGCGGTCAGCTGTGGCGTGGCTCGAGCCAGCCGGCAC
Organism: uncultured Gammaproteobacteria bacterium; assembly: GCA_963823415.1. Classification (GTDB taxonomy): domain Bacteria; phylum Pseudomonadota; class Gammaproteobacteria; order Steroidobacterales; family Steroidobacteraceae; genus SCUD01. The sequence goes on along the minus strand of CAWGLJ010000003.1, from coordinate 4,677 downwards.
GACCGTACTCGCACGGTCACTTGCGATGGACTTGAGCGTAGGCTATTGATGGAGGCCACCCACGATGCCGGACGAGATCCACCCGCCGATCACCCACGACCTGGCGACCCACAGCGGTGCGCCGGTGTTCACGGGCAGGCGGATCCCCGCACGGGTCCTCTTCGACGATCTCGCGGACGGCCAATCGATCGATTCCTTCGTGCAGCACGATCCATCCGTATCGCCTTCACAGGCTGTCGCGGCGCGCGAGGAAGCGGAGCAGCTCCTCGAGGCTTCTGGATAGCCGTGCGCAGCGTCGTGATCGCGATCGCGTGCCTGCTGGCTGCTGGCGGAGGTGCTCTGCTCCTCCTGGTCCTTGGCACCTCGTTCAGCTCGCCCCCATAGGTCAGCCCCGGCGAGCAGGTCGCCGTCCTCGCCGCGCACCCTGGCGAGCCCGTGGCTACCACCGTCCCTCGTGACGCCGACGACGACACGCAGGTCGAGCTTGCGCGGATGGTTCGCAACGGCGAGCGCCGCCGCGTCCGGATCTGCGGGCAGTTCGCCCTCTGCGTCCGACGGAAGGAAGGCGCGCTCGAGCGTGAGGACGCAGCCGGAGACGGCGTCCGGCCAGGCGATCCCCGCAAGGGTTTCCGCCAGGTCGTCGCCGGGGGTGAAGTCCTCCTGCTCGATCGAGCTGTAGCCGTCGGGCGCCCCGGTGAGCTGGTCGGCGAGACTCGGCTCGGCCGCGATCAGCTCTGACGTCCTGACAAGGGCGAACAACCGCGCCGGCTGGTCCCAGCCGGAGCGTCCGACGTGCCGTTCCACCTCGATGAGGGCTGCGACGAGGGCGTCAGTCACGGGCACACCGGGACGGAGGCTGCCTGCGCAGGGTCCGCCAGTTGCTGCAGGGCCTGGGTGGCGCCGGCCAGCGATTCGACGGGGACGACGCGGACGCCGGCCGGCACCTCGCTGATGTCGGAGCAGTTGTTCACCGGCACGAGGAAGATCGTCGCCTGGTCGCGTCCGGCTGCCGCGAGCTTCTCCTGGATGCCGCCGACCTCGCCGACGCTGGCCATCGGAATCCATCGTGCCGCTGCCGGCGATCACGCGTCCGGCCACCAGGTCGGCACTGCTGAGCCGGTCGTGGATCGCGAGCGCGAACATCAACCCTGCACTGGAGCCGCCGATCTGCGGGTCGATCGCGAAGCTGACCTTGGGAGCGTAGCTGTAGCCGATGGTGAGCTTCAATCCGACGATCGGCTTCTTGGGGTCGTTGACGGTCGAGCGGGTGATGACGGTCAGGCGCACCTTGATCCCGTCACGCAGCACCGTGAAGAGCACCGGGTCGCCGACGTTGTGCAGGCTGATCGCCTTCGTCACGGCCTCTTTCGTCTCCGTCTTGTCGCCATCGACGGCGATGATCAGGTCGCCGGGCTTCATCACGTCCGCGGACGGTCCGGAGTTGGACACCGACGTCACCATCGGCCAGTTCGTCACCTGCACGCCCGACTGGCGCAGCGCCGCCACGACGGCCATCGACTGCGAGTCGTCCATCAGCTGGGTTTCCTGCTCCGTGATCTGCGACGCCCCTTCGCCAGGCTGGTACACGGCGTTGCGTGGCAGGACCTCCCGCGAGGGGAGCCAGTAGGAGAACAGGACCTCCGGCAGGCTCAGGGAGCTCGACGGCGCCGTCACCGACACCGTGGTCATCCGCAGCTGGCCGGTGGTGGGGAACGTGTCGGCCCCGGAGATCTTGATCGTGTCCTCGCCCTGCGCCGTCTGGGCGAACAGGTCGTAGGTCGTGCCGGGCGACCAGGTGACGTACGGCACGGGGACCAGGGCGATCACAGCGGCCAGCACCACGAACAGCACGGCGGAAACCGTCGCCGTCCAGGTCTGCTTGGTCACGTGCACCCCTTCATCCGCCAGACGGTCCGGCGGTCGATTCGTTCCCCCGACCCTACCCCAGCAAGGCTCCACGGACTTGGGAGGTGCGGGACAATGGAGGCCTCATCACGCTAGGAGTTGCCAATGTCCGATTCGGGCACCCCCGACGATCGCCCGGAGCCCGGGGACGACGAAGCTGCCCTGCTTCGGTTCCTCGCCCAGTTCGGCATCGAGCCAGGGCCGGACGGTCGCCTGGAGATCGAGCAGCTCATGGGTCGCATGCAGGGCATGATGAGCGCCTTCACCTCCCAGATGGCCAGCTTCGGCAAGTCCGACTCCGAGAGCGGCATGAACTGGGGCTTCACCAAGGACGTGGTGCGCAGGATCACGGCATCCGCAGGACCCGACCCGGCGCCGACCCCGGCGGAGATCGCCCGGATCCGGGACGCCGTCGGACTCGCCGACCTGTGGCTGGACGAGGAGATCAGCTTCCCGCGGCTCGCTTCGAGCGCAACGGCCTGGAGCCGTACGGCGTGGATCGACAACACCTACCCGACCTGGCAGCAGCTCGTGCGGCCGGTCGTCACGTCCCTCTCGGCAGCCCTGCGCGGCCTGATGGACGGCCCGGGCGAGATGCGCGCTGCCGAACCCATGCTGCGCATGGCGCTCGCCGGCATGTTCGCCGCGCAGGTGGGCCAGTCGCTCGGCAGCCTCGCCAGCACCGTGGTCAGCGCCGGTGACATCGGCCTGCCGCTGACGGAGCAGCCCCGGGTGGCGCTGCTGCCCACCAACGTCGAGGCGTTCTCCGAGGGACTCGCGGCCGAGCCGTCGGACATCCTGCTGTTCCTCGCCATCCGCGAGGCCGCGCGGCAGCGTCTGTTCGGCGCCGTGGGCTGGCTCGGCCCGCAACTCCTCGCCCTGGTGGAGCACTACGCCCGGGACATCACCATCGACCCGGAAGCACTGGAGCAGGCCATCGAGAGCCAGCTCAACTCCGCGATGACGGCAGGCGAACTCGAGGACGCCGGCAACGCCCTTGCCGGGTCGCTGTTCGCACCGCAACGCACCGACGAGCAGTTCGAAGTGCTCGCAAGGCTGGAGAACCTGCTGGCCCTCGTCGAGGGCTGGGTCGACGAGGTCGTGGCGCAGGTCGCCGGCCAGCGGATGCCGGCAGCCGCGGGACTGATCGAGACACTGCGGCGGCGCCGGGCCACCGGCGGACCTGCGGAGTCCGCACTGAAGTCGCTTGTGGGCCTGGAGTTGCGGCCCCGCCGCACCCGGGACGCTGCGAACCTGTGGGCCGCCACCCGCTCGGCCCGCGGCTCCGAGGCGCGCGACGCCACCTGGGCCCACCCCGACCTGCTGCCGACCGCGGCTGACCTGGCCGATCCGCTCGGCTTCGCCGCCGAGGGACACCGCGCTGCGGGACCCGACGAGCTGGACGTCGAGCTGGCACGCCTGCTCGACGAGGAAGGCTCCTCGGGCAACTGATCAGTCGAGGTCGTCGGACCAGTCGGTGCCGCCGGCGTCCACGGCGTGCTGGTAGCCCTGCAGGAACGCCTGGGCGCGCGCCAGGTCGGGATAGCCGGCCAGCAGGTGGTGGAAGTCGGCCGAGTGGCTGGGGACGAACAGGTGGGCCAGCTCGTGCAGCGAGCACGTAGTCGGACACCCACAACGGCATGGTCCGCAACCGCGAGGACAGCCGGATACGGCCGCTGTCGCTGGAGCACGACCCCCAGCGGCGCTGCTGGTTGTCGACCCAGCTGACGCTGAACGGCGGCAGCGGTGCAGCCGCCCGCGGGGCGAGGTAGGCGTCGTAGAGGTCGCGGGCCCGCACGCTCAGCTCGTCGGTGGAAGCCGGCAGGGTACGGCGCGACTCGCGCTCGAGGAAGCGCTCGACCAGCGGCGGGAGCAGGCTGCGTTCCTGGGCGGCGGTGAGGCGGGCCGGCACGAGGGCGACGAGGCGTCCCCGTTCCCGGAACACGGTGAGGGTGCGTTTCCTCCGCGCGCTGCGACGGACCTCGACCTCGGCATCTGCTGGCATATCGGAAACGTTACGACACGCCGCCGACAGCGTCAGTTGACCCGGGGCGGGCCGGGCACTAACTTCTAGTCGCGAGGCCCCCAGCGGCCGGTCCGCTCGCAGGGGAAGGCAAGCGGAACTGGTCCTGGGGGTCCTCGCACGCCGGGCCCCGGCTGATGCCAGATGGCAGCGTCTGGGGCATAGACTGACCGGCAACCCACTCGCGGAGTCCCAACAGGGGGCGAAGCCGATCTACAGGAGGAAGAACGTGGCCAACGACACCTATAGCGGTTCGTTCTACTGCGTCAAGTGCAAGGACCACCGCGAAGCCACCGGCGATGTCGTGGTGAACGAGAAGGGGACCCGCATCGCCAAGGCCAAGTGCCCCGTGTGCGGCACCAACCTGACCCGGTTCCTGCCCAAGGCCTGAAGCAGACTGCACAGCGCCGGCCCATGTGGCCGGCGCTTTGCTGTGCCCGGACGGTGTTGTCGCGATCGCACCAGGTGTTGTCCGTCGCCTCCTGGCCCTTGCCCGCACCGACCGCGCGGGGTGAGCCTTGGCCGGTGGCGCACTCCTCGACCCTTCGACTCGCCCGTCCGGCGCTCGCCGTCTGGCGCTCGCCGGGAGTACTGCAGGTGGGACTCGACTCCCCTGCGCTCGTCCTGACCGGTGTGCCAACCCTCTCCCCCTTGCCATCGAGTTGCTTGCCAGACCGCAGGGCACCGACGATCTGGCGCGGCTGCTGCCCGAACTCGATCCGGAGTGGATCGACTGGCTGGTGGACCGG
>CAWGLJ010000002.1:0-337646 GCA_963823415.1 uncultured Gammaproteobacteria bacterium | reverse complement strand
GGGCGGACCCGCCGGCTAGGCGGCGGCGCGCCGCGGGCGCTTGCGGCGGCGCGTCCAGCGCGAGACCAGCCGATCCTCCTCGAGCGTGGTCACGCGCTCCGCCTCGCGGACCAGCGTGACCAGCTCTTCCGCGGCCGCGCCCAGCGGTTGGCCCTTGAGCCGCACGATGCCGTAGCGCAGGTGCAACCAGGGCTCCGAGCCGAGCAGGGCCAGCTCGCCCGACTCGAGCTCACGCGACACGGATGGCAGCGTGGCGACCATGATGGCGTCCGAGTTGCGCACGACCTGCATCGCGACGCCCAGGGCGTTGCATTCCACGGCAGGAAACGGGCGCACGGGAATTCCCTGCTCGCGCGCCTTGCGCTGCGCCGCGCGCATCGGTTCGAGGACGCGCGGCGAAATCCGGCTCAGCGAGATGAGCGGGTGGGCAAAGGTTTCGGCGGCCGTGACGCCGCGTCGACCGGCCAGCGGATGCCCGCCGCGCGCCACGAAGTAGAGCGGATGCGCGGCCATCGGCTCGATCGCGAGCCGGGATTCCTTCTCCAGCGTGCTGGTCTCGGCCACGAAGAAATCGATTTCCTGGCGCCGCAGGCTGCGCAGCAGGTCGTCCCAGTTCCGGACCAGGAGCTGCGCCGTCACGCCCGGGTTGGCACTGATCAGGCGCGCGAGCGCCAGGCTCATGATCGTCTGGGCGGGATAGGGCCCGACGCCGACGCAGACGTGCTCGTGCTGCAGCTCGCGGTCCGTGAATACCTGACGGTCCAGTGACTCGGCCATCTGCACGATCTGGCGGGCACGCAGGATGAGCAGCCTGCCGGCATCCGTAGGGACGGTCCCCGAGCGCAATCGCTCGAACAGCGGCGTGCCGAGCCTGGCCTCGACGCCCTGGATGCTGCGCGACAGCGCCGGTTGACTGAGCCGCAGTGCGCCGGCCGCACGCGCAAAGCTGCCGAGGTCGGCCAATGCGAGCACGTGGCGCAACTGCCTGAACTCGAGTGACATGCATGCAGAGTATAGCGACCCTGCAATCCATGCATTGGACACATGTTCAACGCATGGCCAGAATTGATCCGCGTCAAAACAGGTCTCGACCTGCTCATACAAAGTGCGAACTGAGCGCCGCCAGTCCGCGACCGGCAGTCGAGTCTTCCCCGTAAGGAGCCGATGATGAAAGTCTCTCAAGCGTTGACACTCACGCTGACCGTGGCAATCACCGCGAGTGCCAGCACCGCCGCCCGCGGGGCGGAAGACGTCGCGCACTTTCATCCGGACGGAAAGCCGCCTTCGAGTTACACGCAGGACATCCTGCGGCAAGCGGGAACCACCCTGCCGTTCGCGGACAAGCGCGACTTCGACGAGCGCCAGAAGGGATTCATCGCGCCGGCGGAGGACCTCAAGATCATGGCCGATGCCGGCCATGTCGCCTGGGACATGGAGCGATTCGATTTCCTGAACGGCAGCACGGGCTTCGACAGCGTGCATCCGTCGCTGCACCGGATCTCGACGCTGAACATGAACTACGGGCTGTACGAGGTCATCCCCGGCATCTACCAGGTCCGCGGCTTCGACCTCGCCGACATCTCATTCGTGCGCGGCAAGACCGGCTGGATCGTGATCGATCCGCTGACCACGGCCGAGCCGGCCCGTGCAGCACTCGCGCTGTTCCAGAAGCACGTCGGCAAGGGCCTGCCGGTCACGGCGGTCATCTACTCGCACTCGCATGCCGATCACTGGGGCGGCGTGCGCGGCGTCGTCGACGAGGCGGACGTGCGTGCCGGCAAGGTCGAGATCATCGCGCCGCGCGACTTCATGCAGCACACGATCTCCGAGAACGTGTACGCCGGCAACGCGATGAACCGGCGCCTCTTCTACCAGTACGGCCTGCTGCTGCCGGCGAGCCCGTTCGGCTACGTGGGCCAGGGCCTCGGCCAGGGCGTGTCGGCCGGGCAGGTCGGCCTGATCGCGCCGACGAAGATCGTCGAGCAGGCCATCGAGGAGTTCGAGGTCGACGGCGTCAGGATGATCTTCCAGAACACGCCGGGCACCGAGGCGCCGTCGGAGATGAACACCTACATCCCGGGGATGAAGGCGCTCTGGATGGCGGAGAACGTCACCGCGACGCTGCACAACATCTATACGCTGCGCGGCGCGCCCGTGCGCGATCCGCTGCGCTGGTCCAAGTACATCGCAGAAGCGCTCTATCTCTATGGGCAGGAGGCCGAAGTGATGTTCGCCTCCCACCACTGGCCGCGCTGGGGGAACGCCCGGATCCAGGAAGTGCTGCGCGGCCAGCGCGACCTCTATGCGCACATGAACAACCAGGTCCTGCACCTCGCCAACCAGGGCGTGACCATCAACGAGATCCACAACGTCTACAAGCTGCCGGCCAGCATCCAGGACGCGTGGTACCTGCGCGGCTACCATGGCTCGCCCGAGCACAACAGCCGCGGCGTGATCCAGCGCTACCTCGGTTTCTGGGACGCCAACCCGACGACGCTGATCCCGAAGTCGCCGGCGGATTCCGCGCCGCTCTACGTCGAAATGATGGGCGGTGCCGAAAAGATCATCGCGCGCGGCAAGGAACTGATCGGCCAGGGCCGATACCTCGACGCGACCGAAATCCTCAACAAGCTCGTCTACGCCGAGCCGCAGAACCAGACGGCGAAGGACCTGCTGGCCGATGCCTTCGAGCAGATCGGCTACCAGCAGGAGAATCCCGGCCTGCGCAACAGCTTCCTGGCCGGCGCCTACGAACTGCGTTCCGGCATTCCCACGGCCCCGATCGCCGACTCGCAAAGCGCCGACGTGGTCCGGGCGATGACCACCGAACTGTTCCTCAACTTCCTCGGCATCCGCATGGACAGCACGAAGGCCGAGGGCATGCGCTTCACCGTCAACCTGATCACGCCGGACAACGGCGAGAAGTTCCTGATCGAGATGGAGAACGCGACGCTGACGAACATCCAGGGCTTCCTCGCCGACAAGCCGGACCTCACGCTCACCATCAACCGCTCCGACCTCGAGCAGACCATGATGGGCGTGAAGACCCTCGCGGCGCAGGTAGCCGACGGGACTGCAAAGGCGGAAGGCGACCTCGGCGTGCTGAAGCAGCTCGCCTCGACCATGGTCGATTTCGACCCGCGCTTCCCGATCATGCCGGGCACGCAGCTGCGCGCGCCGGAAATCGCAAAGACCGATCCGTTCGCCGCCACGGCGGCCATGGAGCCGTCCGGGGAGTAGACACGCTAGACTTGTCGTCCAGTTTCCGACGGGTCCACGACGATGAAACACCTCCGCCATTCGATGGCTGTCCTGACGCTCGCCGGCAGTGTCGCCGCGTGGCCTGCTGCCGGCAATCGAGCCCATCCCGGAAACGACCGGCTGGCGCGGGTTCGTGCTGGGCGGCGCGGGCTACATCGAGTTCGAAACCAACCTGGTGGCCGGCAACACCATCGTCGACATCGGAAACACGACGATCGATTCCGTCAATGACGCGCCGGAGAGCGACAGCGCCTCGCTGCCGGTCTTCACGGGCGAGGTCAACTACACCTTCGGCAACCGCTCGCAGGTCTTCTTCGGCACGTCGCTCGAGGACGCGGTCACGCTGGACGCCGTCACCCAGCTCGGCCTGCGCAAGGACCTCGGCAGCGCCGGCGCAGTGCAGGGCGGATTCCTGTTCAGCGGCATCCCGGGCGAGGTCTGGGAAGACCCCTACGCGGAAGGCGTGGTACGCGATGCGACGGATCGCGATTCGAGCGGCGTGCGAATCCAGTGGGACCGGATCATGGGCTCGGCCTTCGAGTTCACGCTCTCCTATCGCGACGTCTCCATCGACACGGAGCGCAGCGGCGAGGGCGTCGTGAGCGTCGCCTGCGACGCCGCCTGCCAGGAACTGCTGGTCCGGGACGGCGACCAGTACAGCCTGGACCTGTCCTATCTCTTCCGGCTGGGCCAGGGCCAGCGGCCGCGCCACCTGCTGCGGCCGATGGTCCGTTACCGGGTCGACGATCGCGACGGCGACGCCATCGCCGGCGACGGGTATCGGCTACAGCTCAGCTATATCTACCTGGGCACTGGTTTTACGGTGGCCAGCAACGTCGCAGTCGGCAGCCACGGCTACGACGAGGCAAACCCGATCTACGGCGTGAAGACGGACTCCGACCTGTTCGCGGTCGACACCACGGTGTTCTACCGCCTGCCGACCGAGAGCGGGCGATGGCAGCTGGTCGGCAACCTGCTGTGGGGCGAGGACGACTCGGACGTCGATTTCCACGACAACCAGGTGTTCATGGTCAGCGTCGGCGCGATGTACCGCTTCGGCGAGCGGGGCGGGCTCGAAAGGGGCGTCCCCTTCAGGCGAAGGCGGCGCGCGGCCTGTCCTGGGAGTAGAGCAACTCGACGTGGCGGATGCCGGTGGTGCGGCGCGCGACGCGCTTGACCGCCTGCACCAGGCGCAGCAGCAGGTTGTAGCCGGCGCGCGGGCCGCCGACGGCGTAGGCCTCGGCGACGACGAGGTGCAGCACGGTGATCCGCTCGAAGCTGTCGCGCACGTAGAGGATCACGCCGACCGGGCGGGACTGCTTGCCCTCGCGCTCGATGGCGAACAGGCATTGCGCATCGGTCTGCCCGCCCACGCGCACGCGAATCGTCTTGCCTTCGGTCACGATCTCCGGCGCGCCGTAGCGGTCGATGGCCGTCTCGATGCCCTTGCGTACCCGGTGCTGGCTGCCGTTGAAGAACAGCAACGCCTCGAGCTGGTGGTAGTGCTCGGCCGGCAGGGTCGATACGAACGTGATCTGTCGCGTAATGGCTGCCTCTCCCCCGCAGGCCCTGCCGGAGGCAGGGTCGGGTCACCTTACGGAGGGTTCCGGCCGCTGTCGAGATTCACATAATTCGGCGAAATTCGAACAATCCGGCAACTCCTGTAGCGTGCCAGCAACGGGTACGGGGGGCCTGTGGACACCCTGGGGACGCTTTTTCGCAAGTAGCGGACCCTGTGGGGGTTTTCCGGGTCCCGGCCGGGGCGACTCGCGGAAACGCGACCTGTGTCTCGTCCGCCACGACCGATTTTGTCAAGGATTGACACTCCGGTCGGTCGTGGGCACCCGGTGCCCGTGACGACGCCTTTTTGCGCGGGTCGCGAGAGCCAGTGAACATCGATTACTCGGACATTCTGCCCGGCGACGACGCCCCGGATCCGCCGGATCCGAACGCGCCGCGCCCCGATCCGGCGCCGCGGCCCGTGCCCGCGGCGTCGACCGGCGACGACGGGCACGCACGCGGCATTGCAGCAGCCCGGCGGACGCCCGCAGGGCGCGAATGTCGTCGTGCTCTCCGCCGATCCGGTGCTGATCGACCTGCTGCGCGAAGCCGTCGCCGGCGTGCATCGCGTGTGGCGGGCCGACGACGTGGCGCACGCGGCCGACCTCATGGTCGCTTCCGGCAACGCGGTGCTCCTGATCGACGCCGCACTCGCCGACCACGACACCAAGGCCCTCGTCACCCAGGTCCACGGGCAATTCCCGGAACTCTCCATCATCGTCGCGGGCCGGCGCGACGACGAACACGAACTCGCGCCGCTGGTTTCCGAAGGCGCCATCTTCCGCTTCCTGCACAAGCCGGCGTCCGCGGAGCGGATCCGCAACTTCGTGGATGCCACGCAGCGTCGGGCCAACGGGGCCGACCTCACGGCGACGATGCCGCCGAAGCACAAGAACCAGCTGTTCGGCGGCACATCCGAGCTGCCGGCACTCTCGCCGTCCTTCAAGCTCGCCTTCGAGGACGGCTTCGTGCGTCGCTGGGGGCGCCGCAGCCTGCTGCTGATCCCGGTCGCGCTGCTCGCCTGGGGCATCGCCGCCTGGGAACCGTGGAACCGCACGACTTCCGGCGCACCGGCACCCGTGGCGGCAAAGCCCGCCGCGACGACGGATGCCGCGCGAGGACGTGCGCCTGCAGAAGTTGCTGGACGCCGCCGGACTCGCGCTCTCGCAGGGCGCGCTCATCGACCCGCCCGGGCAGAACGCGCTCGAGCTGTACCGCGCGGTGCTCGCGCGCGACCCCGGCAACGTCGTGGCGCGGCGCGGGCTCGACAGCGTCGCCGACGAGCTCGTCGTCCAGTCCGAGCGCGCACTGATGGAGCAGGACGTCGTGCGCCTCGCGAGCGCGGTGGACGCGCTGCGCTCGGTGCGCCCCGACCATGCCCGCCTGCCCTTCTTCGTGAGCCAGCTCGAGCGCGAGCGCGCGATCGCCGGCCAGGCCGGCAAGCCCATTCCGGCCTTCGACACGATGGGCCGCCCGCTCGAGACGCCGGCCGCGACGACCGAGCTTCCCTCGGTGCGGGCCCAGGCCTTCCTGCAGCTCGCGAACGAGCGCATGCGCAGCAACCAGCTCGTGGGCCGGGACGGCGCGCTCGGCTACCTGATCAACGCGCGGCAGCTCGCCCCGTCCGATCCCGCCGTCGTCGACGCGATCGGCCAGCTCGGCACTCCTGTTCCAGAACAACACGCAGAAGGCGATCCGCGAGAACCGCCTCGACGACGCGAACCGCTGGCTGCAGAACGCGATCGAGCTCGACATCGACCGCACCCAGATCGCGACCATGCGCGCGGACATCGATGCCGCGCGCATCGGCAACGCGCGCGCCGACCGCGCGCGCCTGCTCGTGCTGGCGAACCAGCGCATCGCCCAGAACCGCCTGATGGAGCCCAAGGGCGACTCCGCGCTGCACTACCTCGACATGCTGCGCGCGGCCGACCCGCAGTTCGAGGGCCTCGCCGACACGGGCGCGCTGCTCGCCTCGCGCGCGCTCGCCGAGTCCCGCACGGCGCTCGCGGCCGGGAACCTCGACCGTGCGGATGCCTACCTGCGCGCCGCCACCGACGCCGGCGGCACGACCGCCGAGATCTCGGACCTGTCGGCGAAGATCATGGCGGCGCGCGTCTCGCGCCCTGCCGCGCTCTCGACCCCGGAACCGGCGGTCATTTCGGAGAGCAAGCTGCGCCGGACGTACTTCTCGGCGCCGACCTACCCCGCCCGCGCCCAGGAGCGCGGCACGGAAGGCTGGGTGGACCTCGAGTTCACGGTCACGCGCGACGGGACGACGAAGGATGCGGTGGTGCGCGCGGCCGAGCCCGCGAGCATCTTCGACCGCGCGGCGCTCGAGGCCGTCAAGCGCTGGCGCTACGAGCCGCGCGTCGTCGGCGGCAACGTCGTCGAGCAGCGCGTCGAGACGCGGCTGCGCTTCCGCCTGTCGGAGTAAAATGAAGGGGTCGCACCCCTTCATATTCCAGAACTGACGCATTTGTCTAATCGTTCGCTGAATGCGAATATGAAGGGGTGCGACCCCTTCATTTTAGCGGCGTTCGTGCGCGCGGCCGAGCAGCCAGGCGACCACGGCCCACAGGCCGGCGACCCCCGCCCCGACGAGCGCAATTCCGGAGAGGCTGGCCGCCCAGGTGGCGACGATGGCGTCGTGCGCCTTGGCCACCACGAAGTCGCTGGTGCGGTACACGAGCGTGTCGTTGACGTTCTTCGCCTTGTACTTCGACTCGCGGTCGACGCTCGTGTAGAGCATCTCGCGGCAGGGCCGCACGATCGCGTACTGCCCCACGCGCCGCGCGATGAAGACGCCGACCAGCGTCATCAGCGTGGGTGACGCCGCGATCAGCAGGAACCCGGCGACCACGAACAGCGGCACGACGACGATCATGACCGCAACGCCGGCGCGCTTCGTCAGCCGCCCCACCGCGAAGAACTGCAGCAGAATCGTGATCACGGCCATCGTCAGCTCGATCCGCCCGAGGAAGGCCGTGCGCGCATCGCCCTCGGGGAAGTGGATGCCGAGCAGCTCCGCCTGCTGCAGGTACAGGAAAGTGTTCACCGCCGCCATCAGGAACACGAAGGCCGCGATTCCGCCGAGGTAGGGCGAGGTCAGCACGAGCTTGAGGCCCGCGAACGGGTTGCCGCCCATCGGCCGCTCCTCGATGCGCTCGCCGGCCGGCTCCTGCCGCGCGCCCCAGCCGAGCAGGTAGCGCATCAGGAACAGCGTCGAGGCGAGCAGCACCGCGGACACCAGCAGCAGGTTCACCTCGCCGACGGACTTCGCCAGGAAGGCGGTGATCGCGGAACCCGTCATCGCGCCGACGCTCGCGCCCGCCGTGATGAAGGCGAACAGCCGCTTGCCCTGCTCGCGGTTGAACAGGTCCGCCATGAAGCTCCAGAACACGGCGATCACGAACAGGTTGAACACGCTGACCCAGACGAAGAACACGCGCGCGGTCGCGGCGTAGTGTTCGCTCGCCGTGAACACCGCCCAGAACGCCACGAGCTGCGCCACGAAGAACAGGTAGGTCCAGGGCAGGAAGACCGCGCGCCGGAAGCGGCCGCTGATCCAGCCGAACAGCGGCACCGCGGCGATCATGCCGAGCAGCGTCCAGCCGAACAGGTCGTCGAGGTTCTCGACGCCGCCCGCGACGCCCATGCTGTCGCGGATCGGCCGCAGGATGTAGTACGCCGTGAACAGCAGGAAGTGGTACGCGAACGCCGCCACCAGTCCCGGAATCTCCGCGGGCCGCACGTCCACCGCGCGCGAGAGCCCCCGTGCGACCAGCGATTCGGCCACCGGCTACTCCGCGATGCCGGACTGGTCGAGGATGAAGGCGTACTCCTCGGCGATCTCGCGGAAGCGCTGGAAGCGCCCGGACTTGCCGCCGTGGCCCGCTTCCATCGTCGTGCGGTACAGGAGCGGGTTCGAGTCCGTCTTGTGGGTGCGCAGGCGCGCGACCCACTTCGCCGGCTCCCAGTACTGCACCTGGCTGTCGTGCAGTCCGGTCGTCACCAGCATCGCCGGATACGCCTGGCGCGCGACGTTGTCGTAGGGCGAGTACGACAGCATGTAGTCGTAGAACTCCTTCTTCTTCGGGTTGCCCCACTCGTCGAACTCGTTGGTCGTGAGCGGGATGCTCTCGTCGAGCATGGTCGTGACCACGTCGACGAACGGCACCTGCGCGACGATCGCGCGGTAGTCGGCCGGCGCCATGTTGGCGACCGCGCCCATCAGCAGGCCGCCGGCGCTGCCGCCCATCGCCGAGACGCGCTTCGGGTCGGCGTAGCCTTGCTTCACCAGGAAGCGCGTGACGTCGATGAAGTCGTTGAAGGTGTTGCGCTTGTTGAGCAGCTTGCCGTCCTCGTACCAGCGCCGGCCCATCTCCTGGCCGCCGCGCACGTGCGCGAGCGCGAACACGAAGCCGCGGTCCAGCAGCGAGAGGCGCGAGATCGAGAACGCCGGGTCCATGGTCGCGCCGTAGGAGCCGTAGGCGTACTGCAGCATCGGCGCAGTGCCGTCGCGCGCGACGCCCGCGCGATACACGATCGAAACCGGCACCTTCTTGCCGTCGCGCGCCTCCGCCCAGACGAGCTCGGTGCGGTAGTTCGCCGGGTCGAAGTCGCCGAGCACCGGCGTGCGCTTCATGAGCTGGCGCTCGCCGGTCTGGATGTCGTAGTCGTAGACCGTCGCGGGCGTCGTCAGCGAGGTGTACTCGTAGCGCACGATGTGCGTGTCGAGCTCGCGGTTCTGGCCGAGGCTCGCGGTGTAGGCCGCCTCGTCCGCCGCGATGAAGAAATCCGGGGCGCCGCCCAGCGGCCGGATGCGGATCTTGCGCATCGCGCCCGAGCGCTCCTCGATCGCGAGGAAGTCGCGGAACACGTCGAAGTCGTGCACGAAGGCGTCGTCGCGGTGCGCGAGCAGCTCGCGCCAGTTCGCGCGGTCGCCCTCCTCGCCGACGGTCGCCTCCATCAGCCGGAAGTTCGGCGCCTTCCAGTTGGTGCGGATGATCCAGCGCCCGTCGAGATGGTCCACGTGGTACTCGTGGTCGCGCTCGCGCGGCAGGAACACCCGGAACGCGAGCGCCGGGTCGTCGGCCCGCGCGTAGCGGAACTCGGTCGAGACCGTGCTCTGCGACAGGATGAAGATGTAGCGCTCGTCCTTGGACTGGTCACGACGGCGGTGTAGAAGCTCTCGTCCTCCTGCTCGTAGAGTATCGCGTCCAGCGCAGGGTCCGTGCCGAGCACGTGGCGGCGCACGCGGAACCCGAGCAGCGTTTCCGGGTGCTTCTCGAGGTACAGGATGCTGCGGCTGTCCGCGGTCCAGGCGAGGTATGGATCCACGTTCGGGATCTCGCCGGGAAGGATCTCGCCGGTCTCGAGATTCTTGAAGCGCAGCGTGTACTGGCGCCGCCCGACCGGGTCCTCGACCCAGGCGAGCAGCCGGTTGTCCGGCGACACCGCCATCGCGCCGACCTGGAAGAAGCCGTGACCCTCGGCCATGCGGTTGACGTCGAGCATGAGCTGCTCGGGCGCGTCGAGCTTCCCGGCCTTGCGGGCATAGAGCGGGTATTCCTTGCCGGTCTCGAAGCGCGTGTAGTACCAGTGGCCGCGCAGCCGGTACGGGACCGTCGCGTCGTCCTGCTTGATGCGCGCGATGATCTCCTGGTAGACCCTGTCCTCGAGCGCCTGCGAGTGCGCCGTCATCGCCGCCTTGTAGGCGTTCTCGGCCTCGAGGTAGGCGATGACCTCGGGATTCTCGCGCGTGTCGTCGCGCAGCCAGTAGTACTCGTCGGTGCGATTCCCGTTCGGGGATGCGACGACCTGCGGCCGGACGGCGGCGATCGGCGGCACCGGCTCTGACTTCGGCATGCTCTCGGGCTCCGGCCGGGCCGGCGCGTCGCCCGCGCACGCAGCCAGGAGCAGCGCGGAAACGACGGCCAGCGAGGTGAAATGACGGCAGCGATTCATCGGCTGCCGCGTATCTTACCGGAGGCCACTACTCCATGTGCCTGCACGAGTTCGGCGCCCGAGCGCCGCGCCCGAACGCCACGCGGCCTCGGCGCGCGCCTCGAGGCACCAGTCGCCGCAGAAGCCGATGCCGGCGTCGCGATCGAACAGGCAGGCCTCGCCGAGCGGCTCCTCCACGCGCGCATGACGCCAGCGGTAGGCATCGGCGACGAGCGCACGCGGCAGGGCACGGCCGACGTGCTCCGAGAACCGGTCGAGCAGCGCCTGCTGCACGTTCTGCGGCGGCTGGTCGAACTCGACGCGCGACCAGCCCGGCGAGGCGTGCAATACGAAGGCCTCGCGCGGCTCGCGTCCCGGCTTGCTGGAATTCCGCGCATACCACGCAAGCAGGGGATCGCCGATGAAGCCCGCGTCGGCGACGCCGTGCAGCGGTTCATCGAAGGCGACCATCGCCGCCCAGCAGGGCGCCATCGGCACCATGCGCACGCGCGCGGCGAGCGGCGTGCAGCCAGTCGCGAGCGCAGCCGCGGCCGGCGCCGGAAGTGCGATCGCGATCGCCGAATAGTCCGCGTGCGCCGCGCCGCGGTCATCGAGCAGCGTCCATCCGCGGCGGCCGTCCACGAAGCGCACGATGCGCGTCCCGTACTCGACGTCGAGGTCGGCGGCGAAGTGGCGCGCAAGCGCCGCCATTCCGGGCGCGCCGACCCAGAGTGCTTCGCCGCCATTGCGCTGCGGCCATTTCGGCTGCCAGGTCGCCGCGCACCCCGCGGCCGCTGCGCGCTCGAGCAGGGACCGGAAGCCCGGGTCGCC
Source organism: uncultured Gammaproteobacteria bacterium (assembly GCA_963823415.1). GTDB lineage: Bacteria > Pseudomonadota > Gammaproteobacteria > Steroidobacterales > Steroidobacteraceae > SCUD01. The sequence goes on along the minus strand of CAWGLJ010000002.1, from coordinate 326,045 downwards.
CGCCGTCAGGTACTGCGCGCCGTGATCGAAGCTCGCGGCGGCGAAGCGCCGCGTGGCGAGACGTCCGCCCGGCGCGCGCTGCGACTCGAACACACGCACCGGCACGCCTGCCTCGTGCAGCACGCGGGCGCAGGCAAGCCCCGCGAGCCCGGCGCCGACCACGGCGACCGAGGCGGCATTCATGCTAGCCTGCTGCTGAAATGCGGAATCCAATCTGTTTCCCCGGAATCGTCGCCGCCCTCGCCCTCGCGGGCTGCGCGACATCGTCCGGGACATCCTACCCGGCCGCTACCGCCGCCCGTCTCGCGACCTACGCCAAAGCGACGCCCTGCTGCGACGATCCGTCCGGATTCCGTTTCGCCGCGCTGCCGAAGCAGGGTCACGCGGACGCGATCGTCGATGCGACGAGTCCGGTGTTCGACTTCCAGAGCGGCGTGTCGCCTTTCGTCGCCTACGAGCTGCCGGACCAGGCCTCGCGTTACCGCATTCGCGTGAAGAGTCTCTTCGACCCGGAGGGCGACGACGCGTCGGGCGTCTTCTATCCAGTCATCGCGCTGCTCGACGACACCTTCATCGTCGTGCACATGACCGGCCTCGAAAGCCTGCGGCTGGAACCCGCGCTCGCGACCGTGGGCGGCGAGGCAGGGCTCGCCGTGTCGATCGGCCTCGATCCGGCCGAGCAGAAGGGCAAGTACCTCGTCGTGTTCACGCCGGCGGCGTTGCTCGGCCAGCCGCCGCCGGACGACCGCGAAGGCGACATGCTGTCGCTCTCGGCGCTGGCCTGGATGGAGCGCAGCGGCGAAGGGGTGCTGCCGCCGTCGCCCTACGGGCGGCTTCAGGTCACGGTGGCGCCGGAAACTGCCGTCGCCAGGACGGCCAGCGACTGATCCGGGTCAACGGGCGGCAGGTGCGGCCGGCACCACGAAGTCGACGATCGCCTTCATGACCTCGGGTGCCGAAAGAATGTCGCGATGTCCCTTGCCCGAGGTGCTCATGAACTTGAGTCCCGGCCAGGCGTTCGCGAGCGCCTCCGCCTCGGCATAGGGAATCACGGCGTCCTGGAGGTCGTGGACCAGGAATCCCGGCACGCCGGCACGCGGCGCGGTCGAGACGAGGTCGAGTTCCGCCATCGGCCGGCCCGCCTCGCGGTCCAGGATCCTGACGAACTCCTTCATCGCCGGCGGCGGCAGGCCGGCCTCCTTCGCGAGCAGGAGCGGAATGCGGCTCACGCGCGTCGGGCTCGAAACGATCACCAGCCGCGCCGGGCGGAATCCGTAGACGAGGCCCGCGCCGAGCGCCGCACCGCCGAAGGAATGGCCGATGGCCGCATGCACCGGCCCGACGATGCGCTCGACCTCAATGAGCAGCTCGCCGATCTGGCGCGGCGTCGCACTGTCCCCGACCGAGACGCCGTGGCCCGGCAGCTCGAGGGCGAGCGTGCGCAGGCCGCGCTCGTGCAGTTTCGCGGCGAGCGGCCGGAACTGCGTGGTGCGGCCGCGCCAGCCGTGCAGCGTGAGCACGAGCGGGCCCTCCTCGCCCCAGCTGCGCGCATGCAGCCCGGTGCGCAGCTCGACCTCGCGGCCCATCGTGCCGGTCGCCATTTCCCAGGGCTGGGTCGGGTTGCGGCCGCGCGGGCGTGCGATCAGGTCGGCGACGAGGCGCGCAGCCTTGCGCGGCGCGATCCGCCCGAACAGGCTGAGCAGCGGCGGAACGTAGAAGGGAATCGGGTTTCGCAAAGATAAAAAAGCCGGCACGGTTGCCCGTGCCGGCCCCTGTCAGGACGAGCGCCTGAATCAGCCCGTGGCCGGCTCAACCGGCGCCGTGCCGTCGGCCGGCACTTCACCTTCGACCGGCGGCGCGAGCGGATCGACCGGCGCGACGGCCGGCTGCGGACCGCCGCAGCCCATGACGCCGTCGACGAACGTGATCGCGAGATCGCCGTCACCCTGGATGTCGCGCACGCAGGTCGTGGTGCCGGAGGCGAGCGGCGCGCTGAACTCCCAGTCGCCCGGGGCGAGCGGCAGCGTCTGGCCGGAGCCGTTGCACATCGGCGCGCCGTTCTCGTCGGTCGGGCCGGTCATGGTGACGTCGGTCACCATCATGCGGTTGTTCGAGTACTTGTTCGCCTGGCCGCGCAGCTCCTTCGGCGTCACGCGGACGGGAATGACTTCGCACACCCCGCCCTGCGACACGGCCTTGATCGACAGGTTCGCGCGGATCAGCGGCAGCGCGTCGTTGGAGCTGCCGCCGCTACAGGCCGAAAGCGCAAGAACCGCCACGGAGGCGGCGCCGAGGGCACGCAGGCCCGAATGCTTCAGGATCGACATCGTCGACTTCTCCCCAGGTTGCCGGTCCGCATCGGGACCCCTAAATCAGCCGCAGATTCTACCCGGAAACCCTCGAGAGGGGACGCTCCCCATTTCGCGGGTATGAACCCGGAATGCGGGGCACGCCTTCATTTCCAGGGGCGTTCGAGCTCCCAGAGCAGGGGATCGTAGCCGCGGCGGACGAGCAGGCCGCCGCCCAGGGGCCGGAAATGCCGCGCGAGCCGGGCCTTGTACCAGGCCGCCGGCCGCAGGCGGACACCCGAATCCGTGCGCGAGCGGTCCGCGTTCCGGCGCCAGTCCTCGGTCGTCAGCACGCTGAAATACAGCGCGCCGCGGGAGAGCCTGCCGAGGTTCGCGATCGCCCGGGCGGCCGCGCGGTCGTCCTGCAGGTACTGCAGGACGTCGTGGCAGAACACGAGGTCGAAGGGCTCCGCCGGTGCGTAGTCCGCGACGCTCTCCCGCAGCCAGCCGTAGCGGCGGCAGAGGTACTCGCTGGTCTCGAGGCCCACATAGCGGGCGCGCGGGAAGAACTCGCGCACGGCCGGGCGCAGGTGGCCGAGCCCGCAGCCCGCGTCGAGCACGCGCTTGACCGTGAAGCCGAGGTAGGCCGCGTAAGCGCAGACGAAGCGGCCGAGACGCAGCGCGTCCGCGCGCGAGGCGACGCGGGTGCGGGGGTCGACGTAGTAGCGGCGGTAGAAATCCGCGTCGAATAAAAGGGGACGCTCCCCTTTTTCGACCACCGGATTGCGGTTCTTGGACGTCTTCAATTTGAAAAAGGGGTGCGTCCCCTTTTATTCGACGGTGACGCTCTTCGCGAGGTTGCGCGGCTGGTCGACGTCCGTGCCCTTCAGCACGGCCGTGTGGTACGCGAGCAGCTGCAGCGGCACGGTGTAGACCGCCGGCGCCTGGAAGTAGCTCACGTGCCGCGGCATCGTGATCACCTCGACGCCGTCCGAGGGCTCGATGCCGGACTCCGGGTCCGCGAACACGTAGAGCATCCCGCCGCGCGCGCGGACTTCCTGCAGGTTCGACTTCACCTTCTCGAGCAGGTCGTTGTTCGGCGCGACCGCGATGACCGGCATGTCCGCGTCCACCAGCGCGAGCGGCCCGTGCTTCAGCTCGCCCGCGGCATAGGCCTCCGCGTGGATGTAGGAGATCTCCTTGAGCTTCAGCGCGCCTTCCATCGCGATCGGGAACATCGCGCCGCGGCCGAGGAACAGCGCGTGGTGCTTCGGCTCGATCTTCTTCGCGAGCGCCATCACCTGCGGGTCGAGCGCGAGCGTCTGCTCGATCATCGCCGGCAACTCGAGCAGGCGCTGCACCAGCGTCTTCTCCCGCTCCGGCGACAGGCCGTGGTGCTTGCCGATCGCGACCACCAGCATGCCGAGCGCCGCGAGCTGGGTCGTGAAGGCCTTGGTCGAAGCCACGCCGATCTCCGGGCCGGCGCGCGTCAGGAGCGTCAGCTCCGACTCGCGCACCAGCGAGCTCTCCGGCACGTTGCAGATGGCGAGCGTCGAGAGGAATCCCGCCTTGCGCGCGAGCCGCAGCGCCGCGAGCGTGTCCGCCGTCTCGCCCGACTGCGAGATCGACACGAACAGGGAGTTCGCCGGCACGACCGGGTCGCGGTAGCGGAACTCGCTCGCGATCTCGACGCGGCAGGGCACGCGGCACAGCTGCTCGATGAAATAGCGCGCGACGATGCCGGCGTGGTAGCTGGTGCCGCAGGCGACGATGTGCACCGAGGTCAGGCGCTTGAAGACCTCCATGGCCGCCGGGCCGAAGGCCTGCGACAGCAGCCGGCCGCCGGCCACGCGCTCCTGCAGCGTCTGCGCGACGGCGCGCGGCTGCTCGTGGATCTCCTTCAGCATGAAGTGCGCGAAGGTGCCCTTCTCGGCCGCCTCCGAGGACTGCTCCGAGACGTAGGGCTTGCGCTCGACCTTGCGACCGTCCGCATCGACGATCTCGATGCTCCTGCGGCGGATGCAGGCGACGTCGCCCTCCTCCAGGATGATGAAGGTCCGCGTCACGGGCAGGAGCGCCGCGATGTCGGAGGCGATGAAGTTCTCCTTCTCGCCGAGGCCGATCAGCAGCGGACAGCCGGCGCGCGCGAGCACGATGCAGTCCGGGTCCTTGCCCCACATGACGGCGAGCGCGTAGGCGCCCCTCAGTTCCGCGACCGTCTTCTGCACGGCCTTGAAGAGGTCGCGCCCCTGCCCGAGATGGAAATGGATCCGGTGCGCGATGACCTCGGTGTCGGTCTCCGAGCTGAACTCGTAGCCGGCCTTCTCGAGCTCCTCGCGCAGTTCCTCGTGGTTCTCGATGATGCCGTTGTGCACGATCGCGACGCCGTCGCGCGAGATGTGCGGGTGGGCGTTGCGCTCGTTCGGCACGCCGTGGGTGGCCCAGCGCGTGTGCGCGATGCCGAGGTGGCCGGAGGTCGGGTGGGCGACGAGGGCCTCGGAGAGCTTCGCGACCTTGCCGACCGCGCGCAGGCGGGCGACCTCCGAGCTGCCGTTCAGGACCGCGACCCCGGCCGAGTCATAGCCGCGGTACTCGAGGCGCTTCAGGCCCTCGATCAGGATCGGGACGACGTCCCGGTCAGCCACCGCTCCGACGATTCCGCACATGGGGCCGATTCTAATCCATGGCCCGGGTGCCGAGGCCGAGCCAATGGAGCGCTGCGTTCAGGTCCGCGAAGAATTCCATGCGCACGCCCCGGTTCACGGCCGCCGTCTGGAAGAACCGGCTCTGTTCGTCCGGGACATAGCCGTGGAAGACGCAGGCGACCGAAAGCCCGGGCAGCAGCCGCCCCGCCAGGCTCGCGATGTCGGAGGCTTCCGTCGGGGTGAGTCGCCGCGTGACGTTCTCGCCTACGGCCAGCGCCCGGCGAAAGCCCTTCTCCCGGCAGGTTTCACAGATCGCGACCCACACGCGCGAGGTGCTGTCCGGCGTCATCTCGAAACCGGGCGCAAGCTGGACGTACAGGTAGCCATCGCGCGGTTCCAGGGTGAAGCCGGAACTCATGGCGGCCTACTTCGGCTTCTTCTCCGGCCGTTTCCAGTGCTCCACCGTCACCTGGCGGGCGCGCTCGACCGTGAGCTTGCCGGCCGGCGCGGGCTTGGTGATCGTCGACCCGGCGCCGATCGTCGCATCCTCGCCGACCGATACCGGCGCCACCAGCATCGTGCCCGAGCCGATGAAGGCGCCGTCGCCGATCGTCGTCCGGTGCTTGTTGGCGCCGTCGTAGTTGCAGGTGATGGTGCCTGCGCCGACGTTGACCTTGCTGCCGACCGTCGTGTCGCCGAGGTAGCTGAGGTGGTTCGCCTTGCTGCCGGCGCCGAGCTCGCTGTTCTTCACCTCGACGAAGTTGCCGAGGTGCACGCCGTCGGCCAGCCGGGTGCCGCGACGCACGCGCGCGAACGGCCCGATGACGCAGCGGCTGCCCGCCGCGAGGCCCTCGAGGACGCAGTTGGCGACGCACCTCGCTGTCGTCGCCGATCTCGCAGTCGCGCAGCACGCAGTTCGGCCCGACCTTCACGCGGTCGCCGAGGCGCACCTTGCCTTCGAGGATCACGTTGACGTCGAGGACGACGTCGCGGCCGCAGGCGACTTCGCCGCGCACGTCGAGCCGCAGCGGGATCGACGACCGTCACGCCCGCGCGCATCAGTTCGGCCGCGCGGCTCGCGCGCAGCGCGGTTTCCGCCTCCGCGAGCTGGACCTTGTCGTTCACCCCGAGCACCTCCGCGGGCGACGCCGCGACGACCGCCTCGACCGTGCAACCGTCCCGCACCGCGGCGCCGATGCAGTCGGTCAGATAGTACTCCCCCTGCGAATTGTCGGCCCTGAGCGCGCCGAGCCAGCCGCGCAGCCGGGCCGCGGGCGCAGCCAGGACGCCGGTGTTGATCTCCGTCGATCGCGCGCTCCTCAGGGCTCGCATCGCGTTCCTCGACGATGCGCGCGACGCGCCCGGTCGCGTCGCGCACCACGCGCCCGTAACCCGCCGGATCCGGCAGCCGCGCCGAGAGGAGCGCGAGCGCATCCGGGCCGCTGCGCGCCACGAGGTCCGCGAGCGTCGCGGCGCGGATCAGCGGCACGTCGCCGTAGAGCACGAGCACGTCGTGGCCGTCCGGCACGCCCGGCATCGCCTGCGCGACCGCGTGGCCCGTGCCTTTCTGCTCTGCCTGCAGGGCCCAGCGGATGTCGCCGCCCGCGATCGCCGCGCGGACCGCCTCCGCCCCATGGCCGTGGACGACGTGGATCGCGTCGGGCCGGAGCGAGCGCGCGGTCGCGACGACGTGCGCGAGCAGCGGGGCGCCCGCCAGCGGCTGCAGCACCTTGGGCAGCTCGCTTTTCATGCGCTTGCCCTGGCCTGCGGCCAGGATCACGACGGAAAGGGGCATCGGCCGGATTGTACCGGGCGCAGGCACCGGAACCGGGCGAATCGGCGTGTTTGCGAGGACGCGGCGATTTGCCGGTCCGCGCACAAGGGTGCTATACCAACGGCCGCGCGACTACCCAACAATCACCGAGGCGGTCCAAAAACATGGCAACGAAGCTGGAAAAACCCCTGCGTCGCGAGTTCCCCGTGAACGAGGAGCTATACACGCTGACGATCTCCCCGGAGGGCCTGAAGCTCGTCCCGAAGGGCAAGCGCAAGGGCCACGAACTGAGCTGGAAGGACCTCCTGAACGGCCAGCCGGCCGTCGCCTCGGCGCCCTCCTCGCCGCTCGATCCTTCGTAAGGCCTCCGGGCCCGGAACCCCGGGCCGGGATCTGCCGGTCCCATCCTTCCATGAGAGGGAGGATGGCCCGGGTCATCGGGTTTGCGATGGCGCTCGGCCTCGCGGCCGACGCGGCCTTTGCGCGCGCGCGTGGTGGATCCCGCGAGCGCGCGCCGCGCCGTTTCCAGCCCCGCCGTCGTCGCCCAGGACGGCGAACTTGCGGCACTCGCCGCGGCCGGGCGCGCCACCGAGCTCGCCGCCCGGCTCGAGCGCATCGCGCACGACGCGACCCTGGACGACGTCGCCCGGGAATGGCTGCTCGACCGCGGACTGCACGCGCCTCGCGCGCAGCGCGCCGTCGCCCGCGGCGCGCGCCTCGGTTGCCCGCCTCGCTTCGCGCCAGCCGCTCGTGTTCGCGCGCATCGACCCCGATCACGGCGACCGCGCCACACCTTTATATGATGCCGGCGCGACCGCGCGCTTCGTGCTCCGGCACTGGGATCGCGGCGCGGCGCGCGATGTCGCCGCGGCGGAGATCGCCGCCGGACGCACGGCGCGCAGCCATTCGCTTCGCCGGCGCCGCCGAGGGCGATCCCGTCCGCGACGGCATCGCCGACGCTTACCGCGTCGCGCCGCCTGCCGCGCTCGCGAGCCAGCGAGCCGCCGTGGCGGACGCCCTCGCACAGGGACGCGCGCGTCGATGCGCTCGGGCTGATCATCGCCGAGCGGCTGGCGGACGCCGCGCTTGTTCGGCCTCGTGTTCGACTACGCCGACGAGCCGATCGCGCTGGCGGCGATCCCGGCGGTCGCGCGCACGCTGGATGACTCGGCCGCGCTCGCGCTGCTCGCGCGCGCGAGCCGCCGCGCGGACGTCGCGTCGGCCGCGGTGCTCGAGATCGGCCGGCTCGCCGAGGGCGACGCCGCGGCACGGCAATTCCTGTTCGAGTCCGTCGCCGAACCCGACATCGGTCCCTCGGCCGCGGCGGCGCTCGCCCGGCTCGGCGATCCCGCGGTGAGCGCGGAAATCGGGCGCAGGCTCGCCGCCGCGGACGACGAGCCGACGCGGCGCCGCCTCGTGCTCGCGCTGAAGCTCGATGCGAGTCCCGCCGCGCAAGCGACGAGCTCGACGCGCTTCGCGAAGATCGGGGGCCGGTTCCGCGCCCTTGCAGAAGGAGGTCCGCCAGTGGCTCGAGCGCTGAGCCGCGCGGCCGGCCTCGCTCCTCCTGTGCGGCGCGGCGCTGCCGGCCGGCGCCGCCTGCGTCTTCGATGCGGACGGCGAGATCACGAATCCCTTCGCCGCCGGCTGCGGCGACGTGCTCTTCACCTACACCGACGAACGACAACTCCGGCACGAACATCGCGCTCGGCTACCCGCCGCCGGTGCCGGTTGCCTCGATGACGCCGGTCGCCGGGTTTCGCGACTACGCCTCGCTGTTCGCGCGGCACCAGGAGCTGCTCACGCTGAACGACGAGGTGGAGGCGACGTCGTCGGCCAGACGCGTCGCCGGCCGCGACATCTGGGCCTACGTCGATCGGCGACGCGGACGCGACGACCGCGGAGGGCTTCGCGGAAGGCGCGGTGCTGGTGAACGGCGGCATCCACGCGCGCGAGTGGCAGACGCCCGAGGCCGTGACCGCGCTCTACGAGACGCTGGTCGCCGGCGAAGGCCGACGGCGGCTTCTTCCAGTACCTGGTCGAGAACCTGAACACGATCGTCGCTGCCGGTCAACAACGTCGACGGGTTCATCCAGACGCAGCTCTATCCGGTGAACGTCACGGCCGACCGCGAACAGCCGCGCGAAGGCCGCATGCGCCGCAAGAACCTGCGCAACCCCGTGACGGACGGCGTCATCGACTCCGACATCGGCACCGTCGCCGGACAACTTCTGGGGCGTGGACCTCAACCGCAATTCGTCGCAGGGCTTCGGCCAGCAGGGCGCGAGCAGCGCGCAGCGTGACCAGCCTCGTCTACCGCAGCGGCGGCGCCGGACTCGGAGCCGGAGTTGCTGGCGCTGCAGCAGGCCGCGACGCTCGGGCCCGGCGTCGCGCCTGCGGCTCTACAGCGACACGCATTCCTTCGGCCAGGTCTACCTCGCGCCGCGACCTGCCAACACGCGCCTCAACGCGATCACGCAGTCGCTCGCGCAGCGGATGATCGCCGCCTCCGGCCGCAGCTACGGCTACGGACCCGATCCCGCCGGCTCGCCGGGCATCGGCACGACCGCGGACCATTTCGCCTTCGACGTTCGAGATCCCGGCCTGGACGCTCGAGGTCGAGCCCGCGAACGGCGGCCAGGACTACGGCGGCCTCGCCTCGCACGGGCACAGCGGCTTCATCCTGCCGGCCGCCGAGGCGCCGCGCATGCGCGACGACCTCGACGCGCCAGTACCTGCTCGGCTTCTATCGCCAGAGCGGGCCGCCTGCCGCCATCGCCGCCGAGATCCGCGACACGGACGGCGACGCGGTCGTCTATCGCGCGCGCTGGGACCGGAGCGGCGCGAGCGCGCGCACGCTCGCCGTCGAGGTGAACGAGCCGCTGGTGCCGGGCGGCAACTACCGGCTCTGGGTCGCCTTCAACAAGCCGATGCGGATCCGCAGCTCCGCGGGCGCCGTCGTTCCGTACGCCGGCCAGAACCGGGGCGCGGACGTCGGCACGGTCAGCGCTCGAGATCGGCATCGCTGGCGGAGTGACGTCACGCTCGCGGGCGGCACCTGGCTCGAACGCGCGGGCGGCGCGCCGGACGGCTACCTGCGCTACGCGACGACGCCTTCGCCGTCGACTTCACGCTTGCCCGCAGCGCTCGCGGTCACGGAAGCGACGCCGGCGGCGCTGTTCCTGGACGTCGAGGACCTCGCGCAGATGGCGCTCGACGCCGACCCGGCGAGCGCCGTCGACTGGGGCAGCGGGCACTGGCTGGGCTACGAGGACGAGACCGGCGCGGTCGGCGACACCGGCGGTGCGGACTGCTCGTTCAAGCCCTTCGTCGCGCCGGCAGCCGGCGCCGCGCCGCCGGCGACCGGAATCGAATGCGGCGCCGCGAATCCGCCTCCGCCTCCGCCGCCCCCGCCACCGCCGAATGGCGGCGGTGGCGGCGGCGACGGCTCCGGCCTCGCCCTGCTCTGGACTGCTGCTGCTCGCCGCACGCCGGCGGTCGCTAATCTTGAAGGGGGACAGAGACTCCAAGAGGAGCGCGCTCCTCCTTTTGGGCTACGCCCCTTTGGCTGACAGGGAGTCGACTGCCGATCAAGGAATCATCAAGCGCCGACCGCTGGGTCCGCGTCGCCATCCTGGCCGCGGGCTACACCCTGACCGGGATCGTCGGGCTCTCGCTCGCGATTCCGCCGGGCTATGCGACGGCCGTCTGGCCGCCGTCCGGCATCGCCCTCGCCGCCGTCCTCCTGTGGGGTCCGCGCGTCTGGCCCGGCATCGCGGCGGGTTCCGTCCTCGTCAACCTGGCGGTTGCCTTGACCACGGCCGACGTGTCGTTCGGCCTCGCCAGCGTCGCCATCGCGGTTTCCATCGCCGCCGGCTCCACGGTGCAGGCGCTGGTCTGCGCGGGCGCCATTGAGGCGCTACGTCGGCGTCGCCCATCTGTTCGAGATCGGGTCCGGCGACGCTCACTTTCTGCGGCATCGCGGCGGCCGCCTGCCTGGTGGCCTCGACCTGGGGCGTCGCCACGCTGAGCTTCGCGGGCGTCGCCGCCGAACCGCAGTTCCTCGAGTCCTGGCAGACCTGGTGGCTCGGCGACCTGATCGGGATCCTGGTCTTCGCGCCCGTCTTCCTGACCTGGCGGCAATCGCTGCAGATCGGGCAGCAAGGCCTGGCGATTCGGCGAGATGTCGGTCGCATTCCTGCTGCTCGCGGTCTCGGCGGCCGTCGTGTTCGCCTCGCCGGCGCCCGCCGGCGGTGCGGCGAGCCCGCTCACCTTCCTGCCGCTGCCCTGCCTGGTCTGGATCGCGTTCCGGTTCCGGCCGAGCGGCGTCGCGCTCGGCATCTGCCTGCTGTCGCTGATCGCGATCGGCGCCACCGCCGCCGGTGCCGGGCCGTTCGGCGGCGAGAGGAGCGGCGAGTCACTGCTGTCGCTGCAGGCCTTCATCGGGGTGACGACCGTCATGGCGCTGACGCTCGCCGCGGCCGTGAGCGGGCACCGCGGCATCGGACGCGCGAGCTGCGCAGCCTCAGCGTCGAGATGGAGCAGCTCGCCCTCACCGACGAGCTGACGGGACTGCGCAACCGGCGCGGCTTCCTGGTGCTCGCCGACCAGGCGCTGCGCATGGCGCGACGCACGCGCGCGCGGTGCGCGCTGGTCTTCGTCGACCTCGACGGGCTCAAGCGCGTCAACGACACGCGAGGCCACGCGGCCGGCGACGCGCTGATCGCCGACGCGGCGAAAGTGCTCGGCGAGCGTGTTCCGCGAGAGCGACGTCGTCGCGCGGGTCGGCGGCGACGAGTTCGCCGTGTTCGCCGTGCTCGACGAGCACGACGGCGCGGAGGCGGTCAACACGCGCCTGGCCGCGGCGATCGACCGGTTCAACGCCGAGGCCGTGCCGACGATGCGGGTTTCCATGAGCATCGGCATCGAGGAACTGTCGAGCCATTCGGATACGCCGCTCGACGTGCTGCTCGCGCGGGCGGACCGGGCCATGTACGAGAGGAAGAGGACACGCTCATGAAGTTCGCCCGGCATCGCGCTGCGGCACTCGTACTGGCACTTGCCTGCTCGCCCGCGTTCGCCGATGCGCCAGCGGCCTCCGCCTTCCTCGAGCGGCTTGCCGGCGAGTGGAAGGGCGTCGGCGAGGTGAGCGGCATGGCCGCCGACATGCGCATGCGCTGGGAACAGGCGCTGGACGGCAGGTTCCACCGCCTGGCGATGGAGAACCTCATGACGGGCCGGGACGGCAAGACCTGGCACTTCTCAAGGCCGAGGCCTTATACCGGGTACTGAAGGACGGCTCGATCGCCGGACAATGGTTCGACTCGCGCGGCCTCAATCTGCCGCTGGTCGGCCGCGCGGACGGCGATGCGATGACCATCGACTGGGGCAACGAGGCGTCCGCGGAGCGCGGCCGAAGCACTTACCGCCTTTCGGCCGACGCCCTCGAAGTCACGGATGAGGTTTACGGCAAGGACGGCACCCTCACCACCTTTGGCCGCACCCGCCTGAGCCGGGAGTAAAAGGGGACGCTCCCCTTTTCGGTCGACGCCACGTTCCGCGAAGAGCTCGTAGCCGAAAAGGGGAGCGTCCCCTCTTACTCCCTGCCGATGGCGTGGGTCGCCACGATCTCGTGGGTCGCCGTGTCGCGCAGCACGTTGAACCACTGCCCGCAGCCGAAGCTGTGGCACCAGCGCTCGGCCTGCTCGCCCTTCGGGTTCGAGCGGTAGAACAGGTACTCGCCCCACGCCGGGTCGCCCGCCCCCGCCGCCGGTCGCGTCACCTGCGACTCGCCGCCGTACGTGAATTCCGGCTCGTCGCGCACTCCGCAGAAGGGGCATTCGATCCTGAGCATGCTCTATGATTCCACGATTCCCATGAGCGAGCGCTATTCATTCTTCGCCCTCGCGCGCCACGCGGTCAACGCCAGGCGGCCCGTGGCCGCGCGCGCTGCAACGGCCGACGCTGAAGAAGTCATACGACGCCGTGATCGTCGGCGGCGGCGGGCACGGGCTCGCGACCGCCTACTTCCTCGCGAAGGAGCACGGCATGAAGAACGTCGCCGTGCTCGAGCGCGGCGTCATCGGCCAGGGCAACTCCGGCCGCAACACGCAGGTCGTGCGCTCCGACTACTACCACCTCGCCAGCTCGAAGTTCTTCGACCGCTCGCTGAAGCTCTACGAGGGCCTCAGCCGCGAGCTCAACTACAACATCATGCTGAGCCAGCGCGGCAAGGTCTCGCTCGTGCACAGCCCGCACGAGATGGAGATCGCACGGCGCACGGTCAACGCGATCCGCATGAACGGCGTCGATGCGGAGATCGTCACCGCGCGCGAGCTCGCGAAGCTCGAGCCGATGCTGAACCTGGACTGCCGGTTCCCCATCGAGGGCGCCGCCGTTCAATGGCGCGGCGGGATCTCCCGCCACGACGCCGTCGTGTGGGCCTTCGCGCGCGCCGCGGGCCAGCTCGGCGTCGACATCGTCCAGGGCTGCGAGGTCACCGGCTTCGCGATCGAGGGCGGCCGCGTGCGCGGCGTCGAGACGACGCAAGGACCGGTCGCCGCGCCGCGTGTCCTGATGGCGGTCGCCGGCCACGCGAGCGAACTCGCGCGCAAGGCGGGCTTGAAGCTGCCGATCCACAGCACCTGCCTGCAGGCGATGGTGACGGAGCCGGTCAAGCCGCTCATCGACCACGTGCTCGTCTCCGCCGCGATCCACGTCTACGTGAGCCAGACCGGCCGCGGCGAGATCGTGATCGGCGGCGGCGCGGACGTCTTCAACTCCTACGCGCAGCGCGGCGGGCTGCCGGTGTTCGAGGCGAATGCGCAGGCGGCGGTCGAACTGTTCCCCTGCCTCTCGCGCCTGCGTGTCATGCGCCAATGGGCCGGCACCGCCGACATCACGCCGGACACGAGCCCGATCATGGGCACGACCCCGATCGAGGGACTCTTCATCAGCGCCGGCTGGGGCACGGGCGGCTACAAGGCGATCCCGGCGGGCGGCGAGACGATGGCCTGGACGCTCGCGAACGGCCAGCCGCACGAACTGATCCGCGCGTTCGGCGCTCGAACGCTTCGCGACGCGGCGCACTCGTGGACGAGGGCGCCGCCTCCGGCGTCGCGCACTGATGGGCTACCGGCTCGACAAGGGCGGCCACATCGACCGCTCGCAGGCGATCCACTTCCGCTGGAACGGCCGCAAGCTCTCCGCCTTTGCCGGTGACACGATCGCCTCGGCCCTCCTCGCGAACGACATTCCCGTGGTCGGACGCAGCATGAAGCTGCACCGGCCGCGCGGCGTGCTCTCCGCCGGTCCCGAGGAGCCGAACGCGCTCGTCACGCTGGGCCGCGGCGCCGAGCTCGAGCCGATCGTCCGCGCGACGATGTTCCCGGTGCAGGAAGGCCTCGAAGTGCGCGCGCAGAACGCCTGGCCGAGCGTCAACTTCGACCTCGGGCGCATGCTCGACCGCACTTCGGGTCTCTGGCACGCCGGTTTCTACAACAAGACCTTCAAGTGGCCGTCCTGGGATTTCTGGGAGCGCTACATCCGCCGCACGGCCGGCATCGCGAAGCCGCCGCGCGAGCGCGATCCCGCGCGTTACGACGCGGTCAACGCGCACTGCGACCTGCTCGTGGTCGGCGGCGGCCCGGCGGGCCTGCTCGCTGCGCAGGCCGCCGCGCGCGCGGGCCTCACCGTCATCGTCGCCGAGCAGGACTTCGAGTGCGGCGGCCGCCTGCTCGCGACCAACACGCTGATCAACGATGCGCCGGTCATCGTCTGGTTCGCGAGCGTGCTCGGCGAGCTCGCGCCATCGCGTAACGTGACCCTGCTGACCGCGACCACCTGCTTCGGACTCTACGACCACGGCACGGCGGGGCTGCTGCAGCGGCTCGACGTCGGCAGCAAACCCTCCGCCGTGCGCCAGCGCTACTGGCGCGTGCACGCGAAGCAGACGCTGCTCGCGACCGGCGCCATCGAGCAGCCGCTGGTGTTCGAGCAGAACGACCTGCCGGGCATCATGCTTGCCGGCGCAATCCGCCAGTACGCGAATCGCCACGGCGTCGCCGCCGGCCGGCGGATCGTGCTCGCCACGAACAACGACTCCGCCTACCTCGCGGCGCTCGACCTCGTCGCCGCCGGCGCGCCGGTCAAGCTCCTGGTCGACAGCCGCAGCGAATCGCCCGCCGGACCTCACGAAATGGCTGCGCGCGCAGGGCGTCGAGGTGCGCGCAGGCACGAGCGTCGCGAAGGCGGTCGGCAAGAAGCGTCTCGAGCGGGTGAAGCTCAGCTCGCAGGAAGAAGTCGCCTGCGACGCGCTCGGCACGTCGGCGGGCTGGATGCCCGCCATCCACTTGTGGTCGCAGGCCCGCGCGCCCCTCAAGTGGGACGAGACTTCGCGCGCCTTCCGCCCGCAGGATTCACGCCCGCCGCTGCTTGCCGTCGGCTCGGTGAACGGCGCATCGACACTGGACGCCGCCTTCGCCGACGCGATGAGCGCCGTGCGCCAGGCGCTTGCGCACGCCGGCAAGCCCGACGAACTGCTCGTCGCGCGGCCCACGGTGCAGGAAGCGCCGCTCTCCGCGGAGGTCGGTGTCCCGCCGCGGGCCGACGGCCGCCCGGACCGCCAGTGGCTCGACTACCAGCACGACGTCACGCTTGCCGACGTCGAGATCGCGCGCCAGGAAGGCTACGAGCACATCGAGCTGCTGAAGCGCTACACGACCTGCGGCATGGCGGTCGACCAGGGCAAGACCAGCAACCTCAACGCACCTGCTGACCGTCGCGGAGATGTCCTCGAAAAGCGCGGCCGAAGTCGGCACGACGACCTTCCGCCCGCCCTTCACGCCCGTCACGCTCGGCGCCATCGCCGGGCGGCAAACCGGCGCGCGCTACGCACCGCGGCGACTCCTGCCCGCGCACGCGGAGCACGAGGCGCTCGGCGCGCAGCTGGTGGGAAGCCGGCGGCTGGATGCGTCCCGCCTGCTATCCGAGGAAGGGCGAGACGGTCCACCAGGCGGCGCAGCGCGAGGCCTCCGCCGTGCGCTCCGGCGTCGGCCTGTTCGACGCCTCGCCGCTCGGCAAGATCGAGGTCACGGGTCCCGACGCCGCGAAGTTCCTCGACCGCTTCTACGTCAACAGCATCGCGAAGCTCGAGGAGGGCCGCGTCCGCTACGGGCTGATGCTCAACGAGAACGGCGTCATCATCGACGACGGCACGGTCGCCCGGCTCGGGCCGCGATCACTTCCTGGTCACGACGACCAGCGGCGGCGCCTCGCGCATCGCCGCCTGGCTCGAGGAATGGCGCCAGTGCGAGTGGCCGGACCTCGAGGTCTTCGTCACGCCCGTCACGACGCAGTGGGCCACCTTCGCGATCGCGGGACCGCGCGCACGCCAGCTGCTCGCGCGATTTCGCACCGACATCGCCTTCGACTGGCGCTCGATGCCGCACATGAGCCTGCGCCAGGGCAGGTTCGCCGGCGCGACGGCACGCCTGTACCGCGTCAGCTTCTCCGGCGAGCTCGGCTACGAGATCAACGTCCCCGCGCGCTACGGCGCGACGCTATGGGCGGAACTCATGAAGAACGGCGCGGACTTCGGCGTGACGCCCTACGGCCTCGAGGCCGTGCTGCTGCTGCGCCTCGAGAAGGGCTACCTGCACGTCGGCGCCGACACCGACGGCACGACCACGCCGGCCGACGTCGGCTGGGGCGAGATCGCCGCGAAGAAGAAGGCGGACTTCATCGGCAAGCGCTCGCTTGACGCGCCCCGACAACCAGCGCGCGGACCGACTGCAGCTCGTCGGACTCGCATCGAGCGACGCGCGCACGCTCGTGCCCGGCGCGCACCTGCGACTGCCCGGCACCGCCGAAGGCAGCGACGGCTGGGTGACCTCCGCCGCGCACTCCCCCGCGCTCGGCCAGCACGGTCGCGCTTGCGATGCTGCGCGGCGGTCGCGCGCGGCTCGGGCAGACGCTCTTCGTGCACGACCTCGAGCGCAAGCGGCGAAGCGACCGTCGTGTCACCCGACGTTCCTCGACCCGGAAGGAAAGCGCCTGCATGCCTGAGCCGATCGCAACGCTGCTCGCGACGTCGAGCCTGCCGGCCGGCGGGCGCGTGATCTCCGATGCGCTCCGGATTTCGATCCTGCCGCTGCGCACGGTCCTGCGGCTGCAGCTCGGCGCACGCTCGCAGAAGACCGTCGCGGCGCTGCGCATCGCGGGGCGCTCGCTGCCGGTCGCGATGAACACCTGGATGGGCGACGACCCGGTGTTCATGCGCATCGCGCCCGATACCTGGCTCGTCGAATCGGCGCTGCACGATGCGGCCGACCTCGTGCAGGCCGTGCGCACGGGCTGCGGGCGCCGCTCGTTCGCGGTCACCGATGTCTCGGATGCCTTCGTCACGATCGCCGTCGAGGGCGCGCTGGCGACGGCGGTGCTCGCACGTGGCTGCGGGCTGGACCTGTCGCCGCGGCGCATTCGGCAACGCCGCCTGCGCGCGCACGCGGCTCGCGCAGCTGCCCGTCGTGCTGCGGCGCGTGAATTCCGAGCGATTCGAGTGCCACGTCGACCGGTCGGCGGCGCAGTGGCTGTACGAGTGGATGGAAGATGCGGCGGAAGGACTCTGAAACGCAAATGGTCATCGTGAAGCATGACCCTGCGAACGTTTCATATGGCGACAACGTCCGGATTCCCCGCACGGCCGAGACAGAACGACTTGGCATTGCCGACATGATCGGCAACGTCTACGGCGAAATCACTCCGTCGGAGTCAGGAGTCGAGGTCATCGGCAAGCCCGAAGTGAACCATGCCCTCAACGTGTACTTCGACACGCTGGATTCGAGTTACTGGCTTGCCCCGCACCCGCTGGAGTTCGTCAATCATGCGCCCGGGACGGAGGTCCACGTCCATGGATCCCCGTTCAAGTCGGTGCGTCAGCCAGACGGTACGTGGAAGGACATCCCCGTGAATCCCGTTCGCCAGTCCTGGCTTGACCAACTGCTTGCCTTCTGGAATCGATCGAAGTGACGTGGCTTCATCGTGTGCACCCTGTGGAGTCCGGCGCATGAAAGCATTTGCCCTGGCGATCGTCATCGGTGGAGCGATCTTGCACAGCCTGGCAGGGTTGGCACAGACGGGCGCAACCATGACTGCCCGCCCGTCTGGTTTCGATCGGCTCGGTTCACTCGTGGGTCGATGGACCATCAAGGGCAGCGAGGAAAAGCACCTGGAGGTATGCCGATGGTACGACGGCAACTTTCACGTCATTTGCGAGACCGAGAACAAGCGTGCTGATGGCTCGATCGGGCGCGGGATGAGCATCCTGGGCTACTTGCCGGACAAGGACAGGTACACCTACCACGGGATCGGCAGCAGGGGTCGCAACGAAACGATGTCAGGCACTTTTGCCGATGGCGTTCTCGAGTTCACGGCCGAAGAAATCGAGAACGGCACGACTCTCATATCACGCGTGCGAATGGGTCCATTCTCGGATCGGGAAGTCCCGTTCGTTGCGGAATCGTCGACGGATCGCGTGAACTGGACGGTCGACGCATCTTTCACCTATGTCAGGCTCAGCGAGCCGTGACAGCGATGCATTCAACCTTGCAGGCTGCTTACGCCGCCGAGATGCGCTCGGTGGAGCTCGCATTGGCGCGCGACGACCTAGACAGCGCCTTCACGCACCTGGAACGGGCCCACGTTCTCGGCCAGTGGCATGTCGGGCCGCATGTGCTCGCCCACCTGGGGATGCTGCGGATCGGGTGGCGTCGGCGCGATCTGCGCGAGATAGTCGGACAGCTCCTGCGGATTCCGGGCGGCGCCATCGGGTCTGCGATGGGCCGCGTACCGCGTGGCAACACGGGCGGGGCTCGCGTGAGCGCATTTCGCAAGATGCCCATTCCACCCGATCTCCGCGGGCTCCTGCAGCTGGATCAGCGCTCATCCGCACACCTGGCGGACGATGACGCCTGACCGGATGCGCTACCGGATCGCCGCGGACCTCGTGCTACTCGCGCACTTCCTGTTCGCGGCCTTCGCCGTATTCGGCGGACTGCTGCTGCTCGACGACCTCCGCTGGGCCTGGCTGCACCTGCCCACGGTGCTCTGGTCGTCGCTCGTCAACCTCATGGGCTGGACCTGCCCACTCACCCCGCTCGAGAAAACCCTGCGCGCCCGCGCGGGCCAGGCTGGCCACGAAGGCGGATTCATCCAGCACTACGTCGGACGGGCCGTGTACCCGCGCGGCATGCCGCGACGGATGGAGCTGATCGCCGGCGTCTCGGTACTTGTCGGCAATGCGCTCGTCTATGCGGGCGTCCTGGCCTGGACATGATCATCCAGGTCAAGGTCAGGCCCAGATCCCGAACATCCGCACTCGAGCAGTTGCCGGATGGAACCTGGATCGCCCGGCTGAAGTCGCCGCCGGTGGACGGGAAAGCGAACGCGGAACTCGTTACATTGATCGCGGAGCGCTTCCGTTGCCCCAAGGCCTCGGTCTCCATCCGCTCCGGCGCTTCGGGCCGGCTGAAGATCATTCGCGTGGATGCGAGGAATCCGACTTGACTCGCACCATCGCCCTGTTCGCGAGCGCCCGCCGCCACGGCAATACCGGCGCATTCATCGACCGCATCGCGGCGACCTCGGCATCGAGGTCGTCGACCTGGGCGCACTGCGGATTGCGCCGTACGACTACGAGCACAGTCACCGCGACGACGATTTCGAGCCGCTGATGCGGCGAGTGCTGGACGTTCGACCGGCTGATCTTCGCCTCGCCGGTGTACTGCTACGCAGTCGCCTCGCCCATGAAGGCGTTCTTCGACCGCATCGTGGACTTCCTGGACCTGCCGGAGCTGCAGGACGAAGCCCGGCGCCTGCGCGGCAAGACCGGTGTACGTCGTCTGCACCTCGATCTACGACGAGCCGCCGGCCTCGTTCGTGGGCGCGTTCCGCGACAACTTCGAGTACTACGGCATGCGCTTCGGCGGCATCGTGAACGCCAACTGCAGCGACGGCTACGATCCGGCGCGGCACGACGTCGTGGCTTCGGCGTTCGCCCGGAGAATCAGGAACGACCCCTAGGACCGATCGCGATGTACCAGACGCCCGCCCGTGCGCTCGCGAGCCCCGCCGCCTACGTCGCCTCGCTCACCGGCTGGCAGTCCGCCTGCGTGAGGCGGCTGCGAAGGGCCGTTCGCGCGGGCGCGAAGCTCGAGGAAGCGATCAAGTGGGGACATCTGCGTCTACTTCTCGAACGGCCCGGTGCTGCTCATCCGCGCCGAGCCTGCACGTGTCCTGTTCAGCTTCTGGCGCGGCAAGCGCCTGACGTCGATCGAGCCGCGGTTGAGGCCGAGCGGCAAGTTCGAGCTCGCCAATTTCGAGATGCGCGAAGACACGAGGATCAGTCCGACGGTCGTGAAGAAGCTGGTCCGTGCGGCCGTTGCCCTCAACCGCAAGTTGGGCGATCCGACCAAGGCCCCGGGCTGATGGGCCTGGGCTGGACAGCCCTGAAGTAGTAAATCTGCGACAAGAATCCTCTGGAATACCTTGATAATGCTGGTATTCTCTGCGCCGCTTCGCCAGACCGAGGAGACCGGGCTTGTCGCAGGATGCCGATCACGAGTTCTATGACCGCGCGCACGAGCACCTGCGCGTCGCCAACGAGCAGTTGACGGACGTCTCCCACGGCGAGGTCAGCGCCTCGATGCTGTACGCCTGCGCGCGGTTCAATGCCTGGGTCAGCGCCGCCAACCGCGAGTCCGCCAAGGACCTCAAGGGCGCCTACGGCGAGACGATCGAGTATTTCGTCGCCCAATATCGCAAGATGCTGGTCAGGAACCTCGACGAATTCGTCGCGAACTTCGGCGAGTACAGGCAGCCGCCCGCCGACACGAAGTCCTGACAGCGCGGCTGCACGGCCCCCGGGGGCGTGACGCCGTGAAAGCCTGGCAAAAGAAAGACGGACAGCTTGCGCTCGCCGACGTACCGGAGCCGTCGCCCCGGCCGGACGAGTTGCTGCTGCATGTCGAGGCCGTCTCGCTCAATCGCGGCGAAGTCCGCGGCGCCGCGCGCGCGGCCGAGGGGACCGTGCCCGGCTGGGACGTCGCGGGCACCGTGATCGCGCCCGCGCAGTTCGGCGCGAGCCCCGCGACCGGCACGCGCATCGTCGCCCTGCTCGACTCCGGCGGCTGGGCCGAGCGCGTCGCGGTGCCGGTCTCCCGCGCCGCCGTCATCCCCGAGGGCGTCACGACCGAAGTGGCGGCGACGCTGCCGATCGCCGGCCTCACCGTCGCGCGCGCACTCGAGCTCGCCGAGCCGCTGCCGGCGAAGCGCCTGCTCATCACGGGCGGATCCGGCGGCGTCGGCCAGCTTGCGATCCAGCTCGCCGCACTGGGCGGCGCAGAAGTCACTGCCGTGAGTTCGCGGCCGGCGCAGCACGCCGAACTGCGGCGCCTCGGCGCCGGCAGAGGTCGTCGGTGCCATCGAGGAAGCCCGCGGCCCATTCGACCTTGTCCTCGAGTCGGTCGGCGGCAGCTCGCTCGCGAAGGCCATCGAGCTCGTCGGCCGGGAAGGCGTCGTCGTCACGATCGGGAATTCCTCCGAGCAGGACACCACGTTCAACGCGCGCACGCTCTACGCGAAGGGTGCGGCCGGCATCTACGGCCTCCTCATATTCGAGGAGGTCGCCAGCGGACGCGTCGGTGCCGAGGACCTGGAGCGGCTCCTGGCGCTGGTCCGCGACCGCAAGCTCGAGGCGCCGATCTCATTGCGCCGGAACTGGCGCGAACTGCCGGCGACGCTCGCGGAGCTCGAGCGGCGCAGCTTCACCGGCAAGGCCGTGCTGACCGTAGGCCCGTGAATTTCCGTCGCTTCGATCCCGACCGGCTGCCGGACCTGATGACCTGGTTCTGCGACGCGCACGAGCTACGCACCTGGGGCGGACCGGACTTCCGCTTTCCGTTCACGCCCGCGACTTTCCGCGAGGACGCGAGGGTCGACAGCATCGACAGCTTCTGCGCTCGTGGCCGACGACGGCGCGCTCGCTGCCTTCGGCCAGTGCTACCTGCGCGTCGGGCGCTGCCATTTCGGGCGCGTGGGCGTCGCGCCGCGCTGGCGCGCGCCGGGCTCGGTACGCGGCTCCTGCGCGAGATGGCGGCCTGGGGCCACGCGCAGTTCGGCCCGCGCGAGCTCTCGCTGTTCGTGCTCAAGTCAAACGAGCGCGCGCACCGCCTGTACCGGCGGCTCGGTTTCCGTGAAACTGCCTACCCGGACCCGGGATTCATGCCCGACGCGCATTACATGATCGCGGCTGCATTGCCGGACGATCCCGTGACGCTCGCCGACGTTCGCAACCTGGCGATGGACTTGCACGGCTCGACGGAATCGCCGCACCACCGCTACACCTCCTTCCGCCTGCGCGGGCGGATCTACGCGACGGCGCCGAAGGAAGGCGGCTTCCTGCACGTGTTCGTGGACGAGGAGGACCGCGACCGCATGGTCCGCCTCGACCCGCGAGCCTACGAGAAGCTCGGCTGGGGCAAGAAGGTCGTCGGCCTGCGCGTGAATCTCGGGCGCGCGCGGCGCGAGGACGTGGAGGCACTGCTACGTATCGCCTGGCAACGCAAGCTGCCGAAGCGCCCATGAGCACCGACATCCGCCCCGTCACCACGAAGGACATCCCGGCGCTGCTGCCGCTCGTCGAGCAGTACTGGCTGTTCGAGGACATCGCGGGCTTCGACGCCGCCCGTGTCGGCCGCGAACTCGGGCGCGCGGTCGCCGACCCGAAGCTCGCGCAGCGGCTGGATCGCGTTCGTGCGCGGCGAGGCCGTCGGCTACCTGCTCGCCGTCTACGTCTTCAGCCTCGAGCACCTCGGCCTCACGGCCGAGATCGACGAGTTCTTCGTGCTGCCCTCCGCGCGCGGCAAGGGTGTCGGCGACGCAGCTCCTGGGGCTTGCCGAGGCGGAATTCGTCCGGCGCGGGTGCACGAACGTCGCGCTGCAGCTCGGCAAGGGCAACGACGGCGCCCGCACGTTCTACCGCGCGCACGGCTATGCGATCGCGCGGGATTCGAGTTGCTCGACAAGATGCTGGTGAACGGGGGAAAGCGGACCATGACCCAGGTGAAGACCCGCCCCGCCGAAGCACGCGACCTCGACGCGGTCGCGGCGCTGTTCGACGCCTACCGCCAGTTCTACGAGATGCCGGCCGACCTTGCGCTCGCGCGCAACTACCTCGACGAGCGATTCCACCGCAACGAATCGGTGATCCTCGTCGCCGAGGGCGCGAACGGCGAGCTCGTCGGCTTCACGCAGCTCTACCCGGCGTTCTGCTCGGTCGCGGCCGACCGCACTTTCGTGCTCTACGACCTGTTCGTCACGCCCGCCGCGCGCGGCACGGGCGCGGGCCGTGCGCTCATGGAAGCGGCCGAGGCGCACGCGCGCGCGGCCGGCGCGGCGCGCCTCGAGCTGCAGACCGCGAAGACGAACGTGGTCGGCCAGTCGCTCTATGAGTCCTGCGGGTGGAAGCGCGACGAAGTCTTCCACGTGTACGCGAAGGGGCTCAAGGCCACCTGAGCGGAGAAGCGCTCGCGGATCAAGCCGATGCGCTCTCCGCGTACTGCGTGAGTCGCTTCATGTTCGTGATCGTGATCGAGCGGTAGCCGCGCTTCACCCAGCCGGATTTCTCGAAGCGCTGCAGCGCCGCGTTCACGGTCTTGCGCGAGGTGTTCGAGAGGATGCCGAGCGCCGCCTGCGCGAGCGGGATGGGCGTGTTCTCGAGCGCCATGATGCGCCGCAGCGCGCGCGCGATGCGCCGGTGCTCGTCGGGATCCTGCAGGTCGTAGGACGCGCGCATCACGATGTCGAGGTTGATGATCATGACCTGCACGAAGTTGCCGGATCGCCTGCGGGTCGCGGGCCGCCATCTGGTCCATCGCCTCGAGCGGCAGGTAGACGGCCTTGCGTGTCGAGCGCGGCCCGCAGTTCGATCCGTCGCGGCTCCCGGCTCAGGAACGGCCCTTCGCCGGTCCAGCCGCCCGGCGTCAGCACGTGGATGATGTGCGGAACCGCGCGGGGCGGCGCCATGCTGGCGATCACCGCACCGCTGACGACGCCGTAGATGCCGCCGAGCGGATCGCCCAGCCGATAGATGACGTCACCGGCGGCGTAGCGCACCGGCACCGAGCGCCGGAACACCTCCTCCTGGAACGCCTCCGGCTGGCGCGACAGCCAGCCGATGCTCGACAGGACGTCCCGTGCCCTGGATGGTCCGACCAAGTCTTCCTCTCCGTCGACAGACAGCACGGCACAGGTCAGTGCTGTCAGTTCTTTTGTTGTTGCGGTGCGACCCATCATGGCCGCAACGATCCCCGAAAATTGTGCACGACATTGTCCCACGGAGATACAGTCCCAGCCCGTTTGTCGTGCAAGGCTTGCGGCCTTCCAGAGGCAACCCGGGGCGGGCGCCCAGACCTTGATCGGGAGAGATTCCATGAAAGCGTTGAGATTCCTGTTCCTGGCGGCGCTGGCGGCGACTCCGCTGCTGGCATCCGCCCAGGGCAGCAAGCCGAACATCCTCGTCATCTGGGGCGACGACATCGGCACCTGGAACATCAGCCACAACAACCGCGGCATGATGGGCTACAAGACGCCGAACATCGACCGCATCGCCGCGCGAAGGCGTCGCCTTCACCGACTACTACGCGCAGCAAAGCTGCACCGCCGGCCGCGCCGCCTTCATCAGCGGCTCCGTGCCCGTGCGCTCCGGCATGACCAAGGTCGGCATGCCCGGCGCGAAGGAAGGCTGGCAGAAGACCGACGTCACGATGGCCACGATCCTCAAGAGCCAGGGCTACGCCACCGGCCAGTTCGGCAAGAACCACCAGGGCGATCGCGACGAGCACCTGCCGACGATGCACGGCTTCGACGAGTTCCTCGGCAGCCTCTACCACCTCAACGCCGAGGAAGAGCCGGAGAACCGCGACTACCCGCGGCGACATGAAGCTGGCCAACGGCAAGACCTTCCTCGAGACGTTCGGCCCGCGCGGCGTGCATCAAGTCCAAGGCCGACGGCAAGGGCGGCCAGACCATCGAGAACCTCGGCCCGCTGACCAAGAAGCGGATGGAGACGATCGACGACGAGACCCTGGCCGCCGCCAAGGACTTCATCACGCGCCAGGTCAAGGAGGGCAAGCCGTTCTTCTGCTGGTGGAACGGCACGCGCATGCACTTCCGCACCCACGTGAAGCCGGAGCACATCGGCATCTCCGGGCAGGACGAATACAGCGACGGCATGGTCGAGCACGACATGCACGTCGGCGAACTGCTCAAGCTGATCGACGACCTCGGCCTCGCCGACAACACCATCGTCCAGTACTCGACCGACAACGGCCCGCACTACAACACCTGGCCCGATGCCGGCACCACGCCCTTCCACGGCGAGAAGAACTCGAACTGGGAAGGCGCCTTCCGCGTCCCGGCCTTCATCCGCTGGCCCGGCCATTTCCCGGCCGGCGTGACGCTCAACGGCATCGTGTCGCACGAGGACTGGCTGCCGACCTTCGCCGCCGCCGCCGGCGCGCCCGACATCAAGGAGAAGCTGCTCAAGGGTGGCGTGGAGCTCAACGGCCGCACCTACAAGAACCACATCGACGGCTACAACCTGCTCGACTACCTCAGCGGCAAGGTGAAGGAATCGCCGCGCAACGAGTTCATCTACGTGGGCGACGACGGCGACGTCATGGCCATCCGCGTGGGCGACTGGAAGGCGATCTACCTGGAGAACCGCGCGCAGCAGCTGCAGGTCTGGCGCGAGCCCTTCGTCCACCTGCGCATGCCGCTGCTCTTCAACCTGCGGCGCGATCCGTTCGAGAAGTCCTACGAGAACTCGAACACCTACCACGACTGGATGATCGACCGGGCCTATCGTGCTCGGGCCCATGCAGGTGGTCGCCAGCAAGTTCCTCCTGACCATGAAGGAATTCCCGCCCAGCCAGACGCCGGGCGACTGGAGCCTCGAGTCGCTCGAGAAGCAGATCAAGGGCATGACCGCCAGCGGCAGTAATCGAGCTGATCGAGCGCCGTCGATGCGCGACGTCGTCGAGCCGGTAAACGTGGATAATCGGGCCGCACGCCCTCGGTGCGGCCCGAATTTTCGGAGACACGACATGACCCAGACTCTCCGTGCGCGACTCCGGCATGGCAGCCGTTGCGATGCTCTGCTTCGCAGCCCTGGCGTTCGCCGCCGACCCGCTGCCGTCCTGGAACGACGGCGCGGCCGAAGCAGTCGATCGTCAAGTTCGTCGAGGGGGTGACGCAGCGAGGGCTCGCCGGACTTCGTGCCGGTGCCCGAGCGCATCGCCACCTTCGACAACGACGGCACGCTCTGGGCCGAGCAGCCGATCTACTTCCAGCTCTTCTTCGCTCATCGACCGCGTCAAGGCGCTGGCGCCGCAGCATCCGGAATGGAAGACGCAGGAGCCCTTCGCCTCGCGTGCTCAAGGGTGACCTGCACGGCGGTGACCGCCGGCGGCGAGGCCGGCGTCGTGGCGCTGCTGACCGCGACGCACTCCGGCATGACGACCGACGAGTTCGAGCAGTACCGTCAGCGACTGGATCGCGACCGCGAAGCATCCGAAGACCGGCCAGCCGTTCACGGAGATGGTCTACCAGCCGATGCTCGAACTGCTCGCCTACCTGCGCGCGAACGGCTTCAAGACGTTCATCGTGTCGGGCGGCGGCATCGAGTTCATGCGCCCGTGGACGGAGCAGGTCTACGGCATCCCGCCCGAGCAGGTGATCGGCACGAGCGGCGGCCTCAAGTACGAGATGCGCGACGGCAGGCCCGTGCTCGTCAAGCTGCCGAGCATCGTTCTCAACGACGACAAGGAAGGCAAGCCGGTCGGCATCCAGCGCCACATCGGCCGCCGGCCGATCGCCGCCTTCGGCAACTCCGACGGCGACCTGCAGATGCTGCAGTGGACCTGCCAGTCGTCGGGCCTGCGCTTCGTGCCTCTACGTGCACCACACCGATGCCGAGCGCGAGTGGGCCTACGACCGCGACTCGCACATCGGCAAGCTCGACAAGGGGCTCGACGAGGCGAAGCTGCGCGACTGGACCGTCGTCGACATGAAGAACGACTGGAACCGGGTCTTCCCGTTCCAGTGAGCGGCGCGTGACAACGTTCAAAGCTCATTGCGGTTGCGCTGATCGTCGTCGGGACCGCGGCTGGCATCGGCTTCGCGCTGATGACGCGCCAGCAGGAGACGCCGGTCGCGGCCTCGCCTGCGGCGACGCAAACGGCTGCGGCAGCGGACTGACTTCGAACCCACAATCGCGAACGCCGCAGCGGCTCCCGGGCCGCCGCCCGAAGGCATGGCCTGGATTCCCGGCGGCGAATTCTCCATGGGCGCCGCCGATCCGCTCGGCAAGGACGCGAACGTCGTCGGCATGCAGGCGACCGAGGATTCCCGGCCGATCCATCGCGTGGCGGTGGACGGCTTCTGGATGGACACGACGGAAGTCACGAACCGCCAGTTCGCCGAGTTCGTGAAGGCGACCGGCTACGTGACGGTCGCCGAGCGCAAGCCCACGGCCGAGGAATTCCCGGACGCGCCGCCGGAGAACCTGGTCGCCGGTTCGGTCGTCTTCACGCCGCCGGACCACGCGGTGCCGCTCGACACGCACTTCCGCTGGTGGGCGTACGTGGAGGGCGCGAACTGGCGCCACCCGGAGGGGCCCGCGAGCGACCTGAAGGGCCGCGAGAATCATCCCGTCGTGCACATCGCCTACGAGGACGCCGAGGCGTATGCGAAGTGGGCCGGCAAGCGCCTGCCGACGGAAGCGGAATGGGAGTTCGCCGCGCGCGGCGGTCTCTCGGGCGCGCTCTATCCCTGGGGCAACGAGTTCCTGGTGGACGGGAAGTTCATGGCCAACACGCACCAGGGCCACTTCCCGAACGAGGACACGCACGCGGACGCGCACGGCGGCATCGCGCCGGTCGCGCAGTTCCCGCCGAACGCCTACGGGCTGTACGACGTCGCCGGCAATGTCTGGGAATGGACCAGCGACTGGTACCGGCCGGATTACTACGCGGTGCTCGCAGCGGGCGGCGTCGCGCGCAATCCGAAGGGCCCGACGGATTCCTTCGACCCGAGCGAGCCGGGCGTCGCGAAGCGCGTGCACCGCGGCGGCTCCTTCCTCTGCACCGAGCAGTACTGCTCGCGCTACATGGTCGGCACGCGCGGCAAGGGCGAACCCTCGACGGGAACGAATCACCTCGGGATCCGCCTCGTCAAAGACGCCCCGTAAAAGGGGACAGTCACCTTTAAAGGTGACTGTCCCCTTTGATTACCACGGCTGATACCCTTGCAAGGGTGACGTCCAGCGCAACGAGCCTCTTTGCACTGCTGTTCGGCGTACCGGCGCTGCTGCTCGCGATCGTGTTCGCGGCGGTCGCGCTGAAGGCGCCGCGCGGCGGCGCGGTGCTCTCCGCCATGCTGCTCGCCTCTGTCTTGCCGGTCGCCTTCTGGGCGAAGACCGCCGGTTACTTCGAGGTCGCAGGGCCCGCTGCTGCTGGGCTCGCTCGCGATCTCCGCGCTCGGACTGCTCATCGCCGCGGTCCAGGTCATCCGCCAACCGAAGGCACCCCCCGGAAAGGACGCAACACGCTGATGGACCTCAAGATCATGGCCACCGTATTCGCGTCGGTCTTCCTCGCGGAGCTCGGCGACAAGACACAACTCGCGACGCTGCTGTTCGCCGCCGACCAGACGGTCAGCAAGCTCGCGGTTTTCATCGCTGCCTCCGCGGCGCTGATCGTCGCGACCGGCATCGGCGTGCTCGCGGGCGGACTGGTCTCGCAGCACGTGAGTCCAGCCGCGCTGAAGTACGTCGCCGGCGCAGGTTTCATCGCGATCGGCATCTGGACGCTGGTGCGGGCATGAAGACGCAAGCCGAGAAGGCCGAGGCCTTCCGCGCGCTGCACGCGCGCCCGCAGGCCTTCATCATCCCGAATCCCTGGGACGTCGGCACGGCGCGCATGCTCGCGAAGCTCGGCTTCGAGGCGCTCGCGACGACGAGCGCGGGCTTTGCGTTCTCCGCCGGACTGCTCGACAACCAGGTCGGTCGCGACAGGATGCTCGCGCACGTCGCCGAGATCGCCGCGGCGACGGACCTGCCCGTCAGCGCGGACCTCGAGAACGGCTTCGGCGACGACCCGAAGACGGTCGCGGAGACGATCCGGCTCGCGGCCGCGACCGGCATCGTCGGCGGGTCGATCGAGGACTCCATCGACCGGCCGGGCGAGAAGGTCTACGACATCGGGCTTGCGACCGACCGCATCCGCGCGGCGGTCGAGGCGAAGCGCGCGCTGCCCTTCCCGTTCACGCTGACCGCGCGCGCGGAGAATTTCCTGGTCGGCACTCCCGGACCTCGAAGGACACGATCAGGCGCCTGCAGGCCTACCAGGAGGCCGGCGCGGACGTCCTCTACGCGCCCTGCATCACGACGCGCGAGGAGATCACCGCGGTCGTCAAGTCCGTCGACCGCCCCGTGAACTTCCTGATGGGCACGCAGCCGCAGCGCTTCACGCTCGAGGAGCTGTCCGAGATGGGCGTGCGGCGCGTCAGCGTCGGCAGCGCGCTCTCGGCCGCCGCGCTCGGCGCCTTCCTGCGCGCCGCGCGCGAGATGCGGACGACCGGCACCTTCACCTACACCCAGGAAGCCGCCGGCTTCGGCGAGATCAGCAAGCTTTTGAGCTAGATGCGGGAGAACACCGATGTGCGATGACGCAGCATTCGACGACATGATCGAGCACAACCTGCGCCAGGGCGGGCTCTCCCGTCGGGAGCTCGGCTCGCTGGCTCTCGGGGCCGGCATCGCCTTCGCGCTGCCGCGCGTCGCCAACGCCGCGGAAACGACGGAATCCGAAGTCGAGATCAAGACGCCCGACGGCACGGCGGACGCGTACTTCGTGCATCCCGCGGCCGGCAAGCACCCGGCCGTGCTCATCTGGCCCGACATCTTCGGCCTGCGCCCGGCGTTCCGGCAGATGGGCAAGCGGCTCGCGGAATCCGGCTACGCCGTGCTGGTGATCAACCCCTTCTACCGCACGAAGAAAGCGCCGACCGCGCCCGAGAAGGCGAGCTTCGACGACCCGGAGACGCGCAAGCAGCTCATGGCTCTGCGCGGCACGCTGAGCCCGGCCACCGCGCGCACCGACGCGCAGGCATTCATCGCCTGGCTCGACGCGCAGGCCGCCGTCGACACGAAGCGCAAGGTGGGCACGACGGGCTACTGCATGGGCGGCCCGCTCGTGTTCGAGACGGCGGCGATCGCTGCCCGAGCGCGTCGGCGCCGGTGCAACCTTCCACGGCGGCGGCCTCGTCACCGACAAGCCGGACAGCCCGCACCTGCTGGTCCCGAAGATGCGCGCGCATTTCCTCATCGCGATCGCCGAGAACGACGACGAGAAGCAGCCGGAAGCCAAGGACGTGCTGCGTCGAGGCGTTCGCGAAGGCCGGGCTGCCGGCGGAGATCGAGGTCTACGCCGGCACGCTGCACGGCTGGTGCCCGCCCGACTCGGCGGTCTACCACGCCGAGCAGGCCGAGAAAGCCTGGGAACGCATGCTGGCGCTGTTCAAGACCGCCCTCGCCTGATTGGAGGGGACGCTCACCTTCGGAAGGTGAGCGTCCCCTCCGTTTTCCTCCGCCCGCTTGACTCGGGCAGTGCGTTCGCCCAATATTCACCCATATGGGTGAATATAGAAAACCGGGCATGGACCGCGTCCTCGGCGCGATCGCCGACCCCACGCGCCGGGCGATCCTCGCGCGGCTCGCGCTGTCGGACGCGCGCGTCACGGAGATCGCGAGCGGCTTTCCGATCTCGCTGAATTCCGTCTCCAAGCACCTGCGCAAGCTCGAAAGCGCGGGGCTGGTCGTCCGCGCCGTGCGCGGCCGCGAACACGTCCTTTCGTTGAACGCCGCCCCGCTCTCCGAAGCGGCGGCGTGGATCGCCCATTACCAGCGCTTCTGGGAGGACCGCCTCGAGGCGCTCGACCGATTCGCTACACGCAAGCAACCCCAGCAGAGGAAACCCAAATGAACGCAGTCATGAAAGTGCCGAAAGTCGTCGTCAGCCGCGAGATCGCGGCACCCGCGGAGCAGCTGTTCGACGCCTGGCTCGACGCCGAGAGCCTCGCGGTCTGGATGCGCCCCGGCGATACCGAACGCAGCACCGTGAGCGTGGATCCGCGGGTCGGCGGCGCGTTCGAGATCCTGATGCACACGCCGGCGAAGACCATCCCGCACCGCGGCACCTACCGGGAGATCTCCCGGCCGCGTCGGCTGGTGTTCACCTGGAACTCGCCGTACGCCGGCGAGACCGATTCGCTGGTGACCGTGGACTTCCGGCCCACGCGAGGCGCCACCGAGATCGTGATCACGCACGAAGGCCTGCCGAGCGAGGACATGGTCAAGGCGCACACCGGCGGCTGGACCGACATCCTCGAGAGCCTGGTTCGCAGGCACGCCTGAAGTAAAGGGGACAGACACCTTTAAAAGTGTCTGTCCCCTTTCCTCCCTCAGCAGCGGCTGGTGAGCTGCGCGCCGGAGAGCTGCATTTCCTGCAGGGCGCGCTGGCCGTCGCCGGGCTGCACGTCCACGGCGCGGATGGCGTCCGCGATCACCCGGACGTCGAAGCCCTCGCGTCTCGCGGCGAGCACGGTCGCCCGAACGCAGTAGTCGGTCGCGAGACCGCCGACATACAGGCGACGCACGCCTGCCGCGCGCAACTGCGGCGCGAGCGTCGTGTCCTGGAACGCCGACTCGACGTCGCGGTCCGGGCTGGTCGCCTTGGAGACGATGACCGCACCCGGCGGCACCCGCAGCGTCGGCGCAAACGCGGCGCCCTCGGTACCCGCGACGCAATGGCGCGGCCAGGGCCCGCCGCGCGCCTTGAACGACACGTGGTTGGCCGGGTGCCAGTCGCGTGAATAGAAGATCGGCAGTGCCGGCACGCTCGAACAGGCTGATCGCGCGATTGAGCGGCGCAATCACTTCGTCGCCGCCGGGCACGCCACGCGCA
Source organism: uncultured Gammaproteobacteria bacterium (assembly GCA_963823415.1). GTDB lineage: Bacteria > Pseudomonadota > Gammaproteobacteria > Steroidobacterales > Steroidobacteraceae > SCUD01. The sequence continues at coordinate 294,259 of CAWGLJ010000002.1, read as the reverse complement.
CCGCCCGGCAGGAAATCGCGCTGCACGTCCACGACGACCAAGGCGTCGCCTGGCCCGATGTGTGATCCCTTCACGTCGGCCTGCCCCCCCTGCGGGCGCCATGTTATACGATTCCGCCCGCATGCCCGCCCAGCTCGATACCGACTCGCTGCTGTTGCTGAACGACGCGCTCGCGCGCATGGAGGAAGGCTTCGCGCAGCTGCCGGCGCCGGATGCGCGGCAGGCCGACCCGGCGGCGCTGCGCAAGGTGCTGCTCGAGGCCGCCGAGCGCATGCGCGACAACTACCCGTACTTCCATCCGCAGTACGCGGGGCAGATGCTGAAGCCGCCGCACGCGGTCGCGCGCCTCGCCTACGCGCTCGCGATGTGGATCAATCCGAACAACCACGCGCTCGACGGCGGCCGCGCCAGCTCCGCGATGGAGAAGGAAGCCGTCGCCGAAATCGCGCGCATGTTCGGCTGGGAGACGCACCTCGGCCACCTGACGAGCGGCGGCACCATGGCGAACCTCGAGGCGCTCTGGATCGCCGGCGAACTCAAGCCGGGCGCCACGGTGCTCGCCTCCAGCCAGGCCCACTACACGCACGGCCGCATCAGCGCGGTGCTGAAGCTGCCGTTCGAGTCCGTCCCCGTCGATCGCGCATGGCCGCATGGACATCGCCGCGCTCGAGCGGCGCCTGCAGGCCGGCGGCGTCGGCACCGTCGTCGCGACGCTCGGCACGACCGCGGTCGGCTCCGTGGATCCGCTGCCGGAGATCCTGGCGCTTCGCGATCGCCACGGCTTCCGCCTGCACGCCGACTGCGCCTACGGCGGCTACTACGTGCTCGCCGACAACCTCGCGCCGGAAGCCCGCGCCGCCTTCGACCGCATCGCGGAGGTGGATTCGATCGTCATCGATCCGCACAAGCACGGCCTGCAGCCCTACGGCTGCGGCTGCGTGCTGTTCCGCGATCCCGCGGTCGGCAGCCACTACCGCCACGACTCGCCGTACACCTACTTCAGTTCGGACGAACTGCACCTCGGCGAGATCAGCCTCGAGTGCTCGCGGCCGGGCGCCGCCGCCGTCGCGCTCTGGGCGACGCAGCGGCTCCTGCCGCTGGTCCGCGGCGGCGAGTTCGCGCGCATGCTGCAGGACTGCCGCGCGGCGGCGCTCGACTTCCACGCGGAGCTCGCCAAGGACGCGCGCTTCATCACCGCCTTCCCGCCCGAGCTCGACATCGTCGTCTGGGCGGTGCGCGCCCACAGCGTCGCGGAATCCTCGCGCCGCGCGCAGGAGATCTTCGAGAAGGCCGGGCACGCGGGCCTGTACCTCGCGCTCGCGGAACTCCCGGCGGCCTTCTTCGGCGACCCCTGGGGCGCCGGCGGCACCGTCACGGCGCTGCGCTCGGTGCTGATGAAGCCCGAGCACCGCGACGCGCTCCCGGGCATCGTGAAACTGCTGTCCGACAGTACGGGCTAGGCCGCCGGGCGTAAGATGCGCCCGAGCCTTGCTCACACCATCAGAGGGGATGCCATGAGTAACGTGAACTGGGGGAAATTCATCCTGGGCGCGCTGATCGTCGCCGCGATCTGCTTCGTGAGCGACGGGTTCCTGCACCAGCGTGTCGTGACCGAGCAATGGCAGGCGATCTACGACGCGCTCGGCGCCACGCCGCCGGACCACTCCGGCTTCAGCATGGTCTGGTTCCTGGTCTTCGAGGCCGGCCGGGGCTTCCTCGCAATGTACGTCTACGTGCTGCTGCGCCCGCGCCTCGGCCCCGGCGTGAAGACCGCCACCTGGGCCGGCGTCGTCACCTGGGTCGCCTTCTCGCTGACCGGCCCCGCGCAGTTCATCCCGCTCGGCTTCTACAGCACGATGCTCTGGTTCTCCGTGGCGGTGTACCAGCTCGTCTTCACGATCATCGCGGCGATCATGGGCGCGGCGCCTTATAGCGAAAGGACTGCGTCCCATGATTAGCGCCATTGCGCCTCGAGTGTCGCTGCTGGTCGCGTGGGTCGTGCTCGCGGCACCAGTCGCCCGTGCCGATGTCATCACCCAATGGGACAGGATTGCTTGTGATGCCGTCGCCGGGGCGAAGATCAGCACGCCGATCGGAGTCCGCGCGATCGCGGTCGCGCAGACGGCGGCTTACGAGGCGGTCAACGAGATCACGGGTCGTTATGCGGATTCCGGTCGCGCAAAGGCATCAAATGCTTCGGTCGATGCAGCTGTCGCTGCCGCGAATCGCGCGACGCTGACGCAGCTGCTGCCGGCCCAGAAGGACTTCATCGAGGCCGCCTACGAAAAGGCGGTGGGCAGCATCCAGGACATCGACGCAAAGACAGCCGGCATCGCGATCGGGGAACGGGCGGCCGCGGATGTCCTGGACCGCAGGAGTGACGACGGCTACGACGCGCCGGAAGCCTATCGTCCCGCCACCCAGCCCGGCGTGTACGTGCCGACGACGATCCCTGCGATACCGCAGTGGCCGCAGCGAAAGCCCTGGCTGCTGACAAGCGCTTCGCAATTCAGGCCGGCGCCTCCCCCGGCGCTCGGCAGCGCGCTGTGGGCGCGCGACTTCAACGAAGTCAAGGCGCTCGGCGCCAGGACCGGCTCGACCCGGACTGCCGAACAGACCGAGATCGCCAAGTTCTGGGAGGCTACGCAGCCCTCGATCTACCATGGCGTTCTTCGTCTGGTCGCCGAACAACCGGGACGCGAGGTCACGCGGAATGCTCGGCTCTTTGCTGCAGCTGCCCAGGGCATGGACGATGCGGCGATCGCCGTCTTCGACGCCAAGTACCACTACGGCTTCTGGCGCCCGATCACCGCGATCCGCAACGGCGACATCGATGGCAACGACGCCACCGACCGCGATCCGTCCTGGCTCCCGTTCATCGAGACACCGATGCATCCCGAGTACCCTTGCGCGCACTGCATTCTCGCGGCCACTGTCGGTACGATCCTGGAGGCCGAGGCAAACGGCGAGCCGCTGCCCGAGCTTACGACGACGAGCTACACGCTCGAGGGCGTCACGCGGCGCTGGAAGTCGGTTGACGAGTTCGTGCAGGAGGTCTCTTCGGCGCGAATCTACGACGGCGTGCACTTTCGCAACTCGACGGAGGTCGGCGCGGCAATGGGGCGCCAGGTCGGCGGGGCGACTGCCAAGGCGTTCTTCGCCCCCGCCCACTGACCTACTCGTGCCGGTCTCGTCGAAGCAGCAATGGCGAGGCGCCGCGACTGCGATCCTCGCCGTCAGCCTCGTCGCCTGCGGTGTGGTCACGGACCCCGCGACGCGGCTCGCAGCCGACCTGGAGGATGGCGCAGACCGCCTGCCCTTGCAGGACGGCGCGACCGACGCCGTGCATCACGCGACGCCATCGCGGCCGGGCCAGTGCGATGGACCTTACAAGGTGCAGCTCGACCGGGTGGGCGCGATGATCGTCTGGTGCATGGACGCCGCCGGCAATACCGTCTCCAGCCACAGCACGAGCAGCCACAACCGCGCCGTCGACACGTCGCAGACCTTCATCGTGGACAAGGGCGCCGGCGAGACGTTGATCATCGACCTGGAACGGCGTGGTGGCCGCGCGGTCATCACGGGAGTCCGCTAGCAGCTCAAGGGGTAGCAATCATGCAAGGCAGCCAGAAAGCGTCGTTGTTCACGCGCTTCGCCAAGAAGACGGCGCAACTCTCCGGTCGTCCCGTGGCCTTCGGACTCGCACTCGGCACCATCCTCGCCTGGCTGGTGACCGGGCCGCTGTTCGGCTTCAGCGACACCTGGCAGCTCGTCATCAACACCGGCACCACCATCGTCACCTTCCTCATGGTGTTCCTGATCCAGAACACGCAGAACCGCGACACGGCCGCGATCCAGATCAAGCTCGACGAACTGATCCGCGTGAGCCAAGGCCACAACGCGCTCATGGACCTCGAGGAGCTCGAGGAGGCCGAGATCGAGCGCTTTCGCAGGCAGTACGAGGAAATGGCCGCGCGGGCGCGTCGGCGCCTGGGCGAGGGCGCGACCGACACGGACAGCCCGGAACCGGTTTGAAACACCGCGCGCTCAGGCACGGCCTGCTCTGCCTCGCGCTGGCCGCGCACGCCGATCTGCGCGCAGGCGGCCGACGAAACCGTCGAACGCGCATCTCGCCGCGGTCCGAAGCATGCTCGACCCGCGCGCGGCGAGCGCACTCGCGCAGATCGAGGGCACGGGCCGGCAATTGCTGGCGGCACGCTCCTACCTGCGCGCGGGCCCGAATCTCGCCGAGCGCTGGAGCTGGTCGGACGCGGAGATCGTCGCCTGGCAGGACTCCCCGGCGCAGTCCGCGCTGGACGCGGCCGTCGCGCGCGTGCGCGCCGCCTTCGAGTCGGCGAACCCGGGTTACACGCTGCACGTGAACCCGGAGGTCCGCAGCTTCGAGATCCAGCTCGAGCGCTGGAACACGAACCCGACCATCGCATCGGCCTCCTCGGCGCTCGCCGACGCCGCGGCACTCGCGGTGCAGTCGCAGGGATTCCCGGCGCCGGGCACGCCGCTCGCGCACGCGGCCTTCGGCGACTTCCTGCGCGCCTTCGCGCCGAGCCCGACGCCGCCGCTCGCCGCACCGGGCCTGTCCGCTCACGGGCAGATGCGTGCCGTGGACTTCGTGGTCACGCAGGGTGAGCGCATCGTCGCGGGCGCCAGCACCGCGGACATCCCCACCCTCTGGATCGGCCAGGGCTGGGCCGAGCGGCTGAAAGCCGCGGTCCTCGCGTCCGGCGCCCCCTTCGTCGGGCCGCTGCGCATCCCCGACGAGCCCTGGCATTACGATTACCGGCCCTGAAGGATTAGAGTGGCGGCACCGGATTTCCCGGGAGGACGGACCCGCGAAGGTCCTTCGAACGACTCAGGGAGAATAAACTTGAAGAAAGCACAGTCTTTTCGCATTTGGCACGGCCACCGCGCTGCTTTTCGGCGCCCCGGTTTCTTTCGCACAAGACGCCGTGGCGACGCAGCCCGAGAACAACAAGGTCCTGTTCGAGAATGACCGCGTACGCGTGCTCGAAGTGACGTTCGGGCCGGGCACGCCGCTCAAGATGCACTCACATCCCGCGCATGTCGTGTACATGGTCGAGGGAGGGAAGGCGAAGTTCACGACCGCCGACGGAAAGGTCACCGATGCCGAAGCGACGCCTGGCACGGTGCGCTGGAGCGACCCCGTCACGCATACGGTCGAGACTTCTGCTGCTTCGAACGCGATCGTCGTCGAACTGAAGACAGATAGGGAATCACCGGCGCCGCGGGCCGGGCGTGAAGATGCCTGGCCCGCTGCGCTGGACCGGAATGAAATACGACGACGCGACCTGGCACAGCGGCGACGAGTTTCCCGCGGACCTGCCTCCCGAGGCGGCCGCGACGCACGCCGGTATCTTCCTCGCCTGGGCGCTGCTCGCGGGCCTCGGCGGCGAACACCACGTCGTCGATTCCGCCGAGGAACTCGAACACCTGCTGGCGCGCAAGCAGACGCCGGGCCAGTACTTCCTGGCCGTCTGCGACGGCAAGCTGACGGACGAGGACCTGAACGCGGAAGGCAATGCCTTCGCGAAGGCTTACTACCAGCAGGATGGCGCGAGCTTCATCGCGGACTACCAGGAGTACCTGGCGAAGGGACTGCCCACCGAGTACCACGTGGCCGACAGCTGGACGAACGTCGACAAGTTGCAGCCCGTACTCGACCGGCGGCTGGCGAACTGGCGCCGCGGCCGGCCGGAGCAGACTCCAGTAAGCTGAGCGCACTCGAAACCAGCCAGGGGACTGCGATGAAAGTGACACGGCGTGACCTCGTCCGCGGCGCAGGCGCGCTCGCTGCCCTGCCCCTGATCAGCCATCGCGCGCTGGCGGCGCTCACTCGCACGCAGCCGGACCTCATCCTGCGCAACGGCCAGGTGATCACGATCGACCCGCGACAGCCCGCCGCCGAGGCCGTCGCGATCGCCGGGGATCGCATCCTCGCGGTCGGCTCGAACGCCGACATCGACGCGCTCGCCGTCGCCGGCACGAAGAAAATCGACCTCGGCGGCAGCACGGTCGTCCCGGGTTTCATCGACGGGCATTGCCACCCCGCCCTTTCCGGCCGGCGGCACCTGCGTTTCATCGACTGCGACCTGCGCTCCATCAAGGCCATCCAGGACGCGGTGCGCGAGCGCGCGGCCAAGACGCCGCCGGGCGAGTGGGTGGTCGGCTTCAAGTACGACGACACCAAGACCGCGGAGCGCCGCTTCATCACGCGCGAGGACCTCGACGCCGCGGCGCCCGAACATCCCGTCTACATCGAGCACCGCGGCGGCCACACGGGCTACGTCAACTCCCTGGCGCTCGCCAAGGCCGGCATCACCGAGCAGTCGCCGGATCCCGAGGGCGGAAAGTTCGTCCGCGACCCGGCGACCGGCAAGCTCACCGGCCGCGTGCTCGAGCGCGCCGCGGAGATCTTCGAGAACTCGATCCCGGCCTTCGGCACGACCACGCGCGACGAGGACCGCGCGGCGGTCAAGCTGATCACGCAGATGTTCGCGAAGGCGGGCGTCACCTCCTCCACCGACGCCTACGGCACGCCCGAAGACCTGCGCGCCTACCAGGACGCGCGAGCGGCGGGCGAACTCTCATCGCGCATCTACTGCATGATCGGCTACGCGCACCTCGACCGCATGATCGCCGCCGGCGTCCGCACCGGGCCTCGGCGACGACTGGGTCCGCGTCGGCGCCATGAAGGCGACCTGCGACGGCTCGATCTCCGAGCGCACGGCAAGGCTGTCGCAAGCCGTACGTCGGGCCGGCCGGACGACTTCGGCATCATCGTCGCGGACGCGGAAGAGCTCTACGGGTACGCCAGCAAGGCGCACGACGCGGGCTGGCAGATCGGCATCCACGCGAACGGCGATGTCGGCATCGCCATGGTGCTCGACCTGTACGAGCGGCTGCAGCGCGAGCAGCCGCGCCGCGACCCGCGCTACCGCATCGAGCACTGCACCGTGATCAACGACAACCTGGTCCGGCGCATGAAGACGCTCGGCGTGATCCCGACGCCGTTCTCGACCTACGTCTACTTCCACGGCGAGAAGATGCCGGAGTTCGGCGAGGAGCGGCTGAACTCGATGTTCGCGCTGCGCAGCTTCCTCGACGCCGGCATCGGCGCGACGATGGCCTCGGACTATCCGCCCGGACCCTTCGAGCCGATGATGGCGCTGCAGTCCATGGTGACGCGCACCGCGATGGACGGCAAGGTCTGGGGCCCGCGCCAGAAGATCACGATCGAGGAGGCGCTGCGCGTCTGCACGCTGAACGGCGCCTACGCCTCGTTCGAGGAGCACGAAAAGGGCTCGCTCGAGCCCGGCAAGCTCGCGGACCTCGTCGTGCTCGGGCGCAATCCGCTCACGGAGGACCCGTCCTCGCTCATCACGATTCCCGTCGAGCGCACCATGGTCGGCGGCCGCTGGGTGTACGAGGCCTGATCAGTCCTGTCGATACCGCGGCGGCTCGCGCTCGACCCAGCACTCGGCCAGCCGTCCGTCCCGCACGCGCCACACGCTGATGCCGTGAAACTCGATCGCCCTGCCGTCGGGCGGCAAGCCGAACACGCCGTTGTTCCGGCCGCGATTGACCCAGCGCGCGACGACACGGTCGCCCGACGGGTTCGCGAACACGTCGAGCACCTCGTCGATCGCCTCGGGCATCTGGCGATGGAACTCCACGACCCAGGCCTTGAAGGCGTCACGCCCGCGAACGGTCTTGCCGCCGGAGTGGATCACATAATCCGGCGCCATCAGCTCGTCGATCGCATCGATGTCGTGCTCCGGCCCCCAGACCCGCGTCAGGAAATCCCGTGCCAGCTTTTCCGCGGTGTTCATGCGCGTATAGTCTAGCGCCATGGGCCTACGATCCGTCGCAACGCTGGCCGCACTGCTGCTTGTCCTCGGCGGCTGCAAGAAGGCCGAGCCGCCGCCACCGGCAACCACCGAGCCCGCCCTTTCGCCGCTTCCAGCGTCGCAAGGCGAGTCGTTCGTGAACCGCGTCTGGGAGATCGTCGAGTCGCCGAATCCGGATCGCGGCGCGCTGCGCGTGTTCCTGTCCGACGGCACGCTGGTCATGACTTCACCGAATGCGACACCCGCCTTCGGCAGCTGGCGCTATGCAGACGGACAGCTCACGATCATCGAGGAAGGCCAGGCGTACCCCACTGACATCCTCGCGCTGACGGACCGCGAGTTCCGCATCCGCATGCACAGCCCGGGTGAGCCGGTCGAGATCCGGTTCGCGCCCGCGAAGCAGCCGCCGCTCGAGGCCATCGCGCGTACCGCGCCTGTCGCAGCGCCCGCAGTTGCGGCGCCGCCCGAGGCAGCCTGCGGTGGCTGCGGCGCCCGTCTCCCTGCTCGGCACCGCCTGGCGGCTCGAACGCCTGACCGGCGCCGCGGTCAAGGGCGGCACCCAGCCGACGCTGGAATTCCCGACCGAGGGGCGCGCGAGCGGCAACGGTTCCTGCAACCGCTTCAATGGCATCGTCAGCATCCAGGACGGGGCGATCATGTTCGGCGGGCTCGCGACGACGCGGAAGGCCTGCCCGGAAGCCGTCATGCAGCAGGAGGAGGCCTACCTGTCTGCGCTGCGCGAATCGGTGCGATTCGAGGCGGATGCCGAAAAGCTGACGATCCACTCCGCCGGCCGGGAAGAGCCGTTGCGCTTCGTTCCGGCCCCGGCGCCCCCGGCGGCACCGGCACAGGGCATTCGCTCTTCGCCCGCGGCCGCTACTTCCTCACTGACCGGCATCTGGACGATCGTCGGTCACCACAGGCCCGGCGTCAGCGCCCTGAGCGACGCGCAGGCGCGCGCGCGCTACGGCGAGACCCTGCGCCTGACCGAGCAGGCCGCCGTTTCCTCGGGAGATCGCTGCGCCGAGCCGCGCTATGCCACGCGCCAGGTGCCTGCCGCGGGCTTTCTCGCGGAACAGTTCCGCCTCGCGCCCGGCAGCCTTGCGCCGCTCGCGGCGCGCAGCCAGTTGCGCATCATGGAGATGTCCTGCGGCGGCGCGCCGTGGACGGCGCTCGGCGCGACGCTGCTCGAGCTGGATCGCGACCGCGCGCTCGCGCCCTGGGACGGCGTCTTCTTCGAACTCGTGCGCGACCGCGACTTCCGCGCGGTCGGCCAGGAGCCCGGCTGGCAGCTCGAGATCCGCAATGGCTCGGAAATGCGGCTCACCTATGACTACGGCAAGGGCACCGCCGTGACCCCCGCGCCGCGCACCCAGCTGGACGCGCAGACCGGTACGCGCACGCTGCACGCCAAAACGGAAGCGAACGACCTGCGCGTCGAAATCGTCCCGGTCGCCTGCAGCGATTCGATGAGCGGCAAAGCCTTCACGTCGACCGTGACAGTCACGCTGAACGGCCGGACGTTCAGCGGCTGCGGCGAGAATCTCGCGACGCCCTACCAGGGATAGGTCTTGCCGTCGTAGTTGAAGAACCGGCCGGTGTCCTCCGGCTTCAATCCGGCGATCAACCTGCGCAGCGCCGTCACGCTCTGCGTCGGCGTCAGCTTGCCGTCCGGGCCGCCCATGTCGGTGCGCACCCAGCCCGGGTGCACGACGACACAGGTGATGCCGCGCGGCGCCAGGTCGATCGACAGGCTCTTCATCACGATGTTGACCGCGGCCTTGGAGCTTCGATACGCGTAGGAGCCGCCCGAGCCATTGTCCGCGATCGAGCCCATCGCACTCGTCAGCGTGACGATCTTCCGGTCGCCGCCTTTCGCGACGCTGTCGAGAAACGCCTCGACGACGCGCATCGGGCCGAGCGTGTTGACGTCCAGCACGTGCGCCCAGGCCGCGTAGTCGAGGCTGCCGAGGCGCTGCTTCTTCGGCGAACCGACGCCGGCGTTGTTGATGAGCAGGTCGATCGCCTCGCCGGCCAGCGACTGCGCGGCGGCGCGGACGCTCGCGGCATCCGTGACCTCGAGCGCGAGCACGCGAATCGCCCCGCCGCTCTCCGCGGCGACCTGGGCGAGTTCCTGCGCGGCATCCGGGTCGCGGCAGGCGGCGTAGACCTTCCAGCCATCGGCCGCGTACTGGCGCGCGAACTCGAGGCCGAGCCCGCGGTTCGCGCCGGTGACGAGGACGGTACTCACGGAGATTCCTCCATCGGCACGGCATTGCCGGACACCACGATGCCGCCGGTCGCCGGAATCTCCACCTCGAGCCGGCTCGGCCGGCCCATGGCTTCGCCCTGGTGGATCACGATGTGCGCGGGCGCCTTCACCAGCTTCGCGTCCCGCAGGTAACCGCCGAGCGCCGCGGCGCCGGATCCGGTCGCCGGGTCCTCGACGACGCCGCCGACCGGGAACGGGTCGCGTGCGTGAAACAGGTCCGGCTTCTCGCGCCAGACGAGCTGCAGGGTCGCGAGCCCGTCGGCCAGCATCAGTTCCTTGAGCCGGTCGTAGTCATAGTCGAGTTCGGCGAGCCGCTCGGCCGTGCGCACGGCGATCAGCAGATGCCAGTTGCCGGCGAAGATGCGCGCCGGCGGAATCGCGGGATCGAGTTCGTCTTCGCGCCATTCCAGCGCCGCGAGCGCGGCGCGCAGCAGCGGTGCCGACGCCTTCTCATGCTTCGGCATCACGGACGTCAGCGCCGCCACCCAGCGCCCCTCGAGTTCCCGCACCGAGACGGGCACCACGCCGACGTTGGTGGTGAAGCGGTATTCGCCGGCTCCCTGCTGCTGGCCGAACAGGACGCCGGTCGCGATGGTCGCGTGACCGCAGAAGTCGATCTCCTTCACCGGGCTGAAGTAGCGCACCTGGCGCGCGAATCCGGTTGCGGGGCAGACGAAAATCGTTTCCGGGTAGGCCACCTCGGCCGCGATCCGCTGCATCTCGGGATCCGGGGGCAGGACGTCGCCGATCCAGATCCCGGCCGGGTTGCCGCCGGTCGGGACCGTCGAGAAGGCCGCGTAGCGGTACAGTGACCCGTCCATGCCCCATTATCGCCGAGTGGGAATTATTCGCCCGCCTGAGTAGGCTAACGGGCGGGTCAGGTCCACGAACCCCGAAGGTGAGCCACGAATGACATTCAGCCGCCGCGGCGGTCGTGAGAAACGCGTGGCCGGAGCGATCCGGCAGCTGCCGTTCGCCCGGCTCGTCAACCCCTACAGCCCGATCGAGATCCTGAGCGCCGACCAGGTCGAGGCGATCATCGACGGCGCGTTCACGATCCTCGAGACCCGCGGCATGCGCTTCCTCGAGCCGGGCAGCCGCAAGCTCCTCGTGGCCGCCGGCGCGGAAGCCGTGGACGACCTCGGGACGATGCGGCTTCGACCGCGGCCTGGTGCGGGAGAAGCTCGCGCTCGTGCCGCGCGAGTTTGGCCTCCGCGCCCGCAACCGCGAGCACGACCTCCGCATCGGCGGGAAGAACCTGGTCTTCACCTCGGTCGGCGGCCCCGCCTTCGTCAACGACCTCGACAAGGGCCGGCGCCCGGGCACGCACGCGGAAGTCTGCGATTTCCTGAAGCTCATCCAGAGCCTCAACATCATCCACCAGGAGTCCGGCGGCCCGTTCGAGGCGATGGACCTGCCGCCCGAGACGCGCCACCTCGACCTCTACCTCGCGCAGATGACGCTGCTCGACAAGAGCTGCCAGGCCTACGCGCTCGGCGGCGTGCGCACGCGCGACTGCATCGAGATGAACTGCATCGCGATGGGCATCACGCGCGAAGAACTCGCGCGGGATCCCGCGGTCATGGCGATCGTCAACACGAACTCGCCGATGCAGCTCGACATCCCGATGACCGAAGCCGTGGTCGAGCTCGCCTCCTCCGGCCAGGCGGTGTGCATCACGCCCTTCACGCTCGCCGGCTCCATGAGCCCGGCGACGCTCGCCGGCACGCTCGCGCAGCAGACCGCCGAGGTGCTCGCGGTCATGACGCTTCGCGCAGGCGGTCAAGCCCGGCGCGAAGCTGATCTACGGGTCCTTCGCCTCGAACGTGGACATGATGAGCGGCGCGCCGGCGCTCGGCACGCCCGAGTACACCAAGGCCGCGTTCGCGAGCGGACAGATCGCGCGCCGGCTCGGCATGCCGCTGCGCTCCAGCAACACGACCTCGTCGAACATGGTGGACGCGCAGGCGGCCTACGAGAGCGAGATGTCGCTCTGGGGCTCGATCATGGGCGGCGCCAACCTCGTCTACCACGCGGCCGGCTGGCTCGAGAGCGGGCTCACCGCCTCGTTCGAGAAGCTGATCGTGGACGCCGAGATGCTGCAGATGATGGCCGAGGTCCTGCGCCCGATCGAGGTCAACGCCGACCAGCTCGCGCTCGAGGCCATCGCCGGCGTCGAGCCGGGCGGGCACCATTTCGGCACCGCGCACACGCTCGCGCACTACGAGCACGCCTTCTACGCGCCGATGGTCTCGACGCGCCAGAACTTCGAGAACTGGCAGGAGGCCGGCAGCCTCGACACCGCGCGGCGCGCCAACACGCTCTGGAAGCAGATGCTCGCCGAGTACCAGCGCCCGCCGATGGACCCCGCCGTCGAGGAAGCGCTCAACGACTACGTCGCGCGCCGCAAGCGCGAGATCCTGCCGTAGACCCGAGGATGCCCCACCCATGATGCGAACCGCCTTGCTCATTCTGGCCGCGATGCTGGGCACATCGCCCGGCGCCCTGGCTGCCGAAACCTACGATCTCGTCCTTCAGGGCGGGCGGGTGATCGATCCGGAGACGGGGCTGGACGGCATCCGCAACGTCGGCATCCGCGGCGGGACGATTGCCGCCGTTTCCGTCGAGCCGCTCGAGGGCAAGCGCCGCATCGACGCCAGCGGGCTGGTCGTCGCCCCCGGCTTCATCGACCTGCACCAGCACGGGCAGAGCGCCGAGGGCTACCGCCTCATGGCGCTCGACGGCGTCACGACCGGCCTCGAGCTCGAGATCGGCGTGCCCGACCTTGCGAAATTCGTCGAGTCGCGGCGCGGGCGGACGCCGGTTCACTTCGGCGCGAGTTCCTCCTACCTGGCCGCGCGCGTGCGCGCCTGGGACGCGGAACTCCAGCCCAGCCACCTCGGTCCGGACGCCGGCATCCTGCCGCAGTCCGGTCCCGCCACCAACGAGGCGGCAAGCCCGGAACAACTCGCGCGCGTCCTTGCGCGCCTGAAGGCCGAGCTCGAGGCCGGGTCACTCGGGATCGGCGTCGGCCTCGAGTACGCGCCGGGCACGACGCGCCACGAACTCATCGAGGTCTTCCGGGTCGCGGCGGGATTCGGCAGCCCCGTGTTCGTGCACGCGCGGAGCAGCGGCCTGCGCGAGCCGGGTTCCGGCGTCGAGTCGGTGACCGAACTCGCCGGCGTGGCCGCGATCACCGGCGCGCCCCTGCACATCGTGCACGTCAACAGCACCTGCATGAGCGACGCGCTCGAATGCATCGCGATGATCGCAGGCGCCCGCGAGCGCGGCCTCGACATCACCACGGAGGCCTACCCGTACACCGTGGCGATGACCGCGATCAACTCGGCGCTCTTCAACCCGGGCTGGCGCGAGAAGCGCGGCCTCGACTACGACGACCTCGAGATACCCGAGACCGGGGAACGTCTCACGCGGGAACGGTTCGAGGAGCTGCACGCGTCCCCGGACTGGCATCCGATACTGATCCACACGAACCCGGACGAGGTCGTGGACGCGATCATGGCCGCCCCGCTCGCGATGATCGCGAGCGACGGCTCACTCATGCATCCGCGCGGGGCCGGCAGCTACTCGAGGGTGCTGAGCCGTTACGTGCGCGACCGGCAGTCGCTGACGCTTGCCGGAAGCGATCCGCAAGATGTCCCTGCTGCCCGCGCAACGCCTCGAGGCGCTGACGCCCGAGGCGAAGCGGCTCGGGCGGCTGCAGGTAGGCGCGCGGGCGGATATCGTCGTGTTCGATGCCGGGACCGTGACCGATCGCGCCACGTTCCGCGCGCCGACCGAGCCGAGCGAGGGCGTGCGCTACCTGGTCGTCGATGGCACGGTGGTCGTCGACGGCGGCAGGTTCATCGACACGGTTTTCCCGGGGCAGCCCTTGCTCAGGGCGAGGCCTTGAACCGAAAGCCGCGCTAGAATCAGGCGCCATGCGAATGCCAAATCCCTCGATGCGCCTCGCCGCCGTCCTGCTGGCGCTGCTCGCCGGCCAGGCCTGGGCCCAGGAATTCCAGCCCTACCCGACGCCGCAGATCACGCGCGAGCAGTGGGCGCAGTACGCGGAGCAGATCCGGCAGACCTACCTGGCCTCCGCCGAGATCCTGGCGGGACAGAACCAGGTCGCCTTCTCGGACATGCGCACGCGCACGTTCTGGATCTTCACCACGAAGGACCACCCGGCACATCCCGCCTGGATCACGCGGCAGATGGTCGAGGAGAACGGACAGGTGCACGTGCGCCAGATCGGCTACTTCGCCGGCTCGGAGCCTGAGTTCGCGAAGCTGTTCCGCTTCTACCAGGAACGGAACGCGCAGCTCATGGAAGACGTGGCGCGGCGGAACCGCTAGGCCGGCCTGCCGCCCGCCACGCCCGTTACTGCACCGGCCAGATCGTCTGGCCTTCCTTGAGGGTCTCGACGACCCGCACGTCCTTGATCGCCATCGGTTCGACGGCCAGCGGGTTCCTGTCGAGGATCACGAGGTCCGCGAGCTTGCCGGGTTCGAGCGAGCCCTTGTCGGCCTGCTCGCCGTACTGCTCCGCCGCCCAGAGCGTCTGCGCCTTGAGTGCCTCGAGCGCGCTCACGCGCTGGCCCTCGCCGATCACCTGGCCGGAGCGTGACACGCGGTTGACCGCGGACCACAGCACGAACATCTGGTCGAGCGGCGCCACCACGAAGTCCGTGTGGTTCGTCGGGTGCAGCCCCGCGTCGATCGCGTCCCGCAGCGGGCTGATGTAGGCGGCTTGCTCGGGTCCGCGGTTCGCAATGTGTGCATCCGCGAAGTAATAGGTGTGCAGCGTGTAGAAAGACGGTGTCATCGAGTACTCGACGTACTTCCCGACCTGGTCCTTGCGCGAGAACTGCGCGTGGATGACGGTGACATTGCGCTCCTTGCGCGGGTCATCGGCCGCCGCCCATTCGTGCGCACGAAACAGCATGTCGATCGCCGCGTCGCCGTTCGCGTGGTAGTTGAGCGGGACGCCGAGGTCGTACACCTTCTTCACCATCTCGCGCAGCATCGCCTCGGGAAAAGTCGGCTCGCCGCGCCAGTCCTTCTCCCCGCCCGGGCCACCCGTCAGGTAGGGCGTCGTGAAATAGGCCGTGCGTCCCTGCGGGGAGCCGTCGCCGGTGATCTTGACGCCGCCGATCTTCAGGTGCCGCTCGTACTTGCCCCAGCCCGCGACCGGATTCGTCTCCAGCACCTTGTCGAGGTCCGTGATGAACGGGTAAACGACGACGTCGATCAGGTTTGCGCCCGCCGCGGTCGCCCTTTGGATGACCGCCAGGTCGGTCGCGTGGGTCGCACCCTCGTGCGCCGTCGTGATGCCGGCCGCCGCGTACAGCTGCTGGCCGGCGCGCGACCATTCGACCTCCTGCTCCGGCGTCGGCGTCGGGAGCGAGGCAAAGATCGGCAGGTAGGCGGTCTCCATGATCAGGCCATAGGGCTCCTGCGTGCCGGGCTTGCGCACGATCACGCCGCCAGGCGGTGTCTTCGTCGCGGCAGAGATGTTCCACTGACGCATGGCCGCCGAGTTGATGACGGCGCCATGCATGGAAACGTGCCCGACCACGCACCGGATTCTCCGGGAATGCCTGGTCGAGGTCGTCCCGATTCAGCAGGCGGCCGTCCGGCATCGCGGTGTCGTCGTAGCCGTAAGCCTGGATGATCACGCCTGCCGGGATCTTTCGCTCGTCCCGGAACTTGACCAGCTGCGCGACAATGCTGTCCACGTCCTTCCCCGGCCCAGCCGGCGGCGCATAGACATTCACCTGGTTCGCGACGGAAAGCGACTGGACGTAGTGGCTGTGGGGATCGATGAAGCCCGGCAACAGCGCCTTGCCCGCCAGGTCCACGACCCTGGTCGACTCACCCTTGTGGGCTTTCTCGAGTTCGGCACGCGAGCCGACCGCGAGGATCCGGCCGTCCTTGACCGCGAGCGCCTCGGCCGTCGGCTGGGCGTCGTTCACCGTGACGATGTCGCCGCCGACATAGAGGGTGTCCGCCGTGGCGGCGGGATCGGGTGACCGGGAACAACCAACCGCGGCGACTGTGGCCACTGCGATGAGCGCAACACTGCGAAGCGTGAACATGACCGGTATCCCCCTGATTGGCGAAAGGCCGCAGGTGCTAGGATGCGGCGCGAGGCGCGGCAGTCTCGCTCAGGCGAAGACCGAAAGCCAGCGGGGGGATGCATGATTCCAGCGCGATTCGCGGCAGCCCATTTTGCTTGCGATGACGTGGCTCGCGGCACCGGCGCTCGCCGACGATGCGGCCGCAGTCCAGGCGGCGATCCGGGAGAACTACGCGGCCTACAGCAGCTTCGACGAGGCGCGCTACCGCTCCACCACCACCGCCGATTTCCTTCTGCTCGAACACGGCGAGCTGATCGACCGCGAGGGCGACGTCGCGAACATGGCGCAGCCGGGCACGGGTTTCCGGCGCACCGACCGCTTCGACTTCGAAACGGCGAAAGTTCATGGCGACGTGGCCTGGGCCGTCTACACGCTCAAGTCCGAGATCCACGACGACAAGCGCGGCAAGCGGGACCGCGAGTGGCTCGAGAGCGCGATCCTCCGGCGCGAGGACGGCCAGTGGAAGGTGGCGCTCCTGCATTCGACTCGCGTATCGCATCCCGCGGGAGCCGCCGACATGAAGCAGTTCGCCGTCCGCTACAGCGCCGCCTGGAGCAGCCGGGATCCCGCGCGCGTCGCCGCGTTCCACGCCGAGAACGGATCGCTGACCATCAACGGCGGCACGCCTTCCGTCGGTCGCGCCGGCATCACCGAGGCCGTGCGCGCCTTCATGACGGCTTACCCGGACATGGTCGTCGAGCTGGACACGCTCGAGTACGAGAACGGCAAGTACCGCTACCACTGGCGCTTCACGGGCACGAACTCGGGCCCGGGCGGCACGGGCCGGCCCGTGAAGATCGGCGGCTTCGAGGAATGGACGATCGGCGCGGACGGCCTCATCGCCGCCTCGCAGGGACATTATGATGCGGCCGACTGGGATCGGCAGGTCGGGGGGACAGCCATGACGATGCACACCCGCAGGCGCGTCCTGCAGTCCATGCTCGCGGCGCCGGCGCTCGCGGGCCTCACGCCTGCGCTGCGCGCCTTCGCGAGCGAAGACCCGCTCATCGACTCCCCCGCCAAGGCGCTCGACCTCTTCGACTTCGAGCGCCTCGCGCGCTCGAAACTGCCGCCCGCGCACTGGGGCTACCTCAAGACCGGCGTGGACGGCGACGCGACGCTGCACGCGAACGACGCGGGCTTCGCGAACTACGGCCTGCGCGTGCGGCGCATGGTGGACATCTCGCGGATCGACACCTCCGTCAACCTCTTCGGCACGACCTGGCAGTCGCCGATCTTCCTCGATCCGGTCGGCAGCCAGCGCGCATTCCATGCCGACGGCGAGATCGCGACGGCAAAGGCGGCGCGCTCGAAGAATCACCTGCAGATCCTTTCGACGGTCTCGTCGACCGGCGTCGAGGACGTCAATGCCGCGCGCGGCGAACCCGTCTGGTACCAGCTCTACCCCACCGACCACTGGCCGGTGACCCAGGCGCTCGTGCGCCGCGTCGAGGCCGCCGGCTGCCCGGTGCTGGTGCTGACCGTGGACCTGCAGGGCGGCTCCAACCGCGTGACGCTCGCGCGCGCGATCCCGCGCGACTCGCGCGACTGCACGGCCTGCCACACGACCGGCCGCACGCAGCTTTCCGGGTTCATCGTCGGCAAGCCGATGTTCTCCGGCCTCGATCTTTCCGGAGTGGGCGCCCTCGAGCCGGCCGACATGACCTGGGAATACCTCCGGCGCCTGCGCGACATCTGGCCGCGCAAGCTCGTGATCAAGGGCCTCGTCACGCGCGAGGACGCGCTGCTCGCCATCGAGCACGGCGTCGACGGCATCATCGTCTCGAACCACGGCGGACGCGCCGAGGACAGCGGCCGCGCGTCGATCGACAGCCTCGCCGAAGTCGCGCCGGCGGTCGCCGGCCGCGTGCCGGTGCTCGTGGACGGCGGCGTCCGCCGCGGCAGCGACGTCTTCAAGGCGCTCGCGCTCGGCGCCGACGCGGTCGGCATCGGCCGGCCCTACATCTGGGGCCTCGCGTCCTTCGGGCAGGAAGGCGTCGAGCGCGTGCTCGAGATCCTGCAGGCGGAGCTCGCCGGCAACATGCGCCAGGCGGGGACGCGCAGCGTCGCCGAGATCGACGCGTCGTTCGTCGTCGACAAACGGCGGGCGTAAACCGTGCGCGGAGCCAGGCATCCGGCTTCGCGTTGGGCACGCTCCTGCTCCTCGCCGCCAGCGCGGCCCGAGCGTCCGAGCCTGAAGTCACGACGCTCATGGAGGACTACTGGCGTGCCTACGCGCGGTCCGACTTCGTCGCGGCGGCGGAGTTCATCGATCCGCGCGATCTCGGCGCGCTGAAGGAAGGGCTGCTGCCGCTTTTCCTGACTGCCGCCGACAGCAAGAACGTCAACGTCCAGCCGCTCGTAAAGGCTTTCTTCACCGGCACTCCGCCTCGCAAGCGCGCCGGGATGTCGCAGGCGCAGGTCTTCGCCGGGACGAACTACATGATGCGGGAGCTCAACCCGGACGTTTTCGAACTGCTGCACCAGAGCACCATCCGCGTGACGAAGGTGACAATGACCGGCGACGCCACGGCCGTCGTCGAGTACACCGTCCGGCTGCCGGACTTGGAAGTCTCCGACGTCGAGCGCGCCAACCTGCATGAGGGCCGGTGGTACCTGCGGACCAAGGACCTTCCGGCGGACACGATCGAGCGCTACCGGAAATTCCTCGGGCTCGACTACGAGATGGGACCGGAGGTCAAGCTGAGCCCGACTGACGAAGACAGCAAGCAAGAGTAGAATTCCGGCATTCCCGCCCAGGAGTTTCGCCATGCACCGCCGGATGCTGCCCGCCCTTTTCGCGCTCGTCATGCTCGCGCCCGCCCAGGCCGACGTTACGATCAAGGCCACGGCCACGGGCAAGGGCCTTGGCATGTCGGGCGATACGTCGAACGTCACCTACATCAAGGGCCTGAGGATGCGCTCGGAAGCGACCTCCAAGAAGTCGAACATCGTCACCATCTTCGACGTGGACGCCCAGAAGATGTACGTCCTGAACGACAAGAAGAAGGAAGTGGATGCCTGGGACATGGCCGCCTTCACGCAGGAAATGTCCAAGTCCGTGCCCGCCGAAGCCGTGCGGGCGTCCATCACGCCGAACGGACAGACGAAGACGATCCTCGGCCAGGCCGCGGAGGGCTACAACGTCGAGATCGTCGTGCCCGCCACGATCGGCGGGCCCGGCGGCATGCCGATGACGATGCTGCTGAGCGGCGTTTCATGGATGGCCAAGGGCGTGCCGGGCGCTGCGGACTACGCCGCCTTCTACAAGGGCGCCGCCGAGAAGGGCTGGATCTTCAGCGACCCGCGCGCCGCACAGGGAGCGCCGGGCCAGGCGAAGGCCATGGCGCAGATGTATGCGGAGTTCGCGCAGATCGGCGGCCTGCCGTACGAGGCGAACATGGACATCAAGGTCGAGGGCGACGGCCCGGTCGCGGCGATGATGGCCAAGATGGGCGGCGTCTCGACCACCACGACGATCGAGTCGGTCGACACCACGCCGCTCGACGACGCACTGTTCCAGGTGCCCGCCGACTACACGCAGAAGGAACGCAAGTAGTCATCCAGGCCGGGGCCCTCCCGGCGGACGCCCTGACGCAGCGATACCGGGCTGCCGGCGCCTACGCCGACTGCTTCTTCACGGACGTTCCGCAGCCGGTTACGCTGCCTGCGTTCGTGACGGCTTTCTACACGACCTGGCTGTTCCGGCTCGAACGCTGGATCCTGCGCCTTGCGGTCGCGCGCCCATCCACGGACGAGGAGGCGCGCCAGCTCGCGCGCGGCGAGCGTGAAGCGTTCGCGGCCTGGTCCGTGGAGGCGCGCGCGCCCGACCAGCTGCTGATGTGTGACTTCACCGGCCGCACGCGCTCCTGGCTGATGGTTGCGCCGGCGGCCGGCACGCCGGGCACGCGCCTCTACTTCGGCTCGGTCGTCGTCCCGGTGCGCGACCCGAAGACGGGCGAGACGGGCCTGGGGCCGGTGCACGGCCCGCTGATCGGCTTTCACAAGCTCTATTCGCGGCTGTTGCTCGGCGCGGCCGCGCGCCGGCTCGCGCATTGACTCGCGTTATGGAATCCTAACCGCGACGCCCAGGGGGACGAAAATGCATTCGATCATGGTCATCGGCGGCGGGCTGGTGCTGCTCGCGCTGTTCGTGCTGGTCGGCAAGCAGGGCGGCATCCTCGGCGCTGCCAGGGCCGCGTTGTGGTTCATTCCCGTGTGGCTCGTCGCCGCCGTCGTGAATCTCTGGATGGGTGTCAGCCGCGCGGGCTACACCGTCGCGCAGGAGCTGCCATTCCTGCTGCTCGTGTTCGGCGTGCCGGCCGCGGTTGCGTTCGTGATCTGGCGGCGATTCTCGCGCCGGGACTGAGTATCGAGCACGGTGAAGGACCTCGTGTCCGGCTCCGGCATCGAGTTCACGGACCGCGGCACCCACGCACTGAAGGACATCCCGCGCGAGTGGCAGCTGTTCGCCGCAGGCGCTGCCGCCACGGGCTGAGCGGCGAACCCGCCGGCGATCAGGGCGCGGGCCCGGCGGCATCCTCCCGCAGCATCCGCATCAGCGAAACCGCCAGCAGCACGCCGACCGCGAGCAGCGGCAGCGAGACGACGATCGTCGCCGACAGCAGGACCTTGATGCCGCCCTCGACGAACATCAGCGTCACCGGCACGATGCCGAGCGCGCAGGCCCAGAACAGTCGGTTCCAGCGCGCCGGGTTGCGGCCCGCTTCCAGGCGCCGCGTCGAGACCGAAGCGAGCGTATACGAGGCGGAATCGTAGGTCGTCGCGAGCAGCACCACGGCGACCAGCACGAACGCGAGCAGCGCGAGTTTCGCGAACGGCAGGCTGCCGATCACTGCGGCGATCGCCTCGGCCTCCCCGGCCCTGGCCATCAAACCGGTGACGTCCACGATGCCGGCGAGGTCGAGGTGCAGGGCGTAGTTGCCGAGCACCAGGAAGAAGAGCCCGGCGCCGAGCGTCCCGAAGCTCAGCATGCCGAGGATGATGTCGCGCAGGCGGCGGCCGCGGGAGATGCGCGTCACGAAGAGGCCCACGAATGGCCCGTAGGCGATCCACCAGGCCCAGTAGAACACGGTCCAGTTCTCGACGAAGCCGGCGTTGCGCACGGGATCCGTCCAGGTGTTCATGCGCAGGAAGTTCTGCAGCACGAGGCCGATGCCGTTGGTCGCCATTTTCAGGATGAACAGCGTCGGCCCGGCCAGGAGCACGAAGGCCAGGAACAGCAGCGCGACCCACATCGCCGCATCCGACATGCGCTTGAACCCGCGCTCGATGCCGAGCCAGGCGCTGGTGCCGAAGATCGCGATGCAGGCGACGACCACCGCGACGTCCAGCGTGAAGCTGCGTTCGAGCCCCGCGAAGTCCGCGAACACGGCGGAGATCATCGGCGTCGACAGTCCGAGCGAGGTGCCGGCGCCGCCGATGATGCTCAGCATGTACAGGAAGTCGAGCGCGCGGCCGCGGATGCCGTTCACGCCCTCGGGCAGCAGGGCGCTGCAACCCGTGCTGAGCCGCAGGTACGGCACCCCCCGCTGGTAATAGGCGTAGGCGATCGCGAGCCCGGGCAGGCACTGGATCGCCCAGCCGGTCGGCCCCCAGTGAAAGAGCCCGTAGGCCGCCGCCCATTCGATCGCCTCGGGACTGCGCGGCGCGAAGCCGTGCGGCGGCTTGTCGATGTAGTAACCCCACTCGATCGCCGCCCAGTACAGCAGCCCCGCCCCCACGCCCGCGCAGAACATCATCGCGAGCCAGCTCGGCGTGCGGAACTCGGGACGGATGCCGTCACCGCCGAGCCGCACGCGCCCGTAGCGGCTCGCCGCCAGCCAGAGCAGGAACACGAGCGCGCCGAAGCCGTACCAGAGATAGAGCACGCCGAATCGCTGCGTGAGTGCGTCGTAGGCGCCGATGATGGTCGTCTCGGCACGGGGACCCAGCCCGAAGATCGGGATGCAGGCCATCAGGATGACCACGAGGGTCAGCCCGAACATCGGCCAGTCGGTCGCGGGATGCTCTTCCGGTCGTTCGTTCACGCGTGGGGACCGATGTCGACGACGACGCAGCCGCGCAGCTCACCCTGCTCGACCAGCTCGTTCGCGCGCGCGAGGTCCGCGAGCGGCAGCCGGTGCGCGATGCGGTGCTGCAGCCGGCCTCCGGCCAGGTATTTCCCGATGTCCGCGATCGCGGCCTGCTTGGCGGCCTCGGGCATCACGTAAACCAGCACCATGCGCACGGTCAGGTCCATGAACATCATGCGGTAGAACGGCAGCTTAGGCTCGGGCGCCTGCATCGACGAGTAAGTGGCGATCGTGCCGCCGACGCGGATGCACTGCAGCACCTCCGGCAGGTTGCCGCCGAACTCGACCTCGACGACGCGGTCGACGGACTCACCGCCGTTCGCCGCCTTGACCTGCCCGCTCCAGCCCGGCTCGCGATGGTTCACGATCGCGTCGGCGCCGAGCGCCCGGCAGGTCCGTTCGTCCTCCGGCTTGCTCGCCGTCGCGATGACTCGCGCGCCCGCCGACTTCGCCCACTGGATGGCGTAGTAGCCGACGCGGCCGGCACCGCCCGTGACGAGCAGCGTCTGTCCGTTCACCGGACCGTCGGCGAACACGCAGCGATGCGCCGTCATGACCGGAATGCCGAGGCAGGCGCCGACCTCGAAGCCCGCCGGGTCCGGAAGCCAGGCCGCGCGCCGCGTGTCGATCGCCACGTACTCGGCCGCCGTGCCGAAGCGGCGGCCGTGCTGCGCCTGGTAGATCCACACCCGCTCGCCGACGCGCGACTGCGGCACGCCCTCACCCACCGATTCGACGACGCCGGCGCCGTCGCTGTTCGGGATCACCAGTCCCTGGTCGAGCAGCGTCGGCGAGGAGCCCGCGCGCTTCTTGACGTCCGAGGGGTTGACGCCGCTCGTCCTCAGGCGGACCAGGACCTCGCCGGGTCCCGGTGCCGGCGCGGGCTGCTCGCCGATCCGGATCACCTGCCGCGCCGGGCCGAAGGACTCGAACCACGCTGCCTTCATCGCCTCATGCCTCGCCATCCTTTCAATCGAGCCAGTTCGACAGGCCTTCGGTGTGGCCGTCCACGCCCAGCGCCTGCCCCGAGATCATCGCGCCCTGGTCGCTGGCGAGGAAGAACGCCGCGTTCGCGATGTCCTCGGCCGCGACGAAGGAACGCAGCGAGACCTGGCGCTCGTAGACGCGCCGGATTTCCGCGGCGCTGAGGCCCCGCTTCGCGGCATCGCGCTCGATGACGCCGTCGATGCGCGGCCCGCGCACGCTCCCGGGGCAAATTGCATTGACGCGGATGCCCTGCGGGCCGAGTTCCATCGCGATCGTCTTCATGAAGCCGATCAGCGCCCACTTGCAGGCCGTGTACGGCGTGCGCAGCGGATAGCCGAAGAAAGCCGCGCTGGAGGAGATGAGGATGATCGAGCCGCCGCCCGCCGCCCTGATCATCGGCACGGCGCGGCGCGTGCAGTAGAACTGGCCATTGAGGTCGACCGCCACCGTGCGGTCCCAGTCCGCGGGCGCGATCTCCTCGACCGGCGCGGTAGGCCCGGAAACGCCGGCGTTGTTGACCAGCACGTCCAGGCGCCCGTAGCGCGATGCAACCTCGTCGAAGGTCGCGTCCACGTCGGACACGCGCGAGACGTCCGCGACGCTCGCGGAGCATGAGGGCAGCTCGGCCAGGAAGCGCCTGACGGCCTCGGGATCGGCATCGCAGACGTGGACGCGCCAGCCCTCGGCCGCGAAGCGGTTGGCGATCGCACGGCCGATGCCCAAGGCACCGCCGGTGACCAGCGCGACTGGTCCTGCGCCCATTCCGTGAAGCTCCCCTGAGTGCAGGCGCGATCAGGCGACCGCGAGACCCGCGGCGAACATTGCATCTTTCGCAGACGAGTTGTCAAAAACCGGCGACCGGATCATCGTTCAGGCTCCCCCGCGGGCGTCGGGGTGCTGAACGAAGTCGTGCTCAACCCGCTGGTCGTCGCCTTCGAAAGCGACGAGAATACGAAGCATGCCATCGCTGCCCTGCAGGAGGCCCGGGACATTCGGGCCGGCGGGACGCGTTGAGGGCCATCCTCGAAGCAGCAGAAGCGACACACACATGAGCCTTCCCACCGACCGCGACCTCGGCCTGTCACCGCCCCATCACCCGGCGTGACTTCGTCCACGACGTCTCGCCTCGCGGGGCTCGGCCTCGCCCTGCCGCTGCCCGGACTCGCGTATTCGCCGCGGCGGCGGCGCGCCCTACTACCCGCCGACGCTGACGGGCCTGCGCGGCTCGCACGCGGGCGCCTTCGAGGTCGCGCACGCGCTCGCGCGCGAAGGCAAGCTCTTCGAGAATCCGCAGACGCTCGACGAAACCTACGACCTCATCGTCGTCGGCGGCGGCATCAGCGGGCTCGCGGCGGCGTACTACTACCGCAAGCTCCACGGCCCGCAGTCGCGGATCCTGATCCTCGACAACCACGACGACTTCGGCGGACACGCGAAGCGCAACGAGTTCCACCAGGGCGGCCCGATGCGCCTCGCCTGGGGCGGCACCGTGAACATGGAGTATCCGAAGTACAGCGACGTCGCGATGGGCCTCGTGCGCGAGCTCGGCATCGACATCCCGCGCCTGCGCGAGGACTACACCTTCAACTGGATGGGCGCGCGGCGGCGACCTGAAGCCCGCGCTGCTGTTCAACCAGGCGCGCTACGGCCGCGACGTGCTGCTGCGCGGCGTGACGCTGGACGGCCTCGAGCCCCGTGAGCTCGCGACGCACGTCGATGCGTTCCCGCTGCCGGACGACGCGCGCGCGAAGCTCAAGGCCTTCCTGCTCGTCGGATCGCGACGTGCTCGCGGGCAAGTCGCCGGCGGAGCGCGAGGCCTGGCTGCACGGCACGCGCTACACGGACTTCCTGCGCGAGCACTTCGACCTGCCGGACGCGGCGATCCAGATCTTCAGCAACGCGCCGTCGGGGTTCTGGGGCGTGCCGGCCGAGAGCCTCTCGGTCATGGAATGCCTCTGGTCCGGGCCTGCCGGGCGCGCACGTGGTCGGCGGACTGCGACGAGCCGGGGCAGGCGGAGAACGACCGGGACACGGCGATGTTCCCGGACGGCAACAGTTCCGATTGCGCGCCTGCTCGTGCGCTCGCTGATCCCGGCCTCCTTCCCGGACATGGCGGCGGACGCGGACCCGCACAGCGTCGTGACCGCGCGGCTCGACTACTGCGCGCTCGACGCGCCGCCTCGCCCGTGCGGCTGCGGCTCAACGCGACGGCGGTGCACGTCGCGAACGACGCGGGCGGCGTCGCCGTCGACTACGTGCACGACGGGCAGCTCCGCCGCATCCGCGCCAGGCAGTCCGTGCTCGCCTGCTACAACGCGATCATCCCCCACCTCGCGCCGGAATTGCCGCCGGACCAGAAGGCGGCGCTCGCGCTGGCCGTGAAGCGGCCGATGCTGGTGGTCAACACCGTGCTGCGCAACGGCGAGGCGCTCAAGAAGCTCGGCATCAAGGGCGCGCAGCTGCCCGGGCAGCTTCCTGCAGAACCTGTTCCTCGTCACCGGCGTGAACGTCGGCGACTACCACCCCAAGTGGCGGCCCGAGGACGCCTGCGTCGATGCAGTCGCTTCGCGAGTTTCAACGGCCCGATGCCGGCCGGCGCGAGCCTCGCGGACCAGACGCGCGCCGCGCGCGCGCAGATGCTCGCCATGCCGTTCGAGGACTACGAGCGCGAGGTGCGCAGCGTCCTGACCAGCCTGCTCGGCCCCGGCGGATTCGACGCCGCGCGCGACATCCTCGCCATCACCGTGAATCGCTGGCCGCACGGCTACGCGCGCGACCACATCGACCTCGAGGATGCCGACTGGAACGTCGAGCCGCCGCCCGAAGTGGTCGGCCGGCAGCGCTTCGGCAACATCGCGATCGCGAACTCCGACGCGGCGGCGGACGCCTACACGCACGCGGCCATCGACCAGGCCTGGCGGGCGGTCAACGAACTGCAGGGCGCAGGACGGGTCGTCGAGTAAGCACTGAGTCGGGCCCCGGGACCCTGACGGTCCCGAGGCCCGGCATCTCCCCGTTCTGCTTCAGCCGCCCCAGGCGCTCAGGGCCAGGGTCCGCTCCGCCGTTCCCTGCATGACCGTGCCCGGGTTGGTCTGCAGCATGTTGACGACCTTGCCGTACGGCCTGATCTGCAGGTCGAACATCGGACCGTCAGCGAACGTCAGCGTCCCCGTGCAATCGGCATCGACCGTGTAGACGCCGGGATTGCCCTGCGGCGGCTGGATGATGTTGCCGTTGACGCTGAACGACACGAGCGGCGTCAGCGACGCCGCCGCGGCCGTCGAACACCAGCGTTTCGATGATGGCCTTCGGCAGCGCTGCGCCGTTCACGATGTTGAACCCGCTGGCCGTGAACTGGTACACGCCGCGCAGCGTCTTCGCGTTGCAGGTGACGACGTCGTCGTCGCTGGCCGAAGCAACGGTCGGCATGGCGAGGACGGCGGCAACGGCGGCGGCCGTGGATACGAGCAGACTGGACTTCATGGTTCTCTCCCCTTTGCTTTACGGCGGTCTTGCCGTTACCTCCTTAAGCGCAAACGGGACCAGAACTCCGTCATCGATCAGAAGCGGGCGCCCATCCGCAGTCCGTAAGTGCGCGGTGGCCGCAGCGTGCCCACCACGAACGAGCCGAAGGGCGGCTGGAAGCTGTTGGCGACCACGGTTTCGTCGGTCAGGTTGTTGCCGAAGGCGACGACGTAATACCGCGTGTCGGGGCTGTTCCAGGTCAACGAGGCGCCGACGGTGACATAATCGTCCTGGTACTCCAGCGGCGTGAAGTCGAGGCCGGTCAGCATCTCCGACTGGTAGTGCAGGCGCAGCCCGGCAACGAGCCGTGCATCGTTGCCGAGCCGGAAACTGTGCTCGCCACCCAGGTTGACGGTCCACTCGGGCGCGTACGGCATGCGCTTCCCGGAACAGTCCACCGCAAAGTTCACGCCGTCCGGTGACACCGCGCAACCCGAGACCGGCGGCGCACCGGGACCCGGCACGGTGTAGTGGAAGTCATCGTAGGTCGCATCCAGGTACTGCGCATCCAGGCTGAGCATTGTCGCGTCGGTCACCAGCCACGCGGTCTCGATCTCGATCCCCTGCATCGTGGCAGTTGCCGACGTTGCGCGTGCCGAGGTTCGTGGCATTCTGCGAGTCGCGCATGATCGTGCTGATCTGCTGGTCATCGTAGCGCCAGTAGAACGCCTCGACGTCGACCTGCAGGCGGCCGTCGAGCAAGCGGTTCCGCGAGCCCAGCGGTGAAGGCCTCGAGCTCCTCCGGCTGGAACACCTGCGAGTCGTTCGAGAAGAAGAACCCGCCGGACTTGAAGCCGGTCTCGAAGCTGGCGTACAGGAAGTTGTCGTCCGTGAGATCCCAGTCGAGCGCGGCGCGCCAGGTCCACTTGGAGAAGGACTCGGTCTCGTCGCTGTCGATGTGGAACAGCGCCGTGGTCGTGCCATCCGCCGCCGGACCGAGCGGAACAGGCGTCAGCTGCGTGGCGGGAATGCGCTCGGCATCCGGACAGGCCGCCCCCGGACGGCAGGCACCGGCGCACGAAGCTGTCGAACGTGCCGCGGAAGAACTTGTCCTCTTCCGTGTAGCGCGCACCGACGGTCGCGCGCACCGAATCCGTCAGCTCGTAGGTCACCCGCCCGAAGGCCGCCGCGCTTTCCACGCCCGTATCGTAGTCCTGGATCGCCATCGTGTACTGCGTGTTCGGCACGAAGAGCGGCATGCGATTGGTCTCGTCGAACCAGTACGCGCCGACGATGTAACTGAGCTTGCCCTCCAGGTTCGACGCGAAACGCGCCTCGAGGCTGGTCTGCTCGTCATCCTCGACCGTGGTCACGTTGACCGCGAGCGCCGTGCCCACGGTGTCGAGGTGGCTCTCGCGGTAGGCCGGCAACAGCGTGAACGTGCCGCCGGCGGTCTCCCAGTCGAGCGTCGCGTTCACGCCCCAGTAGTAGTTGTCCAGCTTCTGCGTGGGCGGCATCGGGTTGAAGTTTCGCCCGGCGATGCAGTTCCGCTGCGTCTCGAGGAAAGCACCGCTCTCGGCTGACGAGATTCCGTAGCGATTGTCCGGGCCGAGAACGATCGGCGTGGATCCCGTGCCGAGCCCGCCCTGGTCGAAGTAATCCGCCACGACGCGGATCGACAGCGCGTCGCTCGGCTCGGCCAGGAAAGACAATCGGGCGGCGCTATCGTCCTGGTTGTCGAGCCCGTCGTTCATGAAGCCGTCATGCTCGACGTGGAAGGCTGCGGCGCGGATCGCCGCGCGGTCACCGTCGCCCAGCGGGACATTGAGCGTACCGTCGAAACGCAACTGGTCCTCGTTCCCGAACTCGGCGCTCGCTTCGCCGGACCACGCACCCAGGTCCGGGCGGCGCGGCAGCACGTTGATGGCGCCGCCGGTCGCATTGCGGCCGTAGAGCGTGCCCTGCGGCCCCTTCAGGATCTCGATGCGCTCGAGGTCGTAGAAGAATCCCGCCGTGGAATGCGGGCGCCCGATGAACACGCCGTCCACGTTGAAGGCGACCGCGGAGTCGGTCAGCGCGTTGCCGGTGAAGTTGCCGGCTCCGCGCAGGTAGTAGACGGAAATTGGCGCGGCGCTGGCCGCGACCTGCAGGGACGGCACCAGCTCGGTGAGTTCCTGCGGCTTCGTCACGCCCGCGTTGCGGAGATCATCCGGCGTGAGCACGCTGACCGCCACGGCGGCCCGCTGCACGCTTTCCGTGCGGCGCTGCGCCGTGACTTCGACCTCCTCGAGTCGCGGCGGCACCTGCGCCGAGGCAAGTCCCGCGAACAGGCAGGCGGCGACCGGCAGTGCCCTTTTCATGGCCTTCTACTCACCCCGAACGGGGCGACCCCCGCGCGCATCATAGGCGAGACCCGGCGCAGGCGGGGGGTCTGCCGCGCGCCAGCCAAGACCCGGTCTTCGTCCCGCTTTCGTGGCAATATTTCTCCCTGGGGCGGCCCCATTTGACAGATCACCGAACAGAACCATTCAAGATCTGTTGGTCGCTTTAGCGTAAAGCGGGGGGAAATCTGGTCATTCATTTCCGGGAGTGCCTGCCGTGACGGCCTCGCCGCCGCTCGTCACCGGCCTGCTGCAGAAATGGCGGGACGGCGATGAGTCCGCCTTGGGGCAGCTGCTGCCCCTGGTCCAGGACACCCTCCATCGCCTGGCGCATCGGCACGTCAACCGCGAGCGCCGCGGCCACACGCTGCAGACCACTGCCCTGGTGAACGAGGCGTTCATAAGGCTGGTCGGGCAGCAAGGCGTGGACTGGCAGAGCCGCGCCCACTTCTTCGCCGTTTCCGCGCAGGTGATGCGCCACATCCTCGTCGACTACGCGCGCCAGCGGGCCTCCGGCAAGCGCGGCGGCGAGTTCCGGCACGTCACGCTCGACGGCGAAGCAGCCGTGTCGGACGAGCGCTCGGCAGAGCTCGTCGCGCTCGACGATGCGCTGGAGGCGCTCGCCAGGATCAATCCCCGCGGCAGCAAGGTCGTCGAGCTGCGCTACTTCGGCGGCATGAACAACAAGGAAGCCGCCGAGGTGCTGCGGATCTCGGAGACCACGGTCGAGCGGGACTGGCGCCTTGCCAAGGCCTGGCTGTTCCGCGAACTGAAGGCCGGGTGAGGTTGCCGATGAAACCGGAACGACTCCAGCAGATCGACGGGATCTTCCAGACCGCAATCGAGTTGCCGCCCGAGCGGCGCCGCGAGTTCCTCGACAAGGCCTGCGCGAGCGACCCGGAACTGCGCAGCGAAGTCGAGTCGCTGATCTCCTCGCTCGAGCTGTCCGGCAACTTCATCGAGGGCTCGGCCGCCGACGTCGCCGCGTCGCTGCTCGCGAGCGAAACGCTGCGTGGAAAGCAGGTGGCGCAGTTCCAGGTCGGCGACCTCCTGGGGCGCGGCGGCATGGGCGAGGTCTATGCAGCCACCGACCGCATGGGCCGGCAGGTGGCGCTGAAGGTGCTGGCGCCCGGGCTCGTCCAGGACCGCCAGCACGTGACGCGCTTCCTGCAGGAGGCGCGCGCGGTGCTCGCCCTCAATCACCCGAACATCGTCACCGTCTACGACATCGGCGAGGCGGACGGCGTCTACTACATCGCCAGCGAGCTGATCGAGGGCGAGACGCTGCGGACGGTGCTGTCGCGCGGCCGGCTCGAGCTGGCGCAATCCGTGGACATTGCGATCCAGGCCTGCGCGGCGCTGGTCGCCGCGCACGACAAGGGCGTCGTGCACCGCGACATCAAGCCCGAGAACGTGATGCTGCGCGGCGACGGCTACGTCAAGCTGCTGGACTTCGGCATCGCCAAGCTCACCGAGCAGTTCCGCGGGCCGGGCCGACCGGGCACGGCGGCGGCGGCAAGCCTGGAGACGGTCGCCGGCCTGATCGTCGGCACGACGCCGTACATGTCGCCGGAGCAGGCGCGCGGCGCGCCGGTGGATGCCCGCACGGACGTCTGGAGCTGCGGCGTCCTGCTGTACGAGATGATCGCCGGCGAGATTCCCTTCGCGGGCGGCAGCACGACGGACGTGCTCGCCCGGATCCTGGAACGGGAACCCGCGCCGCTCGCGAGCCTGGTCGAAGGCACGCCGGAGGAACTGCAGCGCATCGTCACGCGGGCCTTGAAGAAGGATCCGGGCGACCGCTACCCGACGATGACGGAGATGCAGGCGGACCTCAAGGCGCTCCGGCAGGAACTCGAGTTCGGCGAGAAGATCCGGCGCATCCAGACCACCGGGGAAGCGGCCCGGGCGATCGGGTCGCAAGCCATCGCGCCGCACGATCCTCGCATCGCTCGCGGCGGCGGGCGTGCTGGCGCTCGCCGTTGCGTACTTCGCCACGCCCTGGCTCAGGTCCCCGGACATCCAGTCAGTGGCCGTCCTGCCCTTCGTCAATGCCACCGGCGACCCCGAGCTCGAGTACCTGTCGGACGGCGTGACCGAATCGCTCATCAATGCGCTCGGACAGCTGCCCGACACTTCCGTCAAGGCGCGCAGCATGGTGTTCCGCTACAAGGGCAAGGAGGCCGATCCGCAGGAAGTCGCGTCGGCGCTGTCGGTGGATGCGGTCGTCAACGGCCGGATCGAGCGCCGTGGCGACCGGCTGATGCTTTCCCTGGCCCTCGCCAGGGGCGAGGACGGCGACCACCTGTGGGGCGAGCGCTACGACAGCACGATGACCGACCTCGTCGCCGTGCAAAGCGGAATGGCGCGCGACATCGCGGAGCGCCTGCACAGGCGGCTGTCCGGCGCGGACGAGCAGCGGATCGCCCAGTCGTACACCGAAAGCGGCGAGGCCTACCAGCTCTACCTCCGCGGCCGGTATCACGTGCAGAAAGTCGCGCTCCCGGAAGTGCAGACGGGAATCCAGTACCTGGAACAGGCGACCGCGATCGACCCGAATTACGCCCTCGCCTACGTCGGCCTTGCGGATGCGTACCGGACCGCGTCTGCGGCCGACGTGACACCTTCGCAGGTCGTGCCCAAGGCCAAGGCCGCGGCCGAGCGCGCGGTGCAGATCGACCCCGAACTTTCCTCGGCGCACACGCAACTCGGGATCCTCGCGCTCTGGTACGACTTCGATCCGGAGGCCTCTGAGCGGCACTTCAAGCGCGCGCTTGAGCTCGATCCGGACAGCGCAGAGGCGCATATCTTCCTGGCGCACCTGCTCTCGAACCAGGGTCGCCACGAAGAGGCGATCCGTGAAGCGGAGCGCGGCCTCGAACTCGAGCCGTACAACTCACGGTTCAATGCCCTGACGGGGCAATTCCTGGTGCACGCCGGACGCCCCGACGATGCGATCGCCCGGCTCCAGGCCACGATCGACCTCGACCCGAACCACGTGCTGGCGCGCATGTTCATGGCGGTGGCCTACCTCGAGAAGGAGATGTACCCGGAAGCCATCGCCGAGGCGCAGGTGGCAATCGACCGGACGCGCCGCAGGCTGTCGGACCCGCTCGGCATCCTTGGCTATGCACTTGCGAAGTCAGGCGACACGGCAGGGGCGCAGGCGGTGCTCGATGAGCTCGTGGCCGCCTCGGAGTCGCGCTACGTCTCGCCCTACGCCGTCGCGCGTGTCTTCAACGGGCTGGGAAAGCGTGAAGAGACGTTCGCGTGGCTGGAGCGCGGTTATGCGGTGGGCGACCACAAGATGAACCTGATGAAGGTCGACCCGAAGTGGAACAACCTGCACGCCGACCCGCGCTTCGACGACCTCGTGCGCCGGATCGGCTTCTGAGCGGCTAGACCCGCGC
Source organism: uncultured Gammaproteobacteria bacterium (assembly GCA_963823415.1). Classification (GTDB taxonomy): domain Bacteria; phylum Pseudomonadota; class Gammaproteobacteria; order Steroidobacterales; family Steroidobacteraceae; genus SCUD01. The sequence goes on along the minus strand of CAWGLJ010000002.1, from coordinate 261,621 downwards.
CAGCGCCCGGTCGAGCCCCTCGAGCAGCATCTGCGCGTGTTCCGGCGTGAACACGAGCGGCGGCCGGACCTTGAGGACGTTGTCGAAGGCGCCGGTGCGCCCGAGCAGGAAGCCGTCCTCCCGCAGCAGGTTCATGATCCGGTCCGCCTCGGCGATGGCCGGCGCGCGCGTCGCGTGGTCGCGCACGATCTCGAGCCCCCAGAAGACGCCCTTGCCGCGCACGTCCGCGACCAGCGGGTACTTCGCGGCCAGCTTCGCGAGCCCGGCCTCGAACACCTTGCCCGAGGCGATCACGTTCTGCTGCACGCCTTCGCGCTCCAGCACGTCGAGCACCGCGAGGCCGACCGCCGCCGAGACCGGGTTGCCGCCGAAGGTGTTGAAGTAGGAACCCTTCTCCGCGAACTTCGCGGCGATCGCCGGGGTGGTGATCACCGCGCCGATCGGGTGACCGTCGCCGATCGGCTTGCCGAGCGTGACGATGTCCGGCACGGCGTCCGCGTAGCGGAAACCCCACATCTCGTCGCCCGTCCGGTAGAAGCCGGACTGAACCTCGTCGGCGATGTAGAGCCCGCCGGCCGCGCGGATCGCGCGTGCCGTGTAGTCGAGGTAACCCGGCGGCGGCAGGATCGTCCCGTTCGAGTCGAAGATCACGTCGCACAGCCAGGCCGCGGCGCCCTGCCCGCGCTGCACGAGCTGCGTGATCGCGCCGTCGATCTTCGCGGCGTACTTCGGACCGATATCCGGCGTGCCGTAGCGGTACTCGCCGCGATAGCCGTTGGGCGGCGGCACCGTCGCGAGCCACCCCGGCTGCTCCGACTTCGGGTACATGCTGGTCGAGGCGGCGCCGACGACGTTCGAGTTGCCATGGTACGAGTCGTCCGAGACGATCACGCCCTCGTGGCCGCTCACGACGCGGGCGATGCGGATCGCGAGGTCGTTCGCCTCGGTTCCCGTGCACACGAAGTAGCAGACGGAGAGGTCGCCCGGGAACTTCCCTGTGAGCCGCTCCGCGTAGCGCACGACGTTGTCGTGCAGGTAGCGCGTGTGCGTGTTGAGCGTCGCCGCCTGGCGCGACAGCGCCGCCACCACGTGCGGGTGGCAATGGCCCACCGAGGCCACGTTGTTGTAGCAGTCGAGGTAGCGCCGCCCTTCGGCGTCCCAGAGCCAGACGCCCTCGCCGCGCACCAGGTGCACCGGACGGTCGTAGAACAGGCGATAGCTCGGCCCCAGCGCGCGGGCGCGCCGCTCGCGCAGGCGCTCGATGTCGACGTTCGCCGGTGCGCGACCGACACGCCCGCAGGCGGCGCGGTAGCGCTCGTGCACTTCCGCGCGATCGAGCGCGAGGAATCTGCGTCAGCGCGCGCACGATGTCGGGCCGCTCCTGCGTGAGCCAGGGCGCCGGCCCCTCGGTCGCGTGGATGCGGAAGTCGTACAGCGCGAGCGCGGTCGCGAGCCGCAGCAGCGTCAGGTCGTGCAGGACCTCCAGCTCGTCGTCCATCAGCGGCAGGACGGCGTTCCACGCCTCCACCTGCGCAACGGCGTTGTCGAGCGACATCTCGCCGTGACGGGCAAAGCTCGCGAGCGTCACCGCGAGGTCCTGCACCAGCGGCGCATGCACCATGTCGCCGAAGTCGATCACGCCAGAGATGGCGGCGCTGTCCGGTCCGGCGCGCAGCAGGTTGTCGGCGTGCCCGTCGCTGTGCACGACCTGCGCGCGCAAGGCGGGCAGGCGCGGCAGGACGTCGCGCTGCACGCGCGCCTCGAAGTCCGCCAGCAGCGCCTTCGCGTCTTCCGCGACCCAGGCCTGCACGCCGGGATCCAGCAGCAGCGCGCGCTGCAGGTCCCAGGCCACGAAGTGCCGGGCGTGCGGATGGAAGAACCCGCGCAGCCCTCGCGCGAGACGCGCCTGGAACGCGGCGACATTGCGCAGGAGGCTGACCGTCAGCGGCGCGCCCTGGGAGACGGGCGCGCCCGGGAGCCAGCTCAGCAGCCGCAGCATGTGGCGCGTGCCGTCCGCGGCGGCGATCCACTCGCGGTCGTTGCCTGCCTTCGAGGCGATGACGCGCGGCACCGGGCAGATCCGGCGAAGTGCGCTCCAGGTGGCGCAGCGCGGCGACCTGGAAGTCCACCGCGCCCTCGCTTTCCCCGGCCGCCGAAACCTTGAGCACGAAACTCTTTCCATCCGCCGTCGTCACGCGATGGTTCTGGTCGCGCTCGCCCTCGAGCGGCGTGAACTCCCCCGCCAATCCCCAGTACTGGCGTGCACAGTCCACGAGCTGCTCGAGTGGCAACTGCGCGGGATTGAAATTGAGGTCCGCGGCGCTGAGCGGCCGCTTCTGGGCGACATTCATGCGGAACGACTCCATCGCGGATTGGAACGCCGTGGGCGTCGCGGACAGTATACCGGCAGCGCCGGGGCGGATTGCCGGTGGGAGTAAAGGCTTGCCACGGGCAGCGCCGCTCGGCAAATCGCGTGCTAGCGTGGGCGACCTGGACCTTCGGAGATACCCCATGCGGTCGTCATGGATGCTCGCTGTCGTCGCCAGTTGCAGCTTGGCGCCCGGATTTCCTGCGTCCGCAGAGCCCGTCATCCCCGATGCGAAGCTGAACCAGCGCATGGACGAGATCGCGGCTACCACCCTTGCGGGCGGCGCAGGCTGGCAGGCCTACGCCAAGCACCTTCACCCGCGCTACACGCGCTGGGCCATGGGCGAGGCGTACGAGGACCGCGAGGCCTTCATCCGCAACCTGCGCGAATGGTGGGAGTACGGCATGCGGGTCGAATCGCGGCAGATCGAGCTGGTCGGCGTCGACGTCGTCGGCGACCTCGCGATCGTCCGGTTCAGGACGCAGGAGCGCTTTACGGGACCGGGCGACGCCGCTGGAAGCTTCGCCGGCTTCGTCACGAACGTCTGGCTGCGCGAGAACGGCGACTGGTCTCTGCTGGCGGCGGAGATCGCCAACGAGAAGCCGGGCGCCTGACCGCCCGGCGCAGCGCTGTTCAGTCGTCGGCGTCGGCGAGCGGCGCGTTGAGCAGCGACATCTGGCGCTCCCGGCCGGCTTCCCGCTGCAGCTTGTCGACATCCGCCAGGTAGTCGGCGATGTCCCGGTTCGGCACGACGCGCGCGGCGCCGAGCCGCACGTCCGGGCCGAGGACGACGCGATTGACGTCGTTGACGTCCACGCCGACCGCGGCCACCCACGCGACGGCGCTGATCACGAGCGTCACCGTGCCGGCGAGCGCGAGCGACGCGCGGCGGCCGTAGTACGTGGCCTCGCGCAGGTGCAGGTACACGGCGACGAGGGCCGTCGCGCCCACGACGGCGACGCCGATCCTGGCCAGCGCCGACCACTGCGCGGCAAAGGCCACCAGGCCCGCCACCCAGAAACCCCAGGCGCAGAGGGCGACACCGATCGACGGCGATCGTCAGGTGGATCCGGACTTCCCACTTGCCCTTGTTGAGCTTCGACATCAGGCCCAGCCGGCGGTCCAGACGGCGAGCACGCCAAGCGCCACGAGCGCGCCGATCATGACGCTGCGCAGCAGCGACAGGCGGCGCATCGAGCCACTGGTGGAACCCGGCATACGCGAGGCAGGCCGCGACGCCCGCCGCCGCGAGCCAGCTGCGGTGCCGGCGCACGAACTCGCGCCGGAACACGCGCTCCTGCCCGATCGGCGTGTGCCGCGTGCGCACGTGCAGCCGCGTGCGGCCGACGATGAGCTCGCCCTGCTCGATGACCGCCCCGGTATCCGCCGGCACGCGCTTGCCGTCCACGCGCGTGCCGTTCTTCGTGCCGAGGTCCTGGACGCGGACGCGGCCATCCTCCAGCAGCGTCAGCAGCGCGTGCTGCGGCGCGGCATGCTCGTCGTCCACGACGATGTCGCAGCCGAGGTCGCGGCCGATGCGGCATTCGGCGCCGGCGCACCGCAAAGCGCTGCTGCAGGATCGGGTGTCCCTGCGCGCCGATCTGTTCGATCAGCATCACGGCTTCCATTGCAGGGCTCCCAGGTAGCGCTGCAGGATCCGCTCGCCGGAGTCGAACGCGACGCCCTGCAGCGCGAGCCGGCTCACCAGCGCCTCGCTCGTGTCGTCGATGCTGACGACCGTGACGTCGAAATCGTAGAGATCGCGCGAACAGCCGGTACTGGCGCACGCAGGTCGAGATGCGCGCATCGAAGCCGTCCAGCGAGACGAGCCCGTCCTGGCAGGCGAACGGCGCGACGTGGGCCGCCGCGCCCGCGCGGCGCGTCGACTGCGGCGAGGTCGATTCACCTGCCGTTCGAACTGCAGCGGGTGCAGGCCCTCCGACTGCAGGACCCGGTGCTGCACGGAGAGCCCGGCGACGATACACGCCGCCCTGCACGCAGGAGCCGCGACGGAATGCTGCAGCTGACGGTCTCCACGCGCACGCGCGGGTGCGGGCCGCGCTCGTCGAACGTGCTGCATTCGGCGTGACGCGAAAGCTGCGTCGGCAGCACGAAGCCGCGCACCGACTGCGTGCCGTCCGCGTCCGGCCGGGCCTCCAGGACTTCGGCCTCGTAGGCGAGCACCTGCGCGGTCACGAGTTGGCGCAGCTGCAGCGCGCTGTATGACTGGTCCAGCGGCTTCTTCGCGCGCGCCAGCAGCGCCGGGATGTGCTTCGCCGGCACGACGAAGCCCACGAGTTGCCGGCCGGTGACCACGGAGACGTTGACGCCGTACACGTGGCCGCGCCGGTCCAGCGCGGGCCCGCCCGACATGCCGCCGTTGATCGCGCCCGTGTAGTGGATGCGCTGCTCGATGCTGTTCTCGACCAGCCCGTTCGCCACGCCTTCGGTGATCGTGAGCCCGAGGTTCAGCGGGAACCCGATCGACCAGGCGCGCTCGCCCTGCGCGGGGATCTCGGTGCGCAGCTTCAGGGGCGGCAGCTCGAGGTCGTCGGCCGCCGCGACGATGGCGAGGTCATTGCGCACGTCCATGGCGAGGACCTGCAAGCGGCCCGGTGCGCCCGTCGCTCGCCAGGTACTCCAGCCGGTACTGCCGCGGGAACAGCACGCGCCTGCGCGACGACGTGGTAGTTCGTGACGATCCGGCCGCCTTCCGACCGCAAAGCCGCTGCCGTGGAAAGCGCTCGAAGCGGACTCGTCGAAGAAGCCGCGGATCTGCACCACGGACTCGCGCGCCGCGTCGAGCCGGTCCTTGGCCTCGTCCGACAGCTCCTGGGCCGCGATGTCGGCCTCGACGGCGGCCGCGTCGATGGCGGCTTCATCGACGGCGTCCGCGTCGCCGGCTTCGGCGTCCGGCTCCTGCTCCTCGGGCGCTGGCTCGGCCGCCGGATCGGCCGCCTTCGCGGCGGGGGCCGGGGGCTCCTCCTGCGGTGCGGCCGTGCCGGCCGCCAATCCGCAAACCAGGAACACCGCGAGGACCCGGGCAATCGTCATGGGGGGAGTGTATCCGCCGGCTTCCGGGCAGGGGTATCGGCCCCCGACTTACCTTTGCGCCGCCCGGGCCGGTCGTTTTGTGAGCCCGGTCCAACCTTCCGCGGGCTCGCGGGATCAAAGTGTTAACCGCGACCCGAAATGAGGACCGGCTTATGTACAGCAGGAAATTCGGGGTTCAAGGACTGATCAGCGCCGTCGTCGCTTTCGCGATTCTCGGCATCAGCGCACTCGTGCTCGATGGCGCCCACCTCTTCTCGGCGCCGGCGGGCGTCGTGAAGGTCGGCCAGCCCACCCCGGTCGAGGCGCTCGACGAGATCGTGGTCATCGCCCGGCAGTAGGCGATCCCGCCGGCAACTCTCGCAGCAGCCGCACGTTGATCGAACTCAGATCGTCGAGTCCCCGTACTCCGTTACATGCGGGTCCCGCAAATTTGCTACCGACTGGCAGCTACCGGCCTCATTCATCGATCCGCCTCCGACCGGTCCGCCCGCAATTTCCTCATACGAATACGTTTAGCAGCGCTCGTCATGAGCCCTATCCTTCGACCTGACGCCATTCCCCGACGTCGGACGTCACACGACGGCAATCCTTCGGCGCTATCCTGAGACGGCAGCCATGGAGAGGCCGTCATGCAGGTGAATGAACACGCGGGGCTCGTCCGGCCAGGCAAGCGGTTGCCCGTCAACGCAATGCCGAATAACCGGGCGGAACGCCCGGGCGTAGAGAAATCGCATCGACCGGCAGCACGCGTGCCCGTGCGCACGCCGCCACGCTATGGCGCGGGGTTCTGACCTCCGGCGGGTCGCTACGATCAGGATGGGTATGGGGATGCCCAGCAGCGAGGCTGTCGGAGGCGTCTGACGTGCCTGGCGGATTGCTCTGAACTCCTGTTTTCACCGTAACGCGTTACGGTGAAAGTGCCTGCGCGACAAAGTCGACACCGGGCGCGCCCCGGCCGCGCCCCCTGGCTCGTGACCTGAGCCACCCACCCGTCCAGAATGGGCCAATGTCCCCGGACCCTCTCTCCAGTTTCCACCCGGCCGTCGCCGGGTGGTTCCGCAGCCGCTTCCCTGAACCGACGCAGGCGCAGGCCCGCGCCTGGGCCGTCACCTCGAAGCACCGCAACGCCCTGATCGCCGCGCCGACCGGCTCGGGCAAGACGCTCGCCGCCTTCCTCTCCGCCATCAATGACCTGGTGGTCGAGGGCATCGCGCACGGCCTCACCGACGAGGTGCACGTCCTCTATGTGTCGCCGCTGAAGGCGCTCTCGAACGACATCCAGAAGAACCTCCAGGAGCCGCTCGCCGGCATCCGCGACCAGCTCCTCGAGCATGGGCGTGCGACGACGTGCCGATCCGCGACGCGGTCCGCACCGGCGACACCTCGGCGTTCGAGCGCAACCGCATGCGCAAGTCCCCGCCGCACATCCTGGTGACGACGCCGGAGTCGCTCTACATCCTGCTGACCTCGGAATCCGGCCGCACGATGCTGAAGAGCGTGCGCAGCGTGATCGTGGACGAGCTGCACTCGGTCGCGGGCAGCAAGCGCGGCTCGCACCTGATGCTCTCGCTCGAGCGGCTGGACGCGCTGTGCGGCAAGCCGCCGGTGCGGGTCGGCCTCTCCGCGACGGTGAAGCCGCTCGAGGACATGGCCCGCTTCCTGGTCGGCGCGCGGGGCGAGGCCGCCGAGATCGTGGACACCGGCCACGTGCGCGAGCGCGACCTCGCGCTGGAACTGCCGCGCTCGCCGCTCGAGGCGGTGATGTCGAACGAGGTCTGGGGCGAGCTGTACGACCGGCTCGCGGAGCTGATCCAGTCGCACAACACCACGCTCATCTTCGTCAACAACCGGCGGCTCGCCGAGCGCGCGACGCGCCACCTCGCCGAGCGGATCGGCGCCGAGCACGTCGCGACCCACCACGGCAGCCTGTCGAAGGAACATCGGCTCAACGCCGAGACACGCCTGAAGGCGGGCGAGCTCAAGGCGCTGATCGCCACCTCCTCGCTCGAGCTCGGCATCGACATCGGCGACATCGACCTGGTCTGCCAGATGGGCACGCCGCGGCTGATCTCGGCCTTCCTGCAGCGCGTCGGCCGCGCGGGCCATGCGGTCGGCGCGACGCCGAAGGGGCGGTTGTTCCCGCTCTCGCTCGACGACCTGGTCGAGTGCACCGCCCTCCTCGACAGCGTGCGCCGCGGCGAGCTCGACCGGATCCGCGTGCCGGCGAAGCCGCTGGACGTGCTCGCGCAGCAGGTCGTGGCGGAAGTCGCCTGCCGCGAGTGGGGCGTGGACGAGCTGTTCGAGGCGTTCCGCGGCGCGCAGCCCTACGCAGACCTGACCGCAGAGGAATTCGAGCAGGTCCTGCAGATGCTCGCCGAGGGCTACTCGACCCGGCGCGGCCGGCGCGGGGCCTACCTGCACTACGACACGGTCAACCGGCGCCTGCGCCCGCGGAAAGGCGCGCGGCTCACCGCCGTGACCAACGCCGGCGTGATCCCGGACCAGTTCGACTACGACGTGGTGCTGAACCCGGAGGGCCTGCGCATCGGCTCGATCGGCGAGGACTTCGCCTTCGAGAGCCTGCCCGGCGACATCTTCCAGCTCGGCAACACCTCCTACAAGGTGCAGAAGGTCGAGGTGAACAAGGTCTTCGTCGAGGACGCGCGCGGCCAGCCGCCGACGATCCCGTTCTGGTTCGGCGAGGCGCCGGCCCGCAGCGACGAGCTGTCCGCCGCCGTCTCGCGCCTGCGCGAGAACGCGATGGAGAAGCTCGACGGCGCGCCCGAGGACTGCGAGCAGTGGCTCGAAGGCGAGATCGGGCTCGATGCCGTCGCCGCGAACCAGCTCGCGCAGTACCTCGCCGCCGGCAAGCTCGCGCTCGGACTGCTTCCGACGCTCGACACCGTCGTGTTCGAGCGCTTCTTCGACGAGGTCGGCGACACCCATCTCGTCATCCACTCGACCTACGGCTCGCGCGTGAACCGCGCCTGGGGCCTCGCGCTGCGCAAGCGCTTCTGCCGCCAGTTCAACTTCGAGCTGCAGGCCTCGGCGCTCGAGGACAGCATCGTGCTCTCGCTCGGGCCCACGCACAGCTTCCCGCTCGAGGACGTGAAGGAATTCCTGAAGTCCGCCACCGCGAAGGACGTGCTGGTGCAGGCGCTGCTCGACGCGCCGATGTTCGGCACGCGCTGGCGCTGGAACGCCGCCATCGCGCTCGCCGTCCGGCGCATCCGCAACGGCAAGCGCCTGCCCGCCCCGTTCCAGCGCGCGGACTCCGAGGACCTGATGGCGGTCGTGTTCCCGGACCAGCTCGCGTGCCTGGAGAACATCACCGGCCCGCGCGAGATTCCCGATCACCCGCTGGTGGCGCAGACGCTGTGGGATTGCCTGCACGAGACCATGGACGTGGACGGCTTCCTCGCGCTGCTCGCACGCATCGAAGACGGCTCGGTGACCGTCGAGTGCCGCGACCTCACGGGACCGTCGCCGCTCGCGCACGCCATCATCGGCGCGAAGCCCTACGCCTTCCTCGACGACGGCGACGCGGAGGGCCGGCGCACGCGCTCGATCTCAACCCAGCGGCTGCTCGAGCCCCAGGACGCCGCCGACCTCGGCCGGCTGGATCCGGAGGCCATCGAGCGCGTGAAGTCCGAGGCCTGGCCGGAAGTCGGCAACCACGACGAGCTGCACGACGCGCTCGTGGTCCACGGCTTCCTGACGCTGCCCGAGATCGAGCCCTGGAAGGCGCTGCTCGCGCGGCTGCGCGACGAGCGGCGCGTGGTTTTCCACGAGGGCCTCTGGGTCGCGGTCGAGCGTTCGGCGGAGTTCGAATCGTGCCAGGGCTGGGGATCTCGAAGCACTGGCGGAGATCCTGCGCAGCCGCCTCGAGTTGCTGGGCCCGGTGACGGAGTCGGCGCTCGCCGTCTCCATCGCCCTGCCGGAATCGCAGGTACGCGCGGCCCTGCTCCTGCTCGAATCCCAGGGCTCGGTGATGCGCGGACGTTTCCGCGGAAACGTCGAGGAATGGTGCGACCGGCGGCTCCTGCTGCGCATCCACCGCTACTCGCGCGACCGCAAGCGCAGCGAGATCCAGGCCGTGCCGCCCGCGCAGCTCATGCGCTTCCTGTTCCGCTGGCAGCGGGTGGCGATGGAGGGCCGCGACGAGCGGCGCGAGGGCGAAGCCGGACTGCTCGCCGTGCTGCAGGAACTGGAAGGCTGCGCGGTGCCGGCCGGCGCCTGGGAGCGGGACATCCTGCCGCTGCGCGTACGCCAGTACCTGCCGCAAGTGCTCGACAAGCTCTGCGCCGCCGGGCGCATCGCCTGGTACCGGGCGGCCGAGGCGACCGGCGAGCGAACTGGCGCCGGCCACCGCGCCGGTGCGCTCGACGCCCATCACGCTGGTCGGACGCGAGGCGCTCGCGCACTGGCAGAAGCGGCTCGACGCCCCGGTCCCGGCGGAAGGTCTCTCGCCGCGCGCGCAGAAGATCCTCGAGAGCCTGCGCGAGCACGGCGCCTCGTTCTTCAACGACCTCCTGCACGACACCGGCATGCTCCGCACCGAGCTGGAGCAGGGCCTCGGCGAGCTCGTCAGCCGCGGGCGCGTGACATCGGATTCCTTCGCGGGCGTGCGGGCGCTGATCACGTCGAAGAAGCGGCGCGAGAAGCTGCGCCAGTACCGCCGCCCGCTGACCGACGTGGATGACGCCGGCCGCTGGAGCCTGCCGCGGCGCGCGCCCGTCGCGGCAGACAGCCAGGCGCTCGGCGACCCCGCGGTGGACCACATCGCGCGCGTGCTGCTGCGGCGGTACGGCGTCGTGTTCCGCAAGCTGCTCGAGCGCGAGAGCGGACTGCCGCCCTGGCGCGAGCTCTTCTACGTGTATCGGCGGATGGAGGCGCGCGGCGAGATCCGCGGCGGGCGCTTCGTCAGCGGCTTCGCCGGCGAGCAGTTCGCGTTGCCGGAGGCGGCGGACCTGCTGCGGTCCGTCGCGCGCGACGGAGCGATGGATCGCGTCTCGATCTCGGCGGCGGATCCGCTCAACCTCGTCGGCGTCATCACGCCCGGCGAGAAAGTGCCGGCACTGTCCGGCAACCGCGTGCTGTTCGAGCAGGGCGTCCCGGTCGCCGTGCAGGCGGCGGGCGAAGTGCGCTTCCTGCGCGACGTACCCGAACAGTCGCAGTGGGAGATGCGCAACCTGCTGATCCGGCGGCAGGGGCCGGAGGCGTACCAGCCGGGCTCGCCGACATCCCACTGAGGGGATGTAGTCCTACGCGCTGATTCTCCTTGCGCCGGCTACCGGCACGCGTCGATGAGCGTGAGATAGACGGCCATGACCGAGGCAACATTCAACCAGGTCGTCCGCATGGTGCTCGCAACGACGTCCGAGGAACTGAAGGAAGTTCTCGGATCATTGCCCCACGGAACCCGGTTCGGCGTGGCGCACCAGCTCGAGGAATCCGGGGAAGCCCATCGCTATGAAAGCCAGCGTCACTGCGCGTACTACCTGACCCGCCATGACCACGGCGTCCTGGTGTGGCGCTGGTGCTACATCGCCACGCAACTCGAGGCAGACCGGCTGCGTGCCACGATAGCGTCGCTCAAAGCACCCCTCGACGGCGAAATCGCTAGCCGGGTCTTCGAGCACGCGACCTTCCGCAGCGTAAGGAATCCCCGTCCCGTGAGCCTGCCGTTGCACGCGCTCGACTTCGGCGGCTATTTGATGACGTAACCCCGGCCTTCCAGGCAGGCGGCATTGGCGCGCTGGTACGTGGCGAGCTGCTGCTGCTTCTGCGCCTCGGCCTGGTCCTGCGCCGCCTTGTTCTGCGCCGCGGCCTGTTCCTGCTGCTGGGTCGCCTGTTCCTGCTGGTTGCGCCGGTCGCGACGCGCACGGCTGCCGCCGGCTACCGCACCAACGGCGGCCCCCGCCGCTGCGCCTCCGCCCGCATCGTTGTCGACGACCTCGCCCACGATCGCGCCGGCCGCGGCGCCGCGCACTGCGCCCTTCGCGCGCTCGCCCTGCGGGCCCGTCTGCTGCGGCTGTGCAGGAGCGGCGGCGACCGGCGCTGGCGCCGGTGTCGCGGCCAGCACCACCGGATCGATCCCGGTGGTCTGCTTCGCCCAGGCCGCGCACTCGCCTTCGTCTTTCTGCTGCTGCTCCGCGCTCTGCCCCTTCGCGGGATAGACGATCGGCGTCTGCGCCGCTGCGGAGACGGCGACGAGACCCAGGATGACGGTCACTGTATTTCGATGAAATTCACGCACGGTGCACCTCCACTGCGGATACACGCTACCTTACAACGACTTACTCAACATATCTCAAAAAGCCGGGAGATTTTCACGAAACCTTAACATCTGCGTGGCTAACTGCACGCATGCTGGCGAAGGTAGACGAGCACTACCACTACCGGGCGATCTGGCTGTCCGACATCCACCTCGGCACGCCGGGCTGCCAGGCGTACTACCTGCTCGATTTCCTGCGCACGCACACGGCCGACACGCTCTACCTGGTCGGCGACATCCTCGACTGCTGGCACCTGAAGAAGGGCTGGTACTGGCCGCAGGCGCACAACGACGTCGTGCAGAAGATCCTGCGCGCCGCGCGCAAGGGCACGAAGGTCATCTTCATCCCGGGCAACCACGACGAGCGTCTGCGCCAGTTCATCGGCCTGCAGCTGGGCGGCATCACGGTGGCCGAAGACGCCATCCACGTGACGGCGGACGGCAAGCGCCTGTGGGTCGTGCACGGGGATCTCTTCGACGCCGTGATGCAGCACGCGCGCTGGCTCGCGCACCTCGGCGACAGGATCTACCGGCTGCTGCTGAAGCTGAACCGCTGGTTCAATGCCGTGCGGCAGAAGCTCGGCATGCCGTACTGGTCGCTCTCGCAGTACCTGAAGCACCAGGTCAAGAACGCCGTCAACTTCATCTCCGACTTCCAGCACGTCATGACCCGCGAGGCGCGCCGGCGCGGCTGCGACGGCGTGGTCTGCGGCCACATCCACAAGGCCGAGGCCACCGAGATCGACGGCATCCTCTACTACAACGACGGCGACTGGGTCGAGAGCCTGACTGCGCTCGCCGAGACGTCGAGCGGCGAAATGAAACTCATCCACTGGCGCAACCGCCTGGAGGCACCGATGAACCTCGGCCGCATCGCCGACGAGATGCCGGTGGCCGCATGAAGATCGCGCTCATCACGGACGCCTGGGAACCGCAGGTCAACGGCGTGGTGCGCACGCTCAAGAACACCGCGCGCGAACTGCAGCTCCTGGGCCACACGGTGGAGATGATCACGCCGCTGGAGTTCCGGACGCTGCCCTGCCCGACCTACCCGGACATCCGCCTGTCGCTCCTCCCGGGCGGGAAGGTCAGGCGCCGCCTCGCCGAACTCGATCCCGATGCCATCCACATCGCGACCGAGGGCCCGCTGGGACTCGCGGCGCGGCGGTTCGCGATGCAGCGGGATATCCCGTTCACCACCGCGTATCACACGCGCTTCCCGGAATACGTCCATGCACGCAGCGGCATGCCGCTCTCGTGGACGTACGCCTTCCTGCGCTGGTTCCACGGGCCATCGAAGGCCGTCATGGCGCCGACCGTCGTCGTGAAGAAAGACCTGGAGGCCAACGGATTCACCAACGTCGTGCTCTGGTCGCGGGGCGTGGACCTCGACATCTTCAAGTCGCGCAAGGGCGCCCGGTTGAACACCACGCCGCCGATCTTCCTGTACGTCGGCCGCGTGGCCGTGGAGAAGAACATCGAGGCCTTCCTCGCGCTCGACCTGCCCGGCTCGAAGTGGGTCGCGGGCGAGGGTCCCGCGCTCGCCGGAATCCGGGCGCGCTACCCGGAGGTGAACTACCTCGGCGTCCTCAACCAGTGGGAGCTTTCGGAGGTGTACGCCTCGGCGGACGTGTTCGTGTTCCCGAGCAAGACCGACACCTTCGGGCTGGTGCTGCTGGAGGCGATGGCCTGCGGCCTGCCGGTCGCGGCCTATCCCGTCACCGGCCCGTTGGACGTGCTCGGCGATTCGAATGCCGGCGTGATGCACGAGGACCTGCGCACCGCCTGCCTCGAGGCACTCAAGGTCAGGCGCGAGGATTCGGCGGCACATGCGCGGAAGTTCTCGTGGCGCGCGGCGACGGAGCAGTTCCTGGCGCACCTGCATCCGCGCGAGCGGTCGGTTGGTGACGCGCTGCAGCGACGTCCTGACTCGCGGCGGGAGTTTCCAAATTGCGCTTTTAGCCGTAACCAGTTACGCGCAAATCGCTCGAAATGGACGGTCGTCAGGCGATCCCGCACCGCGCGCAGCGCCGCTTCGACCTCGCGCTCGTCGTTGACCAGGCTCGGCGCGAGCCGCGCCTTCGAGATCTTGTACGGCGAGGTCGAGGCCACGACCTTGCGGGCGTGCAGCGCGTGCACCGTCTGGCTCGCGCTCTGCCCTTCCACCTCGAAGCAGGTGATGCCGGCCGACAGCGCGGGATCGCGCGGCGTCAGCACCTTCACCTTCGGGATCTTCGCCAGGCCGTCCTTCAACTGCGTGTTGAGCGCGGCGATCCGGTCCGCGATGCGCTGGCGGCCGATGCGCTCGTGGAACTCGAAGGCGTCGCCCATCGCCCACTGGTGCTCGAAGGCCTTGAAGCCGCCGGGCGAGATCCACGAGATGCTGGTCGGCGCGTTCGGCGGGCGATCGTTCTCCCACGCGGCGAAGGGCTCGATGTCGTAGAACGTCGGGATCGTCGGGCTGAGCAGGCCCCAGTTCTTCTCCGGCACCCAGAGGATGCCGGTGCCGCGCGGCGCGAAGATCCACTTGTGCGTGCCGGCGGCGACGAAGTCGGCGCCGAGCTTCGCGACCTGCTCGCCCTGGTTGCCGAAGCCGTGCACGGCGTCGAGGACGACCAGGATGCGGTCCTTCTCGCCGCGACCGGCGTTGGCCTCGGCCACGACCTCGGTCAGCGCGCGCGCCGGGATCTTCACGCCGCTGCTCGAGTGCACCCAGGTGATGCCCACGACGCGCGTCTTCGGGCCGATGGCGCGCTTGAGGTTCGCGACCATCTCGTCGACGGAAGCGGTCGCCGAATCGGCGTACAGCGGCTCGCGCCGCCAGCTCGCACCCGACTTCTCCGCCGCCAGGCGAATCGCCTCGTGATGCACGTAGTGATCGTGCGTCGTGCACAGGATCTCGTCGCCCGGCTTGAGCTTCAACCCCTGGTAGACGAGCGCGAGCCCCTGCGTCGTGCTGTCCGTGAGGGCGATCTCCTCGGGCTTGCCGCCGACATAGCTTGCGGCCGCGCGCTGCACGCGCACCGGATACGCCACCTCCTGCGCCTCCTCGCCGAGGAAGACGTCGAAGCCCATGCCGTGCTCGACCGTCGCGAAGGGGCTGTGGTCCAGCCTGTCGCGCAGGCGCCCGATCGCCTCGCGCACCGGCTTCGGGTGGGAAACGATGTAGAACTGCGAGAAGTGCATCCAGTCCGGGTCGAGGTCGAACTGCGCCCGCACCGCGGCCCAGTCGGAATTCCCGTCCACCGCGGGGATGGCGGGGGCCTCTTTCGCGGTGGCCGTGCGGGAGACCGCGCTGCCGACCAGCGACAGGCCCACGGTTGCAACGAAGTCCCGGCGATTCAGGCTCATGATGCGTACTCCCTCGGAGGTCGGTCGGCGATGGGTGCGCAGTTTACACTTCGCAGCACGATGAACGGGCCGACTTCCCAGGACGCACGATGGTTGATCGCGGTCTGGGCTTTTGCGCTCGCGTTCGCGACCTTCGCCGCGGGCGTGTTGATGGCGGCCCGGTACTTCCCGGACCCGCCGTACGACTGGATGTACCGGGTCGTCTCCGAACTCGCCTCGCGCAAGCACAACCCCGAGGGCGGCCGGTGGTTCTCGGTCGCGCTCGGTTTCTCGATGCTCGCGCTCTGGCCGGTCGTTTCCTGCCTGCGGGATTCCGTCGGCGACCGGCGCTGGCCCATCGTCGCCCTGCGCGCCGGCATCCTGTTCGGCATGGCCGTCGGCATCGAACGGCTGGTGTTCGTGCGTTTTTCGTCGCTCGTGAACAACGGCCACGAGGCGCTCGCGGTCGCCGCGTTTGCCGGACTCTATACCGGCCTGCTCGGACTCTACTGGCAGCGCCTGAAGCTCGGCAGGACCGGCGCGCTGGTCGTGGCCGCGCCGCTGGCGGCGATTTTCATCACGCAGATCGTGATCTATTTCGACCAGCGCGACCTGGGCTGGGTCGACCACCGCTGGCGCGAGATGGGCGTTTCGCCGTGGTTGAGCTTCGCGTTCTGGCAGTGGGTCGCCGTCGCCCTGCTGTGGGTCGGCCTCGGTCACCTGCTGTGGTCGAGCCGCGTTACCCCACGGCAGGGATAGCATCCACCAGGCGCTTCAGCTCGCCGTGCGCACTCGCCAGCGCCGCGCTGTGCTGAAGCAGCGGACGATAGCGATCGAGGAATGCATCGTCGCGCGGTTCGCCGATCCCGAACACGAGCGCACGCACACGGGCCGCGGCACTCGCGGCACTGGCGGGTGTCACGGCTTCGTCCCCGGCGAGGGTCTCGTCGAGTTCGGCGATCAGGTGCGAGAGCGCGCGCAGCCAGGCCCACTCGGGATCGTTGAGCAGGCGGTCGAGCAGCGTGAGTGCCGATCGTCCCGGCAGGTACGCGCCCTCCGCCTCGAGGATCTCCTTGTGGACTCTTTGCAGCGCGCGGCTGACCGCCTCCAGTTCGGGATGGAGCGGCTTCTTCATCCCGCCTGGCTTTGTTTGCGCCTCGGCAGCGTCCAGTCCGGCCGCACGAAGTGGCAGGTGTAGCCGCCGGGCGTACGCAGGAGGTAGTCCTGGTGCTCGGGCTCGGCTTCCCAGAAGTCGCCCGCGGGCGCGACCTCGGTCACGACCTTGCCGGGCCAGATCCCGGAAGCGTCGACGTCCGCGATCGTGTCCTCGGCGACGCGGCGCTGCTCGTCGGTCGTGAAGTAGATGGCCGACCGGTAGCTCGTGCCGATGTCGTTGCCCTGGCGGTTCTTCGTCGACGGGTCGTGGATCTGGAAGAAGAACTCCAGGATCTTCCGGAAGCTGATCTTCGCCGGATCGAACAGGATCTCGACCGCCTCGGCGTGATAGCCATGGTTGCGGTAGGTCGCATTCGGCGTATTGCCGCCGGTGTACCCGACGCGGCTCGAGACCACGCCCGGATACTTGCGAAACAGGTCCTGCACGCCCCAGAAGCATCCGCCGGCGAGCACTGCGCGTTCAGTGGTCATTGCTTGTCTCCTACCTGGCTCAAGTATGCCCCGTATCCCGCTTTCTCCATGTCATCCCGGTGGATGAAACGGAGCGAGGCCGAGTTGATGCAATAGCGCAGCCCGCCGCGATTGCGCGGGCCGTCGTTGAAGACGTGGCCGAGATGGCTGTCGCCGTGCGCCGAGCGCACCTCGGTCCGGACCATGCCGTGACTCTCGTCCGACAGCTCCTTGACGTTGGCGGACTCGATCGGCTTCGTGAAGCTCGGCCATCCGGAACCGGAGTCGAACTTGTCCGTCGAGGCGAACAGCGGCTCGCCCGAGACGACGTCCACGTAGATGCCCGGCTCCTTGTTGTGCAGCAGGGCGCCCGTGCC
The DNA here is from genome assembly GCA_963823415.1 of uncultured Gammaproteobacteria bacterium. Taxonomy (GTDB): domain Bacteria; phylum Pseudomonadota; class Gammaproteobacteria; order Steroidobacterales; family Steroidobacteraceae; genus SCUD01. The sequence continues at coordinate 244,589 of CAWGLJ010000002.1, read as the reverse complement.
CGGCGGTTCGGTGCCGCAGAGCTGCGTCACCCGGTGCTGCTCGGGGGTGAGCTTTGCGAGGGCTGCGGGATCCTTGGCGAATCGGTTCATGCCTGGCCTCCTGCCGTGGGGGCTATTGGATGATGAGACCGCTCGGGGGCTGCGGATATTGCATCTTGGTGTCGGTTTGCCGATTTTCAATCACCGGGACCGCTTCGCATCCTTGATCACCCGCATCGCGGCATTCCGCCCCGGCGCGCCGGAGACGGCGCCGCCCGGATGGGCGCCGGAGCCGCAGAGGTAGAGCCCGGGGATCGGCGTCGCGAACTGCGCCGCCTGCGGGTGCGGGCGCAGGCCGAAGATCTGGTCGAGGTCGTGGCGGCCGTGGAAGATGTCGCCCTCGGTGAGGCCGAACACGCGCTCGAGGTCCAGCGGCGTCAGGAACTGCCGGCCGACGATGAGTTGCCGCAGATTCGGAAGGTAGCGCTTCCAGTTTTTCCAGGATGCGATCGGCGACCGACGGGCCGATCTCGTCCCAGCCCTGCCCTTCGGCCAATCGATACGGGTAGTACTTGCCGATCAGGCTCATCACGTGGTGCCCCGGCGGCGCGAGCGTGTCGTCGATCGCCGAGGGAATGCGGATGTCGAGGTAAGGCTCGTCGATGATCTGGCCTGCGAGCGCGGCGCGGTAGTTGATCTCGATCTGCTCCCGCGTCGGGAAGATCGTGATCGAGCCGCCGCGGGCGAGGTCGGCTTCCGCGCCGGACAGCGCGGCGAACTGCGGCGGACCGGACAGCGCCAGGTTCATGCGCACGGTCGCGTGGCCCATGCGCAGGCGCTCGATGCCGTCGGCGAATCCCGCCGGCAGGTTCTCGCGGCCGACGAACTTCAGGAAGGTGCGCTTCGGGTCGGTGTTCGCGAGCACGTGGCGGGCGCGGAATTCCTCGCCGCCTTCCAGCCGCACGCCGACGGCGCGGCCGCCCTCCAGCAGGATGCGTTCCACGGCGGCACTCGTGCGGTACTCGACGCCGTGCGCGCGGCCGGAGGCCGCCATCGCCTGCGTGATGGCACCCATGCCGCCGCGCGCGTGGCCCCAGGCGCCGCGCTCGCCCTCGAACTCGCCGAGCGCGTGATGGAAGTACGGGATCGCGGAGCCCGGCGCATCGAGGCTCGCGAAGTTGCCGGACACGCAGTGACCGGCGGTGAAGTTGCGCATCGCCTCGCTCTCGAACCAGCGCTCCGCGATCTCGTTCGCGGGCGAGGTCAGGAGCTGCATGAAGAGGTGCCGGTCCTCGAGCGAGAGGCCGCGGATCGCCCGCCCCGCGGGCAGCAGGCGTCAGCAGGTCCATGATCCCGCCGCCGAGCGCGGGCGGCGGCTTCAGCCACTGCGCGCGGATCACCTGCCCCACCCGGTCCACGGCGGCATCGAAGCGCTTCATGTTGTCGTAGTCGCGCGCGGAGAAGCGGCCGACCGCGGCGCGGTCATGCGCTTCGTCCCCGGTCATCAGCAGCGCGCGCCCGTCCTGCAACAGGCTGAGATGCGCGTGCATCCGGATCGGCTCGTAGCCGTGCCGCTTCAGCTCGAGTTCGTCGATCACCTCGGGCCGCAGCAGGCTCACGGTGTACGAGGCGACGGAGTTGCGATAGCCGGGATGGAACTCCTCGGTCACCGCGGCGCCGCCGAGCACGGCGCGCCGCTCGAGCACGAGCGTCCTCAGGCCCGCGCGGCCGAGGTAGGCGGCGGCGGTGAGGCCGTTGTGGCCGCCGCCGATGACGATGGCATCCCGGATTTCGCTCATGCGTTAACCTTCACGTTTTGCAAGGATGACATGCCCATGAGTCTCCGGAGCGCAATCCCCGTATTCGCGGCCACGGCCCTCGCCCTGCTGGCCGGTTCTGCCGTCGCCCTCGACGCCGCCGGGGCGGCGAAGCCCACGGTCGTCCCCCTGCTGGCCAAAGACGTCCCCGAGTTCGCCGGCAAGGAGATCACGGTCGCGACCGTCGAGTACCTGCCCGGCGGCGCTTCAGCCTCGCACCGTCACCACGCGCACGTCGTCGTCTACGTGCTCGAAGGCCGCTACGCGACGCAGGTCGCGGGGGGCGAGCGGCTCGTGCTCGGGCCGGGCGAGACGTTCTACGAGAACCCCGCGGACGAGCACGTCGTCTCGGAGAACGCCAGCGCGACGGAGCCGGTGAAGATCCTCGTCTTCATGCTGAAGGACAAGCAACCCGCTCAGTGACGCCCGGGGCGTCGCGCCCGCGTGTACCCCTGGCGCAGCTCGCCCTTCTCGCAGACGACGACCATCGATCGCCAGTCCTCGATCATGTGCGCGGCCTGCGACTCGCCGATCAGCGCGACCACCTCGGACCTGCCCGGTCCCCGCATCCGGTCGTATTCGCGCCGTGACTCGCGGCGATACCAGTCCGAGGCGTCCTCCATCGTGACGTCCTCGAATCCCGCGTCCACCAGATAGCGGCCCAGGTCGGCGAGGCTGATCAGGTTGTAGGTCAGCCCCTCCATCTTGAAGAAGTAGCGCATGTCGTCGCTGATCGGCGCGTCGTTCTTCAGCCAGTCGTAGCAGGTGAGGATGCCGCCCGGCTTCAGCACCCGCAGGCATTCGGCGACGATGCCGGCCTTGTCCTCGGTCTGCGTCAGCGCCCCCGAGGTGAACACGAGGTCGAAGTTGCGGTCGGGAAACGGCAGGTCGCCGAGGGAGACGGTCCTGAAGTCCGCCTGCTCCGACAGCCCGAGCTCCGCCGCGCGTCGCGTGGCGCGCGCGATGAGCTGCGGTTCGAGGTCAATGCCCGTGACATGCGCTCCGTACTTGCGCGCCAGCACGAAGGCCGGCCCGCCGATGCCGCAGCCGATGTCGAGCACGTGCTTGCCGGCGAGGTCGATCCCTTCGACCATCTTGTCCACGTTGCCCTCGCCGCCGGGCGCCATGAAGTCGCGTCCCCAGATCCACTCCAGGAACGCGACCATCGAGTCGTGGTATTCGCTGACGTGGGGTTCCTGCGGCACCCGCGGATTGTAGTGAAAAGCGCCAGGGTCGGTGTCGTCCGACCCGGGCATGTCGTTTTCGCCTCGTTTGGGCGTAACGCGTTACGCCGAAAAGGCGTAAAAATGCGACATGAACACCCGCATACGATCACTCCTCGTCGCTTTCGCGCTCGTGACCGCAAGCTCCCCGCCCGCAATCGCAGCGGATGAGGCCGCCGAGAAGGAAGCGATCCTTGCGCTCATCACCCGCATGGAAGCGGCCTGGAACCGCGGCGACTTCCGCGGGTACATGGAGGGATTCGCGAACCCCGACGTGATCTTCGTCTCGCGCGGCCAGTTCCAGAAGGACTGGCAGGGCACGCTCGATCACTACATCCGCGACTACGGCGCCTCGGAAGAGACTCGCGGCCGCCTGCGCTTCTTCGACATCCGCATCGAGATGCTGGCGCCGGATGCCGCGCAGCTGATCAGCCGTTACCAGCTTGACCGCCCGCAGAACCCGCAGGACGGCATCAACACCCGGCTGATGCGCAAGCGCGACGGCCAATGGGTCATCGCGCTGAATCACGTTTCGTCGCGCGAAGCAGACCAGTAGGATAGCCTCCGAGACCCTCATCCAACCCTTCGCGAGATTCCCCCAATGATCCGAACGACCCTGATCTGCGCCCTCGCGGCGTGTTCCATCACCCCGGCCCTCGCGGGCAGCTTCGCCTCCTCGGCCAGCTCCGCCGCCGGCGGGTCGTCGGCCTCGTCCAAGACCACGACGCCCGACGACAAGCTCGTGCTGCAAGCCCGCGACGACGCCGCCAGCTTCGTCGCCAGCGACGGCCGCATCCGCGGCGCCCAGCTGGAAGCGGCGCTGCGGCACCTGCGTGAGCACAATGCGGGCGCGCAGCGCGCCAGCGACATGCAGCTCGCGCAGGCCATCCTGGCGTTGTGAGCCCGGGGCGCCGGCTGCGAACAGCGTGGCCGGCGCTGTGCCTGCTGGCCTGCGACCGGATGGGCGCAGGCGTCGGTCCAGCTGCAGCCGGTCGACGATTCACTGACACCGGCCCAGGCCGCGGCCACGCGCGAACTCCTGGCTGACGCCGTCCAGCGCCTGCCCGCCGCCTGGGCGGACGCGCTGGACCAACGCATCGAAGTGGAATGGCGCGACGACCTGCCCGCGCAGGTCCACGGCCGTGCAAAGGCGCGGCGGCTGCTGCTGGATCGCGCGCTGCTCGACGGCTGGATGGCGCGTCCGCACGATGCCGGCCTCGAGGATCCGGCCACGCGCGCGGCGCTATCGGCGGTCATCCATGAGCTCGCGCACTTCTACGACCGCACGCCGCAAGGCCGGCTCTCGCGCGATCCGCGCCTGCTGGACCTCGCCGGCTGGCAGGTCAGCCCGATGCGCCTCGGCCTGCGCAACCCGGACAACGCCTTCAGCGATCGCAGCCCGGACCGCTACGAGCTCACGAGCCCGGTCGAATTCGTCGCGGTGAACCTCGAATACTTCCTGCTGGATCCGGCCTACGCCTGCCGCCGGCCGGACCTGTACGGCCATTTCGCCGCGCATTTCGGCAGCGACCCGCCGCAAGCCGACTGCGCGCCCGACTACGTGGTACCTGCAGGCCAGCGACGACGCAGGTCAGTCGCCGCTGCTGCAGCTCGACCCCGAGCGTGTCTACGCGGTCGAGTACCTGCTCGCCGAAGGCAACGAGCGGCCGATGAGCCGCTGGGGCCACAGCATGCTGCGGCTCGTGGTCTGCGCGCCGGACCGCGCGCGCGGGCCCGATTGCCGGCTCGACCTGCAGTACCACCTGGTGCTGTCGTTCCGCGCGTTCGTGGGCGACGTGCAGATCTCCAGCTGGCGCGGACTGACGGGCTCCTACCCCTCGCGCCTGTTCGTGCTGCCGCTCGAGCAGGTGATCGAGGAGTACACCCGGGTCGAGCTGCGCGGCCTGCAGTCGATTCCCCTGCAGCTGGACGCGGCCGAGATCGCAGCCCTCCTGGAACGCACCGCGCGGCTGCACTGGAGCTACGACGGCCGCTACTACTTCCTCAGCAACAACTGCGCCGTGGAGACCTTCAAGCTGCTGCACGACGGCGTGCCGCGGCTCGCCGGCGAGGATCTTGTCCAGCATCACGCCGACTGGCCTCCTGCGCAGGCTCGAGCGCGCCGGCATTGCGGACGTCACGGTGCTGGACGATCGCACGGAGGCCACTGCGCGTCGGCTACTACTTCGAATCCCTGAGCGCGCGCTACGAGGCGATGTTCGACGTGGCCCGGCAGGCGTTGCAGTTGCCGCAGGAGGACGCGCAGGACTGGCTGGACCTGCCCGCGGTCGAACGCGCGCCCTGGCTCGCGCGCGCGGACCTGCGCGCGAGCGCCGCGCTGCTGCTGCTCGAACAGGCCGCGCTGCGCCGCCAGGAATTGCTCGCGCGCGACGAACTCAAGCGACATTTCCTGGGCCGGGCTGTGGACCGGCCCGCGGACGGCGCAAAGGCGCTCGCCGCCGTGCAGGACGTCCTGCGCCTGGAAGGCTTCCTCAGCCGCCCGGCGGCGCTGCTGCCGGACAGCGGCTACGGCCTGCCGCAGGTCGAAGAGCGCGCGAAGCTGACTGAGGAAACCAACCGGCAGGCCGCGCAGTGGCGGCAGCAGAGTGACTGGCTGCGCAGTGAAGCGCGCCAATGGATGCCGCCGGAGCGGCTGGCCGCCCTGGACGCGACCGAGGCCAATGTCGATGCGCTCGGCGAGCAGCTGCGGCGGCTGCATCGGGAACAAGGGGGATTGGAGCTGCCCTGAGTCGCTACGCCGCCACCGGCATCGCCACGTGCACCTGGTTCCGCCCCGCTCCCTTCGCGACGTACACCGCGGCATCCGCGCTCGCCACCAGCTCGTCGCCCCAGACCTTGAGCGAGTCGCTGGCCGCCACGCCGATGCTGCAGGTGAACCGGATCGGTTCGCCGAACCCCTCGATCGCGAGTCCTTCCACGCGCTCGCGGATGCGCTGGGCGATCGTCTCCGCGGCGTGTGCGTCGGCGCTGCTCAGGATCACGACGAACTCCTCGCCGCCGTAACGCCCGATCACGTCGGACTTGCGCAGCTCCTTCTGGATCGGGCCGATCACGGCCCGCAGGCAGGCATCCCCCGCGAGGTGGCCGCGCGTGTCGTTGATGCTCTTGAAGTGGTCGAGGTCGATGAACAGGAGCGCGACCGGGAGCCCGCGCGCCTGTGCGCGGGCGCAGGCGGCGTCCAGGCGCTCGATCAGGGAGCGGCGGTTGAGGACGCCCGTGAGTGGATCGGTTTGCGCCCGCCGTTCGGCGTCCGACAGCGCCGCGCGCTGCTCGCGCAGGCGATCCGCAATGCCGAGCGCGACCAGGATCGACGCCGCCACCATCGACAGCGGAAGACCGTAGAAGAGCAGCGACTCGCCCGCGCCGACGATGGACTTCGCGGCGGTCCAGATCGTCATCACCTCGAGCAGTCCCCAGGCGAGCAGGAACCAGCCGGCCGGCCGGCTGCCGCGCCGCCAGGCGAGGAACGCGACCACGAGCGTGTACACCGCCGTGCCGAGGAAGATCAGGTTGCCGACCGCCGTGATGAACAGACTCGTGGCGGGCATGCGCACGAAGTTCGAGAGCGCGAGCACCACGAAGACGATCGCCAGCCAGCCGAACACGACGTAGTTGCGCGGAGAGTAGCGCCGCATGTCCGTGAACTTGCGGACGAACAGGCAGGCAGCCGCGCCCGAGAGTGCAGCCGGCAGGTTCCAGGCGTGCGAGCCGAGCGGAACCGCCGCGTTGAGCAGCGGCCAGTCGAAGCCCTGGCCGGAGATGAACGCGATATAAAGTGCCTGCATGAAAAAGAGCGACGCATACCAGACAAAGATGCTCGCCGGCATGACGGTGCAGATCAGGAGCGCCGTCAGGGACATGGCGAGCAGCGCGCCGAAGGCGGCGGCCACCATGCGTGTCTGCGTGCGTCCCCGCGACAGTGCGCCTGCGAGCGATGGCAGGGAGAAGTCGAGCCGCTCCGCGCCGACGCCGTACGCATCGACACGCAGGTAGACCGGGTCGCCCGGTGCCCGGCTGACAGGCAGCGCGAACAGGGCGGTCTCCTCGCCACGATATTCCGGCAGGACCGCAGCCGCGATCAGCATCTGTCCCGCGCGCACGCCGGAATCGTAGGCGCGAATCTCGAACTGCCGTCCCTTGCGAACGGCAAGTGCCGCATCGGCGGGCGCGTCGAGGCCGGCTTGCGGCACGAGACGCAACCAGAACGGTTCGCCGCGAATGCGCGCCGCGCGATAGTCGAAAGGCGTGAATTCGCCATCGAGCCGGCCGCGGGTGACGTCCTCGACCGGCGTGTCGGCACTCGAGAACGGCAGTATCGTGACCGTGAAGGGGCCTGCGTCCGACTCCGCAAGGGCGCCGGCCGACGAAAACAGCAGGCACAAGGCGAGGAGGCGTTGGAACATGCGGTCACCCATCCCTGGGCCAGCCAAAGTAGCACGGCTGGCAAGGGTCGGCAGCCGCCTGTTGGTACAGGTGGCGCGCCGCTACGATATGTCACGCGCTACAGACCGGAAGTAGTCCATGCACGATGAGCCTGGCCTGACCTGTCCTTACTGCGGAGAGCCCGTCGACGTCGCCATCGACGAAGGCGGCGGCGAGTCGCAGTCCTATGTCGAGGACTGCCCGGTGTGCTGTCGTCCCTGGCAGGTCGAGGTGACGCTGGATCGCGATGAGGGCTGGAGCGTCGCGCTGCGGACTTCTGACGAGTAGCGTTTGCGCGGAAACGACCTTTCATGGCCGTATGGCAATGTGTAGTACACTCTGTCATACGATCTATCACTCATGGATGTCATCCATGGCCGGTTTCAGCCTGCGACTACCGGACGATCTCGAATCACGACTCGACGAGGAAGCGCGACGCGAGGGCGTGGCACGCTCGGAGATCGCGCGCGCAGCGATTACGGAATTCCTCGCGCAAAGAGAGCGACAGCGCTACCTGGCTGCTTTCGTCGCTGAAGCACGCGCCGCCTATGCAGACCCGAAGATCCGCAAGGACGCCCTCGTCCTGGCTGAAGAAGCCGTGCCGCTGGACAACGAAGGCCTGCGAGTGGCCGAGCGCGGAGTTCCATATGCCGGCGGGCCCGTCGCCAGGCGGCGCGGGAAGAAGCGGCGATGAGGCGCGGCGAGATCTGGACCGCCAATCTCAATCCGTCCCGTGGCCGCGAGATCGGCAAGGTCCGGCCCGTCCTGATCGTCCAGGCTGACGAGTTGATCGACGCCGACACGCCGATGGTCGTGGTGCTGCCGCTGACGACGCATGTATACCCGCAGTTCAAGCTGTGGCGAGTCACGGTGCTCGCGCGCGATCGTCTCAGGGACGATTGCCAAGTCGTCGTCGATCAGCCTCGCGCGCTGGACCGAACCCGCATCGGCGACGGACCCCTTACCGTTCTCACGCCGGCAGAGCTCGCCACGGTCGAACGCAGCCTTCGTGTGGTGCTGGGGATGTTTTGACGTTTTGAGCGAAACGCGTGACGCGAAAATGTCTTCTCAGCTCACCGCGCCCCTGGGATCGATGTTCGCGTTCAGCCGGAAGAGATTGGTCGGGTCGTACTTGCGCTTGAGCGACAGCAGGCGATCGTAGTTGCCGCCGTAGGCCTCGCGCACCCGCGCTGAAGGAGTCTCCGAGAGATTCGTGTTCGCATAGAACCCGGAGGTGAACTTCTCCAGCAGGGGCCATTGCGACCGGGCCCATGCCACGTTCCCGGCATCTTCAGCGGGCTCGTCGCCGCTCGCCTGGAGCAGCACGCTGTAGAGGGCGCCGCGATGCCAGAATGCCGTGGCGTCGGGCGCGACGCGGCTGACGGCGGCGCCTTTCGGCGGCACGGCAATGCGCGCGCGCGGAACCGGGGCGCTGCCGATGATCTCCAGCATCGTGTCGACCAGGTCGTCGTTGATCTGCCCGCGAATCCCGACTTCGTGTAGTAGCGCCCGCCGATGCGCGCGCGCTCGTCGTCCTGCGTCTGCAACTGCACGTAGTGCACCGGCCCGACGGTCGTCCTTGAGCGGCTTTCCGAGCCGCCGATAGGGGGCGAGGACGGCGTCCGCCGATTCCAGGCCGTCCGTCATGCAGACATCCAGGACCAGGGCTCGCGCCCCGCCCGGCATCGTCGTCAGGATCGGCTCGACCCACAGGCCGTCCGGGGCGCGATCGTACAGCTCGGCGAAATTGCGCAGCGCCGGCCGCGCCTGCTCGAACGGAAACACCAGGTGGCCGCCGACGGCTCGCCCGTCGAAGGGATGCAGCCGGTACTCGAACGAGGTCGCGATGCCGAAGTTTCCGCCCCCGCCGCGCAGGGCCCAGAACAGGTCGGGATTCTCCGTGGCGCTGGCTTGAAGCAACTGTCCGTCGGCAGTGACGACGTCGACCGAGGTCAGCTGGTCGCAGGTCAGGCCGTAACGGCGCGCCAGGCGCCCGAAACCGCCGCCCAGCGTCAGGCCGCCGGCACCGGTATGCGAAACGGTGCCGGTGGTGGTGACGAGGCCGAATGGCAATGTCTCGCGATCGAGATCGCCGAGAAGGGCCCCGCCCCCGGCGCGCGCGAGCCGCTCGCCCGGCTCGACGCGCACGCCGCGCATCAAGGACAGGTCGATCATGAGCCCGTCGTCGCACACGGACTGGCCGGAGAGGCTGTGGCCGCCGCCGCGCACGGCCACGAGCAGTTCGTGCGCAGCCGCGAAGCGAACCGCGCGCACGACATCCGCGGCGCCCAGGCAGCGGGCGATCATCGCGGGGCGACGATCGAACATGCCGTTGAAGATCTTGCGCGCGTCTTCGTACCCGGCGACTTCCGGCAGCAGCAGCTGGCCACGCAACCCGGCGCGGAAGTCCTCCACGTCTGCGGCGCGCAGCAGGATCTTCTTGCCGGCGCCGGTGACCGCCGTGACGTCAGCGGTGACCGCCGAGACCGCTGTAAACGCACGCCCGAACGGGAATGCCGCGGCGCCGATCGCAGCCGCGGCGGAAGCACAGAAAGCTCTTCTCTTCATGGGGCCTCTCCCGGACGGCCGCTACTCTGCGCCGGCCGGGCGACGGCGGGCAAGGGACGTTGCGTTGACAGGCGTCAGTACAGCATCGGCGACTTGTCCAGCAGCTCGACGCCGGTCTCGGTGACGATGAAGTTGTTCTCGAAGCCCGCGTTCCCCACGCCGGGCCGGCTCAGGAAGGCTTCCGTCGTGAGGACCATGCCCGGCGTCATGCGTCTCCGAAAGGCGCCGGTAGCCAAACAAACCGATATCTTCGGCGCCGATCGTCAGGGTGTAACCCGGGAACGAGGTCGCGAGTCCGTGGCCGAAGGCATGGCCCGAGTTGCCGCTCTCCGGATTGCCCGCCATTGAAGTACCCCGCCTTCTTCTCGATTTCCGCCCAACGAATGCCGACCTCCGCCGGCGTGGCACCAGGTTTGATCGCGCGCATCATCTCGTCGGTGTACTTCGCGCAGTCCTCGACGAGCGACGCTGCGCCGCCGTCGGACGGCCGCCGCAGACCGACGACCGGCCTGGATCCATCCAATAGCCGGCGAAGATGGGGCCGTAAATCCACACCGTCACCAGGTCGCCGGCGCTCGGCGCGCGTCATGTTGTACCCGTAGTAATCCTTGCTCAGCACGTCCTGCATCTCGAGGACCGTGGTTGACCGAGATGCGGTGGAAGCCACCGCCGCCGGCCATGAGGACCGACGCGGCGCGCGCGGCAGCCTCGCAGCTACGCTGTCCCGCGATCATTGCCTTCATCGCCGCGTCCAGCGCGGCTGACACGAGGGCGCCCGCCTCCCGGTACACCTCCAGTTCGCGCGCGCTCTTGATGAGCTGCGGCCCCTCGAGCAGCTGGTGCGTCGCCACCCACTCGATCTGCGGCGTGTGGCGACGCAGCAGACGATCCGACATGCCGGGCAGCACATCGTCGCCAACGACCGCGACGCGCCCTTCGATGCCGGCGTCGCGCAGGTACTCGGCGAACCGGACCATCATGTTGCGGCTCGTGCATCACGATCTTGCCGACCACGATGTTTGGCCGGTCGATACTTTCCTCGTCCAAGCCGATGTGCAGCTCCGGCTCCCGCCCTTTCCGCATCAGCACGGCGGCAGAACGTCCAGGGTGCGCCGGTCGCCTCGGTGGCAGGATCTTGTCCCGTGCCGTAGATCTGGAAGTTCGTCAGCCAGTAGACGTCGCCGACCTTGTCGTAGGTGCCGGCGGAGCGCTGCCAGACGACGAGGTTCTCGTAGCCCGCGGCGGCCATGGCCGCCTGCACGCGCGCCCACCGCGCTTCGTACTCCTCCCGCGAGAAGCCGATCGACGATCCCGGCGGCGGGCCCGAGCCGTGCAGCTCCGCGCCCGCGGCGCGCGCGCCGAAGCCGCCGGCCATCGAGGCGAACAGCGCCGACGTGGCGCCCGATTTCAGGAATCCGCGTCGGTCGATTGTCATGCGGTCACCCTCACTCGGCCAGGAAGCGCGCGACGGCATCGTTGAACGCCGTGTTCTGGTCGACCATGGTCATGTGCGCGCTGCGCGGAATCTCGACCAGCAGCGATCCGGCCAGCGCTTCGTGGGACTCCCGTGCGGTCGCGTCGCTGACCATGTCGTGGTCGCCGTAGATCACGAGCGCCGGGATCTTCAGCTTGCGCAGCCCGGGCGTGAAGTCGAATCCGATCAGGTTGCCGTCGATGTGGAAGTCGCTCTTCGCGCCCCACATCGTGTTCAGCACGTCCCAACCCAGCGACTCGCCCGACTCGCTCCAGGCCGGCGGCCGCACGAAGTAGCTGTAGGGCGCCAGCGCCTCGTCGGCCAGTTGCCGGTACTCCTGCAGCTGCGCGCCGTCGGGGCCGATGATGCCGCCCGCTTCCAGCGCCTCGATGCGTGCACGCAGTTTCGGGTCAAGCGAAGCCTTGATGTTCCGGAAGTCGTCGTTGACTCGCGCGGCGGACGACCCGGTGCTGGCCAGTATCAGCCGCCGGACGTTGGCCGGATAGCGGATGGCCACTTCCTGCGCCAGGATCCCGCCGAAGGAATGTCCGAGCAGGTCGATCTGGCCGAGGCCGAGCGCAACCCGGACCGCCTCGACGTCGGCCGCCATGTTCTCGAGGTTGTACTGGCGGTGATCTTCGAGCCGCTGCGATTTCCCGCTCCCGCGCTCATCGATGAACACGAGCTGCCGGTCCCTCGCGAGCGGCAACACCCAGGGCAGGAAGTAGTCATGCGTCGAGCCCGGCCCGCCGTGCAGCAGCAGGAGCGGTCGTCCGCGGCCGATCGTCTTGTAGTAGATGACCGCGGAGCCCGTATCCACGAAGCCTTCGGTTTGCGGGAGATTCGCCGACCACGCGACTCGCAGGGGCGAGCAGCGCGACCGTCAGCAGCCAGGCGTGGATTCGATTCATGCGTCGCACCTCAGAAGTCGACGGCGAGGTTGAGGCCGATCGTCCGCGGCGGAGTCGAGATCTGCGTCCAGAAGATGCCCTCGATGCCGCTCGTCGCGCCCTCGCTGATGTCCACGATGCCATCCTCATTGGTCAGGTTGCGGCCATAGAGTGAAACCTCGTAGCGCCCGAAGCGGTAGGCGGCGCTCGCGCCGATCGTGCCGTAGGACGGCCGGGTGTTCTGCGTGGTGAACCCGGTCGGCACGGAGCTCAGGTAAGTCCAGTCCGCGCGGACGAACCAGGAGCGATCGTCTCCCAGCTCGCGGCCGTACTGCGCGTCGACGTTGAACTTCGTCTCCGGAATGCCCGGCAGCGGGTCCCCGGTCGTCGCGGCGCTCGCCAGCTGGTAGTCCTCCGCGATGGAGGTGAACTCGGCGTCCGTATAGCTGGCGCTCGCGGACAGGGTCAGGTTGTCGATCGGCCGCATCATGATTTCCAACTCGGCGCCCCGGCTCTGCGCCTCGCCCACGTTGGCGACGATGAGGTAGCCGCAACCGGGATCGGCGACGGCCTGCTGCACGTCCTTCCAGTCGATCTGGTACAGGGCCACGTTGACCGAGAGCCGACGCTGCATGAATTCCGACTTCGCGCCCAGCTCGTAATTCCAGACGGAGTCCGGATCGTACAGCGGCTGGTAGGCATCGACGAGTTCGCAACCGATGCCGTCCGGCAGGCCGACGTTGGGGCCGCCCGGCCGATATCCGCGCGCAGCGGTCGCATAGATCATGAAGTCGTCCGTCGGGCGGTAGGCGACGACCGCGCGCGGACTCGTGCCGCTCGCATCGGCGCGGATCAGCGGCTGGTTGGGCGCCGCCAGCACGCCGGTCTGCACGTTCTCGAGGCTGCTGCGCAGCTCGTAGTAGCGCGCGCCGACGGTCAGGTCGAGCTTCGGCGTCGCCGCATAGGTGAGGTCGACGAACACGGCGCCCTGGCGGTCGATGACTTCCTGGTTCGAAGGTGTAGAGGCTCGTGTCGTCGACCTGGCCGATCGCGGTCGGCGAACGCCTCGCTGTCGAGCAGCTCGACCGAGTTCTGCTCGAAGCGGCTGAAGTACGCGCCCGCCACCCACGTCAGGCGCTGGTCGGCCGGCGACGTGAGGCGGAACTCCTGGATCAGTCCCTCGTTGTCCGAGGTGAAGCGGTCCAGCGTCGGGTAGTCGACGACCGGCAGCCCGAACAGCGGCGCGAGGTTCACCATCAGGAGGCTGAGGTCGCGGTTGTTCTTCACGTCCCGCGTCAGCACGGAGCTCGACGAGATCAAGTGTCGCGAACCCGAGGTCCGCCTCGACCAGCAGGTTGCCGTTCACCGCCTTGCTGTTCGCGGGACTGGGATAGGTCCCGGCCGTGGTGAACTTCGGCAGGTTCGTGTAGTACTCGGAGGCTCCCCCCGCGTCGATCTCCGAGTACCAGAGGCTGGGCGTGATCTTCACCTTGTCGTTGACCTGCAGCAGGCCGAGGATGCGCCCGCTCAGCAGGTCGGCGTCGTTGATTTCGCCGGTCGCTGATCGGGAGATCCGGATTCGGCTCGAACCAGTCGCCGGGGACGGCGCGATCGACGTAGCCGGGGATGTGCTCGTAGGCGCCGACGAACCGGATCGCGGCCGTTGTCGCCGAGCGGGACATTCACCGCCGCCTTGCCCATGTAACCCGTGCCGCCGCCATCCATCGTCGAGACGCCCGTCTCGGCCTTGGCCGCGAATCCGGTCGGGTCCGGCTGTGCGGTCAGGACACGCAGTGCGCCGCCCATCGAACTCGATCCATAGAGCGTGCCCTGCGGGCCGCGCAGCACTTCCACGCGATCGACGTCGAAGAAGTCGATGTCCGGGACGCCCGTGCTGCCGTCCGTGCGGATGTCGAGCGGCGTTTCGTTGAGATAGTAGGAAACGGCCGGCGCAAGTCCGTAGGCCGTGCCCACGCCGCGGATCGACAGCGTCGATTCGCCCGGACCCTGGACGTCGAGGGAAAGGCTCGGCACCCGCGCCACCAGGTCCGCGTTGCCCTGCAGGTTGCGGCGGTTCAGGTCCTCGCCGCTGAGGGAGGAGATGGCGGCAGGCACGTCCTGCAGCCGCTGCTCGCGCCGCTGGGCAGTGACGACGACCTCTTCCAGCATGCCGACCTCGGCCGTCTGCGCGACGGCCTGGCCGGTGGCGAGCAGTGACACGATTGCGAGCGAAAGTTTCGGGCTCATGGTTGCCTTTCCTGTGTTCATATCAGTTCGAGCGCCTCGAGCGCGCCCCGCTTCCCTTCCAGCATGGCGTGCGCCATGTTCATGTTTCCCTGCAGTTCCGAGTGCGCGAAGACGATCCGTCCGTGCGGCCGGCGGATCACGTCGTGCGGCGCCGGCTCGCCCGTTCGTCCCGAAGAAGAAGCCGACCGGCGGCGCGAAGTACGCGTGCCCCCAGCGGTTCAGCACGATGCCGGCGATGTCCCGGCGTGCATCGAACCCGGCCGCGCCGAACATTTCGGTCATCTGTTCGCGCAGTTGCCGCTCGAAGTCCGCGTACGAGGGCGACAGCAGCTGGGCCCTGCCGACGCTGCCCTGCACGGACGGATCGACGCCCGGATTGAGGAACGGGATGTAGAAGGTCAGGACGATCGGGCTGTCGGGCGTCAGGGGCGGCGCGTCGGGGTCGAAGATCGCATTCCGCCGCACGCAGAGGTGCCAACCGAGGCCCGAGAACCAGCGCGCCACGCTGATGCCGAGCGCGTCGATGTAGCGCCAGTGGCGGACCGCGACGTTGGCCGTCAGCACCGGTCCGTAGCGGAACTGCGCGTAAGCCTGCGCGTGGGACTGCGGCAGGTCCGCGACGATCCTGCGATTCACCCAGCCGCCCGATCCGAGGATCGCGGCCTTCGCCCGCACCGTGTGGAGTTTTCCGTTGCGCGCATACGTGACGAGGACCGACCCGGCGGACGCCGGATCCCCGTCATGACGGATCTTCACGACGGTGGACTCCAGCCGGATCCGGACGGGGGCGCCGTCGCGGTCCAGGCTGGCGAAGTCGATGTCGCCCCAGGTGGTCGACTTCAGCGATCCGTCGCCCGCGATCGAGCCGGGAATCATGCGCGCGACCATCCTGCGCACGATCGCGGCATTGCCGCCCGGGAAGGAAATCCCCTTCACGTCCGCGAATCGGCTCGACGCCGTGCTGGGAATGGTTCCCGGCAGCGTCAGGCGCTTGGCGCCATAGGCCGAGATCGCATTGCCGCAGACGCCGAAGTTGCCGACGCCGAGCAGCGGGTCGACGTAGCGCTTGGCCTCGGCGCCGTAGCCGAGCCTGTCGAGCAGGTCGTGGTAGCTCATCGAATCGAGCCAGCGGTCCGGATCCGCCTGACCCGACACCTGGTCGCGCCGGTTGCCGGCGAAGTCCGCGAGTTCCCGCTGCACGCTCGCGGGCCAGGGCGTGTTCGCGAAGTTCGCCGCGATGGGATCGCGCGCCCAACCGACACCCGGGAAGAAGTAACCCGTGGGGAACTCCTTCTCCATGATCATCGGCTCGAAGTGGTCGTTGGCCAGGTGGTACTTCTCGGCGCCGCCGGCCAGGCGTTCGAGCTCGTAGGACGCGGGCATGTCGAGCTCGCGGTAGTACTCCGCGTAGGTCTCGTACCGGCCGGTGATCGTGTCCGTCGGCTTCACGACGAGGCCGGCATTGGATCCTTGCGGGGCCGCAAGCCGGCGCCCGTCGACGACGAACTCGTTCTGCCGCGCCTCGCCGCCGAACATCGCGTGGTTCTCGAGCACGAGGCAGGTCTGGCCCGGCTTGCGCTGCTTGTTGAACTCGAAGGCTGCGGTGATGCCGGAGAAGCCGCCGCCGACGATGACCAGGTCGAACTCCTCCCCGGCGGCGGATCCGGACGCATCTATATAGAGGCCGTCGCGGATGCCGTGGGCCGCGTTCATCACGGCTTCCGTGTTGCCGTTCGCCCAGCGGTAGTCGCCGACGCCGCCGTAGCCGGTCCACGGCGAACCCGACGGAGTGTACGCATCGATCGAGTCCGCGAGCGCATCGCCAGGGCGCCAGAGCAGCGCGGCGCCGCCCGCCACGAGCACGCCGTTGACGAAGTCGCGCCGCGTGATCGCGGCGTCCATGCCGAGGTCGATCTTGCCCGTGTACTTGCGCGTCATAGCTTGTCCTTGCGGAGGTAGCGCGACGCGATGAGCAGGCAGACGACGACCACGATCGCCAGGCACTGGACGGCGACCAGGGATGACTGCAGCGAATGGCTGCCCGCGCGCGGCGCGAGGAAGTCGCTGATGAATCCCACGAGCACGGGGCCGACCGCGACCCCGAAGATGCCGCCGACCATCAGGGTGATCGCGCTGGTCGTCGCCCGCATCATGGGCGGGACCGAGATGAAGCACGCGGCCCAGAAGGCGCCATTCGTCGCGAAGATGACGAAGGCGTACAACGCGTTCAGCACCAGCGCCTGCTGGGCCGTAGTCGCGAGCAGCATCGACAGCCCCACCGGCAGCGCGATCGCGTACATCGTCGCCGGCAGCCAGGCGAGCCAGCGGACGTCCGAGCGCACCAGCCGATTGGCGACCAGCCCGCCGATGATGCTTCCGGGAATGCCGCCGCTCGCGATCGCGAGGCCGTAGGAATAACCGACGTCCGCCATCTCGAGGCCGAACTGGCGCACGTAGAACGACGGCAACCACTGGTTCAGGCCGAACTCCACCAGCAGGCTGAAGCAGATCGCGAGCAGCACGAAGAGATAGGACTTGGTCGACAGCAGGTGCCGCACGACCGCCTGCAACGGGAAATGCCGGACTTCCGGCTCCGAGACGCTCACGCCGTGCCGGGCCGGCTCGCGCAAGGTGAAGTACACGAGAAGCGCGAGCAGGAATCCCGGGATGGCGGCCAGGAGCATCGTGCTGCGCCAGCCGATGGCGGTCGCGAGGTAACCGCCGAGCATGAGCGCGATCGTCACGCCGACGACCCCGCCGGTCGAATGAATGCCGAACGCGAGCGGCCGGTTGTCGGGCGAGACGTAATCGGTGAGCAGCGAGTGGGAAGTCGGGATGCAGGCCGACTCGCCCACGCCGAGCGCCACCCGCGCCGTCAGCATCTGCGCGAAGGTCTGGGTCGCTCCGAACAGCGCGGTCGCGGAACTCCAGAAGAAGATCGCGCCGGCGAGGAATGTCCGCCGCACCGTCCGATCCGCGATGCGGGCCAGCGGCACGCCGGCCACCGCGAAGACCAGCGCGAATGCCCCACCCATGAGTATGCCGAGCTGCGCATCGGTGAGCGCGATCTCGGTCTTGATGGCGGGCAGGATGATCGCGATGATCATGCGCTGGCCGTAGTTCGCCGCATTGACCAGGAACAGCAGCAGGATGACGTAGGCGAGGTAAGTCCTCGAAACCTGGCCGCTCACGGGCTCGCCGCCATCAGCCTCAGGTAGCGGCGGACGAAGTCATCGGCCATCCCTTCCAGCTTCGAGTACGGCCCCGGAACGTATCCGCGCGTGGCGACGCCCGCCGCGTTGAGTTCGATGAGGCTCTTGTCCTGCTCGGTGGTCCTTTCCCAGAGCCAGCGGAGCCTGGCTTCGTCGTAGTCGACGCCCTCGCGCGCATCCGCCCGCACCAGCCATTTCAGGACGACCAGCGTCGCGTCCGCCGCCTGGGGCACGAAGGTCACGAGCAGGGCGTGGTCGCACATCGCGACCACGTAGCTGAGGAACCCGATGCAACCGGTCGTCACGCTCTCGTCGTAGGCCGCGACCTTGCCGAGCAGCGGAGCCAGTGGCTTCCCGTCCTGGGATCCGGTCAGTTGCCCCGGCGCCAATGGAAACGTGCCGGCGCGGCACGGCTGGCCGCCGGTTTCGATGATCCCTGACTTGCCGAGCGGAATCTTTCCCTCGAGACGCGCGGTCCATTCCGCGTGATAGGCCGAGAATTTCGACACGTCGGCTTCGGTCGCCCTTTCGTCGGACCTCACGAATGCGTTCGCCGCCGAGTACTCGGGGTGGCTCGTCAGGCAGTGGTAGCACTCGAGGGAGTTCTCGACCGTCAGCTTCCAGTTGGCCGCGAGTCGCCAGCTGCGCTTGCTCACGACCTTGCAGTTCGCCAGCTCGAATCGCGCCCAGTAGGGCTCGGCATGACGCAGCAACGCGCCGGGATCGGGCGCGCCGGCGGGATCCAGGCTGATGAAAATGATCCCTTCGAACACCGTGACCGCACAGCGGCGCAGCGCGTACCCGGACTTCTCGAGTCCCTCCGGCATGTGGCGCCAGGACGCGAGTTCGCCGTTCAGGCGGTAGGACCAGCCATGGTATCGGCAGGTGATCAGGGACAGGTGGCCCTGGGATTCCTCGCAAAGCCGGGCGCCGCGGTGACGGCAGACGTTGTGCAGCGCCTGGATCGAGCCGTCTGCGTTGCGTATGACGATGACCGAAGCATCGAGGCCGTCGAAAACGAGAAAATCGCCTCGTCCCGGTATCTCGGACACGTGCCCGACCGCGATCCAGTGCCGGGACAGGAAACGGTCGAGCTCGGCCTGGTAGACCGACGCGGATTGATAGAAATCCTGCGCCAGGCTGAAGCCTGGTCGATGGTCCCGGACCAGCCGTTCGAGAGATTCCCCCACGTATCCGACTCTAGCGCCCCGTGCGCGAGGGCGATAATCAAGCGGGATGCGAATGATGAAATCGTGTCCTTCGAAGCCTAGAATCGTCGGGCAGTGAGCACCAAGATCTACATCAGCGCCAGCGAGCCCCGAATGTGGGAGAAGCTCGAGCAGATGACCCTCATCGATCCCTCGGTCGGTGGCGGCATCGGTGAAGTCATCCAGGGCAGGCGCTCGATTCCGCGGAACGAGCCCATCGGCCCCATCTCAAAGTCAGGGTACGAGGAGATCTACGAGATCGATCCCGGGTTTTGCGCCCACATCGCCGATACCTTCATCGACCAGGACTGGCGCCTCACGATCCGCAGCCGCGACAACAACGTGCGTTTTCGCATCGCATTCTCCGGCGAGGCGGCTTACTTCGACCGCAAGCACCAACTCTCGGACGAATACCTCGGCTGCAGCTACATCGTCCGCCCTGCGGGTGACTCGCTGACGGCCAGCTTCACCGGCGGAGTGCGCTATCGCTACTGCTCGCTCAACGTCACGCAGGAATACCTCGTCGACTTCCTCGGCCTCGGTAGCGACGAGTTGCCTCCGGTGCTGATTTCACACTGGGAGCGGCGCGAGACAGTCATGGGCCACTTCGCGGCGTCGAAGGCTGCATTGGCGTTGGCCAGCCGGTTCTTTCGTGCCAGGACCTCGAACGCGTGGCGCGACGTGGAAGTGCGATCAAACGCCCTCGAGCTGCTGCGCGTGCTGTTCGAGGACTGGCGTACCGCCAGCCCGCAATCGCGCGCCTCGATGAGGATAACCCTGCCCGAACGCGAGAAGCTTTTTCGGATTCGCGACCTGATCAAGGCGAACCCGGGCAAGACCTACACGCTCCCTGCCCTCTGCACCCAGTTCCGGTTGAGCCGCAAGAAGCTCCACTACGGCTTCAAGCGGATGTGCGGAGTCTCCGTGCACGAGTTCCAGACCGAGGTGCGCATGCAGCTGGCGCTGCAGCTCCTGCAGACCACGCGCCTGCCCATCGCGCATGTCTCCGAGAGAGCGGGCTTCAGCGAACCGACGAACTTCACCGCCGCGTTCAGCAAGCACTTCGCCGTGCTGCCCAGCCAGGTTCGCAGTACGCCTTAGGCGTTCAGAAAATGAGACCCCGCCGAAGCGGGGTCTCGTTCGTCACCTGGCCGCTGCCTGGCGTCAGTCGGCGAGATTGATGCGGCCGTAATACGGGAAATTATTCGGCCCGGTTCCGGCATGGAATGCCCCGGTCACCGGATCGCCGGTCACGCCGGTGATCACATCCAGGAACCTGATGAGGCCATTGGCGCCCTCGAAGACACCGCTCCTGCCGCGCACCTTGTGGTTGCAGTTGCCAGCGACTTCGAGGCTGAAGTCATAGGACTGGCAAAAGCCCTTCGCCATGACCGCTTCGAGCGTGTAATCAGTCGCAAACTTTCCGTTCTTGCCGCGCAGCGTACCGATGAAGACCTCCCGACCGTTCTCGAGATACAGGTCAAAGCCGTCCAGCTCCTTGCACTTGAAGCCTTCGACGAAGACGCTCCAGCAACCCTCCAGGTCGCCGGTTATCGCGAGCGCCAGGTCGGATCCCGCGATCCCGCAATCGGAATACGTGCTGTTGCCGGATACGAAGACGCTCTTGCCGCCTGTTGCCCATGCGGGGCTGCCTGCCAGCATTACTGTCGCAATGCCGCCTGCGACAAGAGCCCGCGCCCGGTTCCAGTTTGAACCGCGAGTGTTGTTTTTCATGGATTTTTGCCCCCTTCGGGATTTGTTACGTGGGGTTGGGTCCCCCGGTGGGTGCACTTTTCTCGGTGCGAGCCCCCTGGGGCAACCGACGCCAAGGGACATCCGCCTCATGTCCGCTAATGTCCGGAGGCATAATCCGCGTCGGGGGGCGTGACTGGCATGTCGTCAACCGGGACTGACGACCGGCTGGAGTCATGGAAGGCGATAGCCGGCTATCTTCGGCGCACCGAGAGAACGGCGCGGCGCTGGGAGAGGCATGAAGGCCTCCCCGTCCACCGCTTGTCCCACCACGACCGCAGCTCGGTCTACGCCTTCAAGAGCGAGCTGGACGCCTGGCGCAAGGCACGCACGACTGACCTGCCGAACGGCGAGGCCGACACCCCGAGTGGCAGCAGCCGAAACCGGACACTCGCCCTCGCCGCTTCGCTCACGGCGGTCATCGTGGCCGTCGGTGGATACCTTTGGTGGCGCGCCTCGAATCTACCCGCCGTAGTCGTGCCGACGCTTGCCGTGCTGCCGTTCACGAACGTTGACACCGATGCAGAGACGGAATATCTCGGTGGTGCCGTAGCTCAGTCGCTGGTCGATCAGCTCGCACGCGCGCCTGACCTACGCGTACGCCCATTCGCCTCTTCAGTGCGAAATTATCGCGAGGAGGAAGAGCCGGCCGCGATCGGGCAACGCATGAGCGTGGATATGGTGGTCGCGGGACAAGTCGAGGCGCGCGGCGACGAACTGACGATCAAGGTGGCTCTCGTGGAGGTTGCGCCCAATACGCAGATCTGGGGCACATCATTCGCCACGACCTACAGCGAGCTGGGCGCTCTCCAGGGAACGATCGCTCGAACGCTGTGGGAACAAGCGCTGCGGCACCGTCACGGTCCGCGCCATCCGCTCCCTCCGTTCGACACCACGGAGCGCCTGTCCGCGAATCCCGAGGCGGTACGTCACTACCTGCGGGGCTTTGGCTACTGGCGCAGTTCCAGCCGCTCAACCATCAAGCATTCGATAGACCAGTTTCGTCGCGCCATCGAGCTGGATCCGGATTTTTCCGCCGCACATGGGCTCCTGGCGATGGCGTACGTCGACTTTTTCGACCGCAGTGACCTGCCGGCTGTGGAAACCATGGGCCTTGCGAAAATGCACGCGCTGAGAGCCATCGCGCTCGATCCCCACTCGGCCAGCGGCCTCACTGCGCTGGCGGCTGTCAGTCACTTTCATGACTTCAATCATGAGCTCGCTGATCGGCAGTTTCGTGCCGCCATCGCGGCAGCACCCAGCGATGCCCGCGCGCGGGTCTGGTACGCTGAGTTCCTGCTTGACATGCGCCGGTTCGACGAGGCGCTCGAGTCCATGGGTCATGCGACGGATCGGGACCCGGGTTGGCTGGCGGCGGATGTCATTCGCGGCAATGTGCTGCTTTATCGGGGCGATCCGGAACAGGCAGTATCGTTCTACCGGCAGACGTTGGAGATCGACCCCAATCTTGGCATGGCACACTATCAGCTCGCTCAGGCGTATCTCACGATGAGCCGGTATTCTGAGGCGGTTGCCGAACTGGAGCGCGCCATTCAGATCATGGGCCCCGCGCCTTTCGCGATGTCGTCACTCGCCTATGGTCTTGGTCGCGCGGGAAGACGTGCGGAAGCTGAAGCGATGCTCAGGGATTTCGAGCGCCGCAAAGAGGCGAGCTACTATCCGGCGTTTGCAATTGCGATGGCGCACGTCGGTCTCGGAAACGACGAGCAGGCGTTGGATTGGCTTGAACGCGCGGCGGACGAAGGGTCAATGGGTCACTTCATGCCGAATGTGGAACCGGAGTGGGACGCACTTCGCGACATTCCGCGATTCCAGCGGCTGCTGCAGCGACTCGGCGTCCCGGACAATCAGGGGAAAGACACATGATCAACCGTCGTCGTTTCGTCGGGTCCTCGTTGGCCGCCGCGGTCGCGTACGCGCTTCCGACGCCCAGGCTGTATGCGCTTGACCAGGCGGCCTCGCAGGCCGCCGGCGGACTCGCCGCGGTCAAGTTCGACGGCTCAGCGACGGTCATCGAACAGGCCGCGGTCGCCGAGCTCAAGGCCAGCCTGCGCGGGCCGCTCCTTCTTTCCGGGGACGCGGGCTACGACTCCGCCCGCCGGATCCTGCACCCGCAGTTCAACAAGCACCCGGCGCTCATCGTGCAGCCGACCGGCGCCGCGGATGTCCGCAGCGCGGTCACGTTCGCGCGCGAGCGCGAGTTGCTGCTGGCGGTGAAGTGCGGCGGCCACAGCTTCTCGGGCAAGTCCACCTGCGACGGCGGCCTCCAGATCGACCTGTCACGCCTGCGCGGCGTACGCGTGGACCCGACGGCGCGTCGGGCGTACGTCGAAGGCGGCAGCCTCCTGGGCGAACTCGACCACGAGACGATGGCGCACGGCCTGGTGACGACGGCCGGCACCGTTTCCCACACCGGCGTCGGCGGCCTCACCCTCGGCGGCGGCTTCGGGCGCGTCGCGCGACGCTATGGCCTGGCGCTCGACAACGTGAAGTCCGTGGACATCGTGACCGCGGACGGCCAGCTCCGCCACGCGAGCGCGGAAGAGAACCCCGACCTGTTCTGGGCGGTGCGCGGCGGCGGCGGCAACTTCGGCATCGTCACGGGGTTCGAGTTCGCGCTGCACCCGATGCAGCGGCAGATCATCGGCGGCGACCTGGTCTTTCCGATCGAACGGGCGCGCGAGTTGCTCGAGTTCTACGCCGAGTACAGTGCCCAGGCGCCCGACGAGCTGTACGTGGACTACGAAATGAATTCCTACGTCGGCGGCAAGTCCGACGCAGTGAGGATCCAGGCCTGCTATTCGGGGCCGGCTTCCGAGGCCGAGCGCGTGCTCGCCCCGCTGCGCAAGCTGGGCAAGCCGATCGAGGACACGATCCGGGCACAGGACTACGTCGCGATCCAGCGCAGCGGGGATTACACCGATGCGCGCAACAACGGCGAGTATCTCAAGGCCGGCTTCATCAACGGTTATGCCGCGGGGTTGATGGACGCCGTCTTCGACGGATTCCAGCCGGACCCCGAGCGCGGCACGTACTTCTTCCACCAGCACGGGGGCGGCGCCATCAGCCGGGTCGCGACGGACGCCACTGCGTTCCCGCATCGTCGCCCGACCCTGGAGATCTTCGCCGTCGTCAGCTGGGACCTGGCCAAGGACGGCAAGCGCCACGTCGACTACGTCAAGGACTACTGGTCGAAGCTGCTGCCGTTCACCGACGGCTACTACACGAACGAAGTGGCCGACGAGCACCAGCCGCACATCGACGAGAACTACCGGGGGAACATCGCGCGGCTGCGCCAGCTCAAGCGCCAGTACGATCCCCAGAACCTGTTCCGGCTGAACGCGAACATCCAGCCGGCATGAGCGCGCGACTCCTGCTCGCGTTGCTTGCGATGTCGGGCGCCGCGCAGGCCGCCGAGGTTTCGCAGCTCGGGCCCCTGAGCGCGAATGTCGGGCAAGCGGTTTCCGGATACCTCGAAGTCCCGGCGTTGAGCGATGCCGGTGCGCGCATTCCGGTGTCGCTGGTGCGCGGCGCCCATGACGGGCCGGTGCTGGCGCTGATCGCCGGCACGCACGGCTATGAGTACCCGGGGATCACCGCGCTGCAGCGCTTGCGCCAGTCGATCGATCCGCAGGCGCTGCGCGGCACGCTCATCCTGGTGCATATCGCCAACCCGCCCTCCTTCTACGGTCGCACCATCTATACGAGCCCTGCCGACGGCAAGAACCTGAATCGCGTCTTTCCCGGTCGGCCGGACGGCACATTGAGCGAACGCATCGCGCACGCGATCACGACCGAGGTCATCGCGAAGGCCGACTTCCTGGTCGACCTGCACGCCGGCGATGGCAACGAAGCGCTGCGACCGTATGTCTACATGCCGGTCACCGGCGACGCGCGGCTGGACGCCGCCACCCGCGGCATGGCGCTGGCCTTCGGCCTCGACCACATCGTCATCGACGCCGACCCGGATCGCGCCGCCCGACGCCACGCAAGTTCGTCGACATGACCGCGCTGGCGCGCGGCATTCCGGCGATGACCACCGAGACCGGCCAGCTCGGCCTGAACGACGAACACTCACATCGCGCTGGCGGAGCACGGGATCCGGAACCTGATGCGTCCACCTCGGCATGCTGGAAGGAACGGCAGAGCCGAATCCCGGCGTCGTCTGGCTCGAGGGTTACCAGGTGGTCAACAGCCCCGTGACCGGCATCTTCCGCGCGACAGTCCGCGACGGCTACGCGGTCGCCGAGGGCGGCCTGCTCGGCGAGCTGTTCGATCCGTTCGGCGCCCGGATCGGCGAGGTGCGCGCGCCCTTTGCGGGCATCGTCAACTATGTCATCGGCACGCCGCCCGCGGTCGAGGGCCAGCCACTGGCGATGGTGAGTCGCATCGCTGCGCCGCCGCCGTAGCGGGCTGTCGGCGAAATCGGCGCGCACGCCATCGATTTGCGCGCTTCCGCATCGCAGCAGCGGGTGGTACCGTCGATTCATGCTTTTGCGCGTAACGCGTTACGCTGAAAACACCCAAACGAGGCCCCCGCCCGCCGACCACGCGACCCGGGCACGGCCTTGAGTCGCCGCGCAAGCGGCCGCGCCATCCCGGCGGCAGAGCGCATGCGCCGCTGGCGCGAAAGGCGGCACGCGCGAGGCCTCAAGTCCGTCGTCACCTAGGTCGCGCGGATGGACAGGTCGCATCCCCCGCCGCTGGAGCACCGTCTGCACGAGGCGCGCACGCTCGCCTTCTGCGTCATGGTCGTCGCAAAGATCGAACGCGAGCCCGCGCTCCTGGAAACGCTCTACCGGAACTTCGAGCGGTGGGAGGCGCGCGATCGCGAAGTGCCAGGCAGTGCGATCAGGGCCTGGCGCAGGATCCTGAAGCTCCCCTGGCCGCGCATCGCCGAGCGGCTCACCGTGCAGAGCAAGGAAGGCGTGGAATTGCGCAGTACCGCGCCGCTGTTCGGCCTGCTGACCGCGCGTGAACGACGCCGGATCGCTGCCGCCTTCCAGACAGCTAGAATCAGCCATGCAGAAACGCAAGCTCGGCAAGAGCGGCCTCGAAGTCTCGGCCCTCGGCTTCGGCTGCATGGGGCTCAGCTTCGGCTATGGCCCGGCCCTCGACGAAGCCGGACGCGATCGCGCTGATCCGCGCGGCGGTCGAGCGCGGCGTCACGTTCTTCGACACCGCCGAAGTCTACGGTCCGTTCACCAACGAGGAGCTCGTCGGCGAGGCGCTCGCGCCGGTCCGCGACCAGGTCGTCATCGCGACGAAGTTCGGCTTCAAGATCGATGGCGGCGAAAGCAGGCGGGCTCGACAGCCGGCCGGAGCACATCCGGCGAGGTCGCCGACGCGTCGCTGAAGCGGCTCAGGACCGACCGCATCGACCTCTTCTATCAGCACCGCGTCGATCCGAACGTGCCGATCGAGGACGTGGCCGGCACGGTCAAGGACCTGATCGCGGCAGGCAAGGTGCGGCACTTCGGGCTGTCGGAGGCCGGCGTGCAGACGATCCGCCGCGCGCACGCGGTGCAGCCGGTCGACGGCGCTGCAGAGCGAGTACTCGCTCTGGTGGCGCGAGCCGGAAGCAGAGATGCTGCCGACGCTGCGAGGAGCTCGGCATCGGCTTCGTGCCCTTCAGCCCGCTCGGGCAGGGGCTTCCTCACCGGCAAGATCGACGCAGATCACGACGTTCGACGCCGGCGACTTCCGCAACATCGTGCCGCGTTTCTCCGCCGGAGAGCGCGCAAGGCCAACCAGGCGCTGGTCGACGTGCTCGCCGGCATTGCCGAGCGAACCAGGCAGCGACCCCGGCGCAGATCGCGCTCGCCTGGCTGCTGGCTCAGAAGCCGTGGATCGTGCCGATCCCGGGCACGACGAAGCTGCACCGCCTCGAGGAGAACCTGGGGCTGCCGCCCTCGAACTGACGGCCGACGACCTGCGGAGATCGAGGTCGCGGTCGCCAGGATCACCGTGCAGGGCGCGAGATACACGGAACGCCTGCAGAAGCTCATCGATCGTTGAGGCCGCTTGTTGAACGCCCGCACAACAGGCCTTTTGTGGTAGTCTAACGGCCGTATTTCAGCGGGTTTTGGGCGGCTTTTGCCGGCATTACGGGCCACCGCAACAGGCGGTGTACCGCCCTCGACACCCGATTCACCATAACCGAGCAGACGCCACCATGAGCCAGCCCGCCGAAAAGCTAACCCCCGTCAACGAGGCCGCCGGCCCCCGGGTCCGCGACGTCCTGCCGGGGATGCAGGACCACCACCTGCTGGCCGAGCTGATGGATCTCGAGGTGCCCGCCGCCCTCAAGCCGGTGGTCGATCCCAAGGAATACGCCCACCGCAACTTCCGGGACGACGAGTTCTGGCGCCAGATCCCCGGCTACGCCGACGTCGATCGCGCCACCTTCCTGGACTGGAAGTTCCAGAACAAGCAGAGCGTCACCAGCGTCGACAAGCTCGTCGCGACGCTCGGCAACCTCGCGTCCCCGGCCTTCATCGACGACGTCCGCGCCGGCATCGCGCGCGCGCCGATGAACGTGCGGCTCTCGCCCTACACCGTCGCCCTGATCGACTGGGCGAATCCGTATCAGGACCCGCTGCGCATCCAGTTCCTGCCGGTCGGCTCGACCCAGCTGCCCGATCACCCGCGCCTGACGCTGGACTCGCTCCACGAGCAGGCCGATGCGCCGACGCCCGGCCTGACGCACCGCTACTACGACAAGGCGCTGTTCCTGCCGCTCGACGTCTGCCCGGTCTATTGCCGCTTCTGCACGCGCAGCTACGCGATCGGCGGCGACACCGACACCGTGCACAAGGCCCGCCTGACGCCCAACGCGAAGCGCTGGCACACCGCCATCGCCTACATCGCCTCGCGTCCCGAGATCGAGGACATCGTGGTCTCCGGCGGCGACCTCTACATGCTGCCGGCCCAGCACGTCAGCACCATCGGCCACCTGCTGCTGGCGATCCCGCACATCCGCCGCATCCGCATCGCGACCAAGGGCCCGGCCGTGTCGCCGATGAAGATCCTCACCGACGAGGCCTGGACGACGCGCTGTTCGAGATCGCCAATGCCGGCCGCGCGATGGGCAAGGAAGTCTGCCTGCACACCCACTTCAACACCCCGTCCGAGATCACCGAGATCACGCGCCAGGCGATGGAAGTGCTGTTCAAGGGCGGCGTCACCGTGCGCAACCAGACCGTGCTGATCCGCAACGTCAACGACTCGGTCGCGACCATGACCGAGCTGGTCCGCCGCCTCAGCTACATGAACGTGCGGCCGTACTACGTGTACCAGCACGACATGGTCAGCGCGGTGGAAGAGCTGCGCACCACGGTCCAGACCAACGCCGACATCGAGCGCGGCGTCCGCGGCTCGACCGCGGGCTTCAACACCCCGCTGGCGATCGTCGACCTGCCCGGCGGCGGCGGCAAGCGCGACGTCCACAGCTTCGAGCACTACGACCGCACCACCGGCATCAGCGTCTATCGCTCGCCGGCGGTGCATGCGGACCTCGTGTACCTCTACTTCGACCCGATCGACCTGCTGCCGAAGGAAGGCCAGGAGCGCTGGTCGCGTCCCGCCGAGCACCAGAAGATGATCGATGAAGCCATCGCCGCCGCCGGTCTCACCGGCATGCGGCTGGCCGTCGCGTAACCAGGACGGCGTTTCATGACATTCGTCGTCGGCGAGAACTGCATCAAGTGCAAGCACACGGACTGCGTGGAAGTGTGCCCGGTGGACTGCTTTTACGAGGGTCCGAATTTCCTCGTGATCCACCCGGACGAGTGCATCGACTGTGCGCTGTGCGTACCGGAGTGCCCGGTCAACGCGATCTTCACCGAAGACGACCTGCCCGCGGACCAGAAGGAATTCCTGCAGCTGAATGCCGAGCTGGCGGCCATCTGGCCGAACATCAAGAAGATGAAGCCCGCGCCGCCCGATGCCGAGCAGTGGAAGGACGTGCCGGGGAAGCGGAAGCTGCTGGAGCGCTGAGCTTCTCGCCGGGTTGAGCGGCACGCCTCATTCCTTGCCCGGCCCCGCAAAGAACTCCTTCTGCAGCCGGAGCAGCAGCGGGATCGAGAACAACACGGCGATCAGGTTCGGGATTGCCATCAGGCCGTTGAGCGTGTCGGCGATGTCCCAGACCAGGTGCAGCGACCCGACCGAGCCGAGGTAGATGAACACCAGCCAGGCGAGCCGGTACGGCATCGCGGCCTTCGCGCCGAACAGGTACACGACGCCGGTCTCGCCGTAGTAGCTCCAGCCGATCACCGTCGAGTACGCGAACAGGATCAGCCCGCCGGTGACGACGATGCCGCCCCAGCCGCCGGGCAGGCCGGTCGTGAACGCCGTCACCGAGAGCGCCGCGCCGGTCGCGCCGCTGGTCCACGAGCCGGTCACCAGGATCACGAGCCCGGTCACGGTGCAGATCAGCAGCGTGTCCACGAACACCTCGAAGATGCCGTAGAGACCCTGGCGCACGGGATGGTCGGTCGTTGCAGCCGCGTGGACCATCGGCGCGAGCCGAGGCCCGCCTCGTTGGAGAACAGTCCCCGGGCGATGCCGTAACGCAGGGCCATCGCGATCGTGCTGCCGGCGAAGCCGCCGGCCGCGGCCGTGCCGCTGAACGCGCTCTCGAAGATCGAGCGCGAACACGTGCCGGCAGTTTCTCGGCGTGCAGGACGAGGATGACGATGCCGCCGGCGAGGTAGAAGAGCGCCATGAACGGCACGAGCAGCTCCGTCACCTTGCCGATGCGCTTGATGCCGCCGAGGATCACGGCGCCGGTGAGCACGACCAGCACGATGCCGGTGGTCGACGGCGAGACCCCGAAGGTCGTGTGCAGCGCGGCGGCCACCGAGTTGGCCTGCACCATGTTGCCGATGCCGAAGGCGGCAATCGACGTCAGCAGCGCGAAGATCGCGCCGAGCCAGGGCATCTTGAGGCCCTTCTTCAGGACGTACATCGCGCCGCCGCGCATCGTGCCGTCGGCATCCGTCTCGCGGTAGTGCATGGCCACCACGATCTCGGCGTACTTGGTGCACATGCCGAACAGGCCCGACACCCACAGCCAGAACAAGGCGCCCGGCCCGCCGAGGAAGATCGCGGTGGCGACGCCGGCGATGTTGCCGACGCCGACGGTCGAGGCGAGCGCGGTGGCCACGGCCTGGAACGGCCGGACGCTGCCCTCGCCGCCGCCCGGCTGGGTGAGCTTGCCGAGCACTTCCTTGCAGCGCCCGCCAGAGGTAGCGGAACTGCGCCGCGCCGGTGACGATCGTGAGCAGGACGCCCGTGCCCATGAGCAGCACGATCATCGGCGTGCCCCAGACGTAGCCGTTCAGCCACTTGTTGGCGGCTTCAATGGTCTCGAGCATGCGACCCCCTGAACTGACGGGGCGAATAGTGGCACGCCGGGCGAGCATACGACGACAGACAGTAATGACACTATTTTCGTGTATATTTAAGATCGATGAAGAACATCACCGTCACGCTCGACGAAAAGACCGCCGCCTGGGTGCGAGTCCACGCGGCCAAGCAGGGCAAGAGCGTCTCGCGTGTCCTGGGCGAACTGCTTCAGCAGCACATGTCCGGCACGCGCGAGTACGCCGAGGCGATGCGGCGGTTCCAGTCCGTCAAGCCCTTCGCTGCCGACTGGGTCGGTGGTCGGCGCCCCACTCGCGACGCGCTGTATGCCGACCGCACACGTATTCGTTGACACGAACGTCTTCGTTTACGCGCGACAGGCCCGCGAGGTCGAGAAGCAACCCGTCGCCGCGCAGTGGATCGATCGTCTCTGGCGCGAGCAAACCGGCCGCACCAGCATGCAGGTCCTCAGCGAATGCTACGTCACCCTGATGCGACGCCTCGAGCCGGCGCCTCCTCGGGCGATCGCCTGGGACTATGTGCGCAGCCTGCTGGCCTGGAACCCGCAGCCGATTGACGAATCGCTTTTCCACCGCGCCTTCGAGATCGAGCAGCGGCATCGACTCAACTGGTGGGACTGCCAGATTGTCGCATCGGCGCAGTTGCAGGAGTGTTCGGTGCTGCTGACCGAGGATCTGCAGGACGGCGCGAAGTTTGGCGGCGTGACCGTGCGCAATCCGTTCGCACTGAGCGTTTCCGACGAGCTCGCAACCTATGTGCCCGTGGGTTTCGAACCGCCGCCTTACCCGCGCCGCGGACGGCCTGCGCGGGTGCGCGCATGACGTTTTATGCGATGCATGGGAAAATGTGGTCATGGGCAGGCTGATCCTCGGACTCGTGGTCTTCTTCGGGGGCCATTCGGTTTCCCTGCTGGCGCTGGGCTGGCGCGATCGGATGGCGAAGCGCCTGGGCGTGAGGGCCTGGCAAGGCGCTTACTCGATCCTGGCGCTGATCGGCTTCTACCTGCTCGTCAGCGGCTACGGGGCCGCGCGACAGGTCGCCGCCGTGCTGTATGCGCCGCCGCCGTGGCTGCACTACGTGGCGGCGGTCCTGATGCTGCCGGCGTTCACGCTCGCGCTCGCCTCCGTCCTGCGCGGGCGCATCCAGGCGCGCGCCGGGCATCCGCTGTTGCTCGCGACGATGCTCTGGGCGGTCGCGCATTTGCTGACGAACGGCAGCGCTGCCGACGTGCTGCTGTTTGGCGCGTTCCTCGCCTGGGCAGTCGCCGTCCGCTTTTCGCTGGCGCGCCGCCCGGCACGGCGCATGATCGCGCTGCCGGCTTCGATGAGGAACGACGTCATCGCCCTTGTCGGCGGGCTCGCGCTTTATGCAATCTTCATTCTCGGGCTGCATGCCCGCTGGTTCGGCGTGCCAGTGCTGGGCATCAGCCCGTAAAGACGTTCCGGCCGGAACGTTTTTAGACAGATGTCCAAAGACGTTTCCGCGGAAACGCTTTTCAGCCCCCGCCTCGATCGGATGCCAAACCGTGACCCCCAACACTGAAGGCGGGAGCCGCGGTGACTATGGTCATTTTTTGAGCATCCGCGCGCCGGCCGATAGAGGCGACATGAAGACGACCTTGGCCCTGCCCCTGCTCGCCACCCTCCTGGTGGCTGGCTGCTCGTCCAGCACCCTGAGCAAGGACGAGTGCCGCACCGTGGACTGGCGAACGATCGGGTACGAGGACGGAGTGGCCGGTCGCTCCGGCGAACAGATTGGCAGGCACCGCAAGGCTTGTGCCGAGTACGGCATCACCCCGGGCCTCGACGAATACAGGGCCGGCCGTGCCGAAGGCCTGCGCGAGTTCTGCCAACCGAACAACGGCTATCGCGCCGGTGCCAGCGGCCAGATCTACCATGACAGCTGCCCGGCCGAGCTCGCGCCTGCGTTTCTCGCCGCCTATGACAACGGCCGCGAACTGTACCTGCGCGAACGACGCGTGAGCGATGCGGACTCCGCCATCGCAGCCCGGCGCTACGAGATTGCCCGCCGCGAGGACTCGCTGGTGAAGCGCGGCTTCCGCGTGGCCGATGAGACCGCAACGCCCGAGCAACGCACGCAGGCCTTGCTCGACGCGAAGCAGGCTGGCGAACGGATCGGCCGTCCTCAAGGCGGAGATCTCCCAACTCGAGAAGGATCGCGCCCGCTACCAGCAGGAACTGGATGCGTACCGCGCGCAGATGGTCGCGCGGCAATAGATACGCCCGATCGCAGCTTCGCGTAACGCGTTACGCGAAAACACGTTCCGGCCGGAACGTTTTTTGCGGCGCGGTAGAAAACGTTTCCGCGGAAACGCTTTTCAGGCTCAGTTGTCAGTGGGCCAACTGTAGAATCGTTCCCTGCGCGACCTCGAGGGGGAGATCGTTTTGAAGAAGAACCTGAGAAACGGGATGCCGCCCGGCATCTCGCGCCGGGAGTTCCTGCGCCGGAACGCCGCACTGGTCGGGGGCGCCC
This sequence comes from uncultured Gammaproteobacteria bacterium, assembly GCA_963823415.1. GTDB lineage: Bacteria > Pseudomonadota > Gammaproteobacteria > Steroidobacterales > Steroidobacteraceae > SCUD01. The sequence goes on along the minus strand of CAWGLJ010000002.1, from coordinate 211,872 downwards.
TCCTCGCCGGACCGGCACTCGCCGGCGCGGAAACCTGCCGCATCACGGAGAGCGACATCCTCGGCCCGTTCTATCGGACGGGCGCGCCGTTCCGCGGCCAACTCGCCGGCCCGGACGAGCCGGGTGAACGTCTCATCATCACCGGCACCGTCACGAGCGCGGACTGTCGCACGCCGCTGCGAGGCGCCTTGATCGAGGTATGGCAGGCGAATGCCGCCGGCGTCTACGACACGAACAAGCCCGGCAACTTCACCGAGACCACCAGCTTCCACATGCGCGGCATGTTGTATACGGATGAGCAGGGACGGTACGAAATCGAAACCGTCATGCCCGGCCGTTACCCGATCCCGCCGGGCCTGCCGGGGCTCGAGAAGTACGGCGGCCAGACCCGCCCCGCGCACATCCACTTCAAGGTGCAGGATTCGCTGCACGTCCCGGTGACGGGGCAGATGTACTTCAAGGGCGATCCGCATATCGCGGATGACCTCTATGCCAGCCGGCGGCCGGGATCGGTGATCGACCTGCAGCCGGACGGCGCACTGCGCCGCGGCACGTTCGACATCGCGCTGGCGAGAGGCTTCTAGGCGGCCGACTCCGCCCGAAACCGCTCCTTCAGAAACCCCAGGAACGCCTGCAGCTTCGGCAGCAGGTGCCGCCGCGTCTCGTACACCGCGTTGATCGAGAGCTCCGGCGGCGCGTGGTCCGGGATCGCCTGCACGAGCTTGCCGCTCGCGAGCTCGCGCTCCACGAAGAAGCGCGGGAACAGCGCGAGGCCGAGCCCGTCGAGCGCGAACTGCTTGAGCGCGAAGTCGTTGTTGCAGCGGATCGTGCTCGGCATGGTGATCGTCACCCAGCGGCCCTTGCCCGCGCGGAACTTCCACTCGTTCGGCGTCTTCACGATGCTGTAGCCGAGGCCCTGGTGCGCCATCAGGTCTTCCGGCGTCTTCGGCGTGCCGTGGCGGCGGAAGTACGCGGGTGAGCCGACCAGCGCCGTCGGGCAGGGCGCGAGGCGCGTCGCGACCAGGCTCGAGTCCTGCATCGCCGAGATGCGGATCGCGAGGTCGAAGCGCTCCTTGACGATGTCCACGAGGCGGTCGCTGAAGTCGAGGTCGAGCCTGACCTCGGGGTACTTCGCGCGGAACGCCGCGATGTGCGCCGCGAGCACCGTGACGCCGAGATAGATCGGTGCCGTCACCCGCAGCATGCCGCGCGGCTTGCCCGTGAGCTGCGCGACGTCGTGCTCCGCCTCGGCGAGTTCCGCGAGCGCTGGCGCGCTGCGGCCGTAGAGCGCCTGCCCCGCCTCCGTCAGCGCGAGGCGCCGCGTCGTCCGGTGCAGCAGGCGCGCGTCGAGCCGCTGCTCCAGGCGGTTCACGTACTTGCTGACCGCGGCCTTGGAGATCTCGAGCGCGTCGGCGGCCTTGGTGAAGCTTCCGAGCTCGACCACGCGCACGAAAACGGCGATATCCGATTGTTCACGCATGTGGACAATCATATTCCGCTAGCCCGGATTATCAATGGGCCGCGAAAGGCTACCTTGGCGCCAGGTGGAACCCAAGGAGATCCCCATGAACGTCGAACGGAACAAGGAATACGGCATCGCGCTGCTGCGCGTGAGCCTCGGAGTCATGTTCATCGCCCACAGCGTGGTGCTGAAGCACTTCACCTTCACGCTCCCGGGCACGGCCGGCTACTTCGAATCGATCGGACTGCCCGGCTTTCTCGCCTACGTGGTTTTCGCGATGGAGGCGATCGGCGGCGTCCTGCTCGTGCTCGGCATCCGCACCCGCGAGGTCGCGGCCGCCCTCATCCCGATCCTGGTCGGGGCGCTCTGGGTGCACGCGGGGAATGGCTGGGTGTTCAGCAACGCCGGCGGCGGGTGGGAGTATCCGCTGTACCTGATCGTGCTGAGTGCGGCGCAGGTGCTGCTCGGCGAAGGCGCGTTCGCGCTGTCGCGGTCGTCGGCTGCGAGCCGGCGCGCTGCCGCCCGGTTGCGACCGCCTGAATCGCGAATCTGGCAATCGGCACCGCGATCCGCCCCCGGGCGATCGCGGCTTGTTCATTGCGCTTTGCAAACTGCGGCTAGCCTCGCCGGTATTTATGTTGGTAGGGAGGGCTTGCTACGCGTCGCGCGTGCTGTGGTAATACCAGTCGAGAGTCGTCGGCTGAACATTGCGGTACGATCGCCGACAGGTCGCAATTCAGTTTCCGAGGAATGCCCATGTCACTCGAACAACTCTCCTATCTTGCGCAAATTGTCGGTTCGGTTGGCGTAGTCGTCTCTTTGATATTTGTCGGTGTGCAGGTCATGCACAACACGAGTGCACTTGAGCGCAATGAGCACAACTCGACCATGGCGCAATGGACGGTGATCCGCATGGCGATCACCGAGAATCGTGAGGTTGCCGAGCTGATGACCGCTGGCCTTCGCGGTGAACGCGCTTTGGACACTGCCGATCAGCTAAGACTGGAGCAATTCCTGTCGGAGAACGCTTGGGCGGCATTCCACATTTGGGACAGAGCGCAACGCGGTGTGTTTCCAGCCGGTACATTCGAACAGACGGGAGGAGCACTGCTTTGCGGCCTGCTCAGAACGGCGCGCGGCCGAACCTGGTGGAACAGTTCCAAGGGCATTGGCTACATCCCTGGCTTTGTGTCGTCCGTAGACGCGATGCTCGCAAAGGAAAGCGGAGCGCCCAAATGACGAGGGCCTGCCGCGGAGGCAGGCCCTTGCGTCGCCGAAATGGTAGCGGGAACCCGCTACTTACCTGCGGACCAATTAGGGGCGGAAAATCGTCTAACCGCCCTTCCGCAGCTGCCTCAGCTTCTCAATCGCCCTCAACTGCGCCGCCGCCCTGGCCAGCTCCGCCTGCGCCTCGGCGATCTCCATCGCCCCGACCCGATCGCGTAGCGCTTCTTCGGCTTGCTGCTCCGCCGCCGCCGAAGGCCGTCGGCAGGAACCGCCGGATCTGCGCCCCCGGGCAACCGTCGGATGCAAAGATTCCAATTGACCCGGTCCAACGGGTTATCCTGCGCTGCAAGGCCGCACCAGCTGACGACGGGGGAGTCATGAAGCGCAAGAAAGATCGATCCGATGACGACGACGACAAGAAGACCGAAAAGCTCAAGGGCAAGGACTACGAGAAAGAGCTCGAGCGGCTGCACGTCGAGCTGGTCAAGCTCCAGCAGTGGGTCGTCCACAAGGGGCTCAAGGTCTGCGTCGTGTTCGAGGGCCGCGATGGCGCCGGCAAGGGCGGCACCATCAAGGCGATCACCGAACGCGTCAGTCCACGCATATTCCGCGTGATTGCCCTGCCGGCGCCGACCGAGCGCGAGAAAAGCCAGATGTACATCCAGCGCTACATGCGGCATTTTCCGGCGGCCGGCGAAATCGTGATCTTCGACCGCAGCTGGTACAACCGCGCGGGCGTCGAGCGCGTGATGGGGTTCTGCGACGAAGACCAGGCGCGCCGATTCCTGAAGATGGCGCCCGCTGGTCGAGAAGGTGATGGTCGATTCGGGAATCCTCCTCATCAAGTACTGGCTCGAAGTGAGCGAGGAAGAGCAGACGCGGCGCCTCGAGTCGAGGATCGACGACGGCCGGAAGACCTGGAAGCTCTCGCCCATGGACCTGAAGTCCTACAGTCGCTGGTACGACTATTCCCGGGCGCGCGACGAGATGTTCGCCGCGACGGATACCAACTTCGCCCCATGGTACGTGGCGCGGACCGACGACAAGCGTCGCGGTCGCCTCAACATCATCTCGCACCTGCTCAAGCAGATTCCCTACAAGGACCTGCCGCAGGAAAAGGTGAAATTGCCGAAGCGGCAGAAGCGCGGTGGCTACCGGGATCCGGACTATCCGTTCAAGTTCATCAAGGAGCAGTTCTAAGGGGCACGGCGATGAACGCCTGGATGCGTTGGCTGCCCGGATTGCAGATGCTCGGCGGTACGAAGCCGCCTGGCTGCCGCACGACCTGATGGCCGGCCTGGTGCTGACCACGATGCTGGTGCCGGTCGGAATCGCGTACGCAGTGGCCTCGGGCGTCCCGGGAATCTACGGCCTGTACGCCACGATCGTCCCGCTGCTCGCCTACGCGCTGTTCGGCCCGAGCCGCATTCTGGTGCTGGGGCCGGATTCCTCGCTCGCCGCGGTGATTCTCGCGGTCGTGCTGCCCTTTCTGGCCGGCGATCCGATGCGCGCCGTGGTCGTGGCCAGCCTGATGGCGGTGGTGTCGGGGCTGGTGTGCATCCTGGTCGGCGTGATGCGCCTGGGGTTCGTCACCGAGCTGCTGTCCAAGCCGATCCGCTACGGCTACATGAACGGCATCGCGCTCACGGTGCTGATCAGCCAGCTGCCCAAGCTGTTCGGCTTTTCGATCGACAGCAGCGGGCCCGCTGCGCGACCTCGTCGCAGATCGCCGAGTCGGTCCTGGGCGGCCAGGCCAACTGGACGGCGTTCGCGGTCGGCGCCGGCACGCTGGTCGCGATCCTGCTGCTCAAGCCCTGGAAGCGAATCCCCGGGCTCCTGATCGCAGTCGTGGGCGCCACGGTCGCGGTCGGCGTGCTCGGCCTGGACGAGAGCGCCGGCGTGAAGGTGCTCGGTCCGCTGCCGCAAGGCCTGCCGTCGTTCGTGCTGCCGTGGATCGATTTCGCCGACCTCAGAGCAGGTGGTGATCGGCGGCTGCGCCGTCGCCATGGTGTCGTTCGCCGACACGAGCGTCCTGTCGCGCACGTATGCGGCCAAGACCCGCACCCACGTCGATCCGAACCAGGAGATGATCGGCCTGGGCGCCGCCAACCTGGCCGCCGGACTGTTCCAGGGGTTTCCGATCAGCAGCAGCTCGTCGCGCACGCCGGTCGCCGAAGCCGCGGGCGCGAAGACGCAGCTCACCGGCGTGGTCGGCGCCGTGGCCGTCGCGCTGCTGGTGCTGCTGGCGCCCAATCTGCTGAAGAACCTGCCCAACAGCGCGCTGGCAGCGGTCGTGATCGCGGCGGCCATCGGCCTGTTCGAATTCGCCGACCTGCGCCGCATCTTCCGCATCCAGCGCTGGGAGTTCTGGCTGTCCATCGTCTGCTTCGTCGGCGTCGCCGTATTCGGAGCGATTCCGGGCATCGGCCTCGCGATCGTCATCGCGGTCATCGAATTTCTGTGGGACGGCTGGCGGCCGCACTACGCCGTGCTGGGCCGAGTCGACGGCATCCGCGGCTACCACGACATCAAGCGCTATCCCGATGCGCGGCTCATACCCGGACTGCTGCTGTTCCGTTGGGACGCACCGCTGTTCTTCGCCAATGCCGAGCTGTTTCACCAGCGCGTGCTCGAGGCCGTGGCGCAGATCGCCGACGCCGGTGCGGCGGATCATCGTGGCCGCCGAGCCGGTCACCAGCATCGACGTCACTTCGGCGGACATGCTCGCCGAGCTCGTGCGTGCCTTGCGCGCATCGGGCATCGAACTGCGGTTCGCCGAAATGAAGGATCCGGTCAAGGACAAGCTGAAGCGCTTCGAACTGTTCGAGCGTTTCGGTGCCGAGCACTTCTATCCCACCGTGGGCGCCGCCGTCGACGCCTACCTCGAAGAGCACTCGGTGGATTGGAAGCCTTAACCGCCTTTTCTCATCTTCCTCAGCCTCTCGATCGCTTTCAACTGGGCCGCCGCTCTCGCCAGCTCCGCCTGCGCCTCCGCAACTTCCATCGCTCCCACGCGATCTTTCAGCGCTTCTTCTGCTCTCTGCTTCGCCACGAGTACGGACGGCTTCATCCAGGTCCTTCGCCCGCGCCGCGGTGTCGGCCAGGATCGTGACCTTGTGCGGCTGCACTTCGATGCCGCCGCCGCCCACCCAGAACAGCAGCTCTTCGCCGGCCGGCGTCTGCACCCGCACTTCACCGGCCTTCATCGCCGTGAGGAGAGGTGCATGCCGCGGCGCGATGCCGATCTCGCCGCCGGAGGCCGGGGCAAAGACCATCGTCGCCTCACCGGCGAAGATCTCGCCCTCGGCGCTGACGATATCGATGTGGATCGTGTTGGCCATGATCAGGTGAGCGTCTTCGCCTTCTCGACCGCTTCTTCGATTCCGCCGACCATGTAGAAGGCCTGTTCGGGCAGGTTGTCGTGCTCGCCCGCGATGATGGCCTTGAAGCCGCGGATGGTGTCCTTGAGCGGGACGTACTTGCCGGGGCTGCCCGTGAACACTTCCGCGACGTGGAAGGGCTGCGACATGAACTTCTGGATCTTGCGCGCGCGGGTCACCGTCAGCTTGTCGTCCTCCGACAGCTCGTCCATGCCGAGGATCGCAATGATGTCCTGCAGCTCCTTGTAGCGCTGGAGGATCGCCTGCACGCCGCGCGCGGTGTTGTAGTGCTCCTCGCCGATCACGAGCGGGTCGAGCTGGCGGCTCGTGGAGTCGAGCGGGTCCACCGACGGATAGATGCCAAGCGACGCAATCTGGCGGCTGAGCACGACGGTCGCGTCGAGATGCGCAAAGGTGGTGGCGGGTGAGGGATCCGTCAGGTCGTCCGCGGGCACGTAGATCGCCTGCACGGAGGTGATCGAACCCGTCTTGGTCGAGGTGATGCGCTCCTGGAGCACGCCCATCTCCTCCGCGAGTGTCGGCTGGTAGCCCACCGCCGACGGCATGCGGCCGAGGAGCGCGGACACTTCCGTTCCGGCCAGCGTGTAGCGGTAGATGTTGTCGATGAACAGCAGCACGTCGCGGCCCTTGCCGCCCGCCTGCTTCTCGTCGCGGAAGTACTCCGCCATCGTGAGGCCGGTGAGGCCGACGCGCAGTCGATTGCCCGGCGGTTCGTTCATCTGGCCGTACACCATCGCGACCTTGGAGTTCGAGAGATCCTCCTTGTCGATGACGCCCGACTCCATCATCTCGTGATAGAAGTCGTTGCCCTCGCGGGTGCGCTCGCCGACGCCCGCGAACACGGAAAGGCCGGAGTGGGCCTTCGCGATGTTGTTGATCAGCTCCAGCATGGTGACGGTCTTGCCGACGCCAGCGCCGCCGAACAGGCCGATCTTGCCGCCCTTGGCGAACGGCACGAGCAGGTCGATCACCTTGATTCCGGTTTCGAGCAGGTCCTGGCTGCCGGTCTGTTCGTCATAGGCCGGAGCCGGACGATGGATCGGCAGGAAATCCTTGGTCTCAATCGGGCCGCCTTCATCCTGCGGCTTGCCAAGCACGTCCATGATGCGCCCGAGCGTGCCAACGCCTACGGGTACCGTGATCGGCGCGCCGGTCGACTTGACGCCGAGGCCGCGCTTCAGGCCCTCGGAGGCTCCCATCGCGATCGTACGCACGATCCCGTCGCCAAGCTGCTGCTGCACCTCGAGCGTCAGGTCGTGGTCCACGAGTTTCAGGGCCTCGTAGACCGCCGGGATTCCCTCGCGCGGGAACTCCACGTCGACCACCGAGCCGATGATCTGGACGATCTTGCCGTTTGCCGTAGCCGTGTTCGCCATCTGGATATCCTTCCGTCTTAAACCGCTGCCGCGCCGCCGACGATCTCCGAAATTTCCTTCGTGATCGCGGCCTGGCGGGCCTTGTTGTAGATGAGTTGCAGCTCGTCGATGATCTTGCCGGCATTGTCGGTCGCGCTCTTCATGGCGACCATGCGCGCGGCCATCTCGCAAGCGAGGTTCTCGATCACCACGCGATACACCGACGCCTCGATGTAGCGGATCATGAAGCCGGCGATGAGCTGGTCAGCCGCGGGCTCGTAGATATAGTCCCAGCGCTCCTGCAGCTCGCTCGCGTCCCGGGTCTCCGCCGGCAGCATCTGCACGACGACCGGCTGCTGCGTCATCGTGTTGACGAAGCGGTTGCCGGCGACGAACAGCCGGTCGATCTTCCCCTCGCGGTAGTGTTCCAGCATCGCATCCACGCCTCCGATCAGGTCCCCGATGCGCGGCGTGTCGCCGATGTTGGTGATCGACGCGACAATCGGGAGCTTGAGCCGGCGGAAGAACTGCAGCGCCTTGCTGCCGATCAGGCAGAGCTGCACTTCGACACCCTTGCCCTGCCACTCGCGCGCCGCGATCAGCACCTGCTTGAACACGTTGACGTTCAGCGAGCCGCAGAGGCCGCGGTCGGTGCTCACGACGATGATGCCGACCGACTTGACCTCGCGTTCGACCAGGAATGGATTCCGGGAGTTCGGGTTCGCGAGCCGCAGGTGCCCGATCACGTTCAGGATCCGGTCCGAGTAGGGCCGCGCGGCGCGCATGCGCTCCTGGGCGCGCCGCATCTTGCTCACGGCGACCATTTCCATGGCCTTGGTGATCTTCTGCGTGCTCTTGATGCTCGCGATCTTGACCCGGATTTCCTTGGTGCCGGCCATGGGATCAATAGGCTCCGGTGGCGCGCGAAGTCCTCGCAGATCTTCTTGTAGCCGGCCTCGACTTCCTTGCGTGAGCTCCGGCTTGTCGTTGACCGCTTCAGGAAGTCCGCGTGCGGGTCTTGGCGAAGGCCTGCAGCGCGGCCTCGAAGTCCACGATCCTCTTGCGGTCGACCTTGTCCATGTAGCCGTTGTTGACGGCAAAGATGGAGAGCGCCTGCTCCGCAACCGACATCGGCGAGTACTGCTTCTGCTTCATGACCTCGGTCACGCGCTCGCCGCGCTCGATCTGCCGGCGGGTCGCCTCGTCGAGGTCCGAGGCGAACTGGGAGAACGCCGCGAGTTCGCGGTACTGCGCAAGCGCGAGGCGAATGCCGCCGCCGAGCTTCTTGATGATGCCGGTCTGCGCCGCGCCGCCGACGCGCGACACCGAGATGCCCGCGTTCATGGCCGGGCGGATGCCCGAGTTGAAGAGGTCGGTCTCGAGGAAGATCTGGCCGTCGGTGATCGAGATGACGTTCGTCGGAACGAAAGCCGTCACGTCGCCCGCCTGGGTCTCGATGATCGGAAGCCCCGTCAGCGATCCGGTCTTGCCCTTGATCTTGCCGCCGCTGACCTTCTCGACGTACTCGGCCGAGACGCGCGCCGACCTCTCCAGCAGACGTGAATGCAGGTAGAACACGTCGCCCGGGTAGGCTTCGCGGCCCGGCGGACGGCGCAGCAGCAGGGAGATCTGGCGATAGGCCCAGGCCTGCTTGGTCAGGTCGTCATAGACGATCAGCGCGTCCTCGCCATTGTCCATGAAGTACTCGCCCATCGTGCAGCCCGAATAGGGCGCGATGTACTGCATCGAGGCTGGCGTCGAAGCGGAGGCCGACGACGATGATGGTGTGCGCCATCGCGCCGTGCTCTTCGAGCTTGCTCACGACGTTCGCGATCGAGCTCTGCTTCTGGCCGATCGCGACGTAGATGCACTTTATGCCCGTGCCCTTCTGGTTGATGATCGCGTCGATCGCGACCGCCGTCTTGCCGGTCTGGCGGTCGCCGATGATCAGCTCGCGCTGGCCGCGGCCGATCGGCACCATCGCGTCGATCGTCTTGAGTCCGGTCTGCACCGGCTGGCTGACGCTCTTTCTCGAGATGACGCCCGGCGCGACGCGCTCGATCGGCGAGCGTCTGGCCGCCTTGATCGGACCCTTGCCGTCGAGCGGATTGCCGAGTGCGTCCACCACGCGGCCGAGCAACTCGGGGCCGACCGGCACTTCGAGGATGCGGCCGGTGGTCCTGACCGTCGCACCCTCGCCGATGTGGCGGTATTCGCCGAGCACCACGCAGCCGACCGAATCCTGCTCCAGGTTCAGCGCGAGGCCGAAGGTGTTGCCCGGGAACTCGACCATTTCGCCGTAGGCGACGTCGGCCAGGCCGTGCACGCGGCAGATGCCGTCGGTCACGGAGACGACGGTGCCGACGTTGCGCGCTTCGGTCGCCGCGTCGAAGTTCTTGATCCGCGCCTGGATCAGGTCGGTGATTTCAGAGGCCTTGATGGACATATCCGCTTTCCTTGACTAATTCTTGAGCGCCGTCTCGAGCCGCTCGAGGCGGCCCTTCAGCGATCCGTCGATCACGAGGTCGCCGGCGCGCACGATCGCGCCGCCGATGAGCGAGTCGTCGAGCCGCGTGTGCAGGCGCACGTCGCGGCCGAGGCGCTTCGCGAGCGCCGCTTCCAGTCGCTTCTGCTGCGGCGCCGCGATCTCGCGGGCCGCGATGACTTCAACGTCCACGACGCCCTCGACGTCGGCACGCAGCTTCTCGAACTGCGCGGCGATCTCGGGCAGCAGCGCCAGGCGCCGGTTCGCGGCCAGCGCGCGCAGGAAGTTCTTCCCGCCCTCGCCCGCGGCCTGCTTCGACAACCCGCCCAGGAGATCCACGAGCTCGTCGCCCGTGACATGCGGGTTGCCGATCAGGCGCGCGACGCGCGAGTCTTCCGCGGCGATCGCAGCGGCGCCGAGCAGGCTCGACCAGGACGCGAGGTCCTTCGACGCCTGCGCGTGGGCGAAGGCCGCCCGCGCATAGGGCCGCGCGATGGTGGCGCGGTCAGCCACGGGCCGGGGCTCCCTTCTCGAGTTCCGCCGCCAGCTCGTCGAGCAGCTTCGCGTGCGCCTTCGCGTCGACCTCGCGGCCGAGCACCTTGGCGGCGCCGGCGAGCGCGAGCGTCGAGACTTCCTTGCGGAGCCCGTCCTTCGCACGCGCCTGCTCGTTCGCGATCTCGCCCTTCGCCTGGGCCACCAGTCGCTGGCCTTCGGCGAGCGCGGTGTTCTTCGCCTCGGCGACGAGGTCGCCGCTGCGCTTGTGCGCGAGGTCCACGACCTGCACGGCCTTCTGCCGCGCCTCGGCCATGATCGCCTCCGAGCCGTGTCGCGCGTCGGCCAGTTCCTTCTGGCCCTTCTCGCCCGCGGCGATGCCGTCGGCGATCAGCTTGCGGCGGTCCTCGATGACCTTCATCAGCACGGGCCAGATGAATTTCATGCTGAACCAGACGAAGACGATCATCGAGACCGTCTGCCCGATCAGTGTCAGGTTGAAGTCCATCGAACTTCTCCTACTTCGCGGCTATCAGCCGGCGCCGGTCGCCTGCTGCAGCTGCCCGATGAACGGGTTGGCGAAGGCGAAGAACAGCGCGATGCCCACGCCGATCATCGCGACCGCGTCGAGCAGCGCGACGACGATGAACATCTTCGTCTGCAGCATCGGGGCGAGTTCCGGCTGGCGCGCCGCGCCTTCGAGGAAGCGGCCGCCGAGCAGGCCCATGCCGATGCCGACGCCGAGTGCGCCGAGGCCGATGAGGATCGCGACAGCGATCGCGGTCATACCAATTACAGTTTCCATCTCAATCTCCTGGTCGAAAGACTCTTAGTGATGCTCGTGTGCCTGCGACAGGTACACGATCGTCAACATCATGAAAATGAAGGCCTGCAGCAGCACGATCAGCACGTGGAACACCGCCCACAGGAAGTGCAGGGGCAGCTGCCAGATGCCGAGCAGCGCGATCAGCATGAAGATCAGCTCGCCGGCGTAGAGGTTGCCGAACAGCCGCAGCGAGAGCGACACCGGCTTCGCGATCAGCGACACGCCCTCGAGCGCGAAGTTGAACGGCACCGCGGCCCAGTGGTTGAAGGGCGTGAGCGTGAGTTCCTTCGTGAACCCGCCGACGCCCTTCATCTTGATGCTGTAGTAGATGCGTCAGCAAGAAGACGCCGATCGCCATCGCGAAGGTGATGTTGACGTCGGTGGTCGGCACCACGCGCAGGTAATGGATGCCCGCGAACTGGCGCCGCCCACGGCAGCCAGTCCACCGGGATCAGGTCCATGAGGTTCATCAGCAGGATCCACATGAACAGCGTGAGCGCGAGCGGCGCGATCACGTTGCTCTTGGGCGGATGGCTGAAGGTGTCGCGGACGGAGCCGTCCACGAAATCGACGATGACTTCGATCAGGGCCTGGGTCTTGGTCGGCTGGCCGATCGAGGCTTTCTTCGCGACGCGGCTAGAAGAACCAGCTGAGGAAGATGCCGAGCGCGAGGGCGAAGAACATCGAGTCGACGTTCAGGGCGAAGAAGTTGCCCTGGCACTCGTTCCAGACCCACTCGCCGTCCTGCTTGCAGACGGTCAGGTTCCGGAGGTGATGGCTGATGTATTCGCCAGCCGTTTGACCCGTTCCCGCCATAGATCTCTCAGCGTCCCCTGTCGAACAGCAATCCCACCGGCATGACCAGGAGGGTCGCGATGTACCCGGCGAACAAGTACCCCGGGTGCAGCGGCTTCAAGGTCATGAACGCGACTGCGAACAGCAGTACCGTGATCACGAGCTTGCCAACCTCTCCCAACCAACCCGCCCGGAGCAGGCTCTGTGCACTGCTCCCGGCCCGCGGCGACATCACGCGCGCCGCCAGAAAAGCGTTCGGCACAACGCCGATCAATCCACCCACCAAGGTGGGGATCGCCCGTTCGGAACCCAACCCGGCCCACACGCCCGCGGCGACTGCCAGGGCGGTCGCAAACTGCACGAGCAGGATGTTGCGGACGGTTCGCATTCACCTGTCCGCTGGGGCGGCCAAAACCGCGCGCATTATAGATGCGCGCGTTGCGCCGCACAACCGCGAAAAGCCGGAAAAATCCTTGTCTTAATGCGGGGTTACCAGAGGGGACGCACCCCTTTTTCGTCCACCTCGGCGGTCCTTTAAAACGGCGGTCGGAAAAGGTGAGCGTCCCCTTTAAGCCTTCCCCCACCGTCCATTGCCCGGTCGCATGTCTTCCGGCCGGAGCTTGATGGGGAACCGCTCGCGGATGCGCGCGTCGGCGTCCGGCGGGATGTACGTCGGGTAGTACTCCGAGAGGATCTCGTGCACCCGCTTGTGCGCGTGCTCGTAGATCGTCGGGTGGCCCGCCTCCGCCCAGGCGCCCGGCGTCTGGCGGTCGGCGATCTCGGGGTAGAGGAACTCGCTCTTCATCAGGGCCAGGGTCTGCGGGTGGCCGAGGTAGTGCCCGGCGCCGTACACCGTCTCCTTGATGACGTCATAAGAGAGTGTCTCCTCGGTCACCTCGATGCCGCGCAGCATCCGCTGCACGTTCCCGATCATGTCGTTGTCGATCAGCATGCCCTCGAAGGACTGGCCCATGAGGCTGCCGACGATGCCCGGGTACGAGGAGACCTGGTTGCAGCCGGAGAGCGCCGCCGCGGCCACGGTCAGCGCCTTCTCGTAGCCGGCCTGCGCATCCATCGTCTTCGAGTCGGTCATGCCGGCGCCGATGCTGGTCATGAAGCCGAAGTGGCTGCCGAGCTGCACGGTCGCCGCCGTGATCAGGGCCTCCTCGCCGCTGCCGCCCGAGAACGCCCCGGTGCGCAGGTCCGAGATGAACGGCCACATGCCGAAGTTGATGCGGCTGCCGCGGCGCACGAGGTTCATGACGCACAGGCAGGAGAGCGTCTCCGCGAAGCTCTGCACCAGCGAGCCGGCGAGCGCGGCCGGCGAGGTCGCCCCGGCCTGCGGCGCGATCGCGACGTCGCCGGGCAGCCCGAGCTCGGCGAGCTTCACCAGCACCTCGGCGTTGTCCTTGCCGAAGCGCAGCGGCGAGACGATCGGGCAGCCGCCGAAGGTGCAGAACGGCCGCTCCAGGAAAGCCCCTTCCCGCCCGAGATACGTGTCGAACAGCGAGATGATCGGCTCGATGTGGTCCACCACCGCGATGCCGAGCGCGAAGGGCTTGCGCGTGCCCGCAAGCTCCGCGTAGGCGATGTTCATGTCGTGCACGTACACGTCGGTGCTGTATTCGGCGGCGATGAACGGCTGGCCGAAGACGTGGATGTGCTGGCAGTGGTCGGCGAGCCGGGCCGCGTCGTAGAGGTCCACGAGCCGGGTCGGCCGGTAGGTCTGCGTCTCGTACTCGAGGATGTTCACGGTCTCGCCCGAGGTCGTGAACAGCACCGAGCGGTCGTGCACCTCGAGGTCGAGCGACGGGTCCGGCGCGTGCAGCGTGTAGCGGCGGGCGGAGGCCGCGATCAGGTCCTCGACCAGGGCGCGCGGGAAGCGCAGGCGCCCGTCCTCGCCGAGGGTGCAGCCGCCGGGCAGCGCGTACTTGAGGATCTCCGGGATCGGGTCGCCGATGCCGATTTCCTCGAGGATCTTCAGCGCCATGTCGTAGATGCGCTCGATGTCGCGTTCGGAGAGCGGCTTGTACTGGCCGCCCTCGAAGCCGGGGTGCACGGCGACGCTGCTGTGGGAATCGGCCTGGCGGGCCTGGCGGCGGGCGCTGGAGGCGCCGATGCGGCGGTTTTGCTGGTTCATAATCCCTCACGCTATACAGGCCATCCCGCTTACACTTGATTTGCGTCAAGTGGTGGGCGGCGGCGATCGGCGAAAGTGCGGCCGGTCAGTCCGCGCGGGGTGCGCTCCGATGGCCGCAGCCGAATTCTACAACGACAAGGTCGTCCGCCAGTTTGCGGTCATGACCGTGGTCTGGGCGATCGTCGGCATGGCGGTCGGCGTCCTGATCGCCGCCCAGCTCATCTGGCCGGATCTCTTCGGCGGCATTCCCTGGCTCAGCTACGGACGGCTGCGCCCCCTGCACACCAACGCGGTGATCTTCGCCTTCGGCGGCTCGGCGCTGTTCGCGACCAGCTATTACTGCGTGCAGCGCACCTGCCAGGTGCGGCTGTTCTCGGACAAGCTCGCGGCCTTCACCTTCTGGGGCTGGACGGCGGTGATCGTCGCCGCGGCCATCACCCTGCCGCTCGGCATCACGCAGTCCAAGGAATACGCCGAGCTCGAGTGGCCGATCGACCTCCTGATCACCGCCGTGTGGGTGAGCTACGGCATCGTGTTCTTCGGCACGATCGTCAAGCGCCGCGTCCCGCACATCTACGTCGCGAACTGGTTCTTCGCGGCCTTCATCATCACGATCGCGCTGCTGCACATCTTCAACAACCTGAGCCTGCCGGTCACGCCCGACCAAGTCGTACAGCGTCTACACCGGCGCGGTGGATGCGATGGTGCAGTGGTGGTACGGCCACAACGCGGTCGGCTTCTTCCTGACCGCCGGCTTCCTCGGGATGATGTACTACTTCATCCCGCGCCAGGCGAACCGGCCGATCTATTCCTACCGGCTCTCGGTCGTGCACTTCTGGGCGCTGATCTCGACCTACATGTGGGCGGGCCCGCACCACCTGCAGTACACCGCGCTGCCGGACTGGGCGCAGTCGCTCGGCATGGTGTTCTCGATCATCCTGCTCGCGCCGTCCTGGGGCGGGATGATCAACGGCATCATGACGCTGTCCGGCGCGTGGGAGAAACTGCGCGACGACCCGATCATCAAGTTCATGATCGTCTCGCTGTCCTTCTACGGCATGAGCACGTTCGAAGGGCCGATGATGTCGATCAAGACCGTCAACTCGCTCTCCCACTACACCGACTGGACCATCGGCCACGTGCACTCCGGCGCGCTCGGCTGGGTGGCGATGATCTCGCTCGGCTGCATCTACAGCCTCACGCCGCGGCTGCTGGGCCTGAAGCAGATGTACTCGATGCGCGCGATCAACACGCACTTCTGGGTGCACACGATCGGCGTCGTGTTCTACATCGCCGCGATGTGGATCGCCGGCGTGATGCAGGGCCTGATGTGGCGCGAGACGAACGACGACGGGACGCTGACCTACACCTTCGTCGAGGCGCTGAAGGCGACCTACCCCTACTACATCGTGCGCCTCGCCGGCGGCGCTGCTGGTGCTCGGCGGGATGTTCATCATGGCCTGGAACATGTGCGAAGACCTTCGCCTCGGTGCGCAAGGTCGAGCCGGTCGTCGTGCCGATGCCGGCGCAGGCCTGAGCGCGAGGAGCCGCGCGATGAGCCACGAGAAGATCGAAAAGAACGTCGGCCTGCTGGCGGTGCTGGTCGCCGTCGGTGGTCGCGGTCGGCGGGCTGGTCGAGATCGTGCCGCTGATGCTCCAGGCGGAAGTGGTCGAGCCGCTGCCCGGCGTCACGCCCTATCGCGCCGCTCGCAGCTGGCGGGCCGCGACGTGTACGTGCGCGAGGGCTGCTACAACTGCCACTCGCAGATGGTGCGCACGCTGCGCTTCGAGACCGAGCGCTACGGCCACTACTCGCTCGCCGGCGAATCCGTCTACGACCGGCCGTTCCAGTGGGGCAGCAAGCGCACCGGGCCGGACCTCGCGCGCGTCGGCGGCCGCTACAGCGACGACTGGCACCGCGTGCACCTGATGCAACCCGCGCGACCTGGTGCCCGAGTCGAACATGCCGGCCTTCCCCTGGCTCGCCGAGGACGCCGGTGGACGCGGCGCTGGTCGAGAAGCAAGCTGCGCGCGCTCGCGATGCTCGGCGATCCGTACACGCAGGCGGACTTCGACTCCGTCGCCGCCGCCGTCGAGGGCAAGACCGAACTCGACGCGCTGGTGGCGTACCTGCAGGGCCTGGGGCGGCACGCGCCGAAAGGACGCTGACATGGACTGGGGCACCGCGATGGGCGTGATCACGGCCGTGCTGCTGGTCGCCTTCCTCGGCGTCGTCGTCTGGGCGTGCAGCACCGGCGCCAGCGCGCGTTCGACGAGGCGGCGCGCCTGCCGCTGCATGCGATGACGGAGAAGCGAAATGAGCGCGGGCTGGTCCTGGTACGTCATCATCCTGACGGTCGCCAACATCCTCGGCTGCGTGTGGCTGCTGTGGTGGACGCGGCGCATGCGCGGCGACAAGCCCGGAGGCCGAGACGACCGGGCACGTCTGGGACGGCGACCTGGTCGAGGGCAACAAGCCCATGCCGCGCTGGTGGATCAACCTCTTCTACATCACCATCGTCTTCGCGCTTCGTCTACCTGCTCTGGTATCCGGGCCTCGGCGCCTTCGCCGGCGTCGGCGGCTGGACCAGCCGCGACAGCACGCGGCCGACGTCGCGGCGGCGCAGGCGAAGCTCGAGCCGGTGCTCGCGCGGCTTCCGCGGCCAGCCGGTCGCGGCCCTCGCCACGAATCGCCGAGGCCGTCGAGCTCGGCCGCTCGGTGTTCGCCAACAACTGCGCCACCTGCCACGGCTCCGACGCGCGCGGCGCGCGCGGCTTCCCGAACCTGACCGACGGCGACTGGCAGTGGGGCGGCGATCCGGACACCGTGCTTGACCACCATGCTCGGCGGGCGCCAGGCCGCGATGCCGGCGATGGGCGCGGTGCTCGGCGACGACGGCGTCGCCGCGACGACGGCTTACGTGCAGAGCCTGTCCGGCCAGCCGGTGCGACCCGGCGCTCGCCGCGGCCGGCAGCACGCACTTCCAGACGCTGTGCGTCGCCTGTCACGGCGCCGATGGCCGCGGCAATCCGCTGCTCGGCGCGCCCAATCTCACGGACGGTACCTGGCTGTACGGCGGCGACGCCGCGACGATCGCCGAGACGCATCGGCAAGGGCCGCATGGGACAGATGCCCGCGCACGCGGCGCTGATCGGCGAGGACCGCGCGCGGCTCGCGGCGGCCTGGGTCCTCGTCGCAGAGCCGCGCGGAGCGCTGAGATGCGCGCGCCACGACGACGACGCCGCTATCCGCGCGTCCAGCGCTGGGGCGCGGTCCTGTGGCCCTCGTTCTTCGCCGCCGGCGTCGCGACCATGGTGTTCTTCGCGATGTTCGATCCCGGCGGAGCTGTCGCGCATCGCCTGGATCGGCGTCGAGGTCGACCGCAAGTGGGGCTACACGATCGGCTTCTTCCTGTTCTGGGTCTGCACGTTCTCGGCGAGCCTGTTCACCTCGATCCTGATGCGCGGCACGGCGCTGATGACCAAGCTCGCGCCCGCTAGCCGCCGTCGTCGCGACGACGGCGATCTCTACGTCGCGGCGCCGAAGATCTACCCGCGCGAGACGGACGGCCGCTTCCAGCGCCTGCGCCACGCCGCCGTCGTGCGTGCTGCTCGGGCTCTACTACGTGATGCCCTGGCTGCACCTGGAACGGGCGGCAGGCCGTGCTGTTCGACCTGCCGGCGCGCAAGTTCTACATCCTCGGCCTCACGTTCTGGCCGCAGGACTTCTTCTATCTCTCCTGGCTGCTGATCATCGCCGGGCTCTCGCTGTTCTTCTTCACCGCGCTCGCGGGCCGGCTCTGGTGCGGCTACGCCTGCCCGCAGACCGTGTGGACCGAGGTCTTCCTGTGGATGGAGCGCTGGACGGAGGGCGACCGCAGCCGGCGCATGAAGCTCGACGCCGCGCCCGTGGATCGGCGGAGAAGATCGCTGCGCAAGGGCGGCAAGCAGGTCGCTGTGGATCACCTTCGCGCTGTGGACCGGCTTCACCTTCGTCGGCTTCTTCACGCCGATCCGCGAGCTCGGGCCGCGCGTGCTCGACGCTTTCGCTCGGGCCCTGGGAGACCTTCTGGACGCTGTTCTATTCCTTCGCGACCTACGGCAACGCCGGCTACCTGCGCGAGCAGGTCTGCAAGTACATGTGCCCCTACGCGCGCTTCCAGGGCGCGATGTTCGACCGAACACGCTGATCATCGCCTACGACACGGCGCGCGGCGAGCCGCGCGGCTCGCGCCGCAGGGGCACGGACTACAAGCGCGGCCGGGCCTCGGCGACTGCATCGACTGCACGCTCTGCGTGCAGGTCTGCCCGACCGGCATCGACATCCGCGACGGCCTGCAGTACGAATGCATCGCCTGCGGCGCCTGCATCGACGCCTGCGACGCGGTGATGGACAAGATCGCCTACCCGCGCGGCCTGATCCGCTACGCCACCGAGGAATCCCTCGCCGGCCGCGCCTCGCACATCCTGCGCCCGCGCGTGATCGTCTACGGCCTGCTGCTCGCCGCTGCGGCTTCGGCGCGTTCGGCTGGTCCGTCACGCACCGCGTGCCGCTGATCGTGGACGTCGTGCGCGACCGCAATGCGCTGTACCGCGTCGCGAGCGACGGCGCGATCGAGAACGCCTACACGCTCAAGATCATGAACAAGGACGATGTCGCGCGCAGCTTCGTCATCACGCTCGGAAGAAGACGAGGTCGCGAGGACGACGCGCTCGGTCGACGATCGCCGGCGGATCGCCCCTCGAAGTCACCGTGCGGCCGGGCGAAGTCGCTCGCGGTGCCGGTGACGCTGCGCGCCGCGGCGGGCCACATCCACGGCCGCGGCGACGTCGAGTTCATCGTCGAGGCGACGGACGAGCCCGGCGTCCACTATGAAGCCGAGAGCCGCTTCTTCGGGCCCGCGCCATGAGCGCGCGCCCCTGGTACCGCGAGCCGATGCTCGCGCTCGTGATCGGCCTGCCGGCCGCGGCGGTCGTCGCCGGGATTCGCGACGCTCGTGCTCGCCGATGGGCGGCGACGCGGGCGATGCCGCGCGTGCGGCGCGTGGCCCAGACGCAGACCGCGAACCTGGCGCCGGACCACGCGGCGGCCCGGCTCGCGCTCGGCGCCGAGCTCGCGCTCGACGGCAACGGCGCCGTCACGCTGCGCTTCGAGATCCGGCGCCCGCAGGAATCCGTGCTGCGGCTCGAGCTGCGCCACGGCACCGACGCGCGGACGCGACCGCGGCGCGCGCCTGGTGCACGCCGGCGACGGCGTCTTCGTCGGCCGGCTCGAGGCGCCGCGGCGACTCGGCGCCTACAACGCCGAGCTGGCGCCGGAGGACGGGGACTGGCGGCTCGTCGGCCGGCTGGAAGCGCAGGGCGCCGCGCGTCCGGCTCGAGGCCGCGCTGGCGGATTCGCGATGAATGCTGGCCGTCGGCGCCCTGCTTCCACTGCGGCGAGCCGGTGCCGGCGGGCGGCACGCGCGCGATGAGGCGCGAGCGCGCGTTCTGCTGCGGCGGCTGCGAGGCCGCGACGGCCTGGATCGAGGGCGCGGGCCTCGCAGGCTACTACCGCACGCGTACCGCGCCGGCGCTCGTGCCGGAGCCGGCGGCGACGCCGCGTTCTCGGACTGGGACGAGCCGGCTTTCGTCGCCGCGCACTGCAGCGACCGCGGCCGGCCGGCGCGCGACGACGCTCGTCGTCGAGGGCATCCGCTGCGCCGCCTGCGCCTGGCTGATCGAGCGCGCGCTGCGCGGCGTGCCCGGCGTCGCCGCGGTGAGCGTCAACGCCGCGACCTCGCGCCTCGCGCTCGAGTTCGACCCGCGCACGACGCCGCTCTCGCAGCCTCGTCGCCCTGCTCGCGCGGCTCGGCTACCGCGTCCATCTGCCCGGCGCGCGACGACGCGCGCGCGGCGGCGGGCGAGCGGCGCGCCTCGCTCAAGCGCCTCGCCGTCGCCGGGCCTCGGCGCGATGCAGGCGATGATGCTCTCCGAGGCGCTGTACTTCGGCGCCGGCGAGCTCGACCTCGCGACCCGCGATTTCTTCCGCTGGATCACCTTCCTGGTCGCGACGCCGGTCGTGTTCTATGCCGGCTGGCCCTTCCTCGCCGGCGCCTGGCGGCAGCTGCAGCTGCGCGCGCCCGGCATGGACCTGCTGGTCGCGGTCTCCGTGCTGCTCGCCTGGGCGGCGAGCGTGGTCGAGACGCTGCGCGGCGGCGAGGCCGTCTACTACGACGCCGCCGTGATGTTCATCTTCTTCCTGCTCGCCGCGCGCCACATCGAGACCGAGGCGCGCCGCCGCGCGACGGCGGCGCTCGACGTGCTGGCCCGCGCGCAGCCGGAGCTGGCACTGCGGCTCGACGCCGCCGGGCCGCGAGGAAGTCGTCGCGGTCTCGGCCGTCGCGCCCGGCGACCGCCTGCGCGTGCGCGCCGGCAGCGCCGTGCCGGTCGGACGGCGTGCTGCAGGATGCGCCGGCGGAGCTCGACGAGTCCTTCATCACCGGCGAGTCGCGCGCCGTCGCCCACGCGCCGGGCGAACTCCTGCTCGCGGGCAGCATCGCGCTCGGCGGCCCGCTCGAGCTGCGGGCGACGCCGCGCCGCCCGCGAGAGCACGATCGCGCGACTCGCCGAACTCGCCGCACGCGCGCAGGCGGAGCGGCCGCGCGCGGCGCGCATCGCCGATCGCGTGGCCGGCGTGCTTCGTGGTCGCGATGCTCGTCGTCGCCGCCCTCGTCGGCCTCGCCTGGTGGTGGATCGAGCCGTCGCGGGCGCTGTCCGTGACGCTCGCGGTGCTGGCCGCCACCTGCCCCTGCGCGCTTGCGCTGGCCGTGCCGGCCGCGATCGCCGCGGCGCAGGCGGCGTTCGCGCGCCAGGGCGCGCTGGTGCTCGATCCCGACGCCATCGAGTCGCTCGCGCGCGCGGACACGATCATCTTCGACAAGACCGGCACGCTGACCACCGGGCCGGCTGCAGCTCACGGCGCTCGAGGTCTTCGGCGCGTCGCGGGACGAGGCGCTCGCCGAGGCCGCCGCGCTCGAGCGCGGCATGCACCATCCGCTCGCGACGGTGTTCCGGCCGTTCGATGACGGGCGCGTGGCAAGCGACGTGCGCGTCATGGCCGGCCAGGGCATCGAGGGACGGATCGGCGGGATGATCCGCCGCATCGGCACGCGCACGTTCGCGACCGGCGAGCCGCGCGACGACGAGGGCATCTGGCTCGGCGACGGTGCGCGCGGCGCTCGCCCGCTTCGACTGCGCCGACGCGCTGCGGCCCGGCGCGGCGGAGGCGCTGGCCGCGCTCAGGCAATCGGGCCTCGCGCTCGAGGTGCTCTCGGGCGATTCGCCGGCGCGCGTCGCGGCGCTCGCCTCCGAGCTCGGCGTGCGCGACTGGCGCGCGCGTTGCCGGCCGGCGGAGAAGCTCGCGCGCGTGCAGAAGCTGCGCGCCGACGGCCACCGGGTGGTCATGGTCGGCGACGGCGTGAACGACGCCGCCGTGCTCGCGGGCGCCGACGTCGCCATCGCGCTCGCCGACGGCGCCGCGCTCGCGCAGGCGTCGGCGTCCGTCGTGCTGGCGGGCGCGGACATCGGCCGGCTGCCGGCGCTGGTCGAGACCGCGCGCCGCACCCGGCGCGTGATGCGCCAGAACCTCGGCTGGGCGATCGCCTACAACGGGCTCGCGCTGCCGCTCGCCGCGCTCGGATTCGTCGCGCCCTGGCTGGCGGCGCTCGGCATGGCGGCGTCGTCGCTGGTCGTCACGCTGAATGCGCTGCGCCTCGCGCGCCCGGCGCGGCGGGCGAGCCGCAGACCGCCGGCGAGTTGCCGCGAGCACCGCCGGCTCCGCACCGCTGCGCAGGAGCATCCGCGTGACGATGCTGCTCATCCTGGTGCCGGTGACGCTGCTGCTCGTGGGCTTCGCGGCCTGGGCGTTCTTCTGGGCCGCGGACGGCGGGCAGTTCGACGACCTGGACTCGCCGGCGCTCGCGCCGCTGCTCGACGACGCGCCGGTGCACCGGGAGCCGCCGGAATGATGGAAGCCTTTCCCGCGATCGCCGCGCTGGTGGCGGGCCTGCTCGGCAGCACGCACTGCGTGCTGATGTGCGGCGGCATCGCCGGCGCGCTCGGCCTCGGCGCTCCGGCGGGCGGCGCCTGCAACAGCCAGTCGCTGCGCTTCCCCGTGCTGTACAACCTCGGCCGCATCGCGAGCTACACCGTCGCCGGCGGCATCGCCGGCGCGATCGGCGGCGGGACGCTCGCGATCGCGGGACTGCCGCAGTTCGGCCGGGCGTTCGCCGCGCTCGCGGCGCTCATCATCGTGGTCGTGGGCCTGCGCCTCGCCACCGGCGGGCGGCACTTCGGCTGGTTCGACCGCGCGGGCGCGCGAGCCTGGAAGCGCATCGCACCGCTGACCCGCGGCCTGTTCCCGGTCACGACGCCGGCGCGCGCCTTCGGCGTCGGCCTCGCCTGGGGCTGGCTGCCCTGCGGGATTTCCTACGCGATGCTGACGGCGGCGCTGCTCACGGGCAGCGCGCTCGCCGGGGCGACGCTGATGGCGCTGTTCGGGATCGGCACGCTGCCCGCGATGCTCGCGCTCAGCGGCGGCGCGGCGACGCTGCTGCGTCCGGCCACGCGGCGCATCGGCGGCGCGGTGCTGGTCGTGATGGGACTCGTGAGCGGCGCGGCGATGCTTTGGCCAGCGGGACAGGTCACCTTTTCGCATCACCTGACGACGCAATATGCAGGTCGCTTTGACGGAAAAGGTGAGCGTCCCCTTTAGAGCTCGCCGGCGAGTTCGCGCAGCTTCGCGGGATCGAGGATGCGGATCGTCTTGCGCTCCACCGCGATCACGCCGAGCTCCGCGAGGCGCGAGAAGAGCCGGCTCACCGTCTCGATGACGAGGCCGAGGTAGTTCGCGAGGTCGCGGCGCGACATCGGCAGCACGAACAGGTGCGGATCGCGACGCACGCGCTCGAGGCGCTGCGACAGCGAGTGCAGGAAGATCGCGAGGCGCTCGAGCGCGACCCGCCGCCCGATCATCACCAGGTGCCGCTGGTCGTGCTGCACCTCGCGGCTGATGACGCGCATGAGCTCATGCTGCAGGCCCGGCAGTTCATGCGCCACCTGCTCGAGCTTGTCGTACGGGACTTCGCAGGCGCTCGACTTCATGAGCGCCTCGGCGTTGCACTGGTGCCTGCCCGCTCGCGATCGCGTCGAGCCCCATGATCTCGCCGGGCAGGTGGAAGCCGAGAACCTGCAACTCACCCTGGCTGTCGATCACGCTGGTCTTGAATGCGCCCGAGCGCACGACGTAGAGCGCGCGGAACGTCTGGCCGGCGGCGTACAGCGCCTGCTCGCGCTCCAGCGTCTTCTTGACCTCCACGACCTCGTCGAGCCGCGGCAGGTCGTCGCCGCCGATCGAGGCCGGCAGGCAGAGCTGGTGCAACCCGCAATTCGCGCAACTCGTCTGCAGGAGCTTGAGATCGACACCGGAGCGATCGACCCGAGGCAGCGGAAATTCCCTGGTCGCCACGCGCGGAGTATATAGCGGTCGCCCGCGGGCACCGGCGCAGCGCGCCGACCGCGATGCACGTTGACTTGGATCAAGCCCCCTGCATGCGGCTCTGAATACCATGAAAACACACACTATTTACGCGGAGTGACCGACATGAAATCCCCGAAGAAGACCCCCGTGGCCGCGGCACTCGCGCTCCTGCTCGCAGCCGCGGCCGGGCCCGCCAACGCCGCGGACTGGATCGTCCGCGTGGGCGGCCACTACGTCGACCCGAAGTCGGACAACCATGAGGTCGTGAGCGTCGACTCGGGACAGAGCCTGACCTTCACCGCCACGTACATGTTCAGGGAGAACTGGGGCGTCGAACTGCTCGCCGCCTGGCCCTTCAGCCATGACATCACGCTGAATGCCGACGGTTCGAAGGTCGCCGAGACCAAGCACCTGCCGCCGACGCTCAGCCTGCAGTACCACTTCCTGCCGGACGGGAAGATCCGCCCCTACGTCGGCGCGGGCCTGAACGCGACGATCTTCTTCGACGAGAAGACGACCGGCGCGCTGGCGGGCACCGACCTCTCGCTCGACGACTCCTTCGGCGCGGCCGCCCAGCTCGGCGTGGACTTCGCGCTGTCCGGCGACTGGATGCTCAACGTCGACGCGCGCTGGATCGACATCGACACCGATGCGCGCCTGGACGGCACCGGCATCGGCAGCGTCGCCATCGATCCCTACGCCTTCGGCATCTCGGTCGGCCGCCGCTTCGGCGGCAACTAGATCACGCGCGAGAACCTGCGGGCCTGTGCCTCCAGGCGCTGGAAGCTCGCGTCGAAGACCATGGCGACGACGCGCAGCAGGAGCCTGCCGCGCGGCGTGACCGTGAAGCCGTACTCGTGCAGGCGGACGAGGCCGTCGGTCGCGAGCGGCGCGAGCTGCGCGAGCTCGCGGCTGAAGTGCTCTTCGAAGCGGATGCCGAAGCGGCGCTCGAAGTCGTGGAAATCCACGCGGCCGCTGCACATGATCGACTGGATCAGCTCGGCGCGCAGCTCGTCCTCGGCGTCGAGCACCAGGCCGCGCGCGATCGGCAGCTCCCGCTGCTCGAGCTTGCGGTAATAGCCGGGCAGGTCGCGCAGGTTCTGCGCGTAGCAGCCGTCCACGTGGCTGATCGCGCTCATGCCGAGTCCGACCAGGTCGCACTGCCCGTGCGTCGAGTAGCCCTGGAAGTTGCGCTGCAGCGTGCCGGCTTCCTGCGCACGCGCGAGCGAGTCGTTCGCCAGGGCGAAGTGATCCATGCCGATGTAGCGGTAGCCGGCGCGCGTGAGTTCGCGGATCGCGGTGCCGAGCAGCGCGAGCTTCTCGGCGGGCGCCGGCAGGTCGCCCGCGCTGATCTGCCGCTGCGCCTTGAAGCGCTCCGGCAGGTGCGCGTACGCATACAGCGCGATCCGCTCCGGCTTGCAGGGCGATGACGGACTCGAGCGTCCGGGCGAACGATTCCGGGTGCTGCTTCGGCAGCCCGTAGATGAGGTCGAGGTTGACCGAACGCATGCCCGCCGCGCGTGCGGCGGCGATCGCGTCCCCGGTCTGGCTCGCCGGCTGGATCCGGTTGATCGCCCGCTGCACGTCGGGGTCGAGGTCCTGCACGCCGAAGCTCACGCGGTTGAAGCCGATCTCCGAGAGCCCTTCGATGAATCCCGGCGCCAGGTAGCGCGGGTCGAGTTCGATCGAGTAGTCGCGGTCGTCCTCGAGCTCGAGGTTGAAGTGGCCTGCCAGCGCCTCGGTGAGGCGCGCCAGCTCGTCGATGTCGAGGAAGTTCGGCGTGCCGCCGCCGAGGTGCAGCTGGACCACCGGGCGGTCGGTGTCGAACAGCGCGCCCTGGAGCGCGATTTCGCGCTCGAGGTGCTCGAGGTAGCGCGCGGCGTTGCCATGCTCGCGCGTGATCAGCCGCGTGCAGCCGCAGTAGAAGCAGGGGCTCTCGCAGAACGGCACGTGCACGTAGAGCGAGAGCGGACGCGGGATCGGGTCCTCGTTGCTCTCGCGGGCCGCGACGCGGTACTCGGCCTCGCCGAAGTCCTCGCGGAAGCTCGGCGCGGTCGGGTAGGAGGTGTAGCGCGGGCCGACGACGTCGTAGCGCGCGAGCAGGTCGGCGTCGAATTCGACCGCGGCAGTCGCGTAAGGGATGCCCACGGCGCCAGTGTGCGACGGGCCGGCCGGCAGTCACTTGACTGGGGTCAATTCGCGGCGGGGGCCTTGTTGCGCTTCAGGCGGTAAACGCAGCACTGGTCGCCGCAGAAGTCGCGCTTGGCCACGAATTCGAAGCCGAGGCGCTCGTAGAAGCGGTGGGCGCGGGTATTGTCGGCCAGGGGGTCCAGGAGGATGGTGTGGACCGAGGGGTCGGCGAAGCAGCGCTCGATGGCCCGTTCCATCATCTGGGTGCCGTAGCCCCGGTTTCGCGCTTCCGGGTCGCCGATCCAGATGTCGATGGCGCGGTGGCCGGCGTCCACGCAACCCCAGTACTGGGTCTCCTCGCGCTCCGGGTCGATGATCTGCACGAAGCCGATGGGATGGCCGTCGGCCTCGGCGATGAGCTGCTCGCGCCAGTCGGGGTGCCGGTGCAGTTCCGTTTCCCAGCCCCAGTCGGCGTCGACGAGGGCGTTGCGCACGGTCGGGTCGAGGTCCCACTGGCGCAGCGACGGCAGGTCCGCCGGCGTCGCGGGTCGGAGGGTCACGATCCCGGACGCCGGCGGTCTTTGGATGGGGTCAATTGTGGGGTTCAAGCTCACGATCGACCCGCTGGCGCCGCGAAAGCTCGGGCAACTGGCCGCCGGTCTGTCCTGTCACCGGAGGGTGCCATGAAGCCCGGGGTTCCGGCCAGAGCTCCCGGGAGGTGGCTTCGAACAGGGGTTGGTCGCTTTCCAGGTAGCGCGCGAGGATCTCGTGGAAGACGTGGCGCATGGTCAGGCCCTCCCCTGGCCGGCGGCCATCGCCAGGCGGGGGGCGCTGACGATGACCGCCGGCAATGCCGCGACCTGCGGCAAAACGTCGATCGGGGTGAGCTGGCCGATCTCGATGGTGGCCGGCAGGGGCGGCGGCGATGTGGCCCTGGTCCAGGACGAGGCCGCTGATGCCGACGATCAGGGCGGCGAGCACTGCCGGGAGTGTGCCGCGGTATCCGTAAAGGTTGCTGCTGTTCATGACCCTGTCCTCTCTCTGTTCAGCCATTCGGTTTTCCGTGGTGGCTACTTTGGAGGGGTGGTCGCCCGTGAACAAACCGCCTTTCTGAAGCTCCCTTAAGGTTTTATGAAGGGGTCAGACCCCTTCATTTATGCTGTTGCAGAGAGGGTTCTGGGGGGATCAGCCATGAGAACGGGCCTTTTCCATACTCACATCGCCTCGCTTGTCGCGCTGCTTGCCGTAGCGCCGACGGCACTGGGCGATTCGGCTTCCTGCCAAACGGACTTTCGCGATACGACGCCAGCCGAGCGTTCGCAAGTCACGGCCGTGCTCAAGACCATGCAAAGCGCGCTGCCGCCGGCGCCCGAAGGCTGGATCATCGTCGTCGACCCGGCGAACGAGATCAGCGTTCCAAGCAGGATTTGCATGGACAAGGACACGGAGAAGACTCCGTGGAATTACGGATTCACGCGCACGTACAAGCAGGTCGAGGGCGTAGAAGCACGCGGGAAGCTCATCGAGGACCAGGCAGCGAGCCATCAGTCCGCGATGGAGCGGGCAAAGCCGCGACTCGACGCCGCGCAGGCGAAGTACCAGAAGATCACGGACCAGATCAACGCGCTGATCCAGAAGAAAGACTACGCGGGCGCAGAGAAACTCGCTCCGCAGCTGAGGGCGGCGGAAAAGGAATACGAGGCGATCCTCAACGAGGTCAACGACCCTGCGGCGGCGGCGGCCACCGACAAGGAGGTCAACCGGGACTTCGAGATGTCGATCAGCGTGTACGCGAATCCTCGCCTGGTGTCCGTCGGCGAAGGAGCCAAGGCCATCGCGCCGCCCGCCCGCGCGAAATCGGCGCAGCGCTGGCACGTCGAGAGTGAACAAGAGAGCATCGACCATGCGCTTTACCTGTTCGGCGCGTGGACCGCAGACGCAAGCGGCAAATGGCGCGGCGGGATTCGCGCTGGCGCTCCGCCTGTGGCGGCGCACGCGATCTCGGTTCTCGTGAGCGGCGACCCGGCGCGGGTCACAAAGGTGATCCCGACGATCAAGTTCCCGACCTTCGAGGCGGCGGTCAGGTAAAAGGGGACGCTCCCCGATTATTCGCGCTTGCAGCCCGCTGCCGTGCAGTTGGGCGCGCTGTCCCGCAGCCCGTAGAGCGATTCGGCATCGCTCATGTACTTGACTGCGCGCTCGCCGGGGTCCGTGGACTGCCACGATGCGGCGGGCGTATTCATGATGGCGAACTGCGACAGTTTGGCGTCGGCGCCCCTTTGGGCGTACGGCAATACGTTTCGTCAACAGCCATTCCCGATAGCGCTTCAGGTAGCCCGGCACCTGGCCCGCGGCGCCGAAATACTGCGCGCAGGTCGCCTGGTAGGCGGCATCCCGCTGCTTCTGGATGGCGTCATGTTCGGCCCAGTCCGCGTCCGTCATGCGGCACCCGACATGCATGCCCTCGCACTGGCCGGCGGCCTCGACTTTCTTGTCCAGGGCCGCCTGCCTTGCGTCGGCCGGCGCGTAGGCCTGCTTCAGCGCCGACTGGTACCGGGCGGGCAGGCCCTGCTTTTCTTCGTTGAACGCCCCTTCTTCGGCAAGCAGCGCATGCAACTGCTCCTGCGACTGGCCGAGCGATTGCGCCGCCTGCATGTACTTCATCGCTTCCTGCGGGTTGCTCATCATCCATTGCTGCATGCGGGAGGACATCTCCATCGGGTCGATGTTCCGATACGCTTCCTCGATCGTCGCATTGACGGCGGTCTGATTCTCGACGTCGGCCTGTACGGCATTCTTCGCGGCCTCGATCTTGGCCACGAACGGATCGTTGCCGGCGTAGCAGGCCGTCGGAAAGGCCGGCACCTTGGCGAAGGGGCCGGTTGCGGCGGCCTGAGCCGACGCTTCCGCCGTGAACAGCAAAGCGAGGACGACCGCAACGAGCGGCGCCCGGATGTGAATCGCGCTCATGGGGTTCTCCCTTCGATGCGGCCGGCGATCAGCCGATCGGGTTATCGCACTCGTCGATCTTCTCGCCGCTGAGGTTCATGGTGATGGTCATGCCCTCGGCGGTGAAATTCGATCGTGCCGGTGTACGCGGCGGCGCTCGTGAAGGTGATCTCGCCGTGGCCGGTCATCTCCATCTCGCCAGTGCACTGGGTGTCCCAGCTGACCGTGGTGTCGGTGCGCTGGAAGTTCGAGATCGTGCAGCTCTGTCCGGGTGGCGGCGGCGGCGGCTGGGTCCATTCCTTCGCCGTGCATAGCTGCATCGTGTTCGGTGGCGGGCTGTACGGCACGCCTGGCGGCATGACCATCTGCGAGGTGGTCTTCCAGAGATTGCCGGGGCGGTCGGCGGTGGCGACTCCGGTCGCCAGGAGGCTGAGCGAGGCTGCCGCCGCGAGGCGGCCGGAACATGAACGGATCATTCAACTCCCCTTTCGTGTCTCGGGACGTTTGGACGGGGTCCGCGTGATATGCGCCCGCAGCGGGCAGGCTGTCAAGGGGACTGCTTGCGGGTGCGAGGCACGCAGGCATATAACAGGGGCGCGTTTCAGGGGGATGCCAATGAAAAACCCGTGGGTCCGCGGCCGTTCGCTTCGATCCGCGCGCTTCTCCTTGCGGCAACGCTCGCCGCTGCCGCCCCTGGCCGCACGCCGACGATGGCGTGCCGACCATCAGCGCCCGCGGCTATGTGGGCGGCAGCGTCAAGGTCACAGTGACCGGCTCGTTCGGATCAACGCCGACATTCCGATCAACAAGCAGGCGAGCATGAGCGACGGCGAGATGACCTGGCTGCAGTTCGGCGTACTCGGGTGCCGCGGAGCCGAACATGCTGCTGACGGTCAGCAGCTACGAGGTCGGCTTCGGCGTCGCGCGCGGCAAGGCGGTAGCGACGGCCGGCGCCGAGAACTGCACCGGCGACATGATCGTCGGCCTGCAGCAGGTCAACGGCAAGTACAGCTGCAAGGGCATCACCTCCTACGACCCGAGCACCGGCCAGATGGGCACGGTCGACATCGAGATCCAGTTCATCGCGCACCTCCTGACCCGGGATCCGACTCGCACGCATGTTCTCCTGGCTCGACGCCCCGCTCGCCGCGCTCGGCGAGGGCTTCATGCGCGCCTGGTCGAAGGTGGAGCGCAGCTATCGGCGCCCGTTCTCGCGCGCGGCCTATCGCCTCAAGTTCGCCTACTACCCGCTGCTCGCGCTGCTCGCGCTCGGCTGGCTCGCGTGGGACTGGACGCATGAGCGCACGCTGAACGCGGCGGAGAACGCGATCTTCGACCAGGTCGTGAACTGGCGCCCGGTCGAGCCGAAGCCGTCGGGTCGCGTGGTCGTGGTCGAGATCGACGAATGCTCGATCGAGCATTTCCGTGCGCAGGGCGAAGGCGGCTGGCCGTGGAGCCGGCAACGCCACGCGGACCTGCTCGATCGGCTGGACCGCGAGGGCGCGCGCGCGGTCGGCTACGACGTGCTGATGGCGGATCCCTCCCCGACCGATCCGGAGCGGCGACCAGTCGCTCGAGATCATGGCGGCGGCTGGAGAGGGACGATTCGTTTTCGCGGCGACGCGCATGCACCCCGACTACGACGCGGGCGCGCCGCTGCGTGCGTCCGAGGCGCCGTCGGCCTTCGCGCTGGTCGATCCACCCGCCGTCGATCCGAAGGTCGCGCTGCTCCTGCCCTACGGCAAGGCGATGGCGCAGCACGGCGCGATCGTCAACGTCACGCGCAGCGAGGACGGGATCCTCCGCGACATGCCGATGTACGAGACCGCCGGCGACTGGGCGTTGCCTTCCCTGCCGCTCGCGCTTGCGATGAAGGAGTCCGGTCGGGCGGCGACGACCTTCCCCTCGGTGGTGCGGCCGAACTGGCGGCAGGACACGCGCTTGCCGCGCATCAGCGCGGCCAACCTGCTCGTCGAGGGCGCGCCGGTGTGCGGCAGCGCGACGGCTTCGCCGTGCCTCGCTGAGAGAGCGTCGTGCTCGTCGGCTACACCGCCGCCGGGCTCAATGACGCGAAGCCGACGCCGGTGGACCCGGTCATGCCCGGCGTCGAAGTGCTGGGCGAGGTCACGGAAGCGCTGGTCGCCGGCAGTGCAATCCGCGTGCCGCCTGCCTGGCTCAAGTACGTGATCGCCGCACTGCTGGTCGCGCTCACGGCCTTCGTGTTCTTCCGCGGCGAGCCGCACAACGACATCGACTCGATCTTCGTCGCGACCAACCTGTTCCTGCTCGGCGCCGCCTTCGTCGGCCTCACCTTCTTCGCCTACTTCTTCGACGTCTTCGCCGCGGTCGGCTTCGTGAGCCTCGTGTTCGGCCTGTGCCGGATCTACGCCAAGATCCAGCGCGGCCGCGCGGTCGGCAACGGCGACTACCTGCCGGACTTCGATCCCGGGAAGGACCGCTGGCTCGCCATCGCGCGCCTGCATTTCGTGCCCGACGACGGGCCTCGACACGCGATCCGTCGTGCGCAGGCGCCGCGAGTACCGCCGCCGGCTGCGGCGCTTCCTGTACGCCGGCACGGACGCCGTCATGCTCGAGGGCATCGTCGAGGAGAAGACCTGGCTGCACGACGCCCTGAGCGACGTCGTCGTGCTGATGTGGCACGGCGAGAGCGAGGCCGACGCGCGCGCGGCCGCGGCGCGCGACCTCACGCGCCTCGAGCGCAGCCTCGCCGAACAGGACGCGCGCCTGCCGGACGACGGCACGGTGCGGCTCGCGTTCGGCACCGGCGAGATCGCCGGAAACCGCCCGCTGCACGTGCTGATCGGGCAGGTGCTAGCCTCTTCCACCGAATGGCCGCTGGCGCAGCGCAGCATCGACTCGCTGCAGCCCGCGACTCCCGCAGGAGAACGATGATGCGCTTCCTGTCCGCCTGCCTGGTCGCCGCGCTGTTCGCGGCAGCCGCCGCCGATGCCGCCGACCTGACCGCCACGGTGCGCAAGTCCGAAGTGAACGTGTACGCGGCGCCGAACCTCGAATCCGCCAAGCTGAAGAAGCTGAAGCAGGACGAGACGGTCGGCATCGCCTCGCAACAGGGGCTCTGGTACGAGTTGAAGCTCGCCGACGGCTCGAGCGGCTTCGTGCGCATCAACGACGTGCGCGTGAACTACGGCCGCGTCGAGGACAGCGACGCCAACATCCGCGTGCTGACCAGCGGCAAGGCGGGCGCGGGGCGCGTGTCCGAGACCGCGGGCGTGCGCGGCATCGACGAGAGCGAGCTGAAGGCGGCCTCCTTCAACCAGGCGCAGCTCGACGCGATGGTCGCGAACCGTGCCGACGCCGCGGCCGCGGCCGCCTTTGCCGGCGGGCACGGCTGGCAGGCGACGACCGTCGAGTGGGACGCCGAGGCGAAACCGAAGAAGGACGACAAGAACGGCGAAGTCCATCGTCTCGACTGCGTCCACGCTGCAGGGCCTGGGCGGCATGCTGGGCTCGCTCGGCCAGAAGGCCAGCTCGGTGCTCGGCACCGCGAGCAAGGTCGCGCCGAAGTCCGAGTCCGGACAGGCGGCAGAGGAAGCCGCGCTCGGCCCGCAGATCGCCGGCCGCGTGCTCGGCGCGCGCCCGCTGTGGAACGACGCCGAGGCCCAGAAGCGCGTCAACGTGGTCGGCCGCTGGGTCGCCTCGCAGACCAGCCGCCCCGAACTGCCCTGGACCTTCGGCGTGATCGACACCTCGGAGGTCAACGCCTTCGCCGCGCCCGGCGGCTACATCCTCGTCACGCGCGGCCTGTACGAGCTGCTCGCCTCCGACGCGGAGCTCGCCGCCGTGCTCGGCCACGAGATCAGCCACGCGGTCGAGCGTGATCACTACAACGTGATCCGCAAGCAGGAGATGACGACCATCGGCAAGGACGTCGTGGCCGGCGAGATCGACGTCGGCGCCGGAGTCGCCGAGAACTACGCGAAGCAGTACGTCGAGCAACACGGCGCGACGATCCTGGTGACGTCGCTCGATCGCCAGGCGGAGTTCCGCTCCGACAAGGCCGCGGAGATCTACCTCGCGCGCGCCGGGATGAACCCGATGGCGCTGTATGCGGTGCTGCAGAAGATGATGGCGCTCGGCAGCGAGTCCGCGAGCCTTGCCGCGCTCTACAAGACGCACCCGCCGCTCGACGCGCGGCTCGACCGCATCGACGAGCGGGGCTACGGCGCGCTGAAGCCCTACATCGCGCGGGAGTAAGGAATGCAGTCTCAATGGACGGCTCTGCTGGCAAGCCTTTGCCTTTCGTTTCCTGTAATCGCCGAGGATTGGAGTTCCGACGAGAAGGCCGTGTGGCAGCTCGAAGAGGATTACTGGCGCTACGTAAGCACCGGCGATCTGGATTCATACGTGAAGTTATGGCATGACGATTTCGTGGGTTGGCCCTGCGCCGAGTGGGAACCCGCCCGCAAGGGAGGGATCGGAAAGTGGCTCCGCGACATCCGTGACAACAAGTGGAAGCTGACCTACCAGCTCAAGCCACTCGGGATACAGGAATTCGGCGGCGACACGGTCGTGGTGCACTACGCGGCCGAGTACGTGACCGACTACGGCGACGGCACCCGGAGCGGCGTCGGCGTCTGGCGGAAGTTCACGCATACGTGGATGCGCACCGGCGACGAATGGCGGATCATCGGCGGGATGTGTGCTGCGCAGGAACCGATCAAGGTGCCTCGCGGGTAAGGCGGGAGACCGCTACTTAACCAGTCGGATCGTCACCGGCGTCGTCATCTACGTCGTCCCCGCAGGGATCGCCCTCGCCGATCTGCGCCATTGCGGTCTCGTGCTTCTTGTAGAAATCGACATTGGCCTGCGAGATGCCCGGCGGCAGCTTGCCGCCCGGCTGGCTGACGGCCCAGGCCGCCATGCCGTTCTGCATCATCGAGAACATGAAGACGACGTACTCGCGTGACGTCATGCCGGCAGACTGGATCGCCGCCTGGATGCCCGGCACGGAGTTCAGCTTCGCGACCATCTGGTCGATGGATTTCAGGTCGTCCGAGTCGTCGTCCTCTTCACGCTCGCAGGCGCCGGGAACGGCGGCGATGTTGCGGGTGGCCTGCGCGAACTTCGCGAGGCCTGATTCGGTGAGCACGTAGCGGCTCACTTCCTGGGCGTCGCGATCCTGGGCAATTGCGAGGGTCATCCCGCCGAACAAGAGCACGAGCGCGGCGACGAACAGACCTGACGGGCGATGACTAGCTGTCATGGCACTCCCCTTTGCCCGCCGTTTACGTGATGTGCGCGAGGATTCCGTCGAGCTCGTCGAGGCTGTGATAGCTGATGACGAGCTTGCCCTTGCCCGTGGTGGAATGCTGCAGCTCGACCGTGGCGCCGAGCTTGTCGGCGAGGTCGTTCTCGAGCCGCTCGATGTCCGGGTCCTTCGAGCGCCTGCTGGTCTTGCCCTTGGCGCCGCCCGCGTGCGCGATCAGGCGGCGCACCAGCGCCTCGGTCTCGCGGACGGACAGGCTCTTCTTCGCGACCAGCGCGCCGACTTCCGCCTGCTGCTTCGCGGCGGGCAGTGCGAGCAGCGCGCGGGCGTGGCCCATCTCGAGCTCGCGCTTCTCGATCAGCGGGCGGATGGCCTGCGGCAGGTCGAGCAGGCGCAGCAGGTTCGACACCGCGGCGCGCGAGCGGCCGACCGCCTCCGCCGCCTGCTGGTGCGTGAGCTGGAACTCGCCGATCAGGCGCGAGAGCGCGAGCGCCTCCTCGAGCGGGTTGAGGTCCTCGCGCTGGATGTTCTCGATGAGGGCGAGCGCGACGGCGTGCTCGTCGTCGATGCGCCGGAGCACCGCCGGGATCTCGTGCAGGCCCGCCATCTGCGCAGCGCGCCAGCGGCGCTCGCCGGCGACGATCTCGTAGCGCTGCGGCTGGTTGGCTTCCGGCACGCCGACGGGGCGCACCACGATCGGCTGGATGATGCCCTGGGCCTTGATGGAATCGGCGAGCTCCTGCAGCGATTCCTCGCGCATGTCCACGCGCGGCTGGTACTTGCCGCGGGCCAGCAGGTCCACCGGGATCTGCATGAGCTGCTCGCGCGGCGGCGGCATGTCCGGCTCCGGCCGCTTCTTCGACTCGCCGAGCAGCGCTTCGAGACCGCGCCCCAGCCCGCGCTTCTTGTCACTCATGCCGGGAGTGTAACGGAGGGGTGCAGGGGACGCTCACCTTCACGAATATGAACGGGGCTGATCGCCTTCGCGTAGTATGAAGGGGTGCGACCCCTTCAGCATGCCCCTTCATATAGGGATGACCAGGCGGGCCAGGCAGCCGCTCTGCGCCGTCGCGGTTGCGGAGCGTCAGCGTGCCGCCGTGGGCCTCGGCGACCTGGCGGGCGAGCACGAGGCCGATGCCGCTGCCGCCGGGCTTGGTGGTGAAGAAGGGCACGAACAGGTTGTCGGGATTCGCGACGCCCGGGCCGTTGTCCTCGACCTCGAACACCACGCTGTCCTTGCCGCGCAGGGCCCGCAGCTCGACCGGCGCCGCGCCTTCCGGCGTCGCCTCGACCGCGTTCCGCACCAGGTTGATCAGCGCCTGCTGGATCTGGTCGGCGTCGCCGCGCAGCGCCAGGCCCTCCGCCGACGCGAACTGCACGCGGCCGGCCGGCTGCACGGCGGCCACCTGGCGCAGGATCGCCGCGGCGTTGGCGTCGACGATCGTCGGTTCCGGCATGCGCGCCAGCTCGCTGTACCGCGACAGGAAGCGCCGCAGCGACTCCGCCCGCTCCGCGACCAGCGCCAGGTTGTGCGCCAGCTCCTCGCGCTCCGACTTGTCGGGCGAGCCGGCCGCGAGCGCGTCGCGGCTGGTCTCGATCACCGACTTGATCGGCGCCAGCGAGTTGTTGAGCTCGTGCCAGATCACGCGGATCAGGCGCCGCCAGGCGCGGCGCTCCTCGTCGCGCAGCGCCTGCGACAGGTCCGTCACGACCAGCAGGCGGAACGGCCGGCCGGCCTCGTGGAACACCTCGCGCATCACCTGCCAGCGCCCCGCCCCGCCCGGGAAGGTGTGCGACTCGCTCGAGACCGGCGGCCCCTCGAGCAGCTTGTCGAAGCCGATCTCGGTCGCCGAAAGCCCGGCCAGCGAATCCGCATGCCGCCGCAGCAACGCGCCGGCCGCCCGGTTCGCGAGCCGGATGCGCTCGTCGCCGTCGAAGGCGAACACCGCGACGTCGATCTCCGCGAGCACCTTGTTCAGCAGCGCCGACGCCTCCAGCGCCTCGAACCGCTGCGAGCGCAGCGTCGCGCCGAGGCGGTTCGCCTCCAGCACGATGTCGCCGAGCGAGTCGCCCTTGCGGCCGTGCCGGCCGCGGATCGCGTAGTCGCCGCCGCGCAGCGCTTCGAGCAGGTTCGCGATCGAGCGCAGCGGCTCGACCGTCGCCTTGTGCACGGCGACCGCGAAGCCGACCCAGGCGCCGACCAGCAGCACGATCGCCAGCCGGTGCACCGAGTCCGCGATCGGCGCGTCGCGCAGCAGCAGGATCGCAACCAGGAGCGCCGGCAGCCCGCCCGCCAGCGTCAGCAGGATGATGCGCTTCTGGAAAGGAAAGCCGCGCCCGCGCAGGACCGGGCGGCTGTGAAGGGGCTTTCGCGTCTCGATGGGTTCCGCCACGGCAGTGAAGTTTACGCGCCTGCCGGCGGGGTGTGCCGGTCAGGCCGCGGCACGGAGTCTTCGGGCGGTAGCGGCGCAGCACCCCCGTGCTGCGCCGCGGGACCTTACTGGACCAGCGGAATGCCTTCGGCCAGCTCGTACTTGATGGCCGCGCGAATCTTGTTCTCGACCTGGTAGTAGCGCGCCACTTTGGCGGCGGGCAGCACCTTCTCGAACTTCGGCACGTAGGACTTGCGCATATCGACTTCCGCGCCCTCGATTGCGAGCACCTCGTTGAGCAGCTTCTTCGCCGTCTCGTCCGGCACCGTGCCCTGCGTTGTAGGCGTCGGCGTAGCTTGTGATCGCCTTGCGCGTGCGGTCGTTCAGGGCGCCGAGGTCCTTCTGGTACGACTCGTACACCGGCCAGAATCCCGCGGCTTCCTGCTCGGTCAGGTTCATGTTGGCCGCGACCAGGAGCTTCTTGTCCGCACGGACCTTCTCCATGACGATGGCCATGTTGTCGGCGGGTTTGTCCTGGGCGATCACGGCAGGGCTCGCCAGTACGGCAGCGGCCGCGAAGGCAGCGTAAAGGGCTTTCATTCGATCATCTCCTGGGTTCGTTGATTCACCGCAATGAGCGGGGCAGGATCATCCCACATTCCAACCCCGGCGGCGCTCCGCGACTCTAATCCGACCATGCCGAGGCACCCTGGCCGTCATCGCCCCCTCATCGGCCTGCTGGCAGGGCTGCTGCTTGCCGGCACGGCCCCTGCGGATGAGCGGCGATTCACGCCGGAGGAGCTGCGCGCGGACCTCGAGTTCATCGCCTCGGAGATCCGGGCCCATCATCCGGATCCCGCCCACTCCGTTGACGCCGCCGCCTTCGAGCGGACGATGCAGGCGCTGCGGGCGGGCCTGGACGCACCGCTCACGCGCGACCAGGCATGGGCGGCCCTTGCCACCCTGAACCCGTCGTTCGCGGACGCGCACCTCGCCGTCCTCTACCCGAACTGGCGCGGGGCGGCCGAAGCGCACCTTGCGGCGGGCGGTACCTTCTTCCCGTTCGAGGTGAGCATCGCCGA
This sequence comes from uncultured Gammaproteobacteria bacterium, assembly GCA_963823415.1. Taxonomy (GTDB): domain Bacteria; phylum Pseudomonadota; class Gammaproteobacteria; order Steroidobacterales; family Steroidobacteraceae; genus SCUD01. Next base: position 174,388 of record CAWGLJ010000002.1, on the reverse strand, counting down.
CGACGGCACGCCGGTCGTGACCGCCCTGCTCGGCGGAGCCCCGACGCCGCTCGCGGGCCGCCGAATCCGCGCCATCGACGGTGCGGATGCCCGCAAAAGGACCGCCGCCGTGCTGGCGCGCACGCATGGCGACACGCCGGCTTTTCGTGCCGAGCTCGCGTCGCGCCGCTGGTTCTTCTTCGACTGGAAGCTGTTCGGCGCGCAGGCGGACTACGAGATCGCGTTCGAGGGTGCCGAGGCACCGCAGCGAATCACCGCCAGCCGCGCGACACCCGCTTTCCTGGCGGACGAGTCGTCCTTCGAGCGCCAGTTCGCCTTCGAGACGCTGCCCTGCAAGGCCGCGCTGCTCACCGTGTCCGCATTCGGGTGGCACGACAAGCCGCAGTTCCTCGCCTTCACGCGCGACGCGTTCGAGCGCATCAAGGACGCTGGAACCCGCACGCTGATCATCGACGTGCGCGCCAACAACGGCGGCGACGACGACTTCTGGATGGAGGGCATCCTGCCCTACCTCGCCGACCAGCCGTACCGCCACGGCTCCGGCTACCGCAAGCGCGTGCTCGAGAAGTACCGCGACGAGGGCGAGGTGGCGGGCGAGGTCGTCACCGGCACGATCGAGGACTGGATTCCGCCGCAGCTGGACAATCCGCTGCGATTCGACGGCAAGACCTACGTGCTGATCGGCCGCTCGACCTATTCCTCGGCGATCCTGTTCGCCAATGTCATGCAGGACTTCGGCTTCGCCACCCTCGCAGGCGCCGCGCCGACCGCGCGTGCGGAACAGAGCGGCAGCGTCCAGCAATCCGCGCTGCCGAACACCGGCCTCGTGCTCGGCTGGCCGCGATTCGTGCTCGAGCGGCCGTCAGGCGCCGCCGAGCCCGTGCTGCTGACGCCGGATGTCGTCGTGGAGGACGATCCCTTGCGGCCGCGCAGCGCAGTCGATGCACTGCTGCGCCGCGAATCCGCCGCCTGCGACCAGGACTAGTCCGGCCTCAGACGAACGTGACGCCTTGCGTCGACATCGGCAGCGCGCGGATCGGCTTGCCCTGCATCGCCAGGATCGCGTTCGCGAGCGCGGGTGCGATCACCGGGGTGCCGGGCTCGCCGACGCCGGTGGGCTTTTCCTGCGAAGGAACGATGTGGACCTCGACCTTCGGCATCTGGTTCATGCGCAGCACCGGGTAGTCGTGGAAGTTCGACTGCTCGACGATGCCGTCCTTCAGCGTGATGGCGCCGGTGAGCGCGGCCGAAAGCCCGAAGCCGATGCCGGACTCCATCTGCATGGCGATGACGTTCGGGTTGACCGCCACGCCGCAGTCCACCGCGCAGACCACGCGCTCGATCTTCAGCGCGGATGGCGTCCCCGGAGAGCTCGACCACCTGGGCGACGTAGGTGTTGAACGACTCGTGCACGGCGATGCCGCGCGTGATGCCTGCCGTCGGGTTGCCCCAGCCGGCCTTCTGTGCGGCGAGCTCGAGCACGGCCTTGTGGCGCGGGTGCTTGGCCGAGCAGCGAGCGGCGCAGCTCGAACGGATCCTTCCGCGCCTCGCGCGCAATCTCGTCGAGGAAGCACTCGGTGGCGAAGGCGGTGTGCGTGGAGCCGACCGCGCGCCACCACTGGACCGGCACGCCGATCTTCGGCGTGTGCAGCTCGACCGCGAGGTTCGGTATCGCGTAGGGCAGGTTGGAGGCGCCTTCGACCGAGGTGGCATCGACGCCGTCCTTGACCAGGAACGCCTCGAAGGGCGTGCCGGCCAGGATCGACTGGCCGACGATGACGTGTTTCCAGGCAACCAGCTTGCCTTGCGCGTCGAGGCCCGCCTTGAGCGTGTGGTAGTACATCGGCCGGTAGTAGCCGGCGCGCATGTCGTCCTCGCGTCCCCAGACGAGCTTGACCGGCGCAGATCCGTTCGTCGCCTTGGCGATCGCCGCGGCCTCGAGCACGATAGTCGGACTGGGGATTGGCGCGCCGGCCGAAGCTGCCGCCGGCATACAGCTGGTGGATCCTGACCTGCGCGGGTTCCAGCCCCAGCAGCTTGGCCACCGCCGCCTGGTCGACGGTCTGGAACTGCTCGCCGTTCCAGATCTCGCAGCCGCTGTCGTCCGAGCTTCACCACGCAGTTCATGGGTTCCATGCTGGCGTGCGCGAGGTACGGGAATTCGTAGGCGGCTTCGACGATCTTCGCCGCGCCTTTCAGCGCCGCGTCGACGTCGCCGTCCTTGCGCGCGCTCGCGCCCGGCGTCGTCGCAAGCCGCTTGTACTCCGCCATGATCTCGGCCGAGTCCGAGGCGAAACGCAGCGGACTCGTCCCAGTCCGCGATCAGCGCATCGCGGCCCTTCTTCGCCGACCAGTAGTCCTTGGCGAGGACGGCGACGCCGTTCGTCACCGGGGTGGAAAACGGCACGACCTGCTCGACGCCCTTCACCTGCTTCGCGGCCGCGGCGTCGAAGCTCTTCAGCTTCGCGCCGAAGCGCGGCGGATGCAGGACGACCGCCGTCAGCATGCCGGGCAGCTTCACGTCCTGCGTGAAGATCGCGGTGCCGTTCGACTTCGCGGGCGCGTCCGTGCGCGTGGCGGGCTTGCCGATGAGGACGAAGTCCTTCGGGTCCTTCAGCTTCACGTCAGCCGGCACGGGTTGCTTCGCCGCGTCGGCGGCGAGCTCGCCGAAAGTCGCCTGCTCGGCCTGCCGAGGAAACGATTCCGCGGCCAACCTGGATCTCCGACGCCGGCAGCTGCCATTTCTCGGCCGCCGCGGCGACCAGCATGGCGCGTGCCGTGGCGCCCGCCTTGCGAAGCTGCTCGTAGGAATTGGCGATCGCGGAGCTGCCGCCCGTGCCCTGCATCTCGCCCCAGAGACAGGTTGTTGTACCGCTTCGCATCGGCAGGCGCGCCCTCGGCGCGGATCTGCGACCAGTCGGCATCGAGCTCCTCGGCGACGAGCGTCGGCAGGCCGGTGTAGGTGCCCTGGCCCATCTCGAGGTGCTTCGACGATCACGGTCACGGTGTTGTCCGGCGCGATCCGGATGAAGGCGTTCGGCGAGAACGCGTCCGCCGGATCGGCGACCGCCGCCCTGCCCGGTCCCGATTGCGCCAGCGCCTGCGGCAGGTGAAAACCGAGGGCCAGTGCCGCCCGACACCTTGAGGAAGTCGCGGCGGCTCAGGTTCAGGATGGTATTCATGCCCCTGCCTCCTTCGCCGCCCGCTTGATGGCGGCGCGGATGCGGGGATAGGTGGCGCAGCGGCAGATGTTGCCGCTCATGGCGGCGTCGATGTCCGCATCGCTCGGCGCCGGGTTGGCCGCGAGCAGCGCGGTGGCCGCCATCACCTGGCCGGACTGGCAGTAGCCGCACTGCGGAACGTTCTCCGCGGCCCAGGCCGCCTGGACGGCCTTGCCGACGCGGGTTTCGCCGATCCCTTCCACGGTCGTGATCTTCCTGCCGGCGACGGCGGAGACCGGCGTGACGCAGCTGCGGACCGGCTCGCCGTCGAGGTGCACGGTGCACGCGCCGCACAGCGCCATGCCGCAGCCGAATTTCGTCCCGGTCATGTCCAGGTGGTCGCGCAGGACCCAGAGCAGCGGCGTGTCACCGTCCACGTCCGCCTGGACGGGCTTGCCATTGACGTTCAGTGAGATCATTGAGGCCTCCCGTGGATCGGTCGGATTATCGACCATTTGAAGGTGAGCGTCCCCTTCAGAGTTCGTCCGGCTTGAGCCCGAGCTTCTCGAGCCGCCGGTACATCGCACTGCGCGACAGCCCCAGCGCCTCGGCCGCCGCCTGCACGCTGTTGCCATTGCGCTTGATCGCGCTGCGGATCAGCGCGCGCTCGGCATCCTCGAGGCTCATGTCCTCCAGCGCGGGCGGGCCTTGCCGCGCGGCGGAGAGCCGCAGGTCCGCCGCGCCGATCTCCTCGCCCGAGGCCAGCAGCAGGCTGCGCTCGACGACGCTGTTGAGCTCGCGCACGTTGCCGGGCCAGGCGTACTGCTGCAGCGCGGCGAGCGCCAGCGGATCGAAGCCCCGCACCGACCGGCCGTACTGCTTCGCCTTGCGCGCCAGCTGCGCGTTCGCAAGCTCCAGGATCTCCTCGCGCCGCTCCGACAGCGGCGGCAGCCGGATCTCGACCGTGTTGATGCGGAACAGCAGGTCCTCGCGGAAGCGCCCGTCGCGGATCATGGCCGGCAGGTCGGCGTTGGTCGCCGACACGACGCGCACGTCCGCCTTCTGCGTGCGCGAGGAGCCGACGCGCTCGTACTCGCCGGTCTCGAGCGCGCGCAGCAGCCGCGCCTGCTGCGCGGGCGGCACGTTGCCGATCTCGTCGAGGAACAGCGTGCCGCCGTCCGCGAGCTCGAAGCGGCCCGCCCGGTCCGCCTTCGCGTCGGTGAAGGCGCCCTTCACGTGGCCGAACATCTCGCTCTCGAACACGGTCTCGGGCAGCCCGCCCGCGTTCACGGCGATGAACGACTTCTCCGCGCGGTCCGACCAGTCGTGGATCAGCTTGGCGAGCAGGCTCTTGCCGGTGCCCGGCTGGCCGGTGAGCAGGACGCTCGCGCCGGAGCGCGCCACCTGGCGCGCGAGCTTCACGACCTCCTGCATCGCGCGCGAGCTCGCGATCAGGTCGGTGCCGTCGGCCGCGCGCAGGATCGCGTTCTCGTCCGCCAGGCGCCGGCCGCGGCGGCGCGCCTCGGCGAGCTGGACCTGGTTGCGCAGCACGGACAGCAGCCGCTGGTTGTTCCAGGGCTTCTCGAGGAAGTCGTTGGCGCCGTTCTGCATCGTCCTGACCGCGACCTCGACGGTCGCCCAGGCGGTCATGACGATGACCGGCAGCTCCGGGTGCTCGCGGTGCAGCTGCTCGACGAGGGCGACGCCCTCCTCGCCGGAGGTGGTGTCGCGGGAATAGTTGAGGTCGACCAGCGCGACGTCCACGTGCTCGCGCGCGACGATGTCCAGGACGCCGGCCGGGCTCGAGGCCGTGGCGACGTCGAACCCCTCGCGCTTCAGCAGGAGCTTCAGCGCCGAGAGGATATCCGCCTGGTCATCCGCAACGAGTATGCGCGGCTGCATCAGGCGGACTTTGCCCGGGCCTCACTCGTAGCGCAATGCCGCCGCGGGATCGACCTTCAGCGCGCGCCGCGTCGGCGTCAGGCGTCGCCAGGATCGCGACGCCGATCATGAGCGCGACGACCATGCCGTAGATGCCCGGGTCGTAGGGACTCACGTCGCCCAGGACGTCGCCGAGGCCGCGGCCCATCAGCGGCAGCAGCGTCATGCCGATGCCGACGCCGAGCAGGATCTGCACGCCGCTCGCGCGCATCACCATGCGCAGGATGCGGCCGTCGTCCGCGCCGAGCGCGCGGCGCACGCCGATCTCGCGCGTGCGCTGGCCGACGTGGAAGGCGAGCACGCCGAACAGCCCCGCGGCGGCGAGCACCAGCGCGACGCCCGCGAACACCGCGAACATCGTGCCGATGATGCGGAAGCCCGCCGGTCTTGATCGCGCGCGACTCGTCGAAGGTGCGCAGCCAGTAGAGCGCGAGGTCCGGGTCGGTCTGCGCGAGCGCCGTGCGCACCGGCGCCGACCAGGCCCGCGCGGGTCGCCCTCGCCGCGCACCACGATGCTCATGAAGCGCTCGGGACGCTGCAGCACCGAGATGTAGACGCCCTTCGTCGATCGCGCCGTCCTCGTCCATGATGACGTCCGGCACGACGCCGACGATGGTGAACCACATCTCCTCCTCGGCGAGGTCGAACTTCATGCGCTTGCCGATCGGCGACTCGTCCGGGAACAGGCTCTTCGCCATGAACTCGTTGATCACCGTCGACCGGCATCGAGTCCGCGTCGTCGCGGCTGTCGAACAGCGCGGCCCTGGACCGGCGCGATGCGGAAGGTCTCGAAGTACGACGGGCTCACGGTCAGGTGGTTGACGAACGGCTTGGTCGAGTTGTCGCCGTAGTCGCGGCCCTCGATCGACACCGGGCCGTCGCCGGTGCCGTGGCCCGGCAGCGAGTTGGTCACGGCCGCGTGCGTGATGCCGGGCTGCGCCTGGATGCGCGCGACGCAGCGTCTCCCAGAAGCGGATCTGCTCCGCCTTCTCGACGTACGTGCCGGTCGTCAGGCCGACGCGCGCCGTCATGACGTCGTCGGTCTCGACGCCGACGTCCGACGACGTCGCGTTGAGCACGCTCTTGGTCATCAGCGCGGCGACGCCGAGCAGCACGCAGGCGAGCGCGACCTCGACCACGACGAGGCCCCAGGCGATGCGGCCGATCGCGAGGCCCGTGCCCATGCGGCCGCCGTCGCGCAGCAGCGAGTCGAGCGAGGGCCGCGAGGCGCGGATCGCGGCCGGCAGGCCGGCGATCAGCGTCGACAGCAGCGCGGCGCCGACCGCGACGGTCGCGACGCGGTAGTCGATCTCGAACGTCCACCAGGTCGGGCTGTCGTCGAGCAGGCGCGCGACCGCGAGCTGCATGCCGTCGAGCGCGATCGAGGCGAGCAGCAGGCCGATCGACCGTCGCGATCGCGCTGATCACGAAGCCCTCGGCCAGCATGTGCACGACCAGCCGGCCGCGCGAGGCGCCGAGCGCCGAGCGCACGGTGGTCTCGCGCACCCGGTAGGCGGAGCGCGCGAGCAGCAGGTTGGAGACGTTGGCGCAGGCGATCAGCAGCACGAAGCCGACCGCGACGAGCAGCGTCACGATGAGCGGCTTGCGCGTCGCCGATGAATCCCGCCGCGACCGGAAGCAGCTCGAAGCGGCCGTTGAAGGCCTGCTGCCCGGCTTCCGCCTTGATCGCGGCTGCGACCGGCGCGAGCGCCTGCTGCACCTCGTCGGCGTCGGCGTCCCGGCCGCGAGGCGGCCGAAGACCTGCACGTCGACGCCCTCGTTGCGCGGCGTCTTGCAGCGGGTCCTGCTGGTTCGCGACCCAGAGCGCGGCCGCGGACGGGAAGGTGTAGCCCTCCGGCATCACGCCGATGACTTCGGAGGACTTGCCGTTCACGCGCACCGTGCGGCCGATGACGGCCGGGTCCGAATCGAAGCGCTCGCTCCACAGCTCGTGGGACAGGACGACGACCGGCGTCGCGCCCTCGATCGTGTCGCGCGGGAGGATGGTGCGCCCGAGCTCGGGCGCGACGCCGGTCACGTCGAAAATGTGCCCGTCGGCGAAGGCGCCGTCGTAGCGCTCGGCCTGGCCGTCGCCGGTCAGGTAGGTCGTGCCGATGTAGATGCCGCCGAGCGCCTCGAAGCGGTCGCCCGCGGCTTCGCGCACCTTCAGCAAGTCGCGCGGCAGCAGCGAGTTGTCGAAGTCGCCCGGCGATCTGGCCGTCGTGCGTCACGATCGTGTAGATGCGGTCCGCATTCGGGTACGGCGGCGGCTTCATCATCAGCGTGTCGGCGACGCCGTACATGAAGATCACCGCGCCGAGCCCGAGGCCCAGCACGCCGGCCGACAGCGCCGTGAAGCCCGGCGACCGGCCGAGCCCGGTGACGGCCGCCTTCAGTTCCTCGATGAATGCACGCATGGGCAGTTCCTCAGGCCTTGGCGGCGCGGCGCTGCGACAGGTCGATCAGGGTGTTCTCGTCGACGACGCGGCCGTCGAACAGCTGGATCTTGCGGTCGGCGTAATCGGCGTAGCGCGGGTCGTGCGTGACCATGCAGATCGTCGCGCCCTCGCGGTGCAGCTCGCGCAGCAGGTTCATCACCGCCTCGCCGTTGCGCGAGTCCAGGTTTCCGGTCGGCTCGTCGGCGAGCAGGATCGCGGGCCGGCCGGCGAGCGCGCGGGCGACGGCCACGCGCTGCTGCTGGCCGCCGGAGAGCTGCGACGGGTGGTGGTTCACGCGGTGCGACATGCCGACGCGCTCGAGCGCGTGCAGCGCGGCCTTGCGGCGCTCGTCCGCGGACATCGCCTCGCGGTAGGTCAGCGGCAGCTCGACGTTCTGCAGCACGGTCAGGTCGCCGATCAGGTTGAAGGCCTGGAAGATGAAGCCGATGCGCTCGTTGCGGACCTTCGCGCGCGCGGCGGGCGGCAGCGCGGCGACCTCGTTGCCGTCGAGCGCGTACTTGCCCTCGCTCGGCGAGTCGAGCAGGCCGAGGATCGCGAGCAGCGTCGACTTGCCGCAGCCCGACGGGCCGGAGATGGAGAGGAACTCGCCCTTCGCGACGTCCAGGTGGATGCCGTCGAGCGCGTGCGTCTCGAGGTCGTCGGTGTAGAAGACCTTGGTGACGCCCGCGAGGCTGATCATCGCTTTGTCCTGCATCTTCCTGCTCCGTTTGTGGGTTCTGTCGTTCTAGTCGATGACGAGGCGGTCCTTCCCGGACCACTGCGTGGTGTCCGCGAGCGCCACGATGTCGCCGGGCTCGAGGCCCTCGAGGACGACGATCTGGTTCACGGACGCCTTGCCGAACTTCACCGGCACGCGCTCGGCGACGGAATCGCCGGGCTTCGCGCGGAATACCGTGGTCGCCGAGCCGGACTGCGCGCCGACCGGGCGGCCGACGAAGCGCACGTTCTTCAGCGTCTCGATCGCGATCGTGCCGTCCACCGACAGGTCGGCGCGCGCCTGCGTCGGCAGCGGCTCGTCGAAGTCGATCTCGACGCGACGGCGCCGGCGGTGACGGCCGGGTCCACGCGCACCACGCGGCCGCGCACCAGGCGGTCGCGCATGTCGATGACGGCGGGCAGGCCCGGCGCGAGGTCGCGGGCGTCGAGTTCGGGGATCCGCAGCTCCGCGTACAGCGTGCCGGGCTTGGCGACGCGCGCGACGTTCGCGCCCGCGGCGAGCTGCTGGCCTTCCTGCACCGGCACGCTCTGCACGACGCCGGCGAGGCCCGCGCGCACCTGCAGCGAATCGGCCGCGAGCCGGCGTTCCTCGGCGGCGCGCTCGAGCTGGCGCAGGCGCGCCTGCCGCGCTTCGAGCTGGGCGCCGACGGCGGAGTCGAGCGCGGCGAGGCGCTGCTCCTCGATGACGGCGCGCTCGCCGAGCTGGGCGGCCTCGATCTTCGAACGGGCGGTCTGCAGTTCGGACACGGCGCCCTTCTCGTACGCGCGCTGCTCCGCCACCGCCTGGAGGCGCGCGGACTCCGCGGTCGCGCGCGCCTCGGCGAGGGAGGATCGCCGGTCCAGGCGCTGGCTTTCGAGCTCGAGCCTTGCCGCCGCGAACTCGGCGCGGGCGGCGGCGACCTCGAGCGTCGCGGCGTCGGCCGCGCGTTCGACTTCGGGATTCGAGAGCTGGACGATGACGGTGTCCGGCTCGACGGTCTCGCCGGCGCGGACCAGGATGCGGTCGACGCGCGCGTCGGCGCGGGTCGAGAGCCAGCGCGCCTCGCGCGGCTGCAGGACGCCGGGCCCGCGGACCTTGCGCTCGAGCGTGCCTTCCTTCACTTCGTCGAGGTAGAGCTGTGCGCGCGCGACGGCGGGCGCGCCGGGTTCGAGCTTCGCGATCGCGAAGGCGACGCCGGAGAGCAGCAGGAAGCCGCCGGCCACGAGGGCGAGCTTCCGGTGCTTCAGGGTGAACTTCTCGCGGATGCGCGGGCGGTCCATCAGATCACCAGGGTCGGCACGCCGGCGAGCGCGCGGAATTCGGGCAGCAGGGCGTGGACGGTCGGGCTCGCGCATTCCGGGATCAGCACCCAGAAGGCGAGCAGCAGGCCGACCGCCACGGCGATGAACGCGCGCGTCATCTGCACGTCCGCAGGCGACTCGTCACGGCCCATGGCCGTGTGCGTCTCAGCCCTGCGGTTCGGCATGGGCGATCGCGTCGGCGAGCTGGACTTCGCGGGTGCCGATGACTTCCACGGCCGGCAGCGTCGCGATGAGCATGCCGCCGACGGCCAGCGTCTCGAGCTCACCCACCTCGATCACGCCCTGCGGCAGCGCGCCGCCGTGGCCGCGGTCCAGGGTCAGGCCCGTGAGCCCGACAATCACGACCGCTGCGAAGGTCGCGATACCGGTGTTGCGATTGAACAAGGTCTTCATGGCTCTCTCCTTTCTCTTTCCGTTTCGCTGCGGCCATTTGCCGCCTCTTGATGGAGATAGAGCAAGGGGCGTGCCAAGTTGGCTCGTGTCGCCATAACTTATTGATAATTAAGCGTTTATAGTTTTCTGACGGACTCGGCCGTCAGGCCGGGTCCGATGTCCGGCGGACGCGGACATCCCGGTCATGGGACAGCTTCAGCGGGCCTCGTCCCACATCCGGGACGGACGACAAAGGGGACGCTCACCTTCATTCGCGAAGGGCCAGCACCCTCACGGTAAAGGTGACGTCCCCTTCGTTGTCTAGTTGCTGAGGTAGGGGATGGCGGGCGGCGGGTACTGCGGGGATTCGTCGGCCGCGGGTTCGGGCGCGGCCTCGGATTCGGCGCGGCGGCACCACCGGTTCGGGCTCGGCTCACCGCCGGCGCTGCCGCTGCGGGCTCGTCGAGCGGCAGCGCGTCCGGGTCGTCGCGGCGGATCATCTCGCCGGCGAGCGCGAGGTAGGCGAGCGCGCCGCGCGAATCCTTGTCGTGCAGCATCGCCGGCACGCCGAAGGAAGGCGCCTCGGCGAGCCGCACGTTGCGCGGGATGATGGTGCGGAACACGCGGTCGCCGAAATGCTCGATGAGCTGCGCCGCCACGTCGTTCGACAGGTTGTTGCGCGGGTCGAACATCGTGCGCAGGATGCCCTCGACCTCGAGCTTCGGGTTCACCGAGTCGCGGATCTGCTCGATCGTGCTCATGAGGCCCGAGAGCCCCTCGAGCGCGTAGTACTCGCACTGCATCGGGATCAGCACGGAATCCGCGGCCGTCAGCGCATTCACCGTCAGGATGTTGAGCGCCGGCGGGCAGTCGATGACCACGATGTCGTAGCGGTCGCGCACCGGCGCGAGCGCCTTCTCGAGGCGGTGTTCGCGGCCCGCGAGCAGCGTCAGGAGCCGCACCTCCGCCGCCGTCAGGTCCTGGTTCGCGGGCAGCAGGTCGAAGCCCGCGCCTTCGATCGTGACGATGGCGTCGACGATGTTGCAGTCGCCGAGCAGCACGTCGGTCGCGGAGCGCTCGAGCGTGCGCTTGTCCACGCCGCAGCCCATGGTCGCGTTGCCCTGGGGATCGAGGTCGATCAGCAGCACGCGCCGCTGGGTGGCCGCCAGCGAGGCGGCGAGGTTCACGGCGGTGGTGGTCTTGCCGACCCCGCCCTTCTGGTTCGCGACCGCGATGATGCGCTTCAACATTTCCAGCCTAAACCCTAGCAAGTTCGACGAGACAACGCTCGGCATCGAGCCCCGGCACCCGGACCGGGTGGACCGCGAGCGCCTTCCACCCCGGCGGCAGGGCCTTCAGCTCCTCCGTCGGAGCCTTGCCCTTCATGGCGAGCAGGCGTCCGTGCCGCCCGGCCAGGTGCCCGGCCACCCGGATGAAGTCTGACAGCGGCCCGAGCGCCCGGGAAATCACGCTGTCGAAGGGTTGCGACGGTTTCAGCGCCTCCGCCCGGCCCAGCAGGCACGTCCACGTTCGGCAGCTCGAGCCGCTCGACCACGTGGCGCAGGAATTTCACCTTCTTTCCGGTGGATTCGATGAGCGTGTAGCGCCGCTCCGGGTCCGCGACCGCGAGCGGCAGGCCCGGGAACCCGGCGCCGGAGCCGACGTCCGCGACCGAGTGGCCCCTGCAGCCAGGGCAGCACCGCGAGCGAGTCGAGCAGGTGCTTGTCGACGACCTCCACCGGGTCCGTGATCGCGGTGAGGTTCATGCGCGTGTTCCAGTCGGCGAGCTCGGCGACGAATGTCGTGAGTGCCACGAGCTGCGCCGGCGCGAGCGTGAGCCCGAGCTTCGCGAGCCCCGCCGACAGCCGTGACCCAACTGCCGCGTCCACGTCAGGCGATCTTGACGACCGTGCGGCCCATGATGCGGCCCTTGACGAAGGCGTCGAAGGCGTTCGGCAGCTCGTCGAAGGCGATCGTCTGCGTGACGATCCGGTCGAGGTGCCGCGGCTTCAGGTCCGTCGCGAGCCGCTTCCAGATCGCGACGCGCACCTCGCGCGGCATGGCCGACGAGTTGATGCCGAGCAGGCTCACGCCGCGCAGGATGAAGGGCATCACCGTCGTCTCGAGCTTGTGGCTCGCGGCGAGGCCGATGCTCGCGATGTTGCCCCAGCTGTCCACCGTGCGCGTGAGCCAGGTGAGGATCTCGCCGCCCACGTTGTCGAGCGCGCCGCCCCACTGCGCGGCCTCGAGCGGCCGCTTGCCGAGGTCGATGTCCTGGCGGCGCAGGATCTTCGCGGCGCCGAGCGCCTTGAGGAAGTCATCCGCCTCCGGCTTGCCGCTCACCGCCACGACCTCGTAGCCGAGCTTCGCGAACAGGTCCACCGCGATCGAGCCGACGCCGCCGCTCGCGCCGGTCACGACGATCGGCCCCATCGAGGGCTTCTGCCCGTTCTGCTCCATGCGCTGGATCGCAAGACCGGTGGTGAAGCCCGCCGTGCCGAGCGCCATCGCGTCGAAGGCGCTCATGCCGTCCGGCAGCGGGATCACGAAGTCGCCCTTCGAGCGCACGTATTCCGCGTAGCCGCCGTCGAGCGTCTCGGAATGGCCGCAGCCCGTGACCAGCACCTGCTGCCCGGCCTTGTAGCGCGCGTCCTCCGAGCTCACCACCTCGCCCGCGAGGTCGATGCCGCCGTTCAGCGGGTACTTGCGCAGGATCTTGCCGGCGCCGGTCGCCGCGAGCGCGTCCTTGTAGTTGATGCTCGAGTACTGCACGCGGATGACGACGTCGCCGGCCGTCAGCGCGTCGAGCGAGAGCTGCTCGAAGCCGGCGACGATCTTGCCCTCGCGCTCGTGAATGCGGAATGCCTTGAATGAATTCATGTCACTTCCTGTCCAGCCAAACCTCGATGCCCTGGCAGTTGAGTTCGACGTCGTCGTCCAGCAGCCGGTGGCGTTCGCCCTCGTCCCGCGGGTAACCGTGCGCGTCGAGCCAGCCCGCTATCATCGCAAACATTCCGTGGCGAAGCTTGTCCGCGCGGTCCGGCGCGTCGCGATAACGGGCGCCGAGGTCCGCGAACGCCAGCACCCGTTCCTTCATCTCGCGCGCGAGGCGCTCGAGCTCCGTGACCTCCGCGTAGTGCGTGAGGAAGATCGACCGCGGCGCGTACGACATCAGCCGGTCGACCGACCGGCAGAGCGCCTCCGGGTCGAAGTGCACGGGCGTGGTGGTCGGGAAGATGAAGGCGCGGCCGTCCACGTCGAAGTCGCGGTAGGAGAGGCCGAAGGTGTCGCCGGAGAAGATGAGCGCGTTCGCCGCGTCCACGACGCAGTAGTGGTGCAGCGCGTGGCCCGGCGTGTGGATCAGCTCGAGCTCGCGGCCGCCGAGCCGGATCCGCGCGCCGTCCTCGGCGACGAACACGCGCGAAGCCTCGATCGGCACGATCTCGCCGTAGACGCGGTCGTAGCGTTCCTCGCCGAACACCGCTCTCGAGCCCGCGATGAGTTTCGACGGATCGACCAGGTGGCGCGCGCCGCGCGGATGCACGGCGCAGCGCGCGTTCGGCAGCTCGCGCATGAGCGCGCCCGCGCCGCCCGCGTGGTCGAGGTGCACGTGCGTCGTGAGCACCCAGTCGACCGCCGAACGGCTCGATGCCCTTGCGCTCGAGCGTCGCAAGCAGCGTCGGCAGCGAGTGCGTCGTGCCCGTGTCGACGAAGGCGGCGCGGTCCCGATCGACGACCAGGTGCGCGGCGTCGTCCCGCGGGCGCGTGAGTTGGACGTCGATCGCCGTGATGCCGGCGCGATATTCCGTGAGCCTGTCCGCGAGCGCCGTCACGCGAGCTGCCGGTCGAGGTACTTCTGGAACGCGGCGAGGAACTTGGCCGAGGAAGGCGCGCGTCGATTCGTCGGAGACCTTGCCGTCGTCGTCGATGAGGTCCGGCGTGAACTGCACGTAGGCCTCCGGGGACACCATCTGCGGCGAGCCGACCGCGCCGAGCACGCTGTGCAGCTCCCGCTGTGCCACGGCAGTGCCGATCTTCCCCGGCGAGGTGCCGATGACGGCCGAGGGCTTGCTCGCGAAGGCGTTGCCCGCCTTCGGCCGGCTGCCCCAGTCGATCGCGTTCTTGAGCGCGCCCGGGATGCCGCGGTTGTACTCGGGCGTCACGAAGAGCAGGGCGTCGCTGCCCTCGAGCGCCTGCTTGAAGGCCTTCGCCGGCGCGGGAAAATCCGCGTCGTAGTCGTAGCTGTAGAGCGGCAGGTCGCGGATCGGGACCTCCGTGAGCGCCAGGCCTTGCGGCGCGAGCGCGACCAGCGCCTTTGCGAGCCTGCGGTTGATCGACGCCTTCGCGAGGCTGCCGACGAGATAACCGACCTTGTGTGTTGCCATGGGTCCCTCCGCCGACATGGTAACGAAGGGGACGCGTAGCTACATGAATCAAAGGATAATCAAAGGGGACAGACACCTTTAAAGGTGACTGTCCCCTTTGTTGTCCCCTTTGTTGGGCGCTCAGCCGACCTGCTTGCTGACGGTCGCGGAGCGGCTGCTTTCCTGGCCCTTGCGGTTGAACGAGGTCATGGCGAAGTGCCAGGTCGCGGGCGTCAGGTTGTCCACGACGTGACGCGTCAGTCCCGCGTTGTTCAGCACGATGACGCGCGAGAGCGCGTCCGGGTCCTGGCCCACGTAGATGCGGTAGCCCGCGAGGTCCCTCAGCGAGGAACCGTCGTCGTTCTGTGTCGGCGGCAGCCAGGACAGCGTCACCATCCCCGACGCCGTCTGGGTCACCGCGAGTTCGAATGCCGGCAGCGCCGTCGAGCTGCGCCCGTCCGACGCCACGATCGTGATTCCCGTATAGAGCCCGACGTCGCGCGCGGCAGGCGTGCCTGAGAGCCGTCCGGTCGCGGCATCGAACTGCGCCCACACCGGTTTGTTCGACACGGAGAACACCAGCCGATCGCCATCGGGATCGCTGGCGACCGGCCGGAAGTCGTAGAACTCGTCGGCCAGCGCCTCGGGCGGCGCCGCGCCCGAGATCTGCGGCGCGCGATTGCCGGCGCCTGCGCCCTTGCGGCCGGATTTCGAATCGCCGCCGCCGCCGCCCAGGCAGCCGCCCGCAGCCAGCGTCACACCCAGCCCGCAGGCCAGCGCAACTTTCCGCATTCCTCGCCCCCTCGCCTTCGATCAGGAGCGGGCAATCTACCGGCCGAAGTCGGAAAGATCTGTCAGGGTTGTCGGCCAATGCCGACTCCGTGTCTGCGAATGCCGACGTGGGAGACTCGACGCCGTTCGTTTCAGGCCGCGACAGCCAGCCGCTGCTGCGCCATCCCCTCGGCGAAAGACCGCAACGCGTCGCCGCAACCCGCGTTCAGCGACGAGCCATGCATGATCGCGAGCGTCCTCGGCTCCAGGGCCGCGAGCCGCCGGAGCGCAGGCACCGTCTCACGCGTCACGCTCATCGACTGCCAGAGATTCTCGCTCTCGAGTGCGGGCCCGACGATGTCGCCGTGCGCCAGCGCCGGCCCGTCGCCGAGCTGGCCGAGCAGGTCGCTGCACAGCAGCGTGCCTGTCTGTTCCTCGAACATCAGCCCGGCATCCCAGCCGTGCGGCAGGTGCGGCGTCGCGAGATAGCGCACGCGCTTGCCGCCGAGGTCGAGCGACTTCGCCGTCGTCGAGGCCGCGCGGCGCGCGCAGCGACAGGTCGTTGAGCGAGACGTCGCAGCCCAGCCGGCCATGCGCGACCTGCGCGCGCGGGGCGTGCTGCTGCCACAGGTTCATGGCGCCGCTCTCGTCCGCCTCCAGGTGGCTGAAGGAGATCCAGCGCAGCCGCTCCACGGGCATCAGCTTCTCGACGGCGCTGCGGATGCCGTCGAACATGGATCGGTGACCGCAGTGGAAGAGCAGCGGCTCATCCGCCATCAGCAGGAACTGGTTGAACGTGAAGCCGGCGGGCGGCGCGACCTCGGGCACGTGGGTGGACAGGCGAAAGACGCCATCGGCGATCTCGTCGATTCGGGTCTGCATGGGTTTCTCTCCTCAGCGGCGGCCGGCGGGCGGCGCGCCAGACAGTGCAAGGTTCATCAGCGCGGCGACGCGGTCCGCGGCGTCCGCGGTCGAGAATCCTTCCCGGCGCATGGCCCGGTAGACGTCGATGTCCGCGAGTGCGGCGGCGAGCGCCACGGGGCCGCGCGCGCCGACGGCTTCGGCCGCGAGCTTGCGGCGATTGCGCGCTTCCTCGGTCGCGAACGCTTCCAGCTCGCGCGTCAGGTGCCGGTCGCGGCGCACGGACTCGAGCGCGGGGACGCGCTCGTAGTAATCGAACAGCGCGCGCACCAGGCGGACGATTCGTTCCTCGCGCGTGGCCGCGCCGGCGAAGATCGCCGCGGTCGGCGCCGGTGCGTGCTCGGCCGTGTAAGCGCCGCAGGCGACGATGGCGTGGGCGTAGCTCGGGAAGTGGTGATAGACGGTGCCGACGCTGACGGCCGCGCGCTCGGCGATGTCCTTCATCGAGGTGTCGGCGATGCCGCGTTCCGCATGCAGCTGGAACGTGGCCTCGACCAGGCGCTGCCGCGTCTCGTCGCTCGCTTCGGCCCGCCGGCCCAGCCGGTAGGGGCGGCGGCTGGATTTCGGTGTACGTCTCATATATTCATTGAATATTAATTCACCCAATGTGTCAAGCGGTCCGGAGGGGACGCTCACCTTGCGAAGGTGAGCGTCCCCTTCAGCTGGCGCGGACGTCGGACCAGTCGGGGTGTCGGTCGAACTGCGTGACGACGAAGGGGCACTGCGGGACGATCTTGAAGCCCTCGCGGCGCGCGTCCGCGACCAGGCGTTCGACGAGTGCGCTCGCGACGCCGCGGCCGCGCAGCGGAACGGGCGTCAGGGTGTGGTCGGCGAGCACGCGGTCGTCGTCGAGCAGCACGAAGGTCAGTTCCGCCTCGCCGTCGAAGTCGGGAACCTTGGCCACGTAGCGGCCCCTGGCGGGGCCGAGCTCACGGGTGATCGTCACGTCCGCCATGGCGGGCGCGGCGCTCAGTCGAGCTCCGGCGTCTCGAGCCCCTTCTGCTCCGAGAAGTACTCCGCGAGGACTTCGATGTCCTCTTTCGTGAGCTGCTGCGCGAAGGGCGCCATGATCGGGTTCTTGCGCTTGCCGAGGCGGTAGTCGTTCAGCGCCTGCTCGATGTAGTCGGCGATGCTGCCCGCCGATGTTCGGGTAGTCCGGCGTCGTGCCGCGTCCGTTCTTGCCGTGGCAGGCGGCGCAGGCCGCTGCCTGCGGGGGCGGCGTGCCGACCGGCTCGGGACCGGCGGATGCCGGTACCTTCGAATGGAAGAATGCCGCGAGGTCGGCGCGATCCTGGTCGCTCAGGGAGCTCGCGAATCCGCGCATCGTCGGGTGCATGCGGCTGCCCGACTGGTACTCCTCGAGCGCGGAAACGATATACGACTTGTTCTGCCCGCCGAGCTTCGGCACCGAGTAGCTCGGATAGGCGTTCTTGTAGTGCTCGATGCCGTGGCAGCCCATGCAGGTATAGGCGAGTTTCCGGCCGCGATCGGCGTCGCCGTCGGCCTGCGCGGCGAAGCTGACGAGCGCCAGTATTCCGGCGGCGATCATGGACTTGGAGCTGCGATCCATCAGTGTCGGACTCTTGGTGAACGGGAGCGCCCGGAATGTTAAGCGCCGCGGGCCGGAATTGCCACCGGGCCGGCCGGGGGTAAGGGACCGCCGGCTTCGTACGCGCTCACGGCGCGGCCGCGATCCTTCGTGTCATCGTCACGATGCCGGCGGTCCACGCCTCGGCATCGGCCGGCGTCGTTTCCTCGACCACGCGATAGGCGTCGGCGCTTTCGAAGCGGACGCGCAGCCGCCGGTGCGTCGCGGGATCTCCCCCGGCGATGCGGTCGATCACGATGTCATCGCCCTCGAGGCGCCAGCGATAACTCGCGACGCGGCCGTTGCTGAGCACGTAGGTCTCGGTCCACTGGCCGGTCCCGGCTTCCACGTAGCCGAGCGAACGGAAGCTGAACGCGCCGTCCGCGCCGGTGAAGGCCTGCGCGATCGCGCAGCCGCCCGCCTCCAGCGTGGTGTCGAGCCGTCCCGCGAGCTGCTCGCCCTCGGCGGTGACGGCGAACTCCTGCCAGGCGCCGACGAAGCGCTGCGCGAGGTCGAAGGCGGGGCCCGAGCACACGGCGGCTTCCTGCGCGGCGACGGGCGTGGCGATCGCGAGCATCGCGGCGAGTACCGCCGCGCGTTTCACAATGCCGCCGCGATGTCGTTCATGAGGCCGTTGTCGCGCGGCTTGACCGTCGGTGCGTAGCGGTTGAGGAGCCGGCCGTCGCGCCCGATCAGGAACTTCCCGAAGTTCCACTCGATGTCGCCGGGATGGCCGTTGGCGGGATCGGTGAGCCAGGCGTAGAGCGGGTGGCGGCCGGCGCCGTTGACCTCGAGCTTCGCGCTCATCGGGAAGGTCACGCCGTAATTCGCCGAGCAGAACGTCTGGATGTCCTTGGCACTGCCCGGTTCCTGCGCGCCGAACTGGTTGCACGGGAAGCCCACGACGGCGAAATTCTCGCCCGCGAGTTCCTCGTGCAGGCCCTCGAGGTCCGTGTACTGCGGCGTCAGGCCGCAGCGGCTCGCGACGTTCACCGCCAGCACGACCTTGCCCTTCAGCCCCGACAGCAGGTCCGGCTGGCCGTCGAGCCCGTCCACCTTGAATTCGTAGAAGTTCTTCATGCCGACATTCTAAGAGGGGACGCACCCCTTTTTCAGGCTCGCCCCGATTGATGCCTCGGGGCACTCAGGAAAAAGGGGTGCGTCCCCTTTTAGGGCGGGTTGGGTAGCCAGACGGTGACGACGGCGCCGCCGCCCTCGCGATTGGCGATGGACAGCCGGCCGCCGTGGGCGTCGATGATCTCGCGGCACAGCGTGAGGCCGAGGCCGGTGCCCTTCGCCTTGGTCGAGTAGAACGGCAGCAGCGCGTCGCGCAGCACCTCGTCCGTGAGCCCGCTGCCGCGGTCGCGCACCTCGATCGCGACGCCGTCGCCGCGCTCCATGACCGCGAGCGTCACCTCGTCCTCGGGCGAGCCGGACTCGATCGCGTTCTTGACCAGGTTGATCAGCACCTGCTCGACCTGCGTCGCGTCCACCCAGGCCGGCTTCGACGGCAGCGGCTGCAGCACGCGAAACGAGAGGGTGTCCTTGAGCCCGGCGAGCAGCGGGTCCCAGGCCACCTCCGCCGGCCGCGGCCGCGGCAGCTTCGCGAAGCGCGCGTACCCGTCGATGAAGGTCGCCAGGTGCGAGGCGCGTTCCTCGATGGTCGAGAACACGCGGGCCAGGCGCTCGGCCTCCGCCCCGCCCGCGAGCAGACGCCCCGAATGCGCGAGCGAGGTGATCGGCGCCAGCGAGTTGTTGAGCTCGTGCGCGATCACGCGGATCACCTTCTTCCAGATGACGACTTCCTGCGCCGCCATCTCGCGCGTCAGCTGCTTGAACAGCAGCAGCCGGTGCGGCTGGCTGTTCAGCGTGAACGGGCGGATGCTGAGGTGGAAGATCTCCGCGTCCGCGCCCTCGGCCACGGTGAACAGCGTGTCGACCCCGCCCTCCACCGCCTCGCGGAGCACCTGCGGCGCCTCCGCCAGCAGCCCGGCGAAGCGGATGCCCTCGATCTTCCGCCCGGCACGGAACAGCTGCCGCGCCGCGATGTTGCCGAACACGACGTGGTCGTTCGCGTTCGTCAGCACCAGCGCGAGCGGCGTGGTCTGCACGACGGTGTCGAGCAGCAGTTCGCGCTGGTACAGGTCGAGACGCTCGCGCCGCAGGCGGTCGCCGAGCGTGTTGTACTCGGCCGTCAGGTCGCCGATCTCGTCCGGCCCGGTGGGCGCCACGCTCACGCTGTAGTCGCGGTCACGCAGGCTCGCGATGCCGTCGGCGACGGCGCGCAGGCTGCGGCTCCAGCCGCTGAACAGGCGGTCCGTGACCCAGATCGCGAGCGGGAGCGTGACCAGCAGCGCCGCGGCGCCCGCGAGCACCGGCGACTGCAGCCAGCGGTCGAACAGGATCGCGACGGCGGCGACCACGGCGGCCGTCGCCACGACGACCACGACGATGCGGCCGGCGAGCGACCTGCGGGCGCGCGAAGTGCGGGCCATGGCGCGCGTTCAGCCCGCGATCACCGCTGGCTCGCGATCCACCGGTCGAGCTTCGCGTCGAGCGCGGAGAATGGCAGCATCCCGTCCTCGAGCAGCACCTGGTGGAACGCGCGGACGTCGAACTTGTCGCCGAGCTCCTTTTCCGCCCGCGCGCGCATCTCCTGCCACTTGATGCCGCCGAGCGGATACGACAGCACGAACGAAGGCAGGCTGCTGATCAGCGCGACCGACTGCTCGGCCCGCTGCGGCGGCCGCAGCGGCATGCCGTCCTGCAGGTACTTGACCGCCTGCTCCGCGGTCCAGCCCTTCACCTGCATGCCGAGGTCCACCACCATCATCGGCGTGATCGAGCTCATCTGCGCGCCGATGTAGTCGCGGTCGGAATCGTAGAGT
Source organism: uncultured Gammaproteobacteria bacterium (assembly GCA_963823415.1). Classification (GTDB taxonomy): domain Bacteria; phylum Pseudomonadota; class Gammaproteobacteria; order Steroidobacterales; family Steroidobacteraceae; genus SCUD01. The sequence continues at coordinate 153,904 of CAWGLJ010000002.1, read as the reverse complement.
CCGAGCTCGCGCGCGAAGTCCTCGGCGTACGTCGCCCAGCCTTCGCCGGGGCCGCTGAAGTACAGCAGGCGCGCGACCGGGTGATTCCCCTTGCGCCCGTGCTCCGCGAGGATCGCCTGCTGCAGGTGATGGCCCGGCAGCGTCTCGTGCAGGATCACGTTCTGCAGCGCCGACCGGTACAGGTCCGCAGTGACGTTCCGGTACAGGTACTTCGCCGGCCGGCTGCCGTCGTCGGCCGCCGGGATGTACTGGCCGCCCGGCGCGGTGGCCTGCTGGAATTCCGGGAACGGCTCGAGCACCACCTTGGCCGCGGGCGGCGTGAGCACCATCTTCGCGGCCGCGGCTTCCGCCCGCTCATAGGTGCGCTGCGTGAAGTCGCGGACCTCGTCGGTCGAGGAAAAACGCTCGCCGGGATCGGCGCGCATCAGGTCGGAGAGCGCCTTCCAGTCGCTGGCCTTGTCGCCGTACAGCTTGCGCCCGAGTTCGAGCGCGACCTGGTGTTCACGCTCGATCTGCTGCCGGGCGCGCTCGAAGAGCTGCTCGGGATCCGCGTCCACGGTCGTGATCGCGAAGGCCATTGCGCGATAGCACTCGCGCCCGCCCGGCATGCCGTCGAGCGAGGGCGACTTGCGGGCGTGGGCCACGTACTTGTCGCGCAGGAAATCCCGATAGCGCGTGAGCGCGGGCCACACCGTGCCGGCGACGACCTCCTTCCATTCGGCGGCGAACGCGGGCGTCCCGTCCCGGGTCGCCGGGTCCATGAGGCTCGACTCGCCCGGCGCTTCCGTCAGCATCGAGTCGAGCTGCTTCAGCGTCGATTGCGTCGCCGCTTCGGTCGCCAGGTAGCCCAGCCGCAGGCCCTCCTGCAGGTTCGCGATCTCCTGGTCCACCCACGGACCGAAGGCGCGCCAGCGCGCGAGCGCCTGCGCGCGCGTCTCGTCCGTGCCCACCGGCTGGATGGCCGCGATCTGCGACAGCGAGGACTGCCAGCCGAGCGAGGAAACGCTCCACAGCTCGTTGCGGCACGCTGCCGTCGACAGGTTCTGCCGGAAGGCGTGGTCGAGGAACTGCCAGGTGACCCACTCCGGCGCGTCGGCGAAGGCGTCGGGATTGATCGAGGCGAGCTCGCCCGACATGCCCTTCACGGATGCCAGCCAGCGCGCGATGTCCGCGGGCGCATTGATCTCGAGGCCGTCGTTGCGCTTCGCCGGCAACCCGGAGAATGCGAACGACAGCGGGAAGTTCCGCTCGTACTCCGCGACGAACCGGTCCGCGAGCGCGGTCACGTGCGCGCGATCGTCGGATGCCGCCTGCGCGGACCATGCAGCCAGGGCCGCGAGCAGCACGGCGGCGACTCGATTGAGCATCATGGAAATCCTCCCGTAGAGGGCGGCCCCGGGAGGGCCGCGCCGGGAGATTGTAGCGGCTGCCCGGCTAGCCGTTCGCGGAACTGCGGCCCGGGTCGACCGGCGTCTTGAGGCCGAGCTTCTCCATGCGGCGATAGAGCGCCTGGCGCGAGAGGCCGAGGTCGCGCGCCGCGTGCGCGACGACCCCGTCCGCGACCAGGAGCGCCCGCTCGATCGTCTCGCGGTCCCACGTGCGAACCGTCGGCGGGCTCGGGCGAGACCGGAAGGGCGAGCGACTTGGCCGTCACGACGTTGTCGACGGACAGCAGGCACGCGCGGTGGATTGCGTTCCGCAGCTCGCGCACGTTGCCCGGCCAGTGGTAGCGCAGCGAGCGCACGCGGCGCGTCCGCCGAGAATGCGAACCCGGGTTCCAGGAAATGCTGCGCGAGCGGGAGGATGTCCTCCTGGCGCGCGGCGAGCGTCGGGACCTCGAGCTCGATCACGTTCAGGCGGTACAGGAGGTCCTCGCGGAACCTGCCCTCGCGCGATGAGCTGCGGCAGGCTCGCGTTGGTTGCCGCGATCACGCGCGCGCGGGTGCGGCGCGTCGTGTTGGAACCGAGCCGCTCGTACTCGCCGGTCTGCAGCACGCGCAGGAGCTTCGCCTGGCCCTGCGCGGACAGGTTGCCGAGCTCGTCGAGGAAGATCGTGCCGCCGTCGGCGGCCTCGAAGCGGCCGATGCGCGCCTTCGCGCCGGTGAAGGCGCCCGCCTCGGTGCCGAACAGCTCCGCCTCCATCAGCGTGTCGGGCAGTGCGCCGACGTTGACCTTCACGTACGGGCCCGGACTTGACGGTCGAGTTCGCCTGCACGACGTCGGCGATCACTTCCTTGCCGGCGCCGTTCGGGCCCGTGATCAGCACCGGCACGTCGGCGTGCGCGACGCGCACCGCGGTCGAGACCAGCGCGTGCATCGCCTCGCTCTCGTAGACGAGGCCCTTGAGGTCGAAGCGCGTCGCCAGCTCGTTGCGTGCCAGTGCGCGGCGGCGGCGGATCGCGCGGTTCTCCGCGCGCGCGGCGTGCAGGTCGAGCAGGTTCCGCACCGTCGTCAGCAGCCGCGCGTTGTCCCAGGGCTTGGCGACGTAGTCGGAGGCGCCGGCCTTCACCAGCTCGACCGCGGTCTCGAGGTGCGTCCAGGCGGTCAGCAGGATCACCGGCAGGTCCGGGTGCTGCTCGCGGATGCTGCGGAACAGCGCGACGCCCTCCTCGCCGGAGGTCGCCTCGCGGCGGAAGTTCATGTCCTGGATCACGAGGTCGACCGGCTCGCGCGCGAGGGCGTCGAGGCCGCCGGCCGCGGAATCCGCGCCGACGACGCGCGCGCCGTGCATGGACAACAGCACGTCGAGGGCCGTGCGCACGGCCTCGCTGTCGTCGATCACGAGGACGGTGCGCTCGCCCAAGCTGTCCTGAAGTCCCTGTTCCTGCTTGTCCTTCATGGGCTTGGATGCGCCGTATCCGCCGAACCGTTGCAATGCCTCCCACAGTTTATGCCTTCGGCCTCAGACCGTGCGGCTCGCGACCGCCGGGGAGATCGCCGAGGCGCGACGCGCCGGCTGCAGGGCCGCGGCGAGGCCGATCAGCCAGATCGCGAACACGCCGCCCACCAGGTAGTAGAGGTCCAGGCGCGGCAGTTCGTACTTGACCGAGATCCAGTAGCCGACGGCGAGCGCGCCGCCGCAGCCGGCGACCACGCCCGCGGTCGTGACCATCCAGTTCTCGACCAGGAAGTGCCGCACGATGTCCATGCGGCGCGCGCCCACCGCGCGGCGCGTGCCGATCTGGCGGATGCGCGTCGATCACGTTGAAGGTGGCGAGGCCGAAGATGCCGAGCGCGGTGATCGCGAGCAGCGCGCTCGTGACGCTCACCAGGAAGATCGCCATGTTGCGGTCGTCGAGGTAGGACTGGTTGATGAAGTAGTCGAACGGCCGGACCCAGCGCAGCAGGCGGTCCGGGTTCGAGTCGCCGAGCTTCGCCTCGATGTCGCGCATCACCGCGTCGCGGCGGCCCGGTTCGGATCTGCACGAGGTAGATGCCGAGCTCGGCCCGTTCTTGATGCGCGGGAACAGCACGACGTGGTCGAGCTTGTCCCAGCCGACCCAGGCGCCGTGCATGTGCTCGATGATGCCGACGATCGCGATCGGCTTGCTCGAGGCCGTCGTAGAAGGTCTTGCCGACCGGGTTCGGGTCGTCCGGGAACAACTCCTTCGCGAACGCCTTGGTGACGATCGCCTGCGGCGCCGAGTCGAAGGTCTCGATCGGCGGCAGGATCTCGCTGCGGCTCGAAGTTCCGGCCCGCGGCCAGCGTGACGCCGAGCGCCGCGATCGCCGTGCTCGTCCACCTCGTAGGTGTTGGCGGGCACGTCTCCTCGGGCGTCGTCCTCGCCCGGCTTCGGCTGGAAGCCGCTCGAGCTGCCGCCGCCCGAGAGCGGGATGTTGCTGATGAGGCTCGCCGCCTTGACGCCCGGGATCGCGCGCATCGCCGCGAGGTCCTGCGCGCCAGCTCGCGTCGTAGTCGAAGTCCTTCGCGAAGCCGGCGCTCGACACCCAGATCATGTTCGCCGTGTCCATGCCGGTCGGGCGGCCGATCTTCTCCACGCGCTGCTTGACGACGTAGACCGCGTTCACGAGCACCGCGAGGCCGATCGCGATCTGGAACGCGACCAGGATCGCGCCGGTGCGGTTGCGCCAGAGCGCGGAAGCGATGGGACGGATGTTCCAGGCTAGCCATGTCACTGCGCCTTCAGGTAGGAGGCCGGCGGGATGCGGCCGATGCGCCAGGCCGGGTACAGGCCCGCGGCGATGGTCGCGAAGAATGCGAGCGACGAGCGCGGTCACGACGCTCGTCGAGGTCCACGTGCGCGAGCGCCTGCGTCCCGGCGGCGTCGGTCGGGTCCGCGGTATACAGCGCCCGCAGGCCCATCAGCAGCAGCGGCACCGAGCGCGAGGCCCAGCACCGCGCCGATCGTGGAGATGACGCCGACCTCGACCAGGTGCTGCATGAAGATCTGCCGGCGGCTCGCGCCGAGCGCGCGGCGCACGCCGGTGATCGGCGCGTTGTTCAGGAACTTCGCGAGCAGCAGGCCCACGGTGTTCAGCAGGCACACGGCCAGGAACGCGAAGGCGAGGCCCGACCAGCACGCGGTCGTCGTTGCCGACCACGTCGTTGTCGACCAGCCACTGGTCGGGCTTCGTCAGGCGGTTGTTGAGCGGGCGCGGGTAGCGGCCGCCGTTCTTCTGCTGCTGCGCGTAGTTGTCGAGGAACGCCTTGAACTGGTCGTGCGACGCCTGCGTCCGGCAACTCGACCCACATCTGGATCCAGATGTTCTCGGAGTTCAGGAAATCCTGGTAGGTCTTGATGTCCTCGGGCTTCCAGCCGTTCGTGTTGCCGGCGCTGTAGATCTCGAGCGCGGCGTTCCAGCCGAACGGGATGTACACGTCCTCCGGCTCCTCGAGGCGCCGTTGTTGACGTCGTAGAAGGTCGGCAGCGGCATCCAGTGGTCGCGCACGCCGACCACGCGGAACTCGTTGTCGTTCCAGCGCACGCGCCTGCCGACGCTGTTGGCGCCGCCGAACAGCTTGTCGTTCAGCTCGCGCGAGATGACCATCACCGGCTCCGGCCCGGTGTCCGCCGCGTCGGTCCAGGTGCCGCCGTACTGGAATGGGCACGTCGAAGACCGCGAAGAAGTCCTTGGTCGTCACGCGCGTCAGCACGCGCTCCGGCTTCACCTGCTGGCCGTCCACCGAGACGATGCCGACCGCCTTGTGCATGATGACCTTGCGCTTCGGGATGTCGGAGCGCGTACACGGCCAGCGCGTCGTGGTACGTCAGCTGCTGCGGCGGCAGGCCCGGCTTCGAGTCGAAGTAGTCCTCGTCCGGGTCCCAGAAGTCCATGGTGACGGCGTACAGCACGTCGTTCTTCCACCAGATCGGGTTGCCCGACATGGCGCGGTACATCGTCAGCGTCATCACGCAGACCGCGATGCCGAGCGCGACCGCGCCGATCATCAGCGCGGTCAGGCCGGGGTTGCGCTTCAGGTTCCGGAAGGCGAGCTCGAGGTAGTAGCCGAACATGCGCGTTCTCCGCTCAGGCCTGCGACATCGCCATCGGGGACGCCGCGGCGCCGGTTCCGACGTAGCCCTCTTCGCGCGGCTCGTAGGGCTTCAGGTCCGAGATCTGGCCGTCGACGATGTGCACGTTGCGGTGCGCGCGGCGCGCGAGCTCCGGGTCGTGCGTCACCATGATGATGGTCGTGCCCATCTCGTTGATCTGCTCGAGCAGGTCCATCACCTGGCGTGCCATCAGCGAATCCACGTTGCCGGTCGGCTCGTCGGCGAGCAGGAAGCGCGGGTCGCCGGCGAGCGCGCGGGCGATCGCGGCGCGCTGCTGCTGGCCGCCCGGAAAGCTGCGAGGGCATGTGGTGCATGCGCGAGGACAGGCCGACGACCTCGAGCGCGCTCTTGATGCGCTGCTCGCGGTCCTTCTTCGCGAGGCTGCGGTAGCGCAGCGGCACGTCCACGTTGTCGAAGATGTCGAGGTCCGGGATCAGGTTGAAGCTCTGGAAGATGAAGCCGATCTTCTCGTTGCGGAGCTTCGAGCGCGCCTCGTCGGAGAGGCGGCTCACGTCCTGGCCGTCCAGCTTGTAGGTGCCGGTCTCGAAGGTCTCGAGCAGGCCCGCGACGTTCATGAACGTCGTCTTGCCGGAGCCCGAGGGACCCGTGACCGCGACGAACTCGCCGTCGGCGACCTTGAGCGAGAAATCGCGCAGCGCGTGCGTCTCGATCAGGTCGGTGCGGTAGATCTTGCTGATGCCGGTCATTTCGAGCATGGGTGGCGGTTCCTTAGCCGGAGATGTGGAATTCGGGGACGTCGTTCATGTCGCCATGGCCGGAGATCACGACCTCCTGGCCGGGCGTCAGGCCCTTCAGGACCTCGATCTCGCCGACCGAGGCGGCGCCGAGCTCGACCGGCGTGAGGACCGCCTGGTCGCCGTCGACGACGTAGACCGCGCGCGTGCCGGAGCCGATGTCCGAGCTGCGCTCGAACTTCACGGCCTTCGCGCGCTGTTCGATCACGATGCGCACCGAGCCGCGCTGGCTCTGGCGCAGGCCCGGCGGCTGCTCGCCCGCGAACTTCACGCGGCCGGTCACCTGGCCCGAGCGCACTTCCGGCGAGATGCCGGTGACGAGGCCCTTGAATGCGCGGCCGTCGAGCGAGATCTCGGCCTCCATGCCGGCCTTGATGTCGCGCGCGTAGACGTCGGCGACCTGGAACTCGACCTCGAAGGCGGAGAGGTCGACGACGGTGAGCAGCGGCGCGTTCTCGGCGACGCTCGCCTTCTCCGCGGCCGCGAGGTTCGCGACCATGCCGGCGACCGGCGAGCGCACGGTCAGTTCGTCCACGCGGCGCTTGAGGTTCGCGACCACGTAGCCCTGGCGCTCGCGCTCCTGGCGCCGCGCGCGCAGGTCGAGGTCCAGGCTCTCCTGCTCGAGGCCCGGTGGTCTCCATGGCGTGGTCGTAGGCGAGCTTTGCCGATTCGCGATTGTCCTCGGCGGTCCGGAGGTCGCGCTCCGGGATCGCGCCCTTGTCCCAGGCGGCCTGCGCGCGCTGCAGCTCGCGGTCGGCCGCGCGGATCTGCACGTTCGCGAGGTCGGCGGCTTCCTTGGTGGCGAGCCTCTGCCGGCGGATCTCGATCGCCTGGCGCTGCAGCGCGGTGTCGAGGCTCTCGAGCGTCGCGCGCTCGCGCTGGTACTCGCTCTCGAGCGAGGGACTCACGAGCGTCGCGAGCACCTGGCCGACCTGGACGGTGTCGCCGGCGCGGACCGCGTAGCTGATGTTGCCCGGCGCGACGGCGAACAGCGTCGGGCTGACGGCGGCGACCACCGTGCCCTGCGCGGAGACGTCGCGGACGAAAGGTCCCTCGGCCACGGTCGCGATACGCAGGCGTTCGCGCGAGACGGTGTATTCGGTGGAGCTCCAGCCGCGGATCAGCAGGCCGAAGACGAGGATCACGAGCAGCGCCCCGGCGGCCATGGCGATCATCTTCTGGCGGCTGCGGTCGGGCTTCGCGGCGACGGCCAGGTCCTGGGCGTCGGTGCCGCGGATCGAGGAGTCGCCGGCGGGCGCCGTATCTCGCCCGCCGGTCGACAGGGGACGTAAGTTGCTTATCTTCATGACATGTCGCTCACGTCCTTGGATGTTGCATGTGGCGTGCCAAGTTTGAATCGCGCGTAACGCTGTTGTTTTACTTGAACGCGATTATGAGCAGGCCCGGAGCGACGTGATGTGTCCGCGGACAGGGACCGGACACTTCGTCGGACGCGTCAGTAGGCACAGCGGCGCGGGCAACCGGCGGCCGGGACTCCGGCGCGCGCGCGCCTGAAGTTTAGGCGCAGCAAGCGCGCCGGAGTCCCGGCCGCCGATCCGCGCGCCGCGGTTACGGGGTGACCGAGAGGTCCTTGGTGTACGTGACGTTCATGACGTTGTCGTACCAGCCGGAGACGCGGGGTGCGACGAGGTGCTTGGAGACGTAGAAGTAGAGCGGGATCAGCGGGACGTCGGCGAGCAGTTGGCGTTCGGCGGCGGCGAGGTAAGTCGCGCGCTGGTCGGCGGGCGCGGTCGCGGCCATCGCGAGCGCGACGTCGTAGGGATCGCTCGCGTAGCGCGGCAGGTTGATGCCGAAGCCGCCCTTCAGCACCTGCAGGAAGGAATAGGCGTCGTTGTAGTCGCCGATCCAGCTGCCGCGGAACAGCGGCGCCTCGCGCGCGTCGATCGCGGCCTTCAGCACGCGGAAGTCCTCGGAGCGCAGGCTCACCTCGGCGCCGAGTGTCTCCTTCCACATCGCGGTCACCGCGAGCGCGATGCGGTCGTGCAGCGGGCTCTTGCTGGTGCGCAGCTCGACCTTGAGCGGATTCGCCGCCGAGTAACCGGCCTCGGCGTAGAGCCGCCTCGCCTCGGCAATGCGTGCAGCGTCGTCGAGCGCCGCCCAGCTGAAGCGCTGCGGCGCGTAGCCCGCGATGCCCGGCGGCACCCAGCCGTAGGCCGGCCGTTCGCCGTCGCCGAGCACCTTGCGTGTCAGCACCTCGCGATCCACGGCCATGGCCAGCGCCTGGCGCAGCTGCGGCGCGTCCCTGAACGGCGGCAGGTCGAGCGCGAGGCCGTAGTAATAGACGCCGACGGTCGGCGCGATGCGAAGCTGGCCCGGCCGCTCGCGCTCGATCCGCGCGACCTCGCCCGGCGGCACGGTGTACGTCACGTCGATGTCGCCGGCGCGGAAGCGCGTGAGCTCCGTGACCGGGTCCGCGACGTGGACGTAGCGCACGGCGTCGAGCCGGGTCGCGGCGTCGTTCCAGTAGTGCGGGTTGCGCGTCGCGAGGATGTGCGAGCCGATCGCCCACTCGGCGGGCGTGAACGCGCCGTTGGTCACGGCGACGCCCGGCCGCGCGAACTCCTGCGGGTTGGCCGCGAGCGTCGGGCGGTGCACCGGGAAGGTGCTCGGGTGCGAAAGCATCGCGAGGAAATAGGGGCTCGGCTCCGCGAGTTCGACGACGAGCGTCGCCTCGTCGGCTGCAGCGACGCCGAGCGACTCGCGGGCTTTCGTCCCGCGACGATGTCGGGGGCGTTCCGGACCGGCTCCAGCATCAGCGCGTACTGCGAGGCGGTCGCAGGATCCACGAGCCTGCGCCAGGCAGCGACGAAATCCTCCGCGACCACGCGGTCGCCATTCGACCAGCGTGCGGCGGGACGCAGGCTGAACGTGTAGCGGCGGCCGTCGGCGGAAATCTCCCAGCCCTCGGCGGCCCCGGGCACGGGACTGCCGTCCGCGGCCATCGAGACCAGCCCTTCGTAGCTGTCGCGCAGGATCGTCATCGCCGCTTCCATGCGCGCGAGCTGCGGATCGATGGAGTCCGGCTCGCTGCCCTTGCCGCGGCGCAGCTCGCTCGCGGCCGGATCGCCGTCCGCGCGTGCAGGCGGTGAACGTCGCGGCGGCCGCCAGCAGCGCGGCAAGCGCGCAGGCCGCGATGGCCCTCATGCGGCGCGCGCGCGCTTCCGCAGGTGCACGAGCAGGATCGAGAGGGTCGCCGCCGTGATGCCGGGCAGGCGCGACGCCTGGCCGAGCGTCCCGGGTCGCGACTCCATGAGGCGCTGGCGCGCCTCGTGGGTGAGGCCCGCGATCGCGGCGTAGTCGATCTCCGCGGGCAGGCGCGTCTCCTCGTTGCGGCGCTGCCGCTCCACCTCGGCGTGCTGGCGCTCGATGTAGCCGGTGTACTTCTCGCGCGCCTCGAGCCCGCGCGCGACCTGCTCGGCCAGGCGATCGTCGGCGCTTCGCGGGCACGCTGCCCGCCGCGATCGCATCGCGCTTCGCCGAGTAGAACTCCCAGCGCGCGTCGTCGACGAGCCCCATGCGCGCGCGACGGGCGTCAGGCGCTCGTCGGCGTTGTCCTCGCGCAGCAGCAGGCGGTGCTCGGCGCGGCTGGTGAACATGCGGTACGGCTCCATCACGCCGCGCGTGATGAGGTCGTCCACCAGCACGCCGAGGTAGGCCTCGTCCCGGCGCGGCGACCAGGCCGGCTTGCCCGCGACGAGCAGCGCCGCGTTCGATGCCGGCGAGCAGGCCCTGCGCCGCCGCCTCCTCGTAGCCGGTCGTGCCGTTGATCTGGCCGGCGAAGAACAGCGCGGCGAGCGCCTTGGTCTCGAGCGACTCGCGCAGTCCCTTCGGGCAGAAGTAGTCGTACTCGATCGCGTAGCCGGGGCGCGTCATCTCCGCGCGCTCGAAGCCGGCGATCGTGCGCACGAAGTCGAGCTGCACGTCGGCGGGCAGGCTGGTCGAGATGCCGTTCGGGTAGACCACGTGCGTGTCGAGGCCCTTCGGGCTCGACGAAGATCTGGTGCGAGTGCTTCGCCGCGAAGCGCACGACCTTGTCCTCGACCGAGGGGCAGTAGCGCGGGCCGACGCCCTCGATGAGCCCGGTGAACATCGGCGAGCGGTCGGTCGCGCCGCGGATGATCTCGTGCGTGCGCTCATTGGTCGCGGTGATGTGGCAGTGGACCTGCGCGGGTGATCCTCGCGGCGGCCGAGGAAGGAGAACACCGGCCGCGGCTCGTCGCCGGGCTGCGGGCGCATGGCGGTGTAGTCGAGCGTGCGGCCGTCGAGGCGCGGCGGCGTGCCGGTCTTCAGGCGCCCGACCGCGAAGGGCAGCTCGCGCAGGCGCGCGGCGAGCGCGTTCGACGGCGCATCGCCGGCACGTCCGCCCTCCGTGCTCTCGAGGCCGACGTGGATGCGCCCGCCGAGGAAGGTGCCGACGGTCAGCACGACGGCGCGCGCTGCGATCGTCGATGCCGTCTGTCGTGACGACGCCGGTCGCGCGCCCGCCCTCGACGACGAGGTCGGCGACTTCCGCTTCGCGGAGCGTGCAGGTTCGGCTGCGCCTCGAGCAGCGCGCGGATCGCATTCTTATAGAGCGTGCGGTCCGCCTGGGCGCGGGTCGCGCGCACGGCCGGGCCCTTGCTCGCGTTCAGGGTGCGGAACTGGATGCCGGCGCGGTCGGCCGCGAGCGCCATCGCGCCGCCCATCGCGTCGATCTCGCGCACCAGGTGGCCCTTGCCGATGCCGCCGATCGCCGGGTTGCAGCTCATCTGGCCGACCGTCGCGAGGCTCTGCGTCACGAGCAGCGTGCGCGCGCCCATCCGGGCCGCCGCGAGCGCCGCCTCGGTGCCGGCGTGGCCGCCGCCGATGACGATGACGTCGTACTGCTCCATGGGGGCGACATGATATCGGAGGGGTCAGACCCCTTCACGAATATGAAGGGGTGCGACCCCTTCGTAAGTTGCTGTATTGAATGCCGCAATCGGGAGAATATAGGGGTCATGAGTGACCGCGACCATTTCTGCGCCGAGCTCATTGCCGCCTTCGTCCTCGGCGCGCTGCTCAGCCCCGCCGCGCTCGACGCGAAGCCGCTGCTCGAGCTCGTGCCCTGCCGCATCGCCGACGCCGACGGGCTGACCTCCACCGCGGCGCGTTGCGGCGGGCTCGAGGTGCCCGAGGACCCGGCCGACCCGCAGGGCGCGAAGATCCGCCTCGCGATCGCGGTCGTGCCCGCGGTCGCGACGCCGGGCGAGGCCCGACCCGCTGTTCCTCATCGCGGGCGGCCCGGGCCAGGGCTCGATCCAGGGCTACGCGCCGCTGCTCGGCGCCTTCGCCGGCGTGCGCCGCGAACGCGACCTCGTGCTGGTGGACCAGCGCGGCACGGGCGATTCCAACCGGCTCGACTGCGCCATGCCGGACGACGCGCTCGAGGCCGGCGAGATCCCGCCCGCCGAGCTCGCCGCGCTCGCGCGCGACTGCCTGGCGGAGCTCCCCGGCCGGCGCGCAGTTCTACACGACCAGCATCGCGGTCGGCGACCTCGACGCCGTGCGCGCGGCGCTCGGCTACGCCGAGATCAACGTCTTCGGCGGCTCGTACGGCACGCGCGTCGCGCAGCACTACGTGCGCCGCTTCCCGGACCGCTCGCGCGCCGTCGTGCTCGACGGCGTCGTGCCGCCGACGCTCGCGCTCGTGCCGCAGATCGCCATCGAGTCGCAGCGCGCGCTCGAGCGCGTGTTCGCGCGCTGCGCGGCCGACCCGGCCTGCAACGAGCGCTTCCCGGCGCTCGCGCAGCAGTTCGCGCGCCTCGACGCCGCGCTTCGTCGCGGCCCGGTCGCCGTCACGCTCGCCGATCCGGTCACCGGGGAGCGCCGGCACGATCGACGTCACGCGCGCGCACCTCGTGACCATGGCGCGCATGCTCGTCTATTCACCGGGGACGGCGTCGCTCCTGCCGCTGCTCGTCCACGAAGCGGCCACGCTCGGCAACTACGGGCCGCTCGCCGCGCAGGCCGAGATGATCGGCGCGGAACTGCGAATCGCATGATCGCGATGGGCATGCACCACTCCGTCGTCTGCGCCGAGGACGTGCCGCGCTTCGCGGGCGCGGCGGACCGGCAGGCGCTCGAGGCGACGGCGATCGGCACCGCAGATGGTGGACGGCATGGAGGCGATCTGCGCCGTCTGGCCGCGCGGGCCGGTGGACGCGGACTTCGCGGAGCCGCTCGACTCCGCCGTGCCGGTGCTGCTGCTCTCCGGCGAGTTCGACCCGGTGACGCCGGCGGCCTATGGCGAGATGGCGGCGAAGGGCTTCCGGAACGGCCGGCACGTCGTCGTCCCGGGCCAGGGCCACGGCGTGACGCGCCTGCCCTGCGTGCAGCGGCTGCTGCGCCAGTTCATCGACGCCGGGTCGGCGGCCGCGCTCGACGACGCCTGCGTCGCGAAGATCCAGCCCGCGCCGTTCTTCCTTTCCTTCAGCGGGAGCGCGCCATGATCCGCGTCGAAGAGCTCGCGCGCCGCTTCGGCGCCGTGCGCGCCGTGGACGACGTCAGCTTCGAGGCCGCGGGACGGGCGCATCACGGGCCTGCTCGGCCCGAACGGCGCCGGCAAGTCCACGACGCCTGCGCATCCTCTACACCGTGCTGCGGCCCGACGCCGGCACGGCCGTCATCGACGGCGTCGACGTGCAGGCCGACCCGCTGGCCGCGCGCCGCCGGATCGGCGTGCTGCCGCACGGCGCCGGCATCTACCCGCAGCTCACCGCGCGCGAGAACATCGCCTACTTCGGCCGGCTGCACGGCCTCGCCGGCGCCGCGCTCGCGGCGCGCGTCGAGGCGCTCATCGCCGAGCTCGACCTCGGCGCGATCGCCGACCGCCGCGCGAAGGGCTTCTCGCAGGGCGAGCGCATCAAGGTCGCGCTCGCGCGCGCGCTGGTGCACGCGCCGCAGAACCTGCTGCTCGACGAGCCGACGAACGGGCTCGACGTGATGGCGACGCGCGCCCTGCGCGCGCTGATCCAGCAGCTGCGCGGCGCCGGGCACTGCATCCTGTTCTCGAGCCACGTCATGCAGGAGGTCGCCGCGCTGTGCGACGACATCGTGATCGTGGACAAGGGGACGGTCGTCGCCGCCGGCACGCCGGAGGCGCTGCGCGCGCGCTTCGGCTCCGCCACGCTCGAGGACGCGTTCGTCGCCGCCATCGGCGACGCCGGGGGCTCGAATGATCCGCGCCATCCGCACCGTCATGCTGAAGGAGCTGCGCGAGACCCTGCGCGACCGGCGCACGCTCGTGAACAGCCTGCTGATCGGCCCGGTGCTCGCGCCGCTGTTCTTCATCCTGGTGCTGAAGCTCGCGCTCGCGCGCTCGGTCGCGACCCAGGACGAGCTCGTGCCGGTCACCGTCGCGAACGCCGCGGCGGCCCCGAACCTCGTGCAGCACCTGCGCGAGAACGGGCTCGACGTCAGCCTGCGCGAAGGCACCGACGCCGACATCCGCGCCTGGATCACGGACGCAGAACGACCTGGTCGTGCTGCGCGTCCCGGAGGCCTTCGGCGAGCGCTTCGCCGCGGGCCGGCCCGCGCCGGTGCAGCTCTACTCCGACGGCTCGGACTCCGAGGCCGGCAAGCACGGCGGGCGCATCGCCGCCGTCGTCGCCGGCTATTCCGCGCGCGTCGCGAGCCTGCGCCTGCTGGCGCGCGGCATCTCGCCGAACGTCGTGCAGCCGGTCGTCATCGACGACGTCGACGTCTCGACGCCCTCGGCGCGCGCGACGCTCCTGCTCGGCATGCTGAGCTACGTCATCCTGCTCGCGACGCTGATGGGCGGGCTCTACCTCGCGATCGACGCGACCGCCGGCGAGCGCGAGCGCGGTTCGCTGGAATCGCTGCTGACGCTGCCCGTGGTCCGCGAGCACCTGATCTACGGCAAGATCGCGGCGACCGACCGTGATGATGCTGGCGGCGCTCGTGTTCGTGGCCGCGTCCATCGCGGTCTCGCTGAAGGCTGGTGCCGCTCGAGACCTTCGGCATGTCGGTCGAACTTCGGCCCGGGCACGGTCTGGCGCGTGTTCCTCGCCGTCGCGCCGTTCGCGCTGGTCGGCGGCGGCGCTCCTGACCGTCGTCGCCTCGTTCACGCGCACCTACAAGGAAGCGCAGTCCTGGCTCGGCATCGTGCTGCTCGTGCCGACGGTGCCGATCGCGATCGCGAGCGTCCTCTCGGTCGCAGCCGCAGGCGCCGCTGATGCTCGTGCCCTCGCTCGCGCAGCACCTGCTGATCCAGGGCCTGATCCGCGGCGAGCCGCTGCCGGCCGGCTGGGCGGCGCTCGCCGCGGCGAGCTGCCTCGCGCTCGGGGTCGCGCTCGCCTGGCTCGCCGGCCGGCTTTATCGACGCGAGGCGATCCTCGGCTGATAATCCGGAACCCCGGCCGCCCGCGGAGCGTCCAAGCCGTCATGAAGCGCCGAATCGCCAGCCTCGCCGCGCCGCTCCTGCTCGCCGCCGTCCCGGCGCTCGCGCAGATCACCACCGTGCCCATGAAGGGCGTCGGCAACGAATGGGTGAAGCAGCTCGAACTGCAGGGCCGCATGGAATGGGAGTGGATCGAGACCTACCCCGAGGTCGTGTACTTCGTGACCCGGCACGAGGCCGAGCGCAACGGCGACATCGTCACGATGTGGATGCGGATCGAGTACAAGCACCCGCAGCATCCGCTCGAGCACCGGAGCGCGCTCAGCCACGACGACTGGGACTGCAAGCACCGGACGCGCTCGACGCGCGGCGTGTTCTTCTACGCGTGGAACAACCTGCAGACCGACCGGCCGAGCCCGAGCACTCGACCAACCTGCTGCGCACCTGGGAGAAGGTCCAGAAAGGCACGGTCGGCGAACCCCTGCTCGACTTCGCCTGCAGCATCCAGAACGTCACGCCCGTCATCACGGAACTGCGAAGGGGTGCCGCGCAAAAGGTGGCGTCCCCTTCATCGCCTCAGCCCACTCCGTGAGGCCCTCGCGCTCGTAGAGCGTCTTGAACGATGGGCCGCGACTTCATGCGCTTGACGTAGCCCGCGATCGCCGGCCACTCGGTCGCCGGCTTCGGCATGTTGCGCGACCAGCGCATCAGCATCGTCGTCACGAAGTCGGCCGCGGTCACGCGGTCGCCGAGCAGGTAGGCGCCCGAGGTCGCGATCTGGCGGTCGACCCGTTCGAGGCAGGACTCGATGCGCCGGCGGGCGGAGGCCTTCACCGAATCGACGGCGGCCTGCCCCGCGGGCTGGTCCGGGTAGAACCAGTTGTGGTACGCGGTCTGCAGCGTGTTCGACAGGAAGAACAGCCAGCTGATGTAGGCCGCGCGCTGCTCGTGGCCGACCGGCACGCGCGAAGCCCGCCTGCGGGTGGCGCTCCGCCAGGATCATGCACAGCGCGGCCGACTCGCCGAGCGGCTTGCCGTCGATGAGGAGCGTCGGGACCACGCCGCCGGGGTTCAGCTTGAGGTACTCGGGCTTGCGGTGCTCGCCGGCCTCGATGTCGACCTTCACCAGCTCGTGCGGCTCGCCGAGCTCGATCAGCATCCAGTGCACGCACAGGCTGGCCGTGCCGGGTGACCAATACAATGTATACATACGCGCGAGACCTCCCGTAAGGTTGACCTCATTATGAACCGGGGAAGCTGCCTGTGCGGAGCCGTGCAGTTCGAGGCCGGCCCCTTCGACTCGATGGTGCACTGCCACTGCTCGATGTGCCGCAAGCACCACGGCGCCATGTTCGCGACCTTCCTGACCGGCGCCGCGGACAGTTTCCGCTGGCAGGCGGGCGAAGACGCGATCACCGTCTATCGCTCCTCCGCGAAGGGCCTGCGGCCGTTCTGCCGGACCTGCGGCTCGGTCGCCCCGACCGTGTTGCCCGAGATCGGCATGGCCTTCATCCCGGCGGGCAATCTCGAGGGCGACCCGGGCCTGCGGCCCGAGCTGCACATGTTCGCCGTCCTCCGGCGCATGGCCTGGTTCCCGATCACGGACGCGCTGCCGCAGAGCGACGAGCTTCCCGCCGGGCTTCGAGGACGGCGAGTCCGTGGACAATCCGCGCCCCGCGGCGAAACCCGGCATCGTGCAGGGCCGCTGCCTGTGCCGTGCGATCGCGTGGGAGTTCACGGGCAAGCCCGAGCGCATCCACAACTGCCACTGCACGCGCTGCCGGCGCGCGCGCAGCGCCGCGCACGCGACCAATGCCTTCTTCAAGGCGCGAGCAACTCACTGGCTCTCCGGCGAAGGCGAAGTCGTGAACTACGCGCTGCCGGGCGCGAAGCGCTTCGGCCAGGCGTTCTGCCGCCGCTGCGGCGGCGCCGTGCCGCGCGTCGTGGCCTCGACCGGCTATGTCGTCGTGCCCTGCGGCAGCCTCGACGACGCCCGGGCATCCCGTCGCGAGCCACATCTTCGTCGGCAGCAAGGCGCCCTGGTACGAGATCACCGACGGCGCTGCCGCAGTGGGAGGAGCTTGCCTGCGTAGCCTCGCGCTCATCGCCGCGCTCGCCTGCGCCGCCTGCGGTCCGTCGGGCACGCCGGAGGACGAGATCCGCGCGCTGGTGGACGAGGTCGAGACGCTCGCCGAGGCGCGCGACGCCGGGGAGCTGCGCGCGATGATCGCCGACGACTACCGGGACGCGAGCGGTCGCGACGCCGTCGGACGTCCGCAACCTGCTGCACGCCTGGCTGGTCGCGCACCCGTCGGTGAACCTGCTGACGCGCATCGACTCGATCGAGCTCGAGGGCACCGAGCAGGCGCGCGTGCAGGTGACCGTCGGCATGCTCGGCCGCGAGGCGAAGGGCGATTCGGACTGGGACCTCGCCGCGGACATCGAGCGCCTCGACATCCGGCTCGCGCGCGACGGCGGCGACTGGCGCGTGGTCGGCGCCGGCCGGCAGGGCGCGCGCTGAACCCGGCTCGCGCTAGTCGGTCTCCTCCGGCTCCACCGCGTTCCAGCGCTCGCGGAACGCCTGCACGGCCTCGTCGCGGACCGCGGCATGGCGGCGCGACAGCAGCAGCTGCGACGGCGGGCAGACGCGGGCGCGGATCACGCCGAGGTCCGCGGCGGCGTCGAAGAGGCTGGGATACCAGCGCTCCCATTCCGGCAGGATCGCCTCGACGTAGTCACGCAGGTTCATCGGCGGGGGTGTCTTCCGGCGGCGCTCCCGGCGCGAGCGGCGCGTTGCGATTCCAGATCTGCCGGTACATCAGCCAGTTGCCGTTTTCCTGCTTCCACAGCTCGATGAACTTGCCGACGCGCGGCTCGCCCTCGTCCGCGAACTGCGCCTTGTAGGCGCCCTCGCGGAACCAGAGCTCGCCGAGTCTTCGTCGACTCCACGTCGCCCTGCTCGAGGCGCACCTGGCCCGGGCTATAGGCCTGCCAGAACGCCTCGATCGGCCTCGGGACCCGACGATGGGCGGCTCGTCCGGCGGCAGGAGCTTGGCATCCGCGGTGTAGGACAGCACGAGCCCGGCGACATCGCCGCCATTGAAGGAGCCGAGCCAGGCGTCGGCGGCGGCCTGCGGAAAGTCCTCGGGCGGCGCGGCGGCCTTGCAGCCCGCGAGCAGGACGAGCAACGCCAGCGCAACCGGCGGGGCAACATGAATCCTGTTCATGGCGAACCCCCTTCTGGCATTGTCTCGCCCGATCATACTCGCCGTGGCCGCGGCGCCGGATCAAGCTCCCGTCGCGCAGGCGCGCGAGCGTCAGCCCGTCGCCCACCGGCAGCAGCGCGAGGTCGATGCGCGTATCGCGGTGCAGCGCGTCGTTGAACGCGCGCAGCGCGACGGTGTTCGCCTCGCGGTTCTCCGGGTTCGCGACCTCGCCGCTCCAGAGCGTGTTGTCGACGACGATGAGCCCGCCCGGGCGCAGCGAGCTTCAGGAGCTGCTCGTAGTAGCCGAGGTAGCCGGCCTTGTCGGCGTCGATGAAGGCGAAGTCGTAGCTGCCCCGCCTCGCCGCGCTGCGAGGCGCGCATCGAGCGTCGCCGCGGCCGGCGCGATGCACGAGCTCGATGCGGTCCGCGACGCCCGCGGCCTGCCAGTGGCGGCGCGCGACGGCCGTGAACTCCTCGCTGACGTCGAGCGCGAGCAGCCGGCCGTCCGGCGGCATCGCGAGCATCACGGCGAGGCTCGAGTAGCCGGTGAAGACGCCGACCTCGATCGCGCGCCGCGCGCCGGTGAGCCGCACCAGCATCTGCATGAACTGGCCCTGTTCGGGCGCGATCTGCATGTTCGACCTGCGGGTGCGAGGCGGTCTCGGCGCGCAGCGCCGCGAGCGCGCGGATCCTCGCGCAGCGAGTGCGCGAGCAGGTACTCGTAGGTGCGGTCGTCGAGCGTGATCGTGCGGTTCGACACTCAATAGCCCTTCTTCACGTCCACTTCCGACAGGAGCTTGCCGCCCGCCACGTAGCGGCGCAGGTTCTCGCGCGCGATGATCCAGCGCGGGACCTCGTTGCCGTCGAGCGCGGCCGCGACGTGCGGCGTGATGATCACGTTCGGCGCGCGCCAGAGCGGGTGGTCCGCCGGCAGCGGCTCGGGGTCGGTGACGTCGAGGCCCGCGCCGCCGAGGCGCCCGTCCTTCAGCGCCGCGACGAGGTCGTCCGTCACCACGGTGCCGCCGCGGCCGACGTTGATGAACAGCGCGCCGCGCTTCGCCGCGTCGAAGAAGGCCTTGTTCATGAGCCCCTTCGTCTCCGGCCGTCAGCGGCAGCGTGCTGACGATCACGTCGGCGCGCGCGGCAAACGGCAGCAGCTTGTCCGCGAGGCCCACCTCGGCGACGTAGTCCGGCCCGTCGGTGCCGGAGTTGCGGGTCGCGATCACCGTCATGCCGAGCGCGTGCGCGCGCTTCGCGACCTCGGTGCCGATGCCGCCGAGGCCGACGACCAGCATCGTGCGGCCCTTGACCTCCCACATCCGGCTCTCGGGCACGGCCTCGTCGGCCCACTCGCCCTTCGCCTGGGCCGGCACGTAGTCGGCGAGGCCGCGCGTCAGGCCGAACATCAGCGCGAGCACGTGCTCGGCCATCACCGAGCCCGCGACCTTCTGCATGTTGGTGAGCACGATGCCGCGCTCGGCGAAGGCCGGGATCGCGACGCAGCGCTCGACGCCGGCGTACATGCGCTGCACCCAGCGGATGCGCGGCCCGGCCGCGATCACCTCCGGCACGCACTCGCCGATGATCACGTCGGCGTCCGCCGCCTCGCGCACGGCCGCCGCGCGATCGGCGGCACCGACGATCTCGACCCCGGGCGCGGCCTCCTGCATCCACGCCGCCCGCGCCGCGTCGGCGCCCATCAGCACGACCTTCTTCGGCGGCGCCCAGCCCGGCCGGTCGCGCAGCGCGACGGCGGATTCGCGCAGGCCCGAGCTCGGCGACCAGGCGGGCGACTTCCGCGTCACCGTCCCCGGCAGGCGCCGCGACTGACGCCAGAAAGCACAGGACCCCGGCGGAAAGCGCCGCCGCGCGCTTCGAAGTTGTTCATGCCGCAACGATACCGCAGCCGGCGCCGCCCGGGTGCGTACAATGCGCGCCGGTCGACCGGTCGCGCCGGGGGAGGTCGCGATGCGCCTGCTGTCCATGCTCATGCCGCAGGAGCGCCGGTTCTTCGCGCTCTTCAACCAGCACGCCTCGCTCGTCGTCCAGGGCGCCGGGGCCCTGGTCGAGATGCTGTCCGACTACGCCGATCGACGGCCGGCGCGACGAGTACGTCGCGAAGATCCAGAAGATCGAGCACGACGCGGACACGGTGACGCACCAGACCGTCGCGCTGATGCACAACACCTTCGTCACGCCCTTCGACCGCGACCAGATCAACAAGCTGATCCAGCGCATGGACGACATCCTGGACCTGATCCAGGACACGGCCGAGTCGCTGACGCTCTACGACGTGCACACGCTGACGGCGGAAGTGCGGCACCTCGCGAACCTCGATGCAGCTCTCCTGCGCCAAGGTGCACGACGCGGTCACCCAGCTCTCCAACATGGACAACGGCAAGGCGATCCTCAAGATCTGCCAGGAAATCGACGCGCTCGAGTCCGACGCGGACCGCGTCATGCGCGCCTCGATCTCGCGGCTGTTCCGCGAGGAGCAGGACGTGCGCCAGCTGGTGAAGCTGAAGGCCGTCTACGAACTGCTCGAGCTCACCACCGACAAGTGCCAGGACGTCGCGCTCGTGATCGAGGGCGTCGTGCTCGAGAACGGCTAGCGCCGCATGGAACTCGGCGCATTCACGGCCACGATCATCATGCTGGTGGTCGTGGCGCTCGTCTTCGACTTCATGAACGGCTTCCACGACGCCGCGAACTCGATCGCCACCGTCGTCTCGACCGGCGTGCTGAAGCCCTACCAGGCCGTGATGTGGGCCGCCTTCTTCAACTTCGTCGCGATCCTGCTGTTCGAGCTGAAGGTCGCGGCCACGGTCGGCAAGGGCATCGTCGACGCGGACTTCGTCGACAACCACCTGATCTTCGGCGCGCTGATCGGCGCCATCGCCTGGAACGTGATCACCTGGTACTACGGCCTGCCGTCGTCGTCCTCGCACGCGCTGATCGGCGGCATGATCGGCGCCACCATCGCCAAGGCCGGCACGGGTCCGCTGCTCGGCGCCCGGCATCATCAAGACCACGTCCTTCATCGTCGTCGCGCCGATGCTCGGCATGCTGCTCTCGGGGATCATCATCGTCGCCGTGTCCTGGATCTGCCGGCGCCGCACGCAGCGGCAGACCGACCGCTGGTTCCGGCGGCTGCAGCTCGTGTCCTCGGCGATGTACAGCATCGGCCACGGCGGCAACGACGCGCAGAAGACCATGGGCATCATCTGGCTGCTGCTGATGTCGGCCGGCCTCGCGACGCCGCAGCACCTGCCGACCTGGGTCATCGTCTCCTGCTACGTCGCGATCGCGCTCGGCACGCTGTTCGGCGGCTGGCGCATCGTCAAGACGATGGGCCAGCGCATCACCAAGCTGAAGCCGGTCGGCGGCTTCGCCGCCGAGACCGGCGGCGCGATCTCGCTGTTCCTCGCCACCAACCTCGGCATCCCGGTCTCGACCACGCACACGATCACGGGCGCCATCATCGGCGTCGGCAGCGCGCAGCGGGTCCGCGCGGTGCGCTGGGGCGTCGCGGGCAACATCATCGCGGCCTGGGTGCTGACGATCCCGGCCTCGGCGCTGATCGCCGCCGCGGCCTGGTGGGTCGGCTGGCAGCTCTTCTAGCGCCAGTCGTGGAACAGGTGCTGGAAGAAGTCGCTCACGCCCGGCAGGTAGTGCGCGGCGATCCACCAGGCGAGTACCACGAGCGCCAGCCACAGCACGCCGTCCCAGAACACGAACCAGCCGCGGCGCGGACCCAGCGCTTCGTAGGAGGCGTGGCGCACGGCGCGCAGCGGCGCCGCCAGCGAGCGCGTACGCGGCGACCACCGCGAGCAACGCGGCCCACGGCGGCACGTCCAGCGGCGGGCTCCAGCCGAGGATCCCGCCCGTGGTCAGGAGTGAGACCCCCGCGAAGATCGAGGCCACGGTCAGCACCGCGGAGATCACGCTGATCAACGGCAGGACGATGCCGGCCGCAACCCGGGCGCCGTACCCGGGTTGCGGCTGTTCAAAAGGGCGGGACTGCGGCTCCTCGTAGGCGCGTTTTTCGCCGGAGCGCCAGAAGGCGCGCTCTTTCCGGTGCCGCCGCCGGTCGCGCCAGCGCTGGTGGCTGTCCTTCAGGTCCGCGTAGTGGTGCTTCGCCTGCTCGACGAGCTCCTGCGCGTTGAAAGGCAGCCCGCGCGCCGCCGCGCGTTCCTCGGCCGTCTTCGCCGTCGGTACGACGAACATCAGCACGAGGTAGGCGATCGCGACGAGGCCGCCGCTCAGGAACAGCAGCACCACGAAGACCAGGCGCACGATCGTCGGGTCGACGCCGAGATAGGCGGCGAGCCCGTTGCAGACGCCCGCGATCATCTCCCCTTCCCTGACCAGGTAGAGGCGTTTCGGACCGGAGGCGCTGCTCGCGCCCGCGTCAGGCGCGGCGCCCGTCGCCTCGGCGCCGGTCTCGACCGGGCCCATCTCCGAGAGGATCCGTTTCATCTCCGCCTCGCCCAGCACGTTCTTGCCGGGACCGAGGCAGGCGCGCACCCTTGTCGCCGATCGCCTGCTCGAGATCGGCCATGATCTCCTTGCAGTCCGGGTCGTCGGCGAGCAGCCGCGCCGCCTCGTCGAGATAGGCGCGCAGGGCCTCATAGGCCTGCTCCTCGACCTGGTACGCGCGGCCGTTGAGATTGACGGTGGTGACTTTGTTCATGGGTTCTACCGTTCCAGTTTCTGGATCGTGCGATTGATTTCGCGCCAGTAATCGTTGAGCTCGGCGAGCTGCGTGCGGCCCTTGGCGGTGAGGCGGTAATACTTGCGCGGCGGGCCCGCCCCGGATTCCTGCCACTCGTAATCGACCAGGTCCTCGCGCCGCATCTTGCTGAGCAGCGGATAGAGCGTGCCTTCCTGCGTCGCGAACTCGGTGCCCTCGAGGCGGCCGAGGATGTCCGCGACATAGACCTTGTCCGCCGAGATGATCTTCAGCAGCAGGAATTCCAGCAGTCCCTTGCGGATCGGGAGGAATTTGACGTCTGAACTCATCGCTGGTGGCGTTCTCGCGCTAGGTACCTTGGCATGTAAAGGTACCAGTTCGAAAGAAGGCCTGCAAGACCCGGCACGGCCGGCTATCCGGTGCTGTCCCGCGGGTGCGTGAGCCGCCCGGCGCGGACCGTGCAGCGGACCTTCGCGAAGTTCGCCGGATCGGACGCGGGATCGGCGTCCAGCACGACGAGATCCGCGGCCATGCCGGCCTCGACCCGTCCGCGCCGCCCCGCTTCCTTCCAGCGCGCGGCCGGCGCGGTCGTGAGCGAGGCGAGGATCTGCATCGGCGTGAGCGCCCGCGCCATCAGCCGGTATTCATCCGTCGGGTCGTAGTCGGTCATGTAGCCGACGTCGGTGCCGAACAGGACCTGGCCGCCCGCCTGTGAGTACGCGCGCACCTGCTCCACGGCGTCGCCGGTCGCGGCCGCGACGACGCGTTCCGGCAAGTTCCATGCGTTCCAGCTCGTACGGGAACAGCTTGAGCGTCGGTATCACCGCCATGTCCGCCGCCCGCATCTGCTCGATGAGCGCCGCATCCCAGGCGGTCTTGCCCTCGCCGATCGTGGTGTGCACGAGCACGTCCACGCCCGCCTCGATCGCGAGCTTGATGCCCTCGATGTCGGTCGGGTGCGCGAGCACGGGCAGGCCGCGACGGTGCGTCTCGTCGGCCGCCGCGAGCGCGATGTCGGGTGACATGAACGCGTAGCGCCCGGCGCCCTGCGGCGTCATCAGGAACAGCTTGGTCGCGTCCGCGCCGGCGTCGAGGTTCGCCTGCACGGCCGCGAGCGCCTCCTCCACCGAGGCGGGCTGCGAGAGCGTCGCGAGCAGGTCGGGCGGCAGGTCGCGGAGGTAAATCGGGATGCCGTCCTTCGGGTAGAGCGCGAGCCGGCCGTCAGGATGCGCGGCCCGGGAACCTCGCCGCGCTCGATGCGATCGCGCAGCACGACCGTGTTGGCGAGGTCCGAGGCCGTGTCGACGACGGTCGTGAAACCATGGCGGTTCAGCATGTCGTCCATGGCCGCGCCCAGCTCGCCCGCGGGCTTCGCCGCGGCATCCGCGAACTTCGCCTCGGTGAAATGCACGTGGCTGTTCTGGAATCCGGCGACCACGATGCCGCCGTCGCATCCCGTGAGCCGCGTCGCGCCGCGGGCCGGCATGTCCTTCGCCGGGCCGGCGGCCGCCACCTTGCCGTCCACGATCAGGACCGCGGCGGCGTCGATGGGCGGGCCCTCCGGCGACACGTAGAGCCGCGATGCCGTGAGAAGTGTCGCGCCGTCCGGGGCGCGCTCGCCGCAGGCAGCGGCGAGTGACAGCCCGGCGGCGATGAGGATGAATGACGCGATTCGCATCCGGTCAGCTGCTCCGCAGTCGCAAGGCATTACCGACGACGGACACCGACGAGAGGCTCATGGCCAGCGCCGCGATCATCGGCGACAGCAGCAGCCCGGTCCATGGCCACAGAATGCCGGCCGCGATCGGCACGCCCAGGGCATTGTAGACCAGCGCGAAGCCCAGGTTTTCCCGCATGTTCCGCACGGTGGACGCGGAGATCTCGCGCGCCCGCGCGATGCCGCGCAGGTCGCCCTTCACGAGCGTCACCTGCGAACTCGCGATGGCGACGTCCGTGCCGGTACCCATCGCAATGCCGACGTCCGCGGCAGCGAGCGCCGGCGCATCGTTGATGCCGTCACCCGCCATGGCGACCACGCGACCCTGCGCCCTGCAGCTCGCGCGATCAGCGCCGCCTTGTCGGCCGGGCGGAACTCGCCGTGCACCTCCTCGATACCGGTCGAGCGGGCGATGGCCTGCGCGGTCGCCGCGGCATCGCCCGTGGCCATGACGATGCGCATTCCCTGGCGGCGCAGCGACATGAGCGCCTCGGCGGTCGTGGATTTCACCGGGTCTGCGACGGCGATGAGCCCGGCAAGCGTGCCGTCGGCCGCCATGAACATGACGCTGGCGCCCTCGCCGCGCAGGCGGGCAGCCTGCGGCTTCGAGCGGCGCCGTCGAGATGCCGAGCTCGCGCATGAGCGCCGCGCTGCCGAGCGCCAGCGTCGCGGCCCTCCACGGCGCCTCTCACGCCGAGGCCCGTGCCCGACTCGAAGGCGTCCGCTTTCGCCAGCGCGAGGCCGCGCCGCCGTGCCTCCCGCACGATCGCCTGGGCGAGCGGATGCTCGCTGCCGGCATCGAGGCTCGCGGCGAGCCGCAGCAGTTCGGCTTCCCCGAATCCCTCCGCGGGTACCGCGGCACGAAATGCCGGCCGGCCCTCGGTGAGCGTGCCGGTCTTGTCCACGATGAGCGTGTCCACCGACCGAAGCCTCTCGATCGCTTCCGCGTCGCGGAACAGGATGCCCGAGGTCGCCGCGCGGCCGGTCGCGACCATGATCGACATCGGCGTCGCGAGACCCAGCGCGCAAGGGCAGGCGATGATGAGCACTGAGACCGCGTTCAACACGGCGTAGGTCCACGACGGCTCCGGCCCGAACAGGCCCCACGCCAGGAAGGTGGCCACGGCGATTCCCAGTACGGCCAGGACGAAGCCGTACGAAACGCGGTCCGCCAGCCGCTGCATCGGCGCGCGCGAGCGCTGCGCCTGGGCCACCAGCTCGACGATCTGCGCGAGCATCGTCTCGCTGCCCGACGCGATCTGCGCGCATGACGAGGCTGCCGTTCGCGTTCTGGGTGCCGCCGATCAGGCGATCGCCCGGGCCCTTGCTGACGGGCAGCGACTCGCCGGTCAGGAGCGATTCATCGACGCTCGAGTGGCCTTCGAGCACCTCTCCGTCCACCGGCACCTTGTCGCCCGGACGCACGCGCAGTCGGTCCCCCGCCTGCACCGCATCGAGCGGGATCTCCTCGTCGCTGTCGTCGGCGCGCAGGCGCCGGGCCGTGGGCGGCGCGAGACGCAGCAAAGCCTTGATCGCGGCGGAAGTCGAGGAGCGCGCGCGAAGCTCGAGGATCTGGCCCGAGCAGCGTCAGCGAGACGATCACTGCCGCGGCTTCGAAGTACACGCCGACCCGGCCGTGCTCGTGGAAAGACGCCGGAAACAGACCGGCGGGCCAGCGTCGCGGCGACGCTGTAGAGGTACGCGGCGCCGACGCCCGTGCCGATCAGCGTCCACATGTTGGGACTGCGGGTCGCGATCGACTGCGCCCAGCGCACGAAGAACGGCCAGGCCGCCCAGGCGACGACGGGCGTCGTCAGCACGAGCTCCACCCAGCTGCGTTGGTCCGCCGTCAGCAGGTCCGTGCGGTGCCCGAGCATCGCGAGTGCCAGCGCGATCAACGTGAGCGGCAGGGTCCACCAGAACCGGCGCGAGAAGTCGCGAAGCTCCGGCGACTTCCTCGTCGTGCGCCGATGGCATCACCGGCTCCAGCGCCATGCCGCAGATCGGGCAGCTGGCCCGGCGCATCGCGGACGATCTCCGGGTGCATCGGGCAGGTGTAGCGTGCGCCGGGCTTTGCCGCGGGCGGCGGTGCAGCAGGTTCGGAGCTGGCGTGGTCATGGCAGTGGTGGGCGTGCGGGTCGCTCACGGCGCGGACTCCTGGCTCAGTGCATTGAGGATCGGGCAGTCCTCGGCGCGGCCGTGGCCCGGACAGGCGGCGATCAGCGTGCGCAGGCTGTCACGTACGCGCGCGAGCTCGGCGATGCGGCGCTCGACGTCTTCGAGACGCGCACTCGCCGCCTGGCGAACCTGCGCGACGTTGCGGCTCGCGCTGAGCGACAGGAGATCCTGGATCTCCTCGAGCGTGAAGCCGAGCGCCTTGCCACGGCGTATGAACCGCAGGCGTTTCTGCTCAGCCTCACCGTAGCGC
This sequence comes from uncultured Gammaproteobacteria bacterium, assembly GCA_963823415.1. Taxonomy (GTDB): domain Bacteria; phylum Pseudomonadota; class Gammaproteobacteria; order Steroidobacterales; family Steroidobacteraceae; genus SCUD01. The sequence continues at coordinate 127,188 of CAWGLJ010000002.1, read as the reverse complement.
CGATAGCCCGAGGCCAGCCGCACCGTGGGCTTTAGCAGACCGATCCGCTCGTAGTGCCGCACCGTGTCGATCGGCACGCCCGATCGCTTCGCCAGTTGTCCGATGCCGATGGTGGTCATGTCCGGTCCTCCACTTCGGACCAGTCTAAACTCTGGACTCTAGTCCAGAGTCAACAGGCGGCTGGCGCCAGGAGATCGCGCGCTTGCGCGCCTAATGTGCATTACCAGGCGTCTTCACCCGTGACGACCAGTGGATATGAACGATCTTCCAGCCGTCCTTGCCGGACCGGAGCACCATCGTCTCGGTGCTGGCGATCGTCGACGGCTTGCCGTCCTTCTCTGACGTGCAGCTCGCTCTCGCTTGCGACCCAGGCGACGTCGCCCGTCGCGCGCGCAGTGCGCCGGTTCAGGACGTGGTGCGCGTCCTTCAGAAACTGCGCGTCCCCTTTCGCGTGCCCGCCGAGATACTCGGCGGCCGAGTGCTCCGCCCCGCCGCTCTCCAGGATGATCACGGTCGGGTCGAGCTGTGCGCCGGCCTGCGCGAGATCGCCTGAAGACAGCGCGGCGAAGAAGCGATCGACCACGGCCGCCGCCGCCATGGCGGACTCCGGTACGTCGACCTTCGAACCCAACTCGTGGGACTGCAGCCAGCCCGGAGAAAAGCAGGAATGTGGTCAGGGTTGCCTGGCGAATCATGTGGATACCTCGGTTGCTAGTGCTGGTGGGGTGGTGCTTTCGAGTGGTCGTCGTCGCCGGGCTGTCGTCGTGCTCAGCGATTGAGGCTCGCCGCCCGTTTCGTGCGCGTGACCCGATCTTCAGCTTCCATGCCGCTTTCCAGATCCTCCGTGCTGGTGCCCGCCGCTTGCGTCGACGAGTTCGCGGTAACGGTCCGCCGTCATGCCGGGCAACTCCTTCAGGAACGCGACGAGACCCCAGATGTATTCGTCATCCATGCTGTTTCCCCAAGCGGGCATGCCGGACATCTTGATGCCGTGCTTGATGACCCAGAACGCTGCGGCGGGATCCGCGAGCGGGCGCGTCGCGAAGCTCGGCGGCGCCGGGTAGAGACCGCGACTCATCTCGGTCGCTTCGACGCCGGGCTTCAGGTGACAGCCGGCGCACATCGCGTCGTAGTTGCCGGCTCCGGAGCTGACGAGGGCCGCGTCGCCGAGCGGCGGCACCTCGATGTGGGCGGAGCGGCGCTCGACGGATGCGGTCCGCACCTTCTCCATCACCGACTGGGTGAAGGCCCAGTGCGGCACGTCCGCCGCCACGTTGTACGCGCCGCCGCGTATGAAGACGACGCAGAGGATCAGGATGACCAGTACCAGTCCGCCGACCCAATAGAGCAGTTTCATGGGGGATTCCTCAGGTTCCGTGGTTCATCTTCGAGTGATCCATCGGCATCGGCTCCGGCGCTTCACAGGCGCCGGCGCGGGACCCTGCCGGACCGGCGCGCCGAAATCGGCGTCGGTGCTGACGCGGCGCGCCACGGTACCTTGCGGATTCGGGTACCAGCCCGGATCGCCGTAGTCGCCGGGCGCGAGGTCGTCGCGCACCTTGACGACCGTGAACATGCCGCCCATCTCGAGCGTCCCGAACGGCCCCTGCCCGATCATCATCGGCAGCGTGTTCTCGGGGCCCTGCATGTGGCCCATGTCGACGTGCGCCTGGTGCTCCGCCATGCCGGACTCGCCCATCGCCATGTAGTCCGGCAGGAGCCGGCGGATGGCGGCCTCGAGGTCACGCTGCGGCACGCCGAGCGGGTTCGGCATGTCGTGCCCCATCGCGTTCATCGTGTGGTGCGACATGTGGCAGTGCAGCGCCCAGTCGCCCGGCACCGCGACGAACTCGAGGTCGCGCGTCTGGCCGACACCGACGATCTCGGTGACTTCGCTGCGCCACTGCGCGCGCGGCCAGCGCCCGCCGTCGCCGCCCGTGACCTCGAACTGCGGGCCGTGCAGGTGGATCGGGTGGTTCCACATCGACAGGTTGCCGATGCGGATGCGCACGCGCTCGCCGGTGCGCGCGACCAGCGGCTCGATCGCCGGGAAGACCTTGCTGTTGAAGGTCCACAGGTCGAACTCCTGCATGATCGCCGGGTCCGGCCGGTAGGTGCCCGGATGCAGCGCCCAGTTGTGCAGCAGGAACGCGTAGTCGCGATCGATGCGGCTCGGCTCGCCGCCGCGCGGATGGATGATGAACAGGCCCATCATGCCGACCGCGAGCTGCACCATCTCGTCGGCGTGCGGGTGGTACATGTGCGTGCCGTGCTGCCGCAGCGTGAACTCGTAGGCGTAGGTCTCGCCCGGCTGGATGTGCGGCTGCGTCAGGCCGCCGACGCCGTCCATGCCGGTCGGCAGCAGGATGCCGTGCCAGTGGATCGTCGTGTGCTCGGGCAGGCGGTTGGTCACGAGGATGCGCACGCGGTCGCCCTCGACCGCCTCGATCGTCGGGCCGGGCGTCGTGCCGTTGTAGCCCCAGCATTTCGCCCGCGAGCCGGGCGCGAACTCGTGCTCGACCTCCTCGGCGACGAGGTGGAATTCCTTGACGCCGCCCACCATCCGGTGCGGCAGCGTCCAGCCGTTCAGCGTGCGGACCGGCGCGTAGCCGCGCCCCGGGCGCCTGCGGGCGCCGCGCGCGCCGGCTCGCGACTGGTTCCGGCACGGATTCCGCCGGCATGGCGTGTCCGGAATGCTCCTGCGCGCCGCGCGGTTCGCGAGCAGCGCGAGCGGCAGCAGGCTGCCGGCGCCGAGCCAGCGGCGTCGTGTGATCTTCATGACTGGTGGTCTCCGTGATTCTCGTGTGGCTGCGCGGGTGTTTCCCCGCCAGCGGGCGCCGGCAGGATGTCGCCCGGTCCAGCGGCGGGCGGCAGCGTGTCCGTGTCGCCGGGAAGCAATCCTCCCGTCGCGGCGCGAAGTGCCGAACGCGCGATCCAGTAGTCGCGGAGGGACTCGAGATAGCCTTGCCAGGCGTCGTACTGCTCGCGCTTTGCCTGGATCAGGTCGAAGGCGCCGACCAGCATGAAGTTGAACCGCTCCTGCTGGCGCTCGACCGCCGAATCGGCCGCCGGCAGCCACTCCAGCCGGTAGCGCTCGCTGACCTCGCGCGCGAGCGCGAGCTGCCGCACGCCAGTCGCGACCTCATTCTCGACGACGAGTGCGAGCGCATCCGCGCGCGCGCGGGCATCGAGCAGTCGCGCTTCCGCGCGCGCCACGGCGCCCTGGCCCTGGTTGAAGATCGGCAGCTCGAGCGCGAGCGTCGGGCCGCGCAGCTTCGAGCCGTCCGTCTCGCGCTCCCATTCGTAGCCGGCCTCGACGGATCCGAGCAGCCGCCAGCCCCGGGTCACGCCGAGGGCGTCCTCCAGCACCGCCACTTCCTCGCGCACCGACGCGAGATCGAGCCGCTGCGAGAGCGCGTTCTCCGGCCAGCGTCGCCGCCGACAGAGTTCCGACTCGGGCGGCACCGACAGTCGGTCGACCGTGCGCCAGCTCCCCGTCGCCGCCAGGCCGAGCAGGTTCGCGAATTGCGCGCGACTGGCAGCCGCGTCAGACCGTGCCCGCAGGGCGTCGATCTCCGCGCGCGCCGCCACGGCCACCTGGCGGTCGAGCTGGAGCCGCGTGATGTTGCCCGCGTCGAAGAAACGCTTCGCCAGGTTCGCCTCCTGGCGGGCGGCGTCCGCGACCGCAGCGCGCAGAGCCTCGACCTGCTGCGCCCCGACATACCCGTACCAGGCGGACTCCACCTCGCGCGCCAGCGTCACCAGTTCGGCGCCGACCGCGAGTTCCACGCGCCGGAACTCCGCCGCCGAGAGGCGCCGCCGCGCCGGCAGCAGCAGCAGGTCGGTGAAGCTTGCGGAAATACCCTGTGTCGTCTTGTCCTGTCCGCCGCCTTCCGGGTCCAGCCAGGCGAGCGAGAGGGTCGGATTGGCGATACGCGCCGCATCCTGCAGGTCGCCGTGTGCGATGCCGAGCTTCGCGTACTGGCGGCGGATATCCGGGTTACGTTCGAACGCGAGTGCGAGCGCGGCCGCGAGCGTCAGCGGCTCGGCGATTTCAGGCGGGTCGTCGGCCGCCTCCGCATCCGGCGGCCAGGCGAGTTTGACTGCCGCGCGGGCCTCCAGCGCGTTCCACCGTCGCGTCCGCTGCATCCTGCAGCGGCGTGACCGTGCAGCCGGCCGTGACCAGCGAGCCGCCAGCACAGCCATTCTCGTGGATCCATCATTCCTCCGATCCTCGTAATCGATTCACGCCGATACCCAAACGGCGCGGACACAGCGCAGGCTTCGCCTGGGCGCCGGTCGCTCAACGAGCAGGAGCGGCCGTCAGGCCGGAGGTCGGAAGGGGGCGTTGTGCGGGCTCGAATGGAACGACTTCACCACGAACGTGAAGTCCGGAAGCGCCGTGGGCCAGTCGCTTCGCGCCACGGTCGCCCGGCAAGGTGCGACCTGCGGGACGGTGCACCCGCAATCGCAGCTCATGTCGTCGCAGCATTCCCCACCGGGCACGGGTGCGAAATGTTGCTCATGGCCGGCGTCATGGGTCGGGGCCGCCGGATGATGGCCCGCGTGGGTCGACTCGTCCCCAGCCATCGGCGGGTGTACCGCGGCCGCGGGTGTGACGCCCGTGCCGGTCAGCACGAGCAATATGACCATCAGGGCGCGTAGACCGATCACGGCTTTAGACTGCGCTTGGCTGGGGTCTATCGCAAGTCCATTCCCCGGGGATGTCGCCGAGAATGCCGGGGTCTGAGACAATACCCGGATGCCTAACGAGCGCGATTTCGTGCTGCACAGCTGGTGCGTGCCGGGGGAATGGAACGCCCCGACGGTCGTGGGCGGCCGCGGCGCGAAGCTCATCCTCGAGGACGGCCGCGAGATCCTCGACCTGTCGAGCCTGGTCGAGTGCAGCAACCTCGGCCACCAGCATCCGAAGCTCGTCGCCGCCCTCAAGGCCCAGGCCGACAAGCTCGCCTTCGTCACGGCCGCCTGGGGCGCCGAGTCGCGCCGCGCGCTCGCCGAGCGCCTGCTCGAGGTTTCCGGCTTCGAGGGCGGGCGCGTGTTCTTCACGCTGGGCGGCGGGGATGCCAACGAGAACTCGGTTCGCATCGCGCGGCATGCCTCGAAGAAACCGCGCGGGCTGATCGTCACGCGCGACCGTTCCTACCACGGCGCCAGCTACATGCCCATGGCGCTGTCCGGCGACTCGCGCACCGCGCACCAGGTGGACGCCGAGGCCTGGGGCGTGCGCCACGTGCCGCCGCCCTACGCCTACCGCTGCCCCTGGGGCAGCCAGACCGCCGACGAATGCGGGCGCCGCGCGGCCGCGGCGGTCGGCGAGGCCATCGACCGGGAAGGCCGGGACCGCTTCGCCGCGGTGCTGATGGAAGTCGACGCCGGCAGCAACGGCATCGTGCCGCCGGACAGTTTCTGGCCGGAGCTGCGCCGCGTCACGCGCGAGCGCGACGTCTTCCTGGTCGCGGACGAAGTCATGAGCGGTTTCGGACGCTGCGGCGACTGGTTCGCCTGGCAGCGCTACGGCGCGGAGAACCGCCCGGACCTCATGACGCGTCGCGAAGGGGCTCACGGGCGCGGCCGCGCCGCTCGGCGCCGTCGTGATCAGCGCCGACGTCTACGCACGCATCGAGCACGAGATGTTCTACGGCGGCCTCACCTACTGCGGCCACCCGCTCTCCTGCGCCGCCGGCGTCGCGGCGATCGACGCCTATCGCGACGAGAAGCTGATCGAGCGTTCGCGCCGGCTCGGCGCGCAGATGTTCGCGGAATTGCAGAAGCTGGCCGCGCGCCATGCCGGTGATCGGCGACGTGCGTGGCGGCAAGGGGCTGTTCGCGGTCGTCGAGCTGGTCTCCGACCGCGCGACCAGGGCGCCGATCGCGCCCTGGCCCGCGCAGAGCGAAGCCATGAAGTCGCTGCTCGCCGCCGCCCGCGACGAAGGCATCTCCTTCGGCTCGCGCGGCAACCTCATCATCCTCGCGCCGCCGCTCGTGATCGCGGAGTCCGAACTCGCGACCGCGCTCGGCGTGCTCGACCGCCTGCTGACCCGATTCTTCCCTGCGTCCCTGGAGCGCGCCTCATGAGCTTTCGACTGACCTACTCCACCATGTTCAATCCGCCGGAGGAGATGCACGAGCGCTTCGAGAAGGCGCTCGCGACGATGCGTTCGCGCCTCGGCGCGACGCACGCGATGTACATCGACGGCAAGGACGTGCAGGCGGCGAAGACCGAAGAGCGCGCGAGCCCGATCGACAACCGCATCAAGACCGGGCGCTTCCCGCACGCGAGCACGCAGGACGTGGATGCCGCGCTCGCCGCCGCGGAGCGCGCCTTCCCCGCCTGGCGCGACGCCGGCACGGCGAAGCGCGTCGCGCTGATGCGCAAGGTCGCGTCGCTCCTCGAGGAGCGCGTGTACGAGATCGCCGCCGCGCTCACGATCGAGGTCGGCAAGAACCGGCTCGAGGCGCTCGGCGAGGCGCAGGAGTGCGTCGACTTCTTCAACGTCTACGCGGACGACTTCGAGTCGCACAAGGGCTACGAGTTCGACCTGCCGAACGACCCCTCGACGGCGTTCGTCGCGCGCAACAAGAGCATCATGCGGCCCTACGGCGTGTGGGCCGTGATCGCGCCGTTCAACTTCCCGATAGCGCTCGCGACCGGCCCGACGGCCGCCGCGCTCGTGACCGGCAACACCGTCGTGCTGAAGTGCGCCTCCGACACGCCCTGGGCCGGGCGGCTGCTCGCCGACTGCATCCGCGACGCCGGCGTCCCGCCGGGCGTGTTCAACTACATCAACGGGCCCGGCGCGGCGATCGGCGAGCAGCTGGTGCGCGATTCGCGCGTCGCCGGCGTCACCTTCACGGGCTCGGTCGCCGTGGGGCGCGCGATCATGAGCGAGATCGCGAAGGGCGCCTACCCGCGACCCTACATCGCCGAGATGGGCGGCAAGAACCCGACCATCGTCACCGAGAACGCGGACCTCGACCGCGCGGCCGCGGGCATCGCGCGCTCGGCCTACGGCATGGGCGGCCAGAAGTGCTCGGCGCTGTCGCGCCTCTACGTGCACGAGAAGGTCGCCGAGCCGCTGCTCGCGAAGATCGAGCAGGAGATCGACAAGATCCGCATCGGCGACCCTGCCGAGCGCGCGACCGGCCTCGGCCCGGTCGTGAACCAGCGTGCGCACGAGTCCTACGCACGCTACGTCGCGGACCTGAAGTCGCGCGGCGCGAAGATCCGCCGCGGCGGCAGGCAGCCGTCCGAGGGCGTGTTCGGACGCGGCTATTACGTCGAGCCGGTGCTCGCCGAGGCGGACCTCTCGGACCCGCTCTGGAAGCACGAGATGTTCCTGCCCATCCTGATGGTGCATCGCTACCGCGACCGCGACGAGGCGATGCGCCTCGCGAACGACACCGACATGGGCCTCACCGCGGGTTTCTTCGGCGCGAAGGACGAGATCCCGTGGTTCCAGGAGAACATCCAGGCGGGCGTCACCTACGCGAACCGCGGCGCGGGCGCGACCACCGGCGCCTGGCCGGGTACCAGCCGTTCGGCGGCTGGAAGGGTTCCGGCTCTTCGGGCAAGGCGATCGCCTCGGCCTACTACCTGCCGCTGTACCTGCGCGAGCAGTCGCGGACCGTGGTGGACTGAATGCCCGAGTTCCTGTCACTGCGGGATGCGATCGCGCAGGCACGTCGCCGACGGCGCCTGCCTCGCGCTCGAGGGATTCACGCACCTGATCCCGTTCGCGGCCGGCCACGAACTGATCCGGCAGGGCCGCAAGGACCTGCACCTGGTGCGGATGACGCCGGACCTGATCTACGACCAGCTCATCGGCGCAGGCAGCGCGCGCAAGCTCACGTTCTCCTGGGGCGGCAACCCCGGCGTCGGCTCGCTGCATCGCCTGCGCGACGCGGTCGAGAACGACTGGCCCGGCCCGCTCGAGATCGACGAGCACAGCCACGCGGCGATGGCGGTCGCCTACCGCGCGGGCGCGGCGCGGCTTCCGTTCGGCATGCTGCGCGGCTACATCGGCACCGACCTGCCCGCGCAGAATCCACGCATCCAGAGCGTCACCTGCCCGTACACCGGCGAGAAGATCGCGACCGTGCCGGCGGTGAACCCGGACGTCACGATCATCCACGCGCAACGGGCCGACAAACGCGGCAACGTCGCGATCGACGGCATCGTCGGCGCGGCCCGCGAGGCGGCGCTCGCCGCGACGAAGCTGCTCGTGACCGTCGAGCAGGTCGTGGACGAGCTGCCGCCCGCGATGAACAACATCGTGATCCCGCACTTCACCGTCACGGCGATCTCGCTCTGTCCCGGCGGCGCCTGGCCGTCCTATGCGCAGGGCCACTACGCGCGGGACAACGACTTCTACCTCAAGTGGGACACGATCGCGCGCGACCGCGCGGGTTTCACCGCGTGGATCGACCGGCACGTCCGGGGTACTCGCGATCATCGCGAGTTCCTTGCCAGCCTGCGGGAGGCCGCGTGATGCCCGCGGTGTTTTGCGCGCGCGCTCGCCGGCGGGGCTCCCCTCGCTCGCTCGGCGGCGACCGCAGTCGCTCGTCGGGGTCCCGCTCGGCCGCGCGCGCGATCGCCGCGGCGATCGCGCGCGCGAGCCGGCGGGATCCCGCGAGCGACGCGGTCGCCGCCGAGCGAGCGAGCGCAGTCGGCCGGCGAGCGCCGCGTCCGCCGAGCGCGGGGTGCGCCGCATGAGCGATTACACCCGCGACGAGATGATGACCGTCGCCGCAGCGCGGCTGCTGCGCGACGGGCAGGTGTGCTTCGTCGGCATCGGCCTGCCGAGCGCGGCCTGCAACCTGGCGCGGCTGACGCACGCGCCGGAACTCGTGCTGATCTACGAGTCGGGCACCATCGGCACGCGCCCGACGGTGCTGCCGCTCTCGATCGGCGACGGCGAGCTCGCCGAGACCGCGACCTGCGTGATCCCGCTGCCGGACATCTTCAGCGACTACCTGCAGGCCGGGCGCATCGACATCGGCTTCCTCGGCGCCGCGCAGATCGACAAGTTCGGCAACCTCAACAGCACCGTGATCGGTCCCTACGCGAAGCCGAAGACGCGCCTGCCCGGCGCGGGCGGCGCGACCGAGATCGCGGCGCACGCGCGCCAGGTCTTCATCGTCATGAAGGCCTCGCCGCGCAGCTTCGTGAAGAAGATCGATTTCCAGACCAGCGGCGGGCATTTCGCCGGTCGTTCGCAAAGCGGCGCGCGCGGTGCCGGGCCCTGCCGTCATCGTCACCGACGTCGGCATCTTGAAACCGCACGCGGAAACCGGAGAATTCGCGCTTTCCGCCCTGTATCCCGGAATTCCGGCGGAGGAAGCGAAGGCCGCCATCGGCTGGCCGCTCGCCGTCCTGCCGGCGCTCTGAAACCTGCGCGGTTCCCACCGCGCCCGAGCTCGAGGCCCTGCGCGCTCTCGAAGCCCGGACTGCCGCCGCGCATCGTGAACCTGTGAGGCTCCCGTCATGAACGCATCCGCCCGCGCCGCCGGCGCCATCAAGAACCCGCACATCAAGACGGCCCTGCCCGGCCCGAAGTCCCGCGCCATGATCGAGCGCGACACGAAGGTCACATCGCCCTCCTACCCGCGCGACTACCCCTTCGTGATGTCGCACGGCAAGGGCTCGGAAGTCTGGGACGTCGACGGCAACCGCTTCCTCGACTTCGCCGCCGGCATCGCGGTCTGCGCGACCGGACACGCGCACCCGCGCGTCGTCAAGGCGGTGCAGGAGGCGGCGGGCAAGTTCCTGCACATCTCGAGCGACTACTGGCACGAGGAGATGACCGCGCTCGCCGAGAAGCCTCTCCGCGATCGTGCCGATCGGCGAGCCGGGCATGGTCTTCTTCTGCCAGTCCGGCACGGAGTCGGTCGAAGGCGCGCTGAAGCTCGCGCGCTACGTGACGCAAGCGCGGCCGCATCATCGCCTTCCTCGGCGGCTTCCACGGCCGCACGATGGGCTCGCTGTCGCTGACCTCCAGCAAGTACACGCAGCAGGCGGGCTTCTTCCCGACCATGCCGGGCGTCACGCACGTGCCGTACCCGAACACCTACCGCCCGCTGTTCGCGGGCAGCGACCAGGGCAAGGCGGTGCTCGACTACATCCGCATGCTGTTCGAGCGGAACCTCCCGGCCTCGGAAGTCGCCGCGATCGTGATCGAGCCGCTGCAGGGCGAGGGCGGCTACCTCGTGCCGCCGCCGGGCTTCCTCGCAGGGCCTGCGCCAGATCTGCGACGAGCACGGGATCCTGCTCGTGTTCGACGAGGTGCAGTCCGGCGTCGGCCGCACCGGAAAGATGTTCTGCGCGCGAGCACGAGGGCGTGACGCCCGGACATCATGACGCTCGCCAAGGGCCTCGGCTCGGGCCTGCCGATCGGCGCGGTGGTCGCGCAGCGCGAGCCTCATGAAGCAGTGGAAGAAAGGCGCGCACGGCAACACCTTCGGCGGCAACCCGATTTCCTGCGCCGCCGCGAACGCGACCATCGACCTGGTGCGCGAGCAGTACTGCGCGAACGCGGAGAAGGTCGGCGCGCACTTCATGAAGCGCCTGCACGAGATGAAGGCGGACTACCCCTGCATCGGCGACATCCGCGGCCGCGGGCTCATGATCGGCGTGGAGATGATCGAGAAGGACGGCTCGCCCGCGCGCGAGATGGTGGACCGCCTGCTGCACCGCGCGTACCACAACGGCCTGCTGCTGCTCTCCTGCGGCGTGTCGACGCTGCGCTTCATGCCGCCGCTGTGCGTGACCGAGGCGGAAGTCGACGAATCGTTGATCTACCTCCGGCAATCGCTCGACGAGGCGCTGGCGGGCCAGGCGTGAGGTCCGCCGCCCGCGCCCTCCTCGCGCTCGCTCCGTCTGCTCGTTGCCGCGGCGCCGGCCGAGGCGGCGCGCGAGGCGGTGCTTTCCCAGGTCGCGCTGCCGCACAACTATTACTGGCGCGAGCTCTACATCCCGCAGCAGACGACGGGACCGTCGTCCGCTCGCCTTCCTGCCCTCCGGCGACGAGCTCGTCTACGCGATGGACGGCTCGCTCTGGCGCCAGAAGATCGGCACGGACGAGGCGCGTGAAATCACGCATCCGGCAGGCGCCTACGACCACCAGCCCGACGTCGCGCCGGACGGAAAGCTCGTCGTCTTCACGCGCTACGACGGCAAGGGCTTCGAGCTCTGGCGTCACGACCTCGGCAGCGGCGCCGAGCAGGCGCTGACCGCCAACGGCGGCGTCAACCTCGAGCCGCGCATCTCCCCGGACGGCAAGCGGATCGTGTTCGTTTCCACGGGCGGCACGGGCCACTTCAACCTGAAGATCGCCGATCTCGCGCCCGCCGGGCTCGCGAACGAGCGTTACCTGGTCGCGCCGCGCGAGAGCCGGATCGACCGTTACTACTATTCGACGCACGATCACTTCGATCAACCCGTCCTGGTCGCCGGACGGGAAGCGTGTCTTCTTCGTCACCAACGCGGAGATTCCCTGGGGCACGGGCTGGATCTGCTCCGTCGCCGTCGACGGGCGCCGTCGCAAGCGCCGAGTGCCTGACCAGCCACGAGCTCGAGACCTCCTGGGCGACGCGCCCGGAAGTCGGGCCGGACGGCCGGCGCATCCTCTTCTCCAACTACCACGGCGGCCAGTGGCACCAGCTCTGGCTGACGACGACGGACGACACGGCGCCGCTGCCGCTCACCTACGGCGAGTTCGACCGCCGCAACGCGCGCTGGTCCCCGGACGGCAAGCGGATCGCCTACATCAGCAACGAGGACGGCAACACCTCGCTCTGGGTGCAGGAGTTCTTCGGCGGCGCGCGCCAGCAGGTCGAGGCGAACGCGGCTCCGGCGCCAGGCACGAACCCGCGGTCGTGCGGATCCGGCCGGTGGACGATTCAGGCAAGCGGATTTCCGCGCGCGTGGCCGTGCTCGGCGGCGACGGCCGCTGGCACGCACCCGCCGATGCCTGGATGCACGGCGACGAGCTGTACGACCGGGCGCAGTTCCCGAGCGAAGTGCACTACTTCCACTGCCCGGCCGGAAAACCGGCCTGCGACGTGGCTGTCCCCGCCGGCAAGACGACGATCCAGGTCCAGAGCGGGCTTTCGCAGGAAGCACGCGATCATCGAGCGCGAATTCGCCGCAGGCGAGGCGATCGAACTCGCAGTCCGCCTGCCGGACAACGACCTGCCGCCGGAGTTCGGCCGCTTCGTCTCCGCCGACCTGCACGTGCACATGAACTACGGCGGCCATTACCGCAGCACGCCCGAAACGCTGCTCGCACAGCAGGACGCCGAGGACCTCGACGTCGTCTACAACCTGCTGGTCAACAAGGAAGAGCGCATCCCGGACATCGCCTACTTCAAGCCGGGCGGCGGCGCCGACGCGGCGAGCGGCCAGCGCACGCTCTTCCACGCGCAGGAGTACCACACGAGTTTCTGGGGTCACATGGGCCTGCTGAACCTCGAGGACCATTACCTGCTGCCCGACTACACCGCGTACCGCCACACGGCCTACGAGAGTCCCTGGCCGCACAACGGCGCGATCTCCGATCTCGCGCATGCGCAGGGCGCGCTCGTCGGTTACGTGCACATCGCGGATTTCCCGATCGACCCGCCGAAGGAGAAGAAGCTCTCGTACGAGCTGCCGGCGACCGTCGCGCACGGCAAGGTGGACTACCTCGAGGTGATGGGCTTCTCCGATCACCACATCACCGCCGGCATCTGGCACCGGCTGCTGAACCTCGGCTTCCGCCTGCCGGCGGGCGCCGGCACGGACGCGATGGCGAACTACGCCTCGCTGCGCGGCCCGATCGGCCTGGTGCGCGTGTTCCTCGAGACCGGCGGCGAGCGCACGCCGCAGGCGCTCGGCGACGCGCTGAAGTCCGGGCACACGTTCGTCTGCAACTGGCCCGCTGCTCGGCCTCGACGGTCGACGGCCAGCGACCGGGCGCCGCGCTGCCGCGCGCCGGCAGGCTGCCGGTGCGCGTCGCGCTGCGCTCGCCGTTCCCGGTCGACCGCCTCGAGCTGGTGCAGAACGGCAAGCGTGATCCTGTCCTTCGCGCTCGAGGGCGACCGCACGCGCTTCGACTGGAGCGGCGACGTCGACTTCGAGGCCGGCGGCTGGGTGCGTGCTGCGCGCCTTCAACGACGCAGCCGCATCCCTGGGTGCTCGACCTCTATCCCTACGCGACGACGAGCCCGGTCTGGTTCGACTCGCCGGCCGCCGCCGCCCGCGCCGGAGGACGCCGCCTACTTCGTCGCCTGGATGGACCGCGTGGTCGAGGCGGCGCTCGCGCGCGGCGGCTGGAACAGCGAGCAGGAGAAGACCGACACGCTCGCTTACCTCGAAGCGGCGCGCGCGAAGTTCCGCGCGCTCGCGGCAAACAAGACAAAGGACTGACCATGACACGGACGCACGCCCTGGCCGGCTTCCTCGCCGGCGCCGCCCTCACGTTTGCCGCCGCCGCGGAGCCGACGCGATTCGGCATCGACGACGTCGTGCGCATCGCGAACGTCACCGAGCTCGACCTGTCGCCGGACGGCGAATGGGTGGTCTACAGCGTCGGCGAGGCCGAACCTCGAGGAAGACGCGACCACACTACGACCTCTGGCGCGCGCGCTGGGACGGCAGCGGAAAGCGCGCGCTCACGCGCACGGCGGATGCCGACGAGTCCGCGCCGGCCATCAGCCCGGACGGGAAATGGATCGCCTTCCTTTCGGACCGCGGCGATGACGACGCGAAGACCCAGGTCTGGGTCATGCCGTCGGATGGCGGCGAGGCCGAGGCGCTGACGAAATTTCCCGGCGGCGTCGCCGACTTCGACTGGGCGCCGGACAGCGCGCGGCTCGCGGTCATCGCCAACGATCCGGAACGCGCCGAGGGCGAGGAAGAGCCGAAGCAGCCCGAACCGATCGTGATCGACCGCCACTACTTCAAGGAAGACTACACAGGCTGGCTGACGCGACAAGCGCCAGCACCTGTACCTGTTCGAGATCGCGGGCACGGAAGGCGACGCAGCTCACCTCGGGCGCCCACGACGAGTACATGCCCGCCTGGTCGCCGGACGGCGCGCGCATCGCCTACGTGACCAAGCGCGGCCCCGACGCGGACCGCCACATCAACTGGGACATCTACGTCATCGAGGCGCGCGCAGGCGGCACGGAGCGGCAGGTGACGCGCTTCGCGGGCGCGGACAACGACCCGTCGTGGGAATCGCGGCCGGCCTGGAGCCCGGACGGCCGCAGGATCGCCTACGTCAGCAGCGGCGAGGACACGTGGATCTACTACGCGCCCTGGTCGCTCGCGGTCATCGACGTCGAGAGCGGCGCGGTCACGCGCCCTGCCGGCGTCGACGCCTTCCACACGCGGCCGCAGTTCACGCCGGACGGCGCCGCGCGTGCTCGCGCTCGTCGAAGGCAGCCGCGTCACGCACGTCTCGCGCATCGACCTCGCGACCGGCGCCACGACGCCGCTCACGGGCGGTCCGCGCTTCGACTATGCCTTCGATGCCGCGGCGAACGGGCGGGTCGCGGTGCTCGGCGGCGATGCGCTGCATCCGTATCGCATCGAGGCGGCAGACCCCTTGCCGCGGCGGCAAGGGGTCTGTCCGCCTCGTGATCGCCGACCACAACGAATGGCTGAAGGACCGCAAGCTCGCCGCCACTGAGGAAATCACCTTCAAGAGCGCGGACGGCACCTCGATCGACGGCTTCCTCGTGAAGCCGGTGGACTACGTCGCCGGCCGGCGCTACCCGACGATCCTGCGCATCCACGGCGGGCCGGTGTACCAGTTCAGCCACGAGTTCATGGAGGACTGGCAGGTGCTCGCCGCGAACGGCTACGCCGTCATCGGCGCGAACCCGCGCGGCAGCTCGGGCCGCGGCTTCGAGTTCGCCAAGGCGATCTACGCCGAGTGGGGCGTGAAGGACACGGCGGACGTGCTCGCCGCCGTCGACCACGTCGTGAAGCTGGGCGTCGCCGACCCCGATCGCCTCGGCCTCGGCGGCCACAGCTACGGCGGCATCCTGACCAACCAGGTGATCGCGCGCGACGCGCGCTTCAAGGCCGCGATCAGCAGCGCCGGCGCCGCGAACTTCCTCGGCACCTGGGGCGTGGACATGTACATCCGCGAGTACGAGCAGGAACTCGGCCTGCCCTGGCGCGACCGCGAAACCTACGAGCGCGTGAGCTTCCCGTTCTTCCACGCCGACCGGATCCGCACGGCGACGCTGTTCATCTGCCACGAGCTGGACGACAACGTCCCCTGCGTCGGCTCGATGCAGATGTACCAGGCGCTGCGCTCGCTCGGGGTGCCGACGCGGATGGTGATCTATCCCGGCGAATACCACGGCCTCACGGTCCCGAGTTACCTCAAGGACCGGATGCAGCGGTTTCTCGACTGGTACGGGCTCTACCTCGGCGTGCCGCCGGCCCGTCCGTAACGCTTCATGAGGTCCGTGAGCGCGTCATGCGGCAGCGCGACGGCGCTCGTGCCGGCGTTGCCCTGCATGTCGCGCGCGGCCACCATCGAATTGACGATCGCCTCTTCGGTCGCCTGCACGGTGGCCTCGAAGAGCGGGTCCAGGCGGCCGTTGTCGAGGAACTCGGCGCCGTGGACCAGTTCGCCTTCCATGGACTGCGCGTTCGCCGTCGAGAAGGCGACGAAGATGTCGCCCGAGCCGTTGCCGGCGAAGGATCCCATGCGCGCGAGTCCCATGCCGGCGCGCCGCGCGATGCGGTCGAGCTGGTTCGGCAGCAGCGGCGCGTCGGTCGCGACCACGATGATGATCGAGCCGTTGTCGCCGTCGGCGGCGGCTTCGTGGCCTGCCGCTCCGTCGCGCAGGTGCTCGCCCACCGGCACGCCGGCGATCCTGAGCGAGGAGCGCGTGCCGTAGTTCGCCTGCACCAGCACGCCGACCGTGTAGGGCCGGCCTTGCACGTCGACGCGCCGCGAGGACGTGCCGATGCCGCACTTGAAGCCGTGGCAGGTCATGCCCGTGCCGCCGCCCACGTTGCCCTCGTCGACCGGCCCGCCCTTCGCGCCGTCGAGCGCCGCGTCGACGTGCGCGGCCTTCACGTGGAAACCGTTGACGTCGTTCAGCCCGCCGTCCCAGGTCTCGGCGACCACCGGCGTCGACCACCAGTAGCCGGACGCGTCCGGGTCGCCGTGCTTGACGCGCCAGGCGATGGTCGCCTCGTGCACGGTGCCGACGCTGTGCGTGTTCGTCAGCATCACCGGCCCCTCGAGCAGGCCGCCCTCCGCGATCCAGGCACGGCCTGTCATCTCGCCCGCGCCGTTCAGCACGAAGCTGCCGCCGAACGCCGGCGTCGTGATCGGTCGCGCGCCCGCGCGGCAGGACCGCGGTCACGCCGGTGCGCACCTTGCGGCCGTCCGCGAGGTCCTCGTTCAGCGTGACCTGGCCGACCGTCACGCCGGCAACGTCGGTGATCGCATTCAGGGGGCCGGGGCTGCCGTCGAACGGGACGCCGAGGTCGCGGGCCCGGGGACCTGCGTGGGCGACGGAAATGGCAAATACCGAAAACAGTGTCAGGCTGGTACGAACCGCGCGGAATCCGATGGCCAAATGATGCAACCTCGCCGGAACTCGTTCCGGAACCGATATTTGGGGCCGCCATGCTATCAGCAATATGATGTCGCCCACAGGCGCGGGGCCGCGGTCGAAGCGCCATGAATCACCAGGAAGTGACATGAATCCCACTCGCGCGAAAATCCTCGCTCTCGTCGCCTGCGCCGTGACGGCGCTCGCATCCGCGGCGCAGGCCGAGACCGTCATCGTGCGGGCCGGGAAGATGCTCGACGTCGAGCGAGGACAGTACCTGGCCGACCGCGCGATCCGCATCGAGGACGGGCGCATCGTCTCCGTCACCCCGTTCACCTCCAACTCGCGCAGCGGCGACCGGTTCATCGACTGGTCGGCCTACACCGTGCTGCCCGGCCTCATCGACCTGCACACGCACCTGGTCGGCGACATCAGTTCCGCGGACGTCAATGCGCCGCTCTCGAGTTCCGCGGCACGCGACGCGCTGATGGGCGTCGAGCACGCGCGCGCGACGCTTGCGGCGGGCTTCACCGCCGTGCGCGACATCGGCACCTACCGCGCCTTCGTGGACGTCGCGCTCAGGAACGCCATCAACGCCCGCCAGGTCGAGGGCCCGTGCATGTTCGTCGCCGGCGCCTACGTCACCATCCCGGGCGGCGGCGGCGAGGTGACCGGCCTGCCGGACGCCCTGAAGGCGCCGGCCGAGATGCGCCGCGGCGTCGCCGAGAACGAGGACGAAGTGCGCCAGCGCGTGCGCGAGCTGATCGCGGGCGGCGCGGACTTCATCAAGGTCATGGCGACCGGCGCCGTATTGACCGCCGGCACGACGCCGCAGATGCCGGAGTTCACCGAGGCGGAGATCCGCGCCGCCGTCGAGGAGGCCGCGCGGCGCGGCACCTTCGTCGCCGCGCACGCGCACGGCGCCGAGGGCATCAAGAACGCGGTCCGCGCCGGCGTGCGCACGATCGAGCACGGCTCCTTCCTCGACGACGAGGGCATCGCGCTCATGGTCAAGCACGGCACCTGGCTGGTCGCCGACATCTACAACGGCGACTACATCGACGGAAGTCGGCACCCGCGACGGCTGGCCGGAGGAAATCCTGCGCAAGAACCGCGAGACCACCGACATGCAGCGCGCAGAACTTCGCCAAGGCGGTCAAGGCGGGCGTGCGCATCGGCTACGGCACGGATTCCGGCGTCTACCCGCACGGCGACAACGCCCGCCAGTTCGCCTACATGGTCAAGTACGGCATGACGCCGCTGCGACGCGATCCGCTCGGCGACCACCAGCGCCGCGGCCTCGCTCGGCCGCTCGCAGGAGCTCGGCTCGATCGCGCCCGGCAAGTTCGCGAACATCATCGCCGTCGAAGGCGACCCGCTCGAGGACATCACGGCGGCTCGAGCGGGTGTCCGCCGTCATCTGGAAGGGGCAGCCTTGCCCGCCGCGGAGATGCCCGATGAGCGACCGGCAGTTCGGCCTCGGCATGGCGACGGCCCTGGTCGTCGGCAACACGATCGGCATGGGCATCTTCATGCAGCCCGCCGCGCTCGCGCCCTTCGGGCTCAACGCGCTGACCGGCTGGGCGGCGGTCATCATCGGCTGCGTCTGCCTCGCGTTCACCTTCGCCGCGCTCGCGCGCAAACTGCCGCAGGCGAACGGGCCTTTCGGCTACGTGCGCGCGACGCTCGGCGAGGTGGTCGCCTTCCCGGCGCTGTGGTGCTACTGGATCTCCGTCTGGGCGACGCTGCCGGTGCTCGCGATCGGCGTCGTCGGCTACTTCATCACCGTCTTTCCGGCCGCGGCCTCCATCCCGCCCGCGGTGCTCGCCGTCACCTTCATCTGGTTCTTCGTCGCGGTGAACCTGCTCGGAGTCAGGTCCGGCGGCCGCGTGCAGGTCGTGACGTTCCCTGCTGAAGGTCGTGCCGCTCGTTCTCGTCATGATCGTGGGCGCGTACTCGATCCTCGCCGATCCCGGTGCGTACACGCCGAACCTGCCGACCACGCCGATCACGGGGCAGGCGTCCATGGCCGCGGCGGCCGTCGCGCTCTACGCCATGCTCGGATTCGAGTCCGCCGCGATCGCCGCGGGCCGGGTCAAGGATCCGCAGCGCACGATCCCGCGCGCGACCCTGATCGGCACGCTGGTCGTCGCAGGCCTGTACGTTTCGATCGTCGCGATCGGCCTGCTGGTCGTCCCGCAGCAGACGCTCGCCACCTCGGACGCGCCGTTCGTGACGATCGCGGACGCCCTGCTGGGGCCGGGCAACGGCCGCTGGATCTCGCTGTTCGTCGTGGTCAGCGGGCTCGGCTGCCTGAACGGATGGATGCTGCTTGCCGGCGAGCTGACGCGCACGCTCGCGGCGCACAACCTGCTGCCGCCGATCCTCGGCGAGAGCAACCGTTTCGGCGTGCCCTGGGCCTCGCTGCTGCTCGCGGGCGGGCTCGCGACCTTCCTCGGCCTGATGAACTTCAGCGCCACGCTGGTCGGCGCGTTCACCAAGCTGTCGCTGATCGTGTCGGCGGCGAACCTGCCGCTCTACGTGTGCTGCGCCTTCGCGCTGTTCACCCTGCTGCGGCGCGATTCCGCCGGGCTCTCGCCGGCACTCTGGTTCGCCGGCGCGGGCGGCGTCGCGTTCGCCGCGTTCGCGTTCAAGGGCGTCGGCTGGGAGCCGTTCATCTGGGCGCTGACGCTGGCGCTCGCCGGGCTGCCGATCTACCTCTGGATGCGCCGGCGCGCGGCGACGTACGAATTAAAAGGGGACGTCACCTTTTCCGCACGGCGCAAACTGAACGTTCGACTGCCCCATGCGGGAAAAGGTGACTGTCCCCTTATCTCAGTACTTGCCGGCTTCCGCGAGCAGCGCCGCGTAGAGGGCGATGCCGCGGCGGAACTCCGCCATGCGCAGGTTCTCGTTCGGCGCGTGCTGGTTGTTGTCGGCGTTGACGATCGGCACGATCACGAACGGCGTCTGCAGCACGGACTCGATCGGCGCGATCGGCAGGCTCCCGCCCATCAGCGGCGCGATTCGCACGGAGCCGTCCGTCGCCTTCCGCATCACCGCCATCACGCGCGCAACCCCGGGGTCATCCGGCGAGGACATCGCGGCCGGGTAGCCGTCGTCGCCGAAGTCGAGGCGCGCGAGCCTCGGGTGCCGGATCCGCTCCTCGGCGGTCGGCGGCGCATCGAGCAGCACGTAACCCTGCCCGCGCAGGTGCGCCTCGATCGCGGCGCGCGATTGCGCGACCGTCATGCCCGGCACGAGCCGCAGGTCGAAACCCGCCGTCGCCTCGGCATCGATGGCGTTGCGCTGTCCGCCCGCGCCGCCGTAGAGCAGTTGCGTCACGTTGAGCGCCGGTCGCAGCACGGACTCGCCGTAGTCGAGCCCGCTCTCCGCCGCGCCGATGCCGGCCGCCGCCAGCATGCCCGGCGTGTCGAAGGCGGTCTGCGCGAGCGCGAGTGCCGCGGGCGATGGCGGCGGCGCCGTCAGCCCCTCGACCAGGATGCTCCCGTCCGCCGCCCGCATCGAGGCGATGAGCGCGGCGAGCCGTGCACCCGGATTCGGCGCGACATTGCCGTAGTGGCCGGAATGCAGGCTGGTCGCCGGCCCGTACACGGTCAGCCGGAAGCCCATGACGCCGCGCGCGCCGAGCGCGATCCGCGGCAGCCCGCGCGGGTCGATCGGCCCGTCGCCGAAGATCCACAGGTCGGCCGCGAGCAGCTCGCGGTGCGCCGCCAGCGTGCGCGCGAGGTTCGGCGAGCCCGCTTCCTCCTCGCCCTCGAGGAAGAACTTGAGGTTCGCCGAGAGCGGGATCTTCGCGGCGCGCAGCGCGTCGATCGCGGCGAGGATGGCCACGATCGGCCCCTTGTCGTCGCTCGCCGAGCGCGCGTAGATGCGCGCCTCGTCCGGCAGCGGGTAACGCGCCGCATCCCAGGCCACGACCGCCGCGTCGTCTTCGGCCCGCCCGGCGCGCAGCGTCGGCTCGAACGGCGGCGAGAGCCAGGCGGTCTCGGGGCCGACCGGCTGCCCGTCGAAATGCGCATAGAAAAGCAGCGTGCGCGTCGCGCCGGGCGTCGCGAGCTCGCCGTAGACCGACACCGGCGCGCCGGGCGTCTCGAGGACGCGCGCGTCGATGCCGCGCTTCTCCGAGCATGCCGCACGAGCAGCGCCGCGTTCGCGCGGATGTCCGCGTCGTTCGTCGCGACGTTCGGCAGCGCGAGCAGCTCGCGCAGCTCCGCGACGATCGCCTGCTCGTGCGCCGGCGACGTGCTTCGCCGCCGCGGTCATGGCAGGCGCCGGGTCGGCGGCGGCGTTGCCGGTCGCCAGCAGCCAGCCCGCCAGGAGTGCCGCCGTCCGCGGCCGGTTCATGCGGGGTCGTTGCCGGCCGGCCGCCGGCTCGGCTTGTCGTGCCAGCGCTCGCGCGGCACGATCTTCGGCTCCGGGGGATCACGCCTCGTAGGCCGGCGTCATGATCTGCACGCCGTACTCGTTGAACACGTCCTGGATGTTCGCGTGCAGCTTGTCGTATTGCCCGATCATGTCGTCCGCGCTCGCCACGT
This sequence comes from uncultured Gammaproteobacteria bacterium, assembly GCA_963823415.1. Classification (GTDB taxonomy): domain Bacteria; phylum Pseudomonadota; class Gammaproteobacteria; order Steroidobacterales; family Steroidobacteraceae; genus SCUD01. Next base: position 106,042 of record CAWGLJ010000002.1, on the reverse strand, counting down.
ACACGTTCAGCTCGTAGTTCACCGCGAAGTCGGCGAGCCCGCGCTGCCGCACGAAGGGCGGCGGATCCTGCAGCACGCCGCCCGTCCGTTCCGCCGCCGTCAGCAGCATGCCCTCGACCTGCCGCCAGGGCACTTCGTAGCCGATGCCGACCGTGGTGTGCAGGATGAGCCCGCGCTCCCGGGCGTGGGTGCTGTAGTTCGTGACGACGCTCTGCAGGATCATCGAATTGGGGAGGATCACTTCCTCGTTCTTCGGCGTGCGGATCCGCGTCACCTGCACGCGCGTCTCCATCACCTCGCCGATCACGTCGCCGATGCGCACGCGGTCGCCGATGGCGAACAGCTTCCGGTAGATCAGGCTGTAGCCGGCGACGTAGTTGGCGATGAAGGCGGAGGATCCGATCGACAGCAGCATGCCCGCGAAGATCGACAGGCCCTTGAAGGCCTCGCTCTCCGAGCCCGGGATGTACGGGTAGGCCACCACCAGTGCGAAGGCCACCACGCCGATGCGCACCAGCCGGTAGGTCGGGGTCGACCAGTGGCTCTCGAACCCGTGCACCCGGACCGCCCCGCTCTCGAGGGTGGCGAAGTACAGCCGCAGCATGCGCAGCACGAACCGGATGACCAGGTAGAGCACCAGCAGGAACAGCAGCGACGGCAGTTCGTCCACCAGGCCGCGCCCCATCCGGCGCAGCGGGTCCAGCAGGTACTCCGCCAGCCGTTCACCGAGCGGCCGCGTGGCGGCGAACTGCTGCAGCGCGAATTCGACGTAGATGTACGTGAGGAGCGCGAGCACCAGGAGCCGCAGCCCGCGCGCGGCCGCCGCCAGCGAGCTCCAGAGCTGCGGACCCGTCAATACATGCATGCCCGGCAGCTGGATCGCCTGGACCCGGGGCATCCAGGATGCCGCCGCAACGGTTGCGATCCGGCGCGCAAGCCAGGTGAACAGCGCGATCGCCGCGATGAACGCGAGCGTCGCGACCGCGGTCACCTGGGCGCCGCGCAGGGCCTTGCCCGGAGCCCGCGCCTCGCGGTAGCGCGCGATCGCCTCGCGCACCAGGCGCAGCTCGACGACCGCGAGGGAGCGCCGGTCCATCTGCTCGAGCGCCGCGTCGGCGTCGAGGACCGCCACCACCAGCTGGTCGCCCGCGTGGATCTGCGAGGCGTTGTCCGCCTCGATGATGTGCAGGGAGGCCGGGTCGAAGTCCGGGTCGCGCGCGAGCGTGAGGATGCGCCCCTCGATGGCGTCGGCCCGCTGCCCGGCAGTCAGGCCCGCGACCCCCCGTACCGACAGGATGGCGCGCCCGTCGATGACGACCGAGGCCTGCTCGAACGCCTCCTCCCCTCCCTGGGCAAGCGAGGCCGGCGAGGCAAAGGTCAAGGCCGCCAGGGCGACCAGCGCGGACAATGCGAGACGGATCATGGTTTCTCCCCGTGGCATTATCAGCCGGCGCGGCCCATGTTCCAATTCCGGCGGCCGTCACCGACTTGTTACCGCCGCGCGACTGACCCGGAAACCGCGCGGGCACTAGCCTTTCCCGCGTATGCCCTGTAAGGGCCGGCAGGTTTTGTCGCATGTCCATCACGCTCGACCAGGTGACCAAGCGGTATCAATCGCTGCCGGTCGTCAACGACGTCTCGCTCGAGATCGAGCAGGGCGAGTTCCTCGTGCTGCTCGGTCCCTCCGGCAGCGGCAAGAGCACGCTGCTGCGCGCCATCGCGGGCCTGGTCGAGATCGACCACGGGCGCGTGTCGCTGCACGGCCGGGACGTCACCGGCGTCACCGCCCGCGACCGCGGCGTCGGCTTCGTGTTCCAGCACTACGCCCTGTTCCGCCACATGAGCGTCGCGGACAACGTCGAGTTCGCGCTGCGCGTGCGGCGCATGAAGCGCGCCGACCGCCTGGCGCGCCGGCAGGAGCTGCTGAAGCTCGTCGCCCTCGAGGGCATGGACGAGCGCCTTCCGGCGCAGCTCTCCGGCGGCCAGCAGCAGCGCGTCGCCGTCGCGCGCGCGCTCGCGCACCGGCCGGAGGTGCTGCTGCTCGACGAGCCCTTCGGCGCGCTCGACGCCAAGATCCGCGAGGAACTCCGGCGCACGATCCGCCGGATCCAGCAGGAGCTCGGCATCACCACGATCCTCGTCACCCACGACCAGGACGAGGCCTTCGCGATGGCCGACCGCATCGGCGTCATGCACCAGGGCCGCCTGCTCGAGGTCGGCGCGCCGGACGACCTGTACGCGAGCCCGCGCACCCGCTTCGTCGCCACCTTCCTCGGCGCGGCGAACCTGCTGCTCGGCTACCGGCGCGGCAACCGCATGGACTTCGAGCGTCCCGGCGCGGAAGCCGTCACGCCGCGCGAAATCGTCGCCGTGATCCGGCCGGAGGAGGTCGAACTCACCACCGGCGCGGCGCCGGCCGGACTCACGCTGGTCGGCGACGGCATCGTGCAGGAACTGCAGTTCGCGGGCGCCACCGAGCGGCTGCGCGTACGCATGGCGACCGAAGGCCCGGTTTCCGCGACGCCCGGATCGCGAGGGCGCGGACGACGGCGGCTGGCTGCTCGACGCCTGGCGCAGCTTCCCGGACCAGCGCGCCAGGCCGCTCGCCGTGGGCCAGCGCGTGACGGTCAGCGCGCGCCGCATCCACAGCCTGCCGACGCCGATCACCAGCTTCACGGTGGTCGCGCGCGAGCAGCCGGCGGCCGAGGCGATGCGCGACACGCCGCTGCTGGCGACGCTCGCCGCGCGCATGCAGACGCGCATCACGATGCGCACCACCCGCACCGCCAGCGCGCCGCCCGGCATGCCGGTACTCACCGCCGGTCCCGGCGCGGCGGCCACCGCGCTCTGGAATCTCGCCCACGGCGCCTCCCAGGTCTTGGTCCTGCCGGCCGGCTCCGGCCTGCCGTCGCGCATCGTCGTGCTGCCGGGCGCCGAGGCCGGCGTCGGTTCGCTCGGCGTCGCCGCGAGCCTCCTGCGCCACATACCGGCGGAGTCGGTGCTGCTCGCGGTCCACGAGGCGACGACCCCGGAGCGCGAGCGTGCATCGCGACTCCGGCTCCTCCTGGATGCGCGTTCCCGCGCGCTCACGGAGCACGGACTCGACCTGCGCACCGAGCTGCGCTTCGGCGACGCGGACGCCGAGCTCGAGCGCGAGCTTTCGGTCGACCCGAACTCGATGCTGGTGATCGGGCTCGACGCCCTCGACGGCGACGAGGCGGCGCGCGTCAAGTCGCTGCTCGAGGGACCGAGGCTGCGGCCCGTGCTGCTGGTCCATACCGCGCGGAACCGGCTGAGCATGGCCGGCGGTCGCATCGCCGCGCCGAGCCCGCTGCCCGGCTTCGGGCTGACGTTCGGCTTCACGACCTTCTTCCTGAGCGCGGTCATCCTGCTGCCGCTCGCGGCGATGGTGATCCGCGCGCTCGGCATCCCGCCGGCCGAACTGTTCGCGATGCTGACCGACGAACGCGCCGTCGCCTCCTACCGGCTGTCGTTCGGCGCCGCCGCGCTCGCGGCCGTCATCAACGCCGTGTTCGGCTTCATCGTCGCCTGGTCGCTGGTGCGCTACGACTTCCCGGGCCGCCGGCTGCTCGACACGATGATCGACCTGCCGTTCGCGCTGCCGACCGCCGTCTCCGGCATCGCGCTCGCCACCGTGTTCTCGCCGAACGGCTGGCTCGGCACGAAGCTCGCGGCCGCCGGCGTGCAGGTCGCCTACACCTGGCTCGGCGTCGTCGTCGCCCTGGTGCTGATCGGCCTGCCGTTCGTCGTGCGCTCGGTCCAGCCGGCGCTGATCGAGGTGCGCAAGGACCTCGAGGACGCCGCGGAGTCCCTCGGCGCCGGCGGCTTCCACGTGTTCCGCCGCATCATCCTGCCGACCGTCCTGCCGGCGCTCGCAACCGGCTTCACGCTCGCCTTCGCGCGCGGCATCGGCGAGTACGGCTCGGTGGTGTTCATCTCCGGCAACCTGCCGCTCAAGACCGAGATCACGCCGCTGCTGATCGTCATCAAGCTCGAGCAGTACGACTACGACGGCGCCGCGGCGCTCGGCTTCTTCATGCTGGCGATGTCCTTCGTGATGCTGCTGGCGATCAACCTGGTCCAGCAGTGGGGCCAGCGGCGCCTCGGCTTCGGGGTGTCGCGCTGATGGCCGCCGGGGCGAGCGTCGGGACCGAAGTCCGGCCGATGACGCGCGGCGGGCGAAGCTCACGCGTGCCGCGATGATCGCGATCTCCGTCGGCTTCCTCGGCCTGCTGCTGCTCGCACCGCTCGGCGCGGTGCTGGTCCAGGCGCTCGCGAAGGGCATTCGGCGAGTGGTTCGCGGCGCTGCAGGATCCCGGACACCATCGCGTCGATCAAGCTGACGCTGCTGACCGCCGCGATCGTCGTGCCGGCGAACACGATCTTCGGCATCTGCGCGGCCTGGGCGATCGCGCGCTTCGAGTTCCGGGGCAAGAGCCTGCTGGTCACGCTGATCGACCTGCCCTTCGCCGTCTCGCCGGTGATCGCCGGCCTCGTGCTGGTGTTCCTGTTCGGCACCCAGGGCTGGTTCGGCGAGTGGCTGCTCGACCGCGACATCTCCATCATCTTCGCGGTGCCGGGCATCGTGCTCGCGACGATCTTCATCTCCTTCCCCTACGTCGCGCGCGAGCTGATCCCGCTGATGCAGCAGCAGGGCAGCGACGAGGAGGTGGCGGCGCTGTCGCTCGGCGCGCGGCCCTGGATCATGTTCGTCCGCATCACGCTGCCGAAGATCCGCTGGGGCCTGCTGTACGGCGTGATCCTCTGCAACGCGCGCGTGATGGGCGAGTTCGGCGCCGTGTCGGTGGTCTCCGGCCACATCCGCGGCGTCACCAACACGATGCCGCTGCAGGTCGAGATCCTCTACAACGAGTACAACTTCGTCGCGGCCTTCGCCGTCGCCTCGCTCCTCGCGCTGCTTGCGATCCTCACCCTGGTGGCCAAGACTCTGGTGGAATGGCGCTCCGGGACCGGGGGACACTGAGCTTGCATCCGCTGCTGCGGAAGTGGAAGGCGGCCGCGCTGCGGCTCGGCAGGCAGGCCAAGGCGGGCCTGCAGCGGCTCGTCGGCCCGGCCGCGCTCGCTCGAGCGCCTGCTGCTGTTCACCATCGCCGGGACTCGTGCTGCTCGCGATCCTCGCGATCGCGCTCGCCTCGCTCGGCCTGCTGCGCGACCAGGCCTCGGAGCAGGCGCTCGCACGCGTACGGCGCGGCGGCGCATGCCGCGCGCTACGAGATCTGCGCAAGGTCGGCGAGGACACGGTCACGGCGCGGCGCGCCTGCTCGCCTCGCGGCCGACGCTTGCGCGCCTCGTCCAGGAAGGCAACGTCCTCCAGCTGCAGCTCTTCCTGCGCCGCTTCTGCGACACGGCCCGGCTCGACGGCTGCGCGCTGTATCGAGGGGCGCAGCTGGTCGCGGCGCGCCGGCGTGGCCCGATTCCCGCTCCGCAGGCCCTCGAGGCCGCCGCCGAGCAGGGCGAGGGCTTCATGATCGCGAGCCGCGAGCGCGGCCCGATCGGCGCCGTCGCGGACATCCCCGGCTTCGCGGGCGGCAGGGTCATGGTGATCCGGCGGCTCGACGACGCGCTCGCGGCGGAGCTGACCAAGCAGGTCGGCGTCGAGATCCGGCTGCTGCCGGTCACGGCCTGGCTCGAAGCCGGTCGATCCCGCGTTCCGCGACGTGCACTCGCTGGCGCTCGCGACCGGCGACATCGCGGTCGCGCCGATTCCCGCGCGCGGCGAGTACGCGGCGAGCCTGCCGGTGTTCGCCTCGACCGGCGAGGCGGTGCTGCTCATCGAGGCGCGGCTGCCCGCCGCGCAGGTCACCGACGCGTTCTCGAGCTTCGTGCGCCGGCTCGCGCTGGTCGCGATCCTGCTGGCCGGCGTCGCGCTGCTCGTGTCGCTGCTGCTCGCGCGGCGCATCGGCGCGCCGATCCAGGCGCTCGCGAACTCCGCGAGCCGCCTCGGCCAGGGCGACTTCTCCTCCTCGATCCCGGCCCAGGGCACGCAGGAAGTGGAGGCGCTCGCGCGCACGATGGACGACATGCGCCGCAACCTGCTCGACCTCACGACGACGCTGCGCCAGAGCGAGGCGCAGGCCCAGGCCGTGCTGCAGGGCATCGTCGAGGGCGTCTACGCGGTCGACGCCGACCGGCGCATCCGCTACCTCAACCCGCAGGCCGCGAAGATGCTCGGCGCGCGCCGCGGAGGCAGCTGATCGGCAAGTTCTGCGGCGACGTCCTCAAGCCGCGCGACGTCGACGGCCGGCGCCCCTGCGACTTCAGCTGCCCGATCTTCACCGCGCGCGACGACGGCAAGGCGCAGGCCACCGAGTACCTGCAGGCGAGCGGCGAGCCGCGCACGATCGTGATCACGAGCGCGGCGCCGGCCGGCGGCCTGCAGGTGCAGGTCCTGCGCGACGAGACCGAGCTCGAGGCCGTGCGCCGCGCGCGCGACACCGTGCTCGCCAACATCTCGCACGAGTTCCGCACGCCGCTCTCCGCGCAGCTCGCCTCGCTCGAGCTGATGCTCGACGGGCTCGACCCGATGCCGCGCGAGCGCCTCGGCGAGCTGCTCCAGTCGCTGCAGCGCGGCACGCTGCGCCTGACGCGCCTGATCGACAACCTGCTGGAGAGCGTGCGCATCGAGTCGGGCCAGCTCGGCATCCGCCGCCAGCCGGTCGCGCTCGCGCAGGTCGTCGAGGACGCGGAGGACCTGATGGCGGGCCTCCTGACCCAGCGCCGCCAGGTGCTGCGCGTCGCGATCCCGGAGGACCTGCCGGTGGTCACCGGCGACGCGCCGCGGCTGACGCAGGTGGTGACCAACCTGCTCGCCAACGCGAACAAGTACGGCCCGGAGGACAGCGAGATCGCCATCGGCGCGACGCCGCGAGGGCGAGGCAGTCGAACTCTGGGTCGAGGACGCGGGCCCGGGCGCGCCGGAGCTCGAGGGCAGCTCGATCTTCGAGCGCTTCTACCGCGCCGCCGACCGCGAGCCCGACCCGCGCGGCCTCGGACTCGGCCTGTGGATCGTCAAGTCGATCGTCGAGCGCCACGGCGGCGAGGTCAGCGCGGCGCGCACCGGCTCGGGCACGACCCGGTTCACCGTGCGCCTGCCCATCGTCGCGGAGGCCGCATGAAGCTGCTGGTCGTCGACGACGACCCGGACCTGCTCGCGCTGGTCGCCTTCGCGCTGACCAACGCGGGCTACGCCGTCGTGAAGGCCGCGGACACCGTGGAGGCGCTGCGCGTCTTCGACGCCGAGCTGCCGAACCTCGTGATCCTCGACATCAACCTGCCCTCGGGCAGCGGCTTCGACGTCTGCAAGGCGATCCGCGCGCGCTCCGAGGTGCCGGTCATGATGCTGACGGCGCGCGGCGACGAGGAAGACCTCGTGCGCGCGCTCGAGCTCGGCGCCGACGACTACCTGACCAAGCCCTTCAGCCCGCGCACGCTGCTCGCGCGCGTCAAGGCGCTGCTGCGCCGCGCGGGGATCGAGCAGGGCGACACCGTGCGAGTCCGGGCGCGTCGCGCTCGACCTCGAGGCGCACACGATCGCGATCGACGGCGGCGCGCCGCTGCGGCTCACGCGGCTCGAGACGCGGCTCCTGCAGATCCTGGTCGCCCAGGCCGGCCACGTCGTGTCGGCGGAACGCCTGCTGGCGCACGTCTGGGGACACCGCGGGAGCGGCGACCGCCAGCTCCTGAAGCAGCTCGTGCACCGGCTCCGGCAGAAGCTCGAGAAGGATCCGGCCGGCGCCGACCTGCTGCACACCGAATCGGGCGTGGGCTACCGCCTGAAGGCCTGAAAGGAGTACAAAAGCTGTTCGGACGCCTCCCCTTAAAGGTGTCGTCCCACTTACTTACTTCGCGTAGATCGGTCGAACAGGCCGCCGTCGTTGAAGTGCTTCGCCTGCACCTTTTCCCAGCCGCCGAAGTCGGCGATCGTCACCATCTTCACGTCCGGGAAGAGTCGCGGCGTGCTTCTTCAGCACCGCCTCGTTCCGCGGCCGGTAGTAGTGCTTCGCGATGATCTCCTGGGCCTCGGGCGAGTACAGGTACTCGAGGTAGGCGCGCGCGAGGTCCGTGGTCTTGCGCCGCAGCGTGATGCGGTCCACGACCGCGACCGGCGGCTCGGCCAGGATGCTGAGCGAGGGGATCGACGATCTCGAACTTGCCCTCGCCGAGTTCCTTGGTCGCGAGGTGTGCCTCGTTCTCCCAGGAGATGAACACGTCGCCGATGCCGCGCTGCGCGAAGGTCGTGAGCGAGCCGCGGGCGCCCGTGTCGAGCACCGGCACGTTCTTGTACAGCTTCCGCGAGGTAGTCCTCGGCCGTCTGCTCCGGTGCGCGCCCGGCTGCTTGCAGCGCCCAGGCCCAGGCCGCCACGTGGTTCCAGCGCGCGCCGCCCGAGGTCTTCGGGTTCGGCGTGATCACGGAAACGCCCGGCCGCGCGAGGTCGCCCCAGTCCTTGATCTTCTTCGGGTTGCCCTTGCGCACCAGGAACACGATCGTCGAGGTGTACGGCGAGCTGTTGTTCGGCAGCCGCGCCTGCCAGTTGGCCGGCAGCAGCTTGCCCTGCTTCACCAGCGCGTCGATGTCGTAGGCGAGCGCGAGCGTGACGACGTCGGCCTGCAGGCCGTCGATCACCGTGCGCGCCTGCTTGCCGGAACCGCCGTGCGACTGGCGGATCGTGACGTCCTGGCCCGGTCTTCTTCTTCCAGTAGCGCGGCTGAACGCCTTGTTGTAGTCGGCGTACAGCTCGCGCGTCGGGTCATAGGACACGTTGAGCAGCACCGTCTCCGGCGGACGCCGTCGCGACGAACGCGAGGCTGCCCGCGACGACGCCGAGGACCCGGCTCCATGCATTCCTGGTCTTCATGATTCCTTGTCTCCTGTTCTCAGAAACCGACCGCGAGGCGCAGCTGGTAGGCGTCCTCGTCCGGGCGGTCGCCGCCGTCGGCGGCGCCGCCTTCGAAGCTCGTGCGCTCGTAGTCGAGCAGCCACTTTACGTTCTCGTTCAGGTACCAGTTGAAGCCGATGCCCCAGGAATCGGCCTGGCTCGCCGAGGCGAGCGGGTCCGCGAAGGAGTCCGCGCCGCCGGCGAAGGCCTCGTCGCCCGACCGAGAGCGACTGCACGCGCGCGACCACCTCGAAGGCGCCCCAGGTGCCTGTCCGCCAGCGAGAACCGCGACTTCGGCTGGAAGCCGCGGAACGACGCCTCCTCGCCGGTCAGGAAGTACGAGGCCGCGACCTGCCAGGCGTCCGTGTCCACGGTGCCCGTGCGGGTGCCCGTCGTCGACCACGCGCGAGACGTCCTGCGAGACTTCCGTGTACTCGCCGAGCAGGCCGAAGCTGCCCACGTAGTAGTAGAGCTGCGGCGCGATGCGCGTGCGCTCGCCGTCCGCGATCGTGCCCGCGGTCGTGCCGAACCCGCGGTAGCGGAAGAACGTCGCCTGGCCCGGCGAGCGGAAGGACGGCAGCAGCGGCTGGGTCGCGTTGCCCGCCTGGTCCGTCTAGGTGCCGGCGATGCCGAAGCCGAGGCCGCGGATCGCGAAGCTGTCGCTCTCCGCGAACGGGTGCGCGAACAGGCGCAGCGCGTATTCCTTGTCGTCGTTGATGTCGGTGTCCGCGAAAGTCTCGCTGCTCGAGCCGTCGTTCGACCCGTTCAGGAACGCAGCCTGGTACGAGAAACGGCCGCCGCCGAGGTCGCCGCCGAGCTGGACGCCGATGTCGCGGTTCGGCGCGAGGCTGGTCGGGTAGCCGCGCTGCACCCACTTCATGTCGTTCGCCGACTGCAGGCGCTCGAGGCCGACCGGCGACTTGAACTTGCCGAGCGTCAGCTGGCCGGCCGGGTTGAAGCGCGCCGTGACGTAGGCGTCCTGGATCACGGTGCGGCCCTGGCCGAAGTCCGGCATGAACTTGAAGTCGTAGATGCCGGCGAAGGTGCCCTCGATCGTCGGGCGCACGCGCGTCGCCTGGAACGTGTCGATCACGCCGTGATCGTCGTCCGGCAGGTAGCGCCCGTCGAGGTGCAGCGTGCCGCGCAGGCGGATCTGGTTCTTGCCGTCCGCGGAACGCAGGCTGAAGCCCTTCGGCCCCGCGCTCACGACCGGCGTCGACTCCTTGGCGGCGGCCGCCGCCTCGTCCTGGATCTCGAGCTTGCGCTCGAGCACGAGGATCTTCTGTTCCTGTTCCTCGAGGCGCTTCAGCAGCTCCTCGACGGTGACTTCCTGCGCCTGCGCGGCGAGCGGCAAGGCGAGTGCCGCAAGGACGGCGGCGCGCAGCTTGGTGTGCTGTGCTTGCCGATGCAGAACGTCGCGAACACCGCGCCGAGCAGCGCGTCGCTCGAGACCTCGCCCCGGTGATCTCGCCGAGCGCGAGGTGCGCCTGGCGCAGTTCCTCCGCGACCAGCTCGAACGAGGCCCGCTCGCCGAGGCGCGCCGTCCGCGACCTCGAACAGGCTCTTCGCCCGCTCGAGCGCGTCGAGATGGCGGCGGCGCGCTGACCAGGCGCCGCTCTCCGACTGGTAGCCGGCCGCGGCCTTCAGCTGCTCGCGGAGCTCCGGCAGCCCGTCGCCGGTCAGCGCCGACACCGCGACGAGGCCGGTCCTCGAGCGTTCGGCGGCCGCCTGCGCGCCGGGCAGGTCCACCTTGTTCCAGACGACGACGGACGCGGTCCCGGCCGGGCAGCTGCGCGAGCTCGCCCTCGGCGAAGCCGCGCGTCGCGTCCACGACGTAGAGCACGAGGTCGGCGCGGCTCATCTCCATGCGCGCGCGCCGCGAGGCCCTCGACCTCGATCACGTCGTCGGTGTCGCGCAGGCCCGCGGTGTCCACGACGTGGATCGGCAACCCGTCCACGTGGATCCGCTCGCGCAGGAGGTCGCGCGTCGTGCCCGGGATCTCCGTGACGATCGCCGCGTCGAAGCCCGCGAGCGCGTTCAGCAGGCTCGACTTGCCGGCGTTCGGGCGGCCCGCGATCACGACGTGCAAGCCCGTCGCGCAGCGCCCGCCCCTGGCGCGCGGTCTCCCCGATCGACGCGAACCGCGCGCCGATCTCCGCGAGGCGGTCGCGCACCTCGGGCGCCGCGAGGAACTCCGCGTCCTCGTCCGGGAAGTCGATCGCCGCCTCGACGTAGGCGCGAAGCTCCATCACCGCGCCGCGAGCGCGCTGCACCTCGCGCGAGAACTCGCCGAAGAGCGAACGCAGCGCCGCGCGCGCCGCCTCCGCCGAGCCCGCGGCGATGAGGTCGGCGATCGCCTCGGCCTGCGCGAGGTCGAGCTTGTCGTTGTGGAAGGCGCGCTCGGAGAACTCGCCCGGGCGCGCCAGCCGCGCGCCGAGCTCGACCGCGCGCGCGACGAGCAGGTCCTGACGACGGGCCCGCCGTGGCCGTGCAGTTCCGAGCACGTCCTCGCCCGTGAAACGAGTTCGGCGCGGGGAAGTAGAGCGCGAGGCCCACGTCGATCGTCTCGCCGCCGCCGCCTGCGAACACGGCGACGCCCGCGCGCCGCGGCGGCGGCAGCTCGCCGAGGATCGCGGTCGCGATCGCGCGCGTCGCGGGACCCGAGACGCGGACGATGCCGATGCCGCCACGGCCGGGCGGCGTCGCCGGCGCGACGATGGTGTCCGTGACTGCGTTCACGCGCGCGAGCTCGCGAGGACCGCGAGCCCGAGCAGGCCCGGGTACGGGTACATGACGAGATAGCTCGGTATGGCGCGCAGCCAGGCGTCGTACGGCGCCTTGTCCTCGAAGGCGCGCCGGAACGCGGCCACGTCGAAGCGCCCCGCCCAGCGCGGCAGTATTCCGCCTGCGAGATAGACGCCGCCGCGCGCGCCCGCGACCAGCGCGAGGTTGCCGGCCACGCGGCCGAGCCAGCGCGTGAAGAGCGCATGCGTGCGAAGCGCATCCGGATCGCGGCGCCAGGCGGCCGCGTCGATCTCGGGCGCGGTGAGCGGCCGCCCCGCGAGCGGCCGCCCGGCGATCGCGGCATGCAGCCGCTCGAGCCCCGGCCCGCAGAGGATCGTTTCCGCGGAGACGCGCCCGTGGGCGCGGCGCAGCCGTTGCCAGATCTCGACTTCCTCGTCGTCCACCGGCGCGAGGTCCGCCATGTCCGCCGTCGCCCGCGATGGCATGCCAGCCGCCGGGACCGTAGGCGCCGATCGCGGTTCCGAGCCCGGTGCCCGCACCCAGCACGATCACGGGCTCGCGGTCGACCGGCTTGCCGCTGCCGAGGGCGATGAGCGAGGACTGCGGGAGCTGCGGGATCGATTCCGCGATGGCGCCGAAGTCGTTCACGAGAACGACGCGGGGAATGCCCGCGGCCCTGGCAAGCTCCGAAGGATCGAGGAGCACGTCCGCATTCGTGAGGCGAAGGCTGCCGTTAGGACTGACGGCCCCGGCCGCCCGAACGCGGCCGCGGTCACGTGCTTCGAACTCACGAACCGCCGCACCTTCGCCGCGACGTCCGGCGACGTCGGCGTTTCCTCGAGGTCCGTCAGCTCGAAACCGTTCTCCGTTCGCACAGCAAGCGCCAGCCGCGTCCGGGTTCCGCCCACGTCGCAAACGAGGATCATCGCGGGATTGTAGCCCCGGGCGCGCAGGACGGCGGGCGGAGTTCCGAGCGAGCGAATAAGTTCGGGCTGAGCGAGCGAGGAAGCTCCGCCCGCCGTCTTTCGCCCCCCGAAATCCCGATCACTCGTGTCGCAGCGCTTCGATCGGATCGAGCATCGCGGCGCGGCGGGCGGGCCAGATGCCGAAGACGAGCCCGACCGCCGCGCTGAACCCGAACGCGAGCAGCAGCGCGTCGGCCGTCACCGCGGTCTGCCAGCCGGCGAACTTCGACAGCGCGGCTGCGTCGCGACGCCGAGCGCCGACGCCGAGCGCGCCGCCGGCGAGGCACAGGATCACCGACTCCACGAGGAACTGCCGCAGGATGTTGCCGCGGCGTCGCGCCGATCGCCTTGCGGATGCCGATCTCGCGCGTGCGCTCGGTGACCGTCACCAGCATGATGTTCATGATGCCGATGCCGCCGACGACCAGGCTGACCCCGGCGATGCCGGCGAGCAGGAAGCCGAGGATCGCCGTCGTCTCCTGCTGGGTCGCGAGGAACTGGCGGCGGTCGAGCAGCGTGAAGTCGTTGTCGCGGCCCGGCGCGAGGCCGTGCTCGCGGCGCAGCACGCGCTCGATCTCGACCATCGCGGCGGGAAGCGGGCTGCCCGGCGCGACCTGCGCGGAGATGGTCTGCACCTCGTCCGTTCCCGTGATCCGGAAGCGCGAGGTCTCGAGCGGGATGATAGATGTCGTCGTCCGGGTTGCCGTAGCCGAAGGTGCCCTTGCGGCGGTAGATGCCGACCACCTCGAACGGCATGTTCTTGACCACGATCGACGCGCCGATGAGGCTCGCCGCCGGCACCTCGAGCAGCTCCGGCACCTCGCCGCCCAGCACCGCGACCCGGCGGCGCGCCGCGTCGTCCGCGGCCGTGAACAGCTGCCCGTGTTCCAGCTCGTAGCCGTTCACGCGCGCGTGCTCCGGGCTGCGTGCCGATGACCTGCAGGTTGAGGTTGCGCGCGCCGAGCCGGACCTGCTGGCGGCCGCCCTGCTCCGGCACGACCGCGGCGAGGTGGCGGGCGTCGCGGGCGAGCGCCTCGGCATCGCGCATCGTGAGCGTCTGCTGGTCGCGGGCGACGCCGCTCGCCCAGCGCATGCCGGTCGTGACGGTCAGCACGTCGGCGCCGAGCGTCGCGAGCTGTTCGTCCACCGCGGCCTTCGCGCCGCGGCCGAGCGCGAGCATGGCGATCACCGCGGCGACGCCGATGATCACCCCGAGCATCGTCAGCGCGGAGCGGAAGACGTTGCCGCGCATCGAGTCGAGCGCGAGGCGAACCGTCTCCCAGAACGGCATCAGCGTTCCCGTGCCGGCGGCGGCGCTGGCGGCGCAGTCGTTGCGGCCGGCCGCGGCGTCAGTCCCGGGATGCCGCTGCGGCGGCTCGAGAAGTCCTGGATCTGCTGCTGCACCTCGACCAGGCTCGCGGTCGGCAGCAGCAGCACGGCGTCGCCCTCCGCGAGCCCGCCGGTGATCTCGACGCGATCGAGGTCGGTGATGCCGGTCTCGACGGGGGTCGGCACCTCGCGCCCGCCCTTGCAGCGCGACGACCCAGAGGCCGCGGCCGAGCGAGAGCGAGCCGCCGCGCTCGGTGCCGGCGCGCGACGTGCGCCGGGCGCCCGCCTCCGGGCTTCCGACCGCGGCGCGCAGTTCCTGCGCGTCGAGGCCGAGGATGCCGGCCGTGGCGTCGATGTCCCGCGCGGCGCGCAGCGCCATCACCGGCAGCGTCAGCACGGCGTCGCGCGCGCGCGACGTCGAACACCGCGTCCACGTTCATGCCCGGGCGCAGCAGGCCGTCCTCGTTCGCGACGTTGATGAGCACCGCGAACATCGTGACGTTCTGGTCGACGACGGCCTGCGGCTCGATCTTCTCGACCGTGCCCCCGAACGCGCGGCCCGGGTAGGCGGCGACCTGGATGCGCGCCGGCACGCCGGCGGCGAGCTTGCCGATGTCGGTCTCGTCCACGCGCACCCGGGCGCGCACGCGCGTCAGGTCCGCCATCGTCAGGAGCACCGTGCCGCCGCCGACGTCCTGGGTCGGCGACGAGATGACCTGGCCGCGCTCCACGAGCCGCGTGAGGATCGTGCCGTCGGCCGGCGCGCGCACCTCGGTGTCCTCCCGCGCGATGCGCGCGTTCTCCAGCTCGACGCGGGCGGCGACGGCCTGCGCGCGCGTGTTGGCGACCTCGAGTTCGAGGGCCTCGAGTTCGGACTGGTTGATCCAGGCGTTGCTCGCGCAGCTTGTCGCCGCGCGCGAGCTGCGTCTCCGCCGTCGGCGAGGCGCTGGCTGGCAGCGTTGACCTCCGCCTGCGCCTGGTCGACGCGGTTCTGCGGCGTGCGCGGGTCGATGCGCACGAGCAGTTGCCCGGCCTTCACGCCGTCGCCGGTCTCCGCGCCCAGCTCGAGGATCTCGCCCGAGGCCTTCGACTTCACCTCGACGGTCGCGACCGGCTCGATCACGCCGGAGGCCTCGACGGTGACCGCGAGGTCGCCGCGCGTGACGACCGCGGATTCATAAGCCGGCGCCGGCGTCCCCGGTGCCCCGCAGGCCGCGACGAGCGCGAGCAGCGCCGCGGCCCATGCGCCACGCACCGGAATCTCAGGCCGCCGCATCGGTTCCTCCCCGGTTCGCCAGGTCACTCACGACCAGACCATCGCGGAGCATGATGGTTCGGCCGGCGCGGCGCGCGACCGCCTGCTCGTGGGTCACCAGCACCAGCGTGTTCCCCGCGCGATGCAGGTCGTCGAACAGCGCGAGGATCTCGCTGCCGGTCGCGCTGTCGAGGTTGCCGGTCGGCTCGTCGGCGAGCAACAGCTTCGGGTTCCGTCACCAGCGCGCGGGCGATCGCGACGCGCTGGCGCTGGCCGCCGGACAGCTCCGCCGGCCGATGCGTCGGCGCGCTCGGCGAGCCCGACGCGCTCGAGCGGCCGCCTGCGCGCGGCGGTGGCGCTCGGGCGGCGGGCACGCCCGCGTAGACCAGCGGCATCTCGACGTTGGCGAGCGCGGTCTGCCGCGGCAGCAGCGCGAAGGTCTGGAACACGAAGCCGATCTCGCGATTGCGGACCCGGGCGAGCTCGAGTCTCGGAGAGCTCGGACACGAGCCGTCCGCCGAGCCAGTAGCGGCCGGTCGTCCGGCGTGTCGAGGCAGCCGAGGAGGTTCATGAGCGTCGACTTGCCGCAGCCCGAGGGGCCCATGATCGCGACGTACTCGCCGCGCCTGCACCACGAGGTCGACGCCGCGCAGGGCGTGGATCTCGGCCTCACCCATCGCGTAGTGGCGGCCCAGGTCCTCGGTGCGGATCGTCTCCATCGCTCAGCCCGAGCGCTGCTTCTTCGCCTCGGCCTCGACCACGCGGTTGATCTTCCACTGCTGGGCGATCGAGAGCACGGTGTTCGTGAGCCAGTACAGCACGAGGCCCGCGGGGAACCACATGAACATGAACGTCATGACGACCGGCATGAAGGCGAAGACCTTCGCCTGCACCGGGTCCGGCGGCGCCGGGTTCAGCTTGAACTGCACGAACATCGCGCCGCCCATCAGCAGCGGCAGGATGAAGTACGGGTCGCGCGACGACAGGTCCTGGATCCAGCCCATGAACGGCGCCTGGCGCATCTCGACGCTCTCGAGCAGCACCCAGTAGAACGCCAGGAAGAACGGGATCTGCACCAGCATCGGCAGGCAGCCGGCGACCGGGTTGATCTTCTCGCGCTTGTAGAGCTCCATCATCGCCGCGCGCCTGGCCTTCGCGGTCGTCCTTGTAGCGTTCCTGGACGGCCTTCAGCCGCGGCGCGACGGTCTTCATCTTCGCCATCGAGCGGCCGCTGGTCTCGGCGAGCTTGTAGAACACGAGCTTGATCAGGAAGGTGACGATGATGATCGTCCAGCCCCAGTTGCCGACGTACTCGTAGATCTTCGACAGCAGCCAGAACAGCGGCTGCGCGAGGATCGTCAGCATGCCGTAGTCGGCGGTGAGCTCGAGCCGCGGACCCGTCGCCTTCAGCTGCTCCTGCAGCTTCGGCCCGACGAACAGCGTTTCGGACAGCTCGAGGCTGCCGCCCGCGGGCACGGCGTGCGCGGGCCCGACGGCGCGCAGCAGGTAGTCCATGTCCTCGACGCGCAGCTCGTACTGGTAGGTCTGCCCCTGCGGCCGGCACGACGGCCGCGACGAAGTGGTGCTGCATCGCCGCGATCCAGCCGCTCGTCACGGGCCGCGAGAACGTCGCCGTCCTCCTCGTCCTCGATGTCGAGCTTCTGGTACTTCTCGCCGTCGAAGAACGCGGGCCCGCGGAACGCGTAGGTCTCCGGGTCCCACATCGAGCGCTTGTTGCCGAGCGAGTGGCGCAGCAGCTGCGCGTACGACGCGAGCTTCACGGCGCTCGTGCCCGCGTTCGTCGACCGCGTAGCGCGAGCCCGACCTGGTAGGAGCCGCGGCGGAACACGAAGCGTCTTCGTGACCGTCAGCCCGGCGCCGTCGGTCCAGGTGAGCGGCACCTCGAGCGTGTCGCTGCCGTCGGCCAGGCGGAACTCCGCCGCTGGCGCCGTGAAGACCGCCTGGTGGTTCGGCTCGTTGCGGCCCGGCCTCCCCGGTCGTCAGGCCCGACTGGAACAGGAACTGCGTTGTCGGGCGAGTCGACGTTGAACAGCCGCACGGGCGTCTTCTTCGGGTCGTCCTTGTGCTGCGGATACTGGAGGATGTCCGCGCGGATCAGCTCGCCGCCGGCGAGGCTGAGCGTCGATGTCCAGCACGTCGGTCACGATCCGGACGCTTGCCCGCTGCCGGCGATTGCGCCCGCGATCGATTGCGCATCGGGCGTACCCGGCGCGGCGTTGCGGGCGCGGCGGCGGGCACGGCGCTCACCCGCGATCGCCGGCAGTTCCGCCGAGAGTCCGTCCTGCGGGCTCACCGTCGTCCCGGCCGCTGGCGCACTCGCGGGCGCTTTCGCGTGCCGCGGCCGGCGCGTAGTCCTTCATCCAGGCATCGAAGTTGAGGTAGGCGACGAACAGCAGCCCGACCCAGAGCAGGATGCGCGGATTCATGCGCGGCCCGCCTTTTCCGGCACGGGGTCGAAGCCCGACGCGGCCCAGGGGTGGCAGCGACAGGATCGCGGCGCAGCGCGAGTCCCCAGCCCGTCAAAGCGCCGTGGGTCTCGATCGCCTCGAGCGCGTAGGCCGAGCAGGTCGGATGAAAGCGGCACTGCCGCCCGAGGAAGGGGCTGAGCGTCCAGCGATAGAGATGGACCGGAACCGCCGCGAGCCGCTTCATGGTTTCGCCCCGAGGGTCTGCCAGTGGCGCGCGAGGCTCGCGAAGACCTGCTGGCTGGTCGCGGCCGTCGCCGGCGCACGCGCGGTCACGAGCACATCCACGGCGGGCAACTCCCCTCGATGCATGCGGAACGATTCGCGAATCAGGCGCCGCAGGCGATTGCGCCTGACCGCGTTGCCGGCCGCGCGGATGCTGACGGCCATCCCGAGCCGGGCCTCGCCCGCATCATTGTTCACGCGCTGCATGACGAACAGGGCATCGCTCAGACGTTCCCGCACCCGTCGCACGCGCTCGAAGTCTGCGGCGGTGTGGAGTTTCTGGCCGGCCCGCAGCCTGTAACGCCGCGACGTAAGGTCACTCGTCAGCGACGTTCAGTCACGGCCAGGCGCTTGCGGCCCTTCGCCCGGCGGCGCTTCAGGACCTGACGGCCTTTCTTCGTGGCCATGCGGGCGCGGAAACCATGCGTGCGCTTGCGCTTGATCTTGCTCGGCTGGTAAGTGCGCTTCGTGGCCATGATCCCAAACCTTTGAAATTAAAGGGGCAACAGACGCTGGAAAGGGCGGCAAGGTTACGGAGTGGCTGCCTGACTGTCAACCGCGCGGGGCTGTGGATAACTCTGGCGCGAGCCTTCCTGCCGCCGTAGACTCCTCCCCTTTCCGGGGCTTCGACTAACAACACGCGGGGCATGCTCGTGCAGGGCACGTTGTGGCATCACTGTCTCAAGCATCTCGAAGCCGAGGTTCCCGAGCAGCAGTTCAACACCTGGGTCCGGCCCCTGCAGGCCGTCGAGCGCGACGGCGAGCTGCAGCTGCTCGCGCCCAATCGTTTCGTCGTCAGCTGGATCGAGAAGAACCTCTTCGGCCGGATCGAGGAACTCGTGCGCCATGCCCGGAACGGCGGCAGCCCGCGCGTCCGGCTCGACGTCGGCTCGCGCCGGGAGGAGCCGCCGGCCCCGGAACCTCAAAATCCCGAGTGTTTCCGCGGTAAAGGCCAGAGAACCGCAGCTTATAGGCAGCCGATTCAACCCGGAATTTACCTTCGCGAGCTTCGTCGAGGGCAAGAGCAACCAGCTCGCGCGGGCGGCCGCGGTCCAGGTCGGCGAGAACCCGGGCAAGCGCCTACAACCCGCTGTTCATCTACGGCGGCGTCGGCCTCGGCAAGACGCACCTGATGCACGCGGTCGCGAACCTCATGCGCGAGCGCAATCCCGCCGCGCGCATCGCCTACGTGCACAGCGAGCGCTTCGTGAGCGACATGGTCCGGGCGCTGCAGCACAACACCATCGCCGAGTTCAAGCAGACCTACCGCACGCTCGACGCCCTGCTCATCGACGACATCCAGTTCTTCGCCGGCAAGAACCAGTCGCAGGAAGAGTTCTTCCACACCTTCAACGCCCTGCTCGAGGGCCAGCAGCAGATCATCCTGTCCTGCGACCGCTACCCGAAGGAGGTCAACGGCCTCGAGGAGCGGCTGAAGTCCCGCTTCGGCTGGGGCCTGACCGTCGCGATCGAGCCGCCGGAGCTCGAGACCTGCGTCGCGATCCTGATGTCGAAGGCCCAGGCCGCGGGCGGCGACCTGCCGGAGGACGTCGCGTTCTTCGTGGCGAAGCGCATCCGCTCCAACGTCCGCGAGCTGGAAGGCGCGCTGCGCCGCGTGCTCGCGACCTCGCGCTTCACCGGCCGGCCCGTGACGCTCGAGCTGGCGCGCGAGGCGCTCAAGGACCTGCTCGCGGCCCAGGAACGCCTGGTCACCATCGAGAACATCCAGAAGACGGTCGCCGAGTACTACAAGATCCGCGTCGCGGACCTGCTTTCCAAGCGCCGCAGCCGCTCCATCGCGCGTCCGCGCCAGGTTCGCCATGGCGCTCGCCCGCGAACTCACCAACCACAGCCTTCCGGAGATCGGCGACGCCTTCGGCGGCCGCGATCACACGACGGTCATGCACGCCTGCGACCGCGTGAAGGACCTGCGCGAGATCGAGCGCCGCGCGAGCGAGGATTACCTCAACCTGTTGCGAATCCTGACCAACTGATGTGGATAATGTGTGGGGCGCTCGGGTGCGTTTTTAGCTCCACAGCGATTCCACAGGGGTAGCATAGGAACACCGCGGTTGCTGCACCGGATTGTGCTTCACGCAAGCCCTTCTGCCCTGTCGCTTTTCCGGGGTTTTCCACCGAAAATGCGCTCCTTCATAACTACTACAGTCATCAATACAAGATGATTCCTGCTAGATCCGAACAACGCCCATCACCCCAGGTGCAACGATGAAATTCAGCGCCGAACGCGAAAGCCTGCTCGCGGCCCTCCAGTCCGTCATCGGTGTCGTCGAGCGCCGGCAGACGATGCCGATCCTGGCGAACCTCCTGCTCGCGGCGGAGAACGGCAAGCTCGCAGTGACGGCGACGGACCTCGAGGTCGAGCTCGTCGCGAGCGCGGAAATCAAATCGGGTGCGGACGGACGCGTCACGGTGCCCGGACGCAAGCTGCTCGACATCTGCCGCTCGTTGCCGGAAGGCGTGACGATCACGCTCACGCAGGACGGCGACAAGATGACCATCAAGGCTGGCAAGAGCCGCTTCGTGCTCGCCACCCTGCCCGCCGCCGATTTCCCGGTGATCGACGAACTGCAGCAGCAGCAGAGTTTCACGCTCGCCCAGGCGGACCTTCACCGCCTGCTCGACAAGACCCATTTTTCGATGGCGCAGCAGGACGTGCGCTATTACCTGAATGGCATGTTGCTGGAAACGGACGGGAAAATGCTGCGAACGGTCGCGACTGACGGCCATCGTCTGGCATTGTGCGAGATGGATCTGCCAACCAAAGCGACTGGCCAGCAAGTGATCGTTCCCCGCAAAGGCGTCCTGGAACTGCAGCGATTGCTCGGGACTGAGGGGGACGTCGCAGATCACGATCGGAAGCAATCACATTCGCGCCCAGATCGGCGACGTTCGCTTCACATCGAAGCTCATTGACGGCACGATTCCCGGAGTACAGCCGCGTTATTCCGGCCGCTCCGCCCCGCTCCATCGTCGCCGATCGTGAAGTCCTGCGTTCGGCCCTGCAGCGGACCTCGATTCTCGCGAACGAGAAGTATCGCGGCATACGCCTGGCCCTGAAGAAGAACCAGCTGACGCTCCAGGCGCACAACCCGGAGCAGGAAGAAGCGGAGGAGCAGGTCGAGGTCAGCTACAAGGGCGACGAGCTGGAGGTCGGCTTCAACGTCGGCTACCTGCTCGAGGCGATCGCGGCGGTCGATGGCAGCGAGGTCGAGCTGGGCGTGACGGATGGCAACTCGAGCTGCCTGGTGCGCTCGCCCGGGACGCTCGAGCGCGCGCTACGTCGTAATGCCGATGCGCCTGTAAGGGCCGGATGCCCCTCGGCAGTTTTCACGCCGAGCGGTTCCGCTGCCTGGCCGACGTCGAGCTGGAGCTCGACCCCGGCGTCAATCTCTTCATCGGTCCCAACGCATCCGGCAAGACCAGCCTGCTGGAGGCCGCCTTCTTCCTGAGCCGTGGCCGGTCGTTTCGCAGCCGCCGTCGCGACGCGCTGATCGCGCACGGCGAGGATTCGTTTCCTGCTGACGGGCAGAGCGCTGGGACTCCGTGGCGCCCGTCGCGCTGGGCGTCCGTGGCAGCCGCAAGGCCACGGAGTGGCATGTGGGCGGCGCAGCCGCGGCCGGCATCGCGGACCTGGCCGAGCAGTTTCCTGCGCAGATCATCGACCCCGAAGTTCACAAGCTCCTGGAGGAAGGCCCGGGCCGCCGGCGCCGATTACCTCGACTGGGGTGTGTTCCACGTGGAACACGGCTTCCTGCCGAACTGGCGGCGCTATCACCAGGCGCTGCGACAGCGGAACGCCGCACTGAAGCAGGAAGCCAGCGACGACGAACCTCGCGGGCCTGGGAACAGGAGCTGGCTCGCAGTGGTGAAGCGCTCGCCGCAGCAGCGAGATGCCTACCTCGCCCGGCTTGCCGCACCCCTCGCCGCCATTGGCGACCGCCTTGCTGGACTCGCCGATCACGCCTGATCCACCAGCGAGGCTGGGACGCGGACGCAGCCGCTGCTGCGACGCGCTGGCGCAGTGACCGCCGGCGCGATCGCCGTTACAAGGCCACGCAACTCGGACCCACATCGCGGTGACGTCGTCGTCCAGGTCGCGGGCCGCGCCGCCAAGGATCACGTCTCGCGCGGCCAGCAAAAGCTGGTCGCGGCGGGCCTGATGCTGGCGCAACTGGAGATCCAGGAACAGGAGAAGCCGGGCCGCTCCGCGCTGCTGCTCGATGACCCCGCTGCCGAGCTGGACGGCGAAAACCTGGCGCGCCTGATGGCGCTCGTGCGCGAGGTGCCGGCGCAGCTGTGGGTGACGTCGCTGAAGCCAGAGATTTCCGGACTGCTCGGCGACGCCCGAGATGTTCCACGTGAAACACGGCGCAATTACGCGATTTTAGCGACATGATAACGACATGATCAGAAGAAGATAGACGCTGATAGCCGCATGATACCGACAGATATGCTCGGAAAGCGCCCGTTTTCGCATGGCTCCCGCGACGGCCCCGGATGGCAGCTCGCAAACGCGAGCGCATGACGCGCGGCTTTCGCGCCGCTAAACTGGCGCGGTTTTTCGCCCGGCCGACAAGGATTGCGTTGATGTCGAACCCACGCGCGCTTGCACTGTGCCTCGCCCTCTCGATGCTGCCGCTCGCCGGCTGCGATCGCGCGCCGGATCCGGCGACGGAAACTGCGAACGCGAAAGCGGCGAATCCCGCGCTCGGCGCGCACTGGCAGTATCCGCGCGAACGCGAGATCGCCGGCCGCAAGGTGATCGTGCACGCGCCGCAGATCCGCAGCTGGGAGCAGTACCAGCGCTTCACCGCGCAGGTTGCCGTCGAGTTTCTCGAGCCAGACGCGAGCGCGCGTTACGCGGTGCTCGATCTTTCCGGCGACACGGTGCTCGATCGCGAAGCGCGACTCGTGAAGGTGCCGAAGCCGAAGGTCGATCGCGTGACGTTCTCGGGCGGCGAGGGCACGGCCGAGCACGAGAATCGCATCCGCACGGTGGTGGAGGGCGAACCGCTCGAACTGCCGCTCGACGTGTTCCTCTACTACCTGGCGGACGGCGTGCTCGAAGCGCCGCCACCCGCGGGATTCAACGCCGAGCCTCCGCCGATTCACGTCGTCGAGTCGCCCGCCTTCCTGCTGTTCATCAACGGCGAGCCGGTGCTGACCGGCGTCGGCGACACCGGCCTCGAGCTGGTCGGAAACGCGAATTTCCCGCTGTTTCACGACAAGAAAGCGGGAACGTACTACCTGCTGACGGGCGAGCACCGCTATTCCGCGGCGAAGCTCGCGGGTCCGTGGAGCACGATCGCCGAACTGCCGGCCGCGTTCCGCAGGATTCCCGCGCGCGGCGAATTCGCGCCGCTCGCGGCCGTCGTCGCGACGGCGCCGAAGGCGGGCGCCGCACCGGCAATCATCACGACCTTCAAGCCCGCGGAG
This sequence comes from uncultured Gammaproteobacteria bacterium, assembly GCA_963823415.1. GTDB lineage: Bacteria > Pseudomonadota > Gammaproteobacteria > Steroidobacterales > Steroidobacteraceae > SCUD01. The sequence goes on along the minus strand of CAWGLJ010000002.1, from coordinate 82,661 downwards.
ATCGTGGTGCTCGACGGCAAGCCGCAGGGCCGCGAGATCGCGGGCACCGGCGGGCTCGAGTCGATCGTGAACACGGAAAGCCCGCTGTTCCGGCTGGACGGCAGCTATTACCTGCTCGCGTCGGGACGCTGGTTCTCGACGAAGGATCTCGCGCGCGGGCCGTGGAAGTTCACGATGCCGCTGCCCGAGGCCTTTGCGCTCATTCCGGAAGACGACGACGTGGCGGACGTGCGCGCGTCGGTGCCCGGCACGCTGGAAGCGCGCCGCGCCGTGCTCGAAGCCGGGGTTCCGGAGACGAAGACGGTGAAGGCGGGCGCCGCACCCGACGTGACCGTCGCGTACGCCGGCGGCGAACCGAAGTTCGAGAAGATTCCCGACACGCAGGTCGCGCGCGCGGTGAACACCGGCAACGACATCATCCAGTACGGCGACAAGTACTACCTGGTCTACGAAGGCATGTGGTACGTGGCCGACAAGCCGACGGGCCCGTGGGCGGCGACCGCCGACGTGCCGGCCGCGGTCTACGAAATCCCGCCGAGCTCGCCGGCGTATCCGGTCACGCAGGTGATCGTGCAGACCACGGACTCCGGCGAAGTACAGTCGAGCTACTCCGCGGGTTATGCGAGCGGCATGTACGTCGCCTTCGGCGTCGCGTACTACGGCACGGGCTGGTACTACCCGCCGTACTACTACGGCGGTTACTACTACCCGTACTACCCGACCTACGGCCACGGCAGCTGGTACAACCCGAATACCGGCGGCTACGGATCGCGCTCGGTCTATTACGGACCCTACGGCGGCTATTCGTACAACCAGGGCTACAACCCGAAGACCGGCCGCGCCAGCTACGTGGAAACCGCCTGGGACGGCGACGAATGGGCGAGCTCGGGCGGCACCTACAATCCGCGCACCGGGATCTCGAGCCAGACCGATCGCTACTACAGCGAAGACTCCAACAAGATGAAGATGGAGCGCACCGTCCAGGGACCGGGCGGCGGCGAGATGGACGTCAAGAAGACGACCGATTTCGACACCGGCACGCGCACCACGGAACGCACGACCGACCGCGGCGGCAGCTCGGAGGTCACGCGCCAGCGCCAGGAGGGCGGCGGCTTCACGACGTCCGGCGAGATCGAGACCGCCGGCGGCAAGAGCGCGACGATCGAGGGCGACGCACCAGCGCGGCCAGGGCTCGACGACGATCACCGGCGAAGGCGGCGCGAGCGGGACCGTCGATCGCGAGCGCAACCAGGACGGCAGCGTTTCGCGCGACGGCAGCTTCACCGGCCAGGACGGCCAGACGGTCGACACCGAGACGCGCCGCGACGGCCGCCAGAGCGTGACGAAGGCGGAAGGCAGCGGCGGCGGCAGCGCCATCTCCGCGTCCGGCGGCCCGGGCGAGCGCACGACGATCGCGCAGAGCGGCAGCGGCGACATCTACGCCGGCCACGACGGCAACGTCTACCGGAAGACGGACGACGGCTGGCAGCAGCACGGCGACGGCGGGTGGTCGAACGTCGACACGCCGGAGCGGCCGGCGGGTGCCGAGCGCGCCGGCGGCGCGCAGACCGCGGATGCGCCGCGCTACGGCGGCTCGGGCAGCCTGGAATCCCGCGATACCCGCGATGCCTACGGCAATCGGGCCGCGAGTGGAACCGCGCAGCGCCCGGCGACGTCCAACACGCAGCAACTCAACCGCGACGCGGCGGCACGCAGCGGCGGCTACCAGAACTACCAGCGGCGCACGACGCAGCGGTCGACGGGATGAGCCGTAGCGGCGGCGCAGGCCGCGGCGGCGATAGGACAGACAAGGAGAAATACCGATGTTCAAAAGCATCCGCGGACTTTGCGCCGCACTGACCCTGATCTCGTTTTCCGCCTTCGCCCAGGATTCGGGCAACTGGGACGGCCTGGTCGAGGTGAAGCCGAAGCGGGTCGACGCCGCATTCCTGCTTCCGGGCGCGGACTTCCGCAGCTACACGAAGGTCATGATGGATCCGGTCGAGGTCGCCTTCGAGAAGAACTGGGCGCGCGACTACAACCGCGACGCCGCGACGCTGTCGCAGCAACTCGACCAGCAGGACCTCGAGCGCATCTCGCAGGCGGCGCGCGACGAGTTCACGCAGGTGTTCACCGAGGCCTACAAGAAGGCGGGCCTGGAGCTCGTGACCGCGCCCGGCGCCGACGTCCTGCGCCTGCGTCCCGGCGTGGTGGACCTCCACATCGCCGCGCCCGACACGATGTCGGCCGGCCGGTCGCGCACGTACACGATGGAGTCCGGTTACGCGACGCTGTTCCTCGAGCTGCGCGACTCGACGACCGGCGCGCTGCTCGGGCGCGCGCTCGACAAGCGCGCGACGCGCAACACCGGCCGCGTGCAGATCTCGAACAGCGTCACCAACCTTTCCGACTTCCGCGCGCTGTTCAAGCAGTGGGCGGAGATCAGCGTGAAGGGATTCGAGGAACTGCGCGCGCATTCCCCCGTCCCGGCCGACCTGAAGCCGGGCCAGAAACTGAACTGAACAAGGACCCACCATGAATCATTCCAGCCGTAATCCCCGGGTCGCGCGCGGCTGCGCGCTCGCCCTCCTGCTCGCCTCGGGCGCCGCGCACGCCGACAGTTCCGGCATGGACTGGCTGGGCGTCGTGTACGTGTGGGGCGCCGACATCGGCGTCGACTACCAGGACCGGAGCATCGACGCCAGTTTCAGCGACGTCGTCGACAAGCTCGACATGGGTTTCATGGGACACGTCGAAGCCCAGGGCGACGACTTCGGGGGGTTCACGGACCTCGTGTACATGTCGGTCTCCGACAGCCGGTCGATCGGGCCGGCCAGCCTGCGCGGCGAGCTCGACATGACGCTGATGGACGTCGCCCTGACCTGGTCCCCGGACGCGGAGCGCTTCACCGGTCCGGAGGTCTACGGCGGGTTCCGTTACCTCAACATCGACGCCGGCCTGCAGGCGACCCTGTTGCCGCCGCCGGACCCGACCGTCAACGCCGGGATCGACAAGAGCTACACGGATTTCCTGCTGGGCGGCCGCTACGCGGCGCCGATCAACGAGAACTGGCGGCTGATCTTCAGCGGCGACCTGTCCGCGGGTGACAGCGAGGGCACCTGGAGCCTCGCCGGCTACGGCGTTTACCGGAACGGCCGGCATCGCTTCTACGCGGGTTACCGGCACCTGGAAGCCGAGGTCGAGGCGCGCAATTCCGAGCGCGTGGACATGAGCTTTTCGGGGCCCGCCGTCGGCTACGGATTCGCCTTCTGAGCGGGGGGTCGGGAGACTCGGCAAGCAACTGAAAAACAAGCAAAAAGCCGGATTTTTCTGTTAGAATTTCCGGCTTATGCAAGACGGCTCCGGGACCCCCCCGAACGACACCTACGATTCCACCAAAATCAAGGTGTTGAAGGGCCTCGAGGCGGTCCGCAAGCGCCCGGGCATGTACATCGGCGACACCGATGACGGCACGGGCCTGCACCACATGGTTTTCGAGGTCGTCGACAACTCGATCGACGAGGCGCTCGGCGGGCACTGCGACCGCATCGTCGTGACCATCCACGCGGACGAATCCGTGACCGTCACGGACAACGGCCGCGGCATCCCGACCGACATCCACCAGGAAGAAAACCGCTCGGCGGCCGAGGTCATCATGACCGTGCTGCACGCCGGCGGTAAGTTCGACGACAACTCGTACAAGGTCTCCGGCGGCCTGCACGGCGTCGGCGTCTCGGTGGTGAATGCCCTGTCGGGCGCGCTGACGCTCACGATCGCGCGCGACGGCAAGCTGCACCGCCAGCAGTACAAGATGGGCGAGCCCCAGGGCCCGCTCAGCGTCGTCGGCACGACGACGGAGCGGGGCACGACCATCCGCTTCAAGCCCAGCAACACGATCTTCACGAACACGACCTTCTCGTACGACTGGCTGGCCAAACGCCTCCGGGAACTGTCGTTCCTCAACTCCGGCGTGCGCATCGAGCTGATCGACGAGCGCGAGGACAAGAACGACGTGTTCGAGCACCAGGGCGGCGTCTCCGCCTTCGTGCAGTACCTGAACCGCAGCCGCACGGCGATCCACCCGAACATCTTCTATTTCCAGCAGCCAGGAAGGCCTGGTCACGGTCGAGGTCGCGGCGCAGTGGAACGACTCCTACCAGGAGTCGATGTACTGCTACACGAACAACATCCCGCAGAAGGACGGCGGCACCCACCTCGCCGGCTTCCGCGCGGCGCTGACGCGCAAGATCAACGAATTCATCGAGAAGGAAGGCCTCGCCAAGCGCGAGAACGTCCACGCTCACGGGCGACGACGCGCGCGAGGGCATGACGGCGATCCTCTCGATCAAGATGCCGGACCCGAAGTTCTCCTCGCAGACCAAGGACAAGCTGGTCTCCTCCGAGGTGAAGGGCGCGGTGGAGTCGGCGGTCGCGCAGAAGCTCGGCGAGTTCCTGCTCGAGCGCCCGGCCGATGCCAAGGCGCATCTGCCTCAAGATCATCGACGCCGCCCGGGCGCGCGAGGCGGCCCGCAAGGCGCGCGAGATGACGCGCCGCAAGGGCGCGCTCGACTCCTCGGGCCTGCCCGGCAAGCTCGCCGACTGCCAGGAGAAGGATCCCGCGAAGTCGGAGATCTTCCTGGTCGAGGGTGAGTCCGCAGGCGGCTCGGCGAAACAGGGCCGCGACCGGCGCACCCAGGCCGTGCTGCCGCTCAAGGGCAAGATCCTGAACGTCGAGAAGGCCCGCTTCGACAAGATGCTGTCGTCGCAGGAAGTGGTGACGCTGATCAGCGCGCTCGGCACCGGCATCGGCCGCGACGATTTCGACGCCGGCAAGCTGCGCTACCACCGCGTGATCATCATGACCGACGCGGACGTCGACGGCAGCCACATCCGCACGCTGCTGCTGACGTTCTTCTACCGCCAGATGCCCGAACTGATCGAGCGCGGCCACATCTACATCGCCCAGCCGCCGCTGTTCAAGATCAAGCGCGGCAAGCAGGAGATGTACGTCAAGGACGAGGCCGAGCTGGACCAGCTCCTGCTCACGAGCGCGCTCGACAACGCCGCCCTGCACGTGAACCCGGAGGCGCCGCCGCTCTCGGGCTCCGCGCTCGAGATGCTGGCCCGCCAGTACATGGAGGTGAAGGCGATCATCGGCCGCTGGTCGCGCCGCTACGACCGCCGGCTGCTCGAGCAGCTGCTCGCCATGCGGCCGGTCGGCGAGCAGCAGTTCGCCGACGCCGCCTGGCTCGAGGGCTGGGTCACCGAGCTGGAGGCCCGGCTCAACGCGGACAACAGCGTGGTGCACAGCTACAAGCTCGGCGTGCGCCGGAACGAGGCCGGCGAGCCGGAGCGGGTGGACGTCGCCCGCAGCGAGCACGGCGCCACGACCGAGAAGCACCTGCAGCCGGAGTTCTTCGAGTCGGCCGAGTACGGCCGGATCGCCGAACTCGGCACGACGCTGAACGACTTCATCGCGCGCGGGCGCCTTCGTGAGCCGGGGCAACGAACGCCAGGACATCACGAACTTCCCCGAAGCGATCACCTGGCTGCTCGACCAGGCGCGCAAGGGGCAGTCGATCCAGCGCTACAAGGGCCTCGGCGAGATGAATCCGGGGCAGCTCTGGGAGACGACGATCAACCCCGAGGTGCGCCGCCTCCTGCAGGTGCGCATCGAGGACGCGATCGCCGCCGACGACATCTTCACCACCCTGATGGGCGACGCGGTCGAGCCGCGGCGCGAGTTCATCGAGAAGAACGCGCTGTACGTGTCCAACCTGGACGTCTAGTCCGCGGGACCCCGCAGCTCCGCCATCGTCCCCTCGATCCAGCCTGCACCTCCGCATTCAGCTCGCGCGGCTCCCGGCCGGCCGCCTCGATGGGCGGGCCGATGACGACGCGCACGAGGCCCGGCTTCTTCAGCAGTCCGCGCCGCGGCCAGAAGTCGCCGGCGTTGTGCGCGACCGGCACCAGCTTCACGCCCGCCTGTGAGGCGAGCAGCGCCCCCGACATCCCGTACTTGCGCGTCTCGCCCGCCGCCATGCGCGTGCCTTCGGGGAAGATCAGCACCCAGATGCCGGCGGCGAGCCGGTCGCGTCCCTGGTCGAGGACCTGGTTGACGGCGCGGTGACCGGCGCCGCGATCGATGGCGATGCACTTCATCAGCCAGGTCGCCCAGCCGACCAGCGGGATCCAGAGGATCTCGCGCTTCAGCACCCAGGCCTGCGGCGGGAACACGACCATCTGCGCCATCGTTTCCCAGGTGGAGGTGTGCTTCCACATCGTCACGTGCGCGCCCTCGCGCGGGATGTTCTCGCGGCCGATCGACGATCCAGTCGAGGCCGCACAGAAATCGCGCGAGCCCGATGTTCGTGTACGCCCAGCGCGCGTGCAAGGCCGTAGCGCCTGCGAAACGGCAGCCATCCGAGCAGGACGATGACGAGTCCGAACAGCAGTGAATCGAGAAACAGGATCGTCGTGTAGACGAGCGAGAGGATCCACTGGAGCGGCGGGATGCTGCGCCACCTGGCGATGCCTGCAGGACATCCGGTTAGCGGCCGTTCAACCCGGCAGCCGGGACAGGTTGGCGATGTGCAGGAACAGCCGCTGCAAGGCCGCGAGCAGCGCGAGGCGGTTCGCGCGCACGCGCAGCGTCGTCCGCCATCACCATCACCTGGTCGAAGAAGGCGTCGACGGGACCGCGCAGCGTCGCGAGCCGCGCGAGCGCGTCTTCGTAGCGGCGCGCCGTGACGAGCCGCTCGACGTCCTGGCGCAGCGACTCGACCTCGGTCGGCGAGCGTGCGCTCGCTCGGCGTCGGTGAGCAGGCCCGGATCGACGCGCGGGCTCGGCTGCTCCCTCGGCCTTGCGCAGGATGTTGGCGATGCGCTTGTTGGCGGCCGTCAGCCCGGCGGCGTCGGGGAGCTTCAGGAAGGCGGCGAGCGCGCGCAGGCGCTGGTCGAAGTCGAGCGGCGAGGCGGGTCGGGTGTCGAGCACCGCGTCGAACATCTCGGTGGTGACGCCGCCGCCCGCCTCGAGGTACCAGGCGCGCAGGCGCTCCATCATGTAGTCGTAGATCTCCTCGGCGAGACCCTCGGCCGGCGGGTTGCCGCCCAGGCGCGCGACGTCGGCCGCGACCGAATCGAGCGCCGTGCGGATCAGCTCGCGCAGGTCGAGCGCGATGCCGGTCTCGATCAGGATCCGCAGCACGCCGAGCGCCGAACGGCGCAGGCCATACGGGTCCTTGGTGCCGGTCGGCTTCTGGCCGACGGCGAAGACCCCGACGATCGTGTCGAGCTTGTCGGCGATCGCGAGCGCGAGCCCGGCGCCGGTCGCGGGCAGGGCATCGCCGGCGAAACGGGGCAGGTACTGCTCGGCGATGGCGGCGGCGACCTCCTCGCTCTCCCCGTCATGGCGGGCGTAATAGCGGCCCATCACCCCCTGCAGCTCGGGGAACTCGCCGACCATGTCGGTCAGCAGGTCGCACTTGGCGAGCTGGGCGGCGCGCTGCGCAGTCGCATCGTCGTAGCCCGCGACCCGTGCGATCTGGCCGGCCAGGGCGGTGACGCGCGCGGTCTTGTCCGCGAGCGAGCCGAGCCGGGCCTGGAAAGTGACGGCGCCGAGCGCCTCGCATCGGCTGGCGAGGCTCGTCTTGCGGTCCGCCGCGTAGAAGAAGGCGGCATCGGCGAGCCGCGGCCGGATCACGCGCTCGTTGCCGGCGCGTACCTGCGCCGGGTCCTTGCTCTCCAGGTTGGCGACGGCGATGAAGCGCGGCATCAGCGCCCCGTCGGGCCCGCGCACCGGGAAGTAGCGCTGGTGATCCTGCATCGTCGCGATCAGCACTTCCGGCGGCAGCTCGAGGAAGCGCGGCTCGAAGCCGCCCGCGAGCGGCACCGGCCACTCCGTCAGGGCCGTCACCTCGTCGAGCACGGCCGGGTCGATGAGGGCCGTTCCGCCCTCCTGCTCCGCCGCCGCGACGACCCCCGCGCGGATGCGCTCGCGCCGCGCCTCGTGGTCGGCGCGCACGTGGCCCTTTTCCAGCGCCGCGAGGTAGCCGCCGGGAGAGCGCAGCGCGATCGGCTTCCTCGTGTGGAAGCGGTGGCCGCGCGTCATCCGGCCGGCGGCGATGCCGAGGATCTCGCCCGGCACGACGGCGTCGCCGTGCAGCATGACGACCCAGTGCACGGGCCGGACGAACTCGGCCGCACCCGCGCCCCAGCGCATGCGCCGCGCGATCGGGAGCTTGTCGAGCGCCGCCTGGACGATGCCCGGCAGGAGCTTCGCAGCCGGCGCGCCTGCCCGCGTGGTCCGGCAGAACAGGAACTCGCCCTTGTCGTCGGTGATGCGCGTGAGTTCGCCCGACCGCGACGCCGCAGGACTCGGCGAAAGCGGTCGCCGCGCGCGTCGGCTTGCCGGCGGCGTCGAATGCCGCCTTGACCGGCGGGCCGCGCCGCTCGACGCGCTGCTCCGGCTGGCGGTCGAGGAGCTTGCGGACCAGGACGGCCAGGCGCCGCGGCGTGAAGTAGGCCTGGACCGCACCGTGCGACAGGCCGCGCCGCCTCGAGGCCGGCGACGACGCCGTCGCGGAAGGCTTCGCCGAGGGCGGCGAGGCTCTTCGGCGGCATTTCCTCCGCGCCGATCTCGACCAGGAAGTCGTGGCGGTTCATGGGTGTCAGAGGGGACAGTCCCCTTTCGCCAGAGCGCGAAAAGGTGACAGTCCCCGTTCGCAGCAGTGGAAAGCCCTGCGCCTCGCGGCTCGCGTAGTACGCGCCGGCAACGCCGCGGGCCAGCGCCCGCACGCGCAGGATGTAGCGCTGCCGCTCGGTGACGCTGATGGCCTTGCGCGCGTCGAGCAGGTTGAAGACGTGCGAGGCCTTCAGGGTCTGCTCGTAGGCGGGCAGCGGCAGCGGCGACCTCGAGCAGCGCCTTGCAGTTCTTCTCGCGCTGGTCGAACTCGGCGAACAGCGAAGCCGTGTCCGCGTGCTCGAAGTTGAACCGCGGACTGCTCGACCTCGTTCTGGTGGTAGACGTCGCCGTAGGTGACGCGTCCCTGCGGGCCGTCGGCCCAGGTGAGGTCGTAGACGCTCTCGACGCCCTGCAGGTACATCGCGAGCCGCTCGAGCCCGTAGGTGATCTCGCCCATCACCGGCTTGCAGTCGAGTCCGCCCGGCCTGCTGGAAGTACGTGAACTGCGTGACTTCCATGCCGTTCAGCCACACCTCCCAGCCGAGTCCCCAGGCGCCGAGCGTCGGCGATTCCCAGTTGTCCTCGACGAGGCGCAGGTCGTGCACCAGCGGATCGATGCCGAGCGCGGCGAGCGAGCCGAAGTAGCGCTCGATGATGTCGTCCGGCGAGGGCTTCATCACGACCTGGAACTGGTAGTAGTGCTGCAGCCGGAACGGGTTGTCGCCGTATCGGCCGTCTGTAGGCCTCCGGCTCGGCTGCACATAGGCGGCGTTCCAGGGCTCCGGACCGAGCGCGCGCAGGAAGGTCGCGGTGTGGAAAGTGCCCGCGCCGACTTCCATGTCGTAAGGCTGGAGCAGCACGCAGCCCTGCTCCGCCCAGTAGCGCTGCAGCGTCAGGATCAGGTCCTGGAACGTCTTCGGCGGCGTTTTTTCAGCGCCTTTTGGCATGCGCAAGTATAGCGAGGAGCGGCTGTCAGTTCCGCTTCCGTGAGGTCGCGCCAGCGCCCGGCACGGCAGGTCGCCGAGCGGATGTGCATGATGCGCAGGCGCACCAGGTGCTTCACGCGCCAGCCGAGCGCCGAGCACATGCGGCGGATCTGGCGGTTGAGTCCCTGGGTCAGGACGATGCGGAACCGGTTCGCGTCCACGCGCGTGACGCGTCGCCGGTTTCGTCTTCTCGGCGCCGATGCGCACGCCCGCCGCCATCATCGACAGGAAGTTCGCGGTGACCGCCGGGCTCGACGGTCACGAGGTACTCCTTTTCGTGGCCGTGCTCCTCGCGCAGCACCTCGTTGACGATGTCGCCGTCGTTGGTGAGGAGGATGAGGCCCTCGGAATCCTTGTCGAGGCGGCCGATCGGGAAGATGCGCTCGGCGTGGCCGACGAAGTCGACGATGTTGCCGGGCACGTCGCGCTCGGTCGTGCAGGTGATGCCCGCGCGGCTTGTTGAGCGCGATGTAGACCGCGGTCTTGCGCACCGGCAGCGGCTGCCCGTCGACGAGCACGACGTCGCCGGGCTTCACCTGCGTGCCGAGCGCGCCCGGCGCGCCATTGACGGTCACCCGGCCGGCCGCGATCCAGGCGTCGGCCTCGCGCCGCGAACAGATCCCGCTCTCGCTGATGTGCTTGTTGAGCCGCATGGCGCGGCGATTGTGCCGAGGACCGCCTGGAATGTCGTCGCACCTGTTTGGTGCGTCTGCTATCGTGCGCTGCACCGCAGTGGTGCATACGGCGCATCAATAACAGTAGTCCTAAGCCATTGATTTAATCAATCTGGCATGGTCCTTGCACCATGACAGGGATCGCGCTCTAGAGCGAAAGAATCAGGGAGACGGACATGACCCCGGCCGACGTCGTCAAATTCATCAAAGAGAAAGAGATCAAGTACTGCGACCTGCGCTTCACGGACTCGCGCGGCAAGGAGCAGCACATCAGCATCCCGACGCGGATGGTGGACGAGGACTTCTTCGTCGACGGCAAGATGTTCGACGGCTCCTCGATCGCCGGCTGGAAGGGCATCAACGAGTCCGACATGATCCTGATGCCGGATCCCGTCGACGGCGCTGATCGATCCCTTCTTCGAAGAGACGACGCTCCTCCTGCGCTGCGACATCGTCGAGCCGACGACCATGCAGGGCTACTCGCGCGACCCGCGCTCGCTCGGCAAGCGTGCCGAGGCCTACCTGAAGTCGACCGGCATCGCCGACTCCTGCCTGTTCGGGCCGGAGAACGAATTCTTCATCTTCGACAGCGTGCGCTGGACCAACGAGCTGCAACGGCTGCAGCTACCTGATCGACTCGGTGCAGGGCGCGTGGAATTCCGGCACGGCCTACGAAGGCGGCAACATGGGCCATCGGCCGGGCGTGAAGGGCGGCTACTTCCCGGTGCCGCCGGTCGACCGCTTCCAGGACCTGCGCACCGCGATGTGCGAGGCCTGCGAGGAGCTCGGCCTCAAGGTCGAAGTGCACCACCACGAAGTGGGCACCGGCGGCCAGGGCGAGATCAACGTCGGCCCGAACACGCTGACGAAGAAGGCCGACGAGGTGCAGATCCTCAAGTACGCGCTGTGGAACGTCGCGCACGGCTACGGCAAGACGCTCACCTTCATGCCGAAGCCGCTGGTCGGCGACAACGGCAGCGGCATGCACGTGCACCAGTCGCTGCAGAAGGAAGGCAAGAACATCTTCTCGGGCGAGCGCTACGCGGGCCTGTCCGACGTCGCGCTCTATTACATCGGCGGCATCATCAAGCACGCGAAGGCGATCAACGCCTTCACCAACCCGGGCACGAACAGCTACAAGCGCCTGGTGCCGGGCTTCGAGGCGCCGGTCATGCTGGCCTACAGCGCGAGGAACCGCTCGGCGTCGATCCGCATTCCGTGGGTCTCGAACCCGAAGGGCCGGCGCATCGAGGTGCGCTTCCCGGACTCGAGCGCGAACCCGTATTTCGCCTTCGCCTCGATGATGATGGCGGGGCTCGACGGCATCCAGAACAAGATCCACCCGGGCGAGGCCTCGGACAAGGACCTGTACGACCTGCCGCCCGAGGAGGCGAAGAACATTCCCGAGGTCTGCCACTCGCTCGACATGGCGCTCGAGCACCTCGACGGCGACCGCGAGTTCCTGAAGCGCGGCGGCGTGTTCAGCGACGACCTGATCGACGCGTACATCGCGCTGAAGCAGGCCGAAGTGACGCGTTTCCGCATGTCGACGCACCCCGTGGAGCTCGACATGTACTTCAGCCTCTGAGACGCAGGTCACACTTTGTCAGCCCGGTGCGACAGGGGCTATGCTGGTGTCCATGCGCAGCATCCTGATCCTCGCCGGACTGGCGGTTTCCCTGGCGGCCGCGTCCCAGGACATCTACCGCTGGGTGGACAAGGACGGCGTCGTCCACTTCGCGGACCAGCCGGGCTCCGACAGCGCGGTGCTGATCAAGATCGATCGAGCCGAACACGATGGATCCCGTGGAGGATTCGTCGGCGGCAGCGGCGGTCAGTTCCGGCAGCGGGGAGGACGAGCCCCCGCCCGAGGAAGTCTCGCCGTACAGCACGCTGGCGATCGTCTCGCCGACACCCGACCAGGTGTTCTTCGGCGGCGACGCGGTGGTGACGGCGTCGGCGGAGCTGGACGGGACGCTGCGGCCGGACCACTCGGTGGTGTTCTTCCTGAACGGCAACCGGCACGAGGCGACAGGGCTCAGCATGGAGTTCGCGGACCTCGAGCGCGGCAGCTACTTCCTGCGCGCGAGCATCCTCGACCAGGCCGGGCGGCCCGTGCTCTCGAGCCAGCAGATCAGCTTCCACGTGCGGCAGCCCTCGATCAACTCGCCGCAGAGCCCGCAGGCGCGACCGACGCCGCGTCCGCCCCCGCGGCCGACACCTACGCCGCGGCCGTCGCCCGCACCCTCCCGCTAAGTCCACTGCGCGTCGCCGCCGCCGGGCGGGAGCCGCGCCATGGCGGATGAGCTGCAGGCGCGTCCCGCGCCCGATCCCGCCGCGATCCCCGACCTGCTCGCCACCGCGATCCTGGTCGTCGACGCGCGCTCGGAGATCGCCTGGCTGAACCAGGCGGCGGCCGCGCTGCTCGCGACCAGCCAGGCCGCAGCCCGCGGGCGCAGGCTCGCCACGCTGCTCGCGGATGCCGCCGCGATCGACGCGCTGCTCGCGCGCAGCCGCGAGAGCCACGAACCGCTGGCGCTGCGCGGCATTCCCGCTCGTACCCGCCGCGCGCGCCGACGTGCGCTACCAGGCGGACGTGACCCTGACGCCGCTCGCGGCCGCGATGCCGGGCGGCGTGCTGGTCGAGATCGCCGACACGACCCAGCCCTCGCGCATGACGCGCGACGCGGCCCTGCTCGTGCAGCAGGGCGGCAGCCGCGCGATGGCGCGCCAGCTCGCGCACGAGATCAAGAACCCGCTCGGCGGCCTGCGCGGCGCCGCGCAACTGCTGGAGCGCGAGCTGCCGACCGAGGAACTGCGCGAGTACACGCGCGTGATCATCGGCGAGGCGGACCGGCTGTGCGCGCTGGTGGACAGCCTGCTCGGGCCCGCGCGGCCGGTGCGGCGCGAGCACGAGAACGTCCACGAGCTGATCGACCGCGTCTACCGGCTCGCGCGCGCCGAGGCGCCGGCGGGCGTCGTGATCGAGCGCGACTACGACCCGAGCCTGCCGCTGCTGTCCCTCGACCGCGACCTGCTGGTGCAGGCGATGCTGAACCTCGCGCGCAACGCCGTGCAGGCGCTCGGCGGCAGCGGCCGGCTCACGCTGCGCAGCCGCGCGCTGACGAACGCGACGATCGGCACCGAGCGCCACCGCCTGGTCGCGTCGCTGCAGTTCGAGGACGACGGGCCGGGCGTGCCGCCCGAGCTCGGCGAGACGATCTTCTATCCGCTGGTGACCGCGCGGCCCGGCGGCACCGGCCTCGGACTCGCCGTCGCCCAGGACATCGCGACGCGCCACGGCGGCATCGTCGAGTTCGACAGCCGGCCGGGCCGCACCGTCTTTTCGCTGCTGCTGCCGATGGAGAACGGGCATGACCAAGCCGCTTGAGGTCTGGGTGGTGGACGACGACGCGTCGATCCGCTGGGTGCTCGAGCGCGCGCTGCGCCAGGGCGGCATGGAGCCGCGCAGTTTCGACCACGCCGACGCGGCGCTGGCCGCGCTCGGGACGCGGCGGCCGGACGTGCTGCTGACCGACGTGCGCATGCCCGGCACGGAGGGCCTGCGGCTGCTGGAGATCGCGCGACGCGAATACCCGGGCCTGCCGGTGATCGTGATGACCGCGCATTCGGACCTCGACCACGCGGTCGCCGCCTATCGCGGCGGCGCATTCGAGTACCTGCCGAAGCCCTTCGACATCGACGAGGCCGTCGCGCTGGTGCGGCGCGCGTCGGCGCCCGGCGTCGCGCGCGGCGCCGAGGGCGGCACCGCGCCGATTCCGGGCATCCTCGGCCAGGCGCCGGCGATGCAGGAGGTGTTCCGCGCGATCGGCCGGCTGTCGCGCTCGAGCCTTTCCGTGCTCGTGACCGGCGAGTCCGGCACCGGCAAGGAACTCGTCGCCCGCGCCCTGCACCGGCACAGCCCGCGCGCGAACGGTCCGTTCATCGCGCTCAACACCTCGGCGATCGCCTCGGAGCTGCTGGAGTCGGAGCTGTTCGGCCACGAGAAGGGTTCGTTCACCGGCGCGGACGCGATGCGCCGCGGGCGCTTCGAGCAGGCCGACGGCGGCACGCTGTTCCTCGACGAGATCGGCGACATGAGCCTTGCGCTGCAGGTGCGGCTGCTGCGCGTGCTCGCGGAGGGCGAGTTCTACCGCGTGGGCGGCAGCACGCCGGTCAAGGTCGACGTGCGCGTGATCGCCGCGACCCACCAGGACCTCGATGCGCTGGTGAAGGCGGGCCGGTTCCGCGAGGACCTGCTGCACCGCCTGAACGTGATCCGCATGCGCGTGCCTTCCTTGCGCGAGCGGCCGGGCGACATCCCGGAACTGCTCGCGCACTACCTCGCGCTCGCCGCGCGCGAACTCGGCGTCGAGCCGAAGACGCTGGCGGCGGACGCGCGCAGCCGCCTCGTCGCCTTCGGCTGGCCGGGCAACGTGCGCCAGCTCGTGAACGCCGCGCGCCGCCTGACCGTCACGGCGCCCGGACGCGAGATCCGCGTCGAGGACATCCCGCCGGACCTCGGCGGCGAGGGCGCGCCGCCGACGGCGGACGACTGGTGCCGCGAGCTCGAGGCCTGGGCCGCGCGACACCTCGCGGGCGGCGGGCCGCCGCTGCTCGACGTCGCGACCGCGCGCTTCGAGAAGCACGCTCGCGCAGGCCGCCCTCGAACGCGTGCAGGGCCGGCGCCAGGAAGCGGCGAAGCTCATCGGCTGGGGCCGGAACACGCTGACGCGCAAGCTCCGCGAACTCGGCCTCGAATAACTATAATTCGGCGATGATCTCCGAAGAGCTCCGCGAACTCGGCCAGACCGTCTACTACGGCAACACGCTCGCCGCCTGGACGAAGGCGGCCCTGACCTTCGCGCTGTGGTTCACCGTGCTGCCGCTCGCGCGCGCATTCATCGCGCGCCGGGTGCGCAGCGCGGATGGCGGACCACCCGGTCGCCTTCCTGGTGTCGCTGCAGACCCTGCTCGACGCGACCACGCGCATATTCATGTTCGCCGTCGCGACCTACCTCGCGATGCGCTGGCTCCGGATTCCGCCGCAGGCCGATCGCTACCTGGACACCGGCGATCCTGGTTGTCGTGTGGTGGCAGGTGGCGCTCTGGCTCTCCGCCGCCGTACGCCACGCGATCGACACGCGGCGCGCACACGACCTGGCGGGCGCGGAGGGCGCGGCCAGCCTGAACATCCTGCGCTTCGTCGGCGTGCTGATGGTCTGGGTCGTCGCCTTCCTGATGCTGCTCACGAACCTCGGCGTGCAGATCGGGCCGCTGATCGCGGGCCTCGGCGTCGGCGGCATCGCGATCGCCCTCGCCGTGCAGAACATCCTCGGCGACCTGTTCGCGTCACTGTCCATCGCGCTCGACAAGCCGTTCCGAGTCGGCGACTTCCTGGTCATCGGCGACGAAAAGGGCACGGTCGAGCAGATCGGCATCAAGAGCACGCGGCTGCGTTCCCTGTCGGGCGAGCAGATCGTGGTCTCGAACGGCGACCTGCTGAAGAGCCGGGTGCGGAACTACGGCCTGCTCTACGAGCGGCGCGCCTCGTTCAGCATCAGCATCGCGTACGAGACACCGCGCGAAACCGTGCGCGAAGTGCCGGCGTTGATCGAGGCCGCAATCCGCGCGCAGCCGAAGACGCGTTTCGACCGCGCGCATTTCGCGAGCTTCGGCGACTCGGCGCTGCTGTTCGAGGCCGTCTATACGGTACTCGCCGCGGAATACAACACCTTCATGGACATCCAGCAGGCGATCAACCTGCAGCTCATGGACGACTTCGCCGCGCGCGGCATCGAATTCGCCTACCCGACCAGCCGGCAGTTCATGATCGGGGCCGAGGACCTGCGGCCGGGCTGAAGCACGTTTGCTCAACTTAACGGTCGTTCGCAAACCCTGCTTCCCCCTGCGTTGAGCCTTACAGGCCCTATCGCTTAGGGTCCGGACACTCGAATCCAGGGGAGTCCGTCCATGTCCAATCAGGCCCTCGCGGCGGCGCTGGTCGCGCTCGCCCTCACGCCCTCGTTCGCGGCGGCGAAACCGGTCCCGCGCAACCTGGGCGGCGGACTCGATGCCATCGCTTCACCCGCGGCCAACGCCAAGGCCGCCGCCGGCCGCGCGGGCGGCCTTGAACTGCGCCACTCCGTCGTGTTCGACCAGTCCGCCCGGCCGCTGGTGCGCATCACGCTCGACGGCCAGCTGCCGCTCGCGACGGTGCTCAAGGACCTGTCCGCGATCGCAGGCGTCGAAGTGCGCGCCTCCGATGCGCGCTACCGCGCCGGCGTGATCGAGGCTTACGTGCCCGCCGCTTCGCTGGCCGCGATCGCGACCCGGCGCGGCATTCGCGCGGTCGTGCCCTCGAGCCCGATGTTCACGGACGCAGGCGCCGCGCAGACCGCGGGCCGGCGTCCTGCACCGGATCAACAAGCTGCCCGGCCGGCATCAACGGTCGCGGCATCACCATCGGCGTGATGTCGGACAGCTACGACGTCGAAGGTTCGATCACGACTGCGACCGATGACGTCGCTGAGCGGCGACCTGCCGGGGCCCGGCAACCCGCTCGGCAACTCGATGCCGGTCGAGGTGCTCCAGGAAGGCGATCCGGGCGACACGGACGAGGGTCGCGCCATGGTGCAGATCGTGCACGACGTCGCGCCGAAGGCGCGGCTCGGTTTCGCGACGGCGAACGGCGGCGAGGTCAACTTCGCGAACAACATCCGCGCGCTCGGCGGCTTCGCCGACGCGCCGAACGCACTGGCGGGCTTCAAGGCCGACATCATCGTCGACGACGTCATCTACCCGACCGAGCCGATGTTCCAGGACGGCATCGTCGCGCAGGCGGTGGACGACGTGGCGGCGGCCGGCATCTCGCACTTCTCCTCGGCGGGCAACCGCTCGGGCTCGGAGTCCTACGATTCCGCGGTGCGCATCGTGCCGGGACGCGCGCAGTCCTGGGCCGGCACCAACCTCGACTTCAGCGGCGTCGACCCGGCGCTGTACGCCGGCGGCTTCCACGACTTCGACGCCGGCCGCGGGCGCGACATCGCGCAGACGATCCAGGCCGACGGCGGCAGCCTCATCGTGTTCCAGTGGAACGAGCCCTTCGACCCGCAGCCGCCGACCGTCGTCGGCGTCATCGCCGAAGGCACGGGCACGGTGCCGGAGGGCGGCGACACCGTCGTCACCTTCGACGGCGAGGCGGGGAAGCTGGTCGAGATCTTCGTCGACGGCGACGAGAGACGGACCGGGCGATGCGAACCCGGACGTCACCTTCGCGCTGTTCGACCCGAACGGCAGCTTCATCCAGTTCGTGGACAACACCACGAACCCCGAGTCGCTGACCCTCGAGCTGCCGGCGACAGGCACCTACTTCGTGCTGGTCGACAGCTTCACCGAGGACCAGTCCGGCGACTTCCTGTACCGCGTCTCGGAGGTCGAGGTCGCCGAGCAGGTGCTGTCCGACTACAACCTGCTGTTCTTCCTGGAAGACGGCACCTTCATCGGCGCCTTCTCGGAACAGAACCTGTTCTCGAACCGGCCGCTCGAGGGCGGCGGCCTGCCCGAGGCGACGCTGCAGATGGTGATCGCGCGCGCGAACGTGCCGCCGAAGAACAACCGCAACGTCGCGGACCGCATCCGCTACGTCGGCTTCAGCGGCATCCGCCCGCAGGAGCACTTCAGCTACCTGAGCCCGGTGACCTACGGCCACAACTCGGCGCGCGGCGCGATCGGCGTCGCGGCCTATCCGTTCTTCCGGCCGTTCATCCCCGAGTTCTTCACCTCGCCGGGACCGTCGACGATCTACTTCAACCGCAACAACCGCCGGCTCGGCAAGCCGGACGTGCGCGAGAAGCCGGACCTCGCCGCGATGGACGGGGCGAACACCACGTTCTTCTTCGAGGACGCGCTCGAGGACGAGGACACGCTGCCGAACTTCTTCGGCACGAGCGCGCGGCGCCGCACGCCGCGGCCATCGGAGCGCTGGTGCTGCAGGCCGCCGGCGGGCCGGGCAGCGTCAAGCCCAACCGCATGCGGCGCGTCCTGCAGCAGAGCGCCTTCCCGCACGACCTCGACCCGCACTACGCGTCGGGCGCGGTGGCCGCGGGCCCGGGGATGCTCGTGATCAGCGCGGCCGGGGACCAGAACCAGCAGGCCGGCGAGGACCCGAACTTCTTCACGCTCTGGAACGGCGGCAAGGCCGTGGCCGGTTTCTCCATCCACGGGCCGAGCGCGAATCCGACGGGTCGGCCGCGCGGGCTGGTGTTCGACGAGCGCGAGGACGTCGGCCTGCCGTTCGTGATCGGTACGGCGAAGGGCGTCGATGCGAACCGCGTGCGCGCGGTGTTCTCGCAGCCCGCGGCGCCGCCCGGCGTGGCGGGGCAGTGGAAGCAGCTGCGCCTGCGCTTCCTCGACGGCCTCGGCCGCAACGACCTCATCGCGTTCGCGACCGACCGCGACGAGGCCGACGCGATCGGGCCGGCCGGCGCGGTGGCGGGCGGCTCGGCGGACCTGCTCGGCGGCGGCGTGCTGCTGCCGTCGGGAGAAATCCTGCCGGACGGTGCGCGCTTCTTCGGCAACTTCGACGGACGGCACGACCTTCGAGGGCCGCATGCAGAACGAGATCGGCACGGGCTACAGCCCGCTCGACGGCTACGGGTTCATCAACGCCGAGCGCGCGGTGAACGCGGTGCTCAAGCCGTAACGAGCGTAGCCCGTCAGTTCGGCGACCGAGGTCATGCCGGCAGCCGCGAGATACTTCGCGATGCCGGCATTGACCTTGGGGCACAGCAGCGGGTCGTAGAAGAGCGCCGTGCCGAGCCCGACGGCGCTCGCGCCCGCGATCAGGAACTCGATCGCGTCGGTCGCGCTCGCGATGCCGCCCTGGCCGATGATCGGGATCCGCTTCGGGCCCGCGACCTCGTAGACCTGCTTCACCTTCAGCAGCGCGATCGGCTTGATCGCGGGTCCCGAGACGCCGCCCTGGACGTTGCCGATCACGGGCCGGCGCGTCGCGGCGTCGATCGCCATCCCCGAGATCGTGTTGATGACGGCGAGCCCGTCGCTGCCGGCCTCGATGCACAGGCGCGCGTTCTCGCGGATGTCGGTCTGGTTGGGCGAGAGCTTGGTGATGAGCGGCTTCTTCGTCGCGCCGCGGCAGGCCGCGACCACGCGCGCGCTCATCTCCGGGTAGTTGCCGAACTGCACGCCGCCTTCCTTGACGTTCGGGCAGGAGATGTTGATCTCCATCGCGTCGATCGGCGAATCGTCGAAGCGGCGCGTGACCTCGGCGTACTCCTCGATGGTCGAGCCGCAGACGTTCGCGAGGAAGCGCGTCTCGGTGAAGTCGAGCGTCGGCAGGATCTTCGCGCACCACGGCGTCGACGCCGGGGTTCTGCAGGCCGATCGCGTTGATCATGCCGTACGGGGTTTCCGTCACGCGGTGCGGCGGGTTGCCGAGGCGCGGCTGGCCGGTCGTGCCCTTCAGCACGATCGCGCCGACGTCGCGGTTCGAGAAGCCGGCGACGCGCGTGTACTCCTCGCCGAAGCCGACGCAGCCGGAGAGCAGCACGATCGGCGAGGAGAACCTCAGGCCGCAGAAATCGACGGCGAGGGAAGCGGCGGGGCCCGAGGCGGTGTCCACGGCATAATTATAGTCGTGTTCCACGTCATCCTCTTCGAACCCGAGATTCCCCCGAACGCGGGCAACGCCATCCGGCTGTGCGCCAACACCGGCGCGACGCTGCACCTGGTGCGGCCGCTCGGGTTCACGCTCGACGACGCGCGGGTGAAGCGGGCCGGGCTCGACTACCACGAGATGTCGCGGGTGCGCGAGCACGCGAGCCTGCCGGACTGCCTCGCGGCGCTCGGGGATGCGCGGGTGTTCGCGGTCGAGACCGGGCGGGTCGCGCGCTACGACGAGGTGCGTTACCGCGCCGGGCGACGCCTTCCTGTTCGGGCGCGAGACGGCGGGATTGCCGGCGGAGACGCTGGCGGCCTGGCCGCGCGAGCGGCTCGTCCGCCTGCCGATGGTGCCCGGCAATCGCAGCCTCAATCTCTCGAACGCGGTGGCCGTCGTGGTGTTCGAGGCCTGGCGGCAGCTCGGCTTCCCCGGAAGCTGATCAGGCACACTATGAAGATGAAAAACGACCTCGCCTTCACGGCGCGCGATGCCAAGGGCCCGAAAGTCGAGCCGGCCTTCGCCGGCGCGCTGAGTTTCCTGCGCTGCCGCTACACGAAGGACCTCGCCGGCGTCGACGTCGCCGTGACGGGCATCCCGCTCGACACGGCGACCACCAACCGGCCCGGCGCCCGCTTCGGCCCGCGCGCGATCCGCGCGGCGTCGTCGCAGATCGCCTGGACGCGGCCCTATGGCTGCGCGTTCGACCCGCTCGAGAAGCTGGCGGTCGTCGATTACGGCGACTGCGCCTGGGACCACGGACGGCCGGAGGGCATCCCGGCGGCGATCGAGGCGCATGCGGATGCGATCCTCGCGACCGGCGCGGCGATGCTGACGCTGGGCGGCGATCACTTCATCAGCTATCCGCTGCTGAAGGCGCACGTGCAGCAAGCATGGCCCGCTGTCGCTGATCCATTTCGACGCCCACTCGGACACCTGGAACGATGCGGAAGGCACGGGCCGCGTGGATCACGGGACGATGTTCTATCACGCCGCGCGCGAGGGCCTCGTCGACCCGAAGGCCTCGGTGCAGATCGGGCTTCGGACCCACAACGACGACCTGATGGGATTCAACGTGCTCGATGCGGCCTGGGTGCACGAGCACGGCGCGCAGGCGGTGGTTTCCGAGGTGCGGCGCATCGTCGGCGAGCGAAGAAGGCGTATCTCACGTTCGACATCGATTGCCTGGATCCGGCGTTTGCGCCCGGCACCGGGACGCCGGTGGCGGGCGGGCTGTCGTCGGCGCAGGCGATCGCGATCGTGAAGGGACTCGCCGGCATCGACTTCGTCGGGCATGGACGTCGTCGAGGTGGCGCCGGCGTATGACGTGGGCGAGATCACGGCGCTGGCGGCGGCGCACCTCGCGCACGAGTGGCTGGCGTTGTATGCCGCGCGGCCGGGAGGTCCGGTCGAGGCCGTCGCGTGAATAAGCGCTCTCGAATTACCGCATCGAGTCAGCCCCTCACGTTTCCGCGGAAACGTTTTTCTCGGCGTCGCTGCATCAGCCAGCTCGATGGCGAGACCGAGGTCGAGCGCCTCGCCGGTCCAGCGGGTGACGGCGGTCGACGGCGTGATGCGGATGTCGGCCGACGCCTGTGTGGCGACCAGCTCGTCCAGTCGTCGGTCGTCGGCGCCGGACTGTCGAAGGTCTGGCCGTCCGGCCTGACGAACCGGAACGCCCCGTCGTCGAGCGTCTGGATCGACGACCTGCCCTTCATGCACCAGCCGGTGGTGGAAGCGGCACAGGGTGACGAGGTTCGAGAGCTTCGTCTCCCCGCCATTCGACCCAGTGCTTCACGTGGTGGCCGTCCACGTAGCGCTTGAACGTGCAGCCGGGGAAGCGGCAGCCCTTGTCCCGGGCCTGCAGGGCCCGGCGGATGCCCGGCGGGATGGTCCGGGTCTTGCGGCCCGACATCCAGCGGCTCGCCCTTCGCGTCCTCGACGATCCGCACCACGCTGCAGTCGCAGGCGAGGCGTCGCGCAGTCTCCGCAGCGATCGACGGGCCATGTTCCAGCTCGCAGCGACCGGCATGAGAGTGCTTGAGGGTCTCGGCATCCACATGCACCACGATCTGCTGGCGGTCCGATCCGGAGAGATCCCGCGGACCGGTCGCCAGGAAGCTCTCGGCCATCGTGGCCAGCGCCTCGACCCGGCGCTTCCGGGAGCGATGCAGCTCTTCGCTCTCCGAAAACGTTCCGGCCGGAAACGTTTTCCGGGATCGGCAGGCTGTCCACCGCCGCCTCGCAGCGCCCGCTTGAACAGCGCTCCGACCTCCGCCGGCACCCGGCCGCGGATCGCCATCGAGCCATCCGGCTCGGTGTGGAACCACAGGTGCTGGTCCCGCTGCTGCACCGCCTCGCGGGTCAGCTCTGCCGCATCGAGTGCGCGCCGGTAGCCGCGCACCACGTCCTCGACATGGCTCGCCGTCCCGCACAGGGCGATGTTCAACAGGTAGGCTTCGTTGCCGGCGTCCGCCACGCGAGTCATCGCCCGCGACCTTGGAGTAGCTGACTCGGCCTTCGGCCATCGCCGCCGCCACCCGCGGCAGCGTCTCGAGCGCCCGCGCCACTCGGACCTTCTCGCGCGCCGCGCCCAGCTCGATCCCGCACTTCCAGTTCAGCCAGTGCGCGCAGGACTTCACGCCCGCCTCCGCCCAGCCGCTGCCGCCGATCCAGCTCGGCGATCAGCGCCAGGAACCGCGCATTCCCGGCATTCAAATGACCCGCCAGCGTCGTGATCTCGGACACCAGCTCCGGCGTGGAAACCGACGAGAACTCCCCTTCCATGGCGAACTCCAGCAGGCTGTTGTTATATACAGTATCCTACCATAAAGACTATATAAAGCAACGGGTTAAAGAGGTTTTTCTGGCCGCCTACAACCCCGCGACACCCCCTGGGGAGGGTAATTCGACCCGCCCGCACCTAGCATGTCGCATGGCCAGAAAACGCGGCCGCCCTCCGCATGACGACCGACTGACGCCGGCGGAATGGCGCGTCGTCAACGCCGTGCGCCACGGCCTCTCGGACGCGGCGATCGCGAAGCGCCGCGGCATCAGCCGCGACGCGGTGCGGTTTCACGTCCGCAACGCGCTGGCGAAACTCGGCCTCGCCAATCGACAGGAACTCCGTCACTGGAGCGGCGCGCCGGCGGACAGCCCGAAGGCGCGCAAGGAGAACAACATGACCGTGCGAACTTCAAGCTCGGCCCCATCGGCCAGGTCTCACGCAGCGTGCGCGACATCGCCGAGTCCGAGCGCTGGTACCGCGACACGCTCGGCCTCCCGCACCTCTACACCTTCGGCAAGCTCGCGTTCTTCGATTGCGGCGGCACGCGCCTCTATCTCAGCCAGGAAGGCGCGGCGCCGGGACCGGAATCCATCCTCTACCTGAAGGTCACGGACATCGAGTCCGCGTGCAAGGCGCTGAAGGCGCGCGGCGTCGAGTTCACCAACGCCCCGCACATGATCTTCCGCCACGCGGACGGCACCGAAGAGTGGATGGCGTTCTTCAAGGACCCGGAAGGCCGGCCGCTCGCGCTGATGGAGCAGGTGCCCCCGCTCAGTTCTCCGGCGTGACTTCGCGCGCGAGCATCGACGTCGACGACATCCTTCGAGCGGCACGCCGCGGTGCAGGACGTCGTACACGAAGTTGCAGATCGGCATGTCCACGTCGTGCTTCTCGGCGACGAAGTGCACGGCCTTCGCGGCGTGGTAACCCTCGACCACCTGCCCGATCTCGGCGATCGCCTGCGTCCACCGGCTTGCCCGCCGCGAGCGCGCGGCCGAAGCGGCGGTTGCGCGACTGGTCGTCGGTGCAGGTGAGCACGAGGTCGCCGAGGCCGGCGAGGCCCATCAGCGTCTCGCGCTTCGCGCCGAGCGCGACGCCGAGGCGCATCAGCTCGGCGAGCCCGCGCGTGATCAGGAACACGCGGCGAGTTGGAGCCGTAGCCGAGGCCGTCCGAGCAGCCGGTCGCGATCGCGAGCACGTTCTTGACCGCGCCGCCGATCTCGACGCCGACGATGTCGGACTGCGTGTAGGCGCGAAAGCCCCCGGAGGAAATCCGCTCCGCGAGCTCGAGGGCATAGTCGTCGTGGGGGGAGGCGACGGCGATCGCGGTCGGCAGGCCCTGCCCGACCTCCTTCGCGAAGGTCGGGCCGGACAGCACGGCGATCGGGACGGCCGGCCCCAGCACCTCGCGCGCGACCTCGTGCGGGAGCTTGCCGGTCGAGAGCTCGAAACCCTTGCTGGCCCAGGCGATGCGCGCCTTGTCGCCGAGCATCGGCTTGATCTCGGTGAGCACCGCGCGCAGCGCGCTCGAGGGCACGACCAGCACGACGTCGTCGCCCGCGGCGAGCGCCTTGCGAGGTCCGGCTCGATCGCGAGCGAGGGCGGGAACTGCGCCCCGGGCAGGTAGCGGGTATTCACCCGCTCCCGGGCGAGCTTCTCGGGCTCGTCCTCGGCGCGGCCCCAGAGCACCGTCGGGCCGCCGCCGCGCGCGAACTGGATCGCGAGCGCCGTTCCCCAGGAACCGGCGCCCAGCACGACGATCGGCCGCATCCGGTCGGCTCAGTTCGCCTGTTCGGGCGCGGGCTGGCCTTGCTGGCGTGCGGCCTGCTCCTGCAGCGAGCGCTCGAACAGCGCGTCGAAGTTGACGTGCGGCAGCAGGAACGGCGGGAAGCCGCCCTTCATCACGACGTCCGACACGGTCTGGCGGATGTAGGGGAAGAGCAGGTTCGGCGCGAAGGAGCCGAGGATGCGCCGCGTCTCGTCGGCGCCGAAGCCGCGCACCAGGAACAGGCCCGCCTGCTTGACCTCGGCGAGGTAGACGGCGACGTCGCCGTTCTTCGCCTCGAGCGTCACGGACAGGATGACTTCGTGCGCGTCCTGGCCGACGTTGTTCGACATCGTGCTGAGGTTCAGCGAGATCTTCGGGTCCTGCTGCGCCTGCGACGGCATCAAGCGGTCCCTTGGGCGCCTCGAAGGACAGGTCCTTGATGTAGACCGTCTGCAGGGCGACCGCCGGGCCCTGGCCGTTGGTCGCGCCATCGCCCGCGCCGGCCGGCGTGGTGTTCTCATCAGCCATCGTCATTCCTCGCTTGGATGATTCCGAGTAATTCGCCGCTTCGGTCGAGGGCCGCGAGTTCCGCCGCCCCGCCGATGTACCGCTCGCCGACGTAAACCTGCGGCAGCGTGCGCCGTCCGCTGCGTGCCAGCAACTGTCCCGGCAAACCGGGGTGATCCTCGACGCTCACCTCGGTGAACGGGATGCCGTGTCGCGCCAGGAGCGCCATCACCTGCGTGCAATAGCCGCAGAAGCCCGTCGTGTAGACCGTCACCTCGGGCATCGGCCGCCCTCAGCCCTTGACGACCGGCAGATTCTCCTGCTTCCAGGCGGCGAGCCCGCCGCGCAGGCTGAACACGTTCTTCGCGCCGGCGCTCGCCAGGGTCCGCTGGGCGGCCGCGGTCGTCATGCCGTTGTCGCAGTAGAGGACGACGGTCTTGTCGGCGAGTTTCTCGAGGGCCTTGGGATCCGCCGCGATCTGGTCGCCCGGCAGGTTGCGCGCCCCGGTGATGTGGCCGTCCTTGAACTGGTTCGGCGAGCGCAGGTCCACCAGCACGGCGCCGGCATTGGTGAGGCGGATCGCTTCGTTCGGCGCGATCGCGAAGGCCGCGGCGCCGCGCTGCCGGATCTCGTAGGCGAGGACGACGAGGATCATGAGCAGGAGCCCGCCCGCCAGGAACGGGTGATTGGTGGAATAATCGAGTCAGTCGGTCCATGGGAGCCGCGCATTATATATGAGGAGGGCATCGCCTGATTAATCAAATGCTTGCCGGCTGCTCGCGGCGACCCTGGCCTTCGGCGGCGGCGGCCCAGGACGACCCGGAGCGGGAACTGCAGGCCGTGCGCGACAAGATCGCCGAGCTGCAGAAGCAACATGCGCCGCGACACGGACAAGCGCGACGCCCTGTCCGGGCAGCTGCGCGACGCCGAGGAGAACGTGCAGGGCGCGCGCGGGCGCCTCAGCGACGTGCAGAAGCGCCTGCGCCGAGAGCGACGCGAAGCTGAAGTCGCTCGCCGCCGACCGGGCGCGGAACGAAGCGGCGCTCGCGAAGCAGCGCGACGTCCTGGCGGCGGAGCTGCGCAGCGCCTACGTCGGCGGGCGGCGAGGAGCAGTTCAAGCTGCTGCTCTCGCAGGAGGATCCCGCGACCCTCGGCCGCATGCTGGTCTATTACTCGTATTTCGGGCGCGCGCGCTCGGCCAAGATCGCCGAGATCCAGGGCATCGTCGCCCAGCTCGACGAGGACGCGAAGGCGGAGGCCGCGGAGCGCGAGCGGCTCGCGGCGCTCGAGGCGGAGAGCCGGAAGGAGCTCTCCGTCCGTGGACGCGGCGCGCGACGAGCGCAGCCGCGCGCTGAAGGCGATGAACGCGCAGATCAAGTCGCGCAACGACTCGATCGCGAAGCTGAAACGCGAGGCGGCCTC
This sequence comes from uncultured Gammaproteobacteria bacterium, assembly GCA_963823415.1. Lineage (GTDB taxonomy): Bacteria > Pseudomonadota > Gammaproteobacteria > Steroidobacterales > Steroidobacteraceae > SCUD01. Next base: position 56,154 of record CAWGLJ010000002.1, on the reverse strand, counting down.
GCTCGAGAAACTGGTCGCGGACCTGCGCCGGGCCATGAGCGACCTGCCGCCGACCGGCGGCCAGGCGTTCGAGAAGGTCCGCGGGCCGCCTCGCCTGGCCGGTCGCGGGCAAGATCACGGCGCGCTTCGGCGCAGGCGCGCGGCGGCGGCCTCAAGTGGAACGGCGTCATGATCGAGGCGCCGCGCGGCAGCGCCGGTGAAGGCGATCTACGACGGCCGCGTCGCCTACGCGCGACTGGCTGCCGGGCATGGGCCTGCTCGTCATCGTGGACCACGGCGGCTACATGAGCCTCTACGCCCACAACGAGCAGCTCTACAAGGCGGTCGGCGACCGGGTCGAAGGCGGGCGAGGCGATCGCGACGGTGGGGGATACCGGGGGCCGCAGCCAGCCCGGCCTGTACCTCGAAATTCGCCGTGGGGCCAAGCCTGTAGACCCGGTTCCCTGGTTCCGGCGGCCATCCCCCTAGTGGGGGCCGCCGCGTCCTACAAACTGCCGATTACGTCAAAGACGGGGGGTGGCCCGTAGGCGACCCTGCGCCGTGGCCTCGACCGCCCCCATGGACCTCCCCGCGCACCTCGGCAAGCCTGAAGCCGGATCTCGACCCGTACGGCCAGCTCCTCGGATGCTGATGCCGCGCGCGCTCGGGATCGGCGTTCTACGACGCGCGCGGCCAGCGTGCTCTGGGCCGCCGACGGCTACGACGGCCCGGACCCGGCGCCGCTGGTCGCCGCGGCCCTCGAGCGCGTGCCGCCGGCGACGACCGGGCGCATCGACGGCTTCAGCCAGGACCACGAAGGCGCGCCGGCCTACGTCTTCCGCCTGCGCGGCGAACGAAGGCGAGGTCATCGCGGTCGCGATGCTCCTGACCCGCGACGGCGAGAACCGCCCGTTCTCGCTTCGTGCAGTCGCTGGTCGCTGCCCGCGCTCGAGTGCCTGCAGCGCGAGCTCGAGGCGCGCGCGAGCGTCGAGGGCCTGACGCGCGACCTGCAGTCGCGCGACGACGACCTCGACCTGCTGCTCAAGATGGCGCCGACCGACCCGGACAGCCCGCAGGCCGGCGACGAACTCGGCGTGCTGGTGCAGACCTGCGTGGACCACCTCGGCTGCCACCTCGGCGCGCTGGTCGTGCCCGGAGCGCAACATCGCGATCTGCAAGGCGCCGCGCGGCGAGCGCCCGCAGGTCGAGCTCCTGACCAAGATCCACCGGCACCTGCTCAACTGGGTGCAGCTGCAGCGCCGCAACCTGGTGATCAACAAGATCAAGGTGCGCCCGATCGAGCTGCCGCCCTACAAGATCCTGTGCACGCCGGTGCGCCACGCCTCGGGCCGCGTGACCGGCTTCCTCGCGCTGTTCCGCGCCGAGGACGGCGCCGAACTTCGAGCGCGCACCGAGCGGCTCGTCGAGCTGCTGTCGCGCAAGACGACGACCACGCTCGCAGAACAACTTCGACCAGCTGACGTCGCTGCTCACGCGCCCGGCGTTCGAGACCCAGGTGCGGGGCCAGCTCGCGGCGCGGCGCCAGCCGGCGCCGGAGTGCGTGCTGTACCTCGACATCGACCGCGTGCACGTCGTCAACGACAACTTCGGCATGCACGTCGGCGACGAGGTGATCGGCAAGGTCGCCGAGGTGCTGCGCAAGAAGCCGCGGCCGGGCGCGCTCGCGGCGCGCATCGCCGGCGACCGCTTCGCGGTGTTCCTGCCCGACTGCACGCTCGAGTTCGCGCAGCAGATCGGCGAGATGCTGCGCCGCCAGTGCGCGGACCTCACCTACGCGCGCGGCGACGGCACCGTGCAGGTCTCGGTGAGCTGTCGGCGCGGCCGAGCTGCCGGACGAATCGCAGAACCGGCTCGCGCACGGGCATCGCCAACGCGGAGATCGCCTGCAAGGCGGCGAAGGACCGCGGCCGCAACCGCGTCGAGATCTTCCAGGACGCCGACCAGAGCATCATGCGCCGCAGCACCGACATCGTCGTGGTGCAGGCGCTGCACGAGGCGCTCGCCGCGGACCGCTTCGCGCTGTTCGCGCAGCCGATCCTGCCGCTCAACGCCGAGCACACGGAGCCGCGCTTCGAGTTCCTGCTGCGCATGGTCAGCGAGAACAGCGAGCTGCTGCCGCCGGAGAAATTCCTGTCCGCGGCCGAGCGCTACCAGCTGCTGCCGGCGATCGACCGCTGGGTGATCAAGAACGCGATCGGCGCGCTCGCCGCCCAGGCGTGCCTGCTGCGCGGGCGCGCGATGACGCTTCTCGATCAACATCTCCGGCGCCTCGATCGCCTCGGAGGAGTTCCTCGAGTTCCTCGAGGGCACGATCACGGACTCCGGCCTGCCGCCCGAGATCCTCTGCTTCGAGCTGACGGAGACCTCCGCGGTCTCGAACCTCGCGCCGCGCCGACCGGATGATGCAGCGCCTGCGCGCGCTCGGCTGCACCTTCGCGCTCGACGACTTCGGCACCGGCCTGTCCTCGCTCGTCTACCTCAAGTCGCTGCCGGTCTCGGTGCTGAAGATCGACGGCGCCTTCGTGCGCGACGCCGGCGTCAACCCGCGCACCGAATCGATGGTGCGCGCGATCGCCCAGCTGGCGCGCACCATGGGCATGGAGACCGTCGCGGAATATGTCGAGACCGACGACCTGCGCACGCGCATGGCGGGGCTCGGCGTGGACTACGGCCAGGGCTTCGCGATCGGCCGCCCGGTGCCGATCGACCAGGTGCTCGGCGACCTCGCCCTGTACGAAGCGATGGCCCTGCAGGAATCCGCGACCGACTGACGCCCCGGAGATGCCGCGTGGCGGCGTGCTCGCGGTAACATGAACCCATGAACCGACCCGGCGCACCGTGCTCGCCGCCCTGCTCGGCTGCCTCGCGGGCGTCGGCCTTGCGGCGCTGACCGTGTGGATCGCGCGCCACGGCCGCGAGGCGCCGGACCTGCCCGCGAAGGACGCGCGCCTGCTGGCCGAGGTCATCGGGCCTGATCCGCGACGACTACGTCGACAAGACCGACAAGCCACCAGCTCATGTCGAACGCGATCCGCGGCATGGTCGGCGAGCTCGACCCGCACTCGTCCTTCATGGACGCGGAGGAGTTCGAGGACCTCAGGATCGCGACCGAGGGCAACTACTCCGGCATCGGCGTCGAGGTGACGATCGACGGACGACGTGCTGACCGTGATCGCGCCGCTCGACGGCTCGCCCGCGGCGCGCGCCGGCATCCGCGCGGGCGACACGATCCTCTCGATCGACGGCCGGCCGCTGCGGCGCCGGCCCGCTCAACGACGCGATCGCCGAGCATCCGCGGCGAGCCGGGCACGGTCGTGAAGCTCGGCATCGGCCGCGAGCCGCTGACGCACCCGCTCGAGTTCGCGATCGTGCGCGCCATGGTCTCCGTGCACTCGGTGCGCTACGAGATGCTCGAGCCCGGCATCGGGTACCTGCGCATCTCGCAGTTCAGCGACACCACGGGCGCGGACACGGAGGCCGCGGTGCTGGCGCTCGAGGAGCAGGCGGGCGGGCGGCTGCGCGGGCTCGTGCTGGACCTGCGCAACAACCCGGGCGGCGTGCTCGACGCCGCCGTCGAGGTGTCGGACTTCTTCCTCGAGCGCGGCACGATCGTCTCGGCCGAAGGGCGCTCGGCGGAGTCGCGCTTCCGCATGGAGGCGATGGACGGGCGACCTCGCGCGCGGCACGCCGATCGCCGTGCTCGTGAACGAGGGCTCGGCCTCCGCGGCGGAGATCGTCGCCGGCGCGCTGCGCGACAACGGCCGCGCGCGCCTGTTCGGCCAGAAGACCTTCGGCAAGGGCTCGGTGCAGACGGTGCTGCCGCTCGAGGACGGGCAGGCGCTGAAGCTCACCACCTCGCGCTACTTCACGCCCTCCGGCGTCTCGATCCACGAGCGCGGCATCGAGCCGGACGTGGCGCTGCCGCGGCCGGAGCCCGAGCCGCGCCGGCGATCCGCCGCCGGAGGGCGAGGCCGACCCGGAGATCCGCGCGGCCGTCGCCTGGCTCAAGGCCGGCGGCACGCAGGTCGCCGTGGCGCAATGAAGCGCGTGCTGGTTCCGCTCGCGGAGGGCTTCGAGGAACTCGAGGCCGTCACCATCATCGACATCCTGCGTCGCGCCGGGCATCGAGGTCGTCGTCGCCTCGCTCGCCGGCAGCCCGGTGACCGGGGCGCACGGCATCCGGCTCGCCGCCGACACGCCGCTCGCCGCGCTCGTCGGAGCAGGACTTCGACATGATCGCGCTGCCCGGCGGCATGCCGGGCGCCGAGCACCTGAAGAACGACCCGCGCATCGCCGACGTCGTCCGCCGGCTGCACGCCGCGGGCCGCCCGGTCGCCGCGATCTGCGCCGCGCCGATGGTGCTGGCGGCCGCCGGCGTGCTGCGAGGGCCGCCGCGCGACCAGCTATCCCGGCTTCCTCGAGGACGCGGCGGCGTCCACCGTGGTCGGCGACGCGGTGGTCGTGGACCGCGGCGTGATCACCTCGCGCGGGCCCGGCACGGCGCTCGACTTCGCGCTCGCGCTGGTCGAGGAACTCGAGGGCCGCGCGGCGCGCCAGGCGATCGAGTCGCGCCTCGAGCGCGAGAAGCCGGCCGCCGCATGACCGAGACGCGACGGACAAGTCCGGCATCGCGCAGGCGCCGCGGCACATGCGGCGCGAGATGGTCGCAGCAGGACGAGCACGCGAGCATCCTCAAGCAGCCTCGCGCGCGTGGACTGCTGGTGCTGCTGGCCGTCGCGCTCTACGCGCTCGCGCTCGGCGCGCCGCCAGCCGTCCGCGCGCCTGCTGTACGTCGCGATCGCGGCCTACGCGCTCGTTCGTCCTCGCCTTCCGCTGGCGCGGCTTCCCGGTGCGGGGCACGCGCGGCCGCATCGCGCTCGGCGCCGCCGCGATGGTCGTCTTCATCACCGTCGTGGCGAGCCGGACCGGCGGCGCGCTGAGCCCGCTCGCGAACCTCTACCTGCTGCCGATCGTCGTCGTCGCGATGACGCTCGGCCGCCGCGGCGCGCTCCTGATCGTTCGCGGCCGTCCTGCTCGCCTGGCTCTCGCTGCTCGCGGGCGAGGGCGCGCTGCCGCCGGCCGGGCGAGCTGCTGACGCGGCTGTTCGGCCAGCTCGGTCCCTGGGCGCTGGTCGCCTACGTGACCCAGGCGCTCGCCGGCTCGATCCTGACCGCGCGGCGCCGGATCGAGGAGATGGTCGAGCGCGACAGCCTGACCGGGCATCCTGAACCTGCGCACGTTCAAGGCGACGCTCGCGCGCGAGCACGGCCTGCGCGCCCGCGACGCGCGCGGCAGCTACGCGATCCTGCTGGTGGACATGGACGACCTCAAGGCGCTCAACGACGAGCACGGCCACCAGGCCGGCAACCGCGCCATCACCGCGGTGGCGAGCGCGATCCAGCGGGCGATCCGCAACACCGACATGGCCGCGCGCGCGGGCGGCGACGAGTTCGTGCTGTTCCTGCCCGAGGCGACGCCGGAGGTCGCCGAGACCGTCGCGCAGCGCATCCGCAACCACGTCTACCGCAGCCTGTTCCCGGTCGGCGAGCGCCTGCAGCGCATGACCGTGAGCGTCGGCACGGCGACCTGGCCGCGCGACGGGTCGGACCCGGACGACGTGATCACGTCGGCGCAGCAGCGCGCCCGCCGTGACCGCGAATTGCGGCAGGCGGCCGAGCCGGCCGCCGAATGAGAACGGCAGACGCGCGGCTACATGCAGGGCTTCGAGACGGCCGCGGGCGCCGCGACGCTGTGGCGCGCGCTGACCGATCCCGCGGCTGCTCACGCGCCTGGCTCGCGACCGAGGCCATCGTCGAGCCGCGCGTGGGCGGGCGCTATGCGACGGTCTCGCGCCTGTTCGGCCGGCGCGAGGCGCAGATCGAGCGCTTCGAGCCGGGCGCGCGGCTGCAGCTCCTCTACGAGCCGAACTCCGACTGGCCGGCGTTGCCTGACAGCGCGCTGATGGAGGACTTCATCATCGACGAGACGCAAGGGACAGCGGATGCTGCGCGTGATCGGGGCCGGGCGTGCCCGCGGACGAGGAGTACGCGAAGATGCTGGTGCGCCTGCGCACGGGCTGGGCGCTGGCCTTCGCCCAGCTGCAGCTGCGGCTCAAGGACGGCACGATCGGCGGAGGCGGCGCCGTGATGCTCGCGACGATCGTCGCGGGCGCGACGCTCGTGCTCGCCGGCGGCACCGTCATCGACGGCTACGGCAACGACCCGATCCCGGACGGCATCGTCGTGATCGAGGGCGACCGGATCCTCGCCGTCGGCGGCGTCGGGCCAGGTCGTCATCCCGGAGGGCGCGGAAGTCGTCTCGACCGAGGGCATGACCGTGCTGCCGGGCCTGTGGGACATGCAGGTGGACCTGATGCGCCTCGGCCACGGCGACTCCGCGCGCTGGAACGAGACCTACGGGCCGCTCGCCGAGCGCGTCGTGATGCCGATCGCGGCGCGCCAGCTGCTCGCGGCGGGCGTGACGAGCGCGCGCGACGTCGCGGCGCCGCTCGAGGCCGCGGTCCGCGTGCGCGGCCGGGTGCGCGAGCGGATCATCGACGGGCCCGACCTCTACGTCTCCGGCCCTGCGCTCGCGCAAGCTCGCGCCGGCGGGCACGGGCGACTGGCAGTGGGAAGTCAGCGGCGCGCCCGACGTGCGCGCCAAGGTACAGCGCCTCGCGAATGCGGGTGTCGACTACGTGCTGCTCGCGGACGTCGAGATGTGGACGGCCGAGGAGACTCGAGGCCGTCGGTCTCGGAAGCGCGCATCCGCGGACTGCCGGTGCACGCCTCGCCGAACAAGCCGGCCGACGTCGTGCGCGGCGCGGCCGCGCAGTTCGACGGCTTCCTCGGCACCGGCACGGGCGCGGGGCCGTTCCCGGCCGAGATGATGCAGGCGGTCACCGGCCGGCTCACGCAGGCGGGCGCACGGCCGATCGCCTGGACGCCCGCGATCTCGGCGCCTGCTCAACCTCGAGTCGCTGAAGCAGAACGACGAGCCGCTCGACGACCCGCGCGCGGTCGAGCAGCTGCCGGAGCTGGTCGCCGCGGACATCAAGGGATCGCTCGCGAGCCTGCCCCTGGTGGACTCGACGGGACTGTGCGAGAAGCTGCGCCAGCTCGACGAGGCGAAGGTGCTGCTGCTGCTCGGCTCGGGCGCGGGCGCGCCCGGCCACCTGCACTCGCGCGCGACCTGGCAGGAGATCGATTTCTGGATGCGCCACTGCGGCCTGCCCGTGGTGCGCGCGATCCGGGCCGCGACGCACGACGCGGCGACCGCCATGGGCGTCGGCCACCAGTCCGGCGCGATTTCGCCCGGCAAGATCGCCGACGTCATCGCCGTGCGCGGCGACGTGCTGCGCAACCCCGGCGCTGCTGCAGTCGGTCGATGTTGTCATCAAGCGCGGCCGTCGCGTACGCTGAGCCCATGGTCTTCTTCATCCTCCGGGTGCTGATCGCGGCGCTCGGCCTCTGGCTCGCCACGGAATGGGTCTCCGGCATCACGGTCACGACCCCGACCACGCTGATCTTCGCGGCGCTCCTGCTCGGCGTCGTCAACGCGATCGTGCGGCCGATCGTCGTGCTGCTGACGCTGCCGGTGACGCTGGTGACGCTCGGGCTGTTCCTGCTGGTCGTGAACGCCGCGATGCTCGGCCTCGTGGCGGCCTTCCTGCCCGGCTTCTCGATCGCCGGCTTCTGGCCGGCGTTCTGGGCGGCGATCATCATCAGCCTCGTGAGCTGGCTCGGCTCCGCACTCTTCAAGAAAGACTGATCCCGGAACAAGCACCCGCTGCATGAGCATCCCGTTGCGCCTCACGGTGATGAACTTCATGCAGTTCTTCGTATGGGGCGCCTGGCTCATCTCCTTCGGCGCCTACATGAGCAAGGCGCTCGGCTTCACCGGCCTGCAGATCGGCAGCATCTACGGGACGATGGGCGTCGCCTCGCTGTTCATGCCGGGCGTCATGGGCATCATCGCGGACCGCTGGGTGAACGCCGAGCGGCTGTACGGGATCCTGCACCTGACCGGCGCCGCGCTGATCGTCTGGGCGTCCACGGTGCGCGACTACGAGACGCTCTACTTCATCATGCTGCTGAACGCCTGCGTCTACATGCCGACCATCGCGCTCAACAACGCGATCTCCTACCGCGTGCTCGAGCAGCAGGGCATGAACTTCATCCGGAAGCTTCCCGCCGATCCGCGTCTGGGGCACCGTCGGGTTCATCATCGCGATGTGGTGCCACGGACCTCTCGGGCTCGACGCTGACCACCGGCCAGCTCTACATCAGCGCGGCGCGCCGCGGCGTTCCTCGGCCTCTACGGCTTCACGATGCCGGCCTGCCCGCCGGCGCGCGGCGAGGGCAAGCGCTCGATCGCGGAGGCGCTCGGCCTCGACGCGTTCGTCCTGTTCAAGCGCCTGCAGATGGTCGTGTTCTTCCTGTGCGCGATGATGCTGGGCGGGGCGCTGCAGATCACGAACGCCTTCGGCGGCGACTTCCTGACCGACTTCAACGACGACCTACCCGGACTCCTTCGGCGTCAAGCACCCGATCCTGCTGTCGTCGATCTCGCAGATCTCCGAGACGCTCTTCATCCTGACGATCCCGTTCTTCCTGCAGCGCTTCGGCATCAAGGTCGTGATGCTGATCGCGATCTTCGCCTGGGTGCTGCGCTTCGGCCTGTTCGCCTTCGGCGACCCGGGCCCGGGCCTGTGGATGCTGGTGATGTCGATGATCGTCTACGGCATGGCCTTCGACTTCTTCAACATCTCCGGCGTCGATGTACGTGAACCTCGAGGCGAACCCGCGCATCCGCGCGAGCGCGCAGGGGCTGTTCATGATCATGACCAACGGGCTCGGCGCCTTCCTCGGCACGATGGTCGCGGGCGCGGTCGTCGACCACTACACCGTCGGCGGCGTGCGCGACTGGCAGAGCATCTGGCTGACGTTCGCGGGCTATGCGCTCGCGCTCGGCGATCGTGTTCCCGTTCGTGTTCCGGTACAGCACGACCGGCGAAGATGGCGGCGGCGACCGCACAGGGGCACTATTGACGCCTCCTTACGGCGACGATCTCCAGCACCATCGGCGTGATGAGCAGCGTCGCCGCCTGCTGCCCGGCGGCGGCGAACTCGGCGCGCACGGCCTCGGCCCAGGACGGCTCGATGCGGCCGAGCTCGAGCTGGTGGCGCAGGTGGATGTCGATGAAGGTCGCCGGCCACTGCCACATCAGGTCGCCCGGGCGCACGCAGAACACGCGCGGGATCGCGTCGCGGATCGAGAAGCCGCGCTCCTGCAGGAGCTTCACGACGACGGGCGCGATGTTCGGCTCGCCGCCGGCCTCGCGCCAGCCCTGCTCGACCTGGCGCACGAACTCGCGCATGCGCGGGCCCGCGGTCGAGATGCGCAGCGTGTCGTACTCGATGTACTCGTGGAAGATCGCGACGCCGCCCGGCCGGATCACGGCCGCGAGCTTGTCGATCAGCAGCGCCGGGGAGGCGACGAAGCACGCGACCCAGCGGCACCAGCTCGCGTCCATGCCGCCCGCGGGCAGCGCGTCGGTCATGAGGTCGAGCTCGTGGAACTCGAAGTTCGCGTGACCGCGGTCCGCGAGCATGGCGCGGCCCGCCTCGACGAAGCGCGCGGAGCGCTCGACCGCGACGACGCGGCCCGCGGCGCCGACGATCTCCGCGAGGTCGGCGGAGGCGAAGCCGGGTCCCGCGCCGACGTCGAGCACCTTCGAGCCGGGCCCGATGCCGGCGCGGCGCCAGCACTCGAGCACGGTCGGCCGCCAGACGCGGTGCTGCAGCCCGAGCCGCTCGAGCTCCTCGTCGTGCGTGCCGAGGAAGTAGCGTGCGCTCCGCGGTCACTACAGCCACTTCGCCTTGCGCAGGCGGTAGAAGAGCCAGACGTCGATCGCGACCATGATCCCCGACCACGGTCCAGTAGCCGTACCTCCAGCCGAGCTCGGGCATGTGCTCGAAGTTCATGCCGTAGATGCCCGCGATCATGGTCGGCACGGCGACCAGCGCGCCGTAGGCCGCCAGCCGCTTCATCGTCTCGTTCTCCTGGACGCTGACCATGGACAGGTTGACGGCGATCGCGGTGGCGATCGTGTCGCGGATCGACTCGATGGTCTGGTTGAGCCGCAGCAGGTGGTCGGCGATGTCGCGGAAGTATTCCTTCATGTCCGAGCAGACGCGCGGGGCGCGCGCGCCGTAGAGGTTGTTGACGGCCTCCAGCAGCGGCGCGACGGCGTGGCGGAACACGCCGAGCTTCTGCTTGAGGCGCGTAGAGCGCCTCGACGTTCTCGCGCGGCGAGGTGCCGGCGAAGATGCGGTCCTCGATGCCCTCGAGTTCGGTCTCGAGGGCGTCGAGCAGCGGGAAGTAGCGGTCGACCGCCGCGTCGATCAGCGCGTAGAGCACGTAGCCGGAGCCGAGCTTCAGCAGCTCCGGTTCGGCCTCGCAGCGCGCGCGCACGGCCTGGAAGCCTTTTTCGGCGTGGCTGCGGATCGTGAGGATGTAGTTCGGCCCGGCGAACACGTCGACCTCGCCGACGCGCAGGCCGTCGCTGTCCTCCTCGAGCAGGTGCAGCACGATGAACAGCGAGTCGCCGTAGTCCTCGATCTTCGGGCGCTGGTGGCCGTGCCGGGCGTCCTCGACCGCGAGCGGGTGCAGGCCGAACTGCGCCTGCATCTCCTCGAGCACCTCCGGGTTGCGCTCGAGCAGGGCGACCCAGACGAAGCAGCCGGGCATCGCCAGGTAGCGATGGATCTCGGCCGGCTGGATCTCGCCGATCCGCTTGCCGTCCTGGTAGGCGACGCAGTTGATCAGCATGGGAGAAATACTAACGCCTTCCTGTCTGCCCGGGATGGCGGGCCGGGCGCAGCATGGCCCCTGGAAATTCGAGGCACATCATGCGCGCCAATACCATTCGCTGGGGTGTCGCGGCCGCCCTGCTGGCGCTTGCCGGCACGGCCCGGCGCCGAGGACAGCCCCCACACCCTGACTGCCAACGTCGGCGTCTTACTCCCAGTACGTCTTCCGCGGCCTGGCGCAGACCAACCAGCGCCCGGCCGTGCAGGGCGGCGCCGACTACGCGCACGCGAGCGGATTCTACGCCGGGACCTGGCTCTCGAACGTCAGCTGGTTCTCGGACACCAACGCGGGCAACAGCAACAGCCTCGAGTGGGACCTGTACGGCGGATTCCGCAAGTCCTGGGACAACGGCTTCTCCGCGGACGCCGGCTACCTGCGCTACGAGTATCCGGGTTCCTACCGGGCACTGCCCGCAGGGACAGTCGAGCCGCACACGGATGAAGCCTATGCGGCGATCGGCTGGAAGTGGGCGACGCTCAAGTACTCGTATGCCTTCAGCAACCTGTTCGGCGTCGAGGACAGCGAGGGGAGCGACTATCTCGACCTGACGGTGACGGTGCCGCTCAACGACCGGTTCACGTTGGCGGCGCACGCCGGCCGCCAGAACTTCAAGGGCACGAGCGCGTATGCCGCGCTCCAGGGCACGACGAACGACGCCCTGTACAGCTACGAAGACTACCGCGCGACGCTGAACTACGGTCTCGGCAAGGGCTGGACCGCGTCGCTGACGTTCACGACGACCAACGCCGAGGACGCGGGCTACACCGTGCTCGGCAAGAACATCGGCGACGACCAGGCGGTCGTCGGCATCGCGCGGACTTTCTGACGCGGCGGGAGGGCTCGCATGCCCATCGAACTGATCGTCGTCATCGCGACGGCCGCTGCTGGTCGCGCACGACCTGGCTGCTCTACGGCTTGCGGACCGGCTGCGGGGCCGGCCATGAGCGGCCTTCGACATCCTGGGGCTGCTGCTCGCCGTCGCGCTTGGCGTCTATCTCGTCGTCGCGCTGCTGAAGCCGGAGAAATTCCAATGACCGGCCAGGGACTCCTGCAGCTCGCGCTCTACGTCGGCGTGCTCGTCCTGCTCGTCAAGCCGCTGGGCGCCTACATGGCGTCGGTCTACGAGGGCCAGCGCACGTTGCTCTCGCCGGTGCTCGGCCCGGTCGAGCGGCTGATCTATCGCGTGGCGGGCATCGATCCCAGGCGGAGAGCGACTGGAAGCGCTACGCGCTCGCGGTGCTGCTCTTCAACCTGATCGGCTTCGTCGCCGTCTACCTGCTGCAGCGCCTGCAGGGCGTCCTGCCGCTCAATCCGCAGGATTTCGGCGCCGTGACGCCCGGACTCGTCCTTCAACACGGCCGTGAGCTTCGCCACCAACACGAACTGGCAGGGCTACGGCGGCGAGACGACGATGAGCTATCTCACGCAGATGCTCGGTCTCGGCGTGCAGAACTTCGTGTCGGCCGCGTCCGGCATGGCGGTGCTCGTCGCGCTGATCCGCGGCTTCGCGCGGCGCCAGTCGGGCGAGATCGGCAACTTCTGGGTGGACCTCACGCGCAGCACGCTCTACATCCTGCTGCCGCTGTCGCTGGTGCTCGCGATCGTCCTCGTCTCGCAGGGCGTCGTGCAGAGCTTCGCGCGCCTACCGGACGGCGGAGCTGGTCGAGCCACGGCGGGAGAGATCGACGGAGCAGGTGATACCGCTCGGGCCGGCCGCGAGCCAGGTCGCCATCAAGCAGCTCGGCACGAATGGCGGCGGCTTCTTCAACGTGAACTCCGCGCACCCGCTCGAGAACCCGACGCCGCTCTCGAACTTCCTCGAGGTGCTCGCGATCCTGCTGATCCCGGCCGCGCTCTGCTACACCTTCGGGCGGATGGTCGGCGACCGCCGGCAGGGCTGGGCGCTGCTCGCCGCGATGCTCGTGATCTTCGTGCCGCTGCTGATCGGCGCGTTCGCCGCCGAGCAGGCCGGCAACCCGCGGCTCACGGCCCTCGGCGCCGACCAGGCCGCCTCGGAGACGCAGGCGGGCGGCAACATGGAGGGCAAGGAGACGCGCTTCGGCATCGCGAACTCCGCGCTCTGGGCCACGGCGACGACCGCGGCCTCGAACGGCTCGGTCAACTCGATGCACGGCTCCTTCACGCCGCTCGGCGGCCTGGTGCCGATGTGGCTGATGCAGCTCGGCGAGGTCGTGTTCGGCGGCGTCGGCAGCGGCCTGTACGGCATGCTGATGTTCGCGATCGTCGCGGTGTTCATCGCGGGCCTCATGGTCGGCCGCACGCCCGAATACCTCGGCAAGAAGATCGAGGCCTACGAGGTCAAGATGGCCGCGATCGCGCTGCTGGTGCCCTGCCTGGTCGTGCTCGTCGGCACGGCGATCGCGAGCGTCATACCGGCCGGCACGGGCAGCGTCCTCAATCCCGGGCCGCACGGGTTCTCGGAGATCCTGTACGCCTTCTCCTCGGCCGGCAACAACAACGGCAGCGCCTTCGCGAGCCTCTCGGCGAACACGCCCTTCTACAACATCGCCCTCGGCATCGCGATGTGGCTGTCCCGCTACTGGCTGATGATCCCGGTGCTCGCGATCGCGGGCAGCCTCGCGGCCAAGCGGGCGACCGCGGTGACCGCGGGGACGCTGCCGACGCATGGACCGCTGTTCGTCGTCATGCTGGTCGGCGTCGTGCTGATGGTGGGTGCGCTGACATTCCTGCCGGCGCTCGCGCTCGGGCCCATCGTCGAGCATCTCCAGATGACGGGCGCAGGTTGACACCCATGAACGCACCCCGAAAGCCGATGGTGACCCGCCCGATCGTGATGGCCGCGATCCGGGACTCGTTCAGGAAGCTGGATCCGCGCGTCCAGTTCCGCAATCCCGTGATGTTCGTCGTCTTCGTCGGCAGCATCCTGACGACCGTCATCGGTCTCGCGGCGGCGGGCGGCGCGATGCCGGATGCCGGGCGCCCGGGATTCATCCTGGCGGTCGCGGCCTGGCTCTGGCTCACCGTGCTGTTCGCCAACTTCGCCGAGGCGGTCGCGGAAGGCCGCGGCAAGGCCCAGGCGGAAGCGCTGCGCTCGATGCGGCGGCACGTGCATGCGAGGCGCCTCGCCGCCACGCAGGATGGCCGTCATGACCGCGCCAACTACCAGACCGTGGAAGCGAGCGCCCTGCGCCGGGACGACGTGGTGGTCGTGGAGGCCGGCGCCGTCATCCCGGCGGACGGCGAAGTCATCGAGGGCGTCGCGTCGGTCAACGAGAGCGCGGTGACGGGCGAATCCGCGCCGGTGCTGCGCGAGGCCGGCGGGGACTTCTCGTCGGTGACCGGCGGCACGCGCGTGCTGTCCGACTGGATCGTCGTGCGCGTCACCAGCCGCGAGGGCGAAGGCTTCCTGGACCGCATGATCGCGATGGTCGAAGGCGCGAAGCGCGGCCGCACGCCGAACGAGATCGCGCTCGTCGATCCTGCTGGCCTTCCTGACGCTCGTGTTCCTGCTGGCGACCGCGACGCTCGCGCCGTTCTCGGAGTACGCCGTGGCCGCCGCCGGGCAAGGGCGACGTGGTGACGCTCACGGTGCTGATCGCGCTCCTGGTCTGCCTGATTCCGACGACGATCGGCGGGCTGCTGTCGGCGATCGGCATCGCCGGCATGGACCGCATGATCCGTGCCAACGTGATCGCCTCCTCGGGCCGCGCCGTCGAAGCCGCGGGCGACGTGGACGTGCTGTTGCTGGACAAGACCGGGACCATCACCCTGGGCGACCGCCAGGCCACCTCGTTCCAGCCGGCGCCGGGCGTGGCGGACCGGGAACTGGCGGAGGCGGCCCAGCTCGCATCGCTTGCCGACGAGACGCCCGAAGGGCGCTCGATCGTGGTCCTCGCCAAGAAGCAAGTTCGAGCTGCGGGGCCGCGACCTCGGTTCGACGTCGCACACATTCCACAAGTTCTCCGCGCAGACGCGCATGAGCGGCGTGGACCTGGACGGACGGCGCCTGCGCAAAGGGGCGGCCGATGCCGTGCGGCGGTTCGTCGAGTCCGAAGGCGGCGTCTGGCCCGCAAAGGTCACGAACATGGTGGAAGACATCGCGCGCGGCGGCGCGACGCCGCTGGTCGTGGCGGACGGCCGGAAGGCGCTCGGGGTCGTCGAGCTGCGCGACATCGTCAAGCTCGACATCCGCGAGCGGTTCGCGGAGCTGCGCGAAATGGGCATCAAGACCGTGATGGTGACCGGCGACAATCGCCTGACGGCGGCCGCGATCGCGGCGGAGGCCGGGGTCGACGAGTTCCTCGCCGAGGCGACGCCCGAGGCCAAGCTCGAGCTGATCCGCAAGCACCAGGCCGAAGGCCGGCTCGTCGCCATGTGCGGCGACGGCACCAACGACGCGCCGGCGCTCGCCCAGGCGGACGTGGCGGTCGCCATGAACACCGGCACGCAGGCAGCGAAGGAAGCCGGCAACATGGTGGACCTCGATTCGAACCCCACCAAGCTCATCGAGATCGTGGACGTCGGCAAGCAGATGCTCGTGACGCGCGGCGCGCTCACGACGTTCTCGGTCGCGAACGACGTCGCCAAGTACTTCGCGATCATCCCGGCCGCGTTCGCGGTGACCTACCCGTCGCTCAACGCGCTGAACGTCATGGGGCTCTCGAGCCCGGACAGCGCGATCCTGTCGGCGGTGATCTTCAACGCGCTCATCATCGTGGTCCTGGTCCCGCTGGCGCTGCGCGGCGTCAAGACGCGGGCCGCGTCGGCCGCGGTGCTGCTGCGCCGCAACCTGCTCGTGTACGGACTCGGCGGGCTCGTCGCGCCGTTCATCGGCATCAAGCTGATCGACATGCTGCTGGCGGGCGCCGGGTGGGCGTGAGGTACCTGTCATGATCGAAAGAATTGCGTCCGGCGCTCGTGGTCTTCGCCCTGTTGACGGTGGTCACCGGCCTCCTCTATCCGGGTCTGGTGACGGTCGTCGCCAAGCTGGCTTTCCCGCGACAGGCCGACGGCAGCGCGATCGTCGCCGGCGGGCGCGTGGTCGGTTCGGAACTGCTCGGCCAGTCGTTCAGCGATCCGCGCTACTTCTGGGGCCGGCCGTCCGCGACCGGTCCGCAGCCCTACAACGGCGGCGCCTCGTCGGGTTCGAACCTGGCGGCGACCAATCCCGCGCTGATCGAGGCGGTCAGCGCGCGCGTGAAGGCCCTGCGCGAGGCGGATCCCGGCAACGACCGGCCGGTGCCGGTCGACCTCGTGACGGCATCCGGCAGCGGACTCGACCCGCACATCTCTCCGGCCGCCGCCGAGTACCAGGTCGCGCGCGTGGCGCGACTTCGCGGCATGACCGAGGACGATGTCCGCGCACAGGTGCAGGGCGGCCACGGAAGGCAGGACGCTTGGCTTGCTGGGCGAGCCCCGCGTCAACGTCCTGCGGCTCAACCTGGCGCTTGATGCGACGAACTGAGCGATCGACTGTAAGCTAGTCCATGATCGACTCGCGCCCCGACCCGGACGAGTTGCTCGCGCAAGTCCGCGCCGAGGAAGCCCGCGCCCGGCGCGGGCGCCTGCGCATCTTCTTCGGCGCATCGGCCGGCGTCGGCAAGACCTACGCGATGCTGGAAGCGGCGCGAACCGCGAAGGCCAGCGGCACGGAAGTCGTCATCGGCTACATCGAGCCGCACGGCCGCGTCGAGACCGAGCGGCTGATGGAGGGCCTCGAACGGCTGCCGACGCTGCCGGTCCGCTATCGCGACATCGTCCGCCAGGAATTCGACCTCGATGCCGCGCTGCGCCGTCGTCCCGCCATCCTGCTCGTCGACGAGCTCGCGCACAGCAACCTGTCGGGCGGCGACCCGCCGCCGAGGCACCCCAAGCGCTGGCAGGACATCGAGGAGATCCTCGATGCCGGCGTCGACGTCTGGACCACCGTCAACATCCAGCATCTCGAGAGCCTGAACGACGTCGTCGCCCAGATCACGGGCGTGCGCCAGCGCGAGACGGTGCCCGACCGGGTCTTCGAACAGGCGGACGAGGTCGAGCTCATCGACCTGCCTCCGGACGACCTGATCGCGCGACTCAAGGCCGGCAAGGTGTACGTTCCCGACGAGGTCGCATCCGCCATCGAGCGGTTTTTCCGCAAGCCGAACCTCATGGCCCTGCGCGAACTCGCGCTGCGGCGCGTGGCGGACCGCGTGGATGTCGCGGTGCGTGCGGCGCGCGGGCCCGTCCCGGGCTCGCAGCCCTGGCTTGCGCGGGACCGGATCCTGGTCGCGATCGGGCCGGATCAGCAGTCGGAGCAGCTCGTTCGCGCCGGCAAGCGGATGGCGGATGCGCTCGATGCCGACTGGTCGGCGGTCTACGTCGAGACGCCGGATCTCCTGAAGCTCTCGGAGGCCGAGCGCAACCGGCGGATCGACCTGCTGCGGCTCGCGGAATCCCTGGGCGCCGAGACCGTGACGCTGGATGGCCACACGGCCGCGGAAGCGATCGCCGAATACGCGGAGACGCGCAAGGCGACGCGCGTGCTCGTGGGCGCACCGAAGCGACGCGGCTGGCGCGCGTGGGTCCGGCCGTCGACGACGACGGTGCTGGTCGACGGAGCGCGCGGCGATTCGACGTCATCACGATCGCCGAGGTGCCGAATGGCGGC
The DNA here is from genome assembly GCA_963823415.1 of uncultured Gammaproteobacteria bacterium. Lineage (GTDB taxonomy): Bacteria > Pseudomonadota > Gammaproteobacteria > Steroidobacterales > Steroidobacteraceae > SCUD01. The sequence goes on along the minus strand of CAWGLJ010000002.1, from coordinate 38,648 downwards.
GAAGCGAAGCGGACAGCGGGCGCCGGCGCGGCCTGCGGCAGCCGCGATCCACTGGGAGCGCATCGGCTGGGCGCTCCTGACGACCGCAATCTGCACGGCCGCGGGCTTCGCGATGTTCCCGCACTTCGAGCTGACCAACATCGCGATGGTCTACGTGCTGGGCGCCACCGTCGCCGGACTGCGTTTCGGCCGCGTCCCTGCCGTCGTGAGTGCGGTCGCCAATGTCGCGGCCTTCGATTTCTTCTTCGTGCCGCCCCGGTACACGTTCGCCGTGTCCGACGTCCAGTACGTCATCACTTTCGCGGTCATGCTGGTCGTGACGCTCGTGATCGCCAACCTCATGGCGAGCGTGCGGCAGCAGACCCGGGTGGCCGGCGCCCGCGAGCGGCGCACGGCGCTCCTGTACGCGATGAGCCGCGAGCTCGCGGCGACTCGCGGGATCTCCGGCATGGCGCGCGTGGCGGTCAAGCACGTCGCCGAGGTGTTCGAGTGCGAGGCGGTCGTGCTGCTGCCGGACGCCGGCGGGTCGCATACGGCTGCCGCCGGAGAGACGCCGATGCCCGGGTCGTTCCGCGGCGCGGATCTCTCCATCGCCCAATGGGTGGCCGACAGCGGCCGCCGCGCCGGCCTCGGGTCGGACACGCTGCCCTCCGCGCCGGCGCTCTACCTGCCGCTGGGGGACGAGCGGCAGCGCCTCGGCGTGCTGGCCGTCCTGCCGGTCGAACCGCCGCCGCGTGCTGCTGCCCGAGCAGCTGCACCTGCTCGAGACCTTTGCGGGGCAGATCGGGATCGCGCTCGAGCGCGAGCGGCTCGGCGAAGCCACCGAAGCGGCGCGCGTCGCCGCCGAGGGCGAGCGGCTGCGCAACACGCTGCTGGCCTCGATCTCGCACGACCTGCGCACGCCGCTCGCCGTGATGGCGGGAGCCGCGAGCACGCTCGTGCGGCAGGGCGACGTCCCTCGACGAGCCGACCCGAGCGGCGCTTGCCGGCTCGATCGAGGACAAGGCCCGGGAGATGACGGACCTCATCTCCAACGTGCTCGACCTGACGCGCCTGGAGTCCGGGCAGGTGGCGCTGCGCCGCGACTGGGAGACGCTCGACGACCTCGCGGCGACCGCCCTGCAGCGTCTCGGCGATCGCGCCCGCGCGCACCAGTTCGTCATCGACCTTGCGCCGGACCTGCCGGCGGTGCACGTGGACGGCGCGCTGATCGTGCAGCTCTTCGGCAACCTGTTCGACAACGTCGTCAAGTACACGCCGGCGGGCACGCGCGCCCGTGTCTCGGCGGTCGCCGACGGCGCGATCGTTCGCGTCACCGTGGACGACGATGGCCCCGGATTCCCGGCGGGCGATCCGGAACGGCTGTTCGACAAGTTCCAGCGCGGCGAGGGCGAGCCGGCGACGGTCGGGCGTCGGCCTCGGGCTCGCGATCTGCCGCGCCATCGTGCGCGCGCACGGCGGCGAGATCCATGCGCGAGCGCCGGCTGGGCGGCGGCGCGCGTTTCGAGTTCACGCTTCCGGCGACGGAGCCCGCGTCGTGACCGAGGCCATGCACCAGGTGCTGGTGGTCGAGGACGAGCCGGGCATCCGGCGCGTCCTGCGCGCGCTGCTGGAGGCGGAACAGCTACCGCGTCGTCGAGGCGGACACGGCCGCGCGCGCCGACGTCGAGGCGCGCACGCACAAGCCCGACCTGATGATCGTCGACCTCGGCCTGCCGGACGGCAGCGGCCTCGACGTGATCCGGCGCGTGAGGACCTGGTCGCCGGTCCCCATCGTCGTGCTGTCGGCCCGCACGATGGAGGAGCAGAAGGTCGCTGCGCTGGACGCCGGCGCGGACGACTACGTGACGAAGCCGTTCGGCGCGCCGGAGCTGCTCGCGCGCATCCGCGCCGCGCTGCGGCGCAACGTGAGGACGGCGCAGCAGCCGCCGCGGCTCGCACTCGGACCCGTTGCAGGTCGACCTCGCACGCCGGACCGCGAGCGGGCCGGACGGCGAGATCCACCTGACGCCGCTCGAGTACCGCGTGCTCGAATGCCTGGCGCGGCAGGCGGGACTCGATCGTGACCCGCGACCAGCTCATGCGCGAGGTCTGGGGGCCGGTCGCACGACGACACGCGGAACCTGCGCGTCTGCATCAGGAACCTGCGGCAGAAGCTCGAGCCGGACCCGCAGGCGCCGCGTTACATTCTCACGGAGACGGGCATCGGCTACCGGCTGATGCCGGACGAGGAGCCGGCATGAGCGATCGCGCCGCTCACTCGGCGAGCGTGATTCCCGATCCGCCGAGTTCCGCCGGCACGTCCTTCTGCTTCGGCTTGCCGTCCGTGATGCGCAGCACCGTCTCCTCGTAGTAGACGTGCAGGCCCGGGCTGAACTTCAGCTTCGGCAGGATGGCGGCGTAGATGTCGGTGAGGCCCATCCCCGGATGCTCGGTGAGCAGGTGGCCGCCGCAGGTCTTGCACCACTTGCGGATGCTCTTCGGCGTCTTGGCGTAGCTGCCGACGTTGTCGGCGCCCTTCGTGATCTTCACGTTCGCGGGCGGCCAGAGCGTGAAGGCGTTGACCGGGCCCGCCGACCAGTGCCGGCAGGACTCGCAGTGGCAGTAGCCCATCGCGGCCGGCTCGCCGGTCGCCGTGACCTCGACCGCCCCGCAGAAACAGGTTCCCTTGTAGTCGCCCATGTGTCGGATCCTCAGCTGCCGTTGCGCAGCGCGGTGCCGTGCTTCAGGTAGTGGTTCAGCCTCGATTCCCACTCGCGCATGAACTGCACGTAGTACTCGGCCGTGAACGAGGAGTTGTAGACGTCGCCCTCGGGGCCGAGGCTGGTGTGGCTGTAGGTGACCTCCGCCTCGCAGCCGGGTTTCGACGGCCGCACGCGGATGGTCAGCTTGCAGGCGGTGACGCCCGGCGTGATCTTGATCATCTCGACGAAGCCGCGCGCCGGGTCGTGGCGCGTGACGTACCAGATCGAGTCGTGCACCTTGGCGTCGGTGATGAAGACGCAGTCCTGTTCCGCGTGGCCCGACTGGGACAGGACCAGGACCGGGTTCCAGCCGTCGATCCAGTCCGCCTCGCGGACCGGGCACAGGAGCGGGAACACCTTCGACACCGAGCCGTTCAGGCGCTGCTTGTAGGTGCGGGTGACCCGGTTGGGCGCCCGGACATTCAAGGACCTGGCAATGGTTTTCGGTTTGGTGAGCGACATGGTCGAAACCCGGGGAAGCATACTCCGATCGTGGCGCGCGGGAGCAAGCCGGTGACGCAAAACGGTCACAGTGCGGCGCGCTTCGCGGCCATACTAACGCCCGCACATGGACGAAAAGACCGCCGTACCCGCCGCCGGCCGCCGGGCCAACGCCCGCGACGCCAAGCGCGTCGCGCGCGCCGCGCAGGCGCTGCCATTCGATCCCGTACATCACGCGCCGGATCCCGCGTCTACGAGGTCCTCGACGAGGAAGGCCTCGCGCTGATCGAGCGCAACGCGGACACGATCCTCGAGGAGATCGGCATCGAGTTCCGCGAGGACCCGGAGGCGCTCGAAATCTGGAAAAAGGCGGGCGCCGACGTCCAGGGTGAGCGCGTGCGCATGCCGCGGGGCCTGTGCCGCCAGCTGATCCAGGCGACGGCGCCGCGGCAGTTCACCCAGCACGCGCGCAACCCGGCCCGCAACGTGCCGATCGGCGGGCCGCACACGGTGTTCGCCCCGGCCTACGGCTCGCCCTTCATCCACAACCTCGACGAGGGCCGCCGCTACGCGCGCATCGAGGACTTCCGCAACTTCGTGAAGCTCGCCTACCTCTCGACCTCGCTGCACCACTCGGGCGGGACGATCTGCGAGCCGGTCGACCTGCCGGTCAACAAGCGGCACTTCGACATGGTCTACAGCCACATGAAGTACAGCGACAAGTGCTTCATGGGCTCGGTGACCCATCCCGAGCGCGCGAAGGACACGGTCGAGATGGCGAAGATCCTGTTCGGCGACGGCTGGACTCGACCCGGAGACCGGGCGCCCGAAGACCTGCATCGTCAGCCTGATCAACGTCAACTCGCCGATGACCTACGACGCGACCATGCTCGGCGCGCTCAAGGTCTACGCGCGCGCCAACCAGGCCTGCATCGTCACGCCCTTCATCCTCGCGGGCGCGATGTCGCCGGTCACCGTCGCGGGCACCGCGACGCAGACGCTCGCCGAGGCGCTCGCCGGCCTCGCCTTCATCCAGCTCCTGAATCCCGGGTTGCCCGATGGTGCTCGGCAGCTTCGCCTCGTCGCTGTCGATGCAGTCCGGCGCGCCGACCTTCGGGACGCCGGAGCCTGCGCTCGTGCTGTACGCGATGGCGGCGCTTTCCCGCCGCCTCGGCCTGCCGTTCCGCTCGGGCGGCAGCCTGTGCGGCTCCAAGATCCCGGACGCGCAGGCGGCCTACGAGTCGGCGCAGACGCTGCTGCCGACCTGCCTCGCCGGCGTCAACTTCGTGCTGCACACGACCGGCTGGCTCGAGGGCGGGCTCGCCATGGGCTACGAGAAGTTCGTGATGGACGCGGACCAGGCCGGGATGATGCACACGCTGATGGCCGGCGTGGACCTCTCCGAGAACGGCCAGGCGCTGTCCGCGATCCGCGAAGTCGGGCCCGGCAAGCACTTCCTCGGCTGCGCGCACACGCTCGCCAACTTCGAGACCGCGTTCTACCGCTCGCCGCTCGCCGACAACAACAGCTACGAGCAGTGGGAGGCGGAAGGGCGCAAGGACATGATGCAGCGCGCCAACGAGCGCTGGAAGAAGCAGCTCGGGGAATACGTCGCGCCGCCGCTCGATGCCGCCGTGGACGAGGCGCTGCTCGACTACATGAACCGGCGCAAGGCCGCGTTCCCGGATTCGAACGTGTGAAAAAAGAAGGGGCGCCCCGTGGCGCCCCTTCGGTTCACAACGACCCGTCCCGCGTCAGAAGTCCTGCGAGAAGCGGATGCCGACCGTGCGCGGCCGGCGCATCACGCCCCACGGCTGGACGCCGCAGACGCCGGTCGAGCAGTCGCTGTTCACGCTGAGCGGCGCGTCCTCGTCGGTCGCGTTCGAGAGGAAGATCTCGAAGTTGTACTTGTCGTTGCCGAGGCCGTAGGCGAGGTCGAGGAACGTGCTCGACGGGATGTCGCCCAGAATCGCGGCCTCCGCGAGGGGGAGCGTCGATGAGGCGCTCCGTCTGGTAGGACAGCGCAGCCCTGCACGTACGAGTCCCAGCTCGCCCTGCTCGAACGAGTAGCGCCCGATGAGCGTGCCCTTGAACTCGGGCGTGAGCGGCAAGGCCGTTCCGGCCGGGGCATCGACCACGGGCGTTCCGTCGAGCTCGGTCAGGCATTCCGTACGGTTTTCGTCTCCGTCGACGTCCTGCGTGTCTATGCCGCAGTAGTCGTCCTTCAGTTCCGTGTCGTAATAGGCGAGCGAAGCGCCAATGCGGAAGTTGTCGGTCGGCAGCCAGTCGAGCTGGACCTCGGCGCCCTTGATCTCGGCGTCTCGGGCCGTTGGTCACCTGGGTGATGCCGTTTTCGCCCTGGAGGGAGACCTGAATGTCGTCCCACTCATCCAGGAAGATGGCGCCGTTGAACTGGAAGCGATCGTCCGCCCAGCGCGTCTTCCAGCCGATCTCGTAGTTGGTCAGGAAGTCCGCCAGGAAATCGCCGGCGCGCGGGTCGCGCTGCACGCCGCCCGGCCGGTAACCCTCGGACCAGGTCGCGTACAGCATCGCCGTCTCGGTCGCGTTCCAGCTCAGGTTGACGCGGTAGACGCTGTCGCTCTCCTTGATGCCCTTGTCGACGTTCTGGCAGGGCGACTTCCCGCCGCGGTACGTCGGCCTGCGACGGGCAGCGCCATTCGCCGGTCGAGCTCCACCACGGGCTCAGGGGGTCGAAGGCACCTTCGCCGCCGTTCTGCCGGATCGCCGGGCTCCGGCGGGAGGCCTGGCTGGCTGACCGGCGCGATGTACGGGTTCAAACCGAGGCCGAAGCCGAAGAATCCCTTGACCGTCACCTCCGGCTCGAAATAGCGCGCGCCCACCGAGAGCTCGAGCGTGTCGGTGACGTCGAAGGACGAGCGTGCGCGAACACCGCCTGGTCCGTGTCCTCGCGGTCCATGCTGTTCAGGTACACGACGCCCGGGAACGCGTTCGGGTCGCGTTCGGGTCGTTGCCGTTGGGCACGCGCCGACGTCGGCGAGGCCCTCGAGCCGGCCGAACTCCTGGTAAAAGTCGTGCTCCTGCTTCTGGTAGAAGAAGCCGAGCAGGCCGCGCACGCGATTCTCCTGCGGCGAGCTGATCCGGATCTCGTGGCTCGTCTTCTTGTACTGGTCGTCGTTGGAGAACGACATGGACGGGTCGACTGACCGGCGTTCGCCGTCGTTGTCGAGGTACAGGGACGCGAAGTAGGTGTACGCGACGTTGTACCAGTAGGAATACTCGGAGTAGTCGAAGGACCCTTCAAAGTCGCGGTCGAGGTAGTTGCCCGAATACACGACGTCCCAGTCGCCGATCGAGCCCTCGACCGTCAGGCCCATCTGGTACCACTCGTCGTCCGCGTACTCCTCGCGGAAATGCGCGACCGTCTGGTTGCCGGGAATGACGTAGCCGGCCGCGGGATTGCCGTCGGCGAGGTCGTCGGCCCAGGAGCCTTCCTGCTCCATCTTCTGGTACATGAGGCTGGGCGTGACGCTCCAGTTCTCGCCCAGGTTGACGCGCAGCTGCGCGCGCGCGCCGATCGTGTCGATGGTGTTGTAGTTGTCCTCGGCGAATTCCGCGTTGTCCGCGAGGAAGTCGTCGGTGGTCGATCGTCGGATCGCCTTCGTAGAGGCGGGTCGCGGCGATGTTGTCGATCCAGCCCGCTTCGTGCTTGGCCCAGCCGACGAGGCGGATGGCGGCGGTGTCGCCGATCGGCAGGTTGACCATGCCCTCCGCGACGTAGCCGAGCTCTTCCATGTCGACGTAGTTGCCCTCGAGGGCATAGCTCGCGTCGAAGCCGGACGGGTCCGGCTTGTTGGTGATGATGCGGATCGTGCCCGCCTGCGAGCTCGCGCCGTACAGCGTGCCCTGCGGGCCGGCGAGCGCCTCGACGCGCGCGACGTCGTACAGGTGCACGTCGAGGTTGCCCTGGATGGTCGTGATCGGCTGCTCGTCGAGGTACATGCCGACGCTCGGCTGCGAGGTCGTCGCCTGGCCGTCGCCGCCGGTCGCGACGCCGCGCATGTACACGGCGCTGAAGCCGGAACCCGCGCCGTCGGAGGCCGCCATGGTCACGGTCGGCAGGAACTGCACGTAGTCCTTGAAATTCTGGATGTTGAGTTCGTCGAGCGTCTCCTCGCCGAGCGCCTTGATGCTGATCGGCACGTCCTGGAGGCTCTGCTCGCGCTTCTGCGCGGTGACGATCACTTCGCCGAGCGAGGTGGTTTCCTGCGCCATGAGTGCTGGGCTTGCGAGCGCCAGGAGCACGGCGGAGGCGATGGGAGTGCGGGCGAGCGACAGGTGACGACGCTTAGGTAAGACAACCGGCATTGTCATACTCCAATGAGTTGTGGGGGCGAGTGGCGCCCAAGACTACGACTAAACGGGGTGATAACGCAAAATCGGCAGCGCCTGTCGCGCCGGCGCCACGGCGCCGTCATCAGGCGGGGGCGGCCGGATAGGCGGGAAGCACCGGTCCAAGCGCCTCCTTCAGGGGGCCGAGCCAGGATTCGAAATGCCGCCACTGGTCGACCGCGTCGCGGTAGATCGGCTGGCGGACCTGCTCCGAGCTCGGCGTCCGCACGGCCCGTTCATTCTCGAAGAAGCGCAGGCAGGCGTCCTCGAAGGGCAGGCCGCAATAGTCGAGCAGGCGCCGCACTTCCGCCTCGGTGTCCTCGACCATCCGCTCGTAGATGACGCGGTGGATGCGGCCCGGCAGGACCGCGTCGAAGTGGGCCATCAGCTCGACGTAGTCGCGGTAATAGCGGCCGAGGTCCGTCGAGGTCGTAGGCGAACCGCTGGCCGCTCGCAAAGTGCTGCCGGTAGTTCGAAAAGCAGCAGGCGAGCGGATGCCGGCGCGCGTCGATGATCTTCGCGTTCGGCAGGACCAGGTGGATCATGCCGATGTGCAGGAAGTTGTTCGGCATCTTGTCGATGAAGAACGGGCGGTCCGTCTTGCGGTAGACGCGCGTCTGCGCGATGTACCGCTCGCCGAGCTCGCGCAGCTGCTGCGCCTCCAGGCCGGCCAGCACGTCGGTGTAGGCGCCGACCGCCCGCGACTCGGAGCGGTCGCGCAGCTCGCGCGCCATCGCGATGATCTCGGGCAGTTCCATCGTGCCTTCGACCGCGCGAGTGGCTGGACAGGATCTGCTCGACCAGGGTGGAGCCCGACCGCGGCAGGCCGACGATGAAGATCGGGTCGGGTGACGGGCAGCCGCCGCCCGCGCGCGCGGCGAAGAACTCCCGGGTCAGCGTCGCCTTGCAGGTGCCGCAGGCGTTCGGTGTTGTGGTCCGCGTCGTACTGGAAGCGCGCGCGGTTCAGCGCATTGCCTTTCGCGTAGTGTTCGAAGGACGGCGCCCAGATCGCCGGCGTCCTCGTAGGCCTTGCCGAGCGCGAAATGCAGGTGCAGCCGGTCGACGTCGCCGACGGCGGGATCCGCGGCCTTCGCCTCCATGGCCGCGATCTCCGCCGGTTCGAAGCGGAAGGTCTTGAGGTTGGCGAGGCTCCAGTACGCCTCGCCGAACGTCGGTTCGAGGGCGATGCTGCGCCGGTAAGCGGCGATGCCTTCCTGCAGCTCTGCCGTCCGTCTTGAGCGTGTGGCCGTAGCTCAGCCAGACCTTGGCGTGCGCGGGGTACTCCCGCAGCAGCTCGGCGTAGATGCGCCCGGCCCGCGCGTAGTCGCCGAGGCGGCTCAGGAGCACGGCGTGGAAGTTGCGGTAGCCCGGGTGGCGCGGCTCGGCCGCGAGCAGGCGCTCGATCACCGGCAGCGCTCGGGCGGATTCGTTGTCCCGGTGCAGCAGCAGCGCGTAGTCGTAGAGCGCCGGCGTGAAGTTCGGCGCGAGCTCGAGGCAGCGCTCGAGCAGATTCCGGGCGTCGTCGTCGCGACCGATAGCGTGCCGCGACCTCGGCGAGCATGCGGATCGCCGGCACGTCGGTCGGCGCCTTCATGAGGTGCGCCTTGAGCAGCGCCTCGGCCCGCGGCAGGTCCTTCCTCACCATCGCGCCCGCGGCCTGCAGCAGTTCCGGGTTGCGGGTCGATGCCTTGACGTGGCGCAGGTAGGCGGCGTCCGCGCCCTCGGCGTCGCCGATGGCCGCCAGGTGGTCGGCGAGCAGTCGCCAGGCCTCGGGATGGTCCGGCTGCAGCTTCACGGTCCGGCGCAGCGCCTCGATCGCCTCGTCGCCGCGGCCGATGCGCGCATTCGCGCGCGCGAGCAGGAAGGCCGCCGGCGCGTGGTTCGGCACGGCCTTCAGGATCTCGCGCGCCTGCTCGGCCGCGAGTTCCGGTCGCTTCGCGAGCAGCGCTTCCGCGTGCTTCATCGCGACTTCCAGCGTGCCGGTCGGCTCGGTCGTCGCGCTCACCGGACGAAGGCCTTCCTGAGCCGCGCGATGCCCTCGTGGATGTCGGGCACCGTGTAGTGGGCGAAGGACAGGCGCAGGCAATGCCCGAGGCCGCCGCTGGTCGAGCAGAAGCTGCCCGGCAGGAAGCCCGTGCCGGCGGCGCGGGCCGCCGGCCTCCAGCGCGGCGGCATCGGCACCCTCCGGCAGTTCCAGCCAGAAGAAGTAGCCGCCGCCGGGCTTCTGCCAGCGCGCGATGCCGGCGAGGTGCTTGCGCAGCGCCACGTCCATCGCCTGCGCGCGCTCGGCGTAGCTCGCGCGCAGGGCGGCGACGTTGGCCGCGAGCTCGCCGCTTTCCATCAGCTTGCGCACGAGGTGCGAGGTGAAGTGGTTGAAGTTGCCGCCGCTCACGAGCGAGCCGCTCGCGAGCAGCGTCTTCATGAGATCAGGCGTCGCCTGGATCCAGCCGAGGCGCAGGGCCGGGGCGAGGATCTTCGAGAACGTGCCGAGCGCGAGCACGTTGCCCGCGGCGCCGAGCGTGCCGAACGACGGCGGCGGCGGATCGCCGTGGTAGAGGTGCTGGTAGACCTCGTCGGCCACGATGATGAAGCCGTGCTCGCGCGACAGCGCGACGAGCCGGTCGCGCCGCGCGCGATCCATCACCTGGCCGGTCGGGTTGTGGAACGCCGGGATCGTGTAGACGAGCTTCGGGCGGCGCACCGCGAGCTGCTGCTCGAGGCGGCCGATGTCCATGCCCGTGCCGTCCATCGGGATGCCGACGACCTCGAGGCCGTGGTCGCGGAAGATCTGGAAGGAATACGGATAGCTCGGTTCCTCCACGAACACGACGTCGCCCGCGCTGCGCGAAGCGGCCGCAGACGAAGTCGAGCGCCTGGGAGATGCCGCCGGTCAGCATCAGGGAATCCGGGTCCACGGGACCGCCCGCCGAGGCGCCCAGGAACGCGGCGAGCGCCGAGCGAAAGCGCGCGTCGCCCTGGCGCTGGCCATAGTTGAGGTCGAACGGCGCCGCGTCGCCGAAGAAGCGCTCGCAGCCGGAGCCGAGCAGCTTCAGCGGCAGCAGGTCGGCCGAGGGCTGGCCGACGCTGAAGTTGATGGTGCCGCGGTCCGGGGCGCCATCGAATGCGGCCGGGGTGCTCATGGCGTGCCCGCCTGTACCGGGACCAGGCGGAACACCGCGTCCGGCCGCCCGTCGAGGAAGGCCGTGATATTGGCCGCCGAAATCCGCCGCAGTTCGTCCAAGGCCGTCTCCGAGTAGAAGGCGACGTGCGGCGTCAGCAGCACGTCATCGCGTCCGAACAGCGGATGATGCCCGAGATCCGGCGAATCGTCGGCGAGCACGTCGAGGGCGGCGCCGCGGAGCAGTCCCCGGTCGAGCGCCTCGGCGAGATCCGCCTCATTGACGAGCGCGCCGCGCGCGACATTGATGAGCAGGGGCTTCCTCGCCATCTTCGCGAACGCCCGGCGATCGAACAGGCCCCGGCTGCCGGCGTCGAGGTTGCAGTGCAGCGTGACGATGTCCGAGCGCGCGAGGAGATCGTCGAGCTCGACCGGCTCCGCGCCGTGGCTGCGCACCAGGGCGGCATCGACGCGCGGGTCCGCGGCGAGGACGGCGAGGCCGAAGCCGCGCGCGCGCCGGCAGACGGCCTGGCCGATGCGGCCGAAGCCGACGATCCCGAGCGTGAGGCCGGCGAGCCGACGGATGTCCCGCACCTCGTTCCAGCGCCAGTCCTTCGATCCCTGCACCTGGCGGTCGTAGGCGCGCAGGCGGCGCTCGCTCGCCAGCATCAGCGCGAGCGTGTGGTCCGCGACCTCGTCCGTGCAGTACTCGCCGACGGCCGCGACCGCGATGCCGCGTTCCGCGGCCGCCGCGGCGTCCACGCAGTCCCAGCCGGTCGCCGCCACCGAGATGACGCGGCAGCGCCCGAGCCTGGCGAGCATCGCGCGATCGAAGGGCACGTAGTCCGTGAGGATCGCATCCGCGTCGCGGCAGGCGGCGGCGAGCGCGTCGGCATCGCCGCGGTAGGTGAAGGTCGCGATCCGCGCGTCCGCGGGCAGCTGCCGCCGCTCGATCGACAGGTCGCGGCCCTCGGCTTCCGGCATCTCGGCGAAGACGATCGCGAGGCTCAGGCGGAAGCTCCTGCGGGTCGCGGCCGGACGGCCAGCGTCAGGGCCGACAGCAGCACGGCGGAGACCGCGAGCCCCGGCCACAGCGGGTCGACCGCGAACATGCCGCCGGCGCCGGCGTCCGCGGCCAGTCGCCAGCCGATCACCGTCGCCAGCGAGGCGGCGATGCTCCAGAACGCGGCGCTCGCCGGCACGCGCTTCGCGTACAGCGCGAGCGACCGTCGGCAGGAACAGGCCCGCGGCATTGATGCGTGAAGCCGAGCTGCAGGATGTCGATGATGTCGCGCATCTTCCAGGCGAGCAGCATCGAAAGCGCGCCGAAGACGCCCGAGGCGATGATCCCGAGCCGCAGCATGTCCTTCGGCGACAGGTCCGGGCGCAGGTAGCGCTGGTGGATGTCGCGCGTGTAGTTCGCCGACGCCGTCAGGATGCAGATGTCGCGCCGTGGACATGATCGGCCGACAGGACGCGCGACCAGCATCAGGCCCTTGAGGCCGGGCGGAAACGCGTCGAGCACGAAGGTCGCGAGCACGCTCGAACCCGAGGATGCGTGGTCGGGATAGAGCACGGCCGCGGCGAGGCCGAGCCAGACCGCGGCGACAGCGAGCGGGATGATCAGCACCGCCGCGAGCAGCGCGCCGTTCCTCGCCGCGCGCGCGTCGCGCGCCGCGAAGCAGCGCGAGAAGCTGTCCATGCCCACGAAGAACGCGAGCACCATGGAGACGACCAGCGCCGCGATGCGGTCCCAGCCCTGGGCGCCGAGGTCGTAGTACGAGTCGGGCAGCGCCGCGCGCAGGTCGCCCCAGCCGCCGGCGGCGCCAGATCGCCACCGGGATGCCGACCACGACGACGCCGAACAACAGCAGCGCGACCTGCAGCCAGTCCGTGTAGGTGACGGCGAGGTAGCCGCCGACCGCGGTGTAGAGGATCACGACCAGGCCTGCGACCAGCAGCGCGAACTCGTAGTCCCAGCCGAGCATCACCTGCAGGATCGCCGCCGAGGCCGCGAGCTGGCCGGCCGAGTACGCCGTGAAGGCGAGCACGGTCGTGGCGGTCGCGACGATGCGGGTCCGGCTGTCGTAATGCTGCTCGATGAAGTCGGGATAGGTGAGATGCCGGTGCTGGTCGCCCATGCGCTTGATGCGCGCCGCGACGAACAGGCCGAACAGCACGCAGCCGGTCGCCTGCGCAATCACGTACCAGACGCCGGTGATGCCGTACTCGTACACGCGCGTGGTGGTGCCGACCACCGCGGCGCCGCCGATCCAGGCGGCGATCCAGAGGCAGGCGATGGTGACCGGCCCGAGGCGGCGGCCCGCGACGTAGTAGTCCTCGACGTCCTTCTGGCGGCGCTGGGCCCAGAAGCCGATCGCGACCAGCAGCGCGAGATAGGTGATCAGTACGCCGTAATCAAGGTTTCCCACGATTCAGAGCCCTCCGCCGGCCGCGCGCAGCGCCCGGCTCCGCGGACTCGCGGGCGGCGGGCAGCGTCACGACCTTGCGCAGCTCAGTATAGGCCGCGGTCTTGTGCGGGATCGCCATCGCCTCGACGAAGTGCTCCTGGAAGCGCGGCTCGATGGCGGTCTCGATCTTCTCGACCCGGCGGACGAGGTCCTCGATGGCGGTGCGGGCCGTCGAGTCGAGCAGCGCGATGCGCGCGCCGGCGCCGGCCGCGTTGCCGACCGAGGCGACCCGGGCCAGGTCGCAGTCCGGGATCATGCCGAGCACCATCGCGTGCTTCGTGTCGATGTGGCTGCCGAAGGCGCCCGCGAGCCCGATGCGGTCCAGCTTCTGCACGCCGAGGCGGTCCATCAGCAGCGCGACGCCCGCGTACAGCGCCGCCTTCGCGAGCTGGATCGCGCGCACGTCGTTCTGGGTGATCTTCATCGGCACGTCGCCGCGGTGCAGCACGTAGGAGAAGGTGCGCCCGTCCGCGACGATGCGGTCGGTCCGCCCGGCGACCGCGCCGTCGATCACGCCGTCAGGCAGCAGGATGCCGGCGAGGTACATCTCGGCGATGACCTCGATGATGCCGGAGCCGCAGACGCCGGTGACGCCGGTGCGGGCGGTCGCCGCGGCGAAGCCCGGATCGTCCGACCAGAGGTCGCTGCCGATCACCTTGTAGCGCGGCTCGAGCGTCGCGGGATCGATGCGCACGCGCTCGATGGCGCCCGGCGCCGCGCGCTGGCCGCAGCTGATCTGCGCGCCCTCGAAGGCGGGGCCGGTGGGGCTCGAGCAGGCGAGCAGCCGTTCGCGGTTGCCGAGCACGATCTCGGCGTTGGTGCCGACGTCGACCAGCAGCGTGATCTCGTCGTCCTGGTCCGGGCGCTCGGCGAGGATCACGCCGGCGGCGTCGGCGCCGACGTGGCCGGCGATGCACGGCAGGACGTAGACGCGCGCGTTCGGGTGCACGGCGATGCCGAGTGACGAGGCCGGCACGGTGAGCGACGAGTCGACCGCGAGCGCGAACGGCGCGCCGCCGAGCTCCACCGGGTCGATGCCGAGCACCAGGTGATGCATGATCGGGTTGCCGACCAGCGTCATCTCGAGGATGTCCGTGGTCTCGATGCCGGCCTCGCGCGCGAGTTCGGCGGCGAGCTCCCCGAGCGCGCCGCGGATCGCGGCCGTCATCAACGCCGCGCCGCCCGGGTTCATCATCGCGTACGAGACCCGGCTCATCAGGTCCTCGCCGAAGCGGATCTGCGGGTTCATCGTGCCCGCGGCGGCGACCAGCTCGCCGGTCTCGAGGTTGCACAGGTGCGCCGCGACCGTCGTCGAGCCGACGTCCACCGCCATGCCGTAGGCCCGGTCGTGGAAGCCCGGCCACAGCGCGATGACCTGCGAGGCGTCGTGCACCGCGACCGTCACCTTCCACTCGCCCTTGCGCAGGGCCGCCTGCAGCTCGCCGAGGATCGCGAAGTCGCAGGCGAGCCCGGTGAGCTTCCACTCGCGCTCGAGCGCCTCGAGCAGGCGGCGCAGGTCGCCGGAGGGATCGTGCATGTCCGGCTCGCGGACCTCGACGTAGTGCAGGCGCACGACCGGGTTCAGCTCGATCACGCGCGCGTCGGCGTCCTTGCGCACGACCTGGCGGTGGACCTGGCTGCCGGGCGGCACGTCCACGACCACGTCGCCCTGCACGGTCGTCGAACAGGAGAGGCGAAGTCCGCCTGCCAGGCCGCGCCGCTTCGCATAGCGCTGCTCGGTCTCGCTGACGGCGGAAACGCTGCCGGCGCCCGAACGCACGCCGTGCTTGGCGAACTCGCCCTCGGCGATCAGCACCTGGCAGCGGCCGCAGATGCCGCGGCCGCCGCACACGGAGTCGAGGTCGACGCCGAGCGTGCGCGCGGCGGAGAGCAGCGGCGTGCCGACCGGGAAGCGCCCGCGCTTGCCCGAGGGGGTGAAGACGACGAGCGGGTCGCGGGCCTCGTCAGGCACGTGGGCGCCGGCCGCGTTCGCGGCGGCCCCGGCCCGCCTCGCCGTCGGCGCCCGGCGGCGGCGGTTCGCGGTAGCGGGCGATCCAGCGCTCGCAATGCGGGTCGTGGCCCATCATGACGTCCGCGCCGAGGCAGGCCTGGATGGTCTCGGGATGCAGCGGATTGGTGATCGCCGAGGTGAGGCCCGAGGCGATCGCCATGGTCAGGAAGGCGCTGTTGATGCCGCCGCGGTTCGGCAGGCCGAAGCTGACGTTGGAGGCGCCGCAGGTCGTGTTGACCTTCAGCTCGCGCTGCAGCCGCTGCACCAGGCGCATCACCTGCACGCCGGCCGTGTTGATCGCGCCGATCGGCATCACGAGCGGGTCGACGACGATGTCGCTCCTCGGGATGCCGTGGTCGGCGGCGCGCTCGACGATGCGCTTCGCGACCGCGAAGCGCACGTCCGGGTCCTCGGAGATGCCGGTCTCGTCGTTGCTGATCGCGACCACGGCCGCGCCGTACTTCCTGATCAGCGGCAACACGGATTCGAGGCGCTCTTCCTCGCCGGTGACCGAATTGACCAGCGCCTTGCCCTGGTAGACCGCGAGTCCCGCTTCCAGCGCCGCGACGATCGACGAGTCGATCGAGAGCGGCACGTCGGTGATGGACTGCACCAGCTGGATGGCCTTCGCCAGGATCGCCGGCTCGTCCGCGAGCGGGATGCCGGCATTGACGTCCAGCATCTGCGCGCCGGCCTCGACCTGCGCGCGCGCGTCGGCCTCGACGCGGCTGAAATCGCCGGCCGCCATCTCGGCGGCGAGCATCTTGCGGCCGGTCGGGTTGATGCGCTCGCCGATGATCACGAACGGGCGGTCGAAGCCGATCACGACCTCGCGCGTGGCGGATGAGATGACGGTATCGGTCATTCGGGTTCCCCGGCGAGCCCCTTCGCGCGCACCAGGCGCTCGAGTTCCTCGTCGCTGTAGCGTGCCTCGATGCGGCGCGCCTCGGCGGCGGCCTCCTGCTCGATGTCGTCGCCGCAGGGCGTCGCGTTCGAGCGTTTCCACTCGGCCAGGTAGAGGTCGGAGCTGCCCTTGCCGGCGCGCATCGCCGCACGGTCGATCGCCTCGTGGAACCGGTCGGTGAGCCGGACCTTTGCCGTCTCGCGACCGCGCCTGACGATCACCTGCGCGGGGATGTCGCGCCAGGAGATGACGGTCAGGCTGGCCATGCACGCATCAACGGCCGTTCGGAGAAGGAGCGCAGGCTCGAGCCGAGATCGCCGTAACCGGTCTGGCGGACGACCAGTTCGAGGCCGAGGCGGTCGGCGACCGCGCGCGCGGCGGCTTCGGCGCCGGGCTTCGGCGCCTGGGCCAGGTAGACGAGGCGCCGGTAGTTGCCGAAGTACGCGTCCTTCAGTTCCGGATGGCGGTCGATGCCGAGCGCCTCGATGACGAGCCGGTCGAAATGCCGCAACAGGAAGTCGGTCAGGTAGAAGGTTCCGGGCTCCGCGTCGGCGAGTGCCGCGAAGTCGGCAGGCCCGGCGAAGAATTCGTAGCAATGCGCGCCCGGGATGCGCTCCGCGCCTTCCTCGGCGCAGCACCGCGTCGAGCGCGCCGCCCGTGCCGCAGTCGCCGTAGGCGACGAAGATCGCGTCATAGTCCGCGCGGTGTTCGCGGATCTTCGCGCGCACCGCGCCGGCGATCCGCTCAGGCCGGTTGTGCAGCTCCGGCGGCAGGCAGGCGACGTCGAGCGCGGACCAGCCGTTCGCCTTGCGGAGCGCCGCGATCTCGCGCGCGAGCGCGCCGCAGGCGATGACGAGTTTCCGGGCCGGGGGGTGTCCACCGGCGCGCTTCAGTGCACTTGTGCTGCGCGGCGCTCGGCGAGCAGCCGCTTCGCGGTCTCGACCGCGATGGCCGCGTCGCGGCAGTAGGCGTCGGCGCCGATCGCCTTGCCGAATTCCTCGTTGAGGGGCGCACCGCCGACCAGCACGATGTACTTGTCGCGCAGGTGCTTGTCCTTCAGCGTGTCGATGACGACCTTCATGTAGGGCATCGTCGTCGTCAGCAGCGCCGACATGCCGAGGAAGTCGGGCTTGTGCTCCTCGAGCGCCGCCAGGTACTTCTCGACCGGGTTGTTGATGCCGAGGTCGATGACCTCGAAACCCGCGCCTTCCATCATCATGCCGACCAGGTTCTTGCCGATGTCGTGGATGTCGCCCTTGACCGTGCCGATCACGATCTTGCCGATCGGCTCGGCGCCGGTCTCGGCCAGCAGCGGCCGGAGGATCGCCATCCCGCCCTTCATGGCGTTGGCGGCCAGCAGCACTTCCGGCACGAACAGGATGCCGTCGCGGAAGTCGACGCCGACGATGCGCATGCCTTCGACCAGCGCGTCGTTCAGCACCTTGTCGGGCTTCCAGCCACGCTTGAGGAAGATATGCGTCGCTTCCTCGACCTCGGCCTTCAGGCCGTTGTACATGTCGTCGTGGACCTGCTCGACGAGCTCAGCGTCGTCCAGTGAGCCTAGGTCGAATTCGCCTTCCGCTGCCTCAGCCATGGGTGCCTTCCCCTGGTGGGGCTTATTGAACGGATGTTAAACAAAGGCACATTATAGGGCAGGCCCTTTCACGACAGGAACTTGCCTGTTCGCGACCGCGGTGTCCGAAATGGGATGGCCGTCCCGGGACTTAGCGGCGCACCCGCCGTTCGGCGCTGGGCGGATGGCCGAACTGGGCCCGGTAGCAGCGGGAAAAATGGGGGGGCGACTTGAAGCCGCAGGAGGTCGTGATGTCCATGACCGGCATGGAAGTCTGGAGCAGCAGTTCCCGGGCCCGGCGCAGGCGCATCTCGAGGTAATAGCGTTTCGGCACGCAGTCGAGGTGGCGCCGGAACAGGCGCTCGATCTGGCGCCGGGAGAGCCCGGTCGCGTGGGCGATCCGCTCCAGCGACAAGCGGCTTCTCGATGTTCTCCTCCATCAGCTGCGCGACCCGGATCATGTTGCCCTGGGAGCCGCCGACCTGGGCCCGCAGCGGCACGTACTGCCGGTCCTGGTCGCTGCGGACCCGTTCGAGCAGGAACTGTTCCGACACTTGCTGTGAAATCCGCAGCCCATGCTTCAACTGGATGAGGTTAAGCATCAGGTCCAGGGGGGCGGTACCGCCGGAGGCGGTGTAGCGATCGCGATCGATGCTGAACACCTGGTCGTTCAGGTGCACGCGCGGAAACTCCTCGCGCAGCGCCGGCAGGTTCTCCCAGTGGATGGTCGCCTGGTAGTGATCGAGGAGTCCCGCGCGCGCCAGCGCATAGCCGCCGGTACAGAGCGCGCCGAGCCCGATACGGCGCTCCGCCAGGCGGCGCAGCGCCGCGAGCAGCGGGTTCGAGACCGCCTCGCGCACGTTGATGCCGCCGCAGACGAACAGGATCTCGACCTTGCCGATCTTGTCGAGGGCGACGGTCGGGGTGAGCTCGAGTCCGCTGCTCGCCGCGACGGGCCGGCCGTCGAGGCTCGCGATCGACCACTCGTAGACGTCCTGGCCGACCACGCGGTTGGTCATGCGCAGGACCTCGAGCGCGTTCGTGACCGCGATCAGCGAGTAGTTCGGCAGCGTCAGGAAGGCGTAACGCGTCTTGTCCATGCGCGACCGAGTATGTCGCATTTGGAGCTTTCGGTCTCTCGGCCAACGGCTAAACTGCCGGGGGCGAGGGGGAGTACCGGATGAAGTCACACGCTCGGGTGGTCGTGATCGGCGGCGGCGCCGTCGGCGTCAGCACCCTCTATCACCTGGCGCACAAGGGCTGGTCGGACGTCGTGCTCGTCGAGCGGGCCGAACTCACGGCCGGGTCCACCTGGCATGCCGCGGGCCTGCTGCCGCTGTTCAACATGAGTTACACGGTCGGCCAGCTGCACAAGTACTCGGTCGACCTCTACAAGCGCCTGCAGGCGGAAACCGGCCAGGACGTCAGCTTCCACGCCACGGGCAACCTCCGGCTCGCGACTTCGCGCGACCGCATGGACGAATACCGCAAGTACTGCGGCACGGCGAACACCATCGGCGTGCCCTTCGAGATCATCGGCCCGCAGCAGGTGAAGGAACTCTGGCCGCTGCTCGACGCTCGGCGGCACCGACGACACGGCCGCGATCGTCGGCGCGCTCTACCACCCGCAGGACGGCCACATCGCGCCCGCGGACCTGACGATGGCGCTGCGCAAGGGCGCGCGTGCGAAAGGCGCCGAGATCCACGAGCAGACCGAAGTGACCGCGGTCGCGCGCACGCCGTTCGGGCGAGTGGAAGCTGACGACGAACAAGGGCGAGATCACCTGCGAGCACGTGGTCTGCGCGACCGGCAACTACGCGCGCCAGACCGGGAAGATGTTCGGCCTCAACGTGCCGGCGATCCCGGTCGAGCACCAGTACATCGTCTACGAGGAATCGGCCGAGCTGAAAGCCTACCGCCAGGGCGGCGGGCGCGAGCTTCCCGTGATGCGCGAGCCGGACCAGTCGTACTACATCCGCGAAGAGCGCATGGGCTGGATCCTCGGGCCGTACGAGGCGGGCGCGCCCGCGCGATTCGCCGACGGCGTGCCGTCCTGGTTCGGCAAGAGCCTGTTCGACGGCGACCTCGAGCGGCTGATCCCGCACATCGAGGGCGCGCAGCGGCGCGTCCCGGCGCTCGCGAACTGCGGGATCAAGGACGTCGTCAACGGCCCGATCTCCTACACGCCGGACGGCAGCGCGCTGATCGGGCCCGCCGGCACCCTGCCGAACGTCTGGCTGAACGAGGGGCACAGCTTCGGCATCACCGCGGCCGGCGGTGCCGGCTGGCAGCTCGCGGAGTGGATCGTCGAGGGCGAGCCGGGCATCGACCTGCTCGCCGTGGACCCGCGCCGCTTCGGGCCCTACACCGGCAAGCGCTACCTCGTGACCAAGAACGAGGAAACCTACCGCAACGTCTTCACCATCCACTACCCGGACGAGGAGCGTGCGGACGCGCGTCCGGCGAAGACCAGCCCGGTCTACGACCAGCTAAAGCAGCTGGGCGGAGTATTCGGCCAGCGCTATGGCTGGGAGCGCGCCAACTGGTTCGCGCCCGAGGGCGTCGCGGCGAAGGACGACTGGAGCTTCCGCCGCACCAACTGGTTCGAGCACGTCGGCAACGAGTGCCGGCGGCTGCGGGAACGCGTCGGCGTCATCGACCTCACGCCGTTCACGAAGCACGTCGTCGAAGGGCCGGGCGCCGAGGCCTGGCTCGATTCACTGGTCGC
Organism: uncultured Gammaproteobacteria bacterium; assembly: GCA_963823415.1. GTDB lineage: Bacteria > Pseudomonadota > Gammaproteobacteria > Steroidobacterales > Steroidobacteraceae > SCUD01. Next base: position 18,286 of record CAWGLJ010000002.1, on the reverse strand, counting down.
CAACAAGGTGCCGGCGAAGGTCGGGCGCATGGCGCTCTCGCATGCGCTCACGAAGCGCGGCGGCATCCGCTCCGAGTTCACGATCACGAAGCTCGGCGAGCAAAGCTTCTATCTCGTGAGCGCGGGCGCGGCCGAGCGTTACGACACGGACCTGCTGCACAAGCGGCTGCCGGCCGACGGATCGGTGCGGCTCTCGAACATCACGACCTCCCGCGGCTGCTTCGTCGTGGCGGGTCCGCGCTCGCGCGAGGTGCTCGCGAAGCTCACCGACACGCCGCTCGGCCAGCGAGGCCTTCCCCTGGCTCACCGGGCAGGTCGCCGAAGTCGGGCTCGCGACGGACGTCTACCTGCTGCGCGTCAACTTCGTCGGCAGCCTCGGCTGGGAGCTGCATTTCCCGATCGAGTACGCCAATCACCTGTTCGAGGCGCTCTTCGCCGCCGGCGCGGAATTCGGGATCGGCATGGCCGGCATGCGGGCGATGGAGTCGCTGCGCATGGAGAAGTCCTACCGCATGTGGGGCAGCGACCTGACGCGCGAGAACACGCCCTTCGAGGCGAGCCTCGACCGCTTCGTGCGGATGGGGAAGGGCGAGTTCGCGGGCCGCGCGGCGCTCGAGCGCCAGCTCGCCGCCGGCGTGCCGAACCGCTTCGTCACGCTCGAGGTGCACGGCGTCACCGACACCGACCCGCTCGGCAACGAACCGCTGTTCGACGGCAAGGGCCGGATGATCGGCCGCGCGACCTCCGGCTACTACGGCCACGTGCTGAAGAAGAGCCTGGCGATCGGCTACGTGAAGCCGGAATTCGCCGAGGTCGGCACGAAGATCGGCATCGAGATCCTCGGCGAGCGGCGCCAGGCGACCGTGCTCGTCGATTCGCCCTACGACCCCGAGAACAAGGAACTGCGCGCCTGAAGCGTCAATCCTGGTCGGGACTCTCGCTGCTGTGGCGGAGCCTCGCGCAACACGGCGGCTGGCGCGAGCAGTGGCGCAAGCCCGAGCCGAAGCCCGCGTACGACGCGGTCATCGTCGGCGGCGGCGGCCACGGGCTCGGCACGGCGTACTACCTCGCGGCCGAGCACGGCCTCACGCAACATCGCGGTGGTCGAGAAGGGCTGGATCGGCGGCGGCAACACCGGCCGCAACACGACCATCATCCGCTCGAACTACCTGTTCGACGAGAGCATCGCGATCTACGAGCACGCGCTGAAGCTGTGGGAGGGCCTCTCGCAGGACCTCAACTACAACGTCATGTACTCGCCGCGCGGCGTGATGATGCTCGCGCACACGGTGCACGACGCGCAGATGCTGAAGCGGCATCCTGCACGCCAACCGCGCCAACGGCGTCGACAACGAGTGGCTGACGCCGGAAGAGGCGAAGGCCTTCTGCCCGCCGCTCGAGCATCGGCGGCGACCTGCGCTACCCGGTCGTCGGCGCGACGCTGCAGCGCCGCGGCGGCACCGCGCGCCACGACGCCGTCGCCTGGGGCTACGCGCGCGCGGCCGACGCGCTCGGCGTCGACATCCTCGAGAACTGCGAGGTCACCGGCATCCGCCGCGACGCGGACGGCGCGGTCGAGGCGCTCGAGACGACGCGCGGCATCGATCCGCACGAGCAAGGTCGGCGTCGTCGCGGCCGGGCAACTCGAGCGTCGTGATGCGCATGGCCGGCGTGCGCTGCCGCTCGAGAGCTTCCCGCTGCAGGCGCTGGTCTCGGAGCCGGTCAAGCCGGTGTTCCCCTGCGTCGTGATGTCGAACGCGATCCACGCCTACATCAGCCAGTCGGACAAGGGCGAACTCGTCATCGGCGCGGGCACGGACGCCTACACCTCCTACACGCAGCGCGGCGCGCTGCACGTCGACATGCACACGCTGGAGGCGATCTGCGAGCTGTTCCCGCTGCTTCCGGCGCCTGCGGATGCTGCGCAACTGGGGCGGCATCGTCGACGTGACGGTCGACCGCTCGCCGATCATCGGCCTGACGCCGGTGCCGGGCCTGTACGTGAACTGCGGCTGGGGCACGGGCGGCTTCAAGGCGACGCCGGGCTCCGCCCACGTGTTCGCCTGGACCGATGGCGAAGGGCGAGCCGCACCCGATCGCGGCGCCGTTCTCGCTCGAGCGCTTCCGCGACGGGGCGATGATCGACGAGGCCGCGGCTGCCGGCGGTGTCGCACTGATGCTGCTCATCCCCTGCCCGTACTGCGGCGAGCGCCCGGAGATCGAGTTCTCCTACGGCGGGCAGGCGCACCTCGTGCGGCCGCCGCGGCCCGCGGAGCTCTCGCGACGAGGAGTGGGCGCCGCTACCTCTACGTGCGCGACAACCCGCGCGGCCGCCACGCCGAGCGCTGGCGCCACCTGCGCGGCTGCGGCCGCTTCTTCAACGCGATCCGCGACACGATGACCGACCGCATCGCGGCGACCTACCGGGTCGGCGAGCCGCCGCCGTGAGCGCGCACCGCACCGCGAGCGGCGGCCGCGTCGACCGGACGCGCGACGCTCCGCTTCACCTTCGACGGCGTCGCGCTACGAGGGCCTCGCCGGCGACACGCTCGCCTCGGCGCTGCTCGCGAACGGCGTGCACCTCGTCGGCCGCTCCTTCAAGTACCACCGGCCGCGCGGCATCCTCACGGCGGGCGCCGAGGAGCCGAACGCGCTCGTGACCGTGCGCCGCGACGCGGCGCGCGAGACGCCGAACCTGCGCGCGACCCAGGTCGAGCTCTACGAGGGCCTCGAGGCGCTGCTCGCAGAACCGCTGGCCGAGCCTCGCGCTTCGACCTCGGGCGCGTGAGCGACTTCCTCTCGCCGCTGTTCCCGGCGGGCTTCTACTACAAGACCTTCATGTGGCCGCGCGCCGCCTGGGCGGCGCTCTACGAGCCGCTGATCCGTCGCGCCGCGGGGCTCGGGCGCGCGCCGTCGCGCCCGGATCCCGACCGCTACGCGCAGCGCTACGCACACTGCGACGTGCTGGTCGTCGGCGCGGGGCCCGCGGGGCTCGCGGCCGCGCGCGCCGCGGCGGATGCCGGCGCGCGCGTGATCCTCTGCGACGAGCAGGCGGAGCTCGGCGGCTCGCTGCTTGACGGCGGGCCGGCGCAGATCGACGGCCTGCGCGGCCGGCGACTGGCTGGCGCGCTCGCTCGCCGCTGCTCGCCGCCAATCCGCGCGTGCGGCTGCTCCCGCGCACGACGGCCTTCGGCTACTTCCCGCACAACAGCGTCGGCCTCGTCGAGCGGCTGACCGACCACCTCGCGGACCCGCCGGCAGGCAAGCGCGCGCGAGCGCCTGTGGCAGGTGCGGGCGCGCGAGGTCGTGCTCGCGACCGGCGCGATCGAGCAGCCGCTCGTGTTTCCCGGGCAACGACCGGCCGGGCGTCATGCTCGCGGGCGCGGCGCGCAGCTACCTCAACGCTACGGCGTGCGCGCCGGGACGCGCGCGGTCGCTCGTGACGGCGACCGATGCCGCGCTACCTCGCGGCGCTCGACCTGCACGCCGCGGGCGTCGCGATCGCGGCGATCGCGGACCTGCGGCCCGCGGCCTCGACCCTGTGGGCAGACGCGGCGCGAGCGTGCCGGTATCCCGGTCCTCGCGGGCGCCGCCGTGAACGGCACGCGCGGCAGCCGGCGCGTCACGCGGCGTCGACGATCGGCGGCCGCGACGCTCGCCTGCGACCTCGTGCTGATGTCCGGCGGCTGGGTGCCGTCGGTGCACCTCTTCTCGCAGTCGCGCGGGCGGCTCACCTGGAGCGACGCCGCGCGCGCTTTCGTGCCGTCGCAATCGGCGGAGCGCGAGCGCTCCGCGGGCGCCTGCCGCGGCGTGTACGGGCTCGCCGCCGCGCTCGCGGACGGCGCGGCCGCGGGCCTCGCCGCGGCGAAGGCCTGCGGGTTCTCCGGGCACCGCGCATCGCTTCGAGGTGCGCCGGCGAGACGCCCGCGCGCGAGGCGCCGGGCGCGCGCCGCGCGAGCCCGCGGCCGGCGCGGCAAGGCCTTCGTCGACTTCCAGAACGACGTGACGACGCCGCGACCTGGCGCTCGCCGCGCAGGAGGGCTTCCGCTCCATCGAGCACGTGAAGCGCTACACGACCGTCGGCATGGCGACCGACCAGGGCAAGACCTCGAACCTGAACGCGCTCGGCCTGGTCGCCGCGCGCCTCGGCAAGACGGTGCCGGAAGTCGGGCACACGACCTTCCGCATGCCGTACACGCCCGTGACCTTCGGCACGCTCGCCGGCGCCGCGCGCGGCGAGCTGTTCGATCCGGTGCGCAGGACGCCGATGCACGAGTCGGCCGTCGCCCGCGGCGCGGTGTTCGAGGACGTCGGCCAGTGGAAGCGCGCGCGCTTCTTCCCGCGGGCGGGCGAGGACATGCACGCCGCGGTCGCGCGCGAGTGCCGGGCCGTGCGCGGCAGCTGCGGCATCTTCGACGCCTCGACGCTCGGCAAGATCGCGGTGGTCGGGCCGGACGCCGCGGAGTTCCTGAACCGCATCTACGTCAACGACTTCACCGCGCTCGCCGCGGGGCGCTGCCGCTACGGGATCCTGCTGCGCGAGGACGGCTTCGTGTATCGACGACGGCGTGATCGCGCGCCTCGCGCCGGACCGCTTCCACGTGACGACGACGACCGGCGGCGCCGCGCGCGTGCTGGCGATGATGGAGGACTACCGCCAGACCGAGTGGCCGGAACTCGCGGTGTGGCTCACCTCGACGACCGAGCAGTGGGCGGTGATCGCGGTGCAGGGGCCGGAAGCGCGGCGCGTGCTCGAGCCGCTCGTCGCCCGGCATCGACCTCTCGCCGGCGGCGCTGCCGCACATGGCGGTTTCGCACGGAAGGGTCGCGGGCGTTCCCGCGATGCTGTTCCGCGTCAGCTTCACCGGCGAGCTCGGCTACGAGATCAACGTGCCGGCCGGCGCACGGCCGCACCGTGTGGGAGGCCGCCTGCGAGACGGGCGGCGCAGCGGGCTCACGCCCTACGGCACCGAGACGATGCACGTGCTGCGCGCGGAGAAGGGCTACATCATCGTCGGCCAGGACACGGACGGCACGGCGACGCCCGACGACGCAGGGCTCGCCTGGGCCATCGGCCGGAAGAAGCCGGACTTCGTCGGCAAGCGCTCGATCGAGCGCGGCGGCGATGCGCGCCCCGGACCGCAAGCAGCTCGTGGGGCTGCGCACCCGCGAGCCGCAGCGTCGTGCTCGAGGAAGGCGCGCAGCTCATGGACCGGCCCGGGTCTGACGCCGCCGATGAAGCCCGTCGGCCACGTGACCTCGTCGTATGCGAGCGAGGCGCTCGGTCACTCGATCGCGCTCGCGATGGTCGCCGGCGGCCGCGCGCGCATCGGCCAGACGCTCTACCTGCCGATGCCCGGCGGCGAGATCGAGGTCGAGGTGACGAAGCCGCGTGTTCTACGACCCGGAAGGGGCGCGGCTGCATGGCTGAAAACGGCGAGACGCTACGGCTGCTTCCGCTTGCGGCGCGCTTCATCCTGCAGTGCGGAAAGGACGCGCGCGACCGGGCCGGCGCTGCTTTCGGGCTTGCGATGCCCGAGGTGGCCTGCCGCGCCGAGTCGGCAGCGGGCGCGTCGGCGTTGTGGCTCGGGCCGGACGAGCGGTTGCTGCTCGCTCCGGACGGCACGGGGGAATCCGTCGCCGCCGCGCTCGAAGCGGCGCTCGCCGGACATCCCGCATTCGCTGGTGGACGTCAGCCATCGCCAGGTCGCATTGCGGATTGCCGGCCCGCGGGCGAGCGAACTCCTGGCGAGCGGCTGCCCGCTCGACCTCGACCCGGACGCGTTCCCGGTCGGCATGTGCACGCGCACCGTCCTTGCCCGCGCGGAGGTCGTTTTGTGGCGGTTGAGTGCCGAGGAGTACCATCTGGAAACGGGTCGATCGTTTTCAGGCTATGTCCTGGAATGGTTGCGGGAAGCGGAACGAGGGGGTTGATCATGCGTTGCATCCAGACGAACGAATGTCCGGGCCGCGGTTCGCGCGGTCCTCTGCACGGCGCTCGTGGCAGGCCGACTGCCGCCCTCGCGGACCAGGCGGAACAGCCGCCGCCGACCGCCGCGGCGCAGCCGCGCGAGGTCACGCGCTTCGAGGAGGTCGTCGTCACGGCGCAGCGCCGTGAGCAGAACATCCAGGACGTCGGCATCGCGGTGACGCCGCTCGACGAGCGCGCGCTGCAGAACCTCAACATCACGACGGCGACCGACATCGTGAAGGCCGTGCCGAACCTGCGCATGAACGCGTACTCGAGCTCGCAGGTGGTGTTCAACATCCGCGGCGTCTCGCAGAACGACTACGGCGACCAGCAGGAGCCCCCGGTCGCCGTGTACCAGGACGACAGCTACTCGAGCTCGATCAACCTCGCGAGCTTCCCGGTGTTCGACCTCGCGCGCGTCGAGACGCTGCGCGGCCCGCAGGGCACGCTGTTCGGCAGGAACGCGACCGGCGGCGCGATCCAGTTCATCTCGAACGCGCCGACCGACGAGTTCGAGGGCTACACCAACCTCACCTACGGCAGCTTCAACCAGGTGGTCGTGGACGGCGCGCTCTCCGGGCCGTTCAGCGACAACCTGCAGGGGCGCCTCGCCTTCATCTACAACCAGGACGACGGCTGGATGGAGTCCATCGTTCCCGGGCGTGCCGGACCGCGGCGGCAACGACCACTACGCGCTGCGCGGCCGGCTCGCCTGGCAACCGGGCGATGCGACCGACGTCGACCTGATCGTCCGCTACCTCGAGGCGGACGGCGAGACGCAGGCGGGCCTGTACTCGCACGAGCCGGCCTGCCCGAACGCGCAGTTCCAGGGCGACTTCACGCCGCCGGACCAGAGCCTGCGCCGTTCTGGGGCACGGGTCCGGGCGAGTCCGGCACCGGCTTCCGCGACGACTCGATCATCCCGAGCCGCGGCGGCGACCCGTACAAGACGGCGGAGACCGAGCCCTCGTACGTGGACCGCGAGATCTTCGGCGCGCAGCTGCGCGTCGACACCGACATCGGCGTCGGCACGCTTCACGTCGATCACCGATTACCAGACCTCGGACAAGTTCTACACCGAGGGCGGCGACTCCTCGCCGGACGACGGCGTGTACTTCTTCCAGGGCAGCGACCTCGACCAGATCTCGCAGGAATTCCGCTACGCGTGGAGCGTGGGCGACCACCAGATGGTCGCGGGCCTGTTCGGCATGGACGTCGACGGCGACTACATCGGCAAGTTCGCCAGCCGCTTCTACGGCTACGACCCGGACGTCTCCTTCACGCAGGAGACGACTTCCTTCGCCGTGTTCTTCCAGGACGAATGGAGCTTCGCGGAGCGCTGGAAGCTGATCGGCGGCCTGCGCTACTGGGACGACTCGCGCGAGGGCGCCTACTTCGGCAACGCGCCGGCGATCCCGGACCTCGGCCAGCCGAGGTCACGATCATCTTCGGGCCGGAACGAGATCTTCCCGCTCGGCGAGCACCGTCACGACCGCGCGACGCGGACGCAGTCGTTCGACGACTTCACGGCGCGCCTGCAGCTCGACTACCGGCCGAACGACGACGTGCTCTGGTACCTGTCGTACAACCGCGGCAGCAAGAGCGGCGGCTTCACGTTCTCGACCGGCACGCCCTTCGATCCCAACCAGGTCGCGTTCCTGGAAGGCCTCGTGTTCGAGCCGGAGACGCTGAACGCCTACGAGCTCGGCATGAAGTCGAGCCTCGCCGGCGGCACGGTCGACGCTGAACATCGGCGGCCTTCTACTACGACTACGAGGACTACCAGGCCTTCGCGCAGCTCGGCCCGATCCAGACCGTCATCAACCAGGACGCCGAGGCGATGGGCCTCGAGATCGAGCTCAACGCGTATCCGACCGACCGGCTGCATGCTGCAGCTCGGCGCTTCGTTCATGGACAGCAAGGTCAAGGACATCACGCTGCCGGACCTCGCCACCGTCGTCGACCACGACCTGCCGCAGGCGCCGCCGTTTGCCGCGAACGCACTGGCACGCTACGAGTTCCCGCTCGGCGCCGGCACCGCGTCCGTCCAGGGCGACGTGTACTACACGGACGACTTCTGCTTCACGACGCTGTGCGCGCCGGTGGAGCAGGAGGCCTCGTACACGGTCGCCAACGCGCGCGTCGGCTACGCGGCGCCGAACGGGCGCTGGGAGGTCGCGGCCTTCGTGAACAACCTGTTCGAGGAGGAGTACCGCGTGTACGCCTTCGACAGCTCGCTGTTCGCGGGCGTGGTCGCGGGCGTGTACGCGAAGCCGCGGACCTACGGCGTGACGGCGAGCTTGCGCTTCGGCGCGCGCTACGAATGACGCGATGACGGGTTGAAGCTACCCAGGCCATTTTTCCGCCTGCCGGTCCGCTTCGACGCGGAGCGCCTGCGGACCGAGGTCGAGGCGCTGCCCGCGGGCGCCTGGTCGCGGCACCCGCAGGAGTACGAAGGCAACACAGCCGCGCGCCTGATCACGGTCGGCGGCGCGCAGAACGACGTCGTCGCGCGGCGCAGATGAAGCCGACGCCCGCGCTGCTCGCGAGCCCGTACCTGCAGCAGGTGCTGGCGTCCTTCGACACGGTCTGGTCGCGCTCGCGGCTGATGCGGCATCGAGGGCGGCGGCTCCGTGCCCCTGCACAGCGACATCAACCACCACTGGTTCTACCGCGTGCGCGTGCACATACCCGTGATCACGCGGCCCGAGGTCCGTTTCCACTGCGGCGAGCGAGAACGTGCACATGGCGGCGGGCGAGGCCTGGGTCTTCGACAACTGGCGCGTGCACCGCGTGGAGAACCCGGCAGCCGAGGCGCGCGTGCACCTCGTCGCCGACACGGCGGGCACCTCCGCGTTCTGGCGGCTCGTGACGCAGGGCCAGTCCGCAGGACTTCGACGCAGCCGGACCCGACAGCGCGCGGCTGGTCGCCTTCGATCCCGCCGCGCGTGCCGCGACTGCTGACCGAGCGCATTCAACGTCTGCCCGCTGATGCCGCCCGCGGAAGTCGAGCAGCTCGCGGTCGACCTGCTCGCCGATCTCGCGCCGGTCGACGCGCGGCCGGAATCGGCCGCGGCGGTCGGCCAGTTCGTCCGACACGGTGATCGAGTTCTGCCACGACTGGCGCTCGCTCTGGTCCCTGCACGGCGATGCGCCGCGAGGGTCGCGGCCGGTACGAGAGCTGCTCGCCGGCGCACGCGCCGGCAGATCGCGGCAGCTGCCGCCGGTGCGCGTCGCGAGCACCGGCTACAGCGCGCAGGCCGTGCTCAACGCACGCCTGCTCGCGCATGCTGCTCGGCGGCGCGGGCGGCTCGCGCCGGAAGCGACCGAGTTCGACGCCGCGTGCCGACGTCGTCGCCGGAACATGTCGGCGTCGAGCCTCCGCGGGCGACGAGCCGACGCTGAGCAGCCTGCCGACCGTGGAGTTGCCGCAGATCGATCTGCCGACGGTCGAAGTTCCGCGCATCGAGACCGTGACGATCGCGCTGGAGCCGGAACTCGCCGCATCGCCGCCGGCACCGCCGCTGCGCCGGCACCGGTGCCGGAACCGCACAAGCCGCCCGTGCTGGAGCGGCCGATCGTCATCCTGAGCGCGCCGCGCGCCGGCAGCACGCTGCTGTTCGAGACGCTCGCCCAGGCGGCGGGCGTCTACACCATCGGCGGCGAGAGCCACCAGCTCATCGAGAGCATCGCCGCGCTGCGACCCGGGCGCGGCGTCGTGAACTCGAATCGCCTGACGCGCCGGGATGCGACCACCGCGATCGTCGCGGAGTTGCGCCAGCGCTTCGCGGGGCAGGATCCACGACCGCGACGGACAGCCGCCGGCGTCGGGCGCGACCGTGCGCCTGCTGGAGAAGACGCCGAAGAACGCGCTGCGCGTGCCGTTCCTGCTCGAGGTGTTCCCCGACGCGCAGTTCATCTTCCTGCAGCGCGACCCGCGCGCGAACCTCTCCAGCATGATGCAGGCCTGGCGGGCGAAGGGCTGGATCACCTACCGCCAGCTGCCCGGCTGGCCCGGGCCCTGGTCGCTGCTCCTGCCGCCGGGCTATGAGCGTCTCCAGGGACGGCCGCTGGAGGAAGTCGTCGCGTTCCAGTGGCGGATCGCGAACGAGACGATCCTCGACGACCTGGCCGACCTGCCGCGCGAGCGCTGGACGACGGTGCGCTACGAGATCGTTCGTCGCCGACCCGCGGGCGGAGATCGCGAAACTCCTCGACTTCGCCGGGCTCGCGATGGATCGCGCGGCTCGAGGAATACCTGGCGCGGCCGCTGCCGCTGTCGAAGCACACGCAGACCCAGCCCGACCCGGACAAGTGGAAGCAGAACGCGGCGGAGATCGAGCGGGTGATGCCGCAGCTCGCGACGGTCAGTTCCCGGCTGGCATCCGGCGCTGCGTGATCACCTTGCTCGCAGCAACGAGATGCCCAGCCAGACAAACCAGACGATCTGACTGAGACCAAACACCGCCGTGAACAGCTCTGCGGGGATGGCGGTCAGAATCCCGGCGACGCCGACGAACATTCCAAAGCCGCACAGCGCTTTCGGGAATGCGCCAGATCTGAGGGCAGACAGGCTGAGGAGCAGGACCCAGACCCCTCCGACGATTTCGTTGCCTCCACCCAACCCTTCGACGACCTGAGTCGTCGAGATCCAGGCAGCCCATGCCTGCGCGGGATCGTGTGTCGAAGGCGAAGTCACGGCCATCAGCCCGACGTTGGAGATCATGCCGGCTGCAATCACCAGTCCCACCCAGATCAGCCCGAAGACCGTCGCGAGGCGGGCAAGGGCTGACGCAGAACCCTTGAGCCTGTCACGCACGGCGAGCACCAGGACGGAAAGTACCAGGCCAAAGAGCACGTAGCTGACCAGGGTCGCGCAATACAGCGCAACGCGATTCGCGGTCAGGTACGAGAGTTTCCGGGCGGTATCGGCATCGGCTGGCAGGTCCCAGAACAACCCGTAGAAAAGGAATGTCAGAACATAGATCGCGGCACTGAGCAGGGCCGCGATGCCGCCCGCCCTCTGACTGCTCGTCACGGCTGCCTTCCAGGCGCCGTCAGGCGCCCGTACTTCCTGCAGTGCCGCCTGCAAGCGGTCGTGCGGCAATGCGTGCACCGTGTAGCCATTGGCGCCGGTCATCGTCCTCGCCGCCACGAGCGCATTCACGATGGCCTCCTCCGTCGCCTCGACGGTCGCGAGGAAGAGCGGACCCAGCACGTCGTTCGGCAGCATCTCGAGCCGCGCACTGCCGGTGCGCGCGGCCGCGCGCGGATTGGCGGTCGAGAATGCGACGAAGATGTCGCCGGAGCCGTTGGAGGCGTAGCTGCCCATCCGGCCGAGTCCCAGCGAGGCGCGCTGCGCGACGCGACGCATCTGGTGCGGCAGCAGCGGGGCGTCGGTCGCGATCACGACGATGATGGAGCCGCGCTCGTCGGCCTGGGGCGCCTTGCCCGGCAGCAGGTCCGTGATCTCCTGCCCGACCGGCACGCCGGCGATGCGCAGGGTCTTGCGGATGCCGTAGTTGGACTGCACGAGCGCGCCGACCACGTAGTTCCGCCGGCGAGTTCGACGCGCCGTGAAGCGGTGCCGATCCCGCCCTTGAACTCGTGCGTGACCATTCCCGTGCCGCCGCCGACGTTGCCCTCTGCAACCGGTCCCGCCTGCGCGGCGTCGAGTGCAGCGAACACGTGTTCCCGCGTGACGTGGAATCCGTTGATGTCGTTCAGGTCGCCGTCGTAGGTCTCGGCGACGATGGGCATCACCCAGAATGTGTCCGGTTCATCCGGCAGCGCGTCGTAGAGCCGGTGCTCCACCTGCCAGGCGATCGCTGCATCCCGCACGATGCCGACCGAATGCGTGTTGGTGATGAGGATCGGACCCTCCAGGAAGCCGGACTCCGTGATCCAGGTGGTGCCGGTCATCTCGCCGTTGCCATTCAGCGAATGCCAGCCGGCGAACACCGGGTCGTAGGTGCGGCCGCGCGGCAGGATCGCGGTCACGCCGGTGCGCACCGGGCCCTTGCCGGGCTCCAGCTTCCCTTCTCCGCTGATCAGCGTCGTGTGCCCGACCGTGACGCCGGCCACGTCGGTGATCGCGTTCAGCGGTCCCGGCGTGCCGTCGAACGGGACGCCGAGGTCGCGTGCGCGAACGACGGGTTCCGACGTGAGTGCGGGCACCGGTGCCAGGAGCAGAAGACCGACGATCAGTGCGGTGCGCATGAGACTCTCCGGGGTCACGGACGAGTCAGGCCATGCGAAAGGCTGGTTCCGAGTAGCAGTGCAGCGCCGCCATCGTAGTCCAGGGCGATGGCATCGACTGCACGCCTCGCGGCCGGGAAAGCCTGCTGCAGCGCCTCGCGCGCGAGGCGATCCTTCTCCCGTCGCGACTCGGGCATTCCCTCGCGCACAGTACCGGGCCGTCACGACGCCTCATTCGTGATGACGACGCGGTTTGAGCTGTCGCTCACGGTCCGCCAGATCGTCGACGAGACCTCACGGCTGCTCTTCGATTGGCGAGACCCAGTGGAGTGCTCGACGCTGCGCGTCAATGAGGCACCGCGACGCGCCTGGATCCTGAAGCTCCGCTCTGCGTCCGCTGAGTAAGTCGGCGGACAGTTGATCCGGTAGCTCTCCTGCAGGAACGGAGTGCGCCGGTGCGTCGGCCGCGCGCGAATGCCGGCAGCACTCGACTCCGCTCGCCTCCTTCCAGTACTCCGGCCAGCTGGTGGTACGAGCGTCCGCAAACCTGGTCGAACACGTCGACGTGCCCGCCGTGCCGAATCCCAGCGGCCGTCGACTCAGCTTGCCGGCCTCTTCGTCCGCGGGGCCCTGTTCGAGCCAGATCACGTTGGTCGCCGCCATGCACCCGACGATGCTCTGCGCTCGATCTCGTCCCGCACATCGAGCGGGTCTCGGGGCGGTGGCGGACTCGACCAGCAGCGTCCCTCGGCCGTTGCCTGCCGACCGCCGCCTTGCTCGACCACCTCGGATCGGACCGTCGGCAGGGAGAGCCGACAGTGCGATGTCGCGATCCAGCGCCTCGATCTCGGGTAATGGGTGATCGATGTTGTAGTCCGCAATGGCGAGGCGTCCGTCGGCGGAGCGAAGGAAGCTGCCGTCCTGAATCGCGCCCACGGGTTGCGGGTGGTAGAACAGCTCGACACGCGAGAGGTCGATGTCCTCGCGGCGCAGCCGCTCGAGCAGTCGTTCTTCAGCGGCCTTCGCCGACAGCCGATGCGGCCCGAAGTACGAGGGTCCTCGGGCGTGAGGCTGCTGAATACCAGCCGCACCTTCACGTGTGGAGTGATTGCGCGAATGACCTCGGACTGACGTCCGAGAACGGCGGTCCGCCCGCCAGCCCCGCTCGACCCAGGTCAGCCAGATGTACTCCTGCGGCTCGAACTCGAGGTGCCGTGTAAACGATCGACAACGAGCGGGACCGGACGCCGAGCCTCAGACCATGGCAGGCATGCCAGCGAACAGGCCAGGACCAAGCGAGCGATGCGCATGTAACCCTACTTCCCGCGCACCGCGTCCGCGAGCTTCTCCGCCAGCATGATCGTCGGTGCGTTGAGGTTGCCGGTCGTGATGGACGGCATGATCGAGGAATCGATCACGCGCAGCGCCTCGAGGCCGATCACGCGGGCTTCGGGATCCACGACAGCCATCGGGTCGTGCGGCGAACCCATCTTGTTGCTGCACGACGGGTGGTAGGCGCTCTCGACCTTCGCGCGCACGAAGGCGTCGATCTCGTCGTCCGTCTGCACGTCCTTGCCGGGCTGGATCTCCGGCCCGCGATACGGATCGAAGGCCTTCTGCGCGAAGATCTCGCGCGTCAGGCGCATGCCGGCGCGGAACTCGGCGAGGTCGTCCGGGTGGCTCAGGTAGTTGAACAGGATCTTCGGCTTGTCGCGTGCGTCGCCGGATGCGAGCCGCACGTGGCCGCGGCTCTTCGAGCGCATCGGCCCGACGTGGGCCTGGAAGCCGTGCTCCTTCGCGAGCGAGGAGCCGTCGTAGGTCACCGCGAGCGGCAGGAAGTGGAACTGGATGTCGGGGTAGGGCACGTCGGGGCGGCTCCGGATGAATCCGCCGGTCTCGAAGTGGTTGGTCGCGCCGAGCCCGTCCTTGAACAGGATCCAGCGCGCGCCGATCAGCGCGCGCGCGAAGAGGCCCATCGACGAATACAGCGTGATCGGCTGCGTGCAGGCGCACCTGGAAGTAGAACTCGAGGTGGTCCTGCAGGTTCTCGCCGACGCCGGGCAGGTCGTGAACGACCGGGATGCCGTGCTCGCGCAGCTCCGCGGCCGGCCCGATGCCGGAGAGCTTCAGCAGCTTCGGCGAGTTGATGGGCCGGCTGCTGACGATCACCTCGCGGCGCGCGGCGACGCTGCGCAGGTCGTCGCCCTGGCGATACTCGACGCCGGTCGCGCGCCTGCCTTCGAACAGCACGCGCGTCGCGAGCGCGCGCGTGCGCACGGTGAGATTCGGCCGCTTCATCGCGGGGCGCAGGTAGGCGTTCGCCGCGCTGCAGCGGCGCCCGTCCGGGCCCACCGTCATGTCGAGCCTGCCGAAGCCTTCCTGCTGGCGGCCGTTGATGTCCGCGGTCGCGGGATAGCCCGCCTGCCGGCCGGCCTCGAGCCAGGCCGCGTGCAGCGGGATTCGACAGCGTGCCGTAGCGCGTCTGCAGCGGGCCCGAGTCGCCGCGGTACTCGTCGCCGCCCGCGGCGCGCGTCTCGGCGCGGCGGAAGTAGGGCAGCACGGAGGCGTAGTTCCAGCCCGTCGCGCCTTCCGACTCCCAGCGATCGAAGTCCTGCGCGTTGCCGCGCACGTACACGAGGCCGTTGATGGAGGACGAGCCGCCGAGCACCTTGCCGCGCGGCGTGTGCAGGCGCCGCCCGCCGAGGCCCGGCTCCGGCTCGCTGTAGTAGCGCCAGTCGTACTGCGCCATGCCCATGGGAATGGAGAGCGCCGAGGGCATCTGCACGAAGATCGAGCGGTCGGAGCCGCCGTACTCGAGCAGGAGCACGGTGTGCCGGCCGTCCTCGGTCAGCCGGTCGGCGAGCACGCAGCCGGCGGAGCCGGCGCCGACGATGACGTAGTCGAATTCCTCAGTAGGGCGCATCGATGTCGCCCTTGGCGACATACACGCTCTTCAGCTGCGTGTAGTGCTCCATCGCCGCGCGGCCGTTCTCGCGGCCGAGGCCCGAGAGCTTCACGCCGCCGAAGGGCATCTCGATCGGCGTCACGTTGTAGGGGTTGATCCAGCAGATGCCGGCCTCGAGTTGGGCGATCACGCGGTGAGCGCGGTTGAGGTCGTTGGTGAAGACGCCGGCGGCGAGGCCGAAGTCGGTGTCGTTCGCGCGCGCGACGGCCTCGTCCTCGTCGTCGAAGTCAGCACGGTCATCACCGGGCCGAAGATCTCCTCGCGAACGATGGTCATCTCGTCGGTGCAGTCGTCGAACACGGTCGGCTCCACGAAGGCGCCCTTCGCGAACTCGCCGTCGGTGAGGCGAGTTGCCGCCGCACAGCAGGCGCGCGCCTTCTTCGCGGCCGTGGGCGATGTAGCCGAGCACCCTTTCCATGTGGTCGCGCGAGACCAGCGGACCGAACTGGGTCTTCGCGTCCATCGGGTCGCCGATGCGGATGCGCCGACGCGCTCGGCGAGCTTCGTCGGAAGTCGGCCTTGCGCCTGGCTGGGCACGAACACGCGAGTGCCGTTGGAGCAGACCTGGCCCGGAGGAGTAGAAGTTGGCGAGCATGCGCGCCGGTCGACGGCCTGATCGAGGTCGGCGTCGTCGAAGACGATCAGCGGCGACTTGCCGCCGAGCTCCAGGGTCACGTCCTTCACTGGCGACGGCGGCGTCGCCATGACCTTCTTGCCGGTGTCGGCCGCCGGTGAAGGAGACCTTCTCGATGCCGGGTGTTCGGTCAGCGCGCGGCCGGTCGCCGACTGGCCCTGCACGACGTTGAAGACGCCGGCCGGAACGCCGGCTTCGGTGTAGATCTCGGCGAGTTTCAGCGTCGTCAGCGAGGTGACTCCGCCGGCTTGAAGATCATCGCGTTACCGGCGGCCAGGGCGGGCGCGGACTTCCAGCAGGCGATCTGGATCGGGTAGTTCCAGGCGCCGATACCGGCCAGACGCCCAGCGGCTCGCGACGGGTGTAGACGAAAGACGGTGCGCCGAGGGATCTGCTCGCCTTCGATGGCCGGTACCAGGCCAGCGTAGTATTCCAGCACTCAGCACCGGTGACGATGTCGACGACTTGGTTTCGGAGGACTTGCCGGTATCCAGGGTTTCCAGGGCGGCCAGTTCATCGTTGCGCTCGCGCAGGATCTCGGCGGCGCGACGCAGGATGCGGGCACGCTCGGCTGCCGGCAGCGCGCCCCAGGCGGGCTGGGCGGCGCGCGCGGCGGCGACCGCTGCCTCCACCTCGGCGGGTCCGGCGACGGGCAGCTCGGCGAGCATTTCGCCGGTCGCCGGGTTGAAGGAAACGAGGCGATTCCCGTCCGCTTCTGCGAGATTATCCTGGATTGTCACGGATTCTTTGCCTGCAAGGAGTTACGGAAACACCAAGAGCAGCTCGGGACTCCGTTCCAGAAAGTTCAAGGCCGTGCCTCAGCTTGCGCGCCGGCGGCGTGCTCGGCCAGCGTGCCGGACTTGTGGCGCTGCACGAACCAGTAGTAGGCGAACCCGCCGAGCATGACCACGCCGACGAACAGCAAGCCGCCCCGACTTCAGGTACCAGTGGAACGGCTCGGTCGCGTTATAGATCGACTGGCGCGGCCAGATCAGGTTGATCGTCATGAAAAAACCCCAACCGACGGCGGCGGCGTTCACCGGCAGACCCCAGGGACCGA
The DNA here is from genome assembly GCA_963823415.1 of uncultured Gammaproteobacteria bacterium. Classification (GTDB taxonomy): domain Bacteria; phylum Pseudomonadota; class Gammaproteobacteria; order Steroidobacterales; family Steroidobacteraceae; genus SCUD01. The sequence continues at coordinate 1,458 of CAWGLJ010000002.1, read as the reverse complement.
GCGTGAAGTAACCCGGCGCGGCGTCCTCGGAGCGCCACTGCCCGCGCAATCGTGCCAGCAGCATCGGGACCGTGACCAGCAGGTAGGCGATGTAGATCATGATGATCCCCAGGCTCGTGATCACCACGAAGATCTGCGGCTGCCGGATGTTGACGAAAAGGATCGCGATCGCGAGTACGCCGATAAGGACGGACGGGACGATCGGCGTCGTGGTCTTCGGGTCGATGCGCGCGAGATGCTCGCCGCCGGGCAGGTTGTTGTCGCGCGCCATCGCGAACATCATCCGGATCGTGGCCGTGTGGACCGCCAGGCAGCAGACGGTGATGGCGATCACCACTGACCACAGGAAGACGTCACCGACCGTGTCGCCGAGCACGTCGAGGACAATGAACTGCAGGCCGCCGACGCCGAGCTCATCACTGTTGATGTCGGTGACCGACATGATCGCGAACAGCAGGATCACGCCGCCAATCAGGAATGACGCGATCACGCGCGCGAATGATCGCCATGGGCGCGTTGCGGCGCGGATCGAGGCTTCTCTTCGCCGAGCGAGCTGGCGGTGTCGAAACCGTACATCACGTAGGCGGAGGCGAGTGAGGCGGCCAGGAACGCGCCGAAGTAGCCCAGTTCCCACTCAGCGCCGAGGCCCTGCGTGTCGGTCACGACACCCGGGCCGCGCGTGACGTTGGCGGCGAAGCAGATATGAGCAGAACGGCGGCGATCAGCTCGATGAAGACGCCCGCGCTGTTGATTCGCGCCATCAGCTTGACGCCGATCGCGTTGACGGTCGTGGTGAAGACGATCAGGACCGTGCCGAGGATTACGGCGTTGGCGGCATAGTCGTACTTGCCGGTGCCGTCGCCGTAGAACTGAAAGAAGCCGATCGATCTGCGGCAGAGTGATCTGGTATGCGAGCGCGACGGCCGAGATCGTGACGATCGAAGCGGTCAGCATCGTCCAGCCTGCCAGCCAGGCGACGTGTGGCGTGCTGAGCCGCTTGGCCCAGTTGTAGATTGATCCCGCCACCGGGAAGCGCGAGGCCAGCTCGGCGAAGCAGAGCGCGACCATCAGCTGGCCGACGAAGACGATTGGCCACGTCCACCAGTATGCCGGTCCGCCGAACGCGAACCCGAAGTAGAAGAGCTGGAAGGTGCCGGTGAGGATCGAAATGTAGCTGACCCCGGCGGCGAAGCTGGCGAACCTGCCGAGCTGCGGTCGAGCTCCTGCTTGTAACCGAACGCGGCCAGGTCGACATCGTCGCCTGCGCGTGGATCACCCTTGGCGCTCATGCGAACCCCGCTTGCCCCCTACCCGATGCCAGTGACGATATTTCAACAGGGGCGTCCAGCCAAGCACTATCTGGCCGTCGAAAGTTTCGCGGCCGTGTGTTCATTGATCTAACTTGCCGGCATCGGTAGCATGCCGTTTCGCGATTGCACCGGCGTCCATCAAGTTGCC
>CAWGLJ010000001.1:0-121630 GCA_963823415.1 uncultured Gammaproteobacteria bacterium | reverse complement strand
ACGGCGAGGAGCGCATCGACTTCAACCTCGTGGTCTCGACCGGCCAGGAGCTCGCGGTCTCGATGGACGAGTACCTCGAGTTCGCGCTCGAGATGCCGGGCACCCGCGCCGTGGGCCTGTTCATGGAGACGGCGCGCAATCCCGCGGGCTCTGATGCGCGCTTCGCCAAGGCGCGCGAGCGCGGCATCCCGGTCGTCGCGCTCAAGGTCGGGCGCACCGAGCTGTCGGCGAAGCTGACGGTCTCGCACTCGGGCGCGATCGCCGGCGAGGACGGCGTCTACGACGCGATCTTCGACCGCTACGGCGTGCACCGCGTGCGCGACATGGACGAACTCGCGACCACGCTGATCCTGTTCGCGCAGCCGCACCCGCTCGGCGCCGGCGGCCTGGTGTCGATCCACGACTCCGGCGGCGAGCGCCAGCTCCTGATCGACCTCGCGCACGACCACGGCGTGCCGCTCACGCAGCTCTCGCCCGCGTCCACGCGGACGCTCGAGTCCCTGCTCGACCCGGGCCTGCCGGCGGTCAACCCGCTCGACGCCTGGAGCACGGGCGGGCCGGACTTCGACGTCACGATGCAGAACTGCTTCGCGGTGCTGATGGGCGACCCGCAGGCGGCGCTCGGCGCGGTCGTGCACGACCGCGCGACGGACGGCGGCATCTATGCGGCCTACCTCGACTACCTGCGCGCCGGCCACGCGGCCTCCGGCAAGCCCGCGGTCCTGGTCGCGAATCGCCAGGGCACGGCGGCGGACCCGCGGGTCGTCGAGGCGACGCGCGAGGGCTTTCCCGTGCTCGACGGCCTCGAGAGTTTCCTGCGCGGCGTGCGGCACCTGTTCGACCACCGCGACTTCGCGGCGCGCCCGCGCGGCGTGCCGCCCGCCTTCGCGGAGACCGCGCTCGCGAAGATGCGCGCTCGCCTCGCGGACCGCCGGCGCTTCGACGAGAACGACGCGCTGACCCTGCTCGGCGACGCCGGCCTGCCCGCGAACGCCGGCAGCATCGTCGAGAGCGAGGCCGCGGCGATCAAGGCCGCGCGCGCGACCGGCTACCCCGTGGTGCTGAAGACCGCCAAGCGCGGCCTCGACCACAAGAGCGACCAGCAGGGCATCCACCTCGGCCTCGCGGATGACGCCGCGGTGGCGGGCGCGTACCGCGACCTCGCGAAGCGCATCGACCCGCGCGTGCTGGTCGCGCCCATGATCGCCTCCCACGGCGTCGAGATGCTGCTCGGCATGGTCCACGACCCGCAGTTCGGCCCGGTGGTCCTGATCGGCGCGGGCGGCGTGCACGTCGAGGCGCTCGCCGACGCGGTCTACGCCCTGCCGCCCTTCGACGCCGCCGAGGCCGCCCGGCTCGTGGGCCGGCTGCGGATCGCGCCGCTGCTGGGAGCCGCCGGCATCGCCGGCCGCTCGCCGTCGACGAGTTCTGCCGCGTCGCCGCGCGCTTCTCCGCGCTGGTGGCCGCGCTCGGCGACGGGCTGTCCGAGATCGACCTGAACCCCGTGATCGTCCACGCGGACGGCTGCGCGATCGTCGACGCCCTGATCGTGCCGCAACCGATTCCCCGCATCGAGACCGAACCCAAGAGGCAAGCGCGATGAGCATCCAGGCAGCAGCGAAGCACAATCACCTCAAGTGGCAGGCGATCGCCGCCAAGGCACTGAAGAAGCCGGAAACCCGGTTCTTCATCGACGGCAAGTTCGTCGACGCCAGGAAGGGCGGCCGCTTCGAGAACGTGAATCCCGCCACCGGCAAGGTGATCGCCGAGGTCTCGGCCGGCACGGCCGAGGACGTCGATCGCGCGGTCGCCGCGGCGCTGAAGGCGTTCAAGTCGGGCGCCTGGTCGCGGATGGCTCCGCGCGCGCGCATGGAGGTCATCTACCGCTTCGCGCAGCTCGTGGACGAGAACGCCGAGGCGCTCGCCGTGCTCGAGACCCTCGACATGGGCAAGCCGATCGCGGACGTCGTGAGCATCGACCTGCCGGCCGTGGTCGACACGATCCGCTTCATGGCCGAATGCATCGACAAGATCGACGGCGCGGTGACCAGCACCGAGTCCGGGGTCGTGCACATGGTGCTGCGCGAGCCCTACGGCGTCGTCGGCGCGATCTCGCCCTGGAACTACCCGCTGCTGATGGCGACCTGGAAGATCGCGCCGGCGCTCGCGGCCGGCAACTCGGTCGTGCTGAAGCCCGCCGAGCAGGCGCCGCTCAGCTGCCTGCGGCTCGCCGAGCTGTTCGTCGAGGCCGGCGGCCCGCCGGGCGTATTCAACGTCGTCAACGGCCTCGGCGAAATCGCCGGCAAGGCGCTCGCGCTGCACAACGACGTCGCAAGATCACCTTCACCGGCTCGACCGAGGTCGGCAAGCTGATCCTGCAGTACGCCGGCCAGTCGAACATGAAGCAGGTCGCGCTCGAGTGCGGCGGCAAGACGCCGCAGATCTTCATGGCCGATACCGAGGACCTCGACCGCGCGGTCACGGCCGCCTACCGCGGCATCTATTCGAACATGGGCGAGGTCTGCAACGCCGGCTCGCGCCTGCTCGTCGACCGGTCGATCCAGACGAAGTTCGTCGAGCGCTTCATCGAGCGTCGGCCAGGACGCCTTCAAGCCCGGCGACCCGCTCGATCCGGCGACCAACATGGGCCCGCTCGTCACGCGCGGCGACCAGAAGCGCGTGCTCGGCATGATCGACAGGGCCGCAAGGAGGGCGCGAAGCTCGAGTTCGGCGGCGATGCGCCGGCGAAGCTGAAGGACGGCGCCTTCGTGAACCCGACGCTGTTCACGGGCGTGAAGAACAGCATGTCGATCGCGCGCGAGGAGATCTTCGGTCCGGTCGCCTCGGTGATCGCGTTCAACGGCGTCGACGAGGCGATCCCGATCGCCAACGACACCGTCTATGGCCTCGCCGCGGGCGTCTGGACGCGCGACCTCGACACCGCCTTCCGGCTGGTGCGCGGCATCGAGGCCGGGGTCGTCTGGATCAACTGCTTCGACGAGGGCGACATGACCCAGCCCTTCGGCGGCTACAAGCAGTCCGGCAACGCGCGCGACAAGTGCCTCGACAGCTTCAAGAGCTACACGCAGTCCAAGTCGGCCTGGTTCCGGCTCAAGGAAGGCTGATCGTGCCGGAACCGCTGGTCCGGTCGGAGCGCCGCGGCGCCGTGGCGCTGCTGACGCTCAACCGGCCCGACAAGCTGAACGCGATCAACGTCGGGGTCATCGATGCACTCGACGCCGCGCTCGACGCGGCCGAGGCGGACGAGTCGGTGCGCGCCATCGTCGTCGCGGGCGCGGGACGCGCGTTTTCCGCGGGCTTCGACCTCGACATGGGCATCGGCGCGGGCAAGCCGGACCCGGACGAGGTGCGCCGCGCGCTCGAGAACGACTTCCGCATCATCCTGCGCTTCTGGGACTCGCCGAAGCCGACCGTCGCCGCCGTGCACGGCTACTGCCTCGGGAGCGCCTCGAGCTCGCGCTCGCCTGCGACCTCACGGTCGCGGCCGAGGATTGCCGCTTCGGCGAGCCCGAGGTGAAGTTCGGCAGCGGCATCGTCGCCCTGCTCCTGCCCTGGCTCGCGGGGCCGAAGGCCGCGAAGCTGCTGCTGCTCACCGGCGACGACCGCGTGAGCGCCGCGGACATGCAGGCCATGGGCCTGGTCGCGCGCGTGGTGCCGGCGGCGGCGCTGCTCGACGAGGCGCTCGCGCTCGCAGCGCGCATCGCCGCGAACGACGCGCAGGCCGTGCGGCTCACCAAGCAGGCGATCAACCGCAGCCTCGACATCGGCGGCATGCGCCAGGCGCTGCTCGCCGCGCTCGAGATCGACGTCTGCGATCGAGACCCACGAAACCGCGGAATCCCGCGAGTTCAACGAAATCCTGCAACGAGACGGCGCCAAGGCGGCCATCGCCTGGCGGGCCGGGAGGACTGCATGAGCAAGGCGGACAAGCGCGTGCCCGAGGAACTCGCGAAGTTCCTGGAGAAATACCCGGACACGCAGCAGCTCGAGCTGCTCCAGCCCGACATGCTCGGGATCCTGCGCGGCAAGCGCGTCGGCCGCGACGAGATGGCGAAGCCCTTCGCGGGCGGCCTCAATTTCTGCGGCGCGACCGTGCTGCTCGACGCCAAGGGCATGACCTTCGACCGCATCGACAACGGCGGCCGCGACGGCGATCCCGACGTGATCTCGACCGCGGTCCCGGGCTCGCTCGCGCCCGTGCCCTGGGCGCACGTGCCGACCGCGCAGGTGCTGCTGGCGATGGACGATTCGAAGGGCGGGCCGTTCTTCGCCGACCCGCGCCAGGTGCTGCGCCACGCGATGAAGCCGCTGCAGGACATGGGGCTGACCGCCGGTGTGCGCGACCGAGCTCGAGTTCTACCTGATCGAGGCCGAAGGCGAAGTCCCGACGCCGCGCGTAGGCCTCGATCCCCGGCACGCGCAAGGTCCAGTCGGGCCCGCAGTACGGCAGCATGGAGGACGTCGAGGAGGCCGACCCGTTCCTGGCCGACCTGTTCGCCACCTGCAAGGCGCAGAACATCCCGGCCGGCGCCGACGCTCAAGGAGTTCTCGCCCGGCCAGTTCGAGATCAACCTGCACCACGTCGCGAACGCCGAACTCGCCGCAGACCACGGCGTGCTGCTGAAGCGCGCGGTGAAGGCCGTGGCGCGCAAGCACGGCATGGCCGCGAGCTTCATGGCCAAGCCGTTCGCCGAGTGGGCCGGCTGCGGCATGCACGTGCACATCAGCCTGCTGGACCGGGACGGCCGCAACATCTTCGCCGGCACCAGCAAGGACGGGCCGTTCGCGGACACGCTGCGCCACGCGATCGGCGGGCTGGCGAAGGCGATGCCGGAATCGATGGCGATCTTCGCGCCCACCGCGCAATTCCTACCGCCGCTACCGCGCCCGGCGTCTTCGTGCCCGCTCGAGCCCAACTGGGGCACGCAACCACCGCGGCGTCGCGCTGCGCATCCCGATGTCGGCGCCGAGGACACGCGCGTCGAGCACCGCCCCGGCGGCGCCGACGGCAATCCCTACCTCGTGATCGCGGCGATCCTCGCCGGCGTGCACCACGGCATCACGAACAAGGTCGAGCCGGGGCCGATGGTCGCGCAGGAATCGATCATCGACGAAAAGATCGTGCTGCCGGTGCGCTGGTCAGCGGCGCTCGATGCCTTCGAGGCGGGCAGGCTTCCTGCCGAAGTACCTCGGCGAGAGGTACCACCGCCTGTACGGGAAGTGCCGTCGCGAGGAGGAAGAGCGCTTCCACTCGGAGATCAGCGACCGCGACTACGAGTGGTACCTGCGCGCGGTAGGCCGAGGTCGAGCGCCTCGCCGGTCCAGCGGGTGACGGCCGTGGATGGCGTGATGCGGACGTCCGCCGACGCCTGATTGGTGACGAGTTCCGCCCAGTCCGCGGCCGGCGGCAGCGGGCTGTCGAAGGTCTGGCCATTCGGCTTCACGAACCGGAACGCGCCGTCGTCGAGCGTCTGGATCTCGACCTGTCCTTCATGGACGAGCCGGTGGTGGAAGCGGCACAGGGTTACGAGGTTGGAGAGCCTGGTTGCACCGCCATCGGCCCAGTGCTGCACATGGTGCCCGTCCACATAGCGTTTGAAGCAGCAGCCGGGGAAGCGGCATCCGCGATCTCGGGAACTCAGCGCCCGGCGGATCGCTGGCGGGATCGTGCGGGTCTTCCGGCCCACATCCAGCGGTTCGCCCTTCTCGTTCTCGAGGATCCGCACCACGCTGGCATCGCAGGCGAGCCTTCTCGCGGTTTCCGCAGCGATTGACGGCCCGTGCTCCAGCTCGCAGCGCCCGCGCAGCGATGCTGGAACGTCTCCGCATCGACATGCACCACGATCTGGTGGCGGTCGGTGCCGGAGAGGTCCTTCGGCCCCGTCGCCAGGAAGCTCTCGGCGAGCGTGGCGAGCGCCTCCACCCGACGCTTGCGGGACCGATGCAGCGCTTCGCTATCCGAAAACGTTTCCGCGGAAACGTCTTTGGCTTCCGGAATCGGGAATGTGTCCTGCGCGGCCTGCAGCGCCCGGACGAACAGCGCACCCACTTCCGCAGGCAGCCGAGCCCGAACCACGAGCGAGCCATCCGCCTCCGTGTGCCACCAGAGACTCTGGTCTCGCTGCTGCACGGCTTCGCGCGTCAGTTCCTGTGCATCCAAGGCGCGGCGATAGCCGCGGACCACCTCCTCGACATGACTCGCCGTCCCGTGGAGTGCGATGTTGAGGAGGTACGACTCATTGCTGGCCTCCGCCACGCGCGTCATGGCCCGGACCTTGGCGTAGCTGATCCGGCCTGCCATCGCCGCAGCGATCCCCGGCAGCGTCTCGAGCGCCCGCGCCACCCGGACCTTCTCGCGCGCCGCGCCGAGGTCAATCCCGCATTTCCAGTTCAGCCAATGCGCGCAGGACTTCACGCCCCACTCCGCCCAGCCTTTCCTTCGGTCCAGCTCCGCGATCAGCGCCAGCAAGCGTGCGTTCGCGGCATTCAGGTGCCCCGCCAGCGTCGTGATCTCGGCCACCAGATCAGGCGTCGAAAGCGCCGAAAACTCCCCGTCCATAGGTCGTCTCCTAGCCTGTGTTTATGTACAGTAGCGTATCATATCGAATCGTCGAATGGGATGACGTGCCCATGGACGACGACGAGGAATGGGTCGCGGACGTCGTCGTGACGAGTCGGACGATGCCATCCCGTCGGATCCGTCGCTGACGCCCCGGACCAGGAGTGGTGGAGACATTCCCCGACGACGGCGACGGCGTCGAAGACGCGCCGGTCGCCGTGCAGCGACGGATTCCGCGTCGGCGAGGGCATGCCGACGCTGCGCCGCGTCGCGCGCAAGTCCCAGCCCCACCGCCCCCGGGCGACGACGACGTGCCCTACTCGACCGGCGGCAAGCCGGTGCGCGATGCGGGCGCGCCCTGGCAGGCGCAGGTGTACTACCCGAACACCGCGCCCCAGTGGTCCGCGAAGCTCGCGCAGGGCACGCCGTTGTGGCAGTTGCAGCACTACTGCGGCGGCGCGCTGATCGCGCCGGACTGGGTGCTCACCGCGGCGCACTGCATCGACGAGGACATGGTCAAGGCAGGCTATCGCGTGCGGCTCGGGCGCGGAGGACATTTCGAAGGACGACGGCTGGACCTACAAGATCGACCGCATCGTGCGGCATTCGCAGTACGGCTCGAAGCAAGCTCCCCGGCGACGCCCAACATGTACGCGAACGACATCGCGCTCATCCACATCGTCGACGACGGCCGCCAGCCGCCGCGCGACCCGACGCGCATGCGCGCGATCCCGCTCTACCGAAAGCCGGTACCGCGCGGCGCCCCGGTGACGGGCACCGGCTGGGGCAAGACCGAGGCCGTCGAAGGCCACGCGCCGAGCGCAGTCCTGCTGAAGTCGACCTGCGCGTGATGGATACCGCGCGCTGCCAGCAGCTGCCGGGCTACGGCCCGCAGAAGATCCACGGCAACGTCATCTGCGCCGCGCATCCCGAGCGCTCGACCTGCCACGGCGACAGCGGCGGCGCGATCGTCGCTGACCAACGGCGCGCCGACGGTCGTCGGCGTCGTGAGCTGGGGCAAGAAGCGCTGCTCGGGCGACGGCCAGCCCGGCGCGTATACGCGCGTCGAGAGCTACCGCGACTGGATCCACCAGGCCATGCGCCCTCGACCCGTCGAAGAACGCGCTGCCCTGAACGCGGTCAACGGCAGCCATCCCGGCCCTTCGCCAGGATGGCTCGTCGGTGTCCGCGCTTGCGCTCGAGCCTACGGCTTGACCTTGTCGCCGCCCGACTGCTCCGCATCCTCGGAGTTCGCGTCCGCCGGCGGAGTCCCGTCGGTGCCGGCATCGCCGGCGCCGGCGTCGGCCGGGGCCGCTTCCGCGGAGCCGCCTGCTTCGGCGCGCCGGGCGCCTCTTCCTTCTTCGCGCAGGCCGCCAGCGCCAGCATCGCCAGCGCGGCCGCAAGTGCCGTCGTCATGTTCCGCATGATGATTCCCCTGATCTGGTTCCCGGCTCGACGGAGCCGGCTGCCGCAGCCGGTGTCGAAGCCGAGGCGATTCAGCAACTTCACGAACCGCGCGTCGTCCCGCAGCGGGTCCAGGAAGGGATCGTTGCGCGCGTAGATCAGCCCGGAATCGCCCAGCTCCCGGGCGCGGTCGAGCGCTCGCGATCGCCGGGTCGCGCCGTCCCCACTGGGCCAGCACCTGGGCCTGCTGGTAGAGCACGCGGTCGCCCAGCTCGGCCACCAGGCGCGCGTGCGCGGCCTCGGCCGCGCGGCATCGCCGCGGCGGCGCTCCACGATTGCGATGCCCGGCGAGCCGGAAATCCTCGACCGGCTCCGCCAGGTACTCCGCCCGCGCCTCGTCGATGCGGCCCAGCATCAGCAGCGCGTCGCCGATCGCCGCGTGCGCGCGCGACAGCCTGCGGGTTCATCGCGAGCGCCTGGCGCGCCGGCGGGATCGAATCCTCGCAGCGGCGCGCGGCGTACTCGATCGAGCCGGCCGCGCGGTGGATGAGCGGATTCAGCCGGTCCAGCAGCAGCGCGCGTTCCATCGCGTCGCCGGCCTGCCGATGGCGCCCGCAGCGCGCCGAGTACTGCGCGTAGCGCGCGAGCACCGTGGCCTCGCCGGCGCCCAGTTCGCGGGAGCGCTCGAAGGGCTCGCGCGCCGCGCGCGCATCGAGCCGGCCCTGGAACAGCGTGAATCCCAGCGTCGAATGCGCGTCCGCGAGCTCGGGGGCGATGCTCGATCGCGCGCCCGGCCGAGGCGATCGCCGCGTCGTAGAGCGCGGCCAGCTCGCCCACCCCGCCGTACTGGTTCGCGATCGCCGTCAGCGAGCGCGCGCGTGCCGCATGCGCGGCGGCGTAGCCGGGTCGGCCGCGATCGCCGCGTCGAACTGCGCGAGCGCCGCGCGCTCGGACGCCTCGTCGGCGCTCAGGTCGTACAGCGCGCGGCCGCGCAGGTAGGCGTCGATAGGCCTCGAGGTTGCGGGTCCCGCCGCGATCGACGCGGCGACCTCGCCGGCGTCGCCGGCATCGGCGGCGAACCGGCGCATGAGCCGCGCTCGCGACCGCGGTCCCGCGATCTCGCCCTGCACGGCAAAGATGTCGCTCAGCGCCCGCTCGAAGATCTGCGACCAGCGGCTGAAGCCGGTGGCGCCGTCGATGACGTCGGCGGTGACGCGCACGGCGTCGCCGGAGCGGCGCACGCTGCCGTCGAGCAGGTAGTCGACGCCGAGCTTGTCGGCGATGGTGACCGCGTCGTCCTCGCTGCCGCGGAACTGCCGGGACGAGGCCTGCGCCATCACCTGCAGCCGGCGTTGCGCGCGAGCGTGGCGCGCAGTTCCTCGGAGAGGCCATCGGAGAAATAGCCCTGGTCCGGGCTCGCCGCTGAGGTTCTCGAACGGCAGCACCGCGACGCTGGTCGGGCTCGCAGCGCCGCCGCGGAACTGCCCGAAGCGCCAGACTGCGACGCCCGCGGCGGCGGTGGCCGCGACGCCGGCGGCAACGGTGAGCAAGCGGCGGCGCGAGAGGCTGCGCGTGCACGGCCGGCACGGCGCGCCGCGGCGCGGCGGCGCGCCCGCCGACCGCCGGCGATGCCGCGCGCGATCGCCGCGATCTCCTCGGCGCCCGGCGCGCCACGCCAGCGCGACAGGTCGACCGCGTGGTACTGGCGAAAGCCGAGCGGCGGCTCGATGCCGTCGAGCGTCACGGGCACCAGCTTGCGCAGGTCGCGGCCTCGCCCCGCTTCGTCGAGCACCCAGTCCGAATCCACCGAGCGGCGTGACCAGCAGACGACGACCGCGTACAGCTTTCGAGGGACGACTCGATGGACTTGGCGAAAGCCGCGCCGCCTTCGATGAGCGTGTCGCGCCAGACGTCGACCCGGCCGGCTTCGAGCGCCGCGGCCAGCCGCGCGGCCGCCTGCCCGTCTGCCCGGGCATAGCTCAGGAAGACCGTCGGCTGCGGATCAGAATCCCCCATGCGGCGGGGAGTACTCACACCGGCCTAGAGGTCACCGATTTCCTCGATGACCGCCGCGCGCAGCCGGTAACCGCCGTCGCCGTTGGCGAAGATGACGATCCCGGATCCCTTGGCCGGGTTGAACTGGCCGAAGGACTTGAAACCCGAACTGTTCGAGCCGGAATGCTGGACGATGTCGCCTTCCGGCGTGACGTCCAGGCTCCAGCCCAGCGCGCGGTAGGTCGCTACCGAGCGCGCGAGGCCGGGTCGCAAGTTTGCGTCGTCATCGTCCACTCGCAGCTGCCGCTGCAGCATCAGGTCCACGGTCGCGCGCGCGAGCGCGTGTTCACCCAGCAATTCCGGACGCTGCAACGTCAGCATCAAGCGGGCGTACTCGGCCGGTGTCGTGTACAGGGAGTAGGCGGCATTGGGCTTGCGGTAGCGCGTCCGCTCCTTGAAGCCGCCGTCTTCGCGATGGCCGCTCGCGAGATCGGATTCGAGCGCCTCCGACCAGACGAAGCTGGTGCGCACCAGGCCGAGCGGCGCGAACAGGCGCTCATTTGCGAGGCGATCGAGCGTCTCACCGGTGATCGCCTCCACCGCCCGTTGCAGGAACAGGAACCCTTCGCCCGAATACGTGTATTCCGAACCCGGCGCGTACTGCAGGATCAGGGGACCGCCCATCTCGTCGTAGCCTGCGCGCCAGTTCTCGAAGCCCGTGCGATGCGCGAGCGCCATGCGCGCCGTGATGCGCCGGTGGTCCGGCTGGTCGGGCAGGTAATCGTGCCCCAGGTAGTCGACGAGCGGCCGGTCGAGGTCCAGTCGTCCTTCCTGGACGAGTTGCATCGCGATGAGCGCCAGGACCGGCTTGGACATCGAGCAGGCCTCGAAGACCGTATCCGTCGTCACGGCCTTTCCGCTGCGCACATCACTGACACCAAACCCCTGCATCCAGGTCACCTCGCCACGCTGGATGATCGCGATCGAGACGCCGGGCACGTGCGTGTCGCGCATCAGCGCGGGCACCTGCCGGTTCAACCACGCGACATGCGCGGCGAGGCGTTCCTCGGACAGCGGGGCCGGCGGGCGGATGCGTCGCATCGCATCCGCCGCGGCCAGACGAACCGCGGCGGACTCATCCTGCAGGAGCGGCTGGATGTCAGGCACGAAGTCCTGGGCGGCGGGACCGATGGCGGCGAAGGTCGCGAGCGTCGCACCGCGGATCTCGCCGTCCTCGTGCGCCAACAGCGGTTTCAAGTCCTGCATCGCTGGCGCCGCGCGGGATCGCAGTCGCGTCAGGGCGCCGAGGCTCGCATGGACGATTCGTTCGTCCTGCTGCGACAGTTGCCGGGTCAGCTCAGGCAAGAGAGGCTCGGGATCCGCCGTCGACCGGAAAAGCGCCACGGCGGCGCCCCAGCGCTGCTGCGTCGAACCGGAGGCCAGTGCTTCCTTGAGCACGGGAAATGCCGCGGCACCGCCCTGGGCGAGCGCGTTCGCGGCCTGGCCCGCGACCGAGAGATCCGCATCGTCCAGCAGGACGACGAGCCGGGCGTATTCGTCGGGACCGGATTCACCCCACGCCGATGCGCTCGCCATCCACGCGAGGAAAAGCAACCGGAATAGGAGGCGCATGGCGGACGAGCCTGCCGCCCGCGGGCACCGTGTAAAGCGGATCAGGACGCCAGTGCCGCGTTCCTCTCCGCCATCGTCCCCTTCGCGGGCGCCTCGACGAGCCGCGCGACCGGGATCGCGCTCGCGGATCCAGTCCTGGAAGCCGGCGAGCACGACCTCCTTCGAGGACAGGATGCCCTGGGTGTACGCGCCCGAGGCGAGGCCGCGCTGCACGGACTCGGTCAGCACCTCGTCCTCCGCCTGCACGCGCGAATTCAGGCGCAAGCACAGGTAGCGCGCCGCCTTCATCTCGCGGCGATCGTCCTTGAAGCCGAACGAGCGGCAACGGATCAGCGTGCGGCCCGCGCCGAGCGGCAGCACGTGGAAGTAGTCCATCCACTCCGGGTAAATGTCGAAGAAGACATTCGGGTACAGGCCGAAGTAGGTCCAGCGCCGGCGCATGGTTTCCGGCAGGTGCTCCATGACGCGGCAGGAACTTCGCGTAGCCCTGCGCGCTCCAGGAACGCAGCGGCTGCTCGCGCATGTGGTGCGACAGCCGCATCGTCCCGCCCGGGAAACTTTCGCGGTCGTACTCCGCTTCCATCAACGCCGACAGGCCCGGATGACCCATCGGGAAGTGGTAATCCTCCACGTAGTTCTCGATCACGTTCTTCCAGTCGATCGGCACGTCGTTGGTCCAGGGCTCGTCGAGCGGGACCATCTGGTCGAGCCGGTAGTGCGAAAGCTCGCTGACGTGCGGGGCCATGCGCTCGGCGACCGAGGGCTCCCCGCCCCGGAAGCGCACGAACAGGAAACCCATGAAGTTCTCGAGCTCGATCGGCTTCAGGCCGTACTGCGTGCGGTCGAACTGCGGGAAAGTATCCGGCGCGCTGACGCTGCGGTTACGGCCGTCGAGGTGGTACGTCCAGCCGTGGTACATGCAGGTCAGGTGCTTTGCACAGCGGCCGCGCTCGCCGGAAACGACCGCGTGCGCGCGATGGGCGCAGACGTTGTGGAAGGCGCGGATGACGCCGTCCTTGCCGCGCACGACGAAGCCGCGGCGGCCGAAGAACTCGAATGTCCGGTAGTCGCCGGTCTCCGGCAGCTCGCTCTGGTGGCCGACGATCTGCCAGGAAGACAGGAACAGCTGCTCGCGTTCGAGCTCGTGGAACTCCTCGCTGTGGTAGATCCAGGCCGGCAGGGTCAGCTGGATCGCGGGGTCGGCCGCGACCGCAGGTTCCGGCGCTTTCTGGCGCGCGGGCGCGGCGGCTTCGATACGCGGCGCCAGCCAGGGAAACACGCTGCACAGGTAGGCGCGGCACTGGCGGCGCGCAGCCTCGCGGTCGAAGGCCTCGCCCTCGAAGAGGATGCCCTGCCATTGCTGGTCGATCAGGCCCATCAGGCCGTGGGCGACGGCTTCGGGATCCGGCCAGGGCGAACCATTGCCGCGCGCGGCGATGAGCTGCTTGCAGAGGTCTATGACCATCCGGCTCCAGGCGGAATCACGGTCGCCGCAAATGCGCTGGTAATCGCCGCGCGCCTTGCTCTCGGCCAGGAAGGCGTACCAGACGGCGATCTTGGACGAGTCGGATAGCCTGCGGCCGAGGCTCGTGTCGACGATCCCGAGCAGCGCGCGCAGGTCGTCCTCCCCGGCCTCCTCGATCACCCGCGCCATGACCTCCGCAAACTCCTCGGAGACTTCGCGCAGGGTGGCAAGCAGCAGCGCTTCCTTGCTGCCGAAGTGAAAGTTGATCGACGCGGCGGTGTGGCCGGCGGCCGTCGCGATCTTGGCGGACGTCAGTTCAGAGAGGCCGTGCTGCGAGATGGCCGCAACGGTCGCCTGGATCAGGTCGAGCTTGGATCCACTCGGGCGGATGTCGATGCCGGGTTCGAGATTCGCGGCCATGGAAACCTCGGTGCGGAATGGCTTACATTCTATCCCGCTTGGCCACACGCACTCAACGATTGTTTAGTTTATTGAATCGCGGTTTAGTCGCGTGCATGTCGTTGTTTTTACTGGCTGCCGTGGAAAAACCGGCGACCTACGGCATGGAGATCCAGGCCGCCTCCATCCCGATGCCGGACGGGGTGCGCCTGGCGGCCGATCTCTACCGGCCGACCGGCGGCAAGGCAGGCGAGCGGTTCCCGGTGCTGCTCGAGTACCTGCCCTACCGCAAGACCGAGTCGCGCAGCCGCAACTACCGCCTCTATTCCTACTTCGTGCGAGCGCGGCTACGTGGTCGCGCGGTCGACATCCGCGGCACCGGCAACAGCGAGGGCCGGCTGATCCCCTACGAGTACTCCGACATCGAGCAGCGCGGACGGCGAGGCCGTCATCGACTGGCTCTCGAAGCAGCGCCTGGTCGAACGGCAACGTCGGGATGTTCGGCATCTCCTGGGGCGGCTTCAACTCCATCCAGATGGCGATGCGCAACCCGCCCGCGCTGAAGGCGATCATCGCCGTCGACGCGACCGACGATCTCTACCAGGACGACGTGCACTTCATGGACGGCATCCTGCACGTCGATTCCTGGGAGATGAGCCAGGACCTCGACAACGCGCGGCCCGGCGCGCCCGACTACGTCGATCGACGACGACTACTTCCGCGACCGCTTCGACACCCAGCCCTGGATGCTGACCTACAAGCGCCAGCAGCGCGACGGGCCGTTCTGGGAGCGCGCCTCGCGCCAAGGATCGCTACGACGACGATCCGCATCCCGACCTTCGTCATCGGCGGCTGGTACGACGGCTACCGCGACAGCGTGCCGCGCATGCTCGAGCACCTGAAGAGCGCCGGTCAAGGCCATGATCGGTGCCTGGCACCACACCTGGCCGAACGAGCCGTACCCGAAGCCGCGGCATCGAGTGGCGGCACGAGGCCGTGCGCTGGTTCGACCACTGGCTGAAGGGCGACGACACCGGGATCATGGAAGAGCCGCGCTTCGCCGTGTACGTGCGCGCACTGGCACCCGCCGGGGCCCGCGGCTCGAGGAGGCGCCGCGGCGCTGGCGCTACGAGGACGGCTGGCCCATCGGGCGCATCCGCGAGCAGACGTGCTGTACCCGCAGGCCAATCACACGCCTCGCGGCGACAGCGCCCGCCGCGGCGGTGCACCGACTTCGCTACGTGCCCTCGGTCGGCGATCGAGGCCGGCGGTCCCGGTGATGTGGTGGGGCGACGTCGCGCCACGACCAGCGCGCCACCGACGCCTACAGCCTCGTCTACGACACCGACGCCGCTCGACCGAGGACGTCGAGATCCTCGGGCTGCCCGCGCGCGGTTGCTGACGGTGGCGGCCGACGCGCCGCGCGCGAACTGGTTCGCGCGCCTCTCGCGACGTCGCGCCCGACGGCACCGTCACCCAGGTCGCGGGCGCCGGCTATGAACGGCACGCACCGGAATCGGCGCGGAACCCGAAGGCCCTCGTGCCCGGCGAGACCTTCCCGCTCGAGATCGAGATGCACTTCACGTCGTGGGTCTTCCCGAAGGGCCACCGCATCCGGCTCGCGGTCAACAACGCCCAGTGGCCGATGCTCTGGCCGACACCCTATGCGATGACGACGGCGCTGCAGCTCGGCGGCGCGGACGGCGCGCGCGTGAGCGCTGCCGGTCGTGCCCTTCGAGGAGCGACCGGTGCCCCGGTTTCCTTCCGCCCGGAGGAAAGCCCGGTGCTCGCCGGGTTCGAGACGCTCGACAGCGGGACGAGTCTCCGGCTACGGCGAGATCTCCTCGGTGGACCGCAATCCCGCAGACCGGCGAGGTCGTCGCGCAAGGCGACCAATACGGCGGGCACGCGCTATCCCTGGGGCGTGGAGCGCTACCAGGAAACCATCGAGCACCGGACGCGACGACGACAAGCCCGAGGCCGACGCGCGTGCTCGGCACGCATCGGATGGAGGTGGACCTGCCGGGCCGCAAGCTGATCTGGGAGGCGGAGCTCTCGTTTCCGCAGCGACCGCGAGAACTTCTACTACAGCTACCGGCGCCGCCTGTCCGAGAACGGCAACGTCATCCGCGAGAAGACCTGGACGGATACCATACCTAGGGATCATCAATGACGAAAATCACGAATTCGCGCCTGGCGACGTCGATCGGAATCCTCCTGGCCGCGGCGGCGCTCGCCGGCTGCGCGCAAGAGGGCAAGGACCCCGGCGAAGCGAAGAAGTCCGCAGTGGCCGACCTTGCGCTGCGCAACGGCGCCATCTACACGGTGGACGGCGCGCGCAGCTGGGCCGAAACGGTCGCGATCGACGACGGCCGCATCGTCTACATCGGCAACGACGCGGGCGCGAAGGACTACATCGGTCCCGCAGACCGAGGTCATCGAACTCAAGGGCCGCATGGTGGTCCCGGGCATGCAGGACGTGCACATCCACCCGATCTCGGGCGGCATCGAGGCGAACGGCTGCGACCTGAACGCCGCGAATACCGTCGAGGAATACCTCGCGATCATCAAGAAGTACGCCGACGAGCATCCGAACGAACCCTGGATCAAGGGCGGCGGCTGGTCGATGGCATCCTTCGGTCCCGGTGCGCTCGCGCGAGGAACTGATCGACGCGATCGTTCCGGATCGCCCGGTCATCCTGTGGAGCCGCGACGGCCACACGACCTGGGTCAACAGCAGGGCGCTCGAAGTCGGCGGCATCACGAAGGACACGCCGGACCCGGTGGACGGCCGCATCGACCGCGACCCGAAGACCGGCGAGCCGTCGGGCAGCCTGCAGGAGGGCGCGAGCAGCCTCGTGGCCGACAAGTCGCCGCCCGACACCGACGCAGGTGCGCGACGACGGCCTGCGCTACGCGATCAAGATGCTGAACGGCTACGGCATCACCGGCGTGCAGGACGCGTCGGTCAACGAGGAGGATCTCAAGACCTACCGGCGCCTCGACGACGCCGGCGAGCTCGTCGCTGCACGTCGTCGGCTCGATCTGGTGGGAGCGCGACCAGGGCCTCGAGCAGATCGAGAACATCAAGCGCCTGCGCAGCGAGTACACGAAGGGCCGCATCGACGCCGGCACGGTCAAGATCATGCAGGACGGCGTGATGGAGAATTACACCGCCGTCGTGCTCGAGCCCTACAAGCTGAAGGGCAAGAAGGACGTGCGCGGCATCCCGATGGTCGAGCCGGAGCTGCTCAAGAAGGTCGTCACGCAGCTCGACGCCGACGGTTTCCAGGTGCACTTCCACGCGATCGGCGACGGCGCCGTGCGCCAGGCGCTCGATTCCGATCGAGGCGGCGCACACCGCGAACGGCGACCTCGGCCACCGCCACCACATCTCGCACATCCAGCTGATCCACCCGGACGGACCAGCCGCGCTTCCGGCAAGCTCGACGTGGTCGCGAACTTCCAGCCGCTGTGGGCCTACGCCGACGCCTACATCACCGACCTGACGCTGCCGTTCATCAGCAAGGAGACGGCGCGTACATGTACCCGATCGCGAGCATGGAGCGCAGCGGCGCGGTGGTCGCCTTCGGCAGCGACTGGTCGGTGTCGTCCGCGAACCCGTTCGAGGAGATGGAGACCGCGATCACGCGCATGGGCGCGCTCGGCGAAACGAACGACGCCGTGGATGCCGGACGAACGCATCGCGCTGCCCGAGGCGCTCGCGGCCTTCACGATCAACGCGGCGTACACCAACCGCGACGAGACGAACACGGGCTCGCTCGAGGTCGGCAAGCTCGCGAACCTCGCGGTGCTCGACCGGAACCTGTTCGACATTCCCGGCGACCGAGATCTCGGACACCAAGGTGCTGGTGACGCTGTTCGAGGGCAAGCCGGTGCACGGCGACCCGGAGGAGCTCTGATGAAGAGGCCGCGGCATCGCGTCGACCCGCACGGCACGCGTCTGCCCGATCAAGATCGACACCACGTCGAACGGTGAGTTCGCGCCCATTCCGCTGTCGCGCGCCAACCGCCTCGGCAATCGGCTGGCGCACGAAGCACGCCGGCGAGCACGCGCGGCGTTCGGGAATGAAGCGCCGCGATTTCCTGATGTCGAGTTGCGGTGCGGCGAGTGCACTGCTCGCGTTCAATGCGGCACATGCCGCCGGTGGTACGCGCGGTGGTTACTTCGAAGTGCCTGCGGATCGCGGCGCTCGATCTCGAGCTCGCGGCAGCCACGGTGAACGGCAACGAATTCATCTTCGACGTGCAGGGTCACTATGTAGATCCGACCGGTGCGTGGCTGAAGAGTCTGCCGCATCGGCGCGGCCGTTCTCCGAAATGCCGAATGCCGGTTGCGGGACTCGGCGCCGGCAGCGACCGCGGCTATCTGGAATGTCTCGGCGCCGCGCGAGTTCGTGAAAGACATCTTTCTCGATTCCGATACCGACATGATGGTGTTGTCGTTCGTGCCGTCCGCGGCCGACGCGGAGCCGCTCACCATCGAGGCGGCCGATGCAACGCGGCGCATCGTCGATGAAATGGAAGGCACGCAGCGCCTGATGCTGCATGGCCGCGTGAACCCGAATCAGCCGGGCGATCTCGAACACATGGACGAGCTCGCGGCGAAGTGGGACATCTGCGCGTGGAAGACGTACACGCAGTTCGGGCCCGGTGGGCGCGGCTACTTCCTGTCCGACGAGCCCGGACTCGCGATGATCGAGAAGGCGCGCAAGCTCGGCATCAAAGTGGTGTGCGTGCACAAAGGGCTGCCGTTCGGTCCGCATTCGTACGAGCACAGCCAGTGTTCCGACATCGGCAAGGTGGCGAAGCAATTTCCCGACGTCGCATTCATCGTCTATCACTCCGGCTTCGTCGCGGGTAAGCCGGAACTCGCTTACGACCATGCCGCGGCGCGCGACGGCATCGACACGCTGGTGCGTTCGCTGCTCGACAACGGCATTGCGCCGAACAGCAACGTTTACGCGGAGCTGGGCAGCACGTGGCGTTTCCTGATGCGCGAACCCGATTCCGCCGCGCACGCGCTCGGCAAGCTGTTCAAGTACGCCGGGCAGGACAACGTGCTGTGGGGAACCGATTCCATCTGGTACGGCTCGCCGCAGGATCAGATCCAGGCGTTCCGCACGTTTCAGATCGCGCCGTCGCTGCGCGAAGCGCACGGCTACCCGGAACTGACGCCAGCGCTGCGCGCGAAGGTGTTCGGCTTGAGCGCGATGCGCCCTACGGGATCTCGGCCGAGGAGATGAAGCTGCGCGCGCGGCGGGACGCGGTCGCGGGCGAGCGCGTCGCCTACCGCGAGCGGCCGGAGCCGCATTTCCAGACGCGCGGGCCGAAGACGCGGCGCGAGTTCCTGAACCTGCTCGGCTGGAACGGCGGCTCGCGCGCCTGAGCGGAACCCGCGCATGCGTCACGCGCCGGTCTGGATCGCAATCCTGGTGGCAGTGGCCGTCGGCATCGGCGTCGCGCTGCGCGAGCATGCCTCGGCGCCGCCGGTACTCCGGGCCGGGACAGCGCTGCCCAAGCCGAAGTCGATCGCCGATTTTTCGTTGACCGGCCAGGACGGGCGGCCTTTCACGCGCGAGGACCTGCGCGGACACTGGACGCTCGTCTTCACCGGCTTCACGAACTGCCCCGACATCTGCCCGGCGACGCTCGCGACCATGGCCGACCTCGAGCGGCGGCTCGCGCGCGCCGACCTGCGAGTTCCGGTTCGTGAGCGTGGACCCCGCGCGCGACTCGCCCGAGGTGATCCGGCGCTACCTCGCGCACTTCGGCGCGGGGATCGCCGGCGCGACCGGCACGCGCGAGGACATCGAGCGCTTCACGTCGGGCCTCGGCCTCGCCCAGGTCGTGCAACCCGGCGCCGGCGGCGAGTACACCGTCGACCACTCGACGGCGCTCGTCCTGATCGACCGCAGGGCAAGGCTCGCCGGCTACTTCCAGGCGCCGCACGTCGCGACGCGCTCGCCGCCGACCTCGCCGCGCTGCCTGAAATGAAGGGGACGTGCGCCCCTTCATTTCCTCAGATCTTGCCGAGGTCGATGTCCGCGTTGGCCCAGGCCTTCGCGAAGCGGTCCGACACTTCCTGCGCCTCCGCCTTCTTGCCCTGCGCCTTCAGCGCGCGGGCGAGCCCGTGCAGCGACCAGCCGTTCTCCGGGTTGCGCGAGAGCTCGTCGCGGTACACCTGCTCGGCATCCGCGGCCTTGCCCGCCTCGAGCAGCACGTTGCCGAGTGCCAGGCGCGACGGCCAGTTCCAGGCCGGCGGCTCGTCGTAGGGCAGCGTGTCCTCGATCGTGACCGCGGTGTTGAGGGCCGCGATCGCGTCGTCGTAGCGCTTCTCCGCGCGCGCGATCGCGGCGTCCACGAAGCGTTCGGCGACCCGCACGCCGCCGATCAGCGAGTAGCGGTTCCAGGCCAGCATCTTTTCGATGGCCGGGATTCGTCGTCGCCGGCTCGAGCGCGGCGTGGAACTGCTTCGCGTCGTCGAGCCGGCCCTGGCCACGGCCGCCATCGCCTGGCCGTAGTTCCACATCGCCTGCATGAAGGGCAGGTCGTCGGCGGGCTTCGGCATCGCGACGACGTCGTCCCAGTGCCCGAAGCGCACGGCGGCGTAGAGCGGGGTCAGCGAGAAGTTCTGCATGGCCTCGAAGCCCGGCGTGCGCATCAGCTGCGGGTCGCTGGTCCGCTCGCCGGTGTGCGGCGCGGCCGCGCGCGCCACCTCGCTCGCGCCCTCCATCGTCGCCGCGAACCACAGGAAATGGTGGTTGTGCGGCACGTAGCCGAGCGGGTACACGCCCGGGCCCGGCTTGCAGATGGCGAGGTAGGCGTCGTCGGCGCCGATCGCGTTCTCGTTGGCCACCACGGCGTCGTGCCAGCGCCCGACGCGCGCGTAGATGTGCGCCGGCATGTGCACCAGGTGACCCGAGCCCGGCAGCAGCTCGCGCAGCGTGTCCGCCGGCGGCGACGCCCTTCGACGGGTCCGGCGAGGCCTCGACCGCGTGCACGTAGTAGTGCAGGGCGCCGGCGTGCCGCGGATTCCGCGCCATCACGGACTCGAGCGTCGAGACGACCTCGGCCGTGTGGCCTTTCGGCTGGCCGTACGCGTCCCAGTAGTCCCAGGGCTGCAGGTCCATCATCGACTCGGCGTGCAGCGCCTGCGCGTCGAGGTCGTCCGGGTACTTGGCCGCCAGCTCGCGCATCGCGGCGGCGTAGGCCTCGTCGAGCGGCCGGCGGTCCTCCGGGGGCTGCTCCGCGTAGCGCGCCAGCGAGCGCCTGGATGAAGGCCTTTTCCGTTTCCGACGCGCCCGAGGCCGCGCGCTGGGCGCGCTGGAGCCGGTCCCAGGCCTTCGGGTTGTTGGCCGGGTCCATGCCGGCATTCACGTGCGGCCCGAGCACGAGCGCGGCGCCCCACCAGCACATCGCGCAATCGGGATCGAGCTCCGCGGCCTTGAGGAACGAGCGTTCCGCGGCGTCGTGGTTGAAGCCGTAGGTCATCGCCAGGCCCTGGTCGAACCAGCGCTGCACGTCCGCGTTCTTCGCGGTCACGGGCATGCTGTAGTCGCCGAGCCCCTCGATCAGGGTGGCGCCGACCGGCGCGAGGTCGGGCAGCGGCGGCTCGCGCGGCGCGCTTGTACAGGCAGAAACCGGCGGCCGCCACGATGACGACGATCGACCGCGACCCACAGGTTGCGATTCATGCTGCCTCCCGGCTTGCGAAGGGCTCCGGAATACTCCGATTTGCCGGCAATTTCAACTGGGCCCTAGAATCCATGTCCTCCCTGGGGGTCTCCATGAACAAGCTGCTTGGATTCCGCTGGATGGCGGCGGCGCGGCCGCGCTTGCGCTCGCCGCACCGGCGGCCATCGCCGACCCGCCGTCACCGGCCGGCTACGACGGCCTCGGTCAAGCTGTTCGAGGACTGGCGCACCTTCGAGCGCCCGCCCCTGCGCGACGGCGCGCCGGACTACACCGCGGCGACCTTCGCGCGCCGCCACGCGGAGCTGCCCGCCTGGCAGGCCCGGCTCGCCGCCATCGACACGGCCGCCTGGCCGGTCGAAGCGCGGGTGGACCACCGGCTGGTCGCCGCCGAAATGAACGGCTTCGACTTCTACGTGCGAGTCCTGAAGCCCTGGGAGCGCGACCCCGCCTTCTACCTGACCGTCTGGGACGAGCAGAGCGACACGCCGGCGCACGAGGGCCGAGCACCACGCGATCGTCGACGTCTGGAAGTATCAGTTCCCGCTCGACCGCGAGGGCGAGGCGAAGCTCGCCGCCGCGCTCGCCGTCATCCCGCCGCTCAACGACCAGGCGCGCCTGAACCTGACCGGCAATGCCCACGACCTCTGGGTCACCGGCGCAGGGACCATGCGCAAGCAGATCGACTCGCTCGACGTGCTCGCGAAGCGCACCGAGGGCAGCGGCCGGGCGCTCAAGCGGGCGATCGCGGCGGCGCCGGGCATCGACGGTCGCATTCGTCGACTGGCTGGACGCGGAGGGCCCGAAGAAGACCGGCCCGTCCGGCATCGGCCGCAGAGAACTACAGCTGGGCGCTGCAAGAACGTCTACCAGGTGCCGATGACCTGGGAACACGGAAGTGTCGCTCCTGCGGCGCGAGCTCGCGCGCACCCACGCCTCGCTCAAGGCGGAGGAAGAGCGCAATCGCAACTTGCCGCCGATGCAGGAGATCCGCACGCCCGAGGAGTTCGAGCGACGCGGCAACGAGGCGATCACGCGCTATCTCGCGTTCCTGCGCGACCGCAAGCTGTACCCGATGCGCGACAACCTGGAACCGGCGCTCCGCGCCAGATGGGCAGCTACGTGCCGATCGAGACGCGCAACTTCTTCGCGATCGCGACGCACTACGAGCCGCTCACGCTCTACACGCACTTCTACCACTGGTGGGACCTCGCGCGGATGCGCGACGAGCCGCACCCGAGCCCGATCCGGCGCGGGCGCCCTGCTCTACAACATCTGGAACAGCCGCGCCGAGGGCATGGCGACCGCGATGGAGGAGTTCATGCTGAACGCCGGGCTCTTCGACGACGAGCCGCGCGCGCGCGAGGTGGTGTGGATCATGCTGGCGCAGCGCGCCGCGCGCGGGCCTCGCCTCGCTGCTCGCGCAGGACAACCAGTTCAACAACGCGCAGGCGAAGGCCTTCCAGGTGGAGTGGACGCCGCGCGGCTGGATGCGGCCCGACCTCGACCTGCTCGGTTTCGAGCAGCAGATCTACCTGCGCCAGCCCGGCTACGGCACGAGCTACGTGACCGGCAAGAACCTGCTCGACGAGCTGATCCGCGTGCGCGCGCACCAGCTCGGGCCGGATTTCACGCTGTACCGGTTCTTCGACGAGGTGAACGGCGCCGGCATGATCCCGGTATCCCTGATCGACTGGCAGCTCACCGGCCACGAGCCCGAGGTCTGGAAATGAGGAATCTCGCTGGCGGCGACGGCCCTCGCCCTCGCCTTCTCGCCCGCGGCGTTCGCGGACACGACGCTCGACTACGACGTGCTGCACTTCGGCAAGAAGTCCGGCGCGCAGACCGTCGTGCTGCGGGACGGCGGCCGCAGGCACGTGACCTACTCGTACCGCGACAACGGCCGCGGGCCGGACATCGAGGAGGACATCGCGGTGCTGCCGGACGGCAGCTTCGGGCGCTACCGGCAGACCGGCAAGACGACTTTCGGCGCGGTCCTCGACGAGCAGTTCTCGATCTCCGGCGAGCGCGCGAGCTGGCGCTCGCCGGCCGAGAACGCGGCAGCAGGCGATCACGGGACCGGCCGCTCTACCTGCCGACCTACGGCAGCCCGGAGACCAGCGCGATCATCGTGCGCGCGACCCAGGAGGCCGGCGGCAAGCTCGCCGCCCTGCCCGGCGGCGAGCTGCGCAGCGAGCGCCTGGCGAGCGCGCGCGTCGGGCCCGCGGGCGGCGAGCGGGAGGTCGCGCTGTACGCGATTCTCGGCGTCGGCCTGCAGCCGGACTACGTCTGGCTCGAGACCGCTGGCGACATGCCGCTCTTTGCCAGCATCAACGTCGGCGGCAGCCACATCGTGCGCGCGCGGCTTCGCGGACGCGGCGACGGAGCTCGAGCGCCTGCAGCAGGAAGCGGAGGCCAGCTGGCTCGCCAGCGTCGCGAAGCAGCACACGCAGGCCCTGCCGCAGCCGATCCTCATCAAGAACGTGCCGCGTCTTCGACGCGAAGACGAAGAGCCTCGGCGAACCCGCCGACGTCTACGTCAACGAGGGCCGCATCGCAGCGGTCTACGCCGCGGGCTCACCGGCCAAGGACCCGGCGACGGTGATCGACGGCGCCGGACGCGCGCTGCTGCCGGGCCTGTTCGACATGCACTCGCACGAGGACGCCTGGAACGCCGCGCTGCAGATCGCGGGCGGCGTCACGACCTCGCGCGACATGGGCAACTACAACGACGACCTCGCGCGCCTGCGCGCCGACATCGCGGCCGGGCGCGTGGTCGGCCCGCACATCGAGCCGGCGGGCTTCATCGAGGGCGAAAGCCCCTTCTCGGCGCGCGGCGGCTTCGTGGTCGCGAGCGTCGCCGAGGCGGAGAACGCCGTCGACTGGTACGCCGAGCGCGGCTTCCGGCAGGTCAAGCTCTACAACTCCATCAAGCCCGAGTGGGCGCAGCCGATCGCGGCCTATGCCCACTCGCGCGGCCTGCGCGTGAGCGGCCACGTGCCGGCATTCTCGCGTTCCGAGCGGGTCGTGCGCGAGGGCTACGACGAGCTGCAGCACATCAACCAGATGGTGCTGAATTTCGTCTCCGATCCGGACACGGACTCGCGCACGATCCTGCGCTTCAGCCTGGTCGGCGAGCGCGGCGAAGGACCTCGACCTCGACTCGCAGACGGTGAAGGACTTCATCCCAGCTGCTGGTCGAGCACCAGACCGTGATCGACGCGACCCTGCGCACCTTCGAGGGCTCCTACAACCAGAAGCCGGGCGACATCGACCCGTCGATGGCCGCGGTGGCCGACCACATGCCCTTCGCGACGCAGCGCAGCTTGCGCAACAACTCGACCGACGTGAGCGGCGGCAAGCTCGAGATGTACCGCGCCTCCTGGCAACGCATGACGCAGCTCTTCGGCCGCCTGTACGCGGCCGGCGTGCCGCTCGTCGCCGGCACCGACAGCATCGCGGGATTCATCCTGCACCGCGAGCTCGAGCTCTACGTGCAGGCCGGCGTCCCCGCCGGCGAGGCGATCCGCATCGCGACCGAGAACGGCGCGCGCTACGCGGGCGTGCTGGCCGACCGCGGCACCGTCGAGCGCGGCAAGCGGGCGGACCTCATCCTCGTCGACGGCGACCCGACCAGGAACATCTCGGACATCCGCAAGGTCAGCTACGTGCTGAAGGACGGCGTCGGCTACGCGCCGGCGGAGCTCTACGAGGCATTCGGGATCCGGCGCTTCGCCGACCCGCCGCGATCAGTCGCTGAGCGCGGCGCGGGTCAGGCCGCCGGCGCCAGCGGGCGCGGGCGGCCGATCGCGTGGCCCTGGACGAAGTCGATGCCCATCGCGCGCGCGGCCTCGAGCGAGGCGACGTCCTCGACCTGCTCGGCGACCAGCCGGAAGTTGAGCGTGCGCGCCATGCCGACGACCGCGCTCACCATCGCCTGGCTGACCGTGTCGCGGCCGAGGTCACGCATGAACGACCCGTCGATCTTCAGGTAGTCCATCGGCAGCTGCTTGAGGTTCGCGAAGCCGCCGAGGTCGGTGCCGAAGTCGTCGAGCGCGAACCTGCATCCCATGCCGTGCAACACGTCCACGAAGCGCCGCGCCTGATCCATGTTGCCGATCACCGAGGACTCCGCGACTTCGAAGCAGATCTGCGCCGGCTGCACGCCGGTACGGTCGAGCTCTTCGACGACGAACTCGAGGAAGGACGGATCAGCCAGCGTCTGCCCGGAGATATTGATCGACAGGCTCCGACCCGGCGGCAGGCGGATCGCGCCGGCCGAGAGCGCGGCCAGCGCGGAGCCCAGCACCCACCGGTCGATCATGGACATGAGCCGGTAGCGCTCGGCCGCGGGGAAGAACTCCGCCGGGGCAATGGCCTGGCCCTCGTCGTGCAGGCGCACGAACACCTCGAGCGCCGGTCCGCTCGATGGGCCAGGGCGCGCCGGCTCGATCGGCTGCACGTAGAGTTCGAAGAAGCCGTCGCGCAGCGCCACCTGCAGCCGATGCAGCCACTGGATCTCGCCGCGGCTCCGGGCGACCACCTCGTCGTGCGAGGAGTACACGTGCACGCGGCTGTCCGGCTGCTTCTTGGCGACGTAACGCGCCAATCCGCGGCGCTCATGACCTCCTCCAGCGAGTTGCTCTCGCCGGTGAGCTCCACGATGCCGATGCTGACGCCGACGCTGAAGATGCGGTCCTTCCAGACGAACCGGAACTCGCCGAATTTCAACGTCCTCGCCGCGCGCGACACGCTCGAGGCCGGGCAGGCCGCGCACGACGCGATCGGCCGCCAGCTCGAGCAGTCCGAAAAGCGCTTCGAGGTCGGCCTCATCGCCGTCACGGACGTGCAGGATGCAGAAGGCGGCGTTCGACCAGGCAACGGCCGTGCTGATTCAGGCCAAGCGCAACCTCGCGACCTCCGGTGAGATCCTGCGCGAGCTGACCGGCGACATCTGGGAAACGCTCGAGCGTCCGGGCTACGACATGCCGCTCGCGAGCCCCGATCCCGAGAGCCCGGAGGATTGGGTCAAGCTCGCGATGGACCAGAATGCGAGCCTCATTTCCAGCCGGATCGCGTCCGACGATCCCCGCCAACGTCAGCGTCGAGCGCGGCGGTTACATCCCGTCCGTGGATTTCGTCGTCAACCGCGGCTTCAACGAAACCACCGGCGTCCTCAACGGCACGACCGCGGGCGACACGTCCGACCGCGGCTACGACACCGTGTATGGCGTCCAGGTCACCGTGCCGATCTTCTCCGGCGGCCTCACGAACTCGCCGCCCGCGAGCGCCTCGAGCGCACGGCGCGCGAGACCGAGCGCTCGACGCGCGACGCCTACCTCGGCGTGAACTCCGAGGTCGCCGCGTCAAGTCGCTGAAACAGGCCGTCGAATCGGCCCAGACCGCGCTGGAGGCCACCGAGGCGGGCTACGAAGTCGGTACGCGCACGTCGGTCGACGTCCTGCAGGCGCGACAGCGACTGTTCCAGTCCCAGACCGACTTCGCGCGCAGCCGCTACGACTACCTGCTCAACGTGCTGCGCCTTCAGCAGGCGGCCGGGACGCTGGATCGCACGGGGCTCGAGGAAATCAACGCGCTGCTCTCGGAAAGCGTCACGGTCCGCTGAGCCCCTGCCCGCCGTCGCCGCCGGCCGACGCGCGCGCAAGCCGGTCGGCGACGGCGGCCCAGACCTCGCCCGCCGGCACGGACTCGACGAGGATGCGGTCGGCCCCGGCCGCATCGAGCGCGCGCAGGGCCGCGTACAGTGCGCGGCCGTAAGCCGCAGGCGCCTCGGGCATCCGCCGCCAGGCCACGCGATCCGATTCCACGAAGCCGGCGGAACGCGCCAGCACGGCGACATGCTCGCCGCGCGCCAGCGCCGCCTCGATCATGCGGCCCAGGTCCTCGCCGTCCACCAGCGCCAGCGGCGTTCCGGGCGCATAGTGCGACCGGTCGCGACCCGGCACGCGCGGCGCGCCGGCGCCCGGGTCCTCCACGCGCCCGACGACGTCCTCGACCTGCGAGCGCGAGATCGAGCCGGGCCGCAACAGCGTCACGCGGCCGCCCAGGCAGGCGACGATCGTCGACTCGAGCCCGACCTCGCAGTCGCCGCCGTCGAGCACGAGCGCGACGCGGTCGCCGAGCTCCTCGATCACGTCCTGCTGCACGCGTCGGGCTGATGCGGCCATAGCGATTTGCCGAGGGCGCCGCGATGCCGCGACCGAATGCCGCGAGCAGCGCCCGCGCCACCGGATGGGCCGGTGCGCGCAGCGCCACGGTGTCCTGGCCGCCGGTGACCGCAGCCGGCACGACCGGCGCCTTCGGCAGCACGAGCGTGAGCGGCCCGGGCCAGAACGCCTCGGCCAGCCGTTCCGCGGCCGGCGGCACCTCGGCTGCCCATTCGCGCGCGGCAGCGAAGTTGCTGAAGTGCACGATCAGCGGGTGGCTTGCCGGGCGGCCTTTCGCCACGAAGATGCGCGCGACCGCGAACGCGTTCGCGGCGTCGGCGCCGAGCCCGTAAACGGTCTCGGTCGGGAATGCGACCAGCTCGCCCGCATCGAGCAGGGCGACGGCATCCTCGATCCGGCGGGCGTCCGGCAGCATCCGCGCATGATAAGCGGCGCGCGGCGGCGCCCGCTCAGTCGATCGGCAGCCGCTTCCAGCCGGTGTCGATCCGGCGCAGCTCGTAGGCGGGCCAGTAGTGCTGGTCGAGCCGGAGCGTGATGATGTCCACGGAGCCGTTCCAGGTCACGGTCTTGAGCCGGACCGAGGCGCCGTCGGGCCGCCCGGAGACCGCGCGGATGAAGGCATCGAGGTCCGCGACCGGGACGCCGTCCACCTCGGTGATGCTCCGGCCTGCCCACAGCTTGTAGCGCGCGGCCGGCGAACCGTACATGAAGAAGGCGATGAAGACGCCGTTCGGCTCGATGCCGCGCTGCACCGCCATGGCGCGGTGCGGGGACTGCAGCGTCGCCCCGGCCCACACCAGCACGCGGTCCACGTCGCGACCGTTCAGCACGACCGTCGGCAGCGCAAGCGTCCGCTCCGCGCCGTTGCGCCAGATCGTGAGCGAGACCTCGGGCGCGCGCACCGCGGCGCTCACGTCGGCGAAGCTGTTGACGACCTTGCCGTCGACGGCGAGCACCAGGTCGCCCGGCTCGAGCAGCCGCGCGGCCGGCGAACCGGCCACCAGGCGGTCGATCGTCAGCACGTGGCGGCGGCGCGGGTTGTGCGCGGTGATGCGGTCGATCCAGGCCTCGTCGAGGCCGAGCTGGCGCGCCTCGGCGAGCGACAACAGGCCGAACTCCGCCTCCGCCGAGTAGAGGGTGCGCTCGCCGCGCGCGTACTCCAGCATGTCCTGCACCATGGGCGCCGGCACGCCCATGTTCTGCTGCACCACCTCGCGGCCGTCCTCGTAGGCGAAGCTCGACCAGAGCGCGACGACGTCGCCGCGCTTGTCCGTCACGACGCCGTCGAATTCCGACGGGCCGTTCACCAGCCGCAGGATCTCGAGGTTCGCGTCGCGGAACTGCAGCGTGCGCGACAGCGGGAAGCCCACGGGCCCGATCGAGGACACCGTCGACTGCTGGGACGCGACGCGGTTGTCGGCCTGGATGCCGACGACGTACACCGTCTCGCCGGTCGACGGCGTGCGCTCCGCGAAGCGGACCGCCGTCACGGGCGTGTCGCCGAGCAGGCGCGGGTCGTAGCGCAGCACCGCGAGGTTGTGCAGCGGATGGACGTACTCGACGGTTGCATCCACCTGGACCGTGCCCGCGAAAGTCAGCCGCACGTCGCCGAGCGGTACCGGCACCGTGTTGCGGTCCACGGCCACGAGCCCGCGGGCCGCGTCGATCACGACCCCGGTGCCGTGGTAGTTCCGCTCAGTCACGCCCGAGATGGAGTACGGCATGTTGAACTCGACCAGCACCAGCGAGGGCGCGAGGGCATCCACCAGCTTGTCGCCGGTGCGGTCGAAGCGCGTCGTGCCGGCGCTTTGCGGCGGCGCATCCGGGCCGGCCGCGATCGGCGTGCACGGCCAGAGCCCGATCGCGTCGTCGCGCACGCAGTGCCGGGCCGGGAACCAGGCCCGGTCGACGCGAATCGAGGTGAGCTGCAGCGTGCGCGTGTCCTCCATCGTGAAGTAGCGCACCGTCGCGCGCTGGCCATGGCCCATCGCCGAGAAGATGGCGAGCGCGTCATCGAGGTTCCTGAGCGGCTTGCCGTCGAGCTCGGTCAGCACCGCGCCGCGCGGGATCCCGGCGACGCCCAGCATGTAGCCGGGGTTCGCGACGTACACGCCGGAGACCGGCATGAACATGTGCCGGGCCATCTGCCAGGAAAGCGTGTGCAGCACGCCGTCGCCGATCTCCAGGTAATCCGCGGGCGTGACCGCGTGCAGGTCCTGCACCGGCAGCGTGACCCGGCGCGTGCCGCCGCCGCGCACCACGGTCAGCTCGACCTGGCGGCCGACGCTGTCGTCGAGCAGCGCGTCCATCACGTCGAAGTCGGCCATCGGCTTGCCGTCGATCGCGACCAGCACGTCGCCGACCTCGAGCTGACTGTAAGCGGCCGCCCCGGGCTGGACTTCGGTGACGACCAGCATCCCGGTGCGGCTGGGCGCGGTCTTGCGCGCGTCCTGCTCGGCCGCCGGCGGGAGCCCGAGGCGGCGCAGCTCGTCGTACGGCGTGTAGCTGAACACGGTCTGCAGCGTGCCGCGCGGCACCGGCTTGCCGGCCTGGATCAGCTTGAGGGCGCGAGCGACCCGCGTGAGCGGCAGGTAGAAGCTCGATTGCGCGCCGGTCGAGCCGCCGGCGTTCAGCGCCAGCACGCGGCCGCGGATGTCGATGACCGGCGAGCCTGACGAGCCGCCCGAAGTGCCCGAGGCGGCCTGCAGGTAGAAGGTGTTGAAGTCGTTGTATCGGCCGATGCCGTACTCGGGCGCCTGGCGGTCGAGCCGCGCGAGCGTGCCGGCCAGGATCGAGAGCTGCTCGCCCGCGTCGTTGCCGACCACGCGGATCTCGACGCCGATCTGCGCGCCTTCCGGGTAGAGCGGCAGCTCGGCGGGCTGGATGAAACGCAACTTCGACGGGTCGTAGCGGTAAAACCCGAAATCGTGCACCGGGTCGCGGTACACCGGCTCGAGCGCGACTTCTTCGCGGTTCAGGAAGGTCGCGAACGCCCGGACGGGACCCGGCGTCACGACGTGGCGGTTGGTCAGGATCAGGCCGCGCTCGGCGTCCACGACGAAGCCGGTCGCCTGCGAGGAGGTGTTCCACTCCGTGTCGAAGGCGCGGGCGGCGTCGATCTGGATGGCGACGACGCCGGTGGAGATGCGTTCGAGCGTCTTGCTCCACCGGGTCGACTCTTCGAGCTCGATCGGTTGTGGCAGCGGCAGGACCGGCAGTTGCGGCTGCAGCGGGGTCGGCACCTGTTCCGGCGCCTGGGCCGGTTGCTCCACACGCTCGGGCACCGGCGGTGGCGGCGGCAGCGGCTGCGCCTGTGGCGCGTCCTGGGCCCGCGCGAGCCCGGCGGCCAGCACGACGACGAGGATTGCCAACCGCGACCGCTCGATGAGGCCCTCAGTCCAGCCGGTATCCGAATGTCTCATGAAAGCGGTCCCTGAACTCTTCGAACGTGAAGCGGTGGGTCTGCGTGCCGACCGTCGCGATCTTGATCGCGCCCATCAGCGATGCGATCCGCCCGGTCGTTTCCCAGTCGATGCCACGCATGAGGCCGAACACCAGCCCCGCGCGGTATGCGTCGCCACACCCGGTCGGGTCGACCACGGCAGCGGCGCGGACGGCGGGTATGTCGATGCGGCGGCCGCCGGCAAACACCGTCGACCCTTCCGCACCCCGCGTCACTACATAGGCCGCGACACGCGCCGCAAGTTCCCCGGTCGCGAGGCCCGTGCGCTCTTCGAGCAGCGTCGCCTCGTAGTCGTTGACCGTGACCCAGTCCGCCTGCTCGACGAAGGTGCCGAGCTCCTCGCCGCCGAACAGCGTCATCGCCTGGCCCGGGTCGAAGATGAAGGGAATGCGTGCGGCCGTGAACTGCGTTGCGTGCGCGATCATGCCATCACGCCCGTCGGGCGCGCAGACGCCGAGCGTGATGCTGCCGTCCGCGGGCACCTGCAGCCGGTCCGAGTTCGTCATCGCGCCCGGATGGAATGCCGTCAGCTGGTTCGCGTCGAGGTCGGTCGTGATGTAGGCCTGGGCCGTGTACTCGTCCGGGAGCTCGCGCACGTGGCGCAGCGACATGCCGTTCTGCGTCATCCATTCGCGGTACGGCCCGAAGTCGTGTCCGACGGTGCCCATCGCGTGACCCGGGCAGTCGAGCAGGCGCAGGTTGTAGGCGATGTTGCCGGCGCAGCCGCCGAAGTTGCGCCGCAGCGTCGGCACGACGAACGACACGTTCAGCAGGTGGATCTTGTCCGGCAGGATGTGGTCCCGGAACCGGCCCGGGTAGACCATCACCGTGTCGTAGGCGAGCGAGCCGCAGATCAGTGCCGCCATGCGAGCACCAGGAGCCAGTTGAGGAACAGGAGCAGGAACGCGACGAACACGGCGGCCGAGCCGAGCTCCTTGGCGATGCCGGAGAGCGGGTGGCGCTCCACTCCGATGCGGTCCACGGTCGCCTCGACCGCGCTGTTCAGGAGCTCGATGACGAGGATCAGGAGCATCGGGCCCGCGAGCAGCGCGCGCTCGACGCCCGACTCGCCGAGCCAGAGCGCGAGCGGCACCACGGCGAGCGCGAGCAGGCACTCCTGGCGGAACGCCTCCTCCTCGCGCCAGGCCGCGGAGAAGCCGCGAAAGGTGCTGCCGAACGCGCGCGAGAGGCGCACGGGTCCCGTGGTCGCCTTGTCGGGGCGGGGGAGCTCCGTCACGCGGCGGCCGGCTTCCACGCGACGTCGAGCTGGCGCGCCGCGCGCACGTCGTCGAGCCGGCGCACAGGCATGGTATGCGGCGCCGACTTGACGGTGGGCGCATCGGCCTCGGCTTCGCGACGGATGGCGACCAGCGCCTCGACGAAGCCGTCGAGCTCCTCGCGCGTCTCCGTTTCAGTCGGCTCGATCAACAGGCACTCCGGGACCAGCAACGGAAAGTAGGTCGTCGGCGCATGGTACCCGTGATCGAGCAGCCGCTTGGCGAAATCCATCGCCGTCACGCCGAGCTCCCGCGCCTCGCGCTTCAGCGTGACGATGAACTCGTGGCTTGCACGGCGCCCCGGGCAGGCCGCCTCGAAGCCGGCTTCGGCCAGCCGCGTGAGCAGGTAATTGGCGTTGAGGGTCGAGTACTCCGCGACGCGGCGCATGCCGACCGCACCCAGGATGCGCATGTAGACCCAGGCGCGCAGCAGTACGCCCGTGTTTCCCATGAAGCCCGACAGGCGCCCGATCGTGCCCGGCACGTCGCGTTCGTCGAGCCAGCGGAAGCGGTCGCCTTCGCGCGCCACGACCGGCACCGGCAAATACGGCAGGAGCCGCTGCCCGACGCCGACCGCGCCGGAACCCGGACCGCCGCCGCCGTGCGGCGTCGAGAACGTCTTGTGCAGGTTCATGTGGATGACGTCGAAGCCCATGTCGCCGGGGCGCACCTTGCCGAGGATCGCGTTCAGGTTGGCACCGTCGTAGTAGAGCAGGCCGCCTGCCTCGTGCACCTTGCGCGCGATCTCGACGATGCGTCGCTCGAAGACCCCGAGGGTGCTCGGGTTGGTCAGCATGATGCCGGCCGTCGGCGGGTGACAGCGCCGCCTCGAGCGCGGCGAGATCCACGTCCCCGTTCGCGAGCGTCGGGATCTCGCGCACCTTCATGCCGCACATCGTCGCGGTCGCCGGGTTGGTGCCGTGCGCCGCGTCCGGGACGATGATCTCCGTGCGCGCGAGGTCGCCGCGGGCGCGGTGGTAGGCGCGGATCATCGCGACCCCCGCGAACTCGCCCTGGGCACCGGCCATCGGCGTCAACGAGACGCCAGCCATGCCGGTGACGTGCTTCAGCATCTCCTGCAGCTCGAACAGGCAGGCCAGGACGCCCTGCCCGGTCGCCGCGTCCGCGAGCGGATGGCGGCCGAGGAAGCCCGGCAGCATCGCGAGCGCATTGCAGGCCCGCGGGTTGTATTTCATCGTGCACGAGCCGAGCGGATAGAAGTGCGTGTCGATGCCGAAGTTGAGCTGCGACAGCCGCGTGTAGTGACGCACGGCCTGCAGCTCGGACACCTCCGGCAGGGGCAGCTGTCCGCGGCGGCGGTACCCGGCGGGCACCTCGCCTCCCGGTTCAGCCGCCGGATGCTGTGCCGTCGCGCCGCGCCCGGGGCGCGAGAGCTCGAAGATCAGCGGCTCGGGCTTGCGCAGGAGTGCGGTCATGCGGCCGCCGCGCGGCCCAGGAGCCGGCCGAGCGCGCGCGCGTAGGCGTCGATGTCCGCCCGCGTGCGCATCTCCGTCGCGCAGACGAGCATCGCGTCTCCGAGCGCCGGGTAGTCGCGCGCGAGGTCATGGCCACCGATGATGCCTTCCGACGCGAGCGCGGCGAGCACCGGCGCAACCGGCCGGTCGAGCCTCAGCACCGCCTCGTGGAAGCGCGGTCCCGGGAACGCGGCCCGCACGCCAGGCAGCTGCGTGAGCGCCGCGACCAGTTCGGCGGTCCGTGCGATGCAGGCCCGCGCGACGCGCTCGAGCCCGGCCGGCCCCATCAGGCTCATGTACAGCGTCGCCGCGGTCGCCAGCAGACCCTGGTTGGTGCAGATGTTGGACGTCGCCTTGGCGCGGCGGATGTGCTGCTCGCGCGCCTGCAGCGTCAGGGTGAAACCGTCCTTGCCGTCCAGGTCGACCGTGCGGCCGGCGATGCGGCCCGGCAGCTGGCGCACCAGTGCTCCTCGCGGCAGGCCATGAACCCCAGATACGGCCCGCCACCGGCCAGCGGAATGCCCAGCGGCTGGCCGTCGCCGCAGGCGATGTCGGCGCCGCGCGCGCCCCACTGGCCGGGCGGTTTCAGGATCGCCAGCGCCAGCGGGTTGACCACGCCGATGACGAGCGCGCCGGTCGCGTGGGCGGCATCCGTCAGCGCGTCGACGTCTTCCAGCACGCCGAAGAAATTCGGCTGCGGCACGACCAGGGCCGTCACGTCCTCGCCGGCGTAGGCCGCGATCGAGGCGGTGCGACCGGTCTGCGGATCGAAACCGAGCGTGTCGAGCCTGATGCCCTGCCGGGCGACGATCGCGCGCACGACGGCCCGCTAGACGGGATTGACCGTCGCGGGCAGCAGCACGCGCGCCGGCCTCGCGCCGGTGGCGCGCACCGCCATCAGCACGCCTCGGCCAGCGCCGACGCGCCGTCGTACAGCGAGGCATTCGAGACGTCCAGCGCGCGCAGCCCGGCGATCATGCTCTGGAACTCGTACAGCACCTGCAGCGTGCCCTGGCTGGCCTCGGCCTGGTACGGCGTGTAGGCGGTGTAGAACTCGCCGCGCGTCACCAGCTGCCACACGGCCGCCGGGATGTGGTGCTCGTAGGCGCCGGCGCCCAGGAAATTGGTCGGATTGCGGTCGGCGGCCGTGCGCTCGGCCGCAAGCCGCCGAACTTCCCTCTCCGGCAACGCGTCCGGCACGCCCGGCAGCGCCGCGACGCGCAGGGCCGGCGGGATCTCGTCGAACAGCGCGTCGATCGAGCCACGCCGATGGTGCGAGCATGGCGTGCACGTCGTCCGGCGTGTGCGGGATGTAGGGCACTCAGCCTCCCGCGGCGATCACGGCCCGGTACGCGGCGGCGTCCAGCGCTCTCCGCCGCCGCGCCGGGCCCGGCCGGCTTCAGGCGCAGGAGCCAGCCCTCGCCGTAGGGATCCGATTGACCTGGTCCGGCGCGCGGCGAGCGCATCATTGCCGGCCAGCACGGTGCCGGTCAGCGGGCGTACACGTCCGCGCCGCCTTGACCGACTCCACCACCGCGCAGGCATCGCCGGCCGTGAGCGCCTGCCGACCGCCGGCAGCTCCACGTAGACCAGGTCACCGAGCTGCGGCTGGGCATGGTCGGTGATACCGACCTCGACCGTGCCGTCGGCTTCGTCCGCAGCCATTCGTGGGTCTTGGTGTAGCGCAGCGTGTCGGGCATCTGGCTCAAGGCAAGTCTCCGGCGGCGATCAGGTTTCGATCGCGGCGGCTTGCCGCGTGCGCACGAACGGCGGATTCACGAATCGTGCCGGCAGCTCGCCGCGGATGCGTATCGACAGGCGCCGCCGGCGGCGGCCGACCCGCGCACGAGCCGATCCCGCGCCCGACCGTCGGCCCGAAAACGTCCGCTCGTGAGGTCAGCCCTCGGCCGCCCGCCGGCAGCACCGGCGCGCGACGCGCAGCACGCCGCGGCAGGCCAGCACCACGCCGGCCCGCTGCCGCGCCGGGCCGGCGGCGCGCTGCAGCCAGCGCCGCGCGGCCGATGAAATCCCGCTGCGCCGGCTCCCAGTGCACGGTCCAGCGCGAGGCCGCACTCGAGCGGCGTGACGGTCTCGTCCATGTCGTGGCCGTACAGGGACAGGCCGGCTTCCAGCCGCAGCGTGTCGCGCGCGCCAAGGCCGCCGGGCGCACGCCGGCTGCAGCAGCGCCTGCCACAGCGGCGGCGGCGTCGGCCGGCAGCATGATCTCGTAGCCGTCCTCGCCGGTATAGCCGGTGCGCGCGACCAGCCAGTCGTCGAAGGCGGCGCCGAAGAAGACGCCGAGCTGCCGGCGGCGTCGCGCGCGGCCTCCGGCAGCAAGGCATCGCCTTGGCACGCGCGTTCGGCCCCTGCACCGCCAGCATGGCGAGGTCGCGGCGCGGGACCACGTCGAAGCCGAGCTGCTTCGCTGCTCTTGATCCAGGCGATATCCTTGTCGGCGGTGCGGCATTGAGCACCAGCCGAAACCGCTTCTCGTCGAGGCAGCAGGCGATCAGGTCGTCGATGATGCCGCCTTCCGGTCAGCAGGCAGCTGTACAGCGCCTTGCCGGGAGCCGTGAGCCGGCCGACATCGCCGCAAGCAGGCGCAGCAGTAGCGGGCGGACGCCGCGCGCCGCGCAGGTCCAGCGTGCGCCATGTGCGACACGTCGAACACGCCGGCGTCGCGGCGCACCGCGTGGTGCTCGTCGAGCTGCGAGCCGTAATGCAGCGGCATGTCCCAGCCGGCGAACGGCGCCATGCGGGCGCCGGCGGCCAGGTGCAGGTCGTAGAGCGCTGTGCGTTTTCCCATGTCGGCGGGGGCGGATTCTAGCGGAAAGGGCCGGCATGCACAGGGTATAGTCGCGCGCATGCCCAAGATGCCTACCGTCGCGGTCCGCATCGGCGCCGTCACCGTCGGCGGCGGCGCGCCGGTCGTCGTCCAGTCGATGACCAACACCGACACGGCGGACGTCGGGGCGACGACCCGCCAGGTGCGCGAGCTGGCCGAGGCCGGCTCCGAGCTCGTGCGCGTGACCGTCAACACCGACGAGGCGGCCGCGGCGGTCCCGCACATCCGCGACCGCCTGCGTTCGGAAGGCTGCGACGTGCCGATCGTCGGCGACTTCCACTTCAACGGCCACAAGCTGCTCGCGGCGCACCCGGCCTGCGCGGAGGCGCTCGCCAAGTACCGCATCAACCCCGGCAACGTCGGCCGCGGCAGCAAGCGCGACCCGCAGTTCGCGGCGATGATCGAGACCGCCTGCCGCTACCGCAAGCCGGTGCGCATCGGCGTCAACTGGGGCAGCCTCGACCAGGACCTGCTGACGCGCATGATGGACGAGAACTCGCGCGCCCCCGAGCCGCTGGACGCGCTCGAAGTGCTGCGCGAGGCGACGGTCGTCTCCGCGCTCGCCTCGGCCGCGCGCGCCGAGGAACTCGGCCTCGCCCACGACGCCATCGTCATCAGCGCGAAGGTCAGCGGCGTGCAGGACCTGGTCGCGATCTACCGCGCGCTCGCCGCGCGCTGCGACTATCCCCTGCACCTCGGCCTCACCGAGGCCGGGATGGGCGCCAAGGGCGTCGTCTCCTCGACGGCCGCGCTCGCGATCCTGCTGCAGGAAGGCATCGGCGACACGATCCGCGTGTCGCTGACGCCGGAGCCCGGCGGCGACCGCCGCCAGGAAGTGCGCGTCGCGCAGGAAATCCTGCAGAGCCTCGGCCTGCGCGCCTTCCTGCCGCGCGTCGTCGCCTGCCCCGGCTGCGGACGCACGACCAGCAGCTACTTCCAGGAGCTCGCGCAGCGCATCCAGGAGCACGTGCGCGAGCGCATGCCGGCCTGGCGGCACGAATACGACGGCGCCGAGAACATGACGGTCGCGGTCATGGGCTGCGTCGTGAACGGCCCCGGCGAGAGCAAGCACGCGAACATCGGCATCAGCCTGCCGGGCACCGGCGAGCGGCCGGTCGCCCCCGTCTACGAGGACGGCGAGAAGACGGTGACGCTCAAGGGCGAGCGCATCGCCGAAGAGTTCCAGGAACTGGTCGAACGCTACGTGGCGCGCAGCTATCCGCGCCGGGAGGCCTGATGGAATCGCTCAAGGAACGCAAATGCGTGCCCTGCGAGGGCGGCATCCGCCCGCTGGACGCGACGCAGGCGGCTGGCCTGATGAAGCAGCTGCACGCGGACTGGCAGCTCGTCGAGGACGGCAAGGCGATCCGCCGCGCGCTCAAGTTCCCGGACTTCTGGCGCACGATGAGCTTCGTCAATGCGCTGGCCCACGTCGCCAACGTCGAGGACCACCACCCGGACCTCGAGGTCGGCTACAACTACTGCCGCATCCGCTTCTCGACGCACGCGATCGGCGGGCTCTCCGACAACGACTTCATCTGCGCCGCGAAGGCGGACGCGCTGCTGTGACACGAAGGGGACGCTCCCCTTTTCAGCGGGGACAGCATCCGGCAGGGAGCGCCAGCGGCCTGCTAAAGGTGTGCGTCCCCTTCGTCACCGGCATCGACGCCGCTCACCGGAAGGTGATCTTCGCCTCCTCGCTCGGCACCGTCTTCGAGTGGTACGACTTCTACCTGTACGGCACGCTCGCCGTGTTCTTCTCGGCGCTGTTCTTCCCGCCGGGCAACGACACCGCGGCCTTCCTCGCGAGCCTCGCGACCTTCGGCGCCGGCTTCGCCGTGCGCCCGCTCGGCGCGCTGGTCTTCGGCCGCATCGGCGACCTGGTCGGGCGCAAGTACACCTTCCTGATCACGATCGTCGTCATGGGCCTGTCCACGGCGCTGGTCGGCGTGCTGCCGACCTATGCGCAGATCGGCATCTGGGCGCCGATCCTGCTGGTGACGCTGCGCCTCGCCCAGGGACTCGCGCTGGGCGGCGAGTACGGCGGCGCCGCGACCTACGTCGCCGAGCACGCGCCGCACGGCCAGCGCGGCTACTACACGAGCTGGATCCAGACCACGGCGACGCTCGGGTTCTTCCTCTCGCTCGCCGTGATCCTCGCCTGCCGGCTCGGCTTCGGCGAGGAGGCCTTCAAGGCCTGGGGCTGGCGCGTGCCGTTCCTGATCTCGGTCGCGCTGCTCGCGGTGTCGGTCTACATCCGGCTGCGGCTGCAGGAGTCGCCGGTCTTCGCCGAGATGAAGGCCGAGGGCAAGCTGTCGAAGGCGCCGCTGAAGGAGAGCTTCGGCCAGTGGCAGAACGCGCGCATCGTGCTGCTCGCGCTGCTCGGCGCGACCGCGGGCCAGGGCGTCGTCTGGTACACGGGGCAGTTCTACGCGCTCTTCTTCCTGCAGAACACGCTCAAGCTCGACTACCAGACCACCTACCTCCTGATCGCCGCGGCGCTCGTCATCGGCACGCCGTTCTTCGTCTATTTCGGCAGGCTGTCGGACCGCATCGGCCGCAAGCGCATCATGGTGGCCGGCTGCCTGCTCGCCGCGCTCACCTTCATCCCGATCTTCAAGGGACTGACGCAGTCCGTGAACCCGGCGCTCGCGGAGTTCCAGGCGCGCGCGGCGGTGACCGTGGCGGGCGCCGACTGCCGCTTCCGGATCTTCGCCAGGCCGGAGACGCCCTGCGACCAGGCGCGCGACTTCCTCACCAAGGCCGGGGTCAACTACGAGCAGGCTGCGCCGGAGGCCGGCGAAGCGGTCGTGACGACGATTGCCGGCCAGCGCCTGACGGGCTTCGACGAGGCGGCCTACCGCGCGGCGCTCGACGACTGCCGGCTTCCCGACGGCCCCGGACCCGGAGCGCATGAACCTGCCGGTCACGCTGCTCCTGCTCGTGATCCTGATGCTGTACGTGACCATGGTGTACGGCCCGATCGCCGCCTACCTCGTCGAGCTGTTCCCGACGCGGATCCGCTACTCGTCGATGAGCCTGCCGTACCACATCGGCAACGGCTGGTTCGGCGGCTTCCTGCCGTTCCTCGCCGCCGCGCTCGTCGTGCTCACCGGCAACATCTACTACGGGCTCTGGTACCCGATCCTCATCGCCGCGATGAGCGGCCTGGTCGGACTGTTCTGCCTGCGCGAGACCAAGGACGTCGACCTCCGCTCATGACGGCGGCCGGCGGACCGACGCGGGCAGCTCGCCCGCGACGCCGAGCGCTCGCTGCATGAACAGCCGCTTTGCCGTCACGGAAGACTGCGCGAGGCCGAGGGCGCCCTGGCGCAGGCGCGACTGCAGCGGGTTGCCGCCGAAGAAGAGCCGCTTGAGGCCGTCGAGCAGCGCGATCGCGGGCAGCGCCTCCGCCTTGCGCCAGCGCTCGTAGCGGCGCAGCACGCGCAAGCTCGCCCGGGTCGTCGCCCGCCTCGAGCGCATCGCCCAGCACGTCGACCAGCGCGGCCGCATCCAGGAAAGCGAGGTTGATCCCCTGCCCCGCCAGCGGATGCACGGCGTGCGCGGCATCGCCGACCAGCGCGACCCGGTCGGCGGCGTAACGACGTGCGTGGAGAAGCCGGAGCGGGAAGGAAACACGCGCCGTCGTCGGCACGAGCCGGCCCAGGACGCCGGCGGAGGCGGCCGTCACGCGCTCCGCGAACGCTTCCTCCGGGCATTGCGTCAGCTCCTCCGCCTGCTTCCGGCAGCGTCGACCAGACCAGCGACGAGCGCCCGTCCGCGAGCGGCAGCAGGGCGAGCGGCCCGGTGTCGAGGAAGCGCTGGCGGGCCGTCGCGCCGTGCGGCTTCTCGGACGCGAGGTGCGCAACGACCGCCCGCTGGCCGTAGTCCCAGCCCCGCGTATCGATGCCCGCCATGCGGCGCACGGCGGACTCGGCACCGTCGGCGCCGACGACCAGGCCGGCGCGAAACTCGCGCCCGTCGCCGAGAGCGACGCGCATCGCGTCGCGGGTCGGCTCGATGCGTCGCGAGTTCCGCGCGCAGGAGCACGACGCCCTGCGCCTCGGCGCGCGCGGTGAGCGCGGCCTGGATGCTCAGGTTCTCGCCGATGTGGCCGAGGTCCGGCTCGCCGAGCTCGGCCGCGTCGAACACGAGCGCGTCCGGCCCGGCCGGATCCTGGCGCTCTTCCCAGATCACCATGCGCTGGTAGGCCGCGGCGCGCGCGG
The DNA here is from genome assembly GCA_963823415.1 of uncultured Gammaproteobacteria bacterium. Taxonomy (GTDB): domain Bacteria; phylum Pseudomonadota; class Gammaproteobacteria; order Steroidobacterales; family Steroidobacteraceae; genus SCUD01. Next base: position 80,965 of record CAWGLJ010000001.1, on the reverse strand, counting down.
CGACCGCCGGCCAGGCGCCCGTGCGCTCCAGGAGCCGCTGCGAGCTGCGCGAAAGCGCGGAGACGCGCAGGTCCAGCGGCGCGTCGGCGGCGGGCGGCGTCGCGGGCCGTGGCTCGACGAGCGCGATGCGCAGTCCCGCGGTCGCCGGCGTCGCCGCGAGCAGCGCCGCCGTGCCGGCGCCCGCCATCGCCCCGCCCACGACGACGACGTCGAAGTCGGGCTTCATGCGCGTTCCGCCCGCGAGCGGCAGGCCGCGCACGAGCCGCGGCTGGCGGCCGGCGAGCCCCATCGTGCGACGCGCGAACTCGCGCTTGACCGGGCGCAGCAGGTCGAACAGCAGGAGTCCCTGCCCGCGCGCGCGCCGCAGCGGGCCCGAGCGGCAGGCCGAAGCCGCGCACCAGCGAATCCGTGAAGCGGACGACCGCCTCGCGGTCCGGCGCGCGCCAGTCGGCGTAGCGATCGAGGAGCGCGGGCGCGCCGGGGTCGCCGCCCTCCGCGAGCGAGTTCCGCGAGCATCGCGACGTCGCGCAGCGCCAGGTTGAAGCCCTGCCCCGCGACCGGGTGCAGCGACTGCGCCGCGTTGCCGAGCACGGCGGCGCGCGGCGCGGTGAGCCGCTCGGCCTGCGTCAGCGCGAGCGGATAGGCCTGGCGGCGGCCGACGCGGGTGAAGCGGCCGAGGCGCAACCCGAAGGCCTGCTGCAATTCGTCGAGGAACGCGCGCGTCGTCGAGCGCCAGCGCCCGGCGCGCCGCTTCGGGCGCCAGTGTCCAGACGATGGCCGAACGTCCCTCGACGATCGGCAGGACCGCGAGCGGCCCGGTCTCCGTGAAGCGCTCGAAAGCGGTGTTGTCGTGAAACCGGGTCGTGTCGACGTGCGCGATGACCGCGTGCTGGCCGTACTCGGCGATGCTCGCGCCGATGCCGAGCGCGGACCGCACCGCCGACTGCGCGCCGTCGGCGGCGACCAGGAGCCGCGCCTCGACGGTCTCGCCCGCATCGGTCGAGAGGCGCACGGCATCCGCGCCGGGTCTCGAGCCCGGCGACGCGCGCCGGGCACAGGCGGATGCGCGGGAAGCCGGCGACCCGCTCGCGCAGCGCCTGGCCGAGCAGGCGGTTCTCGATCGTGTAGCCGAGTGCCGCGAGGCCCTGCTCCCCGGCATCCAGGGTCGCCGTGCCGAAGATGCCGCGCTCGGACACGTGGATCCGCCGGATCGGCGTCGCCCGGGCGGCGAGCGACGCCCAGGCGCCGATGCCCTCGAGCACGCGCCGGCTGCCGCTCGAGAGCGCCGTGGTCCGCGAATCGAAGCTCGGCTGCTCGGCGGACTCCGGCGCGACCGGCTCGATCACGACGACGTCGAGCGGCAGCTCCGCCAGCGCGGCCGCCAGCGAGAGGCCGACCATGCCGCCGCCGGCAATGGCGACGTCGCAGGCGACCGGCTTGCCGCTCACGCGGCCGCCATGAGGCGCTCGATCTCGTCCGGGTCCGTGGGCATGGCGGCGGTCAGCACCTCCGGCTCGCCGTCGGTGACCGCGACGTCGTCCTCGATGCGCACGCCGATGCCCCACCACTCGCGACGCACGCCCTTGCTGCCCGGCGCGATGTAGATGCCGGGCTCGACCGTCGTGACCATGCCGGGCTCGAGCAGGCGCCACTGGTCGCCGACCTTGTATTCGCCGACGTCGTGCACGTCCATGCCGAGCCAATGCCCGACCCGGTGCATGAAGAACTGGCGGTAGGCGCCGTCCTTGATCAGCTTCGGCACGCGGCCCTTGAGCAGGCCGAGGCGCACGAGGCCCTGGGTGATCGCGCGCACGGCCGCCTCGTGCGGCTCGTTCCAGTGTGCGCCCGCGCGCACCTTCGCGATCGCCGCCTTCTGCGCCTCCAGCACGACCTCGTAGACGGCGCGCTGGCGCCGGCTGTAGCGCCCGCCGACCGGCAGGGTGCGGGTGATGTCCGAGGCGTAGTAGTCGAACTCGCAGCCGGCGTCGATCAGCAGCAGCTCGCCGTCCTGCATCTGCCGGCTGTTCTCGCGGTAGTGCAGCACGCAGGAATTCGGACCGCTGCCGACGATCGGGTAGTAGGAGATGTCCGCGCGGCGCCGGTGGAATTCGTGGAGGATCTCCGCCATCACCTCGTATTCCATGCGGCCGGGTCCGGCGATCCCGAGTGCGCGGCGGTGCGCGGCGCAGGCGATGGCCGCGGAGCGGCGCATGGACACGAGCTCCGGCCGGCTCTTGGTGAGCCGCAACTCGTGCAGCGGATGGTCGAGCGCCACGAACTCGTGCGGCGTGCGCATGCCGTGCTTGCCCTGGGAGCGAAGCTGGTTCACCCAGCCGATCACGCGCTTGTCGAACTCCAGCTGGGCGCCCACGGTGTAGAAGACTCGGGAGCGGCTCTCGAGCAGGCCCGGCAGGATCTCGTCGATGTCGCCGATCGGGAATGCGTCGTCCGCGCCGAAATCCCGGACCGCGCCCTCGGGTCCCGCGCGCGGGCCGTCCCAGGCCTCGCGCGCCGGGTCGCGGTCGCGCACGAACAACACGTACTCACCCTGCGGCCGCCCTGGAATCAGCACGGCAACCGCCTCCGGCTCCGCGAAGGAGGTCAGGTAGTAGAAGTCGCTGTCCGGCCGGTAGGGGTACTCGACGTCGTTGTTGCGGATGCGCACCGGCGCCGCCGGCAGGATCGCGATCGCGTCCTTGCCCATGTGCCGCATGAGCAGCCGGCGCCGCTTCGCGAACTCATCCCGCCGCATGCACCCTCGCCCCCGCCAGCGCGTCGAAGGTGAGCTGCGCGCCCGCCCGCACGAACTCGACCAGCTCGAAGAAATCCCCCTCGCCGGCTTCGTCGCTGCGCCCGGGCTCGAGCTCGGCGCGCGCGATGTCCGCGAGGTCACTGAGGTACTCACCGACTTCGCCGGACTTGACGGTCGCCGGGTCCGGGGCGCCGGTGGCGATGCCGTACAGGTAGCCGCCGCACCAGGCGGCGAGCGCCGCGACGCGGTCCGGGAGCGGCGCGTCATCGTCCGGCAGCAGCGGCTCGAACTCGAACTCGATCGACTGGAGTGCTTCCAGCACCTGCCCTGGGAACCGGGCCAGCTCGGGATCCGCTGCGGGCGGCGCCGTGGCCTGGTCCGCGGCGAGTTCTGCAAGCCAGTCCTTTGCGCCGAACCCCTTGCGCGTGGAAAGGGCCCCGCACAACAGCCCGTGGGCCTCGGCCGCGTCCACACTGATGTCCAAGCGCAACAGGGTGGCCTGCAATTCCTCGTGCGTCACGGCGCGAACGGTAGCAGTAATCGCCGGGTCATGGCAGCATAATGGCCGCATGGACGACTCCAGCAAACCGGGCCTCGAACGCGAGTTCAAGCGGCTCGAGCGTCGCCTCGACGAGCTCGTCGGCGTGGTCGCGCAGCTGAAGGAAGAGAACCGCGCGCTGCGCCAGCGCCAGGACACCCTGTCCGCGGAGCGTGCGACCCTGATGCAGAAGAACGAGCAGGTGCGGGCGCGCGTCGAGGCGATGATCGGCCGGCTGAAGGCGATGGAGAGCGGTGCATGAGCGGCGAGGCAAACCGGGTCAGCGTCAAGATCCTCGAGAAGGAATACCAGGTCGCCTGCCCCGTCGACGAGCGGCCGGCGCTGCTCGATTCCGCCGCGTACCTCAACCGCAAGATGCGGGAGATCCGCGACAGCGGCAAGGTGATCGGCCTCGACCGGATCGCCGTGATGGCGGCCCTCAACATCGTCAACGAGCTGCTGCAGGCGCGCGGCCAGGACGAAGTCGCCGAGGTGGACCTCGCCGCCCGGCTGAAGGCCATGCGCGAGCGCGTCGAGAACGTGCTGACGCGCAGCCAGCCCCTCGGCAATTGACGATCATGGCGGCCGGCGCGATGCGCGCGGGCCCCGACAGTTTGGCGCCACCTGCGGTGTTCGATGCGGGCCTGGGTACCTCTCGACCCTAATGTGAAACACCCAGGAGCCTGGCTCAACGGCAGCATTGTGCAAGTCCGCCTCGTAGCGGAAAGCCTTAAATGCCGCGGCCTGCTCCACCTGTTGCTCCGTGTCGAGAGCAGCGGTCCAAGACGGCACAGGCGGGTGGCGCCTCTCCCTTTCCCTCATGGCTGACGACCGGCCCGCGCTCCGGCGGCGCCTGCGCGCCGCGCGCCGGGCAGTGCCCGCGGCCGGGCGCTCCGTCGCGGCGGTTGCGATCGACCGTGCGCTCGCGCGCCTCGGCCTGCCGAAGCCCGGTACGCGCGTCTCCGCCTTCCAGCCCTTCGACGGCGAGATCGATCCGGGGATCGTACTGCGGCGTGCGCGGGCGATCGGCTGCACCGTCTACTTCCCCGTCGTCACCAGCCTGCGCGCCCGGCGCATGCGGTTCGTCGCCCCGGCGGACGGCGGCGGCGCCACGATCGGACCGCGCTGGCTCGACCTGGTGCTGGTACCCCTCGTCGGCTTCGACCCGCGCGGCCACCGCCTCGGCATGGGTGCCGGCCTCTACGACCGGCACTTCGCGTTCCTGCGCCACCGGCGTACCTGGCGACGGCCGCTGCTGGTCGGCGTCGCCTTCGAGGCGCAGAAGGTCGAGCGCCTGGCCGAGGCGGAGCACGACGTGCAACTCGACGGCGTCGTGACCGAGCGCGGCGTCTACGGAAGGATTGCCGGACGATGAAGTACTGGTTGATGAAGTCGGAGCCGGACGTGTTCGGGATCGACCACCTGGCGAATGCACCGGCGCGGAAATCAGGATGGGACGGCGTGCGCAACTACCAGGCGCGCAACATGCTGCGCGACGATTTCGAGGCTGGAAACAAGGCGTTTTTCCATCATTCGAGCTGCGAGGTTCCCGGCATCTACGGGACGATGGAGGTCGTGCGCGCCGGTCACCCCGATCCGGCGCAGTTCGACCGCAGGAGCAAGTACTACGACGCCGGCAGCGATCCCGCGAACCCGCGCTGGTACCAGGTCGAGGTGCGGCTGCTGAAGAAATTCGCGCGCCCGGTGACGCTCGAGATGATGCGCGCGCATGCCGGCGGCGCGTTGAAGGACCTGATCGTGTTGCGACGTGGCAATCGACTCTCGGTGATGCCCGTGACGCCCGCGGAGTGGAGATTCATTCACCGTCTCGCACGCGAGACGGATGTGAAATGACGATCGTGTTCATCGACGACGCGCTCGACGTGCCTACCCCTTGCTTGCATTCCAGTCAACCATGTATATACTCGGCCTCGGATTAACACTGACATGGAGATCCATCATGGCGACCAAGAAAAAGGCAAAGAAGAAGGCTTCCAAGAAGAAGTAAGCCCCTTGCCTGATGAAACGGTGGTTGGCTGATCGCAAGATCTACCAACCATCGCTTCAGGAAGAGACGAGACTGTGCCCGCGCAAGCGGGCACAGTTTTTTCCGGAGCCAGCACATGGACGCAGACTCGAAGAAGAAAGCCGCCGCACTCGCGGCGCTCGAATACCTCGAAGACGGGATGACCGTCGGCGTCGGTACCGGATCCACCGTCAATCATTTCATCGCGGCCCTGAAGGACCGGCGCCACCGCATCGCCGGCGCGGTTTCCTCCTCGGAAGCGAGCACGCGGCTCCTGAAGGACGCCGGCATCGAGGTCCGCTCGCTCAACGACACCGGCGACCTCTCGCTCTACGTGGACGGCGCCGACGAGGCCACCCGGCACCTCGCACTGGTCAAGGGCGGCGGCGGCGCGCTGACCCGGGAAAAGATCGTGGCCGCGGCCAGTCGCCGCTTCATCTGCATCGCGGACGATTCCAAGCTGGTGGACGTGCTGGGGCGATTCCCCCTCCCCGTCGAGGTCATCCCGATGGCGCGCTCACTCGTCGCGCGCAAGCTGGCAGGCATGGGGGGCCAGCCGGTCCTGCGCCAGGGATTCAAGACCGACAACGGCAACGAGATCCTCGACGTGCACAACCTGAAGATCACGGATCCCGTCGCGCTGGAAGAGAAGATCGCGCTGCTGGTGGGGGTCGTGGAAGTCGGACTCTTTGCCCGGCGCGGCGCCGACGTGCTGCTGGTTGCCGGCGACGGCGGTGTGAAGACGCTGCGGCGCTGATTGCCGGTCAGTCGACCGGCTTCGCGACCGGGAACTTCCAGCTCCCGTCCAGTATCTCCGCGCGCGGCCGGTACAGACGCACGGTGTAGTTCCACCCCTGCATGACGGGAATGCAGTTCGGGACCTTGCCGTCGCAGCCCCCGAACTGGAGCGTGGTCGAACCGTCGGGGCCTTTCCTGCCCGTGATGCTGTTGATGGTGTACGCGTTGAGCGCGTTCTTCTCGTAGTAGCCCTGCTCGTTGTAGACGCTGACCGACCAGAATGCGTCGACGGGCACGTCCTTGACCGTCAGGCGGTGCACGGTTGCACCGTCGTTCTGCGCCGGCGTCTCGCTGAGGTAGGTCGCATCCTTGTCCGGGTTGCCGCCCCAGCCTGCGGCGGCGCCCAGCAGGTGCCGGACAGGGTCGACCTCGCCTTGCTTGCCGAACGCGCCGCGGAAGCCGCTCGTCGTGGACGCGAGCGTCAGCAGCGCGTCGCGGACCTTCTTCTGGCTCACCGGGTCCCAGGACGGAACCTCGAAGACTCCGGCGCCGGCCTGCTTCGCGGCGATGCCATCCTGAAGCGCATGCACGGCCCGCACGTCGGCCGGGTCGTTGGGATCGACGAGGGTACGGATCGCCACCGCGGCATAGCGCGTGCCGACCAGTTCGCGCGTGATCTCGTGGGGGCCGGGCGTGTAGAACACGACGGGCACGAAATGATCCTGGCTCACGATCATCATGGACATGAATCGCGACCCCATGTCGGGCAGCGTGACCGTCACCGGCCCCGCGTCGAGATCGAACACCGCAGAGGAATACAGCGTGTCCCGGTTGAGGCGGATCACAGTCTGGTTGTCGATCGAGGCGACCTCGCGACGGTGACTGAACCTGCCGAGGCCGCCGCTTTCCTTGAGGAAGGACGCCAGGTACATGTCGCTTTCGGCGCGCACGAAGTTGTCGATGGTCACGATTTGCGGTGCCGCGGCGAATGCGGTCGTCGTCAGGGCGAGCGCGCCGAGCGCGGCGGATATGCGGTTCATGCAGAGTCCCCCGGTTGGTGCCGGTAGTCTAGCGCGGCGACGATCGGCGGCGCCGCGCGCCGCCGTCGAACCCAGGGGTTCTCATCCTGGTCCCCCGCAAAGCAAGAGAGCCGGCCCACGGGCCGGCTCTCTCTGCTTTGTTGGCTGGGGGACTAGGATTCGAACCTAGGTTGGCGGAGTCAGAGTCCGCAGTCCTACCGCTAGACGATCCCCCAAATGCGGTTCGTCCGCGGGAATCCAACTCAGCGCTTGCTGAACTGCGTCCCGCGGCGCGCCTTCCGGCGGCCGACCTTTTTCCGTTCCACTTCGCGCGCATCGCGCGTCACGAAGCCGGCGGCGCGAAGCGGCTTGCGCAGCTCCGAGTCGTAGTCCATCAGCGCGCGCGTGATGCCGTGGCGGATCGCGCCGGCCTGGCCGGTGATGCCGCCGCCCTCGACCGTCACGTTGATGTCGAAGCGGTCCGCCATCTGCACGAGCTCGAGCGGCTGGCGGACGATCATCACGCCCGTCTTGCGGCCGAAGAACTCGTCGAGCGGCCGGCCGTTGACGGTGATCGAGCCCTTGCCGGGCTTGAGGAAGACGCGAGCCGAGGACGACTTGCGCCGGCCGGTCGCGACATTTGCGCTGGTTGCCATGTGCGGTCCTTAGATCTCGAGCGGCTTCGGTTGCTGCGCGGCGTGCGGATGCGCCTGGCCAGCGAACACGTGCAGTTTGCGGTACATCTGGCGGCCGAGAATGGTCTTCGGCAGCATGCCCTTCACCGCGTACTCGATCGCCCGCTCCGGGTGCTCGGCGAGCAGCTTGCCCAGCGCGATCGTCTTCAGGTTGCCCAGGAAGCCGGTGTGCTGCTGGTAGACCTTGTCGCGGATCTTGTTGCCGGTGACGGCGACCTTCTCGGCATTGATGACGACGATGTGGTCGCCGCAGTCCACGTGCGGCGTGAATTCCGGCTTGTGCTTGCCGCGCAGGCGCATGGCAATCTGGGTCGCCAGGCGTCCCAGCGTTTTGCCGGACGCATCAACCAGATACCAGTCGCGTTTCACGCTTTCTGGCTTCGCGAATACGGTCTTCATCTTGGGCCCCTGGAAAGGGTCGGGTTCGAGAAAGGCCGGCAAGTTTACACAGATGGCCCGGGCTTGCAAAGCCGCGGTGAGCCGCTTGCAAGTCCTTGTCGCTACAGGGGAAGCCAGCGGGGGTTCGCATATATAATATGAGTTGCATGGACCCGCGTGTCCTCTCCCCCCTCGACCGCCTGCTGGAACTGGCCGATGCCGGCCTGCGGGCCAGCTTTGCGCGGCCGCCCAGCAGCCGCCCGACCCCCGGAAAACCCGCCTCGACACCGGTCGATCCCGGCCTTCGCCGCCATGCCGCCGGGCTGATGCGGGTGAATCATGCCGGGGAGATCGCGGCCCAGGGCCTGTACCACGGACAGGCCCTCACGGCCCGCCTGCCGGAAACGCGCGCCGCCTTGCGCAAGGCGGCGGCCGAAGAAGGCGACCACCTCGCCTGGTGCCGGGATCGCCTGGATGAACTCGGTTCCCGCCCGAGCCTGCTGAATCCGCTCTGGTATGCGGGCTCGGTCGCCATCGGCGCGCTCGCGGGCATGGCCGGCGATCGCATGAGTCTCGGGTTCATGGCGGAAACCGAGCGCCAGGTCGAAGGTCATCTCGCCGATCACCTGCGAACGGTTGCCCGCGGACGACACGCGCAGTCGCACGATCGTTCAACAGATGCAGGCCGACGAGATCGGACATGGTCATGCCGCAATCGCGGCGGGCGCGGCAACGCTTCCGGAGCCGGTGCCGAAATTGATGCATCTTGCCGCCCGGTTCATGACCGGCACGGCATACTGGATCTGACCGATGTCCCATTATGTCTTGCGATGCGCGCGTGGCTGTAATACAACGACGGGCGAAGGCCGTGGCCGACGAGCCGCGGCGATCTCCAGGGATAATGGAAGAAGCCGTCAAGCAACTGACCGACATCCCGGCGATCAATCGCTTTCTGAGTTACTGCCGCGTGCGCACCGTGCCGTCCAAGACGGCGCTGATCCACGCCGGTGACCTGCCGGATGTCCTCTACTACATCATCCGCGGCTCGGTGGAAGTGATGATCGAGGACGAGGACGGCAACGAGATGGTTCTCGCCTACCTCAACAAGGGCCAGTTCTTCGGCGAGATGGGACTCTTCTCGGACAGCCAGCAGCGCAGCGCCTGGGTGCGGACGCGCACGCAGTGCGAGCTCGCCGAGATGACCTACCCGCGCTTCCGCCAGGTGGCGTCGGAGAGCCCGGGCCTCGTGTTCGAGCTCGCGACCCAGCTCGCGACCCGCCTCGACCGCACCAACCGCAAGCTCGGCGACCTCGCCTTCGTGGACGTCACCGGCCGCGATCGCGCACGCGATCATGGACCTGTGCGGCGAGCCGGACGCCATGACGCATCCCGCAGGGCATGCAGATCAAGGTCAGCCGCCAGGAGCTGTCGCGCCTCGTCGGCTGCTCGCGCGAGATGGCCGGACGCGTGCTGAAGGTCCTCGAGGAGCAGGGACTCCTGACGGCGCGCGGCAAGACGATCGTCGTGTTCGGCGCGCGGCCGAAGGTCAAGGCCCGCCCGGCCCCCGAGTTCGCGAAGGCGGCTGCAGCGTCCGCGAAATAAAGGGGAATCAAAGGGGACAGTCACCTTTAGCGCGCTCGCCGACGCATCCGCGCTGGCGTCGCTAAAGGTGACTGTCCCCTTTATTCCCTTTTATTTCCGCGCGCATCGCGCGGATGGTCGCGGCGTAGTCTTTCGTCCCGAAGATCGCGCTGCCGGCCACGAAGGTGTCGGCGCCCGCCTTGGCGATCCTGGCGATATTGTCCAGCTTGACCCCGCCGTCGACCTCCAGGCGCACCTCGCGCCCGCTCGCGTCGATGCGGCGCCTCGCCTCGGCGAGCTTTCCGAGCACCGGCTCGATGAACTGCTGCCCGCCGAAACCCGGGTTCACGGACATGAGCAGCACGAGGTCGACTGGACCCCAGCGTGTGATCGAGCCAGGACATCGGGGTCGCCGGGTTCAGCACGATGCCGGGCCGGCAGCCCGAGTCGCGGATCAGCTGGATCGTGCGGTCCACGTGCCGGCTCGCCTCCGGATGAAAGCTGATCCAGGTCGCCCCGGCTTCCGCGAATTCCGGCACCAGCCGGTCCACGGGCTCGACCATCAGGTGCACGTCGATCGGCGCCGTGATGCCGTGCTTGCGCAGCGCCTTGCAGACCAGCGGACCGATCGTGAGGTTCGGGACGTAGTGGTTGTCCATCACGTCGAAATGAACCCAGTCGGCGCCGGCTGCGAGCACGGCATCGCACTCGGCGCCCAGGCGCGCGAAATCCGCGGACAGGATCGAAGGCGCGATGACGGCTGTCGGCATTGGACTCCCCCGTTCCGTACTTTATCGCATGCCGCGTGCTTCGCGGACGCGTTCCCAGGCCGCCTGGATGGCCTGCGTCTTCTGCTTGGCAACCTCGAGCATGGACTCGGGCAGCCCGCGCGCGACCATCTTGTCCGGGTGGTTTTCGCTCATGAGCTTGCGGTAGGCGCGCTTCACCTCGGCATCGCTCGCGGTACTGGGTACGCCGAGCACTTCGTAGGCCTCTTCGAGCGAGCTCGTCCCGCCTGGCGCCGCGCGTGGGCCGGCCTGGGCCTGGAACCGCAGGAAGGCCTCGAGGTGCGCGAACTCGATGGCGCCGATGCCGACGGCCGAGGCGACGCGCAGGAGCGCAGCGCGGGTCGCACCCTGCAGCCCGTCTGCCATCAGCGCCGCGCGCATCTGGATCTCGAGAAACATGCGCAGCACCCCGGGTCGCCCGCGGCAGGCTGCCGCGAGCTCGGCGAGCAGGGCGCCGGGGTCGAATCCGGGCTGCTTGCCCTCCGTGAAGAACTGCATGGCGGCGCGCGTATCGGCCTCGCCCAGGTTGAACTGCCGGAAGATCCGCCGCGCGGCGGAGATGTCCTGCTCCGAAACCCGCCCGTCGGATTTCGCGACGTGGCCCATGACCGTGAACGCCGCGCGGAAGAAGGTCGTCCGCACCGTCGCGGCGTCGACCCGCGGGCCCGCGCCACGACGCGCGACCCAGACGTCGTACAGGTGACCGAGGATGAGGCCGAGCAATACGCCCGTCGGCCGCTTGGTGAGCGCGAAACCCAACAGCGCGCCGATCAGCTTACCGGTCCAGTTCATGCGAAGATTCTCGCATGAGTTCCGAAGCACTGTTCGAATCGAATCTCCGCTCGCTGCCGCTGCTGCATCGCGGCAAGGTGCGCGACAACTACGCGATCGGCGACGACCGCCTGCTGATCGTCGCGAGCGACCGCCTGTCCGCGTTCGACGTCGTGCTGCCTGACCCGATCCCGGGCAAGGGTCGGGTGCTCACGGCGATTTCCAACTTCTGGTTCGCGCGCACGCGCCACATCGTCGCGAACCACCTGACGGGTGAGCCGCTCGCGCGTTACGTGACGGATCCCGCCGAGCGCGCCCCGCTCGAGGGCCGATCGGTGGTGGTGCAGAGGCTCAAGCCCCTGCCCGTCGAGGCGGTGGTGCGCGGCTACCTGATCGGCTCGGGCTGGAAGGACTACCGGGAGACCGGCAGGGTCTGCGGAATCGCCCTGCCGGCGGGGCTCGCGCTCGCCGCGCGCCTGCCCGAACCGCTGTTCACGCCCGCGACCAAGGCCGCCGCAGGGCATCACGACGAGAACGTCTCTTTCGAGCAGATCGCGGACACCGTCGGCGGCGCCATCGCGACCCGCGTGCGGGAACTCGCGCTGGCGATCTACGCGTTCGCGGCGGACTACGCGCGCGGACGCGGCATCCTGATCGCCGACACGAAGTTCGAGTTCGGGCTCGACGCGCGCGGCGAGGTCGTCCTCATGGACGAGGCGCTGACGCCCGACTCCTCCCGGTTCTGGCCGGCCGACAGCTACCGCGAAGGCACAAGTCCGCCCTCCTTCGACAAGCAGTACGTCCGCGACTACCTCGAGACGCTCGACTGGGACAAGCGCGCGCCCGGGCCGCGGCTGCCCGCGGAGGTGATTGCCGGCACGGTCGCGAAATACCGCGAGGCGGAGCGGCGGCTGACGGGAATGAAGGGGACGCACCCCTTTTCCGGCCGCCGGCCTAGTCTCCGCCTCCGGGCAGTGGAAAAGGGGTGCGTCCCCTTCATTTCGCCCAGCGCGCGACGTGCGCGTGGATTTCGGCCAGCCCGTCGGTCAGCGCCGCCGGGCCCGGCTGCAGGATGACGGGCGACTTGATCTCGTGCAGCTCCCCGGTCGCGCACGGCGGGGATCGCGTCCCAACCGGGACGCGCAGCGACCTTCTCGGGCCGGAACTTCTTGCCGCACCAGGATCCGAAGATGATGTCCGGCGCGCGGCGCACGACTTCGCCCGCGTCGGCGATGATGCGATCCCGGCCGAGCGGCATCGAAGCAAGCTCGGGAAAGCAGTTCTCGCCGCCGGCGACCTCGATCAGCTCGCCGACCCAGCGGATGCCCGCGATCAACGGCTCGTCCCATTCCTCGAAGTAGACGCGCGGACGCCGCGGCAGTCGCGCGGCCGCTGCGCGGGTCGCCTCGACATTGGCTTCCAGCCGGTCGGCGAGCGCAGCGGCCTTCGACTCGCAGCCGATCATGCCCCCGAGCATGCGGACCATGCGCAGGATCTCCGCGACGCTGCGGTGATTGAAGAGGTGAACCTCGACTCCGGCACGCGCGAGATCGGCGGCGATGTCCGCCTGCAGGTCCGAGAAGCCGAGCACGAGGTCGGGGCGCAACGCGACGATGCGGTCGATCTTCGCGCTGGTGAACGCCGAGACTTTCGGCTTCTCGCGTCGCGCGCGCGGCGGGCGAACGGTGAATCCCGAGATCCCGACGATGCGCGCATCCTCGCCGAGGAGGTAGAGCGTCTCGGTCGTCTCCTCCGTCAGGCAGACGATGCGTTCGGGTGGCTGCCTTGCACGCCGGCACTCTATCAGGGCGCCGATTGCGGGCGCAGGGGCCGTGTGCCACGCTGCCGCGATGACCCCGTTCGCCAGGCTGCGGGAACGCGCCGAGCGGTTGCTGTTCGACCGCCACGACCTGCCCGTCAAGCCGGCGAACTGGCTGCTCGACCTGCTTCGCTATCCCTTCGCGCTGATCCGCGACCTGCTGACCGGCGAGTTGAACCTGCGCGCCATGAGCCTCGTCTACACGACGCTGCTCTCGCTCGTTCCGCTCGCCGCCTTCGCCTTCGCGGTGCTGAAGGGCCTCGGGGTGCACCGCGACCTCGAACCGCTGATCTACGAGTTCCTGCGCCCGATCGGCGAGCGCGCCTACGAGCTCACCGAGCAGTTCATGAACTTCGTGGACAACGTGCGCGGCGACGTGCTCGGCTCGGTCGGCCTCGCCTTCCTGCTCTACACGGTGCTCTCGACGGTCCAGAAGCTCGAGGAGGCCTTCAACTTCGCCTGGCACGTCGAACGGCCGCGCTCGATCATGCGTCGCGTCAGCGAGTACCTGAGCCTCATGGTGATCGGCCCGATCTTCCTGGTCGTCGTCTTCAGCATGTTCGGGGCGATCGCGAGCCACAGCTCGATGGCCTGGATCGCCTCGCACGAGCCCTTCGGCACGATCGCGCGGGCCCTCGGCTTCCTCGGGCCCGTACCTGTTCGTGACCGGCGTCTTCACGTTCCTGTACGCCTTCATCCCGAACACCCGCGTGCGCTTCCGTTCGGCGCTGATCGGGGGCGTCACCGCGGGCCTGCTGTGGGCGGCGAGCGGCGCGCTGTTCACGCAGGGTCGTCGCCGCATCGACGCAGATGGTCGCGATCTACGCGGGCTTCGCGATCTTCCTCGCGGCGCTCATCTGGATATACCTCAGCTGGCTGATCCTGCTGATCGGCGCGCAGCTCTCGTTCTACGTGCAGAACCCCCGCTACCTGCGCGTCGGCCAGGGCCAGGTCCGCCTCACCAGCGCGCTGCGCGAGCGGCTCGCGTTCACGGTCATGCTGCTCATCGCGCGCAAGTTCGTCGCGGGCGAGCCGCCCTGGCAGCAGCGCGAACTCGCCGAGGACCTGGAGATCCCGGGCAGCGCACTCGCCACGGTCATTCGCTCCCTGGAGCGCGCGGGACTGCTCACGCTGACCGAAGACGAGGAACTGATCCCGGCCCGCGACCTCGAGGGCATCGCGCTGATCGACGTCCTGAACGCCGTGCGTGACGAGCGGCAGTACGAGAGCTGGCTGCTGTGGCGGGCACGCACCGAACCGGTGGCGGACGAGGTCGCGAATTCGGTCGAGGCTGGCATGCGCGAGCGGATCGCCGGCATGACGCTCCGGGAACTCGCCTCCCAGCCTGCGCCGCCCTAGACCAAGCCGCACTGTGCCTGCGCGCGCGGGATCCGGCGGGGTTCCTCGCTCGCAAACGCGGCCGGAACTTTACGCGTTTGCTCGCGAGGACCTCGCCACCTCGCGCGCGCAGGCGAGGCTGCGGACCTTTCACGCGCGCACCGGCCGGACGGGTCCTCGAGCGGCCCGCCACGCGCGGTCGGCCCGCGGCATCGGCGCGCGCGGACGAGCCGTAGCGGGACCCCCGAGCGAGCGAATGCGGTCGCCGCCCTGAGCGAGCGAGGGGTGTCCCGCCGGCGAAGTCCGCGCGCGCGGTTGCTGCCGCTGTCAGTCGCCGGCGATCGTCATCTCGTCGATGAGCAGCGACCCGCAGTGGATCGCGCCGCGCGTGTCGACGTCGTCGCCGAGCGCGACGATCCCCAGGAACATCCTGCGCAGGTTGCCGGCGACCGTGATCTCGTGCACGGGCCGGGCCAGTTCGCCGTTCTCGACCCAGAAGCCCGAGGCGCCGCGCGAATAGTCGCCGGTCACCGGATTGACGCCCTGCCCCATCATTTCGGTCACGAGCAGGCCCGTACCGAGCTTCTGCAGCAGCGACTTCGGGTCGAGCATCTCGCCCTGCACCACGAGGTTGTGCACGCCGCCGGCGTTGCCGGTCGTGACGAGCCCGAGCTTGCGCGCCGAATAGCAGTCGAGCAGGTAACCGTCCAGCACGCCATTGACGACGAGCTCGCGATCGCGGGTCGCGACCCCTTCGCCGTCGAACGGCGCCGAGCCGAGCGCACCGCGCAGGTGCGGCCGTTCGATCAGCGAGATCGCCTCCGGGAAGACCTGCTCGCCCCTGGCGTCGAGCAGGAAGCTGGTGCGCCGGTACTGCGCCCCGCCGCCGATCGCGCCCGTGAAGTTGCCGATCAGCCCGCGCGCGAGCTCCGGGCGCGAACAGCACCGGCGCCTTGCGCGTCGGTATCTTGCCGGCACCGAGGCGGCGCACCGCCTTGTCCGCGGCCTTGCGGCCGACCGACTCGACGTCCTCGAGCGCGCGCCAGTCGCGGGCGGCCGTGTACCAGTAGTCGCGCTGCATGTCGCCGTTCTGCTGTCCGAGCACCACGCAACTCACGCTGTGCGAGGTCGAGGGATAGCCGCCGATGAAGCCGTGGCTGTTGCCGAAGACGCGCAGCTTGCGGTGGGTTGCGACCGAGGCGCCCTCGGAGTTCTTGATGCGCGCATCGTGCGCGAGGCCGGCGGCTTCGCAACGCCGCGCGAGCTCCACGGCCTGGCTTGCCTCGAGTTCCCAGGGATGGCTGAGGTCGAGGTCAGGCAGGTGGCCCGCCATCAACTCCGCGTCGGGCAGTCCGGCGTACTCGTCGTCGGCGGTGAAGCTCGCGATCGAGAGCGCCTTGCGGATCGTCTCCTCGACCGCCGCGGGCGTCAGGTTCGCGGTGCTGGCCGATCCCTTGCGCTGCCCGGAATACACCGTCACGCCCAGGCTCCGGTCGCGCTGGTATTCGAGGGTCTCCACTTCGCCGAGGCGCACGGTGACCGACAGGCCGGTCGACTCGCCGACCGCGGCCTCGGCCGCCGTCGCGCCGCCGGCACGCGCGAGCGCAAGCGCGCGCTCGACGACCTGCTCGAGGGCCTTCTGGTCGGATTGGGCGGCGGGGGCCATGGATTCAAGGGATTGTACCGGCTAGCATCGATCCATGCGCCGCCGCGAACTGCCCGGCGGCGTACCGCCGCCCACCAAATCAGAGCTCAAGAGGCAGGCCCAGGCCGTCCAGGAGCTGGCCGACCGGCTGGTTTCAGCGCCCGCGGATCTCGTCGACGGTCTCGCCCTGCCCGACAAGCTCGCCGACGCCATTGCCCTCGCCCGCCGGATCCCGACGGGCGGCGCCCTGTCGCGCCAGCGGCAGTTCGTCGCCAAGCTGATGCGCGGCCTGGACCTCGAGCCGATGCAGGCGGCCCTCGATTCCCATGCCGACGTGGCGCGCCTCGATGCGGCGCGCTTTCGCCGTGCCGAACGCTGGCGCGACCGCCTCGTCGAAGGCGGCGAGTCCGCCGTCGCGGAGTTCGTCGTCGAGTTCCCCATGGACCGCGAGGAGCTGGCGCGGCTCGTCGCGGCGGCCCAGGAGGAGCGGCGCGGGAGCAAGGCCACCGGCGCCGGACGCCGTCTCTTCCGCCGCGTGCAGGAAACGCTCGCAGCCGCCGGCTGAGCAGGGGCGGCCCTGCCCGGACTTTCCCTAGTACTTGTCCGGCAGCGCCTTTCCGCCGTCCAGCTGCTCGATCGTCGCGTAGGAAGCGGGCCGCTCCTGCTGTATCCGGGCCGCCGCCGCCTCCGCCTGGCGCAGGACGCGAAGGACGTTTCCGCGCGCGAGCTTGGCGAGCGCCTCTTCCTTCCAGCCGCGGCGGATCAGTTCCGCGAACAGCGCCGGATAGCTCGAGACGTCCTCGAGCCCGGCCGCCATCCACGCGGGCTCGCCGAAGAAGTCGGCGCCGATGCCGACGTGGTCGATGCCGGCCACGTCGCGCACGTGCTCGATGTGATCGGCCACGTCCGAGAGCGTCGCGCGCGGTTCCGGGTGGACGGCCGTGTACTTCGCGAGCGCCGCGTCGTACTCCGTATCGCCGAGCTTCACGCCGGTCTCCTTCTCGAACGCCGCCTGCCAGCGTGCGTGCTCGTCGCCCTGGACCGCGAACAGCGAAATGAAGCTGACCATGACGACGCCGCCGTTCCGCGGCAGGCGCGCGAGCACGGCATCCGGCACGTTGCGTGGCGTCGGCGACAGCGCGCGCGCATTCGAATGCGAGAAGATGACCGGCGCCTCGGCGACGTCGAGCACGTCGTTCATCGTGTCGGCCGACACGTGCGAGATGTCCACCAGCATGCCGAGGCGGTTCATCTCGCGCACGACCTCCGCGCCGAACTTCGTGAGGCCGCCGTGGCGCGCGGCGTCCGTCGCCGAGTCCGCCCAGTCGTTGCCGTTGAAGTGCGTCAGCGTCATGTAGCGGACGCCGAGCCGCTAGTAGGCGCGCAGCGCGCCGAGCGAGTTCTCGATGGCGTGGCCGCCCTCGATGCCGAGCAGCGAAGCGATGCGCCCGGATGCGCTCGCGCGCTCGACGTCGTCGGCCGTGAGCGCGAGCGAGAACGCGTCCGGGTAGCGCTCGATCATGCGCAGCGCGATGTCGATCTGCTCGAGCTGGGCACGGGCAAAGCCGCGCTTCGCCGACTTCGGGAGAACTCGGGATGTACACCGACCAGAACTGCCCGCCCACGCCGCCCGCGCGCAGGCGCGCGATGTCGGTGTCGCCCAGGGCCGGTCGCCTCAGGTCGAAGGCCGCGACGTCGCGTGGCGGCTCGCCGCGCTCGCGGATCACGTTCGGCAGGTCGTTGTGGCTGTCGATCAGCGGATGCCGCCCGAGGAACTCGCGTGCGCGGGCCATGGCTTCATCTTCCGCGTGGGCGCGGCTGGCCCCGAACCCCGCCGCGCAGGCGACGAGCAGGGCGCAGACCATCGTGAAGCGGCGGCCTCGGGCCGCGATGCGGGATTCGGTCATGGATCATTCCTCGTCGTGTAGGACGCTGTCGCCTTGCAGAGACGGCGCCCGGATTGTCGTCGCGGCGAAGCGCGCTAGCCTGACCGCGTTGCCCAGCGTATCAAGCATCCCCTGATCTTCGGGCATCACCCCTGCGCCGCACCACTCCCTGTCGGCGCGGGGGTTGTTTCTTCAAGGCCGCCGATTTCCGGATTCTCTTCGGAGTCAATGGCTTACGCCTGAGCCGCGGCGGCGTCATGCTAGACTCCCGCGATGAAACCGCTGGTCGGCATCATCATGGGCTCGACTTCCGACTGGGAGACCATGCGAAGCGCAGCCGACATGCTGACGTCGCTCGGCGTGCCCTTCGAAAGCCGCGTGATCTCCGCGCACCGCACGCCGGACCTCCTCTTCGAGTACGCGGGCACGGCCAGCGCGCGCGGCCTCGAGGTCATCATCGCCGGTGCCGGCGGCGCGGCCCACCTGCCGGGCATGACCGCCGCGAAGACGCTGCTGCCCGTGATCGGCGTGCCGATCCAGTCCAGGGCGATGAACGGGCTCGACTCGCTGCTCTCCATTGCGCAGATGCCGGCCGGGATTCCCGTCGCGACGGTCGCGATCGGCGAGCCGGGCGCGCGCAACGCCGCACTGCTCGCCACCGCGATCCTCGCCGGCACGGCATCCGCCGCTGCGCGACGCGCTCGCGTCCTTCCGCGAGCGACAGACCGCCGAAGTCCTCGCCAGGCCGGACCCCTCCGTCGGTTAGAACCATGCGCATCGGCATCGTCGGCGCCGGCCAGCTGGGCCGGATGATGGCCCTGTCCGGCATCCCGCTCGGATTCGAATTCACCATGTACGACACGCAGCCCGACGTACCGGGTGCTGCGGTCGCCGACATCGTCACCGGCGCATTCGACGACCGGAAGAAGCTCGCGCGTTTTGCGCGCGGCGTCGACGTCGTCACCTTCGACTGGGAAAACGTGCCGGTCGCCTCGGCGCGCGCGATCGCCGCCATCCGGCCGGTATGGCCGCCGCCGCGCGCCCTCGAGGTCGCGCAGGATCGCGTGTCCGAGAAGCGGCTCTTTCGCCGCCTCGGCATCCCCGTTGCGCCGTTCGCCGCCGTCGACACCGCCGCCGACCTCGCGCGGGCGATCGACGCGCTCGGCACTCCCGGAATCCTCAAGACCCGGCGGCTGGGCTACGACGGCAAGGGCCAGGTGCGCATCCGTCGCGCCCGCGAAGCCGCGCGGGCCTTCGAACAACTCGCAGGCCAGCCGCTCGTCTACGAACGCTTCGTGAACTTCTCGCGCGAGGTCTCGCTCATCGCCGCACGCGATCGCGCGGGGGCGATCCGCCACTACCCGCTCGCCGAGAACGAACACTCGGCGGGAATCCTCGCGGTCACGCGGGCGCCGTACGTGAACGCGGGTTTGCAGCGCCGGGCCGAGCGCAACCACCGGCGGCTGATGCACGCCCTCGGCTATGTCGGCGTGCTGTGCGTCGAGTACTTCGTCGAGCGCGGCCGACTGGTCGCGAACGAAATGGCGCCGCGCGTGCACAACTCCGGCCACTGGACCATCGAGGGCGCCGAGACCAGCCAGTTCGAGAACCACGTGCGCGCGATCGCCGGCCTGCCGCTCGGGGCCACGGCCGTGCGTGGGCACGCGGCCATGGTGAACCTGATCGGCAGGATGCCCCGGGCCCGCGACTGCCTCGCCCTCCCGGGCCTGCACTGGCACGACTACGGAAAATCGGAAAGGCCGGGCCGTAAACTCGGCCATGTGACCCTCGTCACGGGCAGCCGCGCCGCCCGGGACCGTGCCGCACGGCAACTGCGACGCCGGTTGATTCCCCAGTGATAACGGGCACTTGGGGCTGTGCTAGCCTGTAGGACTGCATGTACCTGGAACATTTCCAACTGACCGAGCTGCCGTTCCGGTTGAGCCCGGACCCGGCGTTCCTGTACCTGTCCAAGCACCATGCGCGCGCCAAGGCGTACATGGAGTCGACGATCTGGTTCACCGACGGCTTCGTCGTCATCACCGGCGAGATCGGCTCCGGCAAGACGACGCTCCTCGAGACCTTCCTGCGCGAACTGGAGAAGGACGTGGTGGTCGCGCAGGTCGCGCAGACCCAGGTCTCGCCGATCGAGTTCCTGCAGGCCGTGCTGGTCCAGTTCGGCTTCACGCCGTTCAAGATGCGCAAGGCCGAGCTGATCGCGACGCTGAACCAGTTCCTGGTCGAGCAGTACGCCGCCGGCCGCAAGGTGCTCCTGATCGTCGACGAAGCCCAGAACCTCTCGAACCGCGTGCTGGAGGAAATCCGCATGCTGTCCGGCGTCGAGACGACCAAGGAGAAGGTGCTCAGGATCATCCTCGCCGGCCAGCCGGAGCTCAACGAAAAGCTCGACGCGCCGGAGCTGATCCAGCTCATGCAGCGCATCCGCCTGCGCTTCCACCTCACGGCGCTGACGCCGGAAGAGACGCAGGCCTACATCCTGCACCGCCTCGAGGTCGCCGGCGCCCACGGGCGCCAGCTGTTCGACCCCGAGACGATGGCGGTCATCTTCCGCTACACGGGCGGCGTGCCGCGCCTCGTCAACACGCTCTGCGACACGGCGCTGATGATCGCCTTTTCCTCGGGCGTGCCGGCCGTGACGCCGGTGGAACTCAAGGCGGCGATCGAAGAACTGCAGTGGGTCGAGTACGCGGCACGCACCAACCGCATGCGTGCCGGCATCGCCGAGCCGCAGGCCTCGCCGCGGCCGGTGTCGAGCGACGAGGTGCTGGCGCGCATCATCGTCGCGCACGGCGGCGAGCACGTCGAGGAACGGCCGCTGCGCATCGGCCGCATCATCGTCGGCCGGACCGTGGACAACGACGTGCAGATCGACAGCAAGTACGTCAGCCGCCACCACTGCCAGATCACGACCACGGCCGAGGGCAGCGTGCTCGAGGACCTCAACAGCACGAACGGCGTTTACGTGAAGAGCAAGCGGGTGCGCCGGCACCACCTGAACGACGGCGACGTCGTCGTGCTCGGCAAGCACGAGATCATGTACCTGGACGAGCGTTCCGCCCGCGGACGGTCGGCTGCACACGAGCCGACGGGCGATCACCCGGCGATCGAAGAGCCGGAACCGGACGATGCCGAAGAGCTGGATGACGATGCGCCGGCGGCCGAATCGGCCTGAGCCGGCGATCCGCGACTACTCGTCTTCCTCGAACTCCGACCCGTAGTGCCGCTTCTGGATGCGGTAGTCGCGACGGCGCAGGGCCAGCACCAGCCCGGCCAGGATCGCGATCACCCCGAACGCCGCCAGGACACCCGACCAGTCGGCCACGCGCCAGGCGAAGGACGCGCCGACCGCGGCGAATCCGATCGCGATGTAGAGGTAAGGCAGCGACTCGTACAGCGGACGTGAAACCCGCATCGGGGCGCCTCAGGCCGTCCCGCCGACCGTCAGCGCATCGATGCGCAGCGTCGGCTGGCCGACGCCGACCGGCACGGTCTGCCCGTCCTTGCCGCAGCTGCCGATGCCGTCGTCGAGCATCAGGTCGTTGCCGACCATGCTGACGCGGGTCAGCACGTCGGGCCCGTTGCCGACCAGCGTCGCGCCCTTGACCGGCGCCGTGACCTTGCCGTCCTCGATCAGGTAGGCCTCGCTCGCCGAGAACACGAACTTGCCCGAAGTGATGTCGACCTGGCCGCCGCCGAAGTTGACCGCGTACAGGCCGCGCTTCACCGAGCGGATGATCTCCTCGGGATCGTGCGGCCCGGGCAGCATGTAGGTGTTGGTCATGCGCGGCATCGTCGCGTGCGCGAAGGACTCGCGCCGGCCGTTGCCGGTCGGCTGCACGCCCATCAGCCGCGCGTTGAGCTTGTCCTGGAGGTAACCCTTCAGCACGCCGTTCTCGATCAGCGTGGTGCAGGAGGTCGGCGTGCCCTCGTCGTCGATGTTGAGCGAGCCGCGCCGGCCCGGCAGCGTGCCGTCGTCCACGACCGTGCACAGCGTCGAGGCGACGCGCTCGCCGATGCGCCCGGTGAACGCCGACGTGCCGCGGCGGTTGAAGTCGCCCTCGAGCCCGTGGCCGACGGCCTCGTGCAGCAGCACGCCCGGCCAGCCCGGCGCGAGCACGACGGTCATCGGTCCCGCGGGCGCCGGCACGGCCTCGAGGTTCACGGTCGCCTGGCGCACGGCCTCGCGCGCGAGGCGCATCGGCTTCTCGTCCTTGATGAACTCCTCGAGCGAGTAGCGGCCGCCGGTGCCCGCGTAGCCCTGCTCGCGGCGGCCGTTCTGCTCGACGATGACCGAGACGTTCATGCGCACCAGCGGGCGCACGTCCGCCGCGAGCGTGCCGTCGCTCGCGGCCACCAGGATGATCTCGTGCACGGCGGCAAGCGTCGCCACCACCTGCTTGACGCGCGGGTCGAGCGCGCGTGCGCGGCGGTCGAGCTCGGTGAGGAGCGCCACCTTGTCCGCGTCGGCGAGCGTCGCGATCGGGTCGTCGGACGGATAGAGCTGGTGCGCCGCGGTTGCCCGCCAGGCCTGCACCCGCCCCTCGCCGCCCTCGCGCGCGATCGCGCGCGCCGCGCGCGCCGCCTCGAGCAGCGCCGCCGGCACGACCTCGTCCGAGTACGCGAAGCCGGTGCGCTCGCCGGCCATGGCGCGCACGCCGACGCCCTGCTCGATGCCGTGGCTGCCTTCCTTGACGATGCCGTCCTCGAGCGCCCAGTGCTCCTCGCGCGCGAGCTGGAAATAGAGGTCGCCCGCGTCGACGCTGGCGCCGAGCAGCGAACCGAGCGCCTGTTCGAGGCGACTGTCGTCGAGGCCCGACGGCGCGAGGATCCGGTCGCGCGCGCACTGCAGGGCGTCCGTCATCCCGAGCACCCGGTGCTTCAGCGCGGGAAAGCTCTCGCGCGTCGCCTTCTGGCCGTCCCGGTCGAGCGCCGCCGTGACCGCCCGCTGGCCGCGCGGCTCGCGCGCCAGCACGCGACCCCAGTAGTCCGCGATCAGCGAGTCGCCGTAAGTCTCGCGGTTGCTGTCGTGGATGCCGCTCTGTGCGGCGGCCACCACGAAGCAGAGGTCCTCGATCGCCCGCGCGCGCAGCAGCGTTTCCCAGTGCGCGCGCCCGGTCGGGCTCGTGAATGCGGATGGCACGCTGAAGATTTCGGCTCCCTCGGAAACGAGTCGGCGAAACAGCTCGGGGAAGCGCAAATCGTAGCATACGGTCAGCCCGAGACGGCCCGCGGGCGTATCGACGAGCACCGGCTTGCTGCCCGGTACCGCATTCGCGGACTCGCGGTAGCCTTCGCGCCCGCCGGGCAGGTCCACGTCGAACAGGTGGATCTTGTCGTAACGCGCCGCGCGACCGCCCTTGTCGTCGTAGACCATGCAGACATTCGCCGGTCGCGAATCGCCGGGCACCGCGATCGGCTGCGTGCCGGCCACGACCCACAGTCCGCAGCTCCCGGGCCATGGCCGCCACCGCGGACTGCGCCGGACCGTCGCCATCGCGCTCGACGACCGCGCGTCGCTCCGCCTCATTTCTCCCCATGAAGGAGAAATTCTCGGGGAGCACGGCGAGGCAGGCGCCGCGGTCGCGCGCGTCGCGGAGCAGCCGCCGCGCGGTATCGAGATTCCTGCCGACATCCGCCAGCGAGGTCATCTGGATGGCAGCGACGATGGGTTGGCTCATCGGGATCCTTCCGAGGTCTGGCGCTCGTCCTTCAGTTCGCGGGCATCGATGCGCCGCACCTGCGGATCGTCCCAGCTGCCGGTGATGTGATAGTAACCGCGCGTCACGCCCTTCAGCGGCTCCTTGAACACCTGGGAGAAGAGCAGCAGCGCCGCCCCGATGACCGGCCCGCCCGCCAGCGCCCCGGCAACGCCCAGCGACGCCCCGAGCTGGCCGGTGACGACCGCGGTCTGGTCGTAGGTGCGGTTCCGCAGATTCGTGTGACCGGCGAGGCCGATTTCCGCGGCCGAGCCGCGCAGCGTCAGGTTGTCGGTGTAGACGTCGCCGTCGGTCAGGCGGAAGTGTTCCGCGCAGCGTGTCGAAGGCGAGGCCCTTCCCGGTCAGGTCGTCGAAATCGAGCGCGAGCCGGCGCTTCAGGTGGGCAAGGCTCATGAGGCCGAACACGCGGCCGGCGCCCGGCTCCACCGCCGTGAGTTCGCCGTTGTCGGCCGAAATCTCGAGACTGCCCGAGATCCGTTCGATCGCGCGTGCCTCGGGCACGCCCGGCCAGTTCAGGCGCGCGGACATGTGTCCCTTCTCGGCCTCGACCTGCGTGCCAAGCTGCATCGCGGCCATGAAGCCCTTGACGTCGTTCGTCGTCGACGTCGAAATCCGAGGCGGCTCTCCGCGGCGTCGCCGCGCACCAGCCAGCTGCCGCGGCCCTCCGCCGTGAACGCCGGGTGCTTCATCGTGAACCGGTTGAGCGTCATGCCGGCCGTGCCGCGCGCGAGCTCCGCCTCGCACGTGGCCGAAGCTGCGCGCGTCGAAGACGAGGTCGCCGCACGTCGACCCGGATCGCCGGCAGCTTGCGCGGATCCGGGTCCGGGCGTTCGACGGACCCGCGGCGCGCGCGCCGAACCGCAGCCGGTCGAGGTCGAGCACCATCGGCACCTCGCCCGGGAAGGAGAAAGGCACGACGACCCGGCCCGCAATCGCATCGCCCGTCGACCGAGACTTCCCAGGCGCGGTTGCCCGGCCGCAGCTGCCCGCTCACGTCGTCGAACGTGTAGCCGAGCGCCTCGAAACGCGCGACCGAAAGGTCCGCGCCGGCGAGCCAGTCCTGCAGCGGGCGTCCGCGCGGCCCGCTCCACTGCAGGTCGAGCATCTTCGTCAGGCTCGCCGCTTCGAGGCGGCCGGTGAGCCAGAGGCCGGCATTCGCCGGCAGCGCGTCGGGCGTCGCGCCGCCGAACGTCACGATGCCGCGCTCGAGCGGGCGGTCGCGCCGCTCGAGCGGCGCAACTGCAGCAGCGCGCGCACGTCCCGGCCGAGCGAGCCCTCGATACGCGGGGCATTCGCGCCGTCGAAGCTCGCCGACAAGCGCGAGCGGGCGCGCGCTGTCCGCCGTCTTTGCAAACGGCTCCGGCAGCGCCGAGGCGAGGCCGCGCAGGTCGCTCGAGAGTCGCACGGTGCCGCGCGCCGGCTGCTTCGGGTCGGCGTCGCGCTCCACGTCGAGCGTGCCCCGCCAGTCGGTCGCGCCCGCGAGGCCGGCATTGACCGGCATGCGCGCGACCGGCGCGAGTGCCGCGCCCTGCAGGCTGCCCTGCGCGTCGATTCGCGTGCGCAGGTTCCCGCCGCCGAGCACGCGTCGTTGCGATCGATGCGTCGAAGCGGCCGCCGAGCGCCCGCCCCGCGAGCGCCGGGGCCTGGATCTCGCGATTGCGGACCCACAGCGTGCCGCGCACGTCGCTCGCCTCGATCGGCTGCTGCCGCGGGCGCAGCGTCACGCCGTCCAGGTTCGCCATGACGGTGATGACGCGCCGCTCGAAGTCCTTGATGGGCAGGAACATCGCGACTTCCGCCTGCACCGGGCCCGAGGCCGCGCAGCCCCGCAAAGAGCGCCCCGAAGGACGGCGCGAGCGGCGTGGCCTGCAGCATGCGGATCGCGCGGCCCGCGTCGGTCCGCGTACTGCCGCGCGCGGCGTAGATGGCCTCGCGCAGGTCGCCGCTGTTGACCTCCGCGTCCGTGAACGGGACGCCGCCGATGCTGCCTCGACTCGCGACGGCATGCAGCGCCGGACCGTCGAAGCTGAAGTCCGATTCGACGCCGCGCAGTTCGGGCCAGCCGGCGGCGACGAGCAGGTTGATGCCGCTCGCGTGCCCGCGGACGCGGAACATGCCCTCACCGTCGCGATAAGGAAATCCCCTGGTCGGACCCGTGATCGCCACCTCGGCCGTGGTCACGCGCCCGGCGCGGAACGCGGCATCGAGCCAGGCGATCGCCTTCGGCGAGAGCCGCCCGGTTTGCAGGTATCGCCACAGCTGGGTCACGTCGAAATCCGACGGCGGTCGCGCTGACGTCCATCAGCGGCGGCTCGCCGGGTCGCAGCAGCATGCGCAACTTCCCGCGAGCAACGCCGTGGCCGCTGTCCGCAACCACGTCGTCGAGCCAGACCCGCACGCCGGTGTCGAAGCGCTGCCAGCCGCCGCGTCCGTCGGCACTTCGTACCGGCACGGGCGCGCGCCACTGCTGCGGCCAGTCGAGCGTCGCCTCGCGCGTCGCGAGCTCGACGATCCCGCCGCTGCCGTGCCCTTCGAGCGTGCCGTCGAACCCGCTGAAGCCGGCAGCCCTGCCGTAGGGAGTCAAGCCGACATTCGCGAAGCGCAGTTTGCCGGTGATGTCCGGCAAGCCGCCGTCCGCCGACGTCGCTGACGGTGATATCGATCCCGGACAGCTCGCCGCGCGGCGCGATCGCCGCGACGCGATCGCGCAGCGTGCCCGGCGGCAGCGCCGCGGCAAGCGCCGCGAGATTCTCGAGTCGCAGGTAATCGGCGCGCGCGGCGACCGTGGCGATGCGCCCGTCCTTGCGCACGAGGCGCCCCTCGAGGCTGCCCGGCCGCCAGGGGGCGCCTGGCCTCGCCAGTTCCAGCCCCGAGGCCTCGACCGACAAGCGTGGTGGCATCGCGCTGCACGCGCAGGTCGCCAGCGATGCGCGTGAACGGCTCGGTGGCGCCGGCAAAGCGCAGGTCGGTGAGCTCCGGCAACAGGCGCAGGCTCGTGACCGTGCGTCCCGTGCCGCGCGCCGAGACGCGGATCGAACCCTGGCCTGTCTCGGGCACGCGGAAGCTCTCCGGCAGCATCGCGGCCCACCCGGCGAGGTCGAGCCTGCGCGCCTCGACGCGCACGCGCCAGGCGACGGCGTCGTTGTCGGCGAGCGCGCCGCTCGCCTCGGCCTCGATGTCGATCTCGGATCCGAGGTGCTCCGGCAGCTCGACACGCCCGGTGAGCGTGATCTCGTCGCCGCTGCGCAGCACGTCGAGGTCCGCATCGGTCAACTGGAAGCGCCCCTGCTTCGCGCGCAGGTCCAGCACCTCGAGCACGGCGTCGGTCACCGCAAAGTGGCCGCGCGGGACGCGGTCGAGCGTCATGGGCGAGCGCGGGGCATCCGGTCGCTGCAGGGCTGCCTGGCCGACGAGGCTGACACGGCCGTCCGACGTGATGACGAAGCCGAGCCGCGGCCGCACGAAGATGACGCGCGCCACCTCGAGACGGCGATACCAGAGCGATCTCGGGATCGACAGGCTGACGCGACCGGCCTCGGCCGTGAC
This sequence comes from uncultured Gammaproteobacteria bacterium, assembly GCA_963823415.1. Taxonomy (GTDB): domain Bacteria; phylum Pseudomonadota; class Gammaproteobacteria; order Steroidobacterales; family Steroidobacteraceae; genus SCUD01. Next base: position 53,707 of record CAWGLJ010000001.1, on the reverse strand, counting down.
CAGCGGCTCGTCGCCGGATTCGGGCAGCACGCGGGCGCCCTCGAAGACGATCTCCGGGCCATAGCGGCCGATGCGCGCGTGGACCGAATCGAACTCGAGCGTGAGGCCGGTCGCCTCGCGCAACTGCTCGACGATGCGCTGCTGGTAGCCCGGCAACAGTTCGATGGCGAGCCGGAATGCGCCGATGCCGAGCGCGAGCAGCAGCGCCGCCAGTCCGACCAGGCCGGCGATCCAGCGCCAGGCTCGCTGCAATCCGTGGGTCCAGGCGGCCGGTTTCACCGGGCTTGCCAGCGCGTGACGCCCGCCGCATCGAGCAGGGCCGCGGTCTCGAACAGCGGGAGACCCATGACGCCGGAAAAGCTGCCGTCGAGCCGGGACGACGAAGACCGCGCCGAGCCCCTGGATCGCGTAGGCGCCGGCCTTGCCGGCGGGCTCGCCGCTCGCCCAGTAGCGCCGGCACTCCTCCGTGCCGATGGCCCGGAACGTGACGCGACTCGTGCAGAGCGCCTCGCGCAGCAGGCCTCCGTGCCGGAGCGCAATCGCGGTCAGGACCTCGTGCGTGCGCCCGGCAAGCGCCGAGAGCATCGCGACGCACTCCGCCTCGTCCGCCGGCTTGCCGTAGACCTGTCCATCGAGCACGACCGTCGTGTCCGCCGCGAGCACGGGCTGTCCGCCCGATCTTCCAGCCGGCCGACGACGGCCCCGGCCTTTTCGCGCGCAAGGCGCTGCACGTAGGCGGCCGGGTGCCTCGCCAGGGTGCTGCGATTCATCGATGTCCGCTGCGACGCAGGCGATGCGCAGACGCCGATCTGGTCGAGGAGCCGGCTGCGCCGCTCGGACGCCGAGGCGAGGACGATGGCGACGTAACCCATTGACCCGCCGAGAATAACTCAGGCCCGGTGGTAGGGGTGTCCCTGTAACAGACTGTGCGCGCGGTACAGCTGTTCCGCGACCAGGATGCGGACCAGGCCGTGCGGCCAGGTGAGCGGCGAGAGTGACCAGCGGAAGTCGGCCCGTGCGGAGAGGTCCGCGTCGAGGCCTTCGGGCCCGCCGACGAGCAGCGCGAGGTCGCGACCGCCGGCCATGCGGTCCGCAAGCCACCGGGCGAGCTTCGGGCGTCGTCATCGCGCGGCCTTTGACTTCCAGCGCCACCACGTACTCACCGTCGCGCAGCGCCGAGCGCATGCGCTCGGCCTCGCGCGCGAGCGGCACCTCGACGAGTTCGAACTTGAGGCCGCGGCCGAAGCGGCGCGCGTAGTCGGCGACGCCCTCGTCGATCCAGGCAGGCAGGCGGGTGCCGGCCGCGATCAGCCGGATGCGCATCGCGGCGCCTGCTAGGCGACGCTCGGCGCGCGCCGCGCGGGGCGCAGGTCCCAGAGCTTCTCGAGGCCGTAGAACTCGCGGATGCGCGGCAGCATCACGTGGACGATCAGGTCCTGCAGATCGACCAGCACCCACTCGCCCTCCACCTTGCCCTCGACCCCGTAGGCGCGGTGGCCCGCTTCGCGACAGCGCTCGATCACGCGGTCCGCGATCGACTTGACGTGCCGGTCCGAGGTGCCGGTCGCGACGATCATCGTGTCGGCGACGTCCGTGAGCTTCCTCACGTCGAGCACCTTGACGTTCACGGCTTTCATGTCTTCGAGCGCGGCGACGGCGATCTTGGTCAGGCTGCCAGGTCCGGTCCTGGTCTTCTTGGCGGTGGGCGTTTTGCGTTTCGGCTTCGATCTCGTGGCGGTCATTCCTTCTTTTCACCTGGCCGGGCGTAGCTGCCCGTGCCGAGGATGATCCTACGCGCCGCCTCGGGCATCAAGTAGCGCGGATCCCGGCCTGCCGCGACGACCGCGCGCACGGCGCTGGACGACAGGTCGAGCTGGGTATTGTCGCAAAGGTAGCACGAAGCCGGCCGGGCGCGACGCCAGGCTCGCGATGTCCGGAGCGCGACGCTCCTGCAGGAGCCGGGCGGCGAGGCCTTCGCGGGGCAGCGATGCCCGCGGGCGCAGCGCGACCACGATATGGGCGAACGACAGCAGGTCCCCGGCGCGATGCCAGCGCTCGATGCCCGCATAGGCGTCCATGCCCATGATCAGGACCAGGGGCTGGCCGACGCGCTCGGCGCGCAGCTCCTCCAGCGTCAGCACGGTGTAGGACGGGCCCCGGCGGCGCAGTTCGCGATCGTCGACGAGGAATCGCGGATCGTCCGCGGTCGCGGCGCGCACCATCGCGAGCCGCGTCGCGGCATCGGCGAGCGGCGCCGCGCGGTGCGGCGGGTCGCCGGCCGGCACGAACGCGACCGCCTCGAGGCCGAGCAGCTCGTGCAACTCGTGGGCGGTGCGCAGGTGCCCGAAGTGAATGGGATCGAACATCCCGCCGAACACGCCGAACGGGCGCACGCGAGTTGTCGCTTCAGCCGTGGCGCGCAGCCGGCGGGCAGCCGCGCGCCTGCGATCGCTGCGACCAGCCCGGTGAGCGTCGTCCAGGCGTTGCCGCCGGCCGGGCCCGCCTGGCCCTTGAGCTGGCGGTCGACGAGCGCGGCCGCGACGAACCAGGGCTCGATCGCCTGGCCGGCGGTGCGCTTCGCCGCGCGCGCCACGAGCGCCTCGCGGCGCTCGGCGGCGGGCCCGTAGGCCTTCCGCTGCGACGCCGTTGCGCAGGTCCGCGAGCGCACGCAATTCCCGGCAGACGGCCCAGAGCACCAGCGGCGGCTCGGCGCCTTCGGCGCGCAGGCCTTCCAGGATCCGCAGCGTGCGCGGCGCATCGCCCGCGAGCGCGGCCTCGCCGAGCTGGAAGACGTCGTAGCGCGCGCTGTTGGCGACGGCGGCTTGCACGGCGTCGAGATCGACGCGCCCGCTTCGCTCGCAGCAGTGCGAGCTTCTCGATTTCCTGCTGCGCGGCGAGCAGGTTGCCCTCGACCCGTTCGGCGAGCAGCTCCGCGGCGCCCGGCTCGAACTCGAGGCCGAGCCGACGCGCCGCGGGCCGCGATCCATTGCGGCAGCCGGCCGATCTCGACCGGCTGCGCCTGGACGAAGACGCCGTGCTTCTCGAAGGCCTTGAACCAGGCGCTGGACCAGGTTTCCTTTTCCGGCCGCGTCGTCACGACCAGCAGCAGGTTGTCCGGGCCGGGATCCGCGGCGAGCGCCGCGAGCACCGCGCCGCCTTCCTTGCCCGGGCCGCGGCGTCGGCATGCGGATCTCGAGGATCCGCCGCTCCGCGAACAGCGACAGCGTCTGGCTCGCCGCACTGACCTCGGACCAGTCGAAGCTGCGATCGGTGACGAAGAGATCGCGCCCGGTGTAGCCATCGGCGCGGGCGCGGGCGCGTACGGCATCCGCCGCCTCGCCGGTCAGCAGCGGCTCATCGCCGGCGATCAGCCAGGCCTGCGCAAGGCGCTTCTCCAGCGTGCGGGCGACCTGGTCGGTGTTGATGCGCATGGCCGGTCAATTGTAGCCATCGTCGAGCGTCTTCAGGAACGCGACCACGTCGTCGATCTCGCCCGGCGCCAGCGCCGGCGTGCCGCCGGCCTTGCGATCGTAGGGCACCTCGGTGGTGTTCACGGAGCCGGCAAGCTCCGGCGGCAGGTCGTCGAACTCGCGGATGCCGGCGGCCGTTTTCGGGTACCAGAGGCCCGGGGTCGCGTGTCGCGGCGCACGTAGAAATCGACCGCATCCCGCAGCGTGTCGAAGGCGCCGTTGTGGAAGTAAGGCGCGGTGCGCGCGACGTTCCGGAGCGTCGGCACCTTGAACGCGCCGCACAGGTCGCGGCGAGCCGCCAGGTCCTTGCGTTCCGGGCCACAGAGGCCGAGGTCGAAGAACCCGGGGTCGGCGTTTGCCGGGACGTGCGCGTTCCGCGGCAGCCCGACGTTGTCGTAGGTGAAGTCGGTGAACAGGGGCGGCGACCCGTCGGCGCCCGGCCGGCTCGGGTGGCAGGCGGCGCAGTTGCCCTTCTCCGGGTCCTCGAACAGCGCGAGGCCGCGGGATTCCTGTTCCGTCAGCAGCGCCTTGCCCGCGAGATACGCGTCGTACTTGCTGTCGAAGCGGCGGAAGTCCGGCAACTCCGCCTGGTACTGCGCAATCGCCGCCGCGAGGCCGTTGAAGGCGTCTCCGGCGTCGTCGAGCGCGGCCGCGCCGAAGACGTCACGGAAGCGTCGCGGCATTGGGGGATTGCCGCAAGGCGCGCAACGACCGCGTCGATCGAGGGATTCGCCATCTCGCGCACGTCCAGGAAGGGCTGCTTCGCCTGCTCGACGAGCGTCGAGCGCGCGGCCGTCGCGAAAAAATCCGCCGAATGCAGTGCCCTCCTCGTCAAAGCCGAACGGGCGGCGTGAAGCTCGCGTAACGGATCGACGGCGAATTGCGGATGCCCGGGATATCCATGTCCGGCCCGCCCTTCGAGACGAGCTCCACCGGCCGGCGCGGCATGCGCGAACTCCGGGCGATGGCAGGTCTGGCAGGCCAGTCGGCCGGAAACGGACAGCGACTCGTCGCGAAACAGCTGCTCGCCGAGCGCCGCCACGGGTGACAGGCCAGGCGTCGACGGCGCCGGCGGCGTCCCGTCGATCGGGGCGACGCCGTCGCAGGAGACGAGCATCAGCAGGCCGGCCAGGAGGGCCGGATAGGAGGTCCGGATTCGCAAAGTCCCATTATCCTAGTGCGAATGATTCCCGTTCACAATGGCGGGAAACCGGGCCATATGCGATAGTCCGAACCGCTTGAAACACCTGATGACCCTCGCACTTGCAGCCCTGCTGGCCGCGCCGCTCGCGGCGGCGGATGAACTCCCGCTTTTCCAGGCCGGCCTGTACGGCGGCTACCGCATGGGCGGCGGACTCGAAGACGAGGACACCGGCGCGGACCGCGATCTCGACGACAGTTCGAGCTTCGCCGTGTCGCTGGAACTGCGCTACGCCCAGGGCGACGACCGTTTCTACCAGCTCTGGTATTCGCGGCAGGCGACCGACGTGAGCAACGGCGTCGAGGACTTCGACGCCGACGTCGAATACCTGCACATCGGCGGCACCCTGCCCTTCGGCGGCTGGGAGCATGCGCAGCCTTATTTCGCCGCAGGCCTCGGCGCCACGCGGTTTTCGGCGTCGATCCCCGATGCCGATGACAGCACCCGGTTCTCCGGATCGATGGCTTTCGGCCTCGAGATCCCGCTCGCCGAGCACGCGGCCATCCGGCTCGAGGCGCGCGGCTACCTGACGGCGGTCGACACGGACACGTCCTTCTTCTGCCGGTCGGACGACGGCGAAGGCGCCTGTCGCATCGTCGCGAGCGGATCGGCGGTCTTCCAGGCCGAAGGGCTCGTCGGCATCCTGGTTCGTTTCTGACTTCGCGCCGCGGCCTGTACCCGCCCGTCGAACCGAACCGCCAGGGCCACCTCGCGGTGGGCGACGGCCACGAAATCTACTGGGAGGAATGCGGCAACCCGCAGGGCAAGCCGGTCGTGTTCCTGCACGGCGGTCCCGGCGCCGGCTGCGACGCCCGCGCGCGCCGGTTCTTCGACCCGGCGCGCTACCGCATCTTCCTGTTCGACCAGCGCGGCTGCGGCCGCAGCCGCCCGCACGCGAGCCTCGAGCACAACACGACCTGGCACCTGGTCGCCGACATCGAGCGGCTGCGCGAGTACTTCGGCGTCGAGCGCTGGCAGGCCTTCGGCGGCTCCTGGGGCTCGACGCTGGCCCTCGCCTACGCCGAGACCCACCCGGAGCGCGTGAGCGAGCTCGTGTTGCGCGGCATCTTCATGCTGCGCAAGCAGGAGCTCGACTGGTTCTACCAGGAGGGCGCTTCAGTCGCTGTACCCGGATCGCTGGGAGGACTACGTCGCGCCGATCCCGCCCGCGGAGCGCGGCGACCTCGCGCGCGCCTTCCACCGGCGGCTGACCGGCACCGACCCCGCGGCGGCGCAGGCCGCGGCGCGCGCCTGGGCGATCTGGGAAGGCGCCACGAGCTACCTCGTCACCGACGACGACAACGTCCGCCACTGGGGCGAGGATGCGTTCGCGCTCGCCGTCGCGCGCATCGAGTGCCACTACTTCGTGAACGGCGGGTTCATGCAGCGCGAGAGCCAGCTGCTCGACGACATCGGCCGCATCCGCCACCTCCCGGCGGTCATCGTGCAGGGCCGGCATGACGTCGTCTGCCCGATGACGACGGCCTGGGACCTGCACCGGGCCTGGCCGGAGGCCGATTTCCGCGTCGTCGCCGACGCCGGCCATTCCGCCTTCGAGCCCGGCATCACCGACGCGCTGGTGCGCGCGACCGACCGCTTCGCGAACTGACGGGCATTGAAGCGGGACGTCACCTTCGTTTTCTTGAACGAAGGTGAGCGTCCCCTCCGTTGCCTTCAATGCTCAGCACTCCGGGACGTTGACGGCGAGACCTCCCTGCGAGGTCTCCTTGTAGATCGACTTCATGTCGTAACCGGTCTGGCGCATGGTCGCGATCACCTGGTCGAGCGACACCTTGTGCGTGCCGTCGCCGCGCAGCGCGAGCCGCGCCGCGTTGATCGCCTTCACCGCGCCCATGGCATTGCGCTCGATGCAGGGGATCTGCACCAGGCCCGCGATCGGGTCGCAGGTGAGGCCGAGATTGTGTTCCATGCCGATCTCGGCGGCGTTCTCGACCTGGCCGTTGCTGCCGCCGAGCGCGGCCGCGAGCCCGCCCGCGGCCATCGAACAGGCGACGCCGACCTCGCCCTGGCAGCCCATCTCGGCGCCGGAGATCGAGGCATTGCGCTTGTAGAGGAGCCCGATCGCGCCGGCGACGAGCAGGAAGCGGCGGATGCCCGCCTCGTCGCTGCCGAGGCAGCGCTGCGCGTAGTAGTGCAATACCGCGGGCACGATGCCGGCAGCGCCATTGGTCGGCGCGGTCACCACCTGCCCGCCCGCGGCGTTCTCCTCGTTCACCGCCAGCGCCCAGACATTGACCCACTCCATCGCGTCCGCCTGCGACGCATCCGCCTCGAGCGCGCGCTTCATCTGCGGCGCGCGGCGCCTGACTTTCAGCACGCCCGGCAGCACGCCTTCGGCGCGGAAGCCACGCTCGACACAGGCCTGCATGACCGACCAGATGCGCGCGAGCTTCGCGTCCACTTCGGCCGCGGGCCGCAGCGCCTCCTCGTTCACGCGCATCAGGCCGTCGATCCCGAGTCCGGCGCGCTTCGCCTGCGCCAGCAGCTCCTCGCCGCTGCCGAAGGGCAAGGGCACTTCGGCCGGCCCCGCCGCGACGCTCGCCGCGCCCTCGTCCGCGCGCTGCACGGCGCCACCGCCGATCGAATACATCTCCTCCGACAGCAGGGTCGCGCCGGCCGCGTCCCGCGCCGTGAAACGCATGCCGTTCGAGTGGCCCGGCAGCATCTGGTCGCGGTGGAACAGGAGGTTCATCGGCTCGTCGAAGGCGATCTCGCGGCGACCGAGCAGCCGGATGCGGCTGCTGCCGCGGATGCGCGCCAGGGTCGGCTCCATCACCGCGGGGTCGAACCCGGAAGGGTCGTTCCCCTCGAGGCCGAGCAGGATCGCGCGGTCCGTGCAGTGCCCGAGGCCGGTCAGCGCCAGCGAGCCGTAGAGCTGCACGAAGACCTCGTCGGTCCGCTCGAGCAGTCCCTTCGCCTCGAGGTCGAGCACGAAGAAGCGCGCCGCGAGCATCGGCCCCATCGTGTGCGAGGACGAGGGCCCGACGCCCACCTTGAAGACGTCGAAGACCGAGAGGTTCACAGGGCCGCCAGCCGCCGCAGGATGAGGTCCGCGATGTCGGCCGCGAGCGCGACGCGCAGCGAGGCCTCCTCGTGCTCCTTGGCCAGCACCGCCGCTTCGTCGTAGCCGTAGTCGCGCGTGAGCTTGACCTGCGTGCGCGGGATCAGCTCCGTGGCGCCATTCGTCACCGAGTACTCCGCCGCGTAGAAGACCTCGTACTCGCCCGGCTTGTTGTCGGCGGTCACGGAGAGCAGCTCGCGGCCCGTCTGGTCCGCGTGCAGGCGGATCACGAGGCTCGCCTCCGTCGCGTTCGCCGCGGGCGTCGCGCCGGCCGCGCGCAGGCGCTGGTCGAGCGCGGCGTACAGGGGCGTGAAGCGGTCCGGTGGACTCGACGTACGGGGCCGACGCGACGGCGGGCAGCGGCGCCTGCCCGCGCAGCTGGAATCCGCAGCCGGCGAGCAGCAGGAGCGCGGCGAGTCCGGCGGCAGCGCGGTTCATCACACCACCACGTTCACGAGCTTGCCCGGCACGTAGATCAGCTTGCGCACGGGCTGGCCGGCGACGAATTTCGCGACGCCGGGATCCGCGAGCGCTGCCTCGCGCGCGACGGTCTCGTCCGCGCCGGCGGCCACCGCGATCCGCGCGCGCAGCTTGCCGTTGACCTGCACGACGATCTCGACCGTGTCCTGGACCAGCGCGGCGGCGTCGACCTCGGGCCAGCGTTCGTCCACGACCAGGGAGGCATGCCCGAGCGCCCGCCACATCGCCTGCGCCGCGTGCGGGACGACGGGCGAGAGCATCAGCACCGCGAGTTCGAGCGCCTCCTGCATCACGGCGCGGCCGGGCGGCGAGCCGTCCGCGAAGCGCGACAGCGCGTTCAGGAGTTCCATGACCGCGGCGATCGCCGTGTTGAAGGTGCGGCGGCGCCCGATGTCGTCGCCGACCTTCGCGAGCGCCTGGTGCACCTGCCGGCGCAGCGCGCGCTGCGGCCCGTCGAGCGTGCCCGGGTCCGGCCTTTGCGCGGCGCCGCCTTCGACGTGCGCGTGCACCACCTTCCACAACCGCTTCATGAACCGGAACGCGCCCTCGACACCCTCGTCCGACCACTCGAACGTGTGCTCCGGCGGCACGTTCGACATGGTGAACAGCCGCGCCGTATCCGCGCCGTAGCGGTCCACGAGTTCCTGCGGGTCGACGCCGTTCTTGCGCGACTTCGACATCGTGCCGATGCCGCCGTACTCGACCGGCTGGCCGTCGGACTTCAGGATGCCTCGGCGCGACTCGCCCTCCCCGGTCGCCTCGACCTCCGCAGGGTGGAAATAGGCGATGCGACCGGAGGCGGGCTTGCGGAACCAGATCTCGTTCAGGACCATGCCCTGCGTCAGCAGCCGCTGGAACGGCTCGTCGACCCCGGTGAGCCCGCAGTCGCGCATGACGCGGGTCCAGAAGCGCGAATACAGCAGGTGCAGGATCGCGTGCTCGATGCCGCCGATGTACTGGTCCACCGGCATCCAGTACCGGGCGCGATCGTCCACCATCGCCGCGTCGTTCTTCGCCGAGGCGAAGCGGAAGAAGTACCAGGACGAGTCCACGAACGTGTCCATGGTGTCCGTCTCGCGGCGCGCGGCGGCGCCGCACTTCGGGCAGCGACAGTCGAGGAAGGCCTTCGACTTCGCGAGCGGGTTGCCCGAGCCGTCCGGCACGAGGTCCTCGGGCAGGCGCACCGGCAGCTGCTCGTCCGGCACCGGCACGTCGCCGCAGTCCGGGCAGTGGATGATCGGGATCGGGCAGCCCCAGTAGCGCTGGCGCGAGATGCCCCAGTCGCGCAAGCGCCAGACGACCTGCTTGCGGCCGACGCCGCGCGCCTCCAGGTCGCGCGCGATCGCGTCGACCGCCGGCGCGTAGTCGAGGCCGTCGTAGGAGCCCGAGTTCACGCAGCGGCCGTACTCCGCGTACCAGGCCTGCCAGGCGCCGGTCGAGTACGGCCTGCCGCCGACGTCGATGACGGGCACGATCGGCAGGCCGTATTTTTTCGCGAACGCGAAGTCGCGCTCGTCGTGGCCCGGCACGCCCATCACGGCGCCCTCGCCGTAGGCCATCAGCACGTAGTTGCCGACCCAGACCGGCACGTCGGCGCCGGTCAGCGGGTGGCGGACGAAGAGCCCGGTGGCGACGCCCTTCTTTTCCATCGTCGCGACGTCGGCTTCCATGATGCTGCCGCGACGGCACTCATCCACGAATGCGCGGACTCCCGCGTCCCGCCCTGCCGCCAGTTCGGCGAGCGGGTGCTCGGCCGCGACCGCGACGAAGGTCACGCCCATGAGGGTGTCGGCACGCGTCGTGAAGACCTTGAGTTCGCCCGCCGCGCCCGCCGATGTCGTACGGGAACGAGATGTTCACGCCTTCGCTGCGACCGATCCAGTTCGCCTGCATCGTGCGCACGCGGTCCGGCCACTCGGGCAGCCGTGTCGAGCGCGGCGAGGAGTTCCTCGGCGTACTGCGTGATCCGCAGGTAGTACATCGGGATCTCGCGCTTCTCGACCAGCGCTCCCGTGCGCCAGCCGCGCCCGTCGATCACCTGCTCGTTCGCGAGCACGGTCTGGTCCACCGGATCCCAGTTGACCTTGCCGGTCGTCTTGTAGGCGATGCCGCGCTCGAGCATGCGCAGGAACAGCCACTGGTTCCACTTGTAGTAGTCGGCGTCGCAGGTCGCGAGCTCGCGCGACCAGTCGATGCCGAAGCCGAGCGACTTCAGCTGCCCCTTCATGTGCGCGATGTTGTCGCGGGTCCACTTCGCGGGCGGCACGCCGTTCTCGATCGCCGCGTTCTCGGCGGGCAGGCCGAAGGCGTCCCAGCCCATCGGCTGCAGGACGTTGTGCCCGCGCATGCGCATGTAGCGCGCCAGGACGTCGCCGATGGTGTAGTTGCGCACGTGGCCCATGTGCAGCTTGCCGCTCGGGTACGGGAACATGCACAGGCAGTAGTACTTCGGCCGCGCGGCGTCCTCGCGCGCGGCGAACGTGCCGGCGGCGGCCCATTCCGCCTGGACGTGCGGCTCGATTTCTTTGGGTTCGTAGCGTTCGTTCATGCGAACCGGCAAGGATACCTGAGGGCCGGCGGCCGGACGGCCTTCTCAGGACCGCCGTGAATCCGTCCCTGGAGGCTTCGGGCGCGCCATCCCTGGCGCGCACGATCCTGAGAAGGCCGTCCGGCCGCCGGCCTCAGGCGTCGTGCCGCGCTCTCACGCGAGCGACGGCGAACGCGATCAAGCATGACGAAGGCGAAGCTGAGGATCGGCCAGTTGCCGGTGCGGGCGTAGGGCGTGAGGCCGGTGCGCGGCACGACCGTGGCCTTGAGGATGCCGGGCACGAACTGCGGGATGCGGTCGACGACGGCGCCGTCGGGACCGATCACGGCGGTGATGCCGTTGCTGGTCGCGCGCACCAGGAAGCGCCCGGCCTCGAGCGCGCGGAAGCGCGCCATCTGCAGCTGCTGGTGCGGCGCCGACGAGTCGCCGAACCAGGCGTTGTTCGTCACGTTGACGAGCAGCGTCGAGCCGGGCAGCGCGGCGAGCTGGTCGGCGCCGTAGGCGTCCTCGTAGCAGATCGTCGCGGCGAGCCGCTCGCCGCCCGCCTGGAGCGGCGGCTGGCTCTCCTCGCCCGGCGTCATGTCGTAATAAGGAAGGCTCTGCAGCCGCATCCACTTGCGCACGGCCTCGGGCACCGGGAAGAACTCGCCGAAGGGCACGAGGCGGCGCTTGTAGTACCAGCCGTCGCCGGCGCTGCTCATCGAGAACAGGCCGTTCCGGATCTCGCCCGTCTGCAGGTCGAAGTTGAGGAGCCCGAGCATGACGTCCGAGCCGGCGCGCCGCCGACTCGCGACGGATGGCGTCGAGGAACACCGTCGCGTCGTGGGCGAGCACCGGGATCGCCGACTCCGGCCAGACGATGATGCGCGCGCCGAGCGCCTCGCGATTGAGCGCGCGGTACTTCTCGAGCGTCGCTGCGCGGTTGTCCGCCAGCCATTTCTCGTCCTGCGGGATCGCGCCCTGCAGCAGCGCGACCGACACCGGGCTCGCCCGCGGGGCGCGTCCATTCGCGGCCGTCGAGCAGCCAGCCGCCGACCCAGAGCGCGGCGGCGACGGCGATGGCCGCGAGGCGCGCGCCGCCGGCCTGGAAGAGGAGCACGACGATCGCGCCCGCGGTCGCCGCGACCGCGAAGTTGACCAGGTGGATGCCGCCCAGCGTCGCGAGCGCCGCGAGCGGCGCATCGCTCTGCGAATAGCCGAGCTGCAGCCAGGGAAAGCCCGTGAACAGCCAGCCGCGCAGCCACTCCATCAGCGTCCAGCCCGCGGGAATCAGCAGCAGCGAGCGACCCGGCGAGGGATCCGGGGCGATGCGCACGACGACGTAACCGAGCAGCGCGTAGTACGAGCCCTTGATCGCGAGCAGCGCCGCCACCAGGAACAGCGCGAGCCAGGCCGGCGCCTGGCCGAAGTCGTGGATCGCCGTGTAGATCCACCAGGTGCCCGCGCCGAACAGCGCGGCGCCGAACCAGAAGCCGGTGCCCGCCGCCTCGCGCGGCGACTCGTACTCCCAGAGCAGGAACAGGACCGCGGGCCCGAGCCAGGCGAGCAAGTGCCAGCCGTAGGGCGCGAACGCGAAGGACGTGACGATGCCCGCGAGCACCGCGATGAGGCGGCGGTAGTGGAGCAGCCGCGAGACGGGCCCGTCCGGCGCCGGCATTCAGTCGACCCGCGCTTCGCCGGGGCGCCGCCGGCAGCGGCTCGGGCGTCGTGACGCGCAACTGGTCGATGCGCCGGCGGTCGGCGCGCTGCACCTTGAACTCGATGCCGTCCATGGTCACCGCCTCGCCGCGGCGCGGCAGCCGGCCGAACTGGTGCATCACGAGGCCGCCGATCGTGTCGTACTCCTCGTCGCTGAAGCGCGTCCCGAAGTAGGCGTTGAACTCCTGCACGCGCGTCAGTGCCAGCACGGCGAACTGCCGGTCGCCCTCGCGGCGGATCGTCTGGTCCTCGTCCGTGTCGTACTCGTCGGCGATCTCGCCGACGATCTCCTCGATCACGTCCTCGATCGTGACCAGGCCCGAGACGCCGCCGTACTCGTCCACGACGATCGCCATGTGGTTGCGGCTGGCGCGGAATTCCTTGAGCAGCACGTTGAGGCGCTTGCTCTCCGGGACGAAGGCGGCCGGCCGCAGCACCTCGCGGATGTCGAAGCTGCCGTCCGCGCCCTCGGCGAAGTAGCGCAGGAGGTCCTTGGCGAGCAGGATGCCGGCGATCTGGTCGCGGTCGTCGCCGATCACCGGGAAGCGCGAATGCCCGGACTCGATCACGGCCGGCAGCAGCTTGCCGGGCTCGGAGTCGCGCTCGAGCACGACCATCTGCGAGCGCGGCACCATGATGTCGCGCACGTGCAGGTCGTCCACGCGCAGCACGCCCTGGATCATGCGCAACGCGTCGGCGTCGATGAGCTCGCCGCGCGCCGCGGCGCGCAGCATCTCGACCAGCTCCACCTTGCTGCCCGGCCCCTCCTTCGTCAGGCGCCGCAGCCAGCTGCTTCCCTTGCTCTTCGCCATCGCCTCAGTCTCCGTACGGGTCCGCGAAACCGAGGCGCGCCAGCAGCGCCCGTTCGCGGCCTTCCATGCGCTTCGCATCCGCCGCGCGCCCGTGGTCGAAGCCGAGCAGGTGCAGCGTGCCGTGCACGACCATGTGCGCCCAGTGCGCGGCGAGCGGCTTGCCCTGCTCGCGCGCCTCCCGCGCCACGACCGGCGCGCAGACGACGAGGTCGCCGAGCTGGCGGCCGCGCAGGTCCGGGCGATGCCGGGAACGACAGCACGTTGGTGGGCTTGTCGCGGCCCCGCCAGTGCCCGTTCAGCGCGCGGCTCTCGCGGCTGCCCACGACGCGGATGCCGAGTTCGCCGCTGCGGCTGCCCGCCGCGAGGCGCGCCCAGCGGCGCAGCGTCGCGGGCCCGGGCGCCCAGGGCCGGCGGGTCCGGTAGCGCAGCACCACGTCGAGCGTCACTGGGCCCCGCCCCCGCGCGCTGCCGGATTCGCGCTCGTAGGCCTCGACGATGCGCTGCACCAGCGGGTGGCGCACGACGTCCTTCGCCGTGAAGCGCGTGACGGCGATGCCCTTCACGCCGTCCAGCACCTCGAGCGCGTGCCGGAGGCCCGACTGGCGATGCGCCGGCAGGTCGGTCTGCGTGACGTCGCCGGTCACGACCGCGCGCGAGCCGAAGCCGATGCGGGTCAGGAACATCTTGATCTGTTCGACCGTGGTGTTCTGCGCCTCGTCGAGGATGATGAAGGCCTCGTTCAGCGTGCGGCCGCGCATGAACGCCAGCGGCGCGATCTCGATGACGTTCCGCTCGATCAGGCGCGCGACGCGATCGAAGCCGATCATCTCGTAGAGCGCGTCGTACATCGGCCGGAGGTAGGGATCCACCTTCTGCGACAGGTCGCCGGGCAGGAAGCCGAGCCGCTCGCCGGCCTCCACCGCGGGCCGCACCAGCACGAGCCGGCGCACGCTCTCGCGCTGCATCGCCTCGACCGCGCAGGCGACCGCGAGGTAGGTCTTGCCGGTGCCCGCCGGGCCGATGCCGAAGGTCAGGTCGTGCGTGCGGATCGCCTGCAGGTACTGCTGCTGGTTGGCGCCGCGGCCGCGGATCAGTCCGCGCAGCGTCTCGACCGCGTGCTCGTCGGGCGCCTGCGGCGCGCCCATGCCGCCCTCCTGGATCGCGAGGTGCACGTCCTCGGGCGTCACCGGCTGGCTGCCCGCGCGCTCGTAGAGCTGGCGCAGCACCGCGGCGCCCGCGGCCGCGTTCGCGCCGAGCAGCGAGAAGCGCCCGGAACGGCGGCGGATCTCGATGCCGAGCCGGTTCTCGATCTGGTGCAGGTTCTCGTCGAGCGGGCCGCAGACCGCGGCGAGCCTGGCATTGTCTTCCGCGCCGAAGTCGACGCTGGACTCGGGGGCGGCGTTCAAGCGACCAACCGGCCGCGCAGCGAATTCGGCATGGCCTCCGTGATGCAGACTTCCGCGAAGCGGTCGACGAGCGAGCGCGGACCGTCGAAGTTGACCCAGCGCATGTTCTCGGTGCGGCCCGCGAGCTGGCGCGGGTCGCGGCGCGAGTGCTTCTCGACCATCACGCGCTGCGTGCTGCCGACCATCGCGAGGCTGATGCGGCGCGCCTGGCGGTTGAGCTGCGCCTGCAGCTCCTCGAGTCGCCGCTGCTTCACCTCGTGGGACACCTCGTCGGGGAGCGAGGCGGCCGGAGTCCCGGGACGCCGGCTGTAGATGAAGCTGAAGGACTGGTCGAAGCCGACGTCGGCGATCAGCTCGAGCGTCTGCTGGAAGTCCGCCTCGGTCTCGCCGGGGAAGCCGACGATGAAGTCCGAGGAAAGGCTGATGTCCGGCCGCACGGCGCGGAGCTTGCGCAGCTTCTGCTTGAACTCGAGGCGCGTGTAGCCGCGCTTCATCGCCGCGAGGATGCGGTCCGAGCCGCTCTGCACCGGCAGGTGCAGGTAGTTCGCCAGCTTCGGCACTTCCGCGTAGGCCGCGACCAGCGAGTCGCGGAACTCGAGCGGATGCGAGGTCGTGAAGCGGATGCGTTCGAGGCCGTCGAGCGTCGCGATGTGCCGGATGAGGCCGGCGAGATCCACGATGCGCCCGTCGGCCGCAGGCCCGCGGTAGGCGTTCACGTTCTGGCCGAGCAGCGTCACCTCGCGCACGCCCTGCGCGACCAGCGACGCGGACCTCGGCTTCGACCTGCGCGAACGGGCGGCTCATTTCCTCGCCGCGCGTGTAGGGCACGACGCAGAAGCTGCAATAGCGGCTGCAGCCTTCCATGATCGAGACGAAGGCCGTCGCGCCGGTGGCGCGCGGTTCCGGCAGGCAGTCGAACTTCTCGATCTCGGGGAAGGAGACGTCCACCTGCGGCTCGCGCGTGGCGCGCAGCGCCGCGATCATCGCCGGCAGGCGATGGATCGTCTGCGGGCCGAAGACGAGATCCACGAACGGCGCACGCGCGAGGATGCCCTCGCCCTCCTGGCTGGCGACGCAGCCGCCGACGCCGATGACGAGTCCGGGCTTGCTGCGCTTCAGCAGCCGCCACTGGCCGAGATGGGAAAAGACCTTCTCCTGCGCCTTTTCCCGCACCGAACAGGTATTCAGCAGGACGACGTCCGCTTCCTCGGGATTGCCCGTCAGCGCAAGCCCGGCGGACTCGCGCAGTACGTCCGCCATCCGGGCCGAGTCGTATTCGTTCATCTGGCAGCCGAAGGTCGAAATGTAGAGCCGGCCGCTCATGTCCCGGGTAAGGTCTCCAGCGCGAATGGGGCCGCCTAGGGTACCGGTTTTGGACCCCGCCATGAAGCGCCGTGAACCGGCCCGAAGCGCTACGCGGAACCCGTAGATCGCTGTTTTATCTGGATTTTTTCGACATCTCGCGACCGAAAGTGCCGGTCGCGACGAAGTCCGCGGGTTTCAGGTCGCCGATCACGAAGCGCCCGGTGGCCGTGATGCGCGCCCCCTGGGGCAGCGTGTCGGCCATGGTGCGGCGGCGGGCCATGTGCACCGAGTACTCGATCTCGTGCAGCAGCGCCGGCCTCGAATAGAGGTAACCCTGCCCCGCCACGCAGCCGAGTTCGATGAGTCCGCGCTGCTGGTGCTCGAGCTCGATGCCCTCGGCGACGACCTCGAGATCGAGCGTGCTGCCGAGCGTGATGATCGCGCGCGCAAAGTCCTCGCCTCCGTCGACGCCGCCGAGGCGCTCCACGAAGCTGCGGTCGATCTTCAGGATGTCGATCGGGAACCGGTGCAGGTAGGTGAGCGACGAGTAGCCGGTGCCGAAGTCGTCGATCGCGATCCGCACGCCGAGCGTCTTGAGCTCCGTGAGCGTCGCGAGCACGACCTCGCTGTTCTGCATCAGCACGCTCTCGGTCAGTTCGATCACGAGGCAGCCCGGATCGATCTCGGAGATCGCGAGCGCCCGCTTGACGTCGGCGCAGATGTCGGACTTCGCGAGCTGGACCGCGGAGACGTTGACGCCGACGCGGACCTGGCGGCCTTCCGGCAGGCGCGCCTGCCAGACCTTCACCTCGCGGCAGGCCTGGGCCAGCACCCAGCGGCCGAGCGGGACGATCTGCCCCGTCTCCTCCGCCACCGGGATGAACTCCGCCGGCATGATCATCCCGCGCTCCGGGTGCCGCCAGCGGATCAGGGCCTCGACGCCCAGCAGGTAACCCGAGTGCAGCTCGACGATCGGCTGGTAGTGCAGCAGGAACTGGTCCTGCCGGATGCGCCTTGTCGATCTCCACTTCCATTTCCTGGCGCTCGCTCGCGGCGCTCTGCATCGAGGGCTCGTAGACGAGGTAGCGGCCCTTGCCGGCGGTCTTCGCCGCGTACATGGCGACGTCGGCGTTGCGCATCAGCTCCTCGACGCCGTCGTCCGGCGTGGAGAACGCCACGCCGATGCTCGCCGAGATGCGCATGTCCGCGCCGGGCAGGTCGAGCGATTCCTGCAGCGACTTGACGATCCGCCCGGCGATCTCCATCACCTGCTCCCGGGTGCCGAGATTCTCGAGCAGCACGGCGAACTCGTCGCCGCCGAGGCGCGCGACGGTGTCGCCGCCGCGGGTCGCCTTGACGAGCCGCTGCGCGCTCTTGTGCAGCACGCGGTCGCCGATCGCATGGCCGAAGGAATCGTTGACGTTCTTGAAGTTGTCGAGGTCGACGAACATGACGGCTATCGACCGCCCGTTGCGCTTGCTGACCGCCACCGCGTGCTCGACGCGGTCGCGGAACAGCGCGCGGTTCCCGAGCAGGGTCAGCGGGTCGTGCAGCGCCATTCGCTTCAACTGCTCTTCCATGCCCTTGCGGTCGGTCATGTCGCGGAGGTTCAGCAGGCGCCCGCCGATCGCAGGTTCGCCGTCCATGTTGGTGCCGTGGATCTCGATGACGCGCTGGCGCTCGTCCCCGCGCGGGACGCGGGCCTCGACGACGCCGGAAGCGCCCGACCTCGCGAGGTCGCGGGCGATGAACTCGCGCAGCCGCGCGCGATCGTCGAACACCACGAGTTCGTCGAGGTGCTGGCCGATCAGGTCCTGCGCCGCGAAGCCGAAGATCCGCTCCGCGGTCGGCGTCACGTAGTTGACGGTGCCATCCGCGGCGACGATCGCGATGACGTCCGCCGTGTTGCGGATCAGCGCGTTGAAGCGCGCCTCGGCCGAGCGCGTTGCGAGGCCGGTCTGGACCGCCACCGCGAGGGCGGTCACGATCGCCTGCCGCGCGAACAGCAGGCCCGCGGCGATGCAGACCACCCAGGCGATCAGGCCGGCGGGCTCGCCGAAGCTGCCGCCGTGCAGGACGAGCAGCGCGTAACCGGCGAGCATCAGCGCGGCGTAGGGCGTCAGCGTGGCGACCGGGGAGCCGCGCTCGGCCGCGTCCATCGGCGGCGCGCGCCGCTCGGTGCGCAGGTGATCGAGGTGCGCCGCCACGGCGAAGGCCGCGATCGCGCCGATATGCAGCGGCATCGCGTACGTCGAGACGTAGCCGAGAGAGGTTGCGTGGGCCTCGAGCAGGCGGGCGCCGACCAGCGCACCGAGGGCCAGCGCAAAGGCGACATGCGCCGGCCAGTGCTTCCAGTCCGAGCGGCGCAGCAGCAGGATCGCGGCCAGCACGCCGATCACGGCGTCGAGGCTGAGCGTCCAGGAGCTGCGTGCGGGCAGCAGCCCGGGCGCGAGGTCATGCGGCAGGGCGAGCCAGAGCACGCTGCCGACGCACAGCGCGACGAGCGTCGCCTCGAGCCAGAACTGCGGCCCGAAGGCCCTGCCGCGGGTGGAGAACAGGAAGCCGGCCGCGGCCATGGCGATGCAGGGGAAGAAGGCGAACTCGAGCACGCCCATCGCCGTCTGCACGGCCGGGAGATCGATCGAGCGCGTGACCGGGACGAGGAGCGTCGCCAGGAACTGCAGCATGAGCGCCCAGGCGAGCCACGCCCAGGCCCTGCGGCGTTCGGGTCTTCAGGGCTTCGAGCTCGACGTCCCGCAGGATGACGGAGATGGCGGAGAGCGCCGCGGCGACGCCCGTCAGCTTCGCGACCAGCGCCTCGTTGTAGACGCCGCCGATGAAACTGGTGATGGCGGTGAAGAGCGTGAGGCCGATGCAAAGCAGCACGAGCCAGGCCGCCGAATGGTCGAACCATGGCGCCAGGGCTTCGCGCAGCCCGTTGCCGGACGGCTGTTTGCGATCCGCCTCCATCAAGCCGTTCTCCATTCTCCGGGGCCCGGGACGGATGCTCGGGAAACCCGAAAAATCGGCTAGATGGTGACTTAACGTCCCCGATCGGGACGTCTACCGCATCACATAACGTGGGCGAGGCAGCCCCTCAGGGCGATACCGTGACGGGCCTCAAGAGGGGACAGTCGCGCGTGAAGGGGACACCCCTTCATATTCGCCTCGAACCGATATGGAGGCCTGAATCTTCGCCCGAATATGAAGGATGCGGTCCCTTCACGCGCTGACAGTCCCCGCCCTCAGAACGGGATGTCGTCGTCGAAGGATTCGGCGACGCCGGCGGGCTCGGCCCGCGCGGCCGGTTCCTCGCTGCGGTCGCGCGAGCGGTCGGGCGCCGGTGCCGAACCGCGATCCGCAGCCCCGCGGCCGCCGAGCATGCTCATCTCGTTGGCGATGATCTCGGTCGTGTAGCGGTCCTTGCCTTCCTTGTCCTGCCACTTGCGCGTGCGGATCTTGCCTTCGATGTAGACCTGCGAGCCCTTGCGCAGGTATTCCGCCGCGATTTCAGCGAGGCGGTCGAACATCACGATGTTGTGCCACTCCGTCGCTTCCTTGTTCTCGCCCGTCTGCTTGTCGCGCCACTGGTCCGTGGTCGCGATGCTGAAGTTCACGACGGCCTTGCCGGAGGGCATGGCGCGCTGCTGCGGGTCCTTCCCGAGGTTGCCGATCAGGATGACTTTGTTGACGCCGCGTGCCATGGCCGTTCCCCGTTCGTTATCGGATGTCTCATTGTAGTCGCCCGCCGCCGGCCCGCGCACCGTCAATCTGGCTGGAACGCGGCGTTTCTGTCCGTGCCGCGAACGGCAGCCAGGCAAGGGCCGCGAGCGCGGCGCAGGCGAAGATTCCCGTGAACTGCCAAGGGCTTCCGAGCAGGGCACCGCCCGCGAGACCGCCGGCGAAAGCCCCCGCGAACTGGCAGGTCGCGAACACGCCGAGCGCCGCGCCGCGGGTCGCTTCGCCCGCCGCCTCCGTCAGGGCCGCCGGCAGCCGGGCCTCGAGGAAGTTGAAGGCCCCGAAATACAGCACGAGGGCAGCGAGCAGCACGCCGAAATCGCGCCTCGGCCAGGGCGAGCGCCGCGAGCGCAGCGGCGATGCCGAGGCACCCGGCCATCGCGGCGCGGCCGAACCGGCGGCTGCGCTCCGACCAGAGCACGAGCGGCACGGTCAGCGCGACCGAGGCCGCGAAGACGGCGAGATAGACGATCCAGTGACGCGAAGCGTCGAGCCCGTGGACGTCCCGCAGCACCTGCGGCACGGCGATGAAGGCGGCTGTCAGGGTCAGGTGCAGCATGAAGATGCCCGCGTAGTGCGGCAGCAGCGTGCGGGTCAGCGCCTCGCGCCAGTCGCCGCGCTTCGCACGCTCGCCGACGGGTCGCTCCGCCGGCAGCACGAAGACCACGAGTGCCAGGGCCACCACGCCGAGGCCGCCGATCAGCCAGAACACGCCCGCGACCCCGACCGCAGCGGCCAGCAACGGACCCGCCACCAGCGAGATCACGAAAGTCGCGCCGATGCTCATGCCGATCGCGAACATCGCGCGCGTGCGCGCTTCCGGCCGCGTCAGGTCGGCGAGGAAGGCGGTCACCGGACCTGAGACCGCGCCGAGCCCCTGCACGACGCGCGCCAGCACGAGCGCCGTGGCATTGCCTGCCGCCGCGCCCAGTGCGGAACCCGCGACGTGCAGGAGGAGTCCGACGACGATGAGCGGCTTGCGCCCGATGCGGTCCGACCAGATTCCGAACGGAATCTGCATCATGGCCTGAGTCAGGCCGTAGGCGCCGACCGCGAGGCCGGCGAGCAGAGGCGTTCCGCCCGGCAGCGAGCCCGCATGCAGTGCGAGCACTGGCAATAGCAGGAACAGCCCCAACAGACGGACTGCGTAGATTGCGGCCAGCGAAGCGACGGCGCGGCGCTCGGCGGGCAGGAGTGCTGCGCCACTCGGCAAGGCCACTGGGAATCCCTTTGCGGTGCCCGGAATGGGCGGGCTATTCTAACAGGCTGTCCCGATGAGCCAGACCATCCACATCCGCGGCGCGCGCACGCACAACCTCCAGAACCTCGACCTGGAACTGCCGCGCGACCGCCTGATCGTCTTCACGGGCCTGTCCGGCTCGGGGAAGTCTTCGCTCGCCTTCGACACGATCTATGCCGAGGGCCAGCGCCGCTACGTCGAATCGCTTTCCGCGTACGCGCGGCAGTTCCTGTCGATGATGGAGAAGCCGGACGTGGACTCGATCGAGGGACTCTCGCCCGCGATCTCGATCGAGCAGAAATCCACGTCCCACAACCCGCGCTCGACCGTCGGCACGGTCACCGAGATCTACGACTACCTGCGCCTGCTGTACGCGCGCGCCGGCATCCCGCGCTGCCCGGACCATGGCCTCGACCTCACGGCGCAGACCGTGAGCCAGATGGTCGACCAGGTGCTTTCCCTGCCGGAGGGCACTGCCGTGGCGACTCCTCGCCCCCGTCATCTCCGGCCGCAAGGGCGAGCACCTGCAGGTCGTCGAGGAATTGCGCGGCAAGGGATTCGTGCGCGCGCGGGTCGACGGCAAGTACGTCGAGCTCGACGCGGTGCCGAAACTGGACCCCAAGAAGAAGCACTCGATCGACGCCGTGGTGGACCGGCTGAAGGTCCGCCCGGACCTGCAGCAGCGGCTCGCGGAATCCTTCGAGACCGCGCTGCGCCTCGGCGAGGGGTCCGCGCGTGTCGCCTTCCTCGACGAGCCGAAGCGGGAGGAACTGGTCTTTTCCGACAAGTTCGCCTGCCGCATCTGCGGCTACTCCGTCGCCGATCTCGAGCCGCGGCTGTTCTCGTTCAACAATCCGTTCGGCGCCTGCCCGGGCTGCGACGGGCTCGGCGTGAAGCAGTTCTTCGACCCGGACCGCGTGGTCGCGAACACCCAGCTCTCGCTCGCGAACGGCGCGGTGCGCGGCTGGGACCGGCGGAACGCCTACTACTACCAGATGATCCAGGCGCTCGCGGACCACTACCGTTTCGACCCCGAGGCCCCGTACGCGAGCCTGCCCGCGAAGGCGCGCGACGTCCTGATGCAGGGCAGCGAGGGCGAGGAGATCGAGTTCCGGTACTTCGATGCGCGCGGCCGCACGGTGAAGCGCAAGCACAAGTTCGAGGGCATCCTGCCGAACCTCGAGCGGCGCTACAAGGAGACCGAATCGCTCGCGGTGCGCGAGGAGCTCGCACGCTATCTCGGCACGCGCCGCTGCCCGGAGTGCGACGGCGCGCGCCTCACGAAGGCGGCGCGCTTCGTGTTCGTCGCCGGCACTTCCCTGCCCTCGATCAGCGCCCTGCCCGTCCGGCGCGCGCTCGAGTTCTTCCGCACGCTCACGCTCGAGGGCTGGCGCCAGAAGATCGCGGCCAAGATCGTCAAGGAAATCACCGACCGGCTCGGGTTCCTGGTCGACGTCGGCCTCGACTACCTGACGCTCGACCGCAGCGCCGAGACGCTCTCCGGCGGCGAGGCCCAGCGCATCCGCCTCGCGAGCCAGATCGGCTCGGGCCTGGTCGGCGTCATGTACATCCTCGACGAGCCGTCGATCGGCCTGCACCAGCGCGACAACCAGCGCCTGCTCGACACGCTGCATCGCCTGCGCGACCTCGGCAACACCGTGATCGTCGTCGAGCACGACGAGGACGCGATCCGCCAGGCGGACCACGTCGTCGACCTCGGCCCCGGCGCCGGCGTGCACGGCGGGCGCGTGGTCGCGCAGGGCACGCCCGCCGAGATCGAGGCGAGCCGCGCCTCGCTCACGGGGCAGTACCTCTCGGGCCGCAAGCGCATCGACGTCCCGGACAAGCGCAGGCGCAATGAACCCAGGCAGCAGCTGCGGCTGAAGAAGGCGAGCGGCAACAACCTGAAGGACATCGACGTGGCTTTCCCGGTGGGGCTGCTCACCTGCGTCACGGGCGTCTCGGGCTCGGGCAAGTCGACGCTGGTGAACGACACGCTCTATCGCCTGGTCGCGCGCTCGCTCAACCTGGTCGCCGACCAGCCGGCGCCGTCCGCGGGCGTCGAGGGACTCGAGGCCGTCGACCGCGTGATCGACATCGACCAGAGCCCGATCGGCCGCACGCCGCGCTCGAACCCGGCGACCTACACCGGGCTGTTCACGCCCATCCGCGAGCTCTTCGCGGGCACGGCCGAGGCCCGCTCGCGCGGCTACCAGCCCGGGCGCTTCAGCTTCAACGTCAAGGGCGGCCGCTGCGAAGCCTGCGAGGGCGACGGCGTCATCAAGGTGGAGATGCACTTCCTGCCCGACGTGTACGTCGCCTGCGACGTCTGCAAGGGCCGGCGCTACAACCGCGAGACGCTCGACGTGCACTTCAAGGGCAAGAACATCCACGAAGTGCTCGACATGACGATCGAGGACGCGGCGGTGTTCTTCTCGGCCGTGCCGGTGGTCGCGACCAAGCTGCAGACCCTGCTCGACGTCGGCCTGTCCTACGTGAAGCTCGGGCAGAACGCGACGACGCTCTCCGGCGGCGAGGCGCAGCGCGTGAAGCTCGCCAAGGAACTGTCCAAGCGCGCGACGGGCCGCACGCTCTATATCCTGGACGAGCCGACCACCGGCCTGCACTTCGAGGACGTGAAGCACCTGCTCGCCGTGCTGCACCGCCTGCGCGACGAGGGCAACACCGTGATCGTGATCGAGCACAACCTCGACGTCATCAAGACCGCCGACTGGGTGATCGACCTCGGTCCCGAGGGCGGCGACGGCGGCGGGGCGATCGTCGCCGAGGGCACGCCCGAGCAGCTGGCGCGCGCCGCGGGCTCGTTCACCGGTCGTTACCTGAAGCGCGTGCTCGCGCGCGGGAAGAAAGCCGCATGAACCGACGCAGCCTGGTTGCCCTTGCGATCGCCGCGGCATTCGCCGCCCTGCCCGCCGTCGCCGGCGAGCTCGCGGTCGTGAACGCCTGGTCGCGCTCGACGCCGCCGGTCGCGAAAGTCGGTGTCGTCTATTTCACGCTGCGCAACGACACGAAGAAGTCCGACCGGCTGCTGAAGCTGTCGACGCCGGTCGCGACGAAGGTCGAGGTGCACCGCACGGAGGAGCTCGACGGGATCGCGCGCATGCGCGAGGTCGCGGTGCTGCACGTCGATGCCGGCCAGACGCTGGAGTTCCAGCCCGGCGGGCTGCACGTGATGCTGATGGGACTCAGGAAACCCCTGGTCGCGGGGACAAGCTATGACCTTGACCTGCTGTTCGAGGTGGCGGGGCCACGCAAGGTCAAGGTGACCGTCAGGGCGGACTGACGCTGACTCCCCCGCCGCGGACTCGCGTCAGCGGCCGACGACTCCCACCGGACCTGCACTCGTGAACGAGTGCGCGACTTCGCCCTGGCCGCGCTTCTCGCGGAACCTGCCGTTGGTGAACTCGGAGACGACCCGGCGCCAGAAGCGGATGGCGCCCGGGTTGCGCGACTGCTCGGGCACGGTCCACTCGCCCGCGTAGCGCGCGAAGATCAGCATCGCGGCGCCGCGGCCGACGCCCTTGTTGCGAAACGGCTTGCGGATGAAGAACTCGCTCAGGCGAAAGTGGCGCTTCGGGTCGTCGGTGTTCGCGGGCGTGAGGCTGCGCTGCACCACCGCGAATCCGACCGGCTCCTGCTCGCGCAGCACGATGAAAGCGTTGCAGCGGTCGTCGTGGAACCAGCCCTGGATGATCTCGGCGACGCCCTGCCCGGTGACGGTGAGCGAGGGGAAAACGCCGGTGGTGTCGGCGGTGAGGTCGGCGAGATACTCGCCATAGGTTTCTTCGATCCAGTCGCGATCGGTCTTCGACGCGCGCGCTTCGCGGATGGTGATCGGCATTCCCTGTCCTGGAAAGAGAACGGCCGGGGGAAGTCGCGGGGTCTCCGCGCCATCCGCCCGGCCGTTCAGGCCTGACTACAGCAATCGCTTACTGCGACGGAGGAGTCGTTTCCGCGGCGGCAGCGTCAGCAGCGGCAGCGCCGCGTCAGCAGCGGCAGCGCCCGCGTCGGCAGCGGTCGGCAGCAGCAGCGCCCGCGTCAGCGGCGGCATCGACCGTCGCATCGGTGGCAGCAGCAGCGGCATCGCCAGCCGATTCAGCGGCAGCGGCGGCGGAATCCGCAGCAGCAGCAGCGGCGTCGGCGGCCTCATCCTTCTTGGCGCCACAGGCGCCGACCAACAGGGCAACCGCAATGGCGCCCCAGATCTTTGCATTCATCGTCAGTTACCCCAGTTCGTCAGTGAGAATTACAAGTGCACTTGCGCGACGAGTCTCGTCGCGTGCGCGGATTTTAGCGGTATTGCAAGGGTAAGCAAAGGTCGCCATTTTGCGACAACTGCCTGCTCCGGTTACCCTCTCGGCCTCCATTCCACGAGTCAGCAATGGCGAAAAAGACACTGGCCGAGCTCTACGGCGAGCACCTGAAAGCAGTCATGGCGCGGGCCGATCGGGCTGTGATTGCAGGCGGTTACGACGGATTGATCATGTGTTCTGGAAGCCAGGTGTACTACTACCTGGACGACAGCACCTATCCCTTCCGGCCGAACCCCCGCTACCGCGCCTGGCTGCCGGATGGCAGCCCGGATTGTTTCGTCGTTTATCGCCCCGGGCAGCGTCCGAAGCTCGTTTTCACCCAGCCGGACGACTACTGGTACCTGCCGCCGGAGCGTCCGGAGGGCTACTGGGTCGGTCATTTCGACCTGGCGATCGTGCGATCCCCGGCCGAACTCCGGCAGGCGGTCGGCAATGGCCGCTGGGCCGTCCTGGGCCAGCCGGGGCCCGCGACCGAGGGACTGGGCGACCACGATCCTGTCGCCGTCACGGGGCCGCTGGACTACGCCCGGGCGGTCAAGACGCCCTATGAGATCGAGTGCATGGCGCTCGCGACGGTCGCCGGCGTACGTGCCCACCGCGCGGCGGAAAAGGCATTCCGGGCCGGCGCTTCGGAGTACGAAATCCACCTCGCCTATTGCCAGGCCGCGGGCGCGCGCGAAGAGGAACTGCCCTACAACAACATCATCGGCTTCGACCGCCATGCCGCGGTCCTGCACTACCAGGTCCTGGACCGGACGCGGCCGGCCGGCGTGAAGTCATTCCTGATCGACGCCGGCGCCCAGCATGCGGGCTATGCCTGCGACATAACGCGCACCTACGCAACCGACCCGGGCGAGTTCCTGGACCTCATCCGCTCGGTCGACGCCATCCAGCAGAAGCTTGCGGACCGCGTGCGGCCCGGGCGTGGACTACCGGGACATCCACCTCGAGGCGCACCGCGCGATCGCCGGCGATCCTGGTGACGCACGGCATCGTGTCGGGCTCGGCGGAGGCGGCCGTGGAAACCGGGCTGACGTCGGTGTTCTTCCCGCACGGCATCGGGCACCTGCTCGGACTCATGGTGCACGACGCGGCCGGTTTCGCTGCGGGGCCGGACGGGGGGACGCGCGACAAGCCGGCGGGACACCCCTACCTGCGGCTGACGCGCGACCTCGAGCCGGGATTCGCGGTGACGATCGAGCCGGGGATCTACTTCATCGACTCGCTGCTCGAGGCGGCGCGCGCGGACGGGCGCGGACGCGCGATCGACTGGAAGCGCGTCGACGCGCTGCGTCCCTTCGGCGGCATCCGCATCGAGGACAACGTGGTCGCGCAGGCCGGCGCGCCGCGAAACCTCACGCGCGAGGCGTTCGCGGCGGCGAAACTGAAGGGGTCGCGACCCCTTCAATTCTCCTCAGCGCTGCCTGCAGCAGGTCGCGGATCTCGGTCAGCAGCACGACGTCGGCCGGGGGCGGCGGCGGGGCTGCGGCCGGGGCCGGCTTGCGCAGGCGGTTGATCGCCTTCAGCGCCATGAAGATGGCCGCGGCGACGATCAGGAAATCCACCAGCGCCTGGATGAACCTGCCGTAGCCGATCGTCACCGGCTCGCCGGTCGCCGCGCTCTCGCCGAGCGTGATCGCGAGGCTCGAGAAGTCGACGCCGCCGATGATCCAGCCGAGCGCCGGCATGACGATGGCGTCCACGAAGGCCGAGACGATCTTGCCGAAGGCGGCGCCGATCACGATGCCGACCGCCATGTCGACGACGTTGCCCTTCATCGCGAACTCTTTGAACTCCGAAAGCAGGCTCATGGTTTCTCCCGTTTGGGTGGGACGCACCCCTGCGGCGTCAAGGTATAAAAAAAAGCCGGGGATGTCCCCGGCTTCTTCATGGCGACCGCGGGGGCCGTAGCCGCCCGCAGATTGGAAATCCTCAGGCAGCCGCCTTCTTGCGCCGCTTCGGCGTCGCCTCGGCCTTGTCGGCCTTCGGCGCGGCCTTCTTCGCGGGCGCCTTTTCCTTCTTCGGCGCGGCTTCCTTCTTCGCCTTCTTCGCCGGCTTGTCGTCGCCAGCCGGTGCCGCCGGCAGGGCCTCGCCCTCGACGAGCTGCATCAGCGCCATCGGCGCGGAATCGCCCGGGCGCGGGCCCATCTTCAGGATCCGCGTGTAGCCGCCCGCGCGGTTCCTGAAGCGCGGCCCGATGTCCTCGAACAGCTTCTCGACCAGCGCGTCGTCGCGCAGCGTGATCCAGGCGCGGCGGCGGCCGGGCAGCGTGTCCGTCTTGCCGAGCGTGATGAGCGGCTCGACGACCCGGCGCAGTTCCTTCGCCTTCGGCAGCGTGGTGCGGATCGTCTCCGCGCGGATCAGGGCCACGCACATGTTCCGCATCAGCGCCTTGCGATGGGAGCTGTTGCGCGAAAGCTGGCGTCCCGACAGTTGGTGTCGCATCGTTCTGTTCCGTTACCGCGTTCAGGCCGTACGCAGCTCGTCTTCGCGGCGCAGCGACGCCGGCGGCCAGCCGTCGATGCGCATGCCGAGCGTCAGCCCGTGGCTCTCGAGGACTTCCTTGATCTCGGTGAGCGACTTCTTGCCGAGGTTCGGCGTGCGCAGCAGCTCGACTTCGGTGCGCTGCACGAGGTCGCCGATGTAGTGGATGTTCTCCGCCTTGAGGCAGTTCGCGCTGCGGACCGTGAGCTCGAGCTCGTCGACCGGGCGCAGCAGGATCGGGTCCGGCAGCGGGCCGGCATCGCGCGACGGCGACTCGCCCTGGCCCTCGAGGTCCACGAACACGGTCAGCTGGTCCTTGAGGATCCCGCCCGCGCGGCGGATCGCCTCGTCCGGGTTGATCGTGCCGTTCGTCTCGATGTCGATGATCAGCTTGTCGAGGTCGGTGCGCTGCTCGACGCGCGCGGACTCGATGCCGTAGGTCACGCGGCGGACCGGCGAGAACGAGGCATCGAGCTGCAGGCGGCCGATCGGGCGGCTCTGCTCCTCGAACTCGAGGCGCTGCACTGCCGGGCGGTAGCCGCGGCCGCGCTCGATCTTGAGCGTCATCGAGAGCTCGGTCGCCTTGTTCAGGTTCGCGATCACGAGGTCGGGATTGACGATCACGACGTCGTGGTCGATCTGGATGTCGCCGGCCGTGACCGGGCCCGGGCCCTTCTTGACGAGGCGCAGCTCGACCGAGTCGCGCGTGTGCATCTCGATCGCGACGGCCTTCAGGTTCAACAGCACGTCGACGACGTCCTCCTGGACGCCCTCGATGCTGGTGTACTCGTGGAGCACG
This sequence comes from uncultured Gammaproteobacteria bacterium, assembly GCA_963823415.1. GTDB lineage: Bacteria > Pseudomonadota > Gammaproteobacteria > Steroidobacterales > Steroidobacteraceae > SCUD01. The sequence continues at coordinate 25,110 of CAWGLJ010000001.1, read as the reverse complement.
CCCTCGATCTCGACCTCGGTCACGGCGCAGCCGGGCATCGAGGACAGCAGCACGCGCCTGAGCGCGTTGCCGAGCGTATGGCCGAAGCCGCGCTCGAAAGGCTCGATCACGATGCGCGCCTGACGCGCGCCCGTCTCGCTGACCTTGACCGAGCGGGGCTTCAGGAATTCCGTGGCGGCACCCTGCATTGGCATCACCTGTTACTTGCGAGTAGAGCTCGACGACCAGGTTCTCGTTGATGTCCGGGAGGATCTGGTCGCGGTCCGGCAACGCCTTCAGCGTGCCGGTGAATTTCTTGTCGTCCACGTCGACCCAGTCGGGCCAGCCGACCTGGGTGGCGATCGCGAGGGCGGCCGCGATGCGGACCTGCGCCTTCGACTTCTCGCGCACCGAGACCACGTCGCCGGCGGCGCACTGGTACGAGGGGACGTTCACGGTCTCGCCGTTCACCTCGATCGCCTTGTGCGACACGAGCTGGCGGGCCTCGGCGCGGGTCGTCGCGAAACCCATGCGGTAGACGACGTTGTCGAGCCGGCCCTCGAGGTAGCGCAGCAGGTTCTCGCCGGTCGAGCCCGGGCGTCCCGCGGCCTTCGAGTAATAGTTGCGGAACTGGCGCTCGAGCACGCCGTACATGCGGCGCAGCTTCTGCTTCTCGCGCAGCTGCACGCCGTAGCCCGAGAGGCGCGTGCGGCGGTCGCCCTTGATGCCGCCGGGCGGCACTTCGAGCTTGCACTTGCTCTCGAGCGGCTTGATGCCGCTCTTCAGCAGGAGGTCAGTGCCCTCGCGACGCGAGAGCTTGCACTTGGGACCCAGGTATCTGGCCATCTCTTCCTCGACCTCAGACGCGCCGCTTCTTGGGCGGGCGGCAACCGTTGTGCGGAATCGGCGTCACGTCTTCGATGCTCGTGACCTTCAGGCCGCAGGCGTTCAGCGCGCGGACCGCGGACTCGCGGCCGGGGCCCGGACCGCGTACGCGGACCTCGACCGTGCGCAGCCCGTATTCCTGCGCCGCGACGCCCGCCTTCTCCGCCGCGACCTGCGCGGCGAACGGCGTGCTCTTGCGCGAGCCGCGGAAGCCCGAGCCGCCCGACGTCGCCCAGGAGAGCGTGTTGCCCTGCCGGTCGGTGATCGTGACGATCGTGTTGTTGAACGACGCGTGGATGTGCGCGACGCCGTCGGACACCTGGCGCTTGGACTTCTTGCGCGCCTTGGCGGCCGGGGTGGCGGCCTTGTCGGCATCACCCTTCGCGTCCGCCTTCGCGTCCGGCTTGGCGTCGGATTTCTGCTTGGTCTCAGTTTCGGACATCGTCAAACCTTGCCCGGTTGAACGTTGGTCTTGACCGCCGCGCGGCGCGGGCCCTTGCGCGTGCGCGCGTTGGTGCGCGTGCGCTGGCCCCTCGCGGGCAGCCCCTTGCGATGCCGGATGCCGCGGTAGGCACCGAGGTCCATGAGCCGCTTCAGGCTCATCGAGTTCTCGCGGCGCAGGTCGCCCTCGACCATGAAGCGCGAGACCTGGGCGCGCAGCGCGTTGACCTCGGGCTCGGTGAGGTCGCGCACGCGCGTGGACGGCGCCACGTTGGCAGCCTTGCACACGTTCAGCGCGCGCGTGCGGCCGATGCCGTAGATGTGCATGAGGCCCACCCAGATGTGCTTGTTGACGGGAATGTTGATCCCGGCGATACGCGCCATGGCTACTTGACCTCGACCCGCGGAGAACCGCGAAGTGTACGTGAATGGGGTGCTTTTCTCAACATATCCAATAGCCTGCCTCAGCCCTGCCGCTGCTTGTGGCGGGCGTCGGACGAACAGATGACGCGCACGACGCCCTTGCGCCGCACGATCTTGCAGTTCTTGCAGATTTTCCGGACCGATGGACGAACCTTCATCTCAAGGACCTCTCTTGCCGGGCCCGCGCAGGTTGGCCTTCTTCATGAGGCCCTCGTACTGGTGCGACATCATGTGGGCGTGGAGCTGGGCCACGAAGTCCATGACCACGACCACCATGATGAGGAGCGAGGTGCCGCCGAAATAGAACGGCACGCGGGCGTAGGACATCAGGATCTCGGGCAGCAGGCACACGAGCGTCACGTACAGGGCGCCCCAGACCGTCAGGCGCGTCAGCACCTTGTCGATGTACTCGCCGGTCTGCTGGCCGGGCCGGATGCCCGGGATGAAGGCGCCGCCCTTCTTCAGGTTGTCCGCCGTCTCGCGCGAGTTGAAGACGAGCGCCGTGTAGAAGAAGCAGAAGAAGATGATCAGGCCGCCGTAGATCAAGAGGTGCAGCGGCTGCCCCCAGCCGAGCGCCGCGGCGACCGTCTGCAGCCAGCTGCCCGTGTCGCTGGTGCCGAAGAAGCTGGCGAGCGTCGCGGGGAACAGCAGCAGCGACGAGGCGAAGATCGGCGGGATCACGCCGGACATGTTCAGCTTGAACGGCAGGTGGCTGGTCTGGCCCGCGTACATGCGCCGGCCGACCTGGCGCTTGGCGTAGTTCACCGGGATGCGGCGCTGGCCGCTCTCGACGAACACGCAGAAGGCCGTCACCGCGCCGATCAGCAGCAGCAGGATGATCGCGAACGCCGGGTTCATCTCGCCGCTCTGCACCTGCTGGAAGGTGCCGCCGATCGCGGACGGCAGGCCGGAGATGATGCCCGCGAGGATGATCATCGAGATGCCGTTGCCGATGCCGCGCTCCGTGATCTGCTCGCCGAGCCACATCAGGAACATGGTGCCGGTCGTGAGCGTCAGCACCGCGGGCAGCAGGAAGCTGAACGTGCCCGGGTTGATGACGACGCCCTGGTTCTGGAACGCCACCGCCGCCGCGAAGCCCTGGAAGGCCGCAAGCACGACGGTGAAGTAGCGCGTCCACTGCGTGATCTTGCGTCGGCCCGACTCGCCTTCCTTCTTGATCGCCGCCATCGAGGGCACGACCACCGCCATCATCTGCAGGATGATGGACGCCGAGATGTAGGGCATGACGCCCATCGCGAAGATCGAGAGCCGCTCGAGCGCGCCGCCCGAGAACATGTTGAACAGGCCGAGGATCGTGCCTTCCTGGCTGTCGAACAGGCGCGCGAGCGCGACCGGGTCGATGCCCGGCACCGGCACGAAAGTGCCGATGCGGTAGACGACCAGCGCGCCCAGCAGGAACAGCAGGCGATGGCGCATCTCGGTGAAGCGGGCCACTTCACCGATCGCGAGCGCTGCATTGCCGGCCGTCGTCGCCATGGTCGCTTGCCGGCCCTCAGGCCGCCTTGCCCTCTTCCACCTTGCCGCCGGCCTTCTCGATCGCCGCGCGCGCGCCCTTGGTGGCGACCACGGCGGGACCCTGCAGCGTCACCTTGCGCTTGATCTCCCCGGACAGGATCACCTTCGCACGCTCGGTCCTGGCCGGCACGATGCTGGCCGCGAGCAGCGAGGCGAGGTCGATCAGCTCGGCCTTCACCTTGTCGAGGTCGGTCAACGTCACTTCGGCGCGCGTCCGGTGCATCGCCGAGCGGAAACCGACCTTCGGCAGGCGGCGCTGCAGCGGCACCTGGCCGCCCTCGAAGCCGACCTTGTGGTAGCCGCCCTTGCGCGCCTTCTGGCCCTTGCCGCCCTTGCCGCAGGTCTTGCCCTGCCCCGCCGAGGCGCCCCGGCCTACCCGCAGGCGCTTGCGCTTCGCAGCCCGCCGCCGGCTTCATCGTGTTCAGTCGCATGTCATCGCTCCTTCGGGACTCAGGCCTTCTCGACCGCGATCAGGTGCCGGGCGGCATTGATCATGCCGCGCACCTCGCGCGTGTCGGAGACGACGCGGGAATCCCGGATGCGCCGCAGCCCAAGCCCGTAGACCGAGGCGCGGATGTTGTGCAGCTGCCCGTGCACGCTGCGGTTCAGGGTGACTTTCAGCTTTGCGTTGCTCATCGCCATCAGCCCGTGATCTCGGCCAGTGTCTTGCCGCGCTTCGCCGCGATGCGGTCCGGCGAGACCATCCGCTCGAAGGCGTCGAAGGTCGCGCGCACGACGTTGATCGGGTTGCGCGAGCCGTAGCTCTTCGCGAGCACGTTCCTGACGCCCGCGCACTCGAACACCGCGCGCATCCCGCCGCCCGCGATCACGCCGGTACCGTCCGAGGCCGGCTGCATGTACACGCGGGTCGTGCCGTGGCGGCCCTGCACCGCGTAGTGCAGCGTCGCGTTGGTGATCGGCACGTTGGCCATGTTCTTGCGCGCCTGCTGCATCGCCTTCGAGATCGCGACCGGCACCTCGCGCGCCTTGCCGTACCCGAAGCCGACGCGACCGGCGCCGTCGCCGACCACCGTCAGCGCGGTGAAGCCGAACTGGCGCCCGCCCTTCACGACTTTCGCCGTGCGGTTGACCGCGACCAGCTTCTCGATCAGGTCGTCGCCGGACTGTGAACGTTCCACTCGTGCCATCGGATGCCCCTTAGAACTTCAGGCCGGCCTCGCGGGCGGCCTCGGCGAGCGCTTTCACGCGCCCGTGATAACGGAAACCCGACCGGTCGAAGGCCACGGACTCGATGCCCGCCGCCTTCGCACGTTCGGCGATCGCGCGGCCGACGGCCTTCGCCGCCGTCGCGTTGCCGGTGCCCTTCAGCCCCGCGGCGACCGCTTCCTGCACGGTCGACGCCGCGGCAAGCACCTTCGCGCCGTCGGGCGTCGTGACCTGCGCGTAGATGTGCTGCGGCGTACGGTGCACCGTCAGGCGCGCCGAGCCGGACTCGCGGATCTTGGCGCGGGCGCTGGTCGCGCGCCGCAGGCGCCGGGTTTTTTTCGTGAGCTTCATGGCCTTACTTCTTCTTGCCTTCCTTCATCACGATCTTCTCGCCCGCGTAGCGCACGCCCTTGCCCTTGTAGGGCTCCGGCGGGCGGTAACCGCGGATCACCGCCGCGACCTGGCCGACCTTCTGGCGGTCCGTGCCCTTCACGACGATCTCGGTCTGGCTCGGCGTCTCGATGGAGATGCCGTCCGGCACCGGAAAACTGACCGGGTGCGAGAAGCCGAGCGTCAGGTTGAGGTTCTTGCCCTGCACCGCGGCGCGGTAGCCGACCCCGACGAGCTCGAGCTTGCGCTCGAAACCCTTCGTGACGCCCGCGACCATGTTCGCGAGGTTCGCGCGCGCGGCGCCCGCCGCCGCGACCCGCTCGTTCGTGGCCTTGCCGTCCGCGACCGAGACGACGAGCGTCTGGTCCTGCTGCGCGACGGTGACGCCCTCGCCGAGCTTCAGGGTCAGCGCGCCCTTGGCGCCCTTCACCGTCACCCCGCCCGCGGCGATCGTCGCATTGACGCCCTGCGGCAGGTTGACGGGCATTTTCGCGATTCTCGACATGATCCTTTCCTCAGGCCACGACGCAGAGCACTTCGCCGCCCTGCCCTGCGCGCCGCGCCTCGCGGTCGGTCATCACGCCCTGCGGCGTCGAAACGATGGCGACGCCGAGGCCGCCGAGCACCTTCGGCAGCGCATCCTTGCCGCGATAGGCGCGCAGGCCCGGGCGCGACACGCGCTCGATCCGCTCGATGACGGGCTTGCCCGCGTGGTACTTCAGCGCGATGACGAGCGCCTGGCGCCCCTTGTCCTTGCTGACCACGAAGTCGGCGACGTAGCCCTCTTCCTTCAGGACGCGGACGATCGCCTCCTTGACGCGCGATGACTGCACCCGGACTTCCGGCTTGCCGGCACTCTGCCCATTGCGAATTCGGGTCAGCAGGTCCGCGATCGGGTCGTTCATGCTCATGATGCGTTCCTCACCAGCTCGCCTTGCGCAGGCCCGGCACGTCGCCGCGCATCGTCGCTTCGCGCAACTTGACGCGGCCGAGGCCGAACTTGCTGTAGTTGCCGCGCGAGCGGCCCGTGATCGCGCAGCGGCTGCGGGCGCGGCACGGGCTCGAGTCGCGCGGCAGCTTCTGCAGCGCCTCGACCGCGGCCATGCGGTCCTCCTGGGACCCCTTCGGGTCGCGGATCTGCTCCTTGAGCTTCGCGCGCTTGACGGCGTACTTCTTCACCACCTTCGCCCGGCGTTTCTCGCGCTCGATCATGCTGGTCTTCGCCATCGGTCACTTCCTGAACGGAAAATTGAACGCCTCGAGCAGCGCGCGGCCACGCTTGTCGTCGCCCGCCGAGGTCGTGATCGTGATGTCCATGCCCCGGATCTGGTCGATCTGGTCGTACGCGATCTCGGGGAAGATGATCTGTTCCTTGACCCCGAAGCTGTAGTTGCCCTGGCCGTCGAACGAGCGCGGGTTGACGCCGCGGAAGTCGCGGATGCGGGGCATCGCCACGTTGATCAGCCGGTCGAGGAACTCGTACATGCGCGTGCCGCGCAGCGTCACCATGCAGCCGACCGGGAGGTTCTCGCGGATCTTGAAGGTCGCGACCGCCTTCTTGGACTTGCGGACCGACGGCTTCTGGCCGCTGATCTTCGCAAGGTCGCCGGTCGCGGCGTCCATGACCTTCTTGTCGGCCACGGCCTCGCCCACGCCCATGTTGACGGTGATCTTGGTGATGCGCGGCACCTGCATGTCGGAGACGAGCCCGAGCTCCGAGCGGAGCTTGGGTCTCACGACCTCGCGGTAATGCTTCTGCAGCCTGGCTGATTCGGCCATCTCGATGCTCTCCGGTTACGCGTCCACCAGCTCGCCGTTCGACTTGAAGAAGCGCACCTTGCGGCCGTCCTTGAGGGTGCGTACGCCGACGCGGTCGGCCTTCTTCGTCGCCGGATTGAGCAGCGCGACGTTCGACGCGTGCAGGGGGGCCTCCTTCTGCACGATCCCGCTCTGCACGCCGCGCGCCGGGTTCGGCTTCTGGTGCTTCTTCATCATGTTCACGTTCTCGACCAGCACGCGGCCGTCGGTCTGCACCGCGACCACGGTGCCGGTGCGGCCCTTCTCGCGGCCCGCCGTCACGACGACGGAGTCGCCCTTGCGGATCTTCCTCACAGGACCTCCGGCGCCAGCGAAATGATCTTCATGAACGCGACGTTGCGCAGCTCGCGCGTCACGGGCCCGAAGATGCGGGTGCCGATCGGCTCGAGCTTCGGCGTCAGCAGCACCGCGGCATTGCCGTCGAAGCGGATCAGCGAGCCGTCGCCGCGCCGCACGCCGCGCCGGGTGCGCACCACGACCGCGTCGTAGACCTCGCCCTTCTTGACCTTGCCGCGCGGGATGGCGTCCTTGATGCTCACCTTGATCACGTCGCCCACGCCGGCGTAGCGGCGGCGCGTGCCGCCCATGACCTTGATGCACATCAGCTCGCGCGCGCCGGAGTTGTCCGCCGCCTGCAACCGTGTCCTGAGCTGGATCATTGCCCCGTACCTCCGCTCATTCCGCCAGCGCGCGCTCGATCACGCGCACCAGGGTCCACGACTTGTTCCGCGACAGCGGCCTGCACTCCGAGATGGCGACGGTGTCGCCCTCCTTGCACTCGTTCTTCTCGTCGTGCGCGAGCAGCTTGGTCGTGCGCCGCACGTACTTGCCGTAGGTCGGGTGCTTGATCAGGCGCTCGACGGCAACCGAGATGGTCTTGTCCATCTTGTTGCTGACGACGGTCCCGGTCAGCGTCTTTGCCGCCTTTTCCGCGGGCTTGTTTCCGGTCTCGCTCATCACGCCTTGCTCCCCGCGTCCGCGCGGTCCATCTCGTTCAGGATCGTCTTCACGCGTGCGATCTTGCCCATGGCCTTTGCATGCTGGTCCGGCCGCGCCGGCTGGCCGGAGGCCGCCGCCATGCGCAGGTTGAACTGCTCGCGGCGCAGCTCCGCGAGCTCCTTGCGAAGCTCCACGCGGGTCTTGCCGCGCAGCGCCGTCAGCGACCGCGCCCTTTCCTTCACGTTCTTCCTGCTCATCAGCGCACCTGCCGCTTGACGAAGGCCGTCGATACCGACAGCTTGGCCGCCGCCAGCTTGAATGCCTCGCGCGCCGTGTCCTCCGGCACGCCCTCGATCTCGAACAGCACCTTGCCCGGGCGTCACCTTCGCGACCCAGTACTCGACGTTGCCCTTGCCGCTGCCCATGCGGACCTCGAGCGGCTTCTGCGTGATCGGCACGTCCGGGAACACGCGGATCCAGATCTGGCCGCCGCGCTTGACGTAGCGCGTCATCGCGCGGCGCGCGGCCTCGATCTCGCGCGCGGTCATCCGCGAGCGGTCGGTCGCCTTCAGGGCGAAGTCGCCGAACGCGACCGAGCTGCCGCGGTGCGAGCTGCCCTTCAGGTTGCCCTTGAACTGCTTGCGGTACTTGGTCCGCTTTGGCTGCATCATGTCGTTGGTCCTTCAGCTCAGCCCGCGGCCGGCTCCGGCGCCGCGCCCTCGGCCGGCTTGTCGCCATCCTTCGCGGCCTCCGGCTGGGCCTGCGCCTCGAGCACTTCCTGCTCCGCTTCCTCGCGGTCGAAGACCTCGCCCTTGAACACCCAGACCTTCACGCCGATCACGCCGTAGGTCGTCTGCGCCTCGGCCGTCCCGTAGTCGATCTCGGCGCGGAAGGTGTGCAGCGGGATGCGGCCCTCGCGGGTCCACTCCGAGCGCGAGATCTCGGCGCCGTTCAGGCGGCCGGCGATGCGCACCTTCACGCCCAGGGCGCCGCTGCGCATCGTGTTCGTGACCGCGCGCTTCATGGCGCGGCGGAACATCACGCGCTTCTCGATCTGCTGCGCGATGCTCTCCGCGACCAGCGTCGCGTCGAGCTCGGGCTTGCGGATCTCCGCGATGTTGAGCCGCACGTCGGCGACCGCCATCTTCATGAGCTTCGCGACTTCGACGCGCAGCTTCTCGATGTCCTCGCCCTTGCGGCCGATCACGACGCCCGGCCGCGCCGTGTGGATCGTGATGTTGGCCTTGCGCGCCGCGCGCTCGATGTGGATCTTGCTCACCGACGCGTCCTTCAGCTTGGCGCGCAGGAACTCGCGCACCCGCCAGTCCGACAGGATGTACGCCGGGAAACCCTTGGTGTCCGCGTACCAGCGCGACGTCCAGTCGCGCGTGATGCCGAGACGGATGCCGATCGGATTGACTTTCTGGCCCATGTTTCGCCCTTACCGCGCCCTGATCGGCGACGGTGACCCTGATGTGGCTAAGCCGCTTGACGATGCGGTTGCCGCGGCCCTTGGCGCGCGCGTGGAAGCGCTTCGCCACCGGCGCCGCGTCGACCTCGATGCGCTCGACCTTGAGCTCGTCGATGTCCGCCTCGTGGTTGTGCTCGGCGTTCGCGATCGCGGACTCGAGCACCTTGCGCACGATCATCGCGCCCTTCTTCGGCGTGAAGGCGAGCACCGCGAGCGCATTGCCCACGGGCTGGCCGCGCACGAGGTCCGCGACGAGGCGGCACTTCTGCGGGGAGATGCGCGCGTGGCGCAGGATGGCTGATACCTGCATCGGTTTACTCCGCCGCCGCCTCGACCTGCTTGGCCGAGGAGTGGCTCTTGAAAATCCGGGTCGGCGCGAACTCGCCGAGCTTGTGGCCGACCATGTTCTCGGTGACGAGCACCGGCACGTGCTGGCGGCCGTTGTGCACCGCGATCGTGAGGCCCACCATGTCCGGCAGGATCATCGAGCGGCGCGACCAGGTCTTGATCGGGCGGCGGTCGTTCTTGTCGCGGGCCACCTGCACCTTCTTCGCGAGGTGCAGGTCGACGAACGGGCCCTTCTTCAGCGAACGTGACATCTCGCTTACGCTCCCTTCTTGCGACGGCGCACGATGAATCCATCGGTGCGCTTGTTCTTGCGCGTCTTCTTGCCCTTGGTGTGCCAGCCCCACGGCGAAACCGGGTGCGGGTTGCCCTGGCCCGAGCGGCCCTCGCCGCCGCCGTGCGGGTGGTCGACCGGGTTCATCACGACGCCGCGCACGGTCGGGCGGATGCCGCGCCAGCGCTTGGCGCCCGCCTTGCCGTAGCTGCGCAGGTTGTGCTCGTCGTTGCCGACCTCGCCGATCGTGGCGCGGCAGTCGACGCTGACCTTGCGCGTCTCGCCGGACTTGAGCCGGAGGATCGCGTTGCCCGCCTCGCGGCCGGAGAGCTGCGCGGAACTGCCGGCGGCGCGCGCGATCTGGCCGCCCTTGCCGGGCTTCAGCTCGATGTTGTGCACCATCGAGCCCACCGGGATGTGCCGCAGCTGCATGGCGTTGCCCGCGCGGATCGGCGAGTCGGCGCCGGACTGCAGCTCGTCGCCCGCCGAGACGCCCTTCGGCGCCAGGATGTAGCGGCGCTCGCCGTCCTTGTAGAGCAGCAGCGCGATGTACGAGGTCCGGTTCGGGTCGTACTCGAGGCGCTCGACCTTCGCGACGACCCCGTCCTTGTCGCGACGGAAGTCGATCATCCGGTAGTTGTGCTTGTGGCCCGAGCCCTTGTGGCGCGTCGTCAGGCGGCCGACGTTGTTGCGCCCGCCGGTCGACTTGTGGCCGGCCACGAGCGCGCGCACCGGGCTTGCCGCGGTGCAGGTGCGAGCGGTCCGGGCGCAGCTGGAAGCGCGTTCCCGGCGAAGTCGGCTTGAGTTGCTTCATTGCCATGTGAGCTTCCCTTCAGGCAGCCGCGCCTCAGGCGCGCTCGCTGCCTCCCATTTCGATCTGCTGGCCCTCGGCGAGGCGCACGTAGGCCTTCTTCCAGTCCGAGCGGCGGCCGAGCGAGCGCCCGAAGCGCTTCGCCTTGCCGGGCTGGTTCACGACGTGCACCGTGTCCACCTTCACCTCGAAGAGGAACTCGACGGCGGCGCGGATCTCCGGCTTGGTCGCGTCGCGGCGCACGCGGAACACGTACTGGTTGCCCTCGGTCGCGATGCGCGCGGCCTTCTCGGACACGTGCGGCGCGATCACGACGCCGGCCAGGCGGTCCTTCGAGAATGCCTGGCTCATGCCAGCTTCTCCTCGAGCATGCGCAGCGCGCCGACGGTCGCGAGCACCTTCGGGTAGCGCGCGAGCGAGAGCGGGTCGAGGCTCGCGACCGTGAGCACGTCGACGTTCACGAGGTTGCGCGACGCGAGGTGCAGCTTCTCGTCGTAGGCCTCGATCAGGATCAGCACGTGGTCGAGCCCGAGCTCGGCGAGCTTGCCGACCAGCATCTTGGTCTTCGGCGCCTCGAGCTCGAGCCCGCCGGTCACGACCAGGCGTTCCTGCCGCGCGAGCTCGGAGAGCATCGAGCGGATCGCGCCGCGGTACATCTTGCGGTTGACCTTCTGCGCGTAGCTGCGCGGCTTCGCCGCGAACGCGCGGCCGCCGCCGACCCAGATCGGGCTGCGGATCGAGCCCGCGCGCGCCTGGCCCGTGCCCTTCTGGTTCCACGGCTTCTTGCCGCCGCCGCGGACTTCGGCCTTCGTGAGCTGCGCCTTGGTGCCGGCGCGGCCCGCGGCCGCGTAGGCCGTCAGCACCTGGTGCACCAGCGGCTCGTTGAACTCGCGCCCGAAGGTCGCGTCGGAGAGCTCGATCTCGGAGCCCTGGGCTGCCGCCATTGACCAGCTTCAGCTTCATTGCGGTTGGCCCTCGATCACTTCTTCGCCGCGCCGACGGACTTGCGGCGCTTCTGCGCGGCGCCTTGACCGACGGGCGGATGACGACACGGCCGCCCGGGGCGCCCGGCACGGAGCCGCTGACCAGCAGCAGGTTCCGCTCGAGGTCCACCTGGATGACCTTCAGGTTCTCTTCGGTGCGGCGCTCGCCGCCCATGCGTCCGGACATGCGCTTGCCCGGGAACACGCGGCCCGGCGTCTGGCGCTGGCCGATCGAGCCCGGGGCGCGGTGCACGACCGAGGCGCCGTGGCTCGCCATGCCGCCGGCGAAGCCGTGGCGCTTCATGACGCCCGCGTAGCCCTTGCCGATCGAGGTGCCGGTGACGTCGACGACCTGGCCTTCCTTGAACAGGTCGACCTTGAGCTCGGCGCCGGTCTTGAGGTCGGCGCCCTCACCCTCGGCGAGGCGGAATTCGATGAGCTTCTCGCCCGCGAGCACGCCCGGCTTGGCGTAATGGCCTGCAACCGGCTTGCGTGAGCCGGGAGGCGCGACGGGTAGCGAAAGTGACCTGGACGGCGCGGTAGCCGTCGGCCTTCGAGTCCTTCACCTGCACGATGCGATTCGGCAGGGCCTCGATGACCGTCACCGGCTGGGCATCGCCCAGCGTCGGTGAAAACCCGAGTCATGCCGGCCTTACGGCCGACCAGACCTATGGTCATGATTTATATCCTTTTTTCACCGCACCGGCTGCAATTGGCCGATGCTGTCCCGCAAAAAGCCGCCCAGTATAGCGGCCCGAAAAATCAGTTCAAGCCGTTCAGTTCAGCTTGATCTGCACGTCCACGCCCGCCGGCAACTCGAGACGCATCAGCGCGTCCACGGTCTTGTCGGTCGGGTTCACGATGTCCATCAGCCGCTTGTGGGTGCGGATCTCGAACTGGTCGCGCGCGTCCTTGTCGCCATGCGGCGAGACCAGCACGGTGAAACGCTCGATCTTGGTCGGCAGCGGCACGGGCCCGCGCACGGTCGCACCGGTACGGCGCGCCGTCTCGACGATCTCCCGCGCCGAGGTGTCGATCAGCTTGTGATCGAAAGCCTTCAGGCGGATGCGGATGTTCTGACTCGTGGCCATTGCCGTTCCTTTACTTCAGGACCTTCGAGACGACGCCGGCGCCGACGGTGCGGCCGCCCTCGCGGATCGCGAACCGCAGGCCCTCTTCCATGGCGATCGGAGCGATCAGCTCCACCACCATCTTGATGTTGTCGCCCGGCATGACCATCTCCACACCCGCCGGCAGCTCGATGTTGCCGGTCACGTCGGTGGTGCGGAAATAGAACTGCGGCCGGTAGCCCTTGAAGAACGGCGTGTGGCGGCCGCCCTCCTCCTTGGTCAGCACGTACACCTCGCACTCGAAGTTGGTGTGCGGGTTGATCGAACCCGGCTTCGCCAGCACCTGGCCACGCTCCACTTCCTCGCGCTTGGTGCCGCGCAGCAGCACGCCCACGTTGTCGCCCGCCTGGCCCTCGTCCAGCAGCTTCCTGAACATCTCGACGCCCGTGCAGGTCGTCTTGGTGGTCGGCTTCAGGCCCACGATCTCGATCTCGTCGTTGACCTTCACGATCCCGCGCTCGATGCGCCCGGTCACCACCGTGCCGCGGCCCGAGATCGAGAACACGTCCTCGATCGGCATCAGGAACGGCTTGTCGATCACCCGCACCGGGGTCGGGATGTAACGGTCCATCTCCGCCACCAGCTTCACCACCGAGTCGGCACCCAGCTCGCCCGCCGCGCCTTCCAGCGCCTTCAGCGCGGAACCGCGCACGATCGGCGTGTCGTCGCCCGGGAACTGGTACTTCGAGAGCAGCTCGCGCACCTCCATCTCCACCAGCTCGATCAGCTCGGCGTCGTCCACCATGTCGCACTTGTTCAGGAAAACGACGATGTACGGCACACCCACCTGGCGCGCCAGCAGGATGTGCTCGCGCGTCTGCGGCATCGGGCCGTCAGCCGCAGACACCACCAGAATCGCGCCGTCCATCTGCGCCGCACCCGTGATCATGTTCTTCACGTAGTCCGCATGGCCCGGGCAGTCCACGTGCGCGTAATGACGCACCGGCGACTGGTACTCCACGTGCGCCGTCGCAATCGTGATACCACGCGCCTTCTCTTCCGGCGCCTTGTCAATCTGGTCGTACGCCGTGAACTCGCCCCCGTTCTTCTCCGCCATCACCTTGGTCAACGCCGCCGTCAGCGTCGTCTTCCCGTGATCCACGTGCCCAATCGTCCCCACGTTCACATGAGGCTTAGACCGGACGAATTTTTCCTTGGCCATTGCGCAATCTTCCCTTAAGAGGCTTTCTTGAGGACCGTCTCGGCGACGTTGTTCGGCACCTCGACGTACTTCTTGAACTCCATCGTGAACGTGGCGCGGCCCTGGCTCATGGAGCGCACGGACGTCGCGTAGCCGAACATCTCCGCGAGCGGGACGTCGGCGGTCACGATCTTCCCGGACGGCGACTCGTCCATGCCGGTGATCTGGCCGCGGCGGCGGTTGAGGTCGCCGATCACGTCGCCCGAGTACTCCTCCGGCGTCACGACCTCGACGTTCATGATCGGCTCGAGCAGCACCGGCTTCGCCTTGGCGAAGCCTTCCTTGAAGGCCATGCGTGCCGGCGATCTTGAACGCCATTTCGCTCGAGTCGACGTCGTGGTACGAGCCGTCGGTCAGGGCGACCTTCACGTCCACGATCGGGAAGCCGGCGATGACGCCGTTGCCCAGCTGTTCCTTGATGCCCTTGTCGACCGCCGGGATGTACTCGCGCGGGATCACGCCGCCCACGATCTCGTTGACGAACTCGTAGCCCTTGCCTTCCTCGAGCGGCTCGAGGCGGATCCAGACGTGGCCGTACTGGCCGCGGCCGCCGGACTGGCGCACGAACTTGCCTTCCTGCTCGACGCTCTTGCGGATCGTCTCGCGGTAGGCGACCTGCGGCTTGCCGACGTTCGCCTCGACCTTGAACTCGCGCTTCATGCGGTCGACGATGATCTCGAGGTGCAGCTCGCCCATGCCGGAGATGATCGTCTGCCCGGACTCCTGGTCGGTGGACACGCGGAACGACGGGTCTTCCTTGGCGAGGCGCTGCAGCGCGATGCCCATCTTTTCCTGGTCGGCCTTGGTCTTCGGCTCGACGGCGACCGAGATCACCGGCGCCGGGAACTCCATCTTCTCGAGCACGATCACGTCGTCCGGATCGGACAGCGTGTCGCCGGTCGTCACGTCCTTGAGGCCCACGGCCGCGGCGATGTCGCCGGCGCGGACTTCCTTGATCTCCTCGCGCTCGCTCGCGTGCATCTGCAGCAGGCGGCCGATGCGCTCCTTGCGCGAGCGGTTCGGCACGTAGACCTGGTCGCCCGAGTTCAGCGTGCCCGAATAGACGCGGAAGAACGTCAGGTTGCCGACGAACGGGTCGTTCAGGATCTTGAACGCGAGCGCGGAGAACGGCGCCTCGTCCGTGGGCGGACGGGTGAGTTCCTCGCCTTCCTCGGTCTGGCCCTTGACGTCCGGCACCTCGACCGGCGACGGCATGTAGTCGATGACCGCGTCGAGCACCGCCTGCACGCCCTTGTTCTTGAAGGCGGAGCCGCAGGTGACGATGCAGATCTCGTTCCGGATCGCGCGCTCGCGCAGGCCCTTCTTGATCTCCTCGGTCGAGAGCGTCGTTGGTCTCGAGGTACTTGTTCAGCAGTTCCTCGTTGCCCTCGGCGGCCGCCTCGACCAGCTTGGTGCGGTACTCGTCGCACTGCGCCTTCATGTCGGCCGGGATGTCGCGGTACTCGAAGCGCATGCCCTGCGATTCCTCGTCCCACCAGATCGACTTCATGCGGATCAGGTCGACGATGCCGGCGAACTTCTCTTCCGCGCCGATCGGCAGCTGGATCACGACCGGGTTGCCCTTCAGGCGCGTGCCGATCTGCTCCACGCAGCGCAGGAAGTTGGCGCCGGCGCGGTCCATCTTGTTGACGAACGCGACGCGCGGGACCTTGTACTTGTTCATCTGCCGCCAGACCGTCTCGGACTGGGGCTGCACGCCGGACACGGCGCAGTACACGGCGACCGCCGAGTCGAGCACGCGCAGCGAGCGCTCGACCTCGATCGTGAAGTCGACGTGTCCCGGGCGTGTCGATGATGTTGATGCGGTGCTCGGGGTAGTGGGCGTCCATCCCCTTCCAGAAGCAGGTCGTCGCCGCCGCGGTGATCGTGATGCCGCGCTCCTGCTCCTGCTCCATGTAGTCCATCACGGCCGCGCCGTCGTGGACCTCGCCGATCTTGTGCGAGACGCCCGTGTAGAACAGCACGCGCTCGGTCGTCGTCGTCTTTCCGGCGTCGATGTGCGCCGAAATGCCGATGTTCCGGTAGAGCTCGATGGGCGTAGTACGGGGCATGTCGGTCTCTTTACCAGCGGTAGTGCGCGAAGGCCTTGTTGGCCTCCGCCATGCGGTGCGTGTCCTCGCGCTTGCGCACGGCCGTGCCGCGGTTCTCCGCGGCGTCCATCAGCTCGTGGGCCAGGCGGTGCGCCATGGACTTCTCGCTGCGCGCGCGCGCGGCCTCGATCAGCCAGCGCATCGCCAGCGTCTGCCGGCGCGCCGGGCGGACCTCGACCGGCACCTGGTAGGTCGCGCCGCCGACGCGGCGGGACTTCACCTCGACCGCGGGCTTGACGTTCTCGAGCGCGTTCGAGAGCACTTCGAGGGCGGCGTCGCCCTTGAGGTTGGTCTTCTCGGAGATGCGGTCGATCGCGCCGTACACGATGTGCTCGGCGGCGGACTTCTTGCCGCTCGACATGACCATGTTCATGAACTTGGCAAGCATCTCGCTCCCGAACTTCGGGTCGGGAAGGATGATGCGCGTCGGCGCGGATGTACGACGGGACATGCTCGTGATCTCCGTTACTTCTTCGGGCGCTTGGCGCCGTACTTGCGAGCGGCTCTGCTTGCGGTCGGCGACGCCGGCGCAGTCGAGCGTGCCGCGGACCGTGTGGTAGCGGACGCCCGGCAGGTCCTTCACGCGGCCGCCGCGGATCATGACCACCGAGTGCTCCTGCAGGTTGTGGCCCTCGCCGCCGATGTAGCTCGTGACCTCGTAGCCGTTCGTGAGGCGCACGCGGCAGACCTTGCGCAGCGCCGAGTTCGGCTTCTTCGGCGTCGTCGTGTAGACGCGCGTGCAGACGCCGCGTCGCTGCGGCGAGCGCTGCAGCGCCGGCACCTTCGACTTGTACGTGGCCGCAGTGCGGCCGCCACGGATCAGCTGGTTGGTCGTCGACATGTCGTCCTTCGATCCCCGCGGCGTCCGGGTTCCCGGACGCATGAAACGCCGGGCCGCCCATGTGGCGGCCCGGATGCATGTTGTTTGGCTATTCCGCCCCACCCGGCTGGGGGTGGGGGCCGAAAAGGCCCGCGATTTTAGTGACTGGGCCGGTGGAGCGTCAAGGTCTCGCCGGAGGGGTCTGACCCCTTCAGCGACGGGCCCCGACCGGGCTGCGCCGGTGGCAGCTGAAGGGGTCAGACCCCTTCGAGCCGCCGCCGACGCAAGTCCTTGATTTTACTCGCCGACTGCCTCCTGCGCCGACCGGTTCCTCGGCCACCACCTCGGCGCTGGAGTCCAGGAAGCCCCGGTGGTCCTCTGTGTCGCCGCGCTTGGCCCGGCGCTGGGCATGGAAGGAGAAGCCAGTGCCGGCCGGGATCAGGCGGCCGACGATGACGTTCTCCTTGAGCCCGCGCAGGTCGTCCTTGATGCCGCGCACGGCCGCATCGGTCAGCACGCGCGTGGTCTCCTGGAAGGAGGCCGCGGAGATGAACGAATCGGTCTGCAGCGAGGCCTTGGTGATGCCGAGCAGCATCGGCTCGAACTCCGCCGGCTTCTTCTTTGCGCCCTCGAGGCGGTCATTGAGCTCGAGGATGCGCGCACGCTCGAGCTGCTCGCCGCGCAGCAGCGTGGAGTCGCCCGCTTCCTTGACCTCGACCTTGCGCAGCATCTGCCGGACGATCACCTCGATGTGCTTGTCGTTGATCTTCACGCCCTGCAGGCGATAGACGTCCTGGATCTCGCGCGTGAGGTAGTTGGCGAGCGCCGCGACGCCCTGCAGGCGCAGGATGTCGTGCGGGTTCGGCTCGCCTTCCGCGATCACTTCGCCGCGCTCCACGTGCTCGCCCTCGAACACGTTGAGCTGGCGCCACTTCGGGATCAGCTCCTCGTAGCGCTCGCTGCTCTCGCCGGTGATGACCAGGCGGCGCTTGCCCTTGGTCTCGCGGCCGAAGCTCACGGTGCCCGTCACCTCGGCGAGGATCGCGGGCTCCTTGGGCTTGCGTGCCTCGAACAGGTCCGCCACGCGCGGCAGGCCGCCCGTGATGTCGCGGGTCTTCGAGGACTCCTGCGGGATGCGCGCGATGACGTCGCCGACGGACACCTTGGCGCCGTCCTCGAGCGACACGAGCGCACCCGCCGGCAGCGTGTAGACCGCCGGGATGTCGGTGTTCGCGAAGGTGACTTCCTTGCCCTTCGCGTTCACGAGCTTCAGCACCGGGCGCAGGTCGCGACCGGCCGCGGCACGCTGCTTCGGGTCGAGCACCTCGACCGAGGACAGGCCGGTGACCTCGTCCAGCTGCGACTGCACGGTCACGCCGTCGACGAAGTCGTTGAAGCGGATGAAGCCCGCGACCTCGGTGACGACCGGGTGGGTGTGCGGGTCCCAGTTCGCGACGATCTGGCCCGGCACCACCGCCTTGCCCTCGTCCGCGACGATGGTCGCGCCGTACGGGATCTTGTAGCGCTCGCGCTCGCGGCCGAACTCGTCGATCACGCCGATCTCGCCGGAGCGGGACGTGCGTGACGAGGTGGCCCTTCTCGTGGCGCACCGACTTCACGTTGTGGAAGCGCAGCGTGCCCTTGCCCTTGATCTCGACCAGCGAGATCGCGGCCGCGCGGGAAGCCGCGCCGCCGATGTGGAACGTGCGCATCGTCAGCTGCGTGCCCGGCTCGCCGATCGACTGCGCGGCGATCACGCCGACCGCCTCGCCGATCGAGATGAGCCGGCCGCGCGCCAGGTCGCGGCCGTAGCACATGGCGCAGACGCCGTAACGCACGCTGCAGGTGATCGGCGAGCGCACCTTGATCTGGTCGACGCCGTGGACTCTCCAGCTCCTGCACCAGGCGCTCGTCGATCAGCGTGCCCGCGTCGATCAGCGCCTCGTCGGTGCCCGGCTTCGGCACGTCGGCCGCGGTCACGCGGCCGAGCACGCGCTCGCCGAGTCCCTCGACCACGTCGCCGCCCTCGACGATCGGCGTCACTTCGAGGCCGCGCGACGTGCCGCAGTCGGTGAGCGTCACGACCAGGTCCTGGGCGACGTCGACGAGACGGCGCGTCAGGTAGCCGGAGTTGGCGGTCTTCAGCGCGGTGTCCGCGAGGCCCTTGCGGGCGCCGTGGGTCGAGATGAAGTACTGCAGGACGTTCAGTCCCTCGCGGAAGTTCGCCGTGATCGGCGTCTCGATGATCGAGCCGTCCGGCTTCGCCATCAGGCCGCGCATGCCGGCCAGCTGGCGGATCTGCGCCGCGGAGCCGCGCGCGCCGGAGTCGGCCATCATGAAGATGGAGTTGAACGAACCCTGCTGGACCTTGCGGCCCTTGCGGTCGGTTCCTTCCTCGAACCGCAGCTGGTCCATCATCGCCTTGCCGATCTGGTCGTTGGTACGCGACCAGATGTCGACGACCTTGTTGTAGCGCTCGCCGTTCGTGACGAGGCCGGACTCGTACTGGTCCTGGATCTCCTTCACCTCGCGCTCGGCGGACGCAAGGATCTTGGTCTTCTGCGGCGGGACCATCATGTCGTCCACGCCGATCGAGATCGCGGCGCGCGTCGCGTACGAGAAGCCCGTGTACATCAGCCGGTCGGCGAAGATCACGGTCTCCTTGAGGCCGAGGGCGCGGTAGCAGGAGTTGATGACCGCCTGCACGCGCTTCTTGGTCATGTCCTGGTTCACCAGGTCGAACGAGAGCCCGCGCGGCAGCAGGTCGGACAGCAGCGCCCGGCCCGACGGTGGTCTTGACCAGGCGGCGCTTCTGCCTGAGGACGCCCTCGGCATCCTTCGCCCACTCGACGATGCGCACGCGCACCCCCGCGTGCAGCTCGGCCTCGCGCGTCTCGTGCGCGCGATGGACCTCGCGCACGTCGGTGAAGATCATGCCCTCGCCCTTCGCCCCGGCGCGCTCGCGCGTCAGGTAGTAGAGGCCGAGCACGACGTCCTGCGACGGCACGATGATCGGGTCGCCGTTCGCCGGGCGACAGGATGTTGTTCGAGGACAGCATCAGCGCGCGCGCCTCGAGCTGGGCCTCGAGCGACAGCGGCACGTGCACGGCCATCTGGTCGCCGTCGAAGTCCGCGTTGAACGCGGTGCAGACGAGCGGGTGCAGCTGGATCGCCTTGCCCTCGATCAGCACCGGCTCGAAGGCCTGGATGCCGAGGCGGTGCAGCGTCGGCGCGCGGTTCAGCAGCACCGGGTGCTCGCGGATGACTTCCTCGAGGATGTCCCAGACTTCCGGGCCCTCGCGCTCGACCAGGCGCTTGGCGGCCTTGATCGTCGTCGCGAGCCCGCGCAGCTGGAGCTTGTGGAAGATGAACGGCTTGAACAGCTCGAGCGCCATCTTCTTCGGCAGGCCGCACTGGTGCAGGCGCAGCGTCGGGCCGACCACGATGACCGAGCGTCCCGAGTAGTCGACGCGCTTGCCGAGCAGGTTCTGCCGGAAGCGGCCCTGCTTGCCCTTGATCATGTCGGCGAGCGACTTCAGCGGGCGCTTGTTGGTGCCCGTGATCGCGCGGCCGCGGCGCCCGTTGTCGAGCAGCGCGTCCACCGACTCCTGCAGCATGCGCTTCTCGTTGCGCACGATGATGTCCGGCGCGTTCAGCTCGAGCAGCCGGCGCAGGCGGTTGTTGCGGTTGATGACCCGGCGGTACAGGTCGTTCAGGTCCGAGGTCGCGAAGCGGCCGCCGTCCAGCGGCACCAGCGGGCGCAGGTCGGGCGGCAGCACCGGCAGGACGGTCAGCACCATCCACTGCGGGTTGTTGCCCGACTCGATGAACGACTCGAGCAGCTTCAGGCGCTTGGTCAGGCGCTTGATCTTGGTTTCGGAGGTGGTGCCGTCGATCTCGGTGCGGACCTTGCCGACCTCGGTCGCGAGCTCGATCGTCTTCAGCAGCTCGAGGATCGCCTCGGCGCCCATGCGCGCGTCGAACTCGTCGCCGTACTTCTCGATCGCCTCGAGGTACATCTCGTTGGACATGAGCTGGCCGCGCTCGAGCGGCGTCATGCCCGGGTCGACGACCACGAAGGCCTCGAAGTACAGCACGCGCTCGAGGTCCCTGAGCGTCATGTCCACCATCAGGCCGATGCGCGACGGCAGGGACTTCAGGAACCAGATGTGCGCCACCGGGCTCGCGAGCTCGATGTGGCCCATGCGCTCGCGCCGGACCTTCGACTGCGTGACCTCGACGCCGCACTTCTCGCAGACCACGCCGCGGTGCTTGAGCCGCTTGTACTTGCCGCACAGGCACTCGTAGTCCTTCACGGGCCCGAAGATCTTCGCGCAGAACAGGCCGTCGCGTTCCGGCTTGAAGGTGCGGTAGTTGATCGTCTCGGGCTTGCGCACCTCGCCGTATGACCAGGACTTGATCATCTCCGGCGACGTCAGCGCGATGCGGATCGAGTCGAAATTCTCGACCTGGGCCTGCGGCTTGAAGAACTTCATGAGGTCTTTCATTCGATCACCCTTCCTGCTCGAGCTCGATGTTGATCGCGAGCGAACGGATTTCCTTGACCAGCACGTTGAAGGACTCCGGCATGCCGGCGTCCATCTGGTGATTGCCGTCGACGATGTTCTTGTACATCTTCGTGCGGCCGTTCACGTCGTCGGACTTGACGGTCAGCATCTCCTGCAGCGTGTAGGAAGCGCCGTAGGCCTCGAGCGCCCAGACCTCCATCTCGCCGAAGCGCTGCCCGCCGAACTGCGCCTTGCCGCCGAGCGGCTGCTGCGTGACCAGGCTGTAGGGCCCGGTCGAGCGCGCATGCATCTTGTCGTCCACCAGGTGGTTCAGCTTCAGCATGTACATGTAGCCGACAGTCACCTGCCGGTCGAAGGCCTCGCCCGTGCGGCCGTCGGTCAGCGTCGTCTGGCCGGACACCGGCAGGTCGGCGAGCTGGAGCAGCGACTTGATCTCGGCCTCGCTCGCGCCGTCGAACACCGGCGTCGCCATCGGCACGCCGTCGGTGAGGTTGCGCGCCAGTTCCCGGATCTCTTCGTCCGTGAACGAGGCGATGTCCTCCTTCTGGCCGCCGGTCCCGTTGTAGATGCGGTCGAGGAACTTCCTGAGCTCCGTCACCGCCTCCTGCGCCTCGATCATCCGGTTGATCTTGGTGCCGAGACCGCGCGCCGCCCACCCGAGGTGGGCTTCGAGGATCTGGCCGATGTTCATGCGCGAGGGCACGCCCAGCGGGTTCAGCACGATGTCGATCGGCGTGCCGTCCGCGAGGTAAGGCATGTCCTCGACCGGGACGATCGTGGACACCACGCCCTTGTTGCCGTGCCGGCCGGCCATCTTGTCGCCCGGCTGGATGCGGCGCTTCACGGCGAGGTAGACCTTGACCATCTTGAGCACGCCCGGCGCCAGGTCGTCGCCCGCCGTGATCTTGGCCTTCTTGGCCTCGAAGCGGCGCTCGAATTCCTTGTGCTGCTCGGCGAGGCGCTTGCGGACGCTCTCGATCGCGGCCGAGGGGCCCTCGTCGCGCATGCGGATCTCGAACCACTCCTCGTGCGGCAGTTCGTCCAGGAACTCCGCGGTCACTTCGCTGCCCGTCTTCAGGCGGCGCGGACCGCCGCTCGCGGTCTCGCCGACGAGCGCGACGCGCAGGCGCGAGAACAGGTCGTCCTCGAGGATGCGGCGCTGGTCGTTCAGGTCCTTGCGGACCTTCTCGATCTCGGACTTCTGGATCGCGAGCGCGCGGCTGTCCTTCTCCACGCCGTCGCGCGTGAAGACGCGCACGTCGATCACGGTGCCGTCCATCCCCGGCGGCACGCGCAGCGAAGTGTCCTTCACGTCCGAGGCCTTCTCGCCGAAGATCGCGCGCAGCAGCTTCTCCTCGGGGGTCAGCTGGGTCTCGCCCTTCGGCGTCACCTTGCCGACCAGGATGTCGCCCGCCTTGACCTCGGCGCCGATGAAGACGATGCCGGCCTCGTCGAGCTTGGCGAGCGCGGTGTCGCCGACGTTCGGGATGTCCGCGGTGATCTCCTCGGGCCCGAGCTTGGTGTCGCGCGCGACGCAGGTCAGCTCCTCGATGTGGATGGTCGTGAAGCGTTCTTCCTCGACCACGCGCTCCGAGATCAGGATCGAGTCCTCGAAGTTGTAGCCGTTCCACGGCATGAACGCGACCAGCATGTTCTGGCCGAGCGCGAGTTCGCCGAGGTCGCGTCGACGGGCCGTCGGCCAGCACGTCGCCCTTCGCGATCGTGTTGCCCACCCGCACCAGCGGCTGCTGGTTGATGCAGGTGTTCTGGTTCGAGCGCGTGTACTTCGTGAGGTTGTAGATGTCGACGCCCGGTTCGCCGGCCGTGACCTCGGCCTCGTTGACGCGCACCACGACGCGCGACGCGTCGACCGAGTCGACCGCGCCGCCGCGGCGCGCGATCACCGCCACGCCGGAGTCGATCGCGACCGTCCGCTCGATGCCCGTGCCCACCAGCGGGGTGGACGAACGCAGCGTCGGCACCGCCTGGCGCTGCATGTTCGAGCCCATCAGGGCGCGGTTCGCGTCGTCGTGCTCGAGGAACGGGATCAGCGCGGCGGCGACCGAGACGATCTGGCGCGGCGACACGTCCATGTACTCGATGCGCTCCGCCGGCATCAGCGTGAACTCGTTCTGGTAGCGGCAGGAAACCAGCTCGTCCGTGAAGCGGCCCTTGTCGTCGAGCGGCGCGTTCGCCTGCGCGATCACGAACTCGCTCTCCTCGATCGCCGACAGGAAGTCGACGTCGCCGGTCACGCGCCGCTCGCGCACGCGGCGGTACGGCGTCTCGAGGAAGCCGTACTTGTTGGTGCGGGCGTAGACCGCGAGCGAGTTGATCAGGCCGATGTTCGGGCCTTCCGGCGTCTCGATCGGGCAGACGCGGCCGTAATGGGTCGGGTGGACGTCGCGCACCTCGAACCCTGCGCGCTCGCGCTTGAGGCCGCCCTCGCCGAGCGCCGACACGCGGCGCTTGTGGGTGATCTCGGACAGCGGGTTGTTCTGGTCCATGAACTGCGAGAGCTGCGAGGAACCGAAGAACTCCTTGACCGCCGCGGCCACCGGCTTCGCGTTGATCATGTCCTGCGGGTTGATCTCCTCGTTCTCGGCGAGCGTCAGGCGCTCCTTGACGGCGCGCTCGACGCGCACCAGGCCGATGCGGAAGGCGACTTCCGCCATCTCGCCGACGCAGCGCACGCGGCGGTTGCCGAGGTGGTCGATGTCGTCGACCTTGCCGTCGCCGTTCTTGATCGCGATCAGCGTGCGCAGCACGTCGACGACGTCCGACAGGGAGTCGCCGTACTTGGCGACCAGCGCCTTGCCGGTCTCGTCCTTGCGCTGCTCGGAAACGGTCGCGAAGTAGCGGCCGTCGAACAGGATGCCCGGCTCCTCGAGCCAGCGCTCGACGCCGGCCTCCGTGAGGCCCTCCGGCACCGCGCGGTTCACGCGCCGGTTGAACTTCATGCGGCCCACGGCCGACAGGTCGTAGCGCTCGCCGTTGAAGAACAGGTTGTGGAACAGGTTCTCGGCCGCGTCCTTGGTCGGCGGCTCGCCCGGGCGCATCATCCGGTAGATCTCGATCAGCGCCTCGAGGCGGGTCGTGGACGCGTCGATGCGCAGCGTGTCCGAGATGTACGGGCCGCGATCGAGGTCGTTCACGTACAGCGTGCCGATCTCCGTGATCTCCGCGTTCACGAACTTCTCGACCAGCGCCACCGTCAGCACGTCGTTGGCCGAGGCGAGCACTTCGCCGGTCTTCGGGTCGGCGACGTCGTGGGCGATGATCTTGCCCTCGAGGTACTCGACGGGCACGTGGAGGCGCTTGACGCCCGCTTCCTCGAGCTGGCGCACGTGGCGCGCCGTGATGCGGCGGCCTTCCTCGACGATGACCTTGCCGTTGGCGCTGATCTCGAACATCGCGGTCTCGCCGCGCAGGCGCTCGGGCACCAGCTCGAGCTCGGGGCCCTTCTTGGTCAGGTGCACCGTGTTGCGGTCGAAGAACATGCGCAGGATGTCGGAATTGTTGTAGCCGAGCGCGCGCAGCAGGATCGACACCGGCAGCTTGCGGCGCCGGTCGATGCGCGCGAACACGCAGTCCTTCGCGTCGAACTCGAAGTCGAGCCAGGAGCCGCGATACGGGATCACGCGCGCCTGGAACAGCAGCTTGCCGGAGCTGTGGGTCTTGCCCTTGTCGTGGTCGAAGATGACGCCGGGGCTGCGGTGCAGCTGGGAGACGATCACGCGCTCGGTGCCGTTGACGATGAAGGTGCCGTTCTCGGTCATGAGCGGCAGCTCGCCGAGGTAGACCTCCTGCTCGATCGCGCGCTTCACGCGCGAGGCGCCCGGGGACTCCTTGTCCAT